>JAEZWF010000058.1 GCA_023420415.1 Actinomycetes bacterium | reverse complement strand
AAAACCTGATTGCCAACCAGGCTGAGGGAACCTTTGGGCGCCTCCGTTACCTTTTAGGAGGCAACCGCCCCAGTTAAACTACCCACCAGGCACTGTCCCTGATCCGGATCACGGACCGAGGTTAGATATCCAGAACGACCAGAGTGGTATTTCAACGTTGACTCCACCGACACTGGCGTGCCGGCTTCAAAGTCTCCCACCTATCCTACACAAGCCGTACCGAACACCAATACCAAGCTGTAGTAAAGGTCCCGGGGTCTTTCCGTCCTGCTGCGCGTAACGAGCATCTTTACTCGTAGTGCAATTTCGCCGAGTTCGTGGTTGAGACAGTGGAGAAGTCGTTACGCCATTCGTGCAGGTCGGAACTTACCCGACAAGGAATTTCGCTACCTTAGGATGGTTATAGTTACCACCGCCGTTTACTGGGGCTTAAATTCTGAGCTTCGACCCCGAAGGATCTAACCCGTCCTCTTAACCTTCCAGCACCGGGCAGGCGTCAGTCCGTATACATCGTCTTGCGACTTCGCACGGACCTGTGTTTTTAGTAAACAGTCGCTTCTCCCTGGTCTCTGCGGCCGTTCAGGCTAGGGAGCAAGTCCCTTCACCCTCTGGGCCCCCCTTCTCCCGAAGTTACGGGGGTATTTTGCCGAATTCCTTAACCACGATTCACTCGATCGCCTTGGTATTCTCTACCTAACCACCTGAGTCGGTTTGGGGTACGGGCGGCTAGAACCTCGCTAGAAGATTTTCTTGGCAGCATAGGATCACCCTGCTTCCCGCATTCGCGGTCACTATCAGGTCTCAGGATATGTGTGAGGCGGATTTGCCTACCTCACTCCCTACACCCTTGGACGTGGACAACCATCGCCACGCGGAGGCTACCTTCCTGCGTCTCTCCATTGCTTGACTACTACTAGATCGGGTCGCGCGCTCCACTCATGTCAGTCCGAAGACGTCTACGAGCTTCAGGCGCTTAGCATCACTAGGTTCGTCATGGGCGGTTCTTCGCCGGTTCCGGAATATCAACCGGATGTCCATCGACTACGCCTGTCGGCCTCGCCTTAGGTCCCGACTTACCCAGGGCAGATTAGCTTGACCCTGGAACCCTTGGTTATTCGGCGGACGGGTTTCTCGCCCGTCATTCGCTACTCATGCCTGCATTCTCACTCGTGTGGCCTCCACGGCTGGATCACTCCGCCGCTTCCCTGGCCACACGACGCTCCCCTACCCATCAACACGCTTGGACCGTGGATCCGCAGATGTCACGGCCGGGCAATGTGTCAATGCCACAGCTTCGGTGGTGTGCTTGAGCCCCGCTACATTGTCGGCGCGGAATCACTTGACCAGTGAGCTATTACGCACTCTTTAAAGGGTGGCTGCTTCTAAGCCAACCTCCTGGTTGTCAATGCAACTCCACATCCTTTCCCACTTAGCACACGCTTAGGGGCCTTAGCTGGTGGTCTGGGCTGTTTCCCTCTCGACTACGGAGCTTATCCCCCGCAGTCTCACTGCCACGCTCTGGCTTACCGGCATTCGGAGTTTGGCTAACGTCAGTAACCTGGTGGGGCCCATCGGCTATCCAGTAGCTCTACCTCCGGCAAGAAACGCGTGACGCTGCACCTAAATGCATTTCGGGGAGAACCAGCTATCACGAAGTTTGATTGGCCTTTCACCCCTAACCACAGGTCATCCCCCAGGTTTTCAACCCTGGTGGGTTCGGGCCTCCACGCGGTCTTACCCGCGCTTCACCCTGCCCATGGCTAGATCACTTCGCTTCGGGTCTAGAGCACGCGACTACGGTCGCCCTATTCGGACTCGCTTTCGCTACGGCTTCCCCACACGGGTTAACCTCGCCACGTACCACTAACTCGCAGGCTCATTCTTCAAAAGGCACGCCGTCACCCCTGCTAGGGAGGCTCCGACGGATTGTAGGCACACGGTTTCAGGTACTATTTCACTCCCCTCCCGGGGTACTTTTCACCTTTCCCTCACGGTACTTGTCCGCTATCGGTCACTAGGTAGTATTTAGGCTTACACAGTGGTCTGTGCAGATTCACTCCAGGTTTCTCGGGCCCGGAGCTACTTGGGATCCCTCTCGGGAGGCCACGCCATTTCGTCTACGGGGGTACCACCCTCTGTGCCGGGCCTTTCAATGCCCTTCGACTATAACGAGACTTTCTGACTCCCTGCTGACTCGGCAGAATCAACTGAAAGGTCCCACAACCCCGTACACGCAACGCCTGCCGGCTTGACACGCATACGGTTTGGCCTGATCCGCTTTCGCTCGCCACTACTCACGGAATATCTCTTCCTGCCGGTACTGAGATGTTTCACTTCCCGGCGTTCCCTCCACACACCCTATATATTCAGGTGCGGGTCACACGACATGACTCGTGCGGGGTTTCCCCATTCGGACATCCTCGGATCACGGTTCGTTTGCCAACTCCCCGAGGCTTATCGCAGGCTACCACGTCCTTCTTCGGCTCCTAGTGCCAAGGCATCCACCCTGTGCCCTTAAAAACTTGACCAAAGACATACTTATAAGATGCTCGCGTCCACTGTGCAGTTCTCAAACAACGAACGATCCCCGATCTCCCGCCGGCGCCTACCCGCTGCCAAGCAGCTGGCGGTTCGTCCGACCGACCGGGCCCGTCATGAAGCAACCTCCCTCGCGGGCTGTTCCCTCAGGACCCAACAGCGTGCCTGGGCGACCACCCGAACCGGCTGTGCGCGTTCCATCCCGAAGGAGTACTGACGCGGTGCCGGCCCACATGGCCGCCGTAGTTGATGTTCCACCCTCGAGCACCACCCCCGACGCGTTCGGCCGGGGCATGGCCTCTGCACACCCGATCCGCAGACCAGGCGTCAGATGCTCCTTAGAAAGGAGGTGATCCAGCCGCACCTTCCGGTACGGCTACCTTGTTACGACTTAGTCCCAATCGCCAGTCCCACCTTCGACGGCTCCCCCTCTTGCGAGTTGGGCCACCGGCTTCGGGTGTTACCGACTTTCGTGACTTGACGGGCGGTGTGTACAAGGCCCGGGAACGTATTCACCGCAGCGTTGCTGATCTGCGATTACTAGCGACTCCGACTTCATGGGGTC
>JAEZWF010000044.1 GCA_023420415.1 Actinomycetes bacterium | reverse complement strand
CCACGATGATGTGCGTAGTCACCTCGGTGTCGCTGGCGGTGCACGTCTACACGATCGGCTACATGGCCGAGGACCCCGGCTACCAGCGCTTCTTCTCGTACATCTCGCTGTTCACCTTCTCGATGATGATGCTGGTGATGGCGAACAACTTCATGCAGTTGTTCTTCGGCTGGGAAGCAGTGGGCCTGGTCTCGTACCTGCTGATCGGCTTCTGGTACACCCGGCCCACCGCCATCTACGCGAACCTCAAGGCCTTCCTGGTCAACCGCGTGGGCGATTTCGGCTTCATCCTGGGCATCGGCCTGATTGCCGCCTACGCCGGCTCGCTCAACTACGGCGAAGTGTTTGACAAGTCGGGCGAGTTGGCCAAGCTGGGCTTTCCGGGCACCGACTGGATGCTCATCACCGTGATCTGCATCGGCCTGTTCATCGGCGCCATGGGCAAGTCCGCGCAGTTCCCGCTGCACGTGTGGCTGCCCGACTCGATGGAAGGCCCGACACCGATCTCGGCACTGATTCACGCGGCGACCATGGTGACAGCCGGCATCTTCATGGTGGAGCGCATGTCGCCGCTGTTCGAGCTGTCCGACGCTGCGCTCAACTTCATCCTGATCATCGGGGCGATCACGGCGCTGTTCATGGGCTTTCTGGCGATCATCCAGAACGACATCAAGCGCGTGGTGGCCTATTCCACGCTGTCGCAGCTGGGCTACATGACGGTGGCGCTGGGTGCTTCCGCCTACTCGGTAGCGGGGTTCCACCTGATGACGCACGCCTTCTTCAAGGCGCTGCTGTTCCTGGCGGCCGGCTCGGTGATCATCGGCATGCACCACAACCAGGACATCCGCTGGATGGGCGGCCTGCGCAAGCACATGCCGATCACCTGGATCACCTCGCTGCTCGGCTCGCTGGCGCTGATCGGCACGCCGTTCTTCTCCGGGTTCTACTCCAAGGACGCCATCATCGAAGCGGTGCACGCGAGCACTCTTCCCGCTGCGGGCTTCGCCCACTTTGCCGTGCTGGCCGGCGTGTTCGTGACGGCCTTCTATTCGTTCCGCCTGTACTTCCTGGTGTTCCACGGGAAGGAGCGCTATGACCAGAACCCGGACGCGCATCATGACGATCACGGCCACGGGCATGGCCACGACGAGAAGCCGCACGAATCTCCCTGGGTGGTCTGGCTGCCGCTGGTGCTGCTGGCGATTCCGTCCGTGGTCATCGGCGCCATGACCCTGATGCCGATGCTGTTCGGCGACTTCTTCAAGGGCGTGATCCATGTCGATGCGGCCCGCCATCCGGCGATGGCGGAACTGGCCGAGAAGATTCACGGCTGGGCGGCGATGGGCGTGCACGGCTTTGTCACGGCGCCGTTCTGGTTGGCGCTGGCGGGCGTGGTGGCGGCGTTCTACATGTACATGATCAATCCGGCGCTGCCGGCCGCTATCAAGCGCATGTTCCAGCCCGTGTACACGGTGCTTGACAAAAAGTACTACCTTGATTGGTTCAACGAGAACGTCATCGCGCGCGGCGTGCGCATGCTGGGCACCGGCTTGTGGAAGGGCGGTGATCGGGCGGTGATCGACGGCCTGGTGGTCAACGGTTCCTGGAAAGTGGTGGGCTGGGGGGCCGGCGCGGTGCGGCGCGTGCAGTCCGGCTACCGGTACCACTACGCCCTGGTGATGATTCTGGGCATCTTCGTGCTGATGACGTACTTCGTCTGGCTCAACAAGTAAAGAAGAGCGAGAAAAAAATGGGTTGGTTGAGCCTTGCCATCTGGACGCCGATCGTGTTCGGCGCCGTGCTGCTGGCACTGGGCCGAGAAAGCCAGGCGCAGCTCGTGCGCTGGATTGCGCTGATCGGTTCCCTCATCAGTTTTCTGGTGACCTTGCCGCTGTACCAGGGTTTCCGGCTGGGTACGCCTGCGATGCAGTTCGTCGAGAAAGCGCCGTGGATTCCGCGCTTCAACGTCAACTACCACCTGGGCGTGGACGGCATCTCGGTCTGGTTCGTGCTGCTGACCGCCTTCATCACGATCATCGTAGTGATCGCAGGCTGGGAAGTGATCCAGCGCAAGGTGAACCAGTACATGGCCGCCTTCCTGATGCTGTCGGGCTTGATGATCGGCGTGTTTTCCGCCTTGGACGGGGTGCTGTTCTACATGTTCTTCGAGGCCACGCTCATTCCGATGTACCTGATCATCGGCATCTGGGGCGGGCCGAACAAGATCTACGCCGCCTTCAAGTTCTTCCTCTACACCTTCCTGGGCTCGCTGCTCATGCTGGTGGCGTTCATCTACCTGTACATGCGCTCGGGTGGCAGCTTCGACGTGCTGACCTGGCAGAGCCTGCCGTTGCCCGGCACGGCGCAGACGCTGCTGTTCTTCGCCTTCTTTGCCGCCTTTGCCGTCAAGGTCCCGATGTGGCCGGTGCACACCTGGCTGCCCGATGTGCACGTCGAGGCGCCCACCGGCGGCTCGGCCGTGCTGGCGGCCATCATGCTGAAGCTGGGCGCCTACGGCTTTCTGCGCTTTTCCATGCCGATCCTGCCGGACGCGTCGCGCGAATGGGCCTGGCTGATGATTGCGCTGTCGCTCATCGCCATCATCTACATCGGCGTGGTGGCGCTGGTGCAGCAAGACATGAAGAAGCTCGTGGCCTACTCGTCGGTGGCGCACATGGGTTTCGTCACGCTCGGCTTTTTCGTCTTCAACCCGCTGGGCGTCACGGGCGGCCTGCTGCAGATGATTGCCCACGGCTTTGTGTCGGGCGCCATGTTCCTGTGCATCGGCGTGCTGTACGACCGCGTGCATTCGCGCGAAATTTCAGCTTACGGTGGCGTGGCCAACACCATGCCGCGCTTTGCGGCCTTTGCCTTGCTGTTCTTCATGGCCAACTGCGGCTTGCCGGGCACGGCGGGCTTCGTGGGTGAGTGGACGGTCATTCTGGGCGCCGTGCAGGCCAATTTCTGGATCGGCCTGCTGGCCGCCACTGCGCTGATTTCGGGCGCCGCCTACACGCTGTGGATGTTCAAGCGCGTCTACTTCGGTGCCGTGGCCAACGACCACGTCGGCGAGATGAAAGACATCAACGCGCGCGAATTCCTGATGCTCGCGCTGCTGGCCGTTGCCGTGCTATGGATGGGTCTGTACCCCAAGCCATTCACCGACGTCATGGACGCCTCGGTGGCCAACCTGCTCAAGCAGGTGGCGGTATCCAAGCTGAATTGAGGACGTGGAGATGATTGACAG
>JAEZWF010000042.1 GCA_023420415.1 Actinomycetes bacterium | reverse complement strand
GGGGGCGCCCCCCCCCCCCCCCCCCCGGGCCCTTCGTGCTGGCCCTCCCGCCAGGAGCGGAACCGGTGTCCGTCGGCAACGCCCCTCCTCGTCGCCCCGGCCCTGCGGTTCCTGCCTCGAGAAGAAGCCTGCCGTAGCGCTTTTCGCAGCACATCAGTGAAACCACCGATATTGCGCCCGTAGGTGTCGATAGCCTCGGTTCGTGCTCACCCCGTGCATCGGTAGGGACGAGGTCATCGCGCAGCTGCGCGGTCTCGTCGCGGAGCACCGCTGGGTCACCCTCACCGGGGCGCCCGGCTCGGGCAAGTCGCTCGTGGCGCGGCACGTGCTGTCGGGACAGCCGACCTCCTGGGTGCGGGCGTCCGCCGGCGACACGCGCGAGTCGGTCGTCGGCAGCTGCCTCGAGGCGCTCGAGGCAGACCTGGTGCCGGGCGACTCACCCACGATGGCGCTCAAGCGCGCCCTCGACGGCCAGGAGCGGCTGCTGGTGCTCGACGGCGTCGACGCCATCGACGGACTCGGCGAGCTCCTGACCGACCTGCTCGAGGACGCCGCCACCTGGCGGCTCATGTGCACGGCCCAGACGATGGCGGGTAAGCCTGCCGAGCGGGTGCTCCGGTTGGCGCCGCTGCCGGTGCCCGAGCCGGACGGCCCGCTCGACGGGCCGGCGCTCGAGCTGCTGCTGTCGCGGATCGCCACCGCGGGCGGTCACCCCGTCGACCTCGACCAGCACGCGACGACCCTGCGCCAGCTGTTGGCGGCCAGCGGCGGGCTGCCGTTGCTGATCGAGCAGCTCGCCGTGCAGATCGCACTCGTCGGGGTGTCCGACGTCGTGCCCGTGCACTCGATGGACGACGCGGTGCGCGCCTCCCACGACCTGCTGGGGTCGGGCGAGCAGCAGTGCTTCCGGCGGATGGCGGCCGTGGGGCAGCCGATGAGCCTGGAGGTGCTGGCGGAGCTGTGCGAGGTCTCGCGGCCGCAGGCGGTGCAGCTCGCCGGGGCGCTGACGCGGCGCAACCTCGTCGAGGTCGACGCCGACGGCCGGTTCGGCATGCTGGCGCCGTTGCGCGAAGTCGGGCGTGCGCTCGCGTCCGCGACTGGTGACGACGTCGCGGCCCGCGCCGGGCTGGTGCGCTGGGCCGACCGGGTGCTGCCGCCGGACTTCCTCACCGGGGCCTCCGACCAGCCGTGGCTGGCAGAGGTCGAGCTGCTGGCGGCGGCGGTGCAGGACGCGTGTGCCGACCCTGCGACCCGGGCCAAGGGTTACGAGCTGGCCAACCGCGCGTTCTCCTCCCTCTACACGGCGATGCGTCCGCGTGAGGCCGTCGAGCTCCTCGAGGCGGTGCTCGACAGTGGCGACGGGCCACCGCTCGTGGGCTCGCAGCTGGCCCGTCGCGCCGGGATCTGCGCGTCAGAGGTGCGAGGCACCTACGAGGGGGTGCGCCTGCTCGACCGCGCCGAACAGCACGCCAAGGCCCTCACCTCCCCGCATGACCGTGATCTCGAGCAGGCCCGCAACGCCGCCATCCGGGCCGAGATGCACCTCGACGCCGGCGACCTGCACCATGCCCGCGCCGACGCCGAGCTGGCGCTGGCCCTCGACGGCAGCGACTACGTGATCCGCCAGGCCCGTCGGACCCTGATGGACGTCTGCGTCTCGGCGGGTGAGTGGGAGGAGGCGGAGCGTCTGGCGCAGCTGATCCACGACTCGCCGCCTGAGGAGGAGCGCTGGATCTCGTTGTCCGCGTTGACCTTGCAGGCCAAGGTGGCGTGGGAGCAGGGCCGTGTCGTCGAGGCCCAGTCGCTGGCGCACTACGCCCGGCAGCAGGCCCTCGCCATCCACGAGGACCGCATCGCCCTGCTCGCCGACACGCTCCTGCGCCAGATCACGGCGGAGCCGGGTGAACCGGTGGAGACCGAGCACCTGCCGTGGGCGGTGCGGGTCGTGGTGGCGCTGCAGGAGGCGCGTGAGCTGCTGCCGGTCGACCCGGAGCGCGCTGCGGGACGGGCTGCCGACATCGTCGTCCTGGCCGACAGCAGCCGGCTGGGTCGTGACGCGGTCGAGGCACGTGCCCTCGTCGGTGACGCGCTCGTGCTGCTCGGGGAGCCCGACCAGGCGCAGAGCTCCTACTTGTCTGCGCTGCGTCGTGCCGTCGAGATCGGTATGCCGACGCAGGCGGCCCACGTCCTCGACGCCCTTGCGTCCCTGCTGCGAGACCAGGGGAACCCGGCCCACCGCCAGCTCTGCGGGGCTGCGGCGGCGCTGCGGATCCCGCGTGGGGCGGTGGGCCGGAGCCGGCCAGGGGTGCCGTACATCGAGGGGTCGCCCGCGGACTGCCCGCCGGTCTGGGTGCTGAGCGGTCAGCTGACACCAGCGGGGCTGGCCGCGATCACCGGTCAGTTCCGCCGGTCGCTGCCCGCCGACATGGCGACACCGCTGGGGTCCCTCACCAAGGCCGAGCGCGCGGTCGCCGAGCTCGTGGCCGAAGGGCTGACGAGCCGGCGCATCGCCGAGGAGCTGTTCGTCTCACCCCGCACCGTCGATGCGCACCTGTCGCACATCTACCGCAAGCTCGACATCGGCTCGCGCGCCAAGCTGGCCGCCCTGATGGCCGAGGTCGCCTGACCTCAGGCGGGCTGCGGCTCCGGGTCGGGCGCGGGCTCCGCGGGCGTCTCGTCGGCCGGGGGCTCCGGGCGCTTGACCGCAGCCAGCAGCATCTGCGCCACGTCGACGACCTCGGCGTCCTCACCGCGGCCCTCGGACTGGGCAGCGGTCAGGCCGTCGCTGAGCATCACGCGGCAGAACGGGCAGCCGATGGCGATCCGTTCGGCGCCGGTGCCGATGGCCTCCTCGGTGCGGTTGACGTTGATCCGCGTGCCGAGCTTCTCCTCCATCCACATGCGCGCACCGCCGGCGCCGCAGCAGAACGACTTCTCCTTGGTGCGCTCCATCTCCTTGAGCTCGACGCCGGGCAGGGCGCCGATCAGCTCGCGCGGCGGGGCGTAGACGCCGTTGTGGCGGCCCAGGTAGCACGGGTCGTGGTAGGTCACGGACTCCGCGGTGGAGGCGGCGTTCTTGTTGCTCGACTTGCCGGGCACCTCCGCCGGGCGCGCGACGGGCACGAGCTTCTTCTCACGGACGAGTCGGTTGAGCAGCTGGGTGTGGTGCACGACCTCGTACTTGCCGCCGAGCTGGGGGTACTCGTTCTTGATCGTGTTGAAGCAGTGCGCGCACGTCACGACGATCTTGGTGGCGCCGACCTCGTTGAGCGTCTCGACGTTCTGCTGCGCCAGCATCTGGAAGAGGAACTCGTTGCCGGCGCGGCGGGCCGAGTCACCGGTGCAGGTCTCGCCGTCGCCGAGGATCGCGAACGTCACCCCCGCCTGGTCGAGCAGCTCGGCCACCGCGCGCGTCGTCTTCTTGGCGCGGTCCTCGTAGGCGCCGGCGCAACCGACCCAGAACAGGTAGTCCACGTCGTCAGCGCTTTCCACGTCCTGCCCGAGCACCTTGATCTCGAACGGCAGGTCCTTGGCCCAGTCCATCCGCGCGCGGGCGTTCATGCCCCACGGGTTGCCCTTGTTCTCGAGGTTCTTGAACAGCCCGCCGAGCTCGCTGGGGAACGCCGACTCGATGAGGTTCTGGTAGCGACGCATGTCCACGATCGCGTCGACGTGCTCGATGTCGACCGGGCACTGCTCGACGCACGCCCCACAGGTTGTGCACGACCACAGGACGTCCTGGTCGATCACGGCGTCGGGCCCATGCGGGTTGTATGCCGCGAGCGCACCGACGTCGGGGACGACGCCGTGGGTGCCGTCCCCGCCATTGGTGCCGGACGCGGCATACCCGGTGTCACCGATGAGGGGCACTTCCTGGAGCTTCGCGGCGTCCTCGCCCATCTCCGCGCGGGCCGACTCGGACGCGAGCTGCCACGGTGCACGCGCGTGGACGTTGTCGCGCAACGTCATCATGAGCAGCTTGGGCGAGAGCGGCTTGTCCGTGTTCCAGGCCGGGCACTGGCTCTGGCAGCGGCCGCACTCGGTGCAGGTGGTGAAGTCGAGCAGGCCCTTCCACGTGAAGTCCTCGACCTTGCCGACGCCGAGCGCGGCGTCCTCGTCGAGCTCCTCGATGTTCTCGAAGTCCAGCGGCTTGCCGTCGACCAGCATCGGCTGGAGCGCACCGAGGGAGGTGCGGCCGTCGGCGTGGCGCTTGAACCAGATGTTGAAGAACGCGAGGAACCGGTGCCACGCGACACCCATCGTCGGCGTGAGCGCGATGGTGATCATCCACGCGAACGAGATGAGGATCTTGACCGCAGCCACGACGACGATGGTGTTCTCGAGGGCGCTGACCGACAGGCCGTCGAAGAGCCCGCCGAGCCACGCGGTCATCGGGAAGTGCAGCGCGCTGGCCGTGTCGGAGCCGGTGGCCTTGCCGAGGGCGTACTCGAGGCCGCGCAGCGTGAGGATGCACAGGGTGACGCCGAGGATCGTGAGCTCGACGTAGTAGGCCTGCCAGAAGGTCGAGCCGAAGAAGCGGCTGCGGCGGCCGCCCTCGCCCTGCGCACGGCTGGGCTTCTTGGCCTGGCGGATGGCCATGAGCGTGAGGATGCCGACGAGGCCGGTCCAGGCGAAGAACTCGGTGATCCACTCGTACGGCGGGAAGTGGCCGATCAGCGGCAGCGTCCACTCCGGGTCGACCAGCTGGCCGAACGCGTTGACCAGCGTGAAGAACAGCACGCCGAAGCTGATCATCGTGAACCAGTGCGCCACCGCCACGATCGGCAGCCGCGACATCCGCGTGTGGCCGAGGAACTCGCGGACCAGCGTCATGGTGCGCCGGCCCGGGTCGTTCGTGCGCGAGTGGTCGGGCTGGCCGAGCTTGAACGTCGCGACGAAGGAGCGGTTGATGGTGCGGACGAACAGCGCGACCGCCACGAGCGTCACGGGAATGGTCACCACGAGGGCGACGACCTGGAGCGCAGACATGCCGGCCACTCTAATGGGCACTAAGCGCTCGCTCACCTAGGTTGTGACGCTCGCCGCACGGTGCGTCGTGGTGCTGCGTGCCTGGTCGACGGGCGGGGTGGCCCGCTCGTCGGCCAGCGCCGCCGCCAGTCGGTCGCGAGCGCGTTGGATCCGTTTGCGTGTTGCGGTCGGGCTCGCGCCGACGACCGTGGCGACCTGTTCGCCCGTCAGGCCGTCCCAGTAGGTCAGCTCCAGCAGTTCGCGGTCGCCGTCGCCCAGCGTGGCGAGCGCAGTGCGGACGTCGTCGTGCCGCGCAGCGTCGGCGTCGGTGGGCTGGGTCGTCGGTGGGTATGCCGTGAGCTCGGCTCGCAGTCGCTGCGTCGCCGCGTGCCGACGGCTGGCTGCGCGGCGGTGGTTGGCGCTCGCGCGGCGGGCGATGGCCAGCAGCCAGGCGATCGCGTGGTCGGGGTCGTCGGGCGCCTGGTGGATCTTGCGCCAGGCGGTGGTGAGCACTTCCTGGAGGACGTCGGCGGCATCGGCAGGCGGGTCGGTGCGCCGGGTCAGGTAGGCCAGGACCCGTGGCCCGTGGGCGCTCGCGAGCTCCTCGAGCCGGCGCTCCGCCGGGGTCGTCGGCGTCGCGCTCGGACTCATCGGGGACACCCGACCCACTGCGGCAGCCTGCTGTTGGCGAGGAAGACGTCCGGGTCCTGCGTGCCGACCGTGCCCTCGATGGTGGAGATCTTCCGGGCCGCTCTGTCGAGGTCGAGCATGGCGGTGCGTGCGGCGCGGGCCTGCGTGGCCCTGCCGTCTTCGGTGGCCCACACGAGAGTGCAGCCCCAGTCGGCGCTGGCCGCGGCGAGCAGATCGAGCCGAAGGTTGGTCGCCTGGGTGTCCGCCTGCGCCGATGGTGTGCACCCCGCACCGGCAGCCTCCTGCTTGGCCAGTTGCGCGGCATACCTGTCCCACGTCTTGCCCGGCGCAGCCGGGAGGTCGGTGGGGGCGAGGGTGCGCACGTAGACGGGGAAGTCCTTGGCGCACAGGTTGATGAACTCGGACCGGTCCTCGAAGTCAGGGTTGAGCGACGGGTTGCCGAAGCGGCCGGTCTGGGCGAGGAAGTGCTCTGCGGCCCACGCGCCGGTCGGAACGAGGACGACGGCGGCCGCGGCGCCGCCTGCGACGACCTTGTGCCTGCGCCGCAGGCGGCGGGCTCGACCGGCGAGGGTGCGGTCGGACTCGACGATGTCACGGGCCACGGCGCGGGCGAGTCCGGCGACACGCTCGGTCGCGATGGGCAGGGAGGGTGGCGCGGCTGCCGTGAGTAGCGAACCGACCGGGTCGTCGTCGGGCGTGATGGGTGAGGTCTCCATGCCCCCGTCCTGTCCGCCCACGCCCGAAGTGTGACACCGCCCGCGACCCCTACCGCCCGACCTCGCGTTCCGCCCCCGCTCATGTCCCGCAACATGCCGTGAGAAGTCGCGGAGGACGGCATGTTGCGGGACATGAAGCCAGTGGGCGGGACGGCGTTGCGCCCACACATAACGATCTGTTGGAATAGGCATAACGTCAGGTTCGCTCTACCGGGCGGCCCAGCACCCCGCGACCCCGCGGCATACCGATCGAGGAACGCAATGCCCATCTACGACGACGTCACCCAGCTCATCGGCAACACCCCGCTGGTGCGGATCAACCGGCTCATCGACAGCGACGCGACGGTCGCCGCCAAGCTCGAGTTCTACAACCCGGCCAGTTCGGTGAAGGACCGCATCGGCGTCGCCATCGTCGACGCGGCGGAGAAGTCCGGCGAGCTCAAGCCGGGCGGGACCATCGTCGAGGCCACCTCGGGCAACACCGGCATCGCCCTGGCCATGGTCGGCGCGGCCCGCGGCTACAACGTCGTCCTCACCATGCCCGAGACGATGAGCAAGGAGCGCCGGGCGCTGCTGCGGGCCTACGGCGCCGAGCTGGTCCTCACCGAGGGCGCCCTCGGCATGAAGGGTGCGGTCGACAAGGCGGACGAGATCGCGGCCGAGCGCGGTGGCGTCCTCGCCCGCCAGTTCGCCAACGAGGCCAACCCCGAGATCCACCGCCAGACCACGGCCGAGGAGATCTGGAAGGACACCGACGGCCAGGTCGACATCGTCGTCGCGGGCATCGGCACCGGCGGCACCATCACCGGCGTCGGCCAGGTGCTCAAGTCGCGCAAGCCCGACGTGCAGCTCATCGCCGTCGAGCCCGAGGAGTCGCCGATCCTCAACGGCGGCCAGCCCGGCCCGCACAAGATCCAGGGCATCGGCGCCAACTTCGTGCCCGACATCCTCGACCGCGACATCTACGACGAGGTCATCGACGTCAATGCCGACACCGCCGTCGAGTGGGCTCGCCGCGCCGCCAAGGAGGAGGGACTGCTCGTCGGCATCTCCTCCGGTGCCGCGCTCGCAGCCGCCGACCAGGTCGCCCGTCGTCCCGAGAACGCCGGCAAGACGATCGTCGTCGTGATCCCGAGCTTCGGTGAGCGCTACCTGTCGACCATCCTCTTCTCCGACCTGCTCGACTGACCTTGCGCGACAACGGAATCCGATGACTCTCGCCTTCTACGCCAGCCGCGCCAGGTCGCGCATCGTCGAGGACCTCGACGCCGCGATCCTGCGCGACCCGGCGGCGCGCTCGCGGGTCGACGTGTTCCTCAACTCGCCGGGGCTGCACGCGATCTGGGCCTACCGCCTCGCCCACCGCCTGTGGTTGCGAGGAGGGTTGTATGCCGTGGCGGCACGTCTGTTGATGACGTTCACCCGGTCGGTCACGGGCGTCGAGATCCACCCGGCCGCGCGGATCGGTCGGCGGTTATTCATCGACCACGGCATGGGGGTCGTCATCGGGAAGACGGCCGAGGTCGGCGACGACGTGATGCTCTACCACGGGGTGACGTTGGGCGGCCGGGCGCTGCAACGGGTCAAGCGCCACCCGACGGTCGGCTCGCGCGTCACCATCGGTGCTGGCGCCCGCATCCTCGGCCCCGTCTACATCGGCGACGACGTGCAGGTCGGCGCGAACTCCGTTGTGGTCAAAGACGTTCCGTCCGGAGCGATTGCGACGGGTATCCCGGCGACGATCCGCTTCCCCGATCGACCGGCCGAGGACCCCTACGAGGCGATGTTCCGCGACCCCGCGCTCTGGATCTGAGCGGCCCGCTGCCGGTCCGAGGCCCGGGTGGCACCTCGGACCGGATCGCCGTCGAGCGACGGCGTCCAGTCGGTGCCGAACAGGCAGAACGCCGCCGCATCAGGGTGCTCGGCCACGGCGTCGGCCAGTGCCTGCGACGCCGAGCGACCACCGACCAGCCCCCGGTGGTAGGCCACCATGGCGCGCTCTGCCGCTTCGTCGCCGACGGGAGCCACCGCCGCCACGACGCAGCGCACACCCAGACCGAGCAGGGCTGCAGTGAGCCCGAGCGGCTCCTCCCCGGGCCGGCTCGTCGAGCGTCCGAGGTCGCAGGAAGACAGCACCACGTGACGTGAGGTCACAGGCCGAGGCAGCTCGTGCGCGAACACCGGCCCGTCGCCGACGTGCAGCGCCGAGAACCACGGGTTCTGCGGCTCGTGGGTGCCGTGCGCGGCGACGTGCACGACGGTCGCCCGACGCAGGGCCTGCTTGAGGTCGGCGGCGTCGGCGGCGGGGTGGTGTCGCACCGCCGCCGACGCAGCCCAGGCCGCCGCGACCGCCTCCGACTCGGCGACGGCCCGGCGCAACCGCGGCCCGGTGAGCACCGTGGCGGTGAGCAGTTCGGACCGCTCGGTCACCAGCAAGGGCGCGGCCCACCGGGTCAGGGACGGGGCCACGGTCACCGGACGACCCGTCAGTCCGGGCAGCATCCCCCACGGGACGGCCTGCAAGGTGCGTCCGGGCACGATGACCAGGGCGCGGTCGTCGTCGAGCTCGAGCGTGCTGAGGAGTCGCGCGTCCAGCCGGTCCCGCGACTGCGCGACGGCCCGCCCCACAGCCTGGGACAGTGCCGGGTTGGTGCGCGAAAACGCCTGCGCCTGAAGGTCTCTGACGAACTGGTCGGCGATGGCAGCCACCTCTGCGGAGGCGCCCAGCTCGTGTAGTGAGGTGCCCCGCGACGTGATCGTCACGGCATACTGCCGCCCCTCCTGCGCGACCATGACGAGCGCCTGCTCGCCCCGGCTCGCCAACAGGTCACGCACGGTTGCGTGGGTGACCGGGGCCAGCACGGTGTCGAGGGTCTCGCGCTCCGGCGCCGCCCAGTCGAGCTGGCTGACCCGCCACTCGAGGTCCGTGACCCGAGCACGCAGCGCAGCGTCGTCGGAACCCGGCTCGCCCAGGGCGCGACGCGCCTGACGCAGCTCGGCCAACAACCCCGCCGACCGCTCGTCGACCGACGCGACGACAGGGGGCAGCCGGTGCGACACGGCCCGCCAGCGTTCGACGGCGTCGCAGAACGCGACCGCACTGCCGGTCGCCAGGGCCTCCCTCGTGTCGAAGTCAGCCAGCCGTTGCCCGTGCAGTGACAGGGCGGCGCGGATCTCGAGGCTCTGGCTCGGCGCCTGCCGCTCCGCGAGGCGGTCCATCGCGGCGCGAACGGTCCGCCTCGCGGCCCTCCGGTCTCCGCGCGCCGCCGCGACGCGTGCCCGCAGCAGCCGCTCGTGCATCTCGGCGGCGAACCCCTGACGCGCGCTTCTCGTGAGCCGGCCCACGGCGGCCGCCGCCCCCGCGACGTCGCCGCGCAGCAGCAACGCCTCCACGTGCAGGCGGGCAGCCAACCGCTCGTCCGGCGTCACCGCTCGTCCAGCAGCCAGCCACGGGGCGAGGACCCGGTCGATGCCGCGCGGCAGGCGTCCCTCGCTGAGGTCGACGAAGGCGCGCAGCAGAGCGGTGCTGCGTTGGCGCTCGGTCGCGCCGCGGGCACGGTATGCCGCGAGTGCCGCGCCGAGGTGCCCACGGGCGGTCGTGGTGTCGTCGGCGAGCAGCGCGCAGGTCGCGAGGTCGAGCCTCAGGTCGGCCTGGGCAAGCCGGTGCCGGGCCTCCTGGGCCATGCCCAACGCACGCAGGAGCATGTCACGGGCCTGGTCGAGCAGGCCGGCCTCGAGCAACACCAGGGCGAGGTCGTGCACCGCCCGCCCGCGGTCGACGTCGGCGTCCAGGGCGTCGGCCTGCTGCATGAGGCCGATGGCCTCGGGCAGGTTGCCGGCGTAGTACTCGAGACAGCCGAGGTTGTGCCTGGCCTTGAACTCCTGGTTGGTGAGGCCGTGGGCGAGGCTGAGCTGCAACGCCCGCTCGAGCTGGTCACGCGCGGGGCCGAGCTCGAGCAGCGACAGGTGCGCCAGCCCGGCGTTGATGTGGCCGGCGGTCCGCTCGGCGGGCGTCAGCAGCTCCTCGTCGGGATCGGTGAGGTCGACCCGCGCGAGCGCCGCGAGCGCGGCCGGCCAGTCCTGCACGGCCACGTGGACCACCGACTCCTGGATCCAGCTCAGCGCGCGCAGGCGCTCGGTGCTGCCGGTGGCTCGCGCCTGCTCGAGCTGGGCCAGGGCCTGGCTGCGTCCGTGCAGCGCCATCGTCGGCCACGCCAGCGTGATGAGCAGGCGTGCGGTGGCGGCGGAGCGTTCGCCCTCCGGCAGTCGGTCGGCGCGCAGCAGGGCGCGGCGCAGCGTCCGTTCCGCGTCGCGGAAGCGGCCGATCTCGTTGAGGTGACGGGCGCTGCTGAGCAGCTCCGCGACCTGGTGGTCCGCTACCTCGATGCCCTCACCTCGGCTCGCCTCAGATCTCTATGGCCGGCGTGATGACCGGCCTGCTGTCCGGGTCGTCGAGGCGGCGCATCACCAGGTGGGCGAGTCCACGCTCCACGGAGGCGAAGCTGAACCGGCCAGCGTCGTCGGCCGTGGTCTCCTGGGTGCGGGACCGTTCGCGCAGCTCCACCTGGGTGGGGCCGGTCGTGACCCAGCCCGAGAGCCGGGCGCTCGTCCCGTCGACGATCTCGATGGTGATCATCGCGCTGAGCGTCTCGCTGGAGAACGTGATCGTCGCGGCGCGGTCGTATGCCGTGGCGCGCACGCCTGCCGATTCCACTGTGCCGGAAGCGATTTCGGCGACATCGGCCTCGAGGGCTGCCACCGTCATCGCAAACTTGACGCGGTCCTCGAGCCCGACCGGCACAGGATCGCTCGCCTCCCACACGGTCCGCAGCGTGGCGAGGGCCCGGATGTCGAGGTCGTCGAGAGCGTCCTGTTCGCCGGGAACGACGGCGTCCCGGTCTTCGCGTCCGGCGCCTGGTCCGCCGTGGCGCCCCGTGGCGTCGCCGCTCATGACGTCGCCCACTTCGGGTCGGCCACGAGCGCCGCTCGCAGCTTGGCCAGGCACCTGCCGCGCGTGGGCCCGATGCTGCCGACCGGCATACCCAACGCCTCTGCGACCTGGGCGTAGTCGGGACGGTCGGCGAGCGCGATGACCCGCAGCAGCGTCTGGCAGCGTTCGGGGAGGTCACGGACGTGACGCCACAGCAGGCTCTGGTCCTGGCTGCGCAGGACAACGTCCATGGTGTCGTCCTCCGGTGGCCTGGCCGCGGTCACGGCCTCGCCCACGTCCTCTCGGACCTCCTCCCGACGGGCCCTGCGGGTCACTGCCCAGGCCTCGCGCCGGGCCGTGGTGAGGAGCCACTTGAGCACCCCCTGCGGGTCGGTGATGCTCGCGGAGTGCTGGATGAGCCGCAGCCAGGTGTTCTGGACGACGTCCTCGGCCTGGGTGCCGGACAAGCCCTGGGACCGCGCGACGTGCCAGAGCAGTGGGGTGGTGCGGTCGACGAGGTGCGACATGGCCTCGGGTCGTCCGTCGCGGTAGGCGGAGAACGCGGAGGCCGCGAAGTCCGCCAGCCCACCTGTGCTCTCCCCGGCCTGCATCACCGCACGCCTCCCGCCACGGCCTTGACCGCTGCGCGCATCCGGCGCAGCCGCGTCCTGGGGTCATCTGGGTCGAAGGCGCCGGACGTGAGCCGCGCGGCCAGGTCGCCGGCGAACGCGGGCGCGGCGAAGGACGTGCCGCTCCACACCCCGAACCCGCCGGAGAAGTCATCCGGGTCGGCCGTGGCCCGGGCCGGGTAGGGCGGTTCGTCGCGATGGAGGATCGACTGGAGGCTGCCATTGAGCGTGACGGGCATGGTGCTGACCACCGCTGTGCCGCAACGGTATTCGCGCACCCAGTCGCCGGTGTTGGAGTAGGCCGACACCGTGGTGCAGTCCGGGTTGAGCGCGCCGACGCTGGTTACGGGAGTCGCGAACCCGTCGACCACCGCGAACGCCGCCGGGTAGAACTCGTGGCTGGTGGCGCCGTTCCCGGCGGCCGCGACGATCGCGACCCCGGTGCCTGCCAGCGCCCGCAGCACGGCGAGGAAGGCCGGCTCGTCGTCGAACGCGCCGCGCGCCTCGTGGTAGTAGCCGAGCGACAGCGACAGGACGTCGACGGGTGGGCCCTTGAGCCGACCCGACAGGGCGAGCAGCTGGCGCACGTAGAGCAGCGACAGGGTCTCCACCAGGAACGCCTCGTCGGTGACGCCGTCACCCGGCATCACCGGCACGGACATCAGGGTCGCCTCGGGGCAGTGGGCCCGCACCACCCCGGCGATGAACGTGCCGTGACCGGCGAGCGGGTCGAGCAGCCCGTTGACCCGGTCGACCGTGCAGCCCGTGCGCTCCGGGTCGTCGTCGGGGGAGAACCGGAGCCCGATCGGCAGGCCGTCGACCGTGACGTCCCGGATCACCCCGTCGGCGAACCACGGGTGCTCCCCGATGCCGGTGTCGAGCAGCGCCACCACGGGCGGTCGGCTGCCCTTCGCATCCGTCGTGGACCTGGCGGGACGCCGGCCGGACCCCGGCACCGGCCCGTGCCAGACCACCGGGAGCCGGCCCGCGGGCCCGCCCGCTGGCATCTGCACGTCGTCGTCGGCGACGCCCGAGCCGTACCCGACCCCTGACCCGTAGCCAACGCCCGATCCGTAGCCCACCCCGGACCCGTACCCGACACCGGAGCCGTACCCGACGCCGGATCCGTACCCGGCCGCGGTCACCACGTGGCTGAGCGAGACCCCTTGCGCCGCCTGCGGGTTCTGCGCCCGCAGGGTCTGCAGCACCAGCCACGCGTCGGGAGCCGTGACCGCGCGCCCTGCCAGTGGCCGCAGCTCCAGGGTCGTCGAGACCGCCGCATCGGCCGCGTCCTCGAGCTGGTTGCTGGCCACGAGCGACTCGAACCGTTCGTCGCGACGCGGCACGACGGCATACCCGAGCCGCTCGGCGATCGCGGTGATGGCCTCGATCGGGCCCCCCGCCGACCGCGTCGGCAACCCACGCACGATGAGGATGTTGCCGGCATACAGGGTCGGTTCGAGTGCGTCGTCGCGCTCGAGGCGAGTGGCGCGCGTCGGGTCGAGCACCCGCGCGTCGTGGCGGCGGGCGGCGGCGCGGGTGATGGCCACCCAGGGAGCTGGCCCGGGACCCTGGGGTGGAGGGGGTGGTGTGGAGGCCATGGATTCTCCTGCGGAGTTCGCGCCGACGACGCGGTGAGGTCAGCGTAGTGAGAGGAACCGCGTTACGGGACAGGAGAATCGAGCGCACCGGGTGATACGCGAAGAGTGCCGGAATTTTTCTTTCATCCGGGATGTATCAGGGAGGCCCAAGGGCGCTCTTGTGGGGTGTCAGCCTGATCGGGGGACGAGGAAGACGCCGGTGGCCGCCAGGGGTGTCACCGGTGGAGGTGGAAGCGCACGGGGGCGTGCCGACACCTTGAGCCCCCAAGGGGCAGGCAGGGGACGACGGGCGGTGCGACTCACGGGGGTGGTCGCACCGCCCTCTCGTGCGTGCGGGTATGCCGCGGGCGCGCCGCGCGCGGGTCAGGGCAGCTTGCCGGGCCCGGGGCCGAAACCGGTGGTGTCGGCGTGCAGCCGCCCGTCGGTGCTGCGGTGGATGGTGTCGGGCAGGTCCTCGCCCTTGATGCGGTCGCCGGCGCTGGTGGCGGCGGACTTGGCGACGTCTCCGAGCTTGGCGGCGACGGCGGGGGCCTGGTCCTTGACGGACTGCTTGACGGTGTCGACGCGCGCCTGCACGGGATCGCTCGACCAGAACTTGTCGGCCTGGGTGCGGATCTGCTCGTACCGCTTGCGTCCGGCCTTGGCGCCGAGCACGTAGCCGGCGGCCAGGCCGGCGAGGAACGACAGCTTGCTCATGGGGACCTCCTGATGGGTTGCCGTTCGACCCTAACCGGGGGTCTGCCGGCTCGCAGGCCGCGCTACCGTTGGTCCCCGGTCGCGGGCGGTATGCCGCGTGGCCGAGGAGGGCTCGCATAGTGGCCTAGTGCGGCGGTCTTGAAAACCGCTAGGCGGGCAACCGTCTCGTGGGTTCGAATCCCACGCCCTCCGCCGAGCTCCGCCGGGCGCGGAGCGCCCTTGCGGAGCCGGCGGGGGCGGGGGATGAAGGGAAGCGAACTTCCGAGGTACGAGGAAGTCCGCGGAGTCCCACGCCCTCCGCCGTCCCGTCCGACTTCGGGCCACTGAGGCTTGATGTGCGGTGCGTCTTCGAGCCGGTGTGGCCGGAAGTGGGTGAGGGACGAGTTCGGCCGCAACCGGGGTAATCCGGGCGCTTCCGTCGACATCCGGGAAGAAAGTCCGTCAAATGCCTGAGCGTGTCGCCCCTGTTCACCCCTAGGCTTGAACGTGCAACATGGACGTCCACCTGATGGTGGCGGGCCGAAGGCCGGGCAACCCTGCAGCCCGGCCTTCGTGCCGTTCCGGGCCCCTGTCCCGCGGGTGCGCGGCGGTCGTGTCGCCGGGCCGTGCCGGTGCGCCGTCCGGTTCCGGACGCGCCGCTCAGCGTGAGGGACGGCTCCAGGTGAGGGGCTGCGCGGCGGCGGCCACCAGGTCGGTGAGCTCGGGCATGCGGTCGTGGTCCACGGCGGCGATCGTCACCCGCACGTGGCCGCCGACCGGGTCGGTGCGGTCACCGACGCGGAACGGTGCACCCGCCGCGACCCCGATCCCCTGGCGGGCCAGACGCACCACGGCAGCGGTCTCGTCGGCGACGGGCACCCACGCGTTGAGGCCCTCGGCGCCTCCGACCTCGACGCCGGCGTCGCGCAGGCGAGCGACGAAGGCGGCCCGCCGCGCGGCATACCTCCGGCTCGCCTCGGCCACGTGGCGACGCGACTCCGCACTGGTCAGCAGTGACACGAGCACCTGCTGGAGCAGCCGGCTGGACCAACCCTGGCCGAGCTGTCGGCGCAGGGTGACCGACCGGTGCACCTCGGCGGGTGCGCTCATCGCGGCCAGGCGCAGGTCGGGGCCGTAGGCCTTGGAGAACGACCGCAGGTGGACCGTGCGATCGGGCGCCCAGCGCCCGAGGCTGACCAACGGCGAGGACGAGATGCCGTAGGCCGAATCGTCCTCCACCACAAGGAAACCCGAGCTGTTGGCGAGTTCGGCGATGGCCTTGGCGCGGTGGCGGCTCATGGTGACGCCGGTGGGGTTCTGGGCGCGGGGCTGGATGAAGACGGCGCGTATGCCGCGGGCGAGCGCCGTGCGCAGGCCGTCCAGCTCGAGGCCCTCGTCGTCGACGGGGACACCCACGACCTCGACGCCGAGCGACTCGAGCAGGTCGAGCAGAGGTGGGAAGCCGGGGTCCTCGACCACGACCCGGTCACCGAAGCCCAGGGTCGAGCGAGCGAGCAGGTCGAGTCCGTCCATGGCCCCGTCGACCACGGTGAGTGCGGCGCCCCGCACCGGCCAGTCGGTGCGCAGCACGTCGGCGAGCTCGGGCAGGACGGGGTCGTCGAGGTAGCTGCCGGTGGGGGGTGCCGTGGTGACCGCGTGCAGGGCCGCCCGCAGGTCGGGCAGCAGGGCCGGATCGGGCACGCCGGTCGACAGGTCGAGGGCGATGCCCCGGTGGTCGAGCGCCTGGCGGTAGCGCGTGGCGGCGGCCGGGGCGGCGCCGTCCGGGTCGAGCACTGTCGTGCCCCGGCGACCGTCGGTGACCAGCGCACCCGAGCGGCGCAGCAGGGTCCAGGCGGCGCTGACCGTCGTGGGGGAGAGGCCGAGCTCGGCGGCCACGGTGCGGATCGGCGGCAGCCGGTCGCCCGCCCGCAGCTCGCCGTCGCGGATCGCGGTCGACACGGCCTGCGCCAGCCCCTTGGTGGTGGCCCGGTCGAGCCGCTGCTCGATCGCCGACAGCATCGCCTTCACATTTGTACTGTAGCAATCAACCGATTGTGTGCCACCGTGCTGGCTCGTATGGTGGCGAGCATGAGCCAGCGCATCACCCACTGGGTCGACGGCCGCGCCGTCGACGGCACCTCCGGTCGCACGGCACCGGTGTTCAACCCGGCGACGGGCCAGCGCACGGCCGAGGTCGACCTCGCGTCGGTGCAGGAGGTCGAGGCCGCGGTGGCGAGCGCGGCCGCTGCCGCCGCCGAGTGGCGGCACGCGTCGCTGTCGCAGCGGTCGGCCGTGCTGTTCGCCTTCCGCGAGCTGCTGCACCAGCGCACCGACGAGCTGGCCGCCATCATCACCAGCGAGCACGGCAAGGTGCTCTCCGACGCGGCCGGCGAGATCGCCCGCGGCCTCGAGAACGTCGAGTTCGCGACCGGTGTGCCGGCCCTGCTCAAGGGCGGGTTCAGCGAGCAGGCCGCGACCGGTGTCGACGTCTACAGCATCAGGCAGCCGCTCGGTGTCGTCGCCGGCATCACGCCGTTCAACTTCCCGGCGATGGTGCCGCTGTGGATGTGCGCCAACGCGATCGCGTGCGGCAACGCGTTCGTCCTCAAGCCGTCCGAGAAGGACCCGTCAGCTGCGCTGTTCCTCGCCCGGCTGTGGCAGGAGGCCGGTCTGCCCGACGGCGTCTTCACCGTGGTCCAGGGTGACAAGGTCGCCGTCGACGCGATCCTCGACCACCCGGGCATCGCCGCCGTCAGCTTCGTCGGGTCCACCCCCATCGCGCAGTACATCTACGAGCGCGGCACCGCCGCCGGCAAGCGCGTGCAGGCGCTCGGTGGCGCGAAGAACCACGCTCTGGTGCTGCCCGACGCCGACGTGGACATGGCCGCCGACGCCGTGGTGTCCGCGGCATACGGCGCAGCGGGCGAGCGCTGCATGGCGCTGTCGGTGGCGGTCGCGGTGGGCGACGTCGCCGAGCCGCTCGTCGACGCCATCGCCGCCCGGCTGCCCAAGCTCACCGTCGGCAACGGTGCCGACCCCGACACGGACATGGGGCCGCTCATCACGGCCGAGCACCGCGACAAGGTGGCCGGCTACGTCGACGCGGGGGAGGCCGCCGGTGCGTCGGTGGTCGTCGACGGACGCACTGGGGACCACCCGCAGGAGGGCTTCTTCCTCGGCACGACGCTGCTCGACCACGTGACGCCGGAGATGACCGTCTACACCGACGAGATCTTCGGCCCCGTCCTGTCGGTCGTGCGGGTCGACACCTACGACGAGGGCCTGGCGTTGGTCAACGCCAACCGGTACGCCAACGGCACCGCGATCTTCACCCGCGACGGCGGCGCAGCCCGGCGCTTCCAGTACGACGTCGAGGTCGGCATGGTCGGCATCAACGTGCCCATCCCCGTGCCGGTCGCCTACTACTCCTTCGGCGGCTGGAAGGACTCGCTCTTCGGAGACACCCACATGTACGGTCCGGAGGGCATCAACTTCTACACACGGGGCAAGGTCGTGACGCAGCGGTGGCCCGACCCGGCCACCTCCTCGGTCGACCTCGGCTTCCCGCGCACTCGCTGAGGAGTGGCCATGACGACGACCCAGTCCCGTTCCCGCGCAACGCATCCCACCACAACAAGCAATGAGGGGTATGCCGCGGAGTCACCCTTGGCGGCCGTCACCAGCGCCGACGAGGCGCGAGTGCGCCGCGACGACCGCGCACACGTGTTCCACTCCTGGTCGGCGCAGGCGCAGATCGAGCCGCTGCCCATCGCATCCGCGCAGGGGTCCCACTTCACCGACTACGCGGGCAAGCGCTACCTCGACTTCTCCAGCCAGCTGGTCAACGTCAACATCGGCTACCAGCACCCGCGGCTCGTCGCCGCGATCCAGGAGCAGGCCGGTCGCCTCACCACGATCGGGCCGCCGTTCGCGAACGACGCCCGTTCCGAGGCGGCGCGCCTCATCGCCGAGCTCGCACCCGGCGACCTCAACCGCGTGTTCTTCACCAACGGTGGTGCGGAGGCGACCGAGAACGCCATCCGCATGGCTCGGCTGCACACGGGGCGCCAGAAGGTGCTCGCGGCATACCGCAGCTATCACGGCGCCACGGCCGGGTCGATCACGCTCACCGGTGACCCGCGGCGCTGGCCCAGCGAACCGGGAGTGCCCGGCGTCGTCCACTACTGGGGGCCCTACCTCTACCGCTCCGCCTTCCACTCGACCACCGAGCAGGAGGAGACCGAGCGCGCCCTGCAGCACCTGCGCGACCTGCTCATGGTCGAGGGTGGGCACACGGTCGCGGCGATCATCCTCGAGTCGGTCGTCGGCACCAACGGCATCCTCGTCCCGCCGCCGGGCTACCTCGAGGGGGTGCGCGCGATCTGCGACGAGCACGGCATCGTCATGATCGCTGACGAGGTCATGTCGGGCTTCGGGCGCTGCGGCGAGTGGTTCGCGATCGACCACTGGGGTGTCACCCCCGACCTCATCTGCTTCGCCAAGGGCGTCAACAGCGGCTACGTGCCGCTCGGGGGAGTGGTCATCTCCGAGCGCATCGCGCAGACGTTCGACGACCGGCCCTACCCCGGCGGGCTGACCTACTCGGGTCACCCGCTGGCGTGCGCGTCGGCCGTCGCGTCGATCGAGATCTTCAAGGAGGAGAACGTCATCGAGCACGCCCGCTCGCTCGGCGCCGAGGTCATCGGCCCTGGCCTGCGCGAGCTCGCCGACCGCCACCCGAGCGTCGGCGAGGTGCGCGGTCTCGGGGTCTTCTGGGCGGTCGAGCTGGTCCGTGACCGCAAGACCCGCGAACCCCTGGTGCCCTACAACGCCAGCGGTGCGGACGCCAGGCCGATGAACGACTTCGCCACCGCCTGCAAGGAACGCGGCCTCTGGCCGTTCACCCACTTCAACCGCACCCACGTCGTGCCGCCGTGCACCACCACGGCCGACGAGGTGCGCGAGGGCCTGGCGATCCTCGACGAGGCGCTCGAGGTGGCCGACCGCCACTACTCGAGCCGCGACTGAGCGGCCGTGAGCCAGGGCCCGACCCACCCGGCGCTGCGCGACGCCGTGCCGCGAGTCTTCTGGCTCGACTCCCCGGATCGGCCTGCACCGCGGTCCGGGCTGGAGGGGCGACGCGAGAGTGCCGACCTCGTGGTCGTCGGCGGTGGCTACACCGGGCTCTGGACTGCCCTGCTCGCCAAGGAGGCCGACCCCGGGCTGGACGTGCTGCTGCTCGAGGCGAACACCGTCGGGTGGGCGGCCTCCGGACGCAACGGTGGGTTCTGCTCGGCGAGCCTCACCCATGGCGAGGCCAACGGGACGGCCCGGTGGCCGCAGGAGTATGCCGCCCTGGCGCGGCTCGGGCGGGCCAACCTCGATGCGATCGAGGAGACGGTGGCGAGGTACGGGATCGACTGTGACTTCAGGCGATCCGGTGAGCTGTCGGTCGCCACGGGACCCCACCAGCTGCCGTGGCTCGACGAGCTGTCGGGGGAGCGGCTGGACCGGGACGCGGTGCGTGCGCACCTCGACTCACCCACCTACCTCGGCGGTGTCTACGACCCGGACGACACCGCCGTCGTCGACCCGGCCAGGCTGGCCTGGGGCCTGGCCCGTGCCTGCGAGTCGGTCGGGGTGCGCATCGTCGAAGGGGTGCGGGTGACCGGGCTCGATGTCGTCGGCGGTGCAGTCGAGATGGGAATGCTGGATGGTGCGACCATCCGCACGCCCCGGGTTGCGTTGGGCACGAACGCGTTTCCTTCGCTGCTGACTCGGCTCCGTTGGCACACCGTTCCGGTCTACGACTACGCGCTCATGACCGAGCCGCTGACCGCGGGCCAGCTCGACGCGCTCGGCTGGGCGACCCGGGCCGGCGTGGGGGACCTGGGCAACCAGTTCCACTACTACCGACTCACCGCGGACAACCGGATCCTGTGGGGCGGCTACGACGCGGTCTACCACTACGGCCGGCGCATGGGGCCCTCGCTCGACCAGCGGCCCCAGACCTTCGACACCCTCGCGGAGCACTTCTTCACGACCTTTCCCCAGCTCGACGGGTTGCAGTTCACACACCGGTGGGGTGGTGCGATCGACACGTGCACGCGGTTCTGCGCGTTCTACGGCACCGCGCTGGGCGGACGGGTCGCCTACGCGCTGGGGTACACCGGTCTCGGGGTCGGCGCCACGCGGTTCGGCGCCCAGGTCATGCTCGACCTGCTCTACGGGCGCGACACCGAACGCACGCGGCTCGACATGGTGCGCCAGACCCCGCTGCCGTTCCCGCCGGAACCGTTGGCGTGGGCCGGGATCGAGCTCACCCGGTGGTCGATGGCCCGGGCTGACGAGCAGGGCGGCCGGCGCAACCTGTGGCTGAAGGCGCTCGACGCGGTCGGTCTCGGCTTCGACTCCTGACGTTCGCGCACTTCGCCACGAGTCGCGCACTCCCTGGTGCGCGAACGATGGCAAGCAGCGCGCAGGTGCTCGGGCGTCGTGCCACGATGGCTGGCATGGCCGACTCCCCGCCCGAAGTGACCGTCGGCGCGCTCGCGGTCAACGTCGACATCCCGGAACCGTTGCAGTGGAACGACACCCGCCGTGACGTCGAGTACGTGCTGACCACCCTCAACGTCCGGCTGCTGCCCGACGGGCGGCTCGCCGCCAAGGCCTACGGCCGCCCCGTCGCGGGCGGCCGTGGCGGCTACACGTCCTTCCGCGTGCCCGACCGCCCGGAGCTCGCCGAGCTCGTCGCCGCGGCTGCTGACCAAGCCGCCCGACTGTGGGCCGCCCACCGCGACCTCGCCTGACGGTCAGGTCAGGTGGGAGAGGGCCCGGTCGACCATGAGCGGCACGGAGGCGCCGGCGCGGTCGTAGCCGGGACCATCGGCCTGGCCGGCGAGGTAGCGGGCGTGCACGCCCTCGGCGATGACCGCGAGCCGGAAGTCGCTGAACGCCCGGTAGTACGCGAGCCCGCTGACGTCGCGCCCGGTCGCCGCGGCATACCGGCTCGCGACCTCCTCCGGCGCCGGAAAGCCTTCCAGCGCAGGCACTCCCGCACCCACGATGAGTGGACGTCCCTCGTCGTCGCGGCCGGTGTAGTAGGTCAGCCAGGTCGCGAGGTCGGCCAGCGGGTCACCGAGCGTCGACAGCTCCCAGTCGACGACGGCCGCCACCCGCGGCGGCTCGCCACCCTCGACCTGGAGCAGGCAGTTGTCGTGCCGGAAGTCGCCGTGGACCAGCGTGACCTCGCCCTCGGCCGGTCGCTCCTCCTGGAGGCGTCGCACCAGCTCGTCCATCGCGGGCAGCTCACGGGTGCGGCTCGCCTCCCACTGACCGGACCAGCGGCGCACCTGCCGCTCCAGGTAGCCGGCGGGCTTGCCGAAGTCGCGCAGCCCGGTCGCGTCCAGGTCGACGGCGTGGATCGCCGCGAGCGTCTCGACCAGGGCGTCGACGAGCGAGTTCCGTTGCCCCGCAGTGAGGTATGCCGCCTCCTCCGGTTCGCGAAGCACCTCACCTGGGACCTCGGCCATCACGTAGAAGGGAGCCCCGGCCACGGTGTCGTCGGGACACACGGCGAGCACCTCGGGCACGGGGACCGCGGTGTCCTGCAGGGCGGTGAGCACCTTCGCCTCGCGCATCATGTCGTGCGCGCTCGGCAGCAGTTTGCCCGTCGGCGGCCGGCGCACGATGACGCTGCGGTCGCCTCCCGTCAGCCGGTACGTGATGTTCGACAGGCCACCGCCGATGACTTCTGCGCGCCAGTGGTCGCCCAGCCCGGGCAGTGCCGTGCGCGCCCAGGTGGTGAACGACTCACGAGGCAGCCCGCGGACCTCCTGCGGCTCCGTCACGACGCGCCACCCGTCTGCGGCTGCGACCCGTCGACCGCGGACGCACCAGCCTCGAGCCGCTCGGCCGCACGCGCGGCCGCCCGCCGGGCCAGTGACATCTTGTGCACCTCGGTCGCGCCGTCGTAGATGCGGAACGACCTGATGTCGCGGTAGATCCGGCCGAGCACCAGGGACTCCGACGTCCCCATCCCGCCGGCGAGCTGGACCGCCCGGTCGACCACGCGGCATACCGCCTCGCTGACGAAGACCTTGGCGCGCGACGACTCCTCGCTGCTGCGCGAACCCTCGGCGATCTGCCATGACGCGTGCCGGATCACCGCGCGAGCGGCGTCGAGGTCGACCTCGTTCTCGGCGATGAGCGCCTGGGCCATGCCGAGGTCGGCCAGGCGCGAGCCGAAGAGCTCACGCCCCACCGCCCGCTCCAGGGCGATGTCGTGCGCCCGTCGCGCCGCCCCCAGCCAACGCATGCAGTGTGTGAGGCGCGCGGGGGCGAGCCGCACCTGGGCGCTCTGGAAGCCGCGTCCGGGCTCCCCGAGCACGCGGTCGTCGGGCACGAAGCAGTCGGTGATCGTGACCCGGCAGTGGCCACCGATGCCGGTCGCGTCGATGGTGTCGAGGTGCTCGCCGACCACGAAGCCCGGGTTGTCAGCGTCGACGAGGAACATCGTCGCGCCCTCCGGTGCGTCGTCACCCTCGTTGCGGGCCATGACGATCGAGAATGCCGCGCCGTCGGCACCGGTGATGAGCCACTTGTCGCCGTTGATGACCCAGCCGCCGTCGGTCCGACGGGCGACCGTGCGCAGCGCCGACGGGTCAGACCCGGCACCTGGAGGTGGCTCGGTCATGGAGAAGCACGAACGCACGTCACCGGCGACCAGCGGGCGCAGATAGGTGTCCTGCTGCTCGGCCGACCCGGTCATGTGCAGCAGGTGGATGTTTCCCTCGTCCGGTGCGGCACAGTTGAGGGCGAGCGGTCCCAGCAGTGAGTAGCCGGCCTCCTCGAGCAGCACCCCCGCCTCGTCGAACCGAAAGCCACCGCCACCGAGCTCGGCCGGCGCCTGCGGAGCGAAGATGCCGGCGGCCTTGGCCTTGCTCTGCAGGGTGCGCCGCAGGTCGTCGGTCATGCCCTCGCGGAACACCTGCTGCTCGAGCGGGATCACCTCGGACGCCACGAACTGGGCCGTGCGCTGCCGCTGGTCCTCGAGCTCGGGGCTGAGGCTGAAGTCGAACGCCATGTCGTGACACTACCCAGCCGGCCCGTGCGCATTTCGATGATCGGGACACTGACCAAGTCCTGAACTCCTCCGTAACACCTGCTCACCCGCCGTGGCGTAGACCGGAAGTACTCCGCACGAACTCTGGCAACGAGGTCTCCGCAGGACCTCACGGACGAAGGGGATGGCGTGATGGCTCGATGGCGCCTGAGGGTGGCAGCACTGGGCGTGGGCGCGGCGGTGGTCGCGACGACAGGGATGACCAGCACCCTGGCCCACGCGGACGACGCGGGAGGAGGCGGCACCGCATCGGGGCCGACGGCGCCGTCGGCCGAGGATCTCGCCGACCTCGACACGCGGCCCGCGGCGGTGCCGCCGAGCAGTGGTCGACGCTCCGCTGCCGCCGATGCGACGCGCTCCGCACCGGCGCAGCCCGCGCAGCAGACGTGGAACCGGTTCGGCTCGCCCGGGGTGGTGCTCGCGGCCAAGGCCGCACCGCTCGCCTCGGGGCTCTCGAAGGACCCGGCCACGGCCGCCAAGCAGTACCTCGAGGGTGAGCGCGCGGCCTACGGGCTCTCGGCTGCTGACATCGACGCGATGGAGGTGATCGGGCGAAACACGCTGGGCGACAACACGATCGTGATGCTGCGCCAGAAGTTCGGTGAGCTCCCCGCAGGCGTCGACGGCACCGTCACGGTCGCCGTCAAGGACGGTGCGGTGCGCTACGTCAACTCCAACCTCGCACCCGCCGACACCGCCACGCTGCGTCGAGCCCCGGCCGTGCCCAAGCTCACCCCCGAGCAGGCGCTGGCGCGGGCCGCGACGCACATCGGCGCCAAGGCCACCGACATCACCGAGCGCGGCAGCGCCACCAGCAGGTCGGCGAACGGCGGGTGGCGCACCTTCACCGCAGACGGCCTCGAGCGCGACCAACGCGTCAAGGAGGTCGCGGTGCCGGTGCCCGGCCAGGCCGCCCGTGCGGCATACCACGTCGAGGTCGTGGAGCGACCGGACAAGGCGTATGCCGTGTACGTGGACGCCGTGACCGGTGAGGTGCTCGTGCGCGAGAACCTCGTCGACTTCGAGGAGTCCCCTGACAACCCGCAGTGGAAGGTGTTCACGCCCACCCCGCCGCTGGACTACTCCACCCAGGACACGCGCGCGACCTGGTGCTGGACGGCCGCACCTGGCTGCACCGAGGCCGTCGCCAACCCGGCGTCGCCGCGGCCGTGGGACATCGACCCCGCCACCGACGCGCCCTCCGGGACCACCGTCGGCAACAACGCGTTCACCTTCGGCCAGTGGACCGACGGCGACGCGCAGTACCCGCCGAAGAGCGACACCCGGCAGTACACCTTCCCGTGGACGAACGCGTGGCAGGAGGCCAAGTGCAACCCGGACAACTACAGCCAGCCCGGCGGCAACGACGTCTATGCGACGGCGACGCACATGTTCGCGATGCACAACCGGCTGCACGACTGGTCCTACAACCTGGGCTTCACCGAGACCGCGTGGAACCTCCAGGAGGACAACTACGGCAAGGGCGGGCTCGGCGGTGACTCCGAGGAGGGCTGGTCGCAGTACGACGCGGTCGGTGACGCCCGTAACAACGCCTTCCAGGGCACCGGCGCCGACGGTGGCGCCGCCTACACCGGCATGTACCTCTACCAGCCGATCGGCGGCTCGGGGTACTCGCCGTGTGTCGACGGCGGCTACGACACGACCGTCGTCGGTCACGAGTACACGCACGCCATCAGCAACCGGATGGCGGCCGGCCCCGACCGCGGGCTGAGCAGCCACCAGGCCCGCGCGATGGGCGAGAGCTGGTCGGACATGATCGGCCTGGAGTTCATCCAGGAGAACGGGTTCCAGCCGCTCACGCGCCTGTTCACCTCGCGTGCCGTCTACACCAACGCCAACGCCGACCACGGCAACCGCACCTACAACTTCGCCACGAGCCCGCTCAACTACTCCAACGTGGGCTACGACGTGGTGGGTCCGCAGGTGCACTCCGACGGGGCCATCTGGTCGGCCACGCTGACCGAGCTGCGGGCGAACTTCGTCGACCGTTACGGCCTCGGTGACGCGGCGTCGATGAAGGCGTGCGCGACCGGCAAGACCCCCGTGGAGTCCTGCCCGGGCAGCCGGCGCTGGGCGCAGGTCGTCTTCGACGCGTGGCTGCTCATGAGCGACGGCAACGTCTCGATGGTCGACGCCCGCAACGCGATGCTCGCCGCGGACCTGCTGCGGTTCGACGGTGCGAACCAGGACATCCTGTGGAACACCTTCGCCAAGCGCGGCATGGGGCAGAGCGCGTCCTCGAACACCGGCACCGACACGGCGCCGCGTCCCGGTTTCGACTCGCCCCGGGCGAACAACGCGACTCTGCGGTTCACCCCCGTCGACGAGGACGGTCGGGTCGTGCCCGGCGCGAAGCTCTACGTCGGTGACTACAGCGTGCGCAGCCGCCCGGTGGCCGACACCGATGCCGCGTCGCCGATGACCGACCGCGTCACCCTGGTGCCCGGGCCGATGACCTACACCGTCACCGCGCCCGGGTACGCCCAGTCGCGGGTCACCTTCGAGGCCAAGCCCGGTCAGGTGCGCGACTTCCCGGTCAAGCTGGTCACCAACCTGGCGAGCACGGCCGCGGGTGCGACTGTCACCGGCGAGGGCACCGCGCTCCCACTGCTCGCGGACGGCGACGAGGCGACGAATGCCGCGACCGTCAACGCGCCGAGCGCGGCACAGCGCGAGTTCACCGTCGACCTGGCGGGCGGACGGCAGGTCGTGCGCCGGGTCCAGGTCAGCGCGATGACCGGACCGTCCACGGGAGTCGGCCGGTTCCAGACTTTGCGCCAGTTCGAGGTGCTCGCCTGCGACGCCAAGGGACGGGTCACCTGCACCGAGGACCGCGACTACCGCAGCGTCTTCACCTCGGCCGCGGACGCCTTCCCCGGTGACCGGCCCAAGCCCGTGCCGTCGCAGCTGCTGATGCGGTCCTTCGAGATCCCGCAGACGCCCGCGACGCACCTGCGGCTGCGGATGGTCACGAACCAGTGCACCGGTGGCCCGGACTTCCAGGGTGAGCAGGACAACGACCCGAGGTCGACGACGGACTGCCCGGCGGCCCTCGCCAACTCGGGCAGGATCGGCGTCGCGGAGTTCCAGGCGATGCGTCGCTGACCGGTATGCCGCGTGGCGCGGCCGGGTGCCCACCTCACGGTGGGTGCCCGGCCGTCGCCGTGTCCGGGCTGCGAGGATGTGGCCGTGACGAGCATCGACCCGGCGCCGCTCGACCTTCCCCGCACACCGCCACTGGTGTTGCGGGGCAACAGGTTTGACTGTGCCCGCCCTGCGGTGATGGCGATCATCAACCGCACCAGCGACTCGTTCTTCTCGGGCAACCGCCACGCCGACCTCGACTCGGCCAAGCGCGCGCTCGACGACCACGTGGCCGCCGGCGCCGACATCGTGGACATCGGCGGCGTCCGCGCCGGACAGGAGGGAGAGCAGGTCAGCCCGGCGCAGGAGATCGACCGCGTCGTCCCCTTCGTCGAGCACGCCCGCAGCGCCTACCCCGACCTCGTCCTGTCCCTCGACACCTGGCGCAGCGAGGTGGCCCGCGAGGCGGGCGTCCACGGCCTCGACCTCGTCAACGACACCTGGGCCGGGCACGACCCTGAGCTCGTCGCGGTGGCGGCCGACCTCGGCGCGGGCGTCGTCGTCTCGCACACCGGCGGCCTGCCGCCGCGCACCGACCCCGTCAAGGTGACCTACGGCGACGACCCGCTCGACGTCGTCCGCGACGTGGCGCGCACCCTCGGTGAGGGAGCCGCACGAGCTGTCGCGGCCGGCATACCTGCCGAGCGGGTGCTCATCGACCCGACCCTCGACTTCGGCAAGACCACCGCGCACTCGCTCGAGGTGCTGCGCCACACGGCCGACCTCGCGCGGCTGGGCTTTCCCATCCTGCAGGCCTTGTCACGCAAGGACTTCGTCGGTGAGTCCCTGGGGCTCGAGCCGGACGAACGGCTGGAGGGGACGCTGGCCTCCACCGCGGTGGCGGCCTGGCTGGGGGCGACCGTGTTCCGGGCCCACGACGTGCGGGCGACACGCAGGGTCGTCGACATGGTCGCGGTCATCCGGGGCGACCGCGCGCCGGCGCGGGCGGTGCGGGGCACCTGAGGCCCGCGCGGCAGACAAGATTTTGACTTTGCCGACCTCCACGAGTGCGGCCCTGCGTGCTAGCGTCTGTGGCGGTTGCAAAAGCAGTTCCTCGCAGATCGACGAAAAGCCCGTCGCAGCACCATCAGCGTCGGGCCTTTCTCATCAGAGGGCGGGCATGTCTCGTCGGTGGGGTTGTGTACGGCAGCCGGGGGTCCCGCGAGGTGCGGGATCCAGTGGCTACAAAGGAAAGAGTTACCCCATGGCACAGGGAACCGTTAAGTGGTTCAACGCTGAAAAGGGCTTCGGCTTCATCGCCCAGGACGGCGGCGGCCCCGACGTGTTCGTTCACTACTCCGCGATCGACTCCTCGGGCTACCGCTCGCTGGACGAGGCGCAGCGTGTGGAGTTCGAGGTCACCCAGGGCCCCAAGGGTCCGCAGGCTGACGCCGTTCGCCCCATCTGAGGACCGCAACCAACACCGGTCTTCGCGAAGCCCCTCACCGCATGCGGTGAGGGGCTTCGCCGTTGCCGGTATGCCGTCAGCGTCGGGGGAGGCGGGGGAGGCGGGGTCAGCGGGCGAGCTCGGTGAGGAACGTCTTGGCGATGGGGGCCGCGACCGAGCCGCCGCTGCGACCCTTCTCGACCAGGACGGCGAACGCGACGTTCCCCTGGTAGCCGATGAACCAGGCGTGGGTCTCCGGCGGGTTCTTGTCACCGAACTCGGCAGTGCCGGACTTGCCGTGGACGGGGCCGCCGGGCACGTCCTTGACCGCGGTGCCGGAGCCGCCCGTGACGACGCCGCGCATGAGGGTGCGGATCTGGTTGACGGCCTTGGTGTCCAACGGTTTCGGGGTGCGGTCGATCTCCGCTTCGGGCTTGGGCTCGGTGACCAGTGACGGCGGCACGGTGGAGCCGCGGGCGACGTTCGCCGCCATCTGTGCGAGGGTCAGCGGCGACACGAGGTTGCGGCCCTGGCCGATCGAGGCGGAAGCCTTGTCGGTCTTGCCGTTGTTGGTGGGGACGCTGCCGTCGAAGGCGTTCGCGACGCCGAGCGCCTTGCCCCAGCCGGTGCCGATGCCGAGCGCGGTGGCTGCCTTGGCCAGGTCGTCGTCACCGAGCTTGGCCGCGAGCTGGATGAATGCCGTGTTGCACGACTGCGCGAAGTCCTCGGCGAAGGTCGGGTTGCTGATCGCACCGCCCTCGAAGTTCTTGTAGGAGCGGCCGTCCACGGTCAGCGTCTGGGGGCAGCTCACCGGCGTGGTCGGGGTGACCTTGCCCCCGGTCAGGAGGGCGTAGGTGGTGGCGACCTTGAAGGCCGAGCCCGGCGGGTAACGGCCGGTGATCGCGCGGTCGAAGCCGAGCGCGGGGGAGTTGGCCGAGGCGAGGACACCGCCGGTCCTGACGTCGACGGCCACGAGCGCCGACGGGATGTCCTTGGTGCCGGTGAGGGCCTTCTCGGCCGCGGTCTGCACCGCCGGGTCGAGCGTGGTCTGGACGTCCTTGCCGTCGACGGCGGCCTTCTCGAACATCGGGGTGCTGGGCCGCCCGCTCGACACGACCTTCACGCCGGCGGTGCCACCGAGCACGCTGTCGTACTGCCCCTGCAGGCCACTGGTGCCGGCGAAGTCGCCCACGGCATACCGGCCCTTGCCCTTGTCCACCATCTCGGCGCTCACCGGCCCGAACGAGCCGAGCAGCGGCTGGCCGAACGTGCGCGAGGGCGCGAGGGGCTGTTCGCGCGCGGGGTAGATGACGCCCTGGAGGGCGTCGAGCTTGTCGCGGCGCGCGTCGAAGTCGGACTTGCGGTAGGTGATGACCGGGATGGGCGCCTTCGACCCGGACTTCTGTGCCGCCTCGAGCTTGGCGACGAGGCTGCCTGCCGGCTCGTCGACGATCTTCTCCAGTGCGCGCACGGTCTCGGCGGTTGCCCGGCCCGGGTCGATCTGCACGGGGTAGACCTTGCCCATCGGCATGAGCGGCTTGCCCTTGGCGTCGAGCAGGTCGCCCCGCTCACCCCACGTGCGGCTGGCGGTGAGCTTGTCCCCGGCCTTCAGCTCGGGATGCCAGGGCGAGCGGTCGGTCGGCACGTCGACCGCCCAGCTGTCGCCGCCACCCACACGGCTCACCGTGACGGGCACGGCATACGTCCACGGCACGCCGCCAGCGAGGTTCCAGGTGACGTCCAAGGTCGCGGTCGCGGTGTCGCCACTGCGTCGCACGTCGCCCGGCACCACGGTCACCGGTCCGGTGCCGAGGCCGCCGGTCGTGGCGGTGAAGTCCTTCTGCGCGGCGGCGCCGGTCGTGCCCTCGAAGCTGACGCCTTCCACCGACCGCTTGGCCCAGGCGGCGGCGAAGCTCGCCACCTCGTCCCGCGCCGCCTGGTCGGCCTTGCGCTGCCCCTGGTCGTACCACCACCAGCCGCCCCCGGCCGCTGCGGCCACGAGTGCCACCGCGACCACCGTCCCCACCACGGTTCGCTTCGTCATGTCCCACATCCAACCCCACGAGGCTGGGCGCCCGGTGAACGGTGCCGGGTGCGTGCACCACCGCCAGCGACCGCCGATGGGGACGAACCGGACAGTTCGCGCGTTGAGGCAACCGACGGGCCGGCAGCGGCGTCGTTCAGGTGGAAGTGTTGTGGCCCGAGCACCCAGCCTGCGCCCGTACACTCCCGATGGCTGTCCGTCGCCTCGTTCGCCTGCCCCGGCGTTCGATCCCAACCGAAAGGTCCCCGTGAGCGAGCCCTCGTTGCCACGGCGCTCTGAGCGGCACACGCAGCAGCAGCACCGTCACCCGTGGGTGCGCCGCGCGATCTTCGGTGTCTCGTCCGTCCTCGTGGTGGTGCTGGTGCTCGGCATCGCGGCATACGTGAAGCTCAACGGCAACATCCACCGCCTCGACATCACCACGGCCCTCGGCGACCGGCCCGACCAGGCCGCCACGACCGACGCGCAGACCAACCTCAAGCCGCTCAACATCATGGTGATGGGTTCGGACAGCCGCGAGGGCACCAAGCTCGGCAAGCAGCAGACCGAGTACGGCATCTACGGCGCCCGCTCCGACACCAACCTGGTCGTCCACCTGTCCGCCGACCGCAAGTCCGCGATCGTCGTCTCGATCCCGCGCGACTCGATGACCAAGGCGCCGAAGGACTGCAAGAACCCTCAGGACAAGGTCGCCGATGGCGTTGTCCGGCAGTGGAACTCGAACTTCACCATGGGTGGGCCCGCCTGCACGATCAGGACCTTCGAGGGCCTGACCGACATCTACATCGACCACTTCGTCGTGATCGACTTCCGCGGCTTCCAGAGCATGGTGGACGCGCTGGGAGGGGTGACCGTCTGCACGCCCGTGCCGATCGACGACAAGGACAGCCACCTCAAGTTGCCGGCGGGCAAGACGAAGGTCAACGGCAAGCAGGCGCTGGGGTACGTCCGGGTCCGCAAGACGGTCGGCGATGGGTCCGACCTGGGTCGCATCGACCGCCAGCAGGCGTTCCTCTCCTCGGTGATCCAGGAGGCGACGAAGTCGTCGTTGTTGCTGCGGCCGGACAAGCTGTTCCGCTTCCTCGACGCCGCCACGGGGGCGATGACGACCGACAGCGGCCTCGATGTCGGCGAGATGCGGGACATCGCCCAGAGCGTCGCGCGGATCGGCACCGACCAGATCCGGTTCGTGAAGCTCCCGACCGAGAGCTACCCGGCCGACCCCAACCGGGTGCAGTGGACCCCGGCTGCGGAGACGATCTGGGCGGCGATGCGTGAGGACAAACCGCTGCCCGGCACGAAGGTGCCGTCGGGCACGACGTCGGCGACGGCGTCGCCGACCACGACGGAACCGCCGCTGACCGTGTCGCCCGACAAGATCAACGTCAGGGTCACGAACGACTCCGGCGTGCCGGGCCTGGCCAAGCAGGCGGCCGCGGCGCTGTCGGTCCAGGGGTTCCAGGTCGATGGTTACGTGACGGGCACCGGCGACCCGACCAAGGGGGTCGTCGTGCGCTACGGCCCGGGCATGGAGGACGAGGCGCGCACGGTCGCAGCCGCCTTCCCGGGCGCGCAGATCCGTGAGGACCAGCTGGTGGGGTCGACGCTCGAGCTGAGCATGGGCCTGAACTCGCCGCAGGCGGTCGAGGTGCCGAACCGTCTGGGCACCGACCCGCTGCCGTCGCCGTCGGTGACCGCCACGGCCCCCAGGACGAGCGCGACCACGACGATCGAGGCGCGCACGGCCAACCAGGACATCTGCAGCTGACGGGGTGCCCCGCCGGGACGGGCGCAGGTATGTCGCGTGGCCGGCTGGGTGCGTCGCTCGCCGTGGGTGTCGGGGCCGCTTTGCTCCGGTCCACGTCGGGCGGATAACCTGTGCGGGCTCGGCTGCGAGATGTGGTCCGGGCGTGGAGGCGTCGCCTAGTCCGGTCTATGGCGCCGCACTGCTAATGCGGTTTGGGTTAATCGCCCATCGAGGGTTCAAATCCCTCCGCCTCCGCCAAACGAGCATGACCCCGACACGCTTTTCGTCGGGGTCATGCTCGTTTATCGAGCACGTGGGATTTGGGAGGAGTCCGCGGCCCAGCGAGGAACGAGCTGGTCCGCGGACGACGGCTCCCTCCGCCTCCGCGGTGAGCGACCCAACCAGCGCGCCCGACTTGTTGCCGATCACTCGGCACTGGGGCCGGTTTCGGGTGGCGGATGCCGAGTGGCGGGCAACGAGTGGACGGCGGTGGGACTCGTTGCCGATCACTCGGCACGGGGGCCGGTTTCGGGCTGCGGATGCCGAGTGGCGGGCAACGAGTGGAGGGCACCCCCGCGGCATACCCTGCGCGTCCCCCGTTCAGCTCGACGCGCGTAACAGATCGGTCAAAACGCCTCCGCAACGCTGCCGACCGCCCCATGCTGGCCGCGAACCACAGGAGGAACCATGTCCGTCCCGCCGAACCCGTTCGCGCCGCCCGGCCCGGGTGCCACGCCGCCCCCGGCCGTGGACCACAGCCACGCTCCGGCCGGCGTCCCGGCCCACCCCGGCTGGCCCAGCCAGCCGCACAGCCAGCCGCACGGGCAGTGGACTCAGCCGACCCCGCAGTGGAGCGCACCAGTGAGCGGCGGCCCACCGGCATACCTCGGCCAGCCACCGTCGAACGGCGGGCGAGGACTCGCGATCGCCGCCATCGTGATGGCCGGTCTGGCCCTGGTCGGGGTGCTCGGCGTGGGGGTGTTCAGCGCCGGTTCGATGCTCGCGGGCCAGGGCTTCATGGGCGGTTACATCCTCGAGGGCGACATCGTCCCGGTGACCGGCACGACCAGCGGCGTCGCGCTCCAGAACGAGATCACCAAGATCACCCGGGAGGACGGCTACGGGATCACCGCGGTCGAGTGCCCACAGACCGAGGTCGCTCAGGGCGTCGTGGTCGTCTGCCGCGGTGAGGCGGATGGCTTCGCCTGGACCGGGATCGTGACGTTCGCGGATGACGCCGGCAACTTCGTGCTCGAGCAGTACTGACCGCGCCCGTCCGGCCGGAAGATCCAGGACTTCATGGCCGCGAAGCGCACGACCGTCGACGCGGCAGTGGCCCCGGCCAGCACGGTCGTCGCGAGCGCCGTCGAGGGGGCGGCCACCACCCAGTGCAGCCCGGCCAGCGCGGCAGCCGTGAGCACCCAGGTGAGGCCGAACACGGCGAGCCCCTGGGCCTGGTGCCGGGCCACGCGGTGTCGTCCCCGGACCCCGAAGGTCCAGCCCCGGTTGAGGGCGGTGTTGACGACGGTGGCCAGCAGCAGCGCGACCAGGTTGGCTCCCTGCGCCGACCCGAGGGTGGGGGCGAGCGCCGCGAACAGTCCCAGGTGCACGACCGTCGAGACCGCGCCCACGACGGCGAACCGGCCGGCCTGGCGCAGCGTCGTGGCCGCCGAGCCGACGACGGGGGTATGCCGTCCGAGCCGGTTGCCGAGGTCCGTGACCGGTAGTGCCCCGGTGGCCAGGGACCGGCGCAGCCGGCGGATGCCGCGCAGGTCGTCCAGGGCGGTGCCGACCACGTCGACGCGGGAGTCGGGGTCGTCGTACCAGTCCACGGGCACCTCGTGGATGCGCAGCTGGCAGCGTTCGGCCAGGACGAGCAGCTCGGTGTCGAAGAACCACGTGTCGTCCTCGACGAGGGGCAGGAGCTCGGCGGCGACGTCGGCGCGGATCGCCTTGAAACCGCACTGGGCGTCGGTGAACCGCGTTCCCAGCGCCCCGCGCAGCAACAGGTTGTAGCTGCGGGAGATCACCTCCCGCCTGAGGCCGCGCACGACTCGCGAACCGTGGGCGAGCCGCGACCCGATGGCCAGGTCGGAGTGCCCCGACAGCAGCGGCGCGACCAACGGCCACAGGGCGTCGAGGTCGGTCGACAGGTCGACGTCGACGTAGGCGAGGACCTCGGCGTCAGAGGCAAGCCACGTCCGCCGCAGCGCCCGGCCACGGCCCTTCTCGGGTAGCTCGACGACGCGCACGTGGGGCAGCTCAGCGGCGACCGCCCGGGCCACCGCCGCCGTCGTGTCGGTGCTCGCGTTGTCGGCGACGGTGATCCGGAAGGGGTAGGGAAACGTGTCCGTCAGGTGGTCGTGCAGCCGGTGCACGGAGGCGGCGACGGTGTGCTCCTCGCAGTGCACGGGGACGACGACGTCGAGGACGGGCGTGGTCATGGCGGGCTCGCTCACGTGCTCTGGACCGTCGCGTCGGTGCTCGATGCCGCGCTCCCGCCGGAGTCGCCGACCGGCTCGGTGAGGTCGTAGAACGTCTGGCCGCCGATCGTCACCTGGGTGAAGTTGTCCTGCACCCAGGTCGAGATCTGCGACGCGGTGCCGGACCCACCCATGCCGCCCATCGCGCCACGACCGCCACCCATGCCGCCGCCGGCGACGAAGTAGTGGATGTCGCCGTCCGCGACGTACTGCTGGAACTCGGCGAGCGTCGGGGAGGGGTCGCTGCCGTTGAACCCGCCGATCGCCATGACCGGCAGGCCGGTCCCGAGCTGGAGCCCGGCGGCATTCTGCGACCCGATGGCCGCGGCCACCCAGCGATAGGACGAGGCATCGGCGGACAGGGCGGCGACCACCTCGGTCGACGGGGTGGAGGCGTTGAGGAGGCCGCCCATCCCGCCACCACCAGTCGGCGGCGCGCCGGGCGTTCCCCCAGGGATGACCCCACCTGGTGCCCCTCCGGGCGCGGCCTGCTGCATGCCGGGCGGCAGGCCCTGCCGGGCGCCCCCGGGAGGGCCACCGAACCCGCCTCGGCCACCACCCGGCATACCTCCCGGTCCGCCTCCGGCGACCGCCGGACCGGCCGTGACGATCGAGCCCGTGTGCGCCGTGCGCACGGTGTCGATGCTGTATGCCGCGGGGCCGGCCAGGGCGGTCACGACCGCCCCCGCGACGGCGAAGGGCACGACACGTCGGTGCAGCTGGGTGATCACGAGCAGGGCGAGGGCACTCGCCAGTCCCAGGGCGAGGATCGACAGCCGCAGCACGGCGGTCCACTCGGTGCGCGCGAGCAGGATGCACGACCAGATGGCTGCGGCGGCGGTTGCCACGGCCAGGGTGCCGCGCCCGAAGGCGGTGCTGCGGCGCTCCCACGCCTCGCCCGCGCCCATGCCCACGAGGGCGGCGACCGCGGGGGCCAGTGCGACCGTGTAGTACTCGTGGAAGATGCCGGCCATGAGCGAGAAAGTCACCATCGTGATGACGAGCCAGCCACCCCACACGACGTAGGCCGCGCGGCGGGTATCGGTGCGCGGCGCACGCCCGCGCAACCAGAGTCCGGCTGCCAGCAGGACGAGCGCCGAGGGAATGAGCCAGGAGATCTGGCCACCGATGGTCGAGCTGAACATGCGGCCCAAACCGGTTGTGCCCCAGCCGTTTCCACCTCCAATCGAACCCGTCTCGTCACCGCTGAGGCGTCCGAGACCGTTGTAGCCGAACGTCACCGACAGGAACGAGTTGTCCTGCGAGCCACCGATGTAGGGGCGCATGCTGGCGGGCACGAGCTCGACGATGGCGACCCACCACCCCGCCGAGAGCAGCATCGCCGCAGAGCCGAGCAGGGCGCCGGTGATGCGTCGTCGCAGCGTGGTGTCGGCGAACAGGAGGTAGGCGAGGCCGAACGCCGGCACGACGAGCAGCACCTGGAGTGCCTTGGTCAGGAAGCCCAGTCCGATGAGGACGCCGACCAGGACGAACCACCTGGCCGAGCCGCGCTCGATCGAGCGCAGGGTGGCCCACGCGCCGAGCGCCATGAGCAGCACCAGCAGCGCGTCCGGGTTGTTGAACCGGAACATCAGCACCGCGACCGGCGTGAGAGCCATCACGGCTCCGGCGAGCAGGCCGGCCGGCGCGCCGAAGTAGCGCTTCACCGTGGCGTGGACGACACCGACCGTCGCCACCCCCATCAGCACCTCGGGGAGCAGGATGCTGAACGAGCTCAGGCCCAGCAGCCGCACAGACAGGGCCATCACCCAGAGCGCGGCCGGTGGCTTGTCGACGGTGATCGAGTTGCCGGCGTCCGAGCTGCCGTAGAAGAACGCCTCCCAGCTGACGCTCCCGGCCTGCACGGCCGCGGAGTAGAAGGAGTTGGCGTAGCCGTTGGCCGTGAGGTTCCACAGGTAGAGGGCCGCCGTCGCCGCGAGGAGGCCGATCAGTGCCGGTCGTGCCCACGACGGGTCGTCCGTCGGTCCGCGCCAGAGCCGGCCGAGGCGAGAGGTGGGGGACGTCTCGACCGCAGGGCGCGTCAGCTCGGTGGCTGCGGGCGTCGCACCCGGCCGGTTCCCGGCGCCGTCGGGGGTGAAGGTCATGGTTTCCATGACGGCAACGCTCGGGCCGCTCGCTGTGGCGCTGCTGTGTCCCGTCTGAGCCGGGGCGATGGACCTCAGCCGACGGGCAGCACCACGGTGAACCGGGTCTCACCGGAGGCGCTCGACAGCTCGACGCGGCCCCCGTGGGAGGTGGCCACGGCGTCGACGATCGAGAGCCCGAGACCGGTCGAGCCAGCAGCGCGGTTGCGTGAGTCGTCACCTCGGGTGAACCGCTGGAACACGTTGGGACGCAACGACTCTGGTATGCCGGGTCCGTCGTCGGCAACGCTGAGCCGCACCTCGTCGCCGTCGCGTCGCAGGGCGGTGGTGACGCAGGTGCCTTCGGGCGTGTGGGTGCGGGCGTTCGCGAGCAGGTTGACGAGCACCTGGTGGAGCCTGGCCTCGTCACCCACGACCTCGACCGGCTCCTCGGGGAGGTCGAGCTGCCACCGGTGGTCCGGCGAGGCGGCGTGGGCGTCACCCACGGCGTCGACGACGACCCGGGTGAGGTCGACCGGGTCCCGCTCCAGCGGTCGACCCGCGTCGAGCCGGGCCAGCAGCAGCAGGTCCTCGACGAGATCTTGCATCCTCAGCGCTTCAGACTCCACCCGGCCGAGGGCGTGGGTCACTGAGGGAGGAACGGGGTCGCGTTCACGTCGCGACAGCTCGGCATACCCCCGGATCGAGGCGAGGGGGGTGCGCAGCTCGTGCGAGGCGTCGGCCACGAACTGGCGCACCCGCTGCTCTGACTCGTGCCGTGCCTGGAGCGCCCCCTCGACGTTGTCGAGCAGGCTGTTGAGGGCCAGGCCCACCTGGCCGACCTCGGTGCGCTCGTCCGTGTCCGCGGCCGGCACCCGCTGCGCCAGGGCCACGTCGCCCTCGTCGAGCTTGAGCCGTGACACCTGCGTTGCGGTGTGCGAAACCCGTTGCAGCGCAGCGAGGTTGCGTCGCACGAGCCAGAGTCCAGCTGCCCCCACGATGACCAGGCCCACCGCAGTGCTCCCGGTGACGAGCGTGGCGTACTGCCCCACGGCATACGTCACGCCACTGGTCGGCAGACCGGTGATGAGGACGTCCCCGTCGGGTCGGGCCAGCGCCACGAGTCGGTAGTCACCGAGCCCGCGGACGTCGACCGTGCGTGGGTTCGGGCCGAGACCCGCATCCTGGAGCTGGGTGACCTGTGCGGCGGTGAGGGTGCCCACGGTCTGGTCGTGCTCCACCCGGGAGGTCGTCCCTGAGTCGGAGATGACGAGGGTGAGGGACTCTCCGCGCCCGCCAGGCAGTGGACGGGCCGGGCCACCGTCGCCGGGAGCCGGACCGCGGTTCACGCCACCGGCACGCATCGCGGCAGACGAGACGTCCTGGTCGAGCTGGTCCATCAGGGAGTCGCGCAGCAGGACGACGGTCAACGATGCCGTGGCGACCGTCACGACCAGGAACAGCCCCACCACGACGGCCACGAGCTTGGTGCTGAGCGACCACCGCGACGGGCGGAGTCGTTCGCGCACGCCCGCCCACGTCGGGACGGCAGGTCCGCTCACGGGACCGGCTTGAGGACGTACCCGACGCCGCGCATCGTGTGGATCATGGGCTCGCGGCCGACGTCGATCTTCTTGCGCAGGTAGGAGATGTAGAGCTCGACGACGTTGGCCTGGCCACCGAAGTCGTAGTTCCAGACCCGGTCCAGGATCTGGGCCTTGGACAGCACCCGCTTGGGGTTGCGCATGAGGTAGCGCAGCAGCTCGAACTCCGTTGCGGTGAGCTGGATCTGGTCTCCGCCGCGGGTCACCTCGTGGCTGTCCTCGTCCATGGTCAGGTCGCCGACGACGAGCACCGACGACGACTCGTTCGCCACGACGGCGGTGCGCCGCATCAGGGCCCGGAGCCGGGCTACGACCTCCTCGAGGCTGAACGGCTTGGTGACGTAGTCGTCGCCGCCGGCGGTCAGGCCCGCCACGCGGTCCTCGACGGCGTCCTTGGCGGTGAGGAACAGGACCGGCACGGTCGGGTTGTCACCGCGCATCCGGCGCAGGACCTCCATGCCGTCGAAGTCCGGCAGCATCATGTCGAGCGCCACCGCATCGGGCTCGAACTCGCGGGCCGCCCGGACCGCCTGCTGCCCGGTGCTCGCCGTCCGCACCTGCCAACCCTCGTACCGCAGCGCCATCGACAGCAGCTCGGTGAGGTTCTTCTCGTCGTCGACGACGAGGACGCGGACGGGTGACCCGTCGAGACGCTGGAGCTTGGGCGACTGCTCGGTCTTCATGGCTGTGAGCGTGCCCCTCTTTCATGTGAGCGCCGGGAGGGGGACCTGTGCGGTTCCTGTGAACCCACTGTGCCGCAGACCCAGACGTTCGACACCTCGTCGACAGCCGGGGCACAGGATCAGAGCCCACCGTCGAGCCATGACGACGACACCCGCGCCCCAACCAGCCCCGCGCAGCGCGCCTGCGCTCACCCCGCCCACGTGGTCCGGCCGCAAGTCGGCGATCGCGGCCGTACGCGCCGTCGTCCACAGACGGGGAGTCCGAGCCATCAACGACACCAAGGACTTTGGTGTCCTCCCGACCTGCGGGGGCGTGCGCCCCCAGGGCCGCGCGAGGTGACCGCACGAAGGTGAGCCCACGCACAGGTATGCCGCGTGGTCGGCGACCACGCGGCATACCTGTCCTTCATCGTGCGGAGAGGGTCAGCGGCGCATCACCTGCACCTCACTCACCGCGACCGTGTTCGCACCGCTGTAGGCGGTGGCGCAGTCGGTCGCGTTGCCGGGGTCGTTGTCCTGCTCGCCGGCAAAGGCCGGCCCGCCCTGGCACTGGTTCGTCACGATCTCGAACCGCACGTGCGTCGCCGCCGTCTGCGGGATCTCGAACGTGCGCATCTTCAGCTCCGGCGCCACCGGTCGAGGAGCCTCGCCGGGGAAGGCGTCGGGCGCCGAGGTGAACGCGACCCGGAAGTCGGCGTCCTGGTTGCACAGGACCCGGCCCTTCGCGTCACAGGTGGAGATCTTGAACTGGCGGATGTTCTGGAACCGGTTGACGCCCGGCTCCGGCAGGCCGCTCACCTGCACCTTGCGGATGACCTGACGGCCACCGGCGAGGTCGATGGTGAACTTCTTCTGCTCCGCGGTCGGCTGCGCGACCGTGCGGGTGGTGGTGCCCTCGTCCCCGTCGATGAGGTCGGGGACATCGGTGCCTGCTCCGGTGACGGTGCCGCCGGCCTGCGAGCTGGCGAGGTTGGTCACCATCTTCACCGGCATGTCACGCGTCTGACCAGCCCTGCCACTGAACGTGATCCGCGTCTGCGCATAACCCGGGGCGGTGGCCGTGTAGGTCTTCTCCCCGGCCGAGACGACGAACCGGTCGCCCGTCGCGCTGGCGGCGTCGGTGTCTGCGATCGCGGTCGAACGAGCCACGTACTCTCCGACGTACAGCTTGGCGCCTGGGATGACCCGGCCGTCCTCGTCGACGGGCGTGAACCGCAGGTTCGAGTTGCCCTGGTAGGCGGACTCGAAGCTCGGCACCGGGTTGTCGTCGTTGGCGTTGACGGACGATGCGTTCCGGCCCATGCCGCGGTCGGCGAAGGCGTTCCACATGATGTCCTGGTTCGCACCACCGAAGCGCAGCAGGTCGGCCGCCAGCATGGCGTTGCGGGCGTCCAGCATCGACACCGAACCACTGGGCATCAGCAGCCACGCGTCGAACACCAGCTGCATCCAGCGCCGGTTGCCGGGGCAGGCCGTGACGGCCGTCTTGCCCTCGGCGCAGCTGCGCTGGGTGGCCGCGTCACCTGCGCCGTAGCGGTCCATGAATGCCGCGCGCAGGTCGGTCTGCGTCGCCGTCCAGATCTCACCGTCCGCGTGCACCTGCGGCCCCGTCAGGTCGTAGCCGACGTTGCTGTAGTTGAGCGGGCTGTTGCTGGCGTTGTAGTTGCGGATCCCGCGCTCTGGGTTGCCCGTCACGTAGGCGCCCATGGGGATGTTGCTGCGGCCGGCCGGCTCGTAGCCCCACTCCTGGAGGTACTCGTTGGCCATGAGGTCCGACCAGCTCTCGCCCATCGCACCGGCCTGCAGACCGGACAGGTTGTTGTTCGGGCCACCAGCCATGCGGTTGCTGATGCCGTGGCCGTACTCGTGCCCGATCACCGACATGTCGTAGTCACCGTCGACGCACGGCGCGTAGAAGGAGCCGGCGATCGGCTGCCACAGGTACATGTTGCTGTAGCCCGGAAGGCCGTCGGCGCGGGTGCCGAAGTTGGCGTTGTCGCGCGAACCCGACTGGGCACCTGACTGTGCGTAGCCGAGGACCGCGTCGTTGCCGAGGCCGCCCTTGCCGTAGTTGTCCTTCTGGAAGTTCCAGGCGGTCTCGGTGAATCCCAGCCGGTAGGACCAGTCGTGCATCCGGTTGTGCATGCCGAACAGGTTGGCCGTGGCCGCGTCGATGTCGTTGCGCTCAGGGCTGTTGTAGACCGACGGGTTGCACTTCTGCTCGAACCACTGGTTGGTCCACGGGTAGACGTAGTTGCGGTCGGTCTTCGGCGTGGCGGGCACCGGGGTGCCGAAGCCGCGCCAGAGCTCGCCGCTGTAGGCGTTGTTGCCGCTGGTCGTCAGGGTCGGCACGTCGAGGGCGGGGTCGACGTCCCACGCCTTCGGTGACGCCGGGCTCTGCATCGTCTCGGCGCAGCCCGCGGCGGCGGTCCAGCACCACTCGACCCGGGTGTCCGCCGAGCTGCCGTCCGTGGCCGGGGTGCCGGTGAAGACCTTCCAGCGCGGGTTGTCGCTGTCGAAGTCGACGAGCGACTCGCGGGCGATCACCTCTCCGCTGCGGGCGTCGACGTAGACGGAGTAGCCGCTGTCGTCGCCCTCCTGGGTGACGACCTGGTAGGCCGGGCGCGGCGCCTGGCCCGGCACGGGGATGGCGACCTGGGCGGCATACTGCTCACCGGTGAGGCCCTTGGCGGTGAGCGTCGTCCAGCTCGTGCCGGACCTCGACCGGTTCGACTCGCCCTTGCGCTTGACCTCCGTCGCCTTGGCGCCGACGTTGCTCGCGGCCTTCTGGAGGGCCTCCTCGGCACTCAGCGTCGCAGCGGCCATCCGCGTGGTGCTCGCCCCGCCGGTCGGCGCGAGCGTGGAGTTCACGTAGCGGGCTGCACCGTTCTCGACCGCCACGACGACGAGTCCGTCGATGCCCGCCGACACGCCGCCGAAGGTCTGGCGCAGCATGACGACGTCGGCCTTGCCGATCTTGTTCGTCGTCACGAGCTCCATCGCATCGACGTCGGCTGCGGTCAGGCCGAACATCGGGGCCCGACCGGTGATGAAGTCGCGGGCGGCCTGCTCGGGATTCTTGGCCAGGCCGGTGGCGAGCGGCGTCGTGCCGCTGGCCGAGATGCTCTCGACCGACCCGAACCGGTTCCACGTCACCTCGCCGCCGCTGCCGCGGGCGTTCGCGGCCTTGCTCGCGGCGGCCCGCTGCGTCGACGACGGCGACGCTGCGGCCGGCCGGTTGTCGATGTCCGGCAGCTGCCCCGACGGGTCACCGGCGAACGGTGAGCCCTTCTGGGTGGCGTCCTTTCCCTCCTGCGCGGCGGTGGCGGTCTGCCCCACCGTCGTGATGGCGACGGCCGCGGCGGCGATGATCCCGACCCCGGCGACGCGCCTGCTCCTCCTGCTGGGCATGTCTCCTCCTTGTCCGTGGCCCCCGCGGCGAAGCGGTTGCGCCGGACTCGGCGGCCACGATGGTTTCCAGCCAACCCAAAAGAGGCGTGACGCAGGTCACGTCCGGGTCCGGAATTGGTCAAGGGTGGGTATGCCGTCGGCTCGAGGGCGGCCCACCGGGCCCGGTGCGCGAGGTCAGGCGCGGGCGCCGCCGAGACCCAGGACGACGGCGAGTCCCAGCGCGCTGCGCGGGTCGTATGCCGTGCGCCAGAGGCCGCCGTGGACGGCCTGGTCGGCCTCTGCGCGCCACGGTGCCCGCTCGGGGCGGGTACCGGTGCGCAGGTCGTGCACGAGCAGCGCCGCCATGAGGGTGTTGCTCGTGGCCGGCTCGAAGACCTCGATGCCGAACCGGTGCGCCCCGGCATACGCGCTCGCCAGGGCGCGGTTCTTGATGACCGAGCGGGTGCGCGTCGGCGGGGCGACGTTGAGTGAGACGGGTATGCCGTCGCGTGCGGCGGTCGTGGCACGCCACCGCTGGAGGCGCTTGGCCAGGGCGTAGTTGGGGCCCTGCTGTGGCACGAGGCTGTCGTTGACTCCCGGACGCGAGAGGGGAGCGTAGTTGCGCTGGAGCAGTCGGCCGCCGCTCAGTCCGCGCAGGGCGGGGCGGACCAGCCGCATCGGGGTGGTCGGCGACCGGTAGTTGGCCACCGACTGCTCCACCGCGTCCGCCGGCACGGCGAAGACGTCGGTCGGCGTCGCGAGGAAGGCCAGTGCGACCTCGTCCGGACGCCGCCGCAGCAGTTCCACGCTCAGCGCGTCGACCGCGGTGGCGACGCGCACGTTCGTCGCCCCGTCGGCATACACGTAGTTGCCGAGGACCAGGCGGCCCTCGAGCCCGCCCAGCCAGTCGGCGATGGCCGGCAGCCCGTGGAGCAGGTCGGCACCGGCGCGCCCGGCGATGTCGCCCTCGACGGTTCCTCGCTCGCCAGTTCCCGCGCCACCTCTCGCCCGCACGGGCACCTGCAGGGTGCCCGCTGACGACCGCGTCACGTCGAGGACCCGTTTCCAGATCTCGGGGCGCGGCAGGTCGACACCGACCACCTGCCCACCCCACGAGAGGACGGCGCGCAGGGGGCCCATCTCGGCGCCGGCGCCGAGGACGACGAGCCGCTGGTCGCTGAGGTCGAGCCAGTCAGGGTTGGCCATCACGGTCCGGACGGCCTCGGCGGCGGAGGGTTCCATCACCCCGGCGGTCGTCCAGCGGTCGAGCTGGCGGTGCAGGTCGTCGCCGCGCAACCGCTTGCCGCGCAACGGAATGCTCAGCTCCGTGGCGCGCTCGCCGTCGCCGCGCACCGTCGCCGTCTCCAGTGGCGCGTCGGCCGGGCCAGTCGCGAACACGTCGCCCAGAGGCACCTCCTCGCCGGCCGCACCCGTTGCGCGCATCCGTTCGTGGAGGGACGCCAGGCCGCTCCGGGCGATCGTGGCGGCCGCCTCGCCGTCGTCGAGCAGCCCGGCCTCGACCATCCGGCGGAAGTGCGCGAGGTATCCCTGCCGCCAGTTGGTCTCGCGCTCGGCCGCCTGCGCACCCACCGGGTCGACGTCACGAAGTGCGTCACCGACGACCGCTCGACCCAGTGCGGACGTGCTCCGTCTGCCGTCCACCTCGGGGAAGACCACCCCGCTCGGCTGGGTGCCGCCGCTGCTCGCCATGGGCGTGAGTATGCCGTGCGCGGTTCAGTGGGTGCGGGCGTGCACCCGCTCGATGGCGCCGAGGGTGAACCGCTCGGCCTCGACGACCTCCAGGCCCCTCATGGCTTCGACCTCGCGTCGCGGGCGGCGGGTGAAGTGCTCACCCTGGAGGGGCACCGTCACCCACTCGGCCACGTGTTGCAGGGCCCGAAGAGGCCAGAACGTCGACCCGATGTGGTCGACGACCAGCACGTCCCCGCCGGGCCGCACCACGCGGCGCATCTCGGCCACGGCCGCGGGGACGTCGGGGATCGAGCACAGCGAGAACGTGCACACCACCGCATCGAACTCGTTGTCCCCGAACGGAAGACGCGTGGCGTCACCCTGCCGCAGGTCGACGTTCAGCCCCTCCGCCCGGGCGCGTACCCGCGCCCGTCCGAGCATCCCTTCGCTGAGGTCGATTCCGGTCACGTCGACCTCGGGCGAGTAGTAGGGGAGGTTGGCTCCCGTGCCGACCGCGACCTCGAGCACCTTCCCGTGGGCGCGTTCGCCGAGCCAGCGGCGGTGTGCGGCGAAGAACCTCCGCTCGATGCTCGCGGTCTGCCGGTCATAGCTCGGGGCGTGCCGGTCCCAGTGGTCTTCCAGCGTGCGCCGGGTCATGGGCCGAGTATGCCGCGGGGCGCGGGTCGCTCAGGGCCTCACCTCACCCGATCCCCGGATGACGAGCTCCGGCGCCACGACCGTGTGCCTCGGCGCGGAGTCGTCGCCGTCGATGCGGGCGAAGAGCCGGTCGGTGACGGCCGCGCCGATGGCGCGCACGTTCTGCCTGATGACGGTGAGTGGCGGGTCGACGATGTCGGCGAGGGGGAAGTCGTCAAAGCCCACCAGGGCCGTGCGGTGCGCTGCCGACTCCTGGTGAAGGGCACGAATCGCCCCGATCGCCAACGAGTTTCGCGCAGCGAAGATGGCCGTCGGCGGGTTGGGTTGACGCAGGAGGTCAACGACGAGGGTGGTGGAGTCGTCGCCGTCGCGAGCCCCGAGGCGCACCAGGGTCGGGTCGACGGGCAGTCCCGCGGCGCGTAGCGCGGCTTCGTATCCCGCATGTCGCGCGGCAGCGGTCTGGATGTCCGGGAGGTCGCCCACCAGGGCGATGCGCTGATGGCCGTGCGCGAGCAGGTGCTCCACGGCGAGCCGGGCGCCCAGCGCGTTGTCCACGGTGACGGAGTCCGCGTCGATCCCGTTGGGTCGACGGTCGACAAAGACGATCGGCAGGCCGCTGCGCAGCTCGTCGGCGAGGTAGTCCTGCCGCGGCGTGGCGGGCATGAGCAGCAGCCCGTCGACCCGGCGCCGCACGAGGCCGGAGACGAGCTCGCGCTCGCGCTCCGGCTCCTCGTCGAGGCTCGAGGCGAGGATGGCGATGCCGCGGGCGTGCGCCTCGTCCTCGAGGCTGCGCAGCAGGCTGGAGGAGAAGCTGTTGCTGACGTCCTGGAGCAGGGCGCCGACCATGGCTGTGCGGCCGTCGGATCGGCGCAGCGAGCTGGCAGCGAGGTTGGGGCGGTAGCCCAGCTGGTGCACGGCCCGCTCGACGCGCTCCACCACCTCGGTCGAGACGCCCGGCTCCCGGTTGACGACGCGAGACACGGTCTTGACGCTCACCTGCGCCAGCGCTGCGACCTCGCGCATCGTCGCGCGGGGGCGGGCGAGCAGGCGGGTCGCGGTTCTTGACATCGTTGTCAAAGACCCTTCCATGATCTGGCCAACAGCATTGACATAGACGGTGAAACCAGACTAAACAACCCTGTGACAACGTTGTCAACAGGCGCGACGCCGCCAGCAAGGGAGACCGTCAGCATGCCTCGTTCCAACTCCATGGCCCGCCGGGTCGTCGCGGTGGGGGCAATCACCGCCACGGCCATCGGCCTCACCGCCTGCAACCGGGGGAGCTCGTCCGACTCGGCCGGGGGAGGCGGCGACACCGTCGGCGTCGCGCTCATCACCAAGGACTCGACCAACCCGTTCTTCGTCGCGATGCAGAAGGGCGCCAAGGCCGACGCCGCGAAGAACAAGGTCAAGCTCACCGTCGCCTCGGGCAAGCAGGAGGGTGACGACCAGGGGCAGATCACCGCCATCGAGGACGCCATCGCCCGCGGGGACAAGGGCATCCTCATCACACCCATGAGCACGGGCGTCAACGCCGCCATCAAGAAGGCCCGCGACGCCGGCCTCTACGTCATCGCCCTCGACACCCCACCCGACCCGGCTGACACCGTCGACATCACCTTCGCCACCGACAACCGCGAGGCCGGCAAGCTCATCGGCCAGTGGTCGGCAGACCAGCTGGCGGGCAAGCCCGCGACCATCGCCCTGCTCGACCTGTTCGCCGACAAGATCGTCTCGGTCGACTACAACCGCGACCAGGGCTTCCTCGAGGGCATGGGCATCGACGTCGCCGACCCGAAGAAGAACGGCGACGAGGCCAAGACCGGCAAGTACACCGGTGGCAAGGGCGGCGACTACACGATCGTCTGCAACGAGGCCGCCGGCGGCGCCGAGGACGGCGGGCGCACGGCCATGGAGAAGTGCCTCGCCAAGAACCCGAACATCAACGTGGTCTACACGCTCAACGAGCCCACCGCGGTGGGCGCAAACGCGGCCCTCGAGGCGGCCGGGAAGAAGGCGCTCATCGTCTCCATCGACGGTGGGTGCGCGGGTGTGAAGTCGGTCAAGGACGGTGTCATCGGTGCCACCGCCCAGCAGTACCCGTTGAAGATGGCGACCGAGGGCATGGCCGCGATCGCCTCCATCGCCCGCGGTGGCGAGAAGCCCAAGCCCGACCCGGGTCTCGACTTCAAGAACACCGGGGTCGCGCTCGTCACCGACAAGCCCGCCGACGGGATCAAGAGCATCACCTCGGACGAGGGCTCGAAGATCTGCTGGGGCAACTGAACCGATGTCCTCCACCACCGGTTCGGCCGCCGCCGAGTTCGCTCGGCGGCGGCACTCGCCCGTGCAACGGGTCCAGCACCAGCTGCACGGGCGCCCCTGGCTGAGCCCGTTGTTCCTGCTGTTCGCGGCATTCGTCGCGTTCTTCATCGCGACGCCGACCTTCCTGACCGCCAACTCGATGGGCATCCTGCTCCAGCAGACCGCCGTCGTCGCGGCACTGGCCGTCGGTCAGACCCTCGTCATCCTCACGGCCGGCATCGACCTTTCGGTCGGCGCGATCATGGTCCTGTCGATGATGGTGATGGCCTCGCTCGCCCAGGACGGTGGCATGCCCGGCCTGCTCGCCCTCGTCATCGGCGTGGCGCTGGCGACAGCGGCAGGCGCGCTCAACGGCATACTCGTCACCCGCATCAACCTGCCGCCGTTCATCGTCACCCTCGGCACGCTCAGCATCTTCACCGCCATCGCGCTGCTCTACTCCGGGGGCTCGAGCATCCAGGCCGAGCACCTGCCGGGGCTGCTCAACGCCCTGGGTGACGGGTTCAGCATCGGCGGGTTCCGGCTCACCTGGGGCGTCGTCGTGGTGGTGCTGATCTATCTCGTCGTGGGCTTCGTGCTCTCGCAGACGGCGTGGGGTCGATATGTGTATGCCGTCGGCGACGACGCCGAGTCGGCTCGCCTCTCGGGCGTGCCCAGCAAGCGCATCCTCCTCAGCGTCTACACGGTCGCCGGGCTCATCTACGGCATCGCCGCGTGGATCCTGATCGGGCGCGCCGGGGCGGCCACCCCCAACGCGGCACCCGACGCCAACCTGGCCAGCATCACCGCGGTCGTCATCGGCGGCACCAGCCTGTTCGGCGGCCGGGGCCGGCTCATCGGCACCCTCATCGGCGCGCTGATCGTCCAGACCTTCGCGTTCGGGCTGTCGCAGCTCGGTGTCGACCAGCAGTGGCGCTACCTCGCGACGGGCATCCTCGTCATCGTGGCCGTCGCCATAGACCAGTGGATCAGGAAGGTTCGCGCATGATCACCCCACGAAGTTCTCCGCTCGTCCCTCACGTCGATACTTCGCGAGGACCCCGATGACCACCTCCACGCTCGACGTTGCGTACGGCGGGGTGCCCGCCGGCAAGGAGCACATCTACTCCCAGGAGCCGGTGCTGTCGGCCCGCAACCTCGTCATCACCTTCGGTCGGGTGGTCGGGCTCGACGGCGTCGACCTCGACCTCTACCCGGGCGAGATCCTCGCCGTCATCGGCGACAACGGTGCCGGCAAGTCGACCCTCATCAAGTGCCTCACCGGCGCCTACGTGCCGGACTCCGGTGAGATCACCATGAACGGCCAGCCGGTGCAGTTCCGCAAACCCCAGGACGCCCGGGCGGCCGGCATCGAGACCGTCTACCAGCAGCTGGCCGTCATCCCGGCGCTCGACATCGCGAGCAACCTCTACCTCGCCCGCGAGGAACGCCGCAAGGGACCGCTCGGGTCGGTGCTGCGGATGCTGGACAAGAAGGGCATGCAGCGCCGCGCGGGCGAGGCGGTGCAGGACCTCGGCATCCAGACGATCCAGAACATGGACCAGGCGGTCGAGACCCTCTCCGGTGGCCAGCGCCAGGCGGTGGCCGTCGCCCGCGCCGCGGCGTTCGGCAGCAAGGTCGTCGTCCTCGACGAGCCGACCGCGGCCCTCGGGGTCAAGGAGTCCGGCATGGTCCTGGAGATGATCAAGCAGCTGCGCGACAAGGGCCTGTCGGTGATCCTCATCAGCCACAACATGCCGCACGTGTGGGAGGTCGCCGACCGCATCCACATCCAGCGGCTCGGCGGCCGCGCCGGGGTCATCACGCCGCAGACGCACGACATGAACGCCGGCGTCGCGATCATGACCGGCGCGGCCCGCCTCGACGGCGACGCACCGTGAGCGGCACCGTCGTCGTCGGTTACCTGCCCACACCGGAGGGGCTCGCGGCCTACGAACGCGCCAAGGACGAGGCCGCCCTCACCGGGTCGCGGCTCGTCGTCGTCAACACGGGCAAGGCGGGTGACTACTCCGGCCCCGACTTCGCCACGCCCGCCGACCTCGACGCCATCCGCGCCGAGCTCGAGGCCAGCGGCATCCCGTTCGCGGTGGTGCAGCCGACCACGGGGCTGGCCGCGGCCGAGGAGATCCTCAATGTCGCCGAGCTCGAGGACGCCACGCTGATCGTGATCGGCATCCGGCACCGCACCCCGGTCGGCAAGCTGTTCCTCGGCAGCACCTCACAGCAGGTCCTCCTCGGCGCGAAGGCACCGGTCCTCGCCGTCAAGGCGCGACGCGCCTCCGCAGATCGGGCTCAAGCCTGAGCTGACACAACGCGAAAGGCCCGGAACCACAACGGTTCCGGGCCTTTCGGGCGTATGCCGCGCACGCGGCATACCGTGTCAGCGCACGATCACCCGGCGCCGAGGCGAGCCTTGAGGCCGTCGAGCTCGACGCGCAGCTGGGTCGGCAGCGTGTCGCCGAACTTGGCGAACCACTCCTCGATCTGCGGGATCTCGGCCTTCCACTCCTCGAGGTCGACCTCGAGCGCGGCGTCGACCTGCTCCGGCGTCATGTCCAGGCCCTCGGTGTCGAGCGACTCCGGCGTGGGAACGTGACCGATCGGGGTCTCGACCGCGGCGGCCTTGCCCTCGATGCGCTCGATGGCCCACTTGAGGACTCGGCTGTTCTCGCCGAACCCGGGCCACAGGAAATCACCGTCGTCGTCGCGCCGGAACCAGTTGACGTAGAAGATCTTCGGCAGCTTGGCGGCGTCGGCGTCCTTGCCCACGTTGATCCAGTGCTGGAAGTAGTCGCCGGCGTTGTAGCCGATGAACGGCAGCATCGCCATCGGGTCGCGGCGCACGACACCGACCGCACCGGTCGCGGCGGCGGTGGTCTCCGACGAGAGTGTGGCACCCATGAACGTGCCGTGCACCCAGTCGCGCGACTCGGTCACGAGCGGGATGGTCGTCTTGCGGCGGCCGCCGAAGAAGATCGCCGAGATCGGCACACCCTTGGGGTCGTAGTACTCCTCGGCGAGGATGTCGCACTGCTCGATCGGGGTGCAGTAGCGGCTGTTCGGGTGGCTCGAGAGCTCGTCCGACTCAGGCGTCCAGTCCTGCTTCTTCCACGACGTGGCGTGGGCGGGGGTGTTCTCGAGGCCCTCCCACCACACGTCGCCGTCGTCGGTCAGCGCGACGTTGGTGAAGACCGAGTTGCCCTTGTTGATGGTCTTCATCGCGTTGGGGTTGGTGTGCTCGTTGGTGCCGGGGGCGACGCCGAAGAAGCCGAACTCGGGGTTCACGGCATACAGCCGGCCGTCCTCACCGAAGCGCATCCAGGCGATGTCGTCACCAAGCGTCTCGACCTTCCACCCGGGGATGGTCGGGGCGAGCATCGCGAGGTTGGTCTTGCCGCACGCGCTCGGGAAGGCCGCGGCGATGTAGTAGACCTGCTGCTCGGGGGAGATGAGCTTGAGGATGAGCATGTGCTCGGCGAGCCAGCCTTCGTCACGCGCCATCACCGAGGCGATGCGCAGCGAGTAGCACTTCTTGCCGAGCAACGCGTTGCCGCCGTAGCCCGAGCCGTAGGACCAGATCGTCCGCTCCTCGGGGAACTGCACGATGTACTTCTCGGGGTTGCACGGCCATGGCACGTCCTCCTGGCCCTCGGCCAGCGGCGCACCGACGGAGTGCAGCGCGGGCACGTAGTTGGCCTTCTCGCCCAGCTCCTCGATGCGGCGCAGGACGTTGACGCCGCAGCGGGCCATGACGCGCATCGACGCGACGACGTACTCGGAGTCGGTGATCTCGACACCGAACATCGGGTTCTCGGCGTTGAGGTGGCCCATGACGAACGGGATGACGTACATCGTGCGGCCCTTCATGCACCCCTTGTAGAGGCCGCGCATGAGGTCCTTCATCTCGTTCGGGTCCATCCAGTTGTTGGTGGGCCCGCAGTCCTTCTCGTCGACGGAGCAGATGAAGGTGCGGTCCTCGACCCGGGCGACGTCGGACGGGTCGGAGGCGGCGTAGAAGCTGTTCGGCTTCTTGGCGTCGTCGAGGCGCACGAACGTGCCGGCCTCCACGAGCTTGTCGGTCAGGCGGGTCCACTCGGCGTCGGAGCCGGTCACCCACTCGATGCGGTCGGGGGTGGTCAGTGCTGCCACCTCGTCCACCCAGGCCTGGAGTCCGGCGTGGGTCGTCCCCCCGGTCCGTTCGTCGGTCTGCGTCGCCTCGGTCGTCATCGTCTCGGCCGTCCCTTTCGCCCGCGGGCTCTCGCCCCCGCGGATCAGTGAGGTGGCGCCCACGCGACGGCCCGGTGGTTCGAGCCGGGTGTCCACATGGTGGGCGCCGGGTGATCTGCCCAAGGTACGCCGGGCTACGCGCCGGTAGGTACCACGGACGGGGGAGCGTTTCGGTGAATCAACTCACAACCGCTGAGCGAAACACGCATGCCTGTCGGCTTCTTGCAGGCCGTGCAAGAACGCGGCCGATCGGGTCGGACGAGTGATGAGTTGCGACGTATGCCGCGTGGCTGAGTCACGTGCGCCGTCGCCTCCCGGCGCACCGATTTCGTGGGGGAGGGGGTGTGCCGGTAGTCTTTCCCGTCGTTGCTCCGTGCGCAGTCCCACAAGGACGTCGGCTCGGGGCGACATCTGCGCCCGTAGCTCAACGGATAGAGCATCTGACTACGGATCAGAAGGTTAGGGGTTCGAATCCCTTCGGGCGCGCTCTGTGTTGAGACAGAACGACTCAGGCCCTGACCAGCGGAAACGCCGGTCAGGGCCTGAGTCGTTCCCACCTCGATGCGGGCGGCGTCCGTCCTTGGGGATCAAGTCCAGAGGACCCGGTCCGGGGCTGGTCCGCTCCTCACTAGACTGCCTGGGACGTTCGTCACGACCATGAGGGGGACCATGCCGACGCCGGAACAGCTGCGGGCCGACGCGGAGCTGCTGCGTGGGGTCGCGCGCACGATCCGCACCAAGGCCGCCGCCCTCGATGACGACGTGGTGGCCGTGCAGAGCCACTACCCCCAGAAGTCCGGTGGGGTCTGGGAGGGTCCGGCCGCCGACCACTTCTACGGCGAGCTCGGCAAGGTCAAGAGCAACCTCGGCAAGGTCAAGACCGACGTCGAGGGGTATGCCGGTCGCTGCGACACGAAGGCCGGCCAGCTCGAGCGTGAGGCCGACACCCTCGAACGGGAGCAGCGCTCGAAGGACTGACCCGGCGGCGTCAGCCCAGGACGAGGGCGGTGATGGTCGCGAAGAGTGACTGCGCCGGCCACGGCGTCAGCCGGGCCTCGTCGGTGTCGCCCTCCTCCTGCGTCAGCGAGAGCTGACCGAAGCGGCCCACGTCGATGCCCGCGACCGCCTGCTCGTTCGACGTCTGCAGGGTCCACATGAACCACGGCTGCGCCCACATCGCCGACAGGATGTCGTCCGCGTCCGCCGGTTGCGGTGTCGAGGGGTCGTCCACGCGAGCCGTGACGAGGGCCGTGGGGAGCACGGTCGGTGTGGGTTCGGCGAGCCAGGCAGGCCCGACGTCGAGCCAGGCGGCGAGCAGCACCGGCAGCCAGGACGTGGGCAGCACGTGCAGGCGCACCCGGTGCGCCATCGCCGCCACGTCCTCGCCGGAGGCGGACCGACCGGCCCACCTTCGGGGCGCCTCGGTCGCGACGACGACCGCGCGGTCACCACGCCAGTAGGCGTCGAACGTCAACGGCGCGAGACCTGCCGCTGCCTCGACGCGCACATGGCGCTGCGGGCTCGCAATGACGTCGACGAAGCCACGACCCGCCTCGGTGAGCTTCCCGTCACGGTCGAGCAGCTCCCCGGCCACCAGCTCGTCCGCCGCTGCGCGACCCGCGTCATCGAGCCGGTCGGTGCGCACACGGCCGCGACCCGCCTCGAGCAGGATGCCGAGACCGGCGCGCGTGGTCTCCAGTCCCTCGTCCGGGAACGGCTGCGCGGGAGCCACGGCGGTGAGGTCCTCGAGCTGTTCGCCGCGAGCAGCCCAGAACTCGTCAGGGCGCGGCTCGGTGGGGTCCTTGGCCTCGGTTGACTCCTCTGGCGCCCGGCTCGCCGGGTCGAACGTGACGCTCGCGAGGCAGGCGTCCACGACGGGCAGCAGGCGGGCGTACCGGTCGGTGTCGACGCTGGCCGTCACCACCACGGTTCGGTCGTCGTGGACCAGGACGAGCTGGGTGGCGACCACCGAGGTGGTGCCGGTGAAGTAGGCGAAGACCAGCCGCCGCCCCTCGCCGACGGGCAGGGGCCACACGTCGTAGGCGATGACCCGCGTGTCCTCCGTGGCCAGGGCGGCAGCCATGGCCCGCGTGCCCGCGAGACGCACGGACGGCACCGGACTCACCGGCATACCGGCAACGACGGTGACATTGGGACGGAAGCCGAAGTCGTCCGGCCACTGCGCCGGAGCGAGGACGAGCGGCGCGAAGCCCTCGTCGTCCGGCTCCTGGGGAAGCTGTGCCCAGCCCTCCGGGACGGCGATCGACAGCCCGGTGGCCGGATCGGAGGCCATGTGCGGGTCAGCCAGGTCAGCCACGGGTCGACCCGCCCTTCAGGTCAGTGCGCGCCGAGCCGGCCACGCGTTCGCGGTACCACCGGGGCAGCAGCCGGGAGGGCAACGTGAACAGGGAGACCAGGAAGACGAGGGCGAACACGCCGGACAAGATCCCGAGCACCGCTCCCACGGCCCGCCACCCGGAGTCGGAGAGCAGCCCTGCGGTGGAGAAGGGGATGAGGGCGATGGCCAGACCCGCCCAGAGGGCACCGAACCCGATCGTCGGCCGCGGCCACAGCTGCATCACCCGCTGCGGGTCCTTGCCCGAGTAGCACCACAACCCGAACAGCAGCGGCGGAACCGCGTAGAGCAACGGCATCCACATCGCGGGTTCTCCTTCGGTCGGTGTCGGGCGGTGACGGTGGTGGGTCGGGCGGCAGCTCGGTCAGCCGAAGATCGAGTTCCAGACCTTCTTCGCACCGTCCACGACGGCCTCGCCGCCCTCCTTCAGCAGGGTGCCCACTGCCTTGCCGGCCTTGCTCCCGACGAAGGCACCGATCGCGCCACCGACGATGGCACCGCCCACGGTACCCACCACCGGAATCGGGATGAACGACCCCACGGTGGCACCGATCTGCGCGCCGACGAGGCCGCCTGCCACGGCGCCGCCACCCTCGGTGGCTGCGTTGTAGCTCGCGGACGCGACGCGCTGGCCGGTGGACCACTCCGGGTGGTACTTGCCGTCCTCTTCCCACTGCGTGGCGAACGAGTCGTAGACGGTGAGGCCCGCTCCGATGACGCCGAGCGCACGGCCTCCGGTGCGCGCCCAGGTCGGGGGCCTGCCCAGCTTGGCGTCGGTGACCATGCCCGGGCCAGGTCTGTACATGCCGGCGTCGTCCGCCGCCGCGGCGATCTTGGGGATCCGGGGGTCGCCCGTGCTGCCCTGCGGCACAAGGAGACCCGACGCCCGGCGGATCACCGGCGTGCCTCGCACGATGTCGTCGGGGGCCTGGGTCACGAGGTCGCTGAGACGGGCGGCCGCGGCCCGACCGGCCTTGGTGTCGACGGCGGGCACCGTGATCTTCCAGTTGCGGTAACGCTCCAGGAGGCCGCCGGAGGTACCCAGGACGAACGCGCCGAACTCGTCGGACCGCGCGGTCTTGGTGACGTTCTCCATCACGGTCTTGGTGGGGTCCCAACCCAGGTTGGACAGGTCGGGCAGCCAGTAGCCGGCCTGGCTGAGCTCCTTGAGGGGCTTGACGTCGTCGACGTACTTGAGGGCGTGGTCCTTGGCGTAGCCCGCGAGGGTCGACAGGGCCTGCGCCTCGGTCTCGGTGCGGCCGCCCGCGTCCGGGGGGCCCGGCACCAGGTGCTCGACCGAGCTGGTCTGGGTCCTGATCTCGCGACCGATCTCGCCGACCGACGTCGCCGCGTTGAGCGTGCCCACGGACATGGCGAGCACGCCATCTGGGTCGATGGCGTTGTAGCCCACGGCACACGCCCCCTGTGGTCGCGTCGGTGTCGTCGTCTCGAGTGGTCCGGACGTCGCCCCCAGGACCCGCCCTCGAACCGGCGAACAGCCTAGTGGATGGGCGGCGCCGTCAGAGACGCCGGGCGCGGATCGCGATCACGATGCCCAGCAGCGCCACGAAGGGACCGACGAACGCCCACAGCACCTCACCGGACATCGCGCTGCCCCCGACCACACCGAACCCCTGAAGCGTCCAGAGCACGCCGAGGGCCGTGAGCAGTCCACCGGTGATGAGCAGGGCGGGTCGTCGCATGCCGCAAGGGTATGCCGCGTGGTCGCGTGTACCGAGCCCTCGCCGGGCGTCCGGTCGACAAATGCCCAGGGGGCCACGAGGATCGCTCTCGCCGAACCCTTCGGAGGAGCAGTGCGGGATCGGTGCCCACCCACGAATCCGCCTGGCCATGCGCGTCGGCACGACGCGCCCGGGGCCACCACCGAAGGAGCATGACCGTGTCCGTCCGCATCCGTACACCCCACCGCCTCACCTCCGTGCTCGCCGCGGGTCTGCTCGCCCTCGCCGCGCAGTGGCGACCACCACCAGCGCCCAGGCCGCAGGTCGCGACGGCGTGTGTGACGCCGGCGAGTTCTGCCTCTACTACAACAGCGACAACGCGGGGTCGGTCTCCGACTTCACCACCTCGATCTCGGACTATGGCGACACCCAGCCCAGCTGCTACGAGTTCAAGAGTGCCGGCAACGGTCAGGGGCTGTGCGTCAAGAACAACGCCGCCTCGGTCTGGAACCGCACCGGCGGCTCGGTGACCGTCTTCTACAACAGCGGGTATGCCGGTGACAGCCAGACGTTTGCGGCCGGGACGAAGGCCAACCTGAACGCAACCCTCAAGAACGAGAACGCATCTCATCGCTTCGGGGGCGGTACCACCACCAAGGTCGACATGTCCGACGCGTTGTACGTCGGGGGCGGTGGACGGTTGACGACCGGGTTCGACGGCTACGTCAACACCCCCGGTCGGCACGAGGGCATCGACTTCGCCAAGGGGAGCGGCTCGGGCGTGAAGGCCCTGCTCGGCGGCACCGTGACCAACGTCGTCGAGGGTGGCAGCGGCAGCCTGTCCACCATCGCCATCTACAACGCGACTTACGACAAGACGATCATCTACCTGCACTCCAACCCGCTCGACAGCGTCGACGCCGGTGACGTCATCAGCAAGGGCCAGCAGATCGCGAACGAGGCCGCCCGTGGCACCTCGGCGACGCACACCCACGTCGAGATGCGGTTGGGTCGGCGGACCCTGGCGGCCAAGAGCGTCAACGACCCGGTGCTCGACAACCCGAACCCCAACCCCTTCTGGGAGGCCCGCGGCTACAACGTGCGGTGACGCGAGTTTCCCTGCACGACAAGGTATGCCGCGTGGTCACCCCTCACGGGACCACGCGGCATGCCTGTCCTTGCGTCCGGCGACTCAGAAGTCGTCGTCGAAGCCGACGCTGCCGGTGACGCCGACCTGGTAGGCCGAGACGCGGCGCTCGAAGAAGTTCGACAGCTCCTGCACGTCCTGGAGCTCCATGAACGCCAGCGGGTTCTTCGAGCCGTACTCGGGCTCGAGGCCGAGCTGCTGGAGCCGGCGGTCGGCCACGTTCTCGAGGTAGAGCCGCATGTCGGAGGTCGACAGCCCGGCGACCCCACCACCCAACAGGTCCTCGGCGAACTGCGCCTCCGCGTCGACCGCGTCGCGCAGCATCTGACGCACGTCGGCCGCCATCTGCTCGTCGAACAGGTCGGGCTCCTCCTCGCGCACCGTCTCGACCACGTCGAACGCGAACGACATGTGCATCGACTCGTCGCGGAACACCCAATTGGTGCCCGATGCGAGCCCGTTGAGCAGGCCGCGCGACCGCAGGAAGTAGACGTAGGCGAACGCGCCGTAGAAGAACAGTCCCTCGATGCACGCCGCGAAGCAGATCAGGTTGAGCAGGAACGCTTTTCGGTGCTCGCGCGTCTCCAGGCGGTCGAGGTCGAAGACGGAGTCGATCCACTTGAAGCAGAAGTCGGCCTTGTGCTTGATCGACGGGATGTTGTCGACCGCGGCGAACGCCTCGGCGCGCTCCTTCTCGTCGGGCACGTAGGTGTCGAGCAGCGTGAGATAGAACTGCACGTGCACGGCCTCCTCGAAGAGCTGCCGGCTCAGGTAGAGCCGACCCTCGGGGGAGTTGACGTGCTGATAGAGGTTGAGCACCAGGTTGTTCGCGACGATGGTGTCACCCGTGGCGAAGAACGCCACGAGCCGCGAGACGAGGTGTCGCTCGGCCTCGGTCAGCCGTTTCAGGTCCTTGAGGTCGGAGTGCAGGTCGACCTCCTCGACGGTCCACGTGTTCTTGATGGCGTCGCGGTAGCGCTCGTAGAAGTGCGGGTAGCGCATCGGCCGCAGCGTGAGGTTCATGCCGGGGTCGAGCAGCATCCGGGTCGCCGAGTGGTCGGAGCCGGTGGTGGCGGCAGCGGTGTCGGTCATCTGGTCCTTCGTCATCTGGTCGGTGGTCACTGGCAGGCCTCGCAGCTCTCGGGGTTCTCGAGGGAGCACGCGATCGCGTCCTGATCGGCGGCTGCCTCGTCGGTCGGGGTGATGGTCAGTGGTGTGGGATTGGCTTTGGCCGCAACGGAAACGGTCGCCTGCTGGATGCGCGTGGCCGGGCGTGACCGCAGGTAGTAGGTCGTCTTGAGGCCGGCCTTCCACGCGTAGAGGTACATCGAGCTGAGCTTGCCGATGGTCGGCGCCGCCAGGAACAGGTTGAGCGACTGGCTCTGGTCGATGTAGGGCTGACGGGCCGCCGCGAGGTCGATGAGTGCGCGCTGCGGCAGCTCCCAGGACGTGCGGAACAGCACCCGTACCTCCTCGGGCAGGTCGAGGATCCCCTGCACCGAGCCCTCACTGCGCTTGATCGCCTCCCGGATCTCCGGGGTCCACAGGTTGCGCGCCTTGAGCTCGCGCACCAGCGCCGTGTTGACCTGGAGGAACTCACCCGACAGGGTCTCGCGCTTGAAGAGGTTGGACACCTGCGGCTCGATGCACTCGTAGCAGCCCGCGATCGACGCGATGGTCGCGGTGGGCGCGATAGCGATGAGCAGGCTGTTGCGAAGACCGTTGTCCTTGATGGCCTTTCGCACGGCATCCCAGCGTTCGGTCTGGGTCGGGGTCACCTTCCAGAGGTCGGGCTGGAGGTCTCCGTGGCTCGCCCGCGTCTGGTCGTATGCCGGGTGCGCGCCGTGCTGCGCGGCGAGCTCGGTCGAGCGCTCGAGGGCCGAGAGGTAGACCTCCTCACTGATGCGGGTGGAGAGCTCGCGGGCCTCGTCGGAGTCGAACGGCAGCCCGAGGGCGAAGAACACGTCCTGGAGGCCCATCATGCCCAGCCCGACGGGACGCCAGCGCGGGTTGGAGGCCGCGGACTCCTCGCTCGGGTAGTAGTTGATGTCGATGACCCGGTCGAGGTAGGTGACGGCTGTGCGGACCGTGGATCGCAGTGTCTCCCAGTCGATCCCGTCACGGGCGCTTGTCAGGTGCCGCGCGAGGTTGACCGAGCCCAGGTTGCACACGGCAGTCTCGGTGTCGCTGCTCACCTCGATGATCTCGGTGCACAGGTTGGACAGGTGCACCACCGGGCCGCCGGGCACGTCCGACGTCTGGTTGCAGGTGCGGTTACTCGCGTCCTTGAACGTCATCCAGCCATTGCCGGTCTGGGCGAGGGTGCGCATCATCTTGCCGTAGAGCTCACGGGCGCTCACGGTGCGCACGACCTTGCCGTCGCGCTCCGCGGCGGCATACGCCTCCTCGAAGGCCTCGCCCCACAGGTCGGGCAGCTCGGGCACCTGGTTCGGGTCGATGAGGCTCCACTGCTCGTCGGCCTCGACCCGGCGCATGAACTCGTCGGGGATCCAGTTGGCCAGGTTGAGGTTGTGCGTGCGCCGGGCGTCCTCGCCGGTGTTGTCGCGCAGCTCGAGGAACTCCTCGATGTCGGGGTGCCACGGCTCGAGGTAGACGCACGCGGCGCCCTTGCGGCGGCCGCCCTGGTTGACCGCGGCGACCGAGCTGTCGAGGGTGCGCAGCCACGGCACGATGCCGTTCGAATGACCGTTGGTGCCGCGGATCAGCGCACCGCGCGACCGCACTCGCGACCACGAAATCCCAATGCCACCAGCAAACTTTGAGAGCTTTGCCACTTGGGCGTAGCGGTCGTAGATCGACTCAAGCTCGTCGCGTGGGCTGTCGACGAGGTAGCACGACGACATCTGCGTGTGCTGGGTGCCGGAGTTGAAGAGGGTCGGCGAGCTCGGCAGGTAGGCCAGCGAGGACATCAGCCGGTAGAAGTCGATCGCCTCGCGCGCCGTGTGGGCCAGGCCGCAGGCGACGCGCAGCAGCCAGTACTGCGGGGTCTCGATGACGTCGCGGGTCTGCGGGTGGCGCAGCAGGTAGCGGTCGTAGACGGTGCGCAGGCCGAAGTACTCGAACCGTCGGTCGGCCTCGGCGTCGATGGCGTGGTCGAGCTTGCGGGCGTTCGCTTCGACGAAGGCCGCGGTCTCGTCGCCGATCAGCCCCTCGAGGTGGCCGAGGCGGATCGCCTGGCTGAACGACGCGACCTGGTGGCCCCGCACCTCCTTGTCGATGTAATTGGCCAGCAACCGGGCAGCGAGCCGGGAGTACTCCGGCTCGATCGAGGTCATCTCGGCCGCCGTCTGGATCGACAGGCGGTCCAGCTCGGCGGTGGTGGCCCCGTCGTAGAGGCCACTGATGGTGCGGGTCGCGATCGCCATCGGGTCGACCTCGGTGAGGTCGTCGGCCCAACGGTCGACGGCACGGACGATCTTCATCACGTCGACGGGCTCGGTGTCGCCGTTGCGCTTGCGCACCTGCATCTGCGTGCGGCGTGCCGGGCCCTCGGGGGCTGCCGGCTCGGCGGCCCCGGGAACGACTTGGGTCATCTGCTCTCTCCTCGCGAGCGGTTCCGGAAGGGCCGGGACCACGCGGGGAGGCGACGACGACGCGGTGGCGAGCACCCGGCATACCGGGCCATCACCCACACGTCGGCCGACAGGACCCGCCCTCGAGGTCACGACCACACCACGCACGGTGTGCGCGGCCGCTGGCAGGTCTTCGGACTCGTGGACGCATCCACCGGCGGGTGCCGGCGGGGGCCTACTGGCCGTCGCTTCCCAGGCTCGCGCCCAGTGCTTCGTGACGGCGGTCGTTTCCACTCACCGCTGCGGGGCAGTCCCGGAGTCGCACCGGGTTCCCTCTTGCCCCGAAGCCGTTGGCTCACGGCTCCGGACCAGCTGTCGGCCACCATATGGGGTGGCGCGGACAATCCGGTGGCACCACATGTTGTGTCCGCGTGTCACCGGCGTGTCGCGGCCCGACACGCCGGTGGGGGTCACCCGCGGCTGGCCCGGGTGGCCGATGTGAACCGGTCGGACCAGTCGCGCAGGGCCGCGTGGAAGGCCGGCGCCGCCTCCTCGACCTCGAACGCCGCTCCTGCCCAGCCGAAGCCGAACAGCGGCCACTGTGGCTGGCTGGCGTCCATCGTGACCCGGCAGCTCGTGGCGTCGACCGGTGTGACCGTGGCCCACTGGCCGATGCGGGCCTCGACGTCCGCTGCGGGCGCTTGCACCAGCGCGACGACGTTCTGTCCGCGGTCGCGTTGCGAAAGTCCTTGCTGCACAAAGGAAGCGGCCTCGCCCGTGGGGATCTCTCGCCTGCGGAACCGGGCGCGCGTGCCCATGGGGCCACTGAGCCGGTCGAGGCGGAACGAGCGCCAGTCCTGGCGTTCGAGGTCGTATGCCGCGAGGTACCAGCGCCGTCCGACCGTCACGAGCTGGTGCGGCTCGACGTGGCGGCCCAGGTCCTCGCCGGCCGCGGCGCCGCCCTTGGCGGTGTAGCGGAACCGCAACCGCTCCTCGTCGCGGATCGTCTGCGCCACGATCGACAGCACCTCGGCCGAGACCTCCGGCGCCGTGCCGAAGGGCGAGTCGACCGTCACGCTGCGCAGGGCCTCAGCGCGTCGCTTGAGCTTGGCGGGCAGCACCTGCACCACCTTGGACAGCGCCGACAGTGACGCCTCGGCGAGCGCCCCGCTGCCCTGGTGGGCGGCGTTGCCCAGGGCGACGGCCATCGCGATCGCCTCGTCCTCCTCGACGGTGAGCGGCGGCATGGCGGCACCGGCGCCCAGCTGGTAGCCGCCGTCTGCGCCCCGGGTCGCGTTGACGGGGTAGCCGAGCTCGCGCAGGCGGTCGATGTCGCGGCGCAGCGTGCGCTCTGACACCTCGAGCCGGTCGGCGAGCTCGCCACCGGGCCAGAACCGGTGGGTCTGCAGCAGCGAGAGCAGTCGCAGGGCGCGGGAGCTGGTGTTGGCCATGGATCAAGAGTCTCCCACCATCAGGTCAGAAACTGGCCGGAATGGTCCCTAGCGTCGTCAGCGACCGACGAAGTCCCCCAGACCTCCACCCGGGAGAGAACCATGACAACGACCACCACGGCGCCCCGCGAGGCGGCGCCGAAAGCAGGCAACACGGCATACACCGCAACGGAATCCGTCACCACACGCGAGGGTCGGCACGGGCCGCTGCCAACCGGGCGGGCGCGCACCATCGCGCTGCTCAGCCTGTTCCTGGCCTCGACCATGGAGCTGCTCGACACGACCGTCGTCAACGTCGCGCTGCCGACCATCGAAGCCGGTCTCAGGGCGAGCGCCACCCAGCTGCAGTGGATGGTCGCGGCCTACCCGCTGGCCTTTGCGCTGGGTCTCATCACCGGGTCGCGGCTCGGTGACCTCTTCGGCCGCAAGCGGGTGTTCCTCGCCGGGCTGGTGGGTTTCACGGTGACGTCGGCGGCGTGCGGGTTCGCGCCCAACGCCGAGCTGCTTGTCGCGTTCCGGGCGCTCCAGGGGCTGGCCGCGGCGGCAATGATCCCGCAGGTGCTCTCGAGCCTGCAGGTGATGTACCGGCCCGAGGAGCGCGCCAAGGCGATGGGCATGTTCACCGGGCTCGCCGGGCTCTCCGCGGTGCTGGGGCCGGTGCTCGGCGGTGTGCTGACCGAGGTCGACGTCGCGGGTCTCGGGTGGCGGTCGATCTTCCTGATCAACGTGCCGTTCGGGGCGCTCGCGATCGCGGCCGCTCTGCGCTGGGTCCCGGAATCCGTTGCGGCAGTGGCTCCCCGGATCGACGTGCGCGGGGTGCTGGTGCTGGCTGCCGGTCTCTTCGCGGTGCTCTACCCGCTGACCCTCGGCCGTGAGCTCGGCTGGCCGACGTGGGTGTATGCCGCGATGGCGGCGGGTGTGGTCGTGCTGGCCGGCTTCGTGCGGGCGCAGCTGCGGGCCGAGCGGGCGGGACGTGAGCCGCTGGTGGCGCTGAGCCTCTACCGCGGGCGTGGGTTCGCCGCCGGCACGGTGCTGAACGCGGTGCTGTTCATGGCAATGGCGTCCTACTTCCTGTGCCAGACGATCTACCTGCAGGCCGGGCTCGGCTGGTCGGTGCTCAAGGCAGGGCTGGCCGGGATGCCGTTCGCGCTGACGACGACGGTCTTCGCCGGGCTGGCGGTCGCGGTGCTGGCGCCCCGGATCGGGCGGCGCGTCCTCCAGCTCGGCGCGGTCACGTGGGCCGCTGGTGCCGTGTTGCTGGCGGTGACGGTGCACGGTGCCGACGCGTCGACGTCGGTGTGGACGTTCCTGCCGGCGTTCCTCGTCTCGGGTGCGGGCTTCGGGCTCATGGTCTCGCCGATCGGTGTGTTTGCCCTGGCCGACGTGCCGGTGGCCAAGGCCGGCTCGGCATCGGGGCTGTTCAGCACCACCGGTCAGCTGGCCGGCGCCGCGGGTGTGGCTGTGGTCGGGTCGGTGTTCTTCTCGGTCGTGCAGTCCCACGCGTCGCGGGTGCCGGTGGAGATGTTCCGGCCGGCGTTCCAGGTGGCACTCGCCCTGCTGGTGGTCCTGCTCCTGGTCGGGGCAGCCGTCGCCCGGGCCCTCCCCGCGCACGCACCGCAGGAGGGCGCGCCCGCCTCCCACTGAGGCGATCCCGCCCTTCATGTCCCGCAACATGCCGTGTGCGAGCGCCGCGCACGGCATGTTGCGGGACATGAAGCGGGGTTGCCTGAGACGGTGGGCGGGTCATGTCGAGCCCACCCCACCCGCACGAGCCGGCGCCGCGGGACCGCGAGCCCATCGACCCGGACGTCACCGCCGCCGAGGCGCGCCGGGCCGCGGCCGAGCACCTCGCGCTGCGCCACCTCCTGCGCGGCCGCTCGGACGTCTTGGGTGTGGTCGCGGCCGGGGGTGCCCTCGGCGCGCTGGCCCGTTGGGGGCTGGCTGAGCTGATGCCCCACGGCACAGGGGGATTCGCGACGAGCACCCTGCTCGTCAACCTGCTCGGCGTCTTCCTCCTCGGCATCCTCATGGTCGTGGTCATCGAGGTCATGGCGCCGACCAGGCTGGTGCGCCCGTTCCTCGGCACCGGGGTGCTGGGCGGCTTCACGACCTTCTCGACCTTCGCACTGGACCTCCACGAGCAGCTGCGCGCGGGGCACGTCGGCGCCGCCGCGGCATACCTCGGGCTCACTCTCGTCGGCGGGCTCGCCGTCACCGGACTCGCCATCGTCGCGACCCGGCGTCTCCTCGTGCGCGAGGAGGTGACGCCGTGAGCGCACTGCTGGTCGTCATCGGCGCAGCGATCGGGGCGCCGACCCGCTACCTCGCCGACCTGTGGATCCAGAGCCGACACGAAACCCGGTGGCCGTGGGGGACTTTCGCGGTCAACGTCGCCGGTTCGTTCGTGTTGGGGTGCGTCGCGAGCGCCGTGTATGCCGGGTCGTCACCGACGTGGTTGCTCACCCTGGTGGGCACCGGCTTCTGTGGGGCGCTGACGACGTTCTCGACGTTCTCGTTCGAGGCGGTGCGGCTGACCCAGGAGGGGGCGCTCGGGACCGCCGTGGCCTACGTGGCTGGCAGCCTGGCCGCAGGGCTCGCGACCTGTGCCGCCGGCTGGGCGCTTGTCGCAGCCCTCACCTGAGGACGGGGTGGAGAACTTCAGCGGCGGCGGGTCTCGAGGAACTCGCCGATCCGGCCGATCGCCTCGGTCAGCACCTCGGTGTCGGGCAGCGTCACGAGCCGGAAGTGGTCGGGCTCGAACCAGTTGAACCCGGTGCCGTGCGTGACGAGGATCTTCTTCTCCCGCAACAGGTCTATGACGAATGCCTGGTCGTCCTCGATGGGGTAGACCTCGGGGTCGAGCCGCGGGAAGCAGTACAGCGCGCCGTGCGGCTCGACGCACGAGACCCCGGGGATCTCGTTGAGCAGCCGCCACGCGAGCTTGCTCTGCTCGTAGAACCGGCCACCGGGATGGATGTACTCCTCAATTGACTGGTAGCCCCCGAGCGCCGTCTGGATCGCATGCTGCCCGGGCACATTCGCGCACATCCGCATGTTGGCCAGCAGGGTCAGGCCCTCGAGGAAGTCGGCCGCCGCCTCCCGCGGCCCCGACACCATCACCCACCCCGCGCGGTAGCCGCAGACCCGGTAGGCCTTCGACAACCCGCTGAAGGTGAGGCACAGGACGTCGTCACCGGCATACGTCGCCGTGTGGTGGTGCACCGGCTGCACGTCGTCGTCCCCGAAGAGGATCTTCTCGTAGATCTCGTCCGACATCAGGACCAGGTCGTGCCGCCGCGCGATGTCGACCAGACCCCGCACCGTCTCCTCGCTGTAGACGGCGCCCGTCGGGTTGTTGGGGTTGATGACGACCAGCGCGTGGGTGTTCTCGGTGATCTTGGACTCGATGTCCTCGAGGTCGGGGTTCCACCCGTTCGCCTCGTCGCACCGATAGTGCACGGGCGTGCCGCCGGCGAGCGTCACCGCCCCGGTCCACAGCGGGTAGTCCGGCGCCGGCACGAGCACCTCGTTGCCCTCGTCGACGAACGCGGTCAGCACCATCGAGATCAGCTCGGAGACACCGTTGCCGATGAAGACGTCGTCGACGTGGGTGTCGGTCAGCCCGCGCGACTGGTAGTAGTGCGCCACCGCGGTCCGGGCCGAGTAAATGCCGCGCGAGTCGCTGTACCCCTGCGACGTCGGCAGGTGGTGGACCATGTCCTGCAGGATCGCGTCGGGCGCCTCGAACCCGAACGGCTCGGGGTTGCCGATGTTGAGCTTGAGGATCTTGTGCCCCTCGGCCTCGAGCCGCTGGGCCTCGACGAGGATCGGCCCGCGCACGTCGTAGCGGACCTGGTGCAGCTTGCGGGACTGGGTGATTCGGCGCACGACGCCAGTGTGTCAGTGGGCGGGTCGCGTGCGGCGGACCATCCCGTATGCCGTCCGGCACAGTTCGCGTGCCCGCGCACCTCGCGTAGTGCGTCGACCTGGGCCAGAGTGGTCTGCCATGGGAGGTGCAGCAGAGCAGGTCGAGCCGGGCCCGGGTGATCGCCACGAGACACCGGCAGAGCGCTCGGACCGGAACTGGAACGAGCTGCTCCAGGAGCTGCGGGTCACCCAGACCGGGGTGCAGCTGCTGTCCGGCTTCCTGCTGACACTGCCGTTCCAGCAGCGGTTCCAGTCCCTCACCGACGGACAGCGCCAGCTCTACCTCTGGACGGTGGTGCTGTCGGTCGCGGCGACGGGGTTGCTGGTGGCGCCCGTCGCCATGCACCGGGCGCTGTTCCGGCGGCACGCGAAGACAACCCTGGTGACCTGGGGCGACCGGATCGCCAAGGCGGGCCTGCTGGTCCTGGCCGTGACCGTCGCGTCGGTCCTGGCGCTCATCTTCTCCGTCGTGGTCGGCACGACGGCAGCGATCACGGCGGTCGGGGGTGCGGCCGTCTTCTTCCTGCTGTTCTGGCTGCTGCTGCCCCTGGCCCTGACCCGAGGGCACCGCCGCCTGCCCTAGCCGCTCAGAGACGGATCGTCGTCGTCACGCTCGTGACCGACGGCGTCGTGGGCGTGGAGGAGAAGCCGAAGTCGCACGGCGGGTCGACGGGTGCCAGGACCCCGAGGTCGAGCCCGCGCCAGCGCCCCACGAGCCCGGTGACGCGGTGCTGGTCGACCGCGCCGTACCACTCACGCCGCCCTCCACCGGCCGAGCCGCGGGTGCGCACCCCGCGCAGCAGCACCCGAGCCACCGGGTCGGCCGCGGTGGCCAAGGCGCGGCTCGTCGCCAGCCGGGCGGGCGGGACGCGCAGCACCCAGCCCAGCGGCATACGCCCGCCGACCTCCAGCGCCACGTCGAGCAGGTCACCGGCGAGCACCTGCCAGCCCCCTCGCGCGACCTCGGCGACCACCGGGCACACCACGACCTCGTCGAAGACGTAGGTGGCAGAGACGAACTCGGCCACCTCGTCGGTCGGCGCGAGCAGGGTGCGGTGCCCGGACGAGTCCTGCACCATCACGTCGGCGAAGGCGCCCAAGGGTGACTCGTCCCAGCGTCCCACCACCAGGCGCACCCCGGACGTCGAGCCGGCCCCGGCGATCTCACCGGTGAAGCGCAGCAGGGGTTTGCGCGCCACGGCTCAGCGGTGGGAGGGCTTGGCGAGGAAGACGACGACGACCAGCCCGATGACGAGCACCCCCGCAGGCAGCAGCATGGCCTGCGACATGGCGGTCGCGAACCCGTCGGCGACCTGCGGTGGCAGCTTCACCCCGGCCGCGCTCGCCATGCCCCCGGACCCGGCCGCGGCATCACCGAGGTTGGCTCGCAGCCGGGCCTCGATGACCGCTGCGATGGCAGCCGAGCCGAGGACCGCCCCCACCTGGCGCGTGGTGTTGTAGATGCCCGAGCCGGCACCGGCCGAGGAGAGTGGCAGGTTGCGGGTCGCGGTCGCTGCGAGGGGGGCGAACATCGTCGAGGTCCCGAGGCCGACGAGCGCCATCGGGCCTAGGAGGTGCCACGCGGGTGCACCGGCCGTCATCGACCGGCTCAGCCACCAGAACGCCAGCACCCCGACGACGAACCCGAAGGTTGTGATGACCCGCGGGTGCATCCGGTCCACGAGCCGCCCCACGAACGGCGCCACGATGACCGACACGACCGCTGTGGGGACGGTGAGCAGCGCCGCCCGGGTCGGGCTGAGTCCGAGCACCAGCTGGGCGAAGAGCGTGAAGGGGAAGGCGAACGCCGTGATCGCGAAACCCACCGTGGTGATGGCGAGGTTGGACAGCGAGAAGTTGCGGTCGCGGAAGATGCCCAACGGCACCAACGGTTCCCGCTTGATCCGGCTCTGCCACCACACGAAGACCGCCATGACGACGATGCCGGCCACGATGAGCCGCTTGACCGTGATGAACCCGGTGATCGTGCCCCAGTCGTAGGTCTCACCCTCCTGGATGCCGAAGACCAGCAGGAACATGCCGACCGCCGACAGGGCCACGCCGACGAGGTCGAAGGAGTGCGAGTGGGTCTGCAGGGTCGGCACCAACCGCCACGCGAGCGCGAACGCGATGAGCCCCACGGGCACGTTGATGAAGAAGATCCACTCCCACCCCGGCCCGTCGACGAGCACGCCACCGAGCAGCGGGCCGACGAGCGTCGCGACGCCGGCGGTGGCTCCCCACAGCGACATCGCCTGCCCGCGCGAGGCCGCCGGGAACGTCCGCGTGATCACGGCCATCGTCTGCGGCGTCATCATCGAGGCGCCCACCCCCTGCACCACTCGCGCGACGACGAGCTCGGTGATGCTGTTCGTCAGCCCACACCACAACGACGCGAGCGTGAAGACGGCCAGCCCGGCGAGGTAGAGGTTCTTGGGCCCCACTCGGTCGCCGAGCCGGCCCGTGATCAGCAACGGCACGGCATACGCCAAGAGGTAGGCACTGGTGACCCACAGCACCGAGTCGACCCCTGCGTCGAGCCCCCGCATGATCGCCGGCGTCGCGATCGACACGATGGTCGAGTCGACGAGGATCATGAAGAAGCCGATCACCATGGCCCACAGGGCCGGCCAGGGCCGGTAGCCGTCGGGGAGGTCGGTGCCGGGACGGGTCGCTGTGGTGGGGTCGGCCATGGGGCCACCGTATTGCCGCCCGCCGACGCCGCAGGGGTCGAATGTCATGGGGGTGCCACGGGAAAGTTGAGGGGGAACCCGCGATGTGAGCCGCGACTCACTTAGGCTCGGGCAATGCCCCGTTCACCCGTCGGCGAACTCGAGACCGAGCTCACCCGCCTGATGCGTCGCGCCCGCAGCGCGCAGCAACGCATCGCGGCCGAGGTGCACCCAGACCTCGACACCGCCGGGTATGCCGTGCTGGTCACCGTCCGTGACCTCGCCGCGAGCAGCGGGGGAGTGCGCGGCGGCGAGGTGTCCGACGTGCTGGGGCTGCACAAGTCCACGGCGAGCCGCAACCTCACGACCCTCGAGGAGCTCGGCCTCATCGAGCGGATCCCCGACCCCGACGACGCCCGCGCCCGTCAGGTGCGGCTGACGACCCAGGGTGCGGAGGCGCTGGAGCGCACCTTCGCCGGGCGGCGGGAGCGGCTGCGCTCGCAGGTCGCCGGGTGGGAGGCCAGTGACGTGGCCGAGTTCGCCCGGCTGCTGCGCAAGCTCAACGACGCCGCGTCCTGAGCCAGCCCTGGCGCCACTGGGCCCGAGGTGTCCGGGGTGCCCGAGGTGCCCGGCGAACTGTGGCCCAAAGTTCGCCAGTGCCGGGAACCTTTCCAGCGCAGGCGAACTTCTCCCCACAGTTCGCGACGACGCATCGGGGCGACGTCGATGGGTCGGCCGGCCCCGCGGCATACAAGTTGCATTGAGCAACTAATGGGGATTATGGTTGCGTTCAGCAACCAAAGGAGTCCCCATGACCGCCACCGCCACCCGGCCGGCGACCGTCCCGGTCGACGTCGACGACGTCGCCGCGGTGCTGTCCTCGCTCTCGGCGCTCATCCGCACGAGCCGGGCCATCGGCCGCCGTCTGCAGGAGGAGAGCGGCACCTCCAGCACCCCACTGGCCGTGCTGAAGGCCCTGGCCCGCGGTGACGGTCACGACCGCCCGGGTGACCTCGCGGTCGCCACGGGCGTGGCTCCCTCGGTCGTGAGCCGGGTCATCGCCCGGCTCGAGGAGGACGGGTTGGTGACCCGGCGCAAGGACGAGGTCGACGCCCGGGCCTGTCACATCGCCCTCACCGACGCGGGCACCGCCCACCTCGAACGCGTGCACCGCGAGGCCGCCGCCCGGCTCGCCCCCGAGCTCGCCGGCATACCGGCCCGCGACCTCGCACGGATGCCGCACCTGTTGCTCGAGCTCGAACGCGCCATCGCCCGCGCCGAACGCCTGCCCGCCCACGACGCCACGCCCACCACGGAAAGCCACTGATGTCAGCCACTGCTCCCACCGCCACCGTCGCGCGGACCCCCGAGGAATCGGGGGAGATGTCGCACCGCCAGATCCTCGAGTCGATGACCGGCCTGCTCGCCGGCCTGTTCACCGCCCTCATCAGCAGCACGATCGTCTCGACGGCGCTGCCCACCATCATCGGCGACCTCAACGGCACCCAGCGTCAGTACACCTGGGTCATCACCGCATCGCTGCTCGCGACCACGGTCACCACCCCGATCTGGGGCAAGCTGTCCGACCTGTTCAGCAAGAAGCTGCTAGTCCAGCTGTCGCTCGCCGTCTTCGTCCTCGGCTCGATGGCGGCCGGGCTCGCGCACAGTGTCGGGTTCCTCATCGCCTGTCGCGTCGTGCAGGGCGTCGGCATGGGCGGCCTCACCGCGCTCACCCAGTCGATCATGGGCGCGATGATCGCTCCGCGCGAGCGCGGCCGGTATGCCGGGTACATGGGTGCCGTCATGGCCGTCTCGACCGTGAGTGGTCCCCTTCTCGGCGGGTTCATCGTCGACAGTGGTCTCGGCTGGCGCTGGACGTTCTACGTCTGTGTGCCGCTGGCGGTCATCGCGATGGTCGTCCTGCAGCGGACGTTGCACATCACCACCCCGAGGCGGATGCCGAAGATCGACTACCTCGGCGCCGTGCTCATCGCGGTCACGTCGTCGCTGCCGCTGCTGTGGGTGACCTTCGCCGGGCACGACTTCCCCTGGTGGTCCCTGGAGACCGCGTGGTACCTCGGCGGCACGCTCCTCGGCCTGGTGCTCACCATCGCGGTGGAGCTGCGGGCGGCTGAGCCGATCATCCCGATTCGCTTGCTGCGCAACACGACGACGGCCCTGGTGATCATCGCCAGCGTGTCGGTCGGGGTCGCGATGTTCGGCGGCACCACCTTCCTCACCCAGTACTTCCAGGTCTCGCGCGGCTACTCGCCCACCCACGCCGGGCTGCTGACCATCCCGCTCATGGGCGCGCTGCTCGTGGCATCGACCCTGGGCGGCCGGTTCGTCAGCAGGACCGGCCGGTGGAAGGGCATCATCGTCGGCGGCGGGGTGTTCCTCACCGCGGGCATGGTGTGGCTCGGCCAGCTCGACCACCAGACCCCGCTGTGGCAGATCGGCGTCGCGATGGCGCTGCTCGGCATCGGGATGGGGTCGATGATGCAGAACCTCGTGCTCGCCGTGCAGAACTCGGTGGACGTGCGCGACATCGGCGCGGCCTCGGCGAGCATCGCATTCTTCCGCACCCTCGGTGGTGCGATGGGCGTCTCGGTGCTCGGCGCCATCCTGGCCAACGGCGTCCGCGACAACATCGCGGCCGGTCTGGCCAAGCTCGGACCGGCAGCTGCGGCCGCCGCCCAGCGAGGCGGCGGCACCGGAACGCTGGACATCAAGGACATGCCCGCGCCCATCCAGGGGATCGTCCGCGCTGCCTACGGCGACGCCACCGGGCACATCTTCCTCATCGGTGCGGTGTTCGCCGCCATCGCTTTCGTGGCAGTGCTGTTCGTCCGCGAGACCGAGCTGCGCACGACCGTGTCGATGACCGAGGAGGTGGCCGCGAACGCCGAGGCCGCCGCCGGTGGCACCGCACCCGCCGTCCCGGTGGCTGCGCCTGCCGTCCCGGTGGCTGCGCCCGCCGTCTCGGTGGCTACGCCCGCCGACGAGTCGGCCGTGGCGACCGGCGTGCGGGAGCCCGGTGTACGGGAGCCCGGTGTGCGGGTCCTCGACGAGGTCGCGTCGCCGCGCGAGGCGCAGGAGCTGACTGCGCTCGCGGCCCTGGACGTGCTGGCCTCGGCCGAGCTCGACGTGCGTGGCTCGTCCCAGGCCGGTCAGCGTGCGCTCGAGGAGGCGAGGGACCTGGTGCGGGCGCTGGGTCGTGACGTCGACGCCGCTCTCGGGCAGTTCCACGTGGAGCTCGAGCGGGTGCTCGACGGGCTGGACCAGCCGCCTGGGCGGCATGCCGCGGAGCCGTCGGCCGAGCCGACGCACGACCTCGAGTTCACCCTGTTGCGCAGCTCGCAGTCCGCGGCGGACCGGGTGGTGGCGGCCGCGCATGCGCAGGCCGAGCAGATCATCGCGGCAGCCCGTCTCGAGGCCGCCGAGCTCAAGGCTGCCGGGCAGGCAACGGACGCCGGCGGGTCGCGCACCCAGGACTAGCTCGACGGTGACGAGGGCCACCGCCGTCGCCGGTTCCGCGGTTACCGCTCGGTAACTAGGCTGCGGGCATGGCGACAACCCTGGCAGGCAAGACCATCCTCATGTCCGGCGGCAGCAGGGGCATCGGCCTCGCGATCGCGACCCGGGCGGCCCGAGACGGCGCGAACGTCACGGTCATCGCCAAGACGGACCAGCCCGATCCGCGCCTGGCCGGCACCATCCACACCGCTGCCGAGGCGATCGAGGCCGCTGGCGGCCGGGCGCTCGCCGTGGTCGGTGACATCCGCGACGACGCGACCATCGCCGAGGCGGTGGAGCGGACGGTGAGCGAGTTCGGCGGGATCGACATCGTGGTCAACAACGCCAGCGTGCTCAACCTCAGCGGCACCGCCGAGCTCGAGCCCAAGCGCTACGACCTCATGCAGGACGTCAACGTACGCGGCACCTTCATGCTCACCCGTGCCGCGATCCCGCACCTGTTGGCCAGCCCGGACCCCAAGGTTCTCACCCTCAGCCCGCCCATCAACCTGGACCCGCGCTGGTTCGCCGGCCACCCGGCATACACCATGGCGAAGTATGGAATGACCCTCGCCGCAACGGGATTCGCACACGAGCTCGGTCAGAAGGGCGTCTCGTCCACCTGCCTGTGGCCGGCCACCCTGGTCGCGACGGACGCCATCGGCAACCTCCCCGGCGGCGACCAGATGGTGGCGGTCAGCCGCAAGCCCGACATCGTCGCCGACGCGGCCTACGAGGTGCTCACCACGGATGGTCAGGTCCTCAACGGGCGCACCCTCATCGACGAGGCGCTGCTGCGCGAGCGCGGTGTCACGGACTTCGCAACCTACTCCGTGACCGGGAGGGACGAGGGTCTGGCGCCCGACCTGTTCCTGTCCTGACCGGCCAGCCGGTCCACTCGACCGCTGGCCGAACTGGACATTGCCCCCCACGCCGAACCGGGGTGCAATGGCGCCATGACGACGCTGTCACACGCCGTGGGCGAGACCGAACCAGCTCTGCTCGAGCAGACCATCCCGGACAACCTGGACGAGACCGCGGCTCGCTTCGGCGACCGCGAGGCGCTCGTCGACGTCCAGCAGGGGATCCGGTGGACGTATGCCGAGTTCGCCGGTGAGGTCGACCGGCTCGCCCGGGCGCTGCTCGCCGCCGGCGTCGAGAAGGGTGAGCGGGTCGGCATCTGGTCGCCGAACCGGGCCGAGTGGACGGTGGTGCAGTACGCCACCGCGAAGATCGGCGCGATCCTGGTCAACATCAACCCGGCCTACCGCACCCACGAGCTTGAGTACGTGCTGAAGCAGGCCGGGATCGCCCACGTCTTCCTGGCGCCGTCGTTCAAGACCAGCGACTACGTGGCGATGCTCGATGAGGTGCGCGGCTCCGGCGCGGTCCCGGGCGTGCGGAATGCGTGGGTCTTCGGGCAGTCGTCGTGGGACGACCTGCTCGTGCGCGCCGAGGAGGTCGGCAGCGAGTCCGTGGCGCAGGTCCAGCGTGGGCTCGACCCTAACGACCCGATCAACATCCAGTACACGTCGGGCACCACGGGGTTCCCCAAGGGTGCGACCCTGAGCCACCGCAACATCCTCAACAACGGTTACTTCGTCGGCGAGATCTGCGGCTACACCCAGGACGACCGCATCAACATCCCCGTGCCCTTCTACCACTGCTTCGGCATGGTCATGGGCAACCTCGCGGCCACCACCCACGGCTCGGTCATGGTGATCCCGGCGCCGGGGTTCGACCCCACCGCGACGCTCAAGGCGACGTCCGACGAGAAGGTGACGAGCCTCTACGGCGTCCCCACGATGTTCATCGCCGAGTGGTCCCAGCCCGACCTCGCGGCATACGACTTAACGTCGGTGCGCACAGGCATCATGGCCGGATCCCCTTGTCCTGCAACGATGATGAGCAAGCTGATCGACGCCGGCATCGACGAGATGACGATCTGCTACGGCATGACCGAGACGTCGCCGGTGTCGACCCAGACGCGGCGTGACGACTCGTTCGAGCGCAAGGTCGGCACGGTGGGGCGGGTCATGCCGCACCTCGAGATCAAGGTCGTCGACCCGGTCACGGGCGAGACCGTGCCACACGGCACGCCGGGGGAGTTCTGCACCAAGGGCTACTCGGTGATGCTCGGCTACTGGGAGCAGCAGGACAAGACCGACGAGGTGCTGGTCGACGGGTGGATGCACACCGGCGACATCGCGGTCATGGACGAGGACGGCTATGTCCAGATCACCGGCCGCATCAAGGACATGGTGATCCGCGGCGGCGAGAACATCTACCCGCGCGAGATCGAGGAGTTCCTCTACACGCACCCAGACGTCCTCGACGCCCAGGTGATCGGGGTGCCGGACGAGAAGTACGGCGAGGAGCTGTGCGCCTGGATCCGGATGCGTGAGGGGGCGGCGGCACTCGACGCCGCAGCGGTGCGCGAGTTCGCGACGGGCAAGCTGGCGCACTACAAGATCCCGCGCTACGTCATGGTGGTCGACGAGTTCCCCATGACCGTGACGGGCAAGGTGCGCAAGGTCGAGATGCGCGAGAAGTCGGTCGCCGAGCTGGGCCTCACCGCACCCTGAGCGCACCCTGGGTGGGTGCAGACGAGGGGCGGGAATGGGTTGACCCGCCGACGCGTTCCGAGGATAGTTGAAACTGCAACGATCTGAGGAGCGAGCCATGCCAGCCGTCACCGTCCCCGACCTGACCGTCCTGCCCCGCGTGCCAGCGGTGTCGCCGGCCGCGCAGCAGCGACCTGTCCGCGCCATCACGACGGCGCCGGAAGGCTTTGAGGGAGAAGGGTTCCCGGTCAAACGCGCCTTTGCCGGGGTGGACCTGCGCGACCTCGACCCCTTCATCCACATGGACGAGATGGGCGCCGTCGAGTACGCGCCGGGCGAGCCCAAGGGCACCCCGTGGCACCCGCACCGCGGCTTCGAGACCGTCACCTACATCATCGACGGCGTCTTCGACCACCAGGACTCCTATGGTGGCGGTGGCTCGATCACCAACGGCGACACCCAGTGGATGACCGCCGGCTCGGGCATCCTGCACATCGAGGCCCCGCCGGAGCACCTGGTCGTGAGCGGTGGGCTGTTCCACGGGTTCCAGCTGTGGGTCAACCTGCCCAAGGTCGACAAGCTCAAGCCGCCGGCCTACCAGGACCTGCGCTCGAGCGAGGTCGGCCTCGTGACGTCGGCCGACGGTGGCTCGCTGCTGCGCGTCATCGCCGGTGAGGTGGGCGGCGTCTCCGGTCCCGGCGCGACGCACACGCCGATGGCGATGGTGCACGCGACCGTCTCCCCCGGTGGTGAGCTGGTGCTGCCGTGGCGGCGCGACTTCAACGCGCTCGTCTATGTCATGAGCGGCGACGGCTTCGTCGGCCCGAACCAGACCCCCGTCGGCCCCGGTCAGCTCGCCGTCTTCGGCGCCGGCGACGCGATCCGCATGTCGGCTGCGCAGACGCAGCAGGAGCGGTATGCCGCGGGGCTGGACGTCGTCGTCCTCGGCGGCCTCCCGATCCGCGAGCCCGTCGCCTGGGCCGGACCGTTCGTCATGAACACCAAGGCCGAGGTGGCCAAGGCGTTCGACGACTTCCAGGCCGGTCGCCTCGGTCAGCCCGTGCCGCACGGCGACGTGGGCGGCGCCACCTCCTAACGCCTCCGCACGCCGTGCGGGAGTTGGGGCGCAGGAGTGCCCACATCGGCACTCCGGCGCCCCCGAGCTTGCATCGAGCAGCGGCGATACGATACGATGCGTATCGTAATGAAAGGAGGCGAGTTCCAGTGACCAACTCCAGCACTCGCACCCGCGCCGCACAGCGCGCCCAGCACTACCCCCACGACTACCTGCACAGCGACCGCCCCTACGCCGAGTCCCAGCGCGACATCGGCGGCGGCCTGTTCCTCGGAGCCATCACGCTCATCGCCCTGATGGCCCTGATCGCGTTCGGCCTCTTCTGAGAGACGCACCCTGCGTCGCGCAGGACAGCGTCAGGCGACCCGCTCGCGGTCGCCGGCCACACGGCATACCTCGCGCCCGTCGTCCACCACCTGGGACGGCGGGCGCGACCGTGCTCACATCGACGCGAGCCCGCCCGGGTGACCCAATAGGTTGTCACCCGAACGCGCCTTCCAACGACGGGAGCAGCTGTGCGCATCGGTGTCCCAGCAGAGTCCAAGCCCGGTGAGACCCGGGTTGCCGCCACGCCCAAGACGGTCGAGCAGCTGCGCGCGCTCGGTTACGAGGTGGCGATCGAGCAGGGCGCCGGCGCCCAGTCCGCCTTCAGCGACGAGGCGTATGCCGCGGCCGACGCGTCGGTGGTCGACGGCCCGGAGGCGTGGCGCAGCGACATCGTGCTCAAGGTCAACCCGCCGAGTGACGACGAGATCGCGCTGCTCCAACCGGGCACGACGATCGCCTGCCTCATCTCGCCGGCGATCAACCCGGGTCTGGTGGAGCGACTGACGGGTGCGGGGGTGACGGCGCTGGCGATGGATGCCGTGCCCCGGATCTCGCGCGCGCAGTCGCTGGACGTGCTGTCGTCGATGGCCAACATCGGCGGCTACCGCGCGGTGATCGAGGCGGCAAACGAGTACGGCGCGACCTTCGGTGGGCAGGTGACGGCGGCCGGCAAGGTGGCCCCGGCGAACGTGCTGGTCGTCGGTGCCGGGGTTGCGGGCCTGGCGGCGATCGGCACGGCGGGCAGTCTCGGGTCGGTGGTGCGGGCGTTCGACGCGCGGCCCGAGGTGGCCGAACAGGTTGAGTCAATGGGCGCGCAGTTCCTGCGGATCGAGGGGCTCGAGGACGAGGGCCCGTCGGCGACCGGGTACGCCAAGGAGATGGGCGAGGACTTCAACCGGCGCGCGGCCGAGCTCTACGCCGAGCAGACCAAGGTCGCCGACATCGTCATCACGACCGCGCTGATCCCCGGCAAGCCCGCGCCGAGGCTGATCACCGAGGAGATGGTCGCGGCGATGAAGCCCGGGTCGGTGGTCGTCGACATGGCTGCGGCCAACGGCGGCAACGTCGCCGGGTCGCTGCCCGACGAACGGGTGGTCACGCCGAACGGCGTCATCATCCTGGGCTACACGGACCTGCCCGGGCGGTTGCCGACCCAGGCCAGCCAGCTCTACTCCACCAACCTCGTCAACCTGATGAAGCTGCTCACGCCCGGCAAGGACGGCCGGCTGGTGCTCGACCTCGAGGACCCGGTCGTGCGGGGGATGACGGTATGCCGCGACGGCGAGACCCTGTGGCCGCCACCGGCGGTTTCGGTGAGTGCCGCACCGGCGCCGGCAGCGGGTGGTGCTGGAACCAGCGCCGAGCCTGCCGGGGCCGGCGCTGCGGAGAGGCCGGAGAAGCCGGAGACGAAGCCGCGCGACCCGCGCGTGAAGTACGCCGTGATGGCCGTGGCGGCACTGCTGTTCGCGTTTGTCGCGGCCAACTCTCCGGCGGTGTTCCTCGGCCACTTCACGGTCTTCGCGCTCGCGGTGATCGTCGGGTTCTACGTCATCTCCAACGTCGCGCACGCGCTGCACACGCCCCTGATGTCGGAGACCAACGCGATCAGCGGCATCATCCTGGTCGGCGCCATCCTGCAGGTCGGCAGCGACTCGACGGTGGTGCAGGTCGTCGCGTTCGTCGGCATCGTCATCGCGAGCATCAACATCTTCGGCGGGTTCGCGGTCACCGGCCGCATGCTCCAGATGTTCCGGAAGGACTGAGGCGACCACCATGGCAGGCACCGCGACCACGAACGTCGTCCAGGCGGCATACATCGTCTCCGCCGTCCTCTTCGTCCTCTCCCTGGCCGGCCTCTCGAAACACGAGAAAGCCAAGGAGGGCAACGCTTTTGGCGTCACCGGCATGGTCATCGCACTGCTCGCGACGATCTGGCTGGCGGTGTCGCAGGCGAGCAACGGCATCGTCACGCTGCTGCTGATCCTCGTCGCGATGGCGATCGGCGGGTCCATCGGGCTGTGGCGCGCGCGGGTCGTCGAGATGACCCAGATGCCCGAGCTCGTGGCGATGCTGCACTCGTTCGTTGGCTTGGCGGCGGTGCTGGTGGGCTTCAACTCGCACATCACCGCCGGCGACGCGAGCGACACGGTGCACTCGGTCGAGGTGTTCCTCGGGGTGTTCATCGGCGCGGTGACGTTCACCGGGTCGATCGTGGCGTTCCTCAAGCTGTCGGCCCGGATCAAGTCCTCGCCGCTGATGCTGCCGGCGCGGCACTGGCTCAACCTGCTCGCCGTCATCGTGTCGGTGGTGCTGCTCGTCGTCTATGTGCAGACGCACGCCCTCTGGGCCTTGCTCGCGATGACGGTGATCGCGCTGGCGTTCGGGTGGCACCTGGTCGCTTCGATCGGTGGCGGCGACATGCCGGTCGTGGTGTCGATGCTCAACTCGTACTCGGGGTGGGCGGCCGCCGCGGCGGGCTTCATGCTCGGCAACGACCTGCTCATCGTCACTGGTGCGCTCGTCGGGTCGTCCGGTGCGATCCTGAGCTACATCATGTGCAAGGCGATGAACCGGTCGTTCATCTCGGTCATCGCCGGCGGGTTCGGCCAGGAGGTGTCGCTCGGCGACGACAAGGACTACGGCGAGCACCGTGAGACCAACGCCGAGGACGTCGCCGAGCTGCTCAAGGACGCGAAATCCGTTGTCATCACACCGGGTTACGGCATGGCGGTGGCGCAGGCGCAGTACCCCGTGGCCGACCTCACGAAGAAGCTGCGCGACCGCGGGGTCGACGTGCGGTTCGGCATCCACCCGGTCGCGGGGCGGCTGCCCGGGCACATGAACGTGCTGCTCGCCGAGGCCAAGGTTCCCTACGACATCGTCGAGGAGATGGACGAGATCAACGACGACTTCCCCGACACCGACGTGGTGCTGGTGATCGGCGCCAACGACACGGTCAACCCGGCCGCGTCGGAGGAGCCGACCAGTCCGATCGCGGGCATGCCGGTGCTCGAGGTGTGGAAGGCCAAGGACGTCGTGGTGTTCAAGCGCTCGATGGCGACCGGGTATGCCGGTGTGCAGAACCCGCTGTTCTTCAAGGACAACAGCCAGATGCTCTTCGGCGACGCCAAGGAACGGGTCGAGGACATCATCAAGGCCCTCTGACCCCCGGCCGCCCTTGCTTGCGTCCGCGGATTTGGTTGCGGGAGGTGCCAAAACCGCGGACGCAGCAGGTATGCCGCGCGGCTGACTCCGTCCCCAGGCCCCCGCATGTGGCGGAGTTGTCCACAGGGGGTCGGTCCCGGGGTGGTCGGGTGAACGGGGATCGGTGTGCGGTGTCCGAATGAGCTCAGGTTCGAATGCAACTGCCGAAGTAGTCCGCCTTTCCGAGCTGCCCGCATTGGGCATCTCGAGGGGGCGTCGACGAGCGCAGGTCCGGGCGGACCGGTGGCATGCCATCCCGCATCGCGGCGTGGTCCTGCACAACGGCCCGTTGTCGGGCGAGGCGGCGTTGCGGGCAGCCCTGATGCAGGTCGGCGCCGGCGCTCGTCTCGGGGGAGTGACCTCGCTCGAGGTTGACGGGCTGAAGGGCTTCGACGAGCCGCGAATCCACATCTGGGTGCCGAAGAGCCGACGCAAGCTGGAACCTAGAAAGGACATCCCGGGCTGTGTCGTGCTCCATGAAACGCGGCGCTGGACCCTTGACGACACGATCGAGGTCGGGCTGCCTCGGAGCACGCGTGCAGTCGCCACCCTGCAGGCAGCACTGTGGGCCCGTTCCCCGCGACAAGCAGCCCTGTGTCTCGTCATGCCCATCCAGCAGCGGCTCGTGCGCGCCGACGATGTTGCCCTCGAGTTGGCCCGCGTCAAGAGACACGAGTTTCGGAGGGCCCTCACCTCCGTACTCGCCGACATCATGGGAGGTGTCCAGTCGCTCAATGAGCTGGACTTCGCTGCCGAATGCCGAAGACGCGGGTTGCCCGAGCCAACCCGTCAAGAGGTTCGCCGACTCCCCAACGGCCGCGTCTACCTCGACGTGCGCTGGGCGCAGTATGGAGTCTGCGTGGAGGTGAATGGGGCTGGGCACGACGCTTGATGTCGCCATGCGAGATGAGGTGCGGCTCGCGCAGCTGCAAGCCACTGGAGATGCAGCGCTCCCCATGTCGGTGCTGACGTTGCGCGTGGACCCGGAGCCGTTCTTCAGCGCTCTGCGACAGGTTCTGATCTCTCGCGGCTGGCGGGCCTGAGCCACTCTGATTAGGCCACGCGGCATACCCCGTGCGGCTTGCTTGCGTCCGCGGATATGGCGGCTCCAGCGACCAAAAGCGCGGACGCAAGCAAGCGCGGGACTGCAACGTCCGCGGATATGGCGGCTCCAGCGACCAAACTCGCAGACGCAAGGAGGTGCGTCAGGTGCTGGTGAGGCTGGGGGTCTCGCCTTCCTTGGCGCGGCCGGCGAGGCGGCTGTTGCGGTAGCCGTAGGTGAAGTAGATGACGAAGCCGATGGCCATCCACACCAGGAACCGCAGCCAGGTCTCGACCGACAGGTTCAGCATGAGGTAGATGCTGATGAGCGCGGCCAGCACCGGCAGGACCGGCGAGAACGGCACCCGGAACGCCCGCTTGAGGTCCGGCCGCCGCTTGCGCAGCACCGGCACCGCGAACGACACGAGCGCGAACGCCGACAGCGTGCCGATGTTCACCATCTCCTCGAGCTTGCCGATCGGGGTGAAGCTGGCGACGAGGGCGACGACGGTGCCGATGATCAGCGTGAGCCGTACGGGCGTGCCGGTCTTGGCGTTGGTGCGTCCCAGGGCCGGCGGCAGCAGCCAGTCGCGCGACATCGCGAAGGTCACGCGCGTCGCACCGATGATGAGCGTCATGACGACGGTCATGAGGCCGGCGACGGCACCAGCGGCGATGAGGGTGGCGAAGCCCGGCTTGCCCACCGACTCGAACGCCGACGCCAGGGCCGCCTTCGGGTCGATCTCGCTGTACTTCACCATCCCGGTGATGACGAGCGTCGTCGCGACGTAGAGAATCGTGCAGATCACCAGCGAGGCGATGATGCCGATCGGCAGGTCGCGCTGGGGGTTCTTGGCCTCCTCGGCCGTGGTGGCGACGACATCGAAGCCGATGTAGGCGAAGAAGACGATCGACGCCCCGGCGACGATGCCGAGCACGCCGTAGGTCGACGGTGTCATGCCGAACAGGACCTGGATGAGCGGCGCCGTGAGGCCGGACACCTGCTCGCCGGCCTCGGCCGGCGGGATGAACGGGTCGTAGTTGGCGGTGTTGACGTACCCCAGGCCGGCGAAGATCACGAACAGGACGATGAACAGCTTGACCCCGACGAGCACGAGGTTGACCCGCAGCGACTCCTTGATCCCGATGGCGATGAGCGCCGTCAACGCGGCCACGAGGACGAACGCGGGCAGGTCGAAGCTCGACCCCGGGGCCACCGACTCCGGCACGGTGATGCCGATCTTGTCGAGGAACAGGGTTGCGTACTGCGACCAGCCCTGGGCCACGACGCTCGCACCGAGCATGAGCTCGAGCAGCAGGTCCCAGCCGATGATCCACGCGACCAGCTCGCCGAGGGAGGCGTAGGAGAAGGTGTAGGCCGACCCCGACACCGGGACGGTGGACGCGAACTCCGCGTAGCAGAGCGCCGCCAGCCCGCAGCACACGGCGGCGAGCACGAATGACAGCGCGATCGAGGGTCCGGCGTAGTCGGCGGCGGCGCGTCCGGTCAGCGTGAAGATGCCGGCGCCGATGATGACGCCGATGCCGAAGACCGTGAGGTCGACGGCGGTCAGCTTCTTCTTCAGCTGGTACTCGGGCTCGTCGGTCTCGCGGATCGACTGCTCGATCGACTTGGTGCGCATCACGGACATGGGCGACCTCCGGGCTCTCCCGCAGCCGCCTCGGCGCGACTACGCACCCGCCAAACTAGCCCTAGTCATCGCCGGCGTCGCGCCATGGGCGGATCGGGATGGGGCCCGTGTCGGCGCTACGATCACGCGCGCGCAGGTCGGGGGAGCGGTAGACCGAGCCGTCGTCGCCCGGCCCGTTGTCGCCGCCATAGCGGTCGTCGTCCCACCCGGCATACGGGTCGGGTATGCCGCGTGGCGGCCGGGGTGCCTCGTCGCGCCCGGGTGTGGGGCCGAAATCGCCTGTGTCCCAACGTTCGTCGTGTTCCCAGCGACGCTCGTCGTCCTCCGCTCGCTCCTGGTCAGGGACGCCGAAGATCTCGGCGCAGATGGCGCGGTAGTTGTGGTCGGGCTGCGGGACCCAGTTGACCTCGCGCAGGGCCTGGTCCTGGCCGGCGGACTCCATGACGAACCGGCCATAGCCCAGGATGCGTCCCGGCACGGTGCGCTCGAAGGACATGTCGGTGACCTTCATCAGCGGCATCATCGAGACCTTGCGGGTGATGAAGCCGTAGAAGAGGAGCAGGCGCTTGTCGGTCGCGACGAACCAGTCGTGGCGCCACTCGGCCAGCCGGTAGGCCATCCGGGCGACGAGCACGAACCACAGCCACCACACCAGCGTGCTGAACCACCCGAACGACGCGTCGACCTTGACGTCCACCCACAGGGCGACGACGAGCCCGGCCACGGCGGAGGCCACGGGCTCGGCGACCTTGCCCCAGTGCTGGTGGACGGCGGTGACGAGGCGCTCCCCGTCGAGCAGGTAGCGGTCGAGCTCGTCGTGGCGGCGCCTCGGGACGGGCACGCGAGCTCCCGGCTAGCTCCGGCCGAGCAACGCGTCGAAGAACGTGCCGATGCTGCGCACGCCGTCGGCGAGGATCGACCCTGAGGTCTTGAGGATGTCGGCAGCCTGGTCGGGGGAGGTGATGATCGCGTAGGCCGCGAACGCGACGAGGACCCACAACAGGATCTTCTTGACGCGTTGCATGTCGGCTCCTCCGAGGTCGGTGGGGCATGTCGGTGCGACACACCTCAGTGGATCACTGTGCCCGACGGGTCCGGCCAGGCGCAGGAGGCGCGCCGCGCAGGTGATCGCTCGTAAGGTCGGTACATGGTGGACACCCGGGGTGAGCTGGCGGGCGAGTACGACTTCGTCGTGGTGGGTTCCGGCGCGGGCGGTGGGCCACTGGCCGCCAACCTCGCCCTGGCGGGGCACAGTGTGCTCGTCATCGAGGCGGGCGACGACCACACGTGTCCCTACTACGAGATCCCGATCATGCAGGCGTACGCGAGCGAGGACCCCGATCTCGCGTGGGATTTCTTTGTGCACCACTGGGACTCGCCGCAGCAGCAGGCTCGCGACCCCAAGGACGTGGCCGACCGTGGCGGTGTCCTCTACCCGCGCGGCAGCACCCTGGGTGGCAGCACCGCGATCAGCGCGATGGTGACGATCTACCCGCACGACAGCGACTGGCAGCGCCTCGCCGACCTCACGGGCGACGAGGGCTGGGGCCCGGCCCGCATGCGCGAGCTCTTCCGGCAGATGGAGGACTGGGAGGGCGTCGACGCCGAGCCGCTGCCGGGTGCGGACGAGCCGGCACGCGACGCCGGGGCGGCGCACGGCCACGACGGCTGGCTCGGCACGACGCGGGCCAACCCGCAGATCGGCGGTCGCGAGCCGATGTTCCTCGACATCATCGGGGCGATGGAGCGCACGAGCCGCGACCGCTTCGGCATCCCCGAGGACGTGTCGCTGCCACGCGACCCCAACGCCGCAGACACGCCCGGCGACTTCCAGGGGATGGCGTTCATCCCGGTGGCCGTGCGCAACGGTGCCCGCAACGGTGCCCGCGAGCGGGTGCTGCAGGCCCGGCGCGATGCACCCGCCGCCGGCGGACGCCTCGACATCGCGCTCAACCACCTCGCGACCCGAGTGGTGATCGAGGGCACGACGGCCGTGGGCGTGGAGACCCTTGCGGCACCACGGGTGTATGCCGCCGTGCCCGGCGGTGCGACCGAGGCCGCCTCCCGAAGGTCGGACCCAGGGGAGCGTCGCACCTTTCGCGCGCGGCGTGAGGTCGTGCTGGCGGGCGGCGCCTTCAACACGCCGCAGCTGCTGAAGCTGTCGGGGATCGGGCCCGCGGACGAGCTGGCCGCGCAGGGCATCGACGTGGTGGGCGAGCTCCCGGGCGTGGGGGAGAACCTGCATGACCGCTACGAGGTGTCGGTGCTGAGCAAGGTCACCCGCGACTACCCGATCTTCGAGGGATCGGCGCTCGACGTGCCACCGGACGACGAGTCCGCCGACGACCTCTACCGCGAGTGGCGCGATGACCGTTTCGGGCCATACTCCACCAATGGTTCACTGGCAGCCATCATCGCGAAATCCTCTGTCTCCCAAGCAGACTCGGACCTCATCATCTTCTCACTGCCCATTGACTTCCACGGCTACTACCCGGGATATGCCAAGGACGCGGTGCGCACCCACGACAACCTCTCGGTGCTGGTGCTCAAGGGCCACACCGGCAACCGGGCGGGGTCTGTGACGCTGCGCTCGAGCGACCCGACCGAGGTGCCGCAGATCGCGTTCCGCTACTTCGAGGAGGGGTCCGCGGGGTGGGAGGCCGACCTCGACGGAGTCGTCGACGGCATCGAGATCGCCCGCGACGTGGTGGGCCACCTGCAGGACGTCGAGGTCGACCACGAGGTGGTGCCGGGCGACGACGTGACGACCCGTGAGCAGCTGCGCCAGTTCGTGCGTGACGCGGCGTGGGGACACCACGCGTGCGGCACCGCCAAGATCGGCCGTGACGACGACCCGATGGCGGTGCTGGACGGCCAGTTCCGGGTGCGTGGCGTCGACCGGCTGCGGGTCGTCGACGCGAGCGTCTTCCCTGACATCCCGGGGTTCTTCATCGCCTCGGCCGTCTACCTCGTGGCCGAGAAGGCCAGCGCGGACCTGCTCACCGACCACCCCGGGCCGCGCAGGTCGGAACCGGCTCAGACGACGCCATAGAGGCGGTCGCCCGCGTCCCCGAGGCCGGGGACGATGTAGCCCTTCTCGTTGAGCTTCTCGTCGATCGCGCCGGTGACGAGGTGCACCGGGATGTCGAGCCCGGCGAGCTCGTCCTCGACGTACTTGATGCCCTCGGGCGCGGCCAGCAGCGTGACCGCGGTGATGTCGTCGGCGCCGCGCTCGACGAGGTACTGGATCGACATGGCCAGCGTGCCGCCGGTCGCGAGCATCGGGTCGAGCACGTAGCACTGGCGGCCGGACAGGTCGTCGGGCAGGCGGTTGGCGTAGGTGATCGCTTCGAGCGTCTCCTCGTTGCGCTGCATGCCGAGGAACCCGACCTCGGCGCTCGGCAGCAGTCGCACCATGCCCTCGAGCATGCCGAGCCCGGCGCGCAGGATCGGCACGATGAGCGGCTTGGGGTTGCTCAGCTTGATGCCCGTCGTCGGCGCCACCGGCGTCTCGATCTCGTAGGGCTCGACGCGCACGTCCCGCGTCGCCTCGTAGGCGAGCAGCGTCACGAGCTCCTCCGCCAGCCGGCGGAACGTCGGGCTGTCGGTCCGCTTGTCGCGCAGGTAGGTCAGCTTGTGCGTGATGAGCGGGTGGTCGGCAACGTGGACGCGCATAGGCGAAACTTAGCGCGTGACCTCGCCCCGTGGCCCGCTGCCCGACCCCACGTATGCCGCGTGGATGGGTCGTGCGCTCGAGCTCGCCGCCGAGGCGGCCGCGGACGGGGACGTGCCGGTGGGTGCGGTCGTCGTGTCACCGGACGGTGAGGTCGTCGGTGAGGGGCGCAACCGGCGCGAGGCCGACGGCGACCCCACGGCCCACGCCGAGGTGGTCGCGCTGCGCGAAGCTGCGCGGCATACCGGCTCGTGGCGACTCGAGGGGCACACCCTGGTCGTCACCCTCGAACCCTGCCCCATGTGCGCCGGCGCCCTGCTGCTCGCGCGCGTCAGCCGGCTCGTGCTCGGCGCCTGGGACCCCAAGCTGGGGGCGACCGGGTCGGTGTGGGACATCGTGCGCGACCGGCGGGCCAACCACTTCGTCGAGGTCGTCGGGGGAGTGCGCGACGACGAGGCATCGGCACAGCTGTTGGATTTCTTTGCAGCACACCGGGATTCGGAGGCCGCCAGGTGAGCGGAGTCGTCGACTCGATCGTCAACACGGTGCTGTCCGCGCCGCCCTGGCTGGTCTACCTCATCGTGGCGCTGGTCGTCTTTGCCGAGGACGCGTTGTTCGTGGGGTTCGTGCTGCCGGGTGAGACCCTGGCGATCATCGGCGGCGTCACCGCAAGCCTCGGGCACACCTCGTATGCCGTGGTGTTGGCCGTGGTGGTCGTGTGCGCCATCGTGGGCGACTCGGTGGGGTACGAGATCGGTCGATTCGCCGGGCCGAAGGTGCTGCAGCTGAAGATCCTGCAGAAGCGGATGAAGCGGATCGAGGGGGCGCAGGCATTCCTGCGGCGGCGGGGCGGATCGGCGGTGTTCCTCGCGCGCTGGACGGCGTTCCTGCGGGCGGTCATGCCGGCGCTCGCCGGGCTGTCGGGCATGCCCTACCGGACGTTCCTGCCGTGGAACGCGCTCGGCGGGATCGCCTGGGGCACCGCGGTGGTGACCGCCGGCTACCTGGCCGGGCACTCCTACCAGCGGGTGGAGAAGTGGTTCGGGACGGGCGCGGCCGTCCTGCTGGCCGTCATCGTCGTGGTGGGGCTCGCCGTCTGGGCCCTACGCCGCAGGCGAGCCGACCGGCATACCGACTCCGCGGTCTGACCCCGCCCTCAGGCGGCTGCGGGCTCCGTCCGCGGCTCGGGCGCGGGCGTGGCCTGGTCGGCGCGCACCTGCGGCATGAACAGCCCCGCGACGGCGGTGAGCAGAGCGCCGACCACCACCGCAATGAAGACCGCCGCTCCCGCATCCGTGGCGGTGGCGGGGTCGGTCTCCGGACGGCCCGAGCTCGCGATCACGGAGTTGGCCACCGCGCCGAAGATCGCGACCCCGACGGCGCTGCCAATGGAGCGGGCGAACATGTTGGTGCCGGTGGCGACACCGCGTTCGGCCCAGCCCACACTCGCCTGGGCGGCGATGAGCGACGGCGACGCCACGAGGCCGAGCCCGAGGCCCGTGACGAACGAGGTGACGGCCACGACCGCGACCGAGGGGTGCTGGGCCAGGGCGGCGAGGACGCCGGTCCCCACCACGGTCAGAGCCAGCCCGATGAGCACGGTCGGGCGGAACCCGAGACGCAGGTAGAAGAGCCGTCCGGACAGGGTCGCGGAGATGGGCCAGCCGATCGTCAGGGCCGCGAGGGCGAGACCGGCGACGAGGGGTTCGACCCCGAGGGAGTTCTCGAGGTAGGTGGGCACGAACGAGGTGAGCCCGATGAGGATGACGCCCACGCCCAGGGCGAGCAGGGTCGTGGTGGCGAGCAGCCGCCGGGAGAACACCCAGAGGGGAAGGACCGGCTCGGCGGCACGGCGTTCGACCAGACCGAACACCGCCAGCAGCACTGCGCCCACGGTGAAGACCGCGATCGAAGCGGGGGACGTCCACGCCCACGCCTGCCCACCCTCGAGCACACCGAGGATGAGCAGCGTCATGGCTAGGGTGAGCAGTGCCGACCCGAGGTAGTCGATGGTGTGCTCGCGCCGCTGGACCTCCTCGGTGAAGTTGCGCCAGATGAGGGCGGCGGCGACCAGGGTGAGCGGGACGTTGACGAAGAAGATCCAGCGCCAGATGCCCAGCTGGGAGAAGATGCCGCCGAGCGTCGGGCCGACGACCGAGGACACCGCCCAGACGGAGGCGATGTAGCCCTGCACCCGGGCGCGCTCGGCCACCGTGTAGATGTCGCCGGCGATCGTCATGGAGATGGGTTGGACCGCGCCGGCCCCGAGCCCCTGGATCGCGCGGAACGCGATCAGGGCCGGCATGCTCCACGCGAATCCGCACAGGAGCGACCCGAGCAGGAACAGGCCGATCCCGAGCAGCATGAGCGGCTTGCGGCCGAAGACGTCGGCCAGCTTGGCGTAGACCGGCACGGAGACCGCCTGCGCCAGCAGGTAGACCGAGAACAGCCACGGGAACTGGGCGAACCCGCCGAGGTCCTTGACCACCGACGGCACCGCGGTCGCCAGGATGGTCGCGTCGATCGCGATGAGCCCCGTCGACACCATGAGCGCCAACAGCACCGGTCCACGCTCGGAACGAAGACCGACGGCAGCATGGGGAGCGGGAGTCACGTCCAGGGACAAGGCGGTGGCGGGGGCTGGCATTCCCGGTGGTCCGCCTGCCGGGCGCTCTTGGCGCGAGTTCACCGTCCGGTCGCCTGCCGGTGCGGGTGGAGTTCACCCTGGTCGGGCAGAACCGACGTGGTCAGCTCGCCCCCACCGTCCCAGGAGGACCCATGCGACCCATCCGCGCCCTCGCACTCGCCGCGACCCTCGCGGCACTCGGCGCCACCACGTTCGCCGGCCCCGCGGCATACGCCGGCAACGGCCAGGACAAGCCCGGTCACGAGACGTTCGCCGTCATCGGTGACGTGCCCTATGGCGCCGCGCAGATCGAGGCGTTCCCGCGATGGATCGACCAGATCAACGCCGACCCCGACGTGTCGACCGTCTTCCACGTCGGCGACATCAAGAACGGCTCCACCCGGTGCGACGACGCGTACTACCGGATGATCCGGACCCAGTTCGACCGGTTCGCCGACCCGCTCGTCTACACGCCCGGCGACAACGAGTGGACCGACTGCCACCGCGCCAACAACGGCTCCTACGACCCGCTGGAGCGGCTGGCGTTCGACCGGTCGGTGTTCTTCGACCGTCCCGGGGTGACGATGGGTCGCAAGGCGAAGGTGACGGTGCCCGACGCGGCGTTCCCGGAGAACGTGCAGCTGCGGCGAAACCGCGTGACCTTCGGTGTGATCCACGTGGTCGGGTCCAACAACGACCTGGCGCCGTGGAGCGGTCTGGGGCTGGCGGCGGCGACGCCGGAACAGGTGGCAGAGGAGAGGGCGCGCATGGATGCGTCGATCACCTTGGTGCGCAAGGCATTTGCGGACGCGCGCAAGCGCAATGATCGGGCAGTGGTGCTGATGCAGCAGGCCGACATGTTCGACCCGACGTATGTGCCGGAGCCGGACGACATCTCGGCGTTCCGGCCGCTGGTGCAGGCGCTGGTGGACGAGACGAACGCGTTTGACGGTGAGGTCTACCTCGTCAACGGCGACTCGCACATCTACAACTCGGACCGTCCGCTGGCGCCCGGGTCGGTGTGGCTGTCGCGTTATGGGGTGACGGGTTCGGCGGCCGGGCTGGAGCGGATCACCGTCGACGGGTCGGACAACAACAAGGACTGGCTCAAGGTCACGGTGAACCGGCCGGGCGCCGACCGCGTGCTCAGCTGGGAGCGCATCCCGTATGCCGGGTAGTCGCCTCCGCGCGTAGCGCGCGTGGCTGGCTCGGGTGCCGTCCGGGGCGATTTCGGCCGGGGGCGGGTGCTCGGGTAGCCTGCTCCGCGGTGGCGTGTCCGAGCGGCCTAAGGAGAACGCCTCGAAAGCGTTTGTGGGCGGAAGTCCACCGAGGGTTCAAATCCCTCCGCCACCGCCAAATGACAAGGGTCGCCCCGACGCGAAGCGAGGGGCGGCCCTTGTCATTTCTGGCGGGTCGACGGCAGGCGGGATTTGGGAGGAGCCGGGGGCCGGGTGAGGGACGAACCCGTCCACCGGCGACGGCTCCCTCCGCCACCACAGTGGGCACCCAACCCAGCCACGCGGCATACCGACTCGTTGCCGGGCACACGGCGTGTGGGCCCGGTTTCGGCTCCGGGTGCCGAGCGGCCGGCAATGAGTGCGGGGCGGGTCAGGCGGGGCCGGGGTCGAGGTAGGCGTGCACGAGCGGCACGACCGATGCGCCTTCACCGGAGGCTGACGCGACCCGCTTCATCGAGCCGGAGCGGATGTCGCCGGCCGCGAAGATGCCGGGGACGGTGGTGGCGAGGTTGGCGGGCGGTATGCCGTCGACCCAGGCGTCGGGGGCGACGTCGCGTCCGGTGAGGACGAACCCGTGGGAGTCGCGGGCGACCTCGCCGGGGAGCCAGTCGCAGTGGGGTTCGGCGCCGAGCAGGAGGAAGAGGGCGCCGACGCCCCGGCGGGTGACGCCGCCGGTGGTGGTGTCGCGAACGTCGACCCATTCGAGCTGTCCGTCGCCGCCGGCTTCGCAGATCTCGGCGTTGGCGTGGACCTCGATGCGCGGGTTGAACCGGATCTCGTCGACGAGGTACTGCGACATGGTGGCCTCGAGCCCGTCGCGGCGGACCATGATCGTCACGGACTTGGCGAACTTGGACAGGTAGATCGCGCACTGCCCGGCGGAGTTGCCGCCGCCGACGACGATGACGTCCTGCCCCTCGGTCTCGCGGGCGGCGCTCATGGCCGAGCCGTAGAAGACGCCGTTGCCGGTGAAGTCGTCGACGCTCTGGACGCCGAGCCGCCGGTAGGCGACGCCGGTTGCGACGACGACGGCTCGGGCGTGCAGGTCGCCGCCGTCGGTGCGCACGACGTGGGGCACGCCGGGCCCGCCGGGTGTCACCCCGTCGACCTCCCAACCGGTGAAGAAGCGGGTGCCGAACCGGATCGCCTGGTTGCGGGCGCGCTGCGCGAGCCGCATGCCGGAGATGCCGCGCGGGAAGCCGAGGTAGTTGCGGATCATCGAGCTGGTGCCGGCCTGGCCGCCGATGGCGTCGGACTCCAGGACGACCGTCGACAACCCTTCCGACGCGCCGTAGACCGCAGCGGCCAGACCGGCCGGTCCGGCTCCGACGATGCACAGGTCGACGACGGTGTCGACGTCGATGGTGTCGGGTCGCCCGTACATCGCGGCTGCGACCTCCCGCACCGACTGCGGCATGTAGACGCCCTTGTTGGCGGCGTCGAGGACGGGGTAGTGCACCTCGCCCTCGACCTTGGCGAGCACCTCCTGCCCGATCTCGGACTCGGGCCGGTGCACCCGGTTGGGCATGCCCATGCGGTTGGCCCAGTCCTGGATCTCGGCGGTGAGCCGGTCGCGCCCGGGCGAGATGATCCGCATCGTCTCGATGACCGGCGCGGCCACCGTCGACCCCCAGTCGGACAGCAGCTCGCAGACGGCCGTGTGGAACTCCTCGTCTCGCACACCGCGTGGCATGAGCAGGAAGGCGTCGTACTTGCCCTTGGCGAGCCCGGGTCGCAGCCGCTCGGCGTCGATCGCGAACCGCTCCCACGGGGCGACGATGATGCGCCGGGCCGTGGGCACGATGCTCCGCAGGTCGTGGATCGCCTTGAACGTGTCGACGTCGCCCAGCACCGACTCGGCGACGTACAGCGCGACGTCGCCGCCGTCGGCCTTGATCCGCGCGCTGAGGTCGACCGCCTCCTGCGCCGTGCGGACCGCGTGCAGGTCGTAGTCGCGCTGGTAGCGGCCGAACTCATCCAGCAGCTCGTCGGCGTGGTCCGGCGAGACGATGATGATCGAGGGATCCATATGCACCAGTATCAGCGCCGTAGCCCCGCACGTCACCCGCGTTCTCAGCGGGCGACCGGGACGTGCGCGCGTGCGGTGGGCACGCGGCATACGCCGCAGGGAGTATGCCGCGTTGCCGCTGTCGGGTGACGCCGCACCGGCGGTGGCGTCCCTACGCTGAGGGGATGCACGCGCCCGACGACCCGCGCCCGTGGGGTCCGCCGTGGGCGTGGGGCGAGCGCGGTCCCGGTGCCGGGCGGTCGGGCCCACCGCCTGCCCTGCGGTGGGTCGTCGCTGTGGTCGTGCTCGTGGTGCAGCTCGGCGGCACGCGAGGTGCGGCGCACTGGCAGCCGGGCAGCCGGCCACTGAACCTCGTCGGGGTCCTGCTGCTGCTCGTCGCGCCGGTCGCCATCGTCGTGGCCCGGAGGGCGCCGAGGGCCGCCATGGTGGCCACGGCCGCCGCGGTGGCGACCTACCTGGCGCTCGCGTTCCCGTACGGCCCGGTCTTCGTCGGGCTGGCGGTGATGCTGGTGGCCACCGTGGTGCGTGGGCACCGGCTGGTGGCGTGGTCCGGTGCTGCTCTGGTCCTGGTGGGCAACCTCGTGGGCCGGCTGACGTGGTTCGACACGGTGTCGTGGAACTCGATCGGTGGCACGGTCGCGTGGACCGTGGTGGTGCTTTCGCTGGCAGAGGTGGTGCGCGGCTGGCGTGAGCGAGTGGCCGCCGCCCGGGCCGCTGCATGGGAGTCGAGGCGGCGCCGAGCGGGGGAGGAGCGACTGCGGATCGCCCAGGAGCTGCACGACGTGGTCGCCCACCACATGTCCCTCATCAACGTCCAGGCCGGCGTTGCGCTGCACCTGGCCCAGCGCAACCAGACCGAGCAGGTCGAACCTGCGCTGCAGGCCATCAAGGATGCGAGCAAGGAGGCGCTGGGCGAGCTGCGTTCGCTCATCGACGTGCTGCGCACGGAGGACGGACCGGCCCCGAGATCGCCAGGCGCGACCATCGCGGCCCTCGACGACATCGTCGACCGCAGCCGGCTGGCCGGGCTCGAGGTCACCAAGGCCGTCACGGGACAGCCTCGGCCGCTGCCCGCTGCGGTCGAGCTCGCGGCCTACCGCATCGTGCAGGAGGCGATCACCAACGTCGTGCGGCACGCCCACGCCAGGTCTGCCGGGGTGCGTCTCGGCTACGGTGACGACGTGCTCACGATCAGCGTGGACGACGACGGCACCGGCGGTGCTGCGGTCGAAAACCTCAAGCGGGGCAACGGGATCCACGGCATGACCGAGCGGGCCCGGGCTCTGGGAGGCGACCTCGAGCTCACGCGTTCGGCGCGCGGTGGGCTGCGTGTGGCGGCTCGCATCCCCACCGGCGGTGCCTCGTGATCCGGGTCGTGCTGGCCGACGACCAGGCGCTCCTGCGTGCGGGCCTGCGGGCCCTGCTCGACGCCGAGGACGACATCGAGGTGGTCGGCGAGGCGTCGGACGGCGCCGAGGCCGTCGAGCTGGTGCGCGAGTCCGGCCCTGACGTGGTGCTCATGGACATCCGTATGCCGGGCACGGACGGCCTGGAGGCCACGCGCCGCATCGTGACGGCGCCTGAGCTGACCGGCACGAGGGTGGTGGTGCTGACGACGTTCGACCTGGACGAGTACGTCTTCGAGGCCGTGCGCATCGGCGCCAGCGGCTTCCTCGTCAAGGACACCGAACCGGCCGAGCTGGTGCGGGCGGTCCGGGCGGTTGCTGGTGGGGACGCCCTGCTGAGCCCCGGTGTCACTCGACGGCTCATCGGAGAGTTCGCCAACCGCAGCCGCGGCACGAATGCCCCTGCGGCACAAGAGCTCTCACGCCTCACCGAGCGGGAGCGCGAGATCGTCGCGCTCGTCGGGGAGGGGCTGTCCAACGACGAGATCGCCGAGCGCCTCGTCGTCAGCCCAGCGACCGCGAAGACCCACGTGAGCAGGGCCATGGTCAAGCTGCACGTGCGTGACCGGGCGCAGCTGGTCGTGCTGGCCTACGAGAGCGGCCTCGTCCGGCCCGGCTGGTCGGGCGACTGAGCCTGCGCGCCGCAGGCTCGGCCACGCGGCATACTCCCTGGGGCGCAACGGAACTGACGCCAGCGGTGGGATTCGCGGGAGGGCCGCGCGGCGAAGCATGGGTGACACCAACCGACCGGTGACAAGCAGCCGGTCCGACCAAGGAGTCACCATGTTGACCACCATCACCACAGCCCTCGCATCCCACGACCACTGGGACGGTCCCGGCCCGTGGTGGCCGATCTTTCCCCTCCTGTGGCTGCTGTTCATCGTCGCGGTCTTTGCCACGTTCGGCTTCTTCGGGCGTCGTCGTTGGGGTCGCTACCACGCGCAGAGCGCCCAGCGGGCCGGTGAGGCGCGGCTGGCCGAGCGCTACGCGGCCGGCGAGATCGACGAGCAGGAGTACGAGCGTCGCCTGACGACGCTGAAGCGAATGGGTCCGGCGTGAGCACCGACGCCGTCATGTCGGCTGAGGCGCTGACCAAGCGCTACGGCTCGGTCGTCGCGGTGGACGGTGTCGACCTCACGGTCCACCGTGGCGAGGTGTTCGGCTTCCTCGGCCCCAACGGCGCCGGGAAGACCACCACGCTGCGCATGCTGCTCGGGCTGGTGCGCCCGAGCAGTGGCCGGGCCAGCATCCTCGGTCGTCCGCCGGGGAACCCGGATGCGTTGCGGCGCACCGGATCCCTGATCGAGGGGCCGGGTTTCTACCCCTACCTCTCGGGGCGCACCAACCTCGAGCTCATGGCGCGGTATGCCGCGGTGCCGACGTCCCGGGTCATGCCCGCCCTCAAGGCCGTCGACCTCGCTGGTCGGGCGGGCGACAAGTTCGGCTCCTACTCCCTCGGCATGAAGCAGCGTCTGGGAGTCGCGGCCGCCCTGCTCAAGGACCCGGAGCTGGTGATCCTCGACGAGCCGACGAACGGCCTTGACCCGCAAGGGATGCGCGACATGCGACAGCTGATCGTCGACCTCGGTCGCCAGGGTCGGACGGTGATCCTGTCGAGCCACCTCATGGGCGAGGTGCAAGCCGTGTGCGAACGCGTCGCGGTCATCGACCGCGGTCGCATCGTCACCGTGGGCACCGTGGAGGAGCTGCGTGGCGAGTCCGAGCTCGAGGTCACGGCGACGCCGTCGGACATCGCTGCCTCGACCCTGCGCGCCCTCCCGTACGTCGAGGACGTGCGCCGAGGTGACGGTCACCTGCTCCTGAAGGTGCCGACCAGCCACACCGCCAACATCACCCGAGAGCTGGTGCGAGCCGGCGTCGCCGTCACCGGGTTGCGCCGCACCGAACGCCAGCTCGAGGACGTCTTCTTCGACCTCACCAGCCAGACCGGCAGGGCTGCCGACGCCAGTCAGGAGCCTTCCCATGTCTGACAACTCCGCCACCTCGATGGTCGCGATGACTCGTGCCGAGCTCACCAAGCTGGTCCGCCGACCGGCCTCCTGGGTGCTGCTCGCCTCTGCCGTCACGCTCAGCCAGGTCTTCGGATACGTCATCCCCTACCTGTCCTACCGCAGCGGGTCCGACGCTCCCATGACCGACGGCCAGACCCCCGAGCAGCTGCTCTCCGGAACACTTCCCGCCGAGGTGGTCACCAACACCACGAGCGCCTTCCCGGTCTTCGCCGGGGCGCTGGCCCTCGTCCTGGGCGCCCTGGTCAGTGGCACCGAGTTCACCGGAGACACGGTCAAGACGCTGTTCACGCAAGGACCACGACGCGCTGCGGTGTTCGGCGCGCAGGTGGTGGCGCTGGTCGTCGCCGCCGGGGTTGGTGTGCTGGTGCTCTTCGCGACGTGTGCGGCTTCCGGTGCCGGCATCGCCCTCGCCGAGGAACAGCCGATGGACTGGCCCACGCTCGCGGCGCTGGCCTCCGGCCTCGGCAGCGGGTGGCTCGTCATGGCGATGTGGGCGACGATCGGGGCTGCGCTCGGCGTCCTGCTGCGGTCGGTGGCCCTGCCCATCGGACTGGGTGTCGTGTGGATCCTCGGCATCGAGAACCTCATCTCCGCCGTGGCCGGCACCTCGCTCGATGCGCTGAAGCCGCTGCGGGACGTGTTGCCCGGCGTCAACGCCGGGTCGCTGATCGTGTCGGTGATACCGGCCCAGGCGGGTCCACTGCCGCCCGGTGTCCAGGACGCCGTCGGTGGCGGCCGGGGACTGGTGACGGTCGCGGCATACGTCCTCGTGGCGGCGGTCGCGATGGTGGCGGTCGTGCGGCGTCGCGACGTCGCCTAGGAAGACGTCGCCTGAGAAACGGGCGTTCAGGTGAAGCTGAGCAGTGCCAAGGCGTAGGCGCTCTCGACGTCCCGGTCGGTGAAGCTGGCCGGACCGAGGTTGGGGTCGACCACGTCCACGACCCAGCCGTCAGCGCCACCGCGCAGCGCGACGAAGCGTTCGCCGAGCAGGTCACGCAGCTGGTCCTCCCGCGGCAGCCACAGGGCCGTGTCGAGGGTGACCGAGTCGAGCGCCCACTCGGTCGTGCCGTTGAAGCCGATCAGCGGCTGGCCCTGGAAGGTGTGCACGTCGATCGTCAGGTGGCTGATCCAGAAGACCTCGCCGACGACGTTCGGCTGGTCGATCGTGAACCGGTCACCGGGACTGGGCTCCCAGAGCACGCCGGCCTGCGCCAGCTGGCGGGCGAGCTCGACGCTGATCATGGTTCGAGCGTACGGGGGATGCCGCCGGCTCACAGGAGTGCGAAGGCCCGCAGCTCCTCCTCGCTCATGAGGCGCGAGCGGATGAGGAAGCGCACGCCCTCCGGCGCCTCCACCGAGAAGCCGCTCCCGCGGCCGGGCACGACGTCGACGGAGAGGTGCGTGTGCTTCCAGTACTCGTACTGCGGCGCCGACATCCAGAACTCGACCGGCAACTCGACCCCCTCGACCACGAGCGACCCCAGGTGCACATCCGAGTCACCGGTGAGGAAGTCGCCGACGGGGTAGCACATCGGCGCACTGCCGTCGCAGCACCCGCCGGACTGGTGGAACATCAGCGGGCCGTACCGGCCGGTGAGGCGGCGGAGCAGGTCCGCCGCCTCACCGGTGAGGTCGACCCGGGTGACCTCGGCTGTCATCGGCCTAGAAGAAGCCGAGCGCGTCGGGGGAGTAGGAGACCAGGAGGTTCTTGGTCTGCTGGTAGTGGTCGAGCATCATCTTGTGGTTCTCGCGCCCGATGCCCGACTGCTTGTAGCCGCCGAACGCCGCGTGCGCGGGGTACTGGTGGTAGCAGTTCGTCCACACGCGACCGGCCTTGATCTCGCGGCCGACGCGGTAGGCCCGTGACCCGTTGCGTGACCACACGCCGGCGCCGAGCCCGTAGAGGGTGTCGTTGGCGATCCGCAGGGCATCGGCCTCGTCGGCGAACCCGGTCAGCGACACCACCGGTCCGAAGATCTCCTCCTGGAAGATCCGCATGTCGTTGGTGCCCTCGAACACCGTCGGCGTCACGTAGTAGCCCTCGGCGAGGTCGCCGTCGAGGACGTTGCGCTCGCCACCGGTGAGGACCTTGGCGCCCTCCTGCTTGCCGATGTCGATGTAGGACAGGATCTTCTCGAGCTGGTCGTTGCTGGCCTGCGCGCCGATCATGGTGTCGGTGTCGAGCGGGTTGCCCTGTTTCACCTGCTCGACCCGCGCCACCGCGTCGCCCACGAAGTCGCTGTAGATCGACTGCTGCACCAGGGCACGCGACGGGCAGGTGCACACCTCGCCCTGGTTGAGGGCGAACATCGTGAATCCCTCCAAGGCCTTGTCGTAGAACGCGTCCCGCTCACTCGCGACGTCCTCGAAGAAGATGTTCGGGCTCTTGCCGCCGAGCTCGAGGGTGACGGGGATGATGTTCTGGCTGGCGTACTGCATGATCAGCCGGCCGGTGGTCGTCTCGCCGGTGAAGGCGACCTTGGCGACCCGGTTCGACGACGCGAGCGGCTTGCCCGCCTCGACGCCAAAACCGTTGACCACGTTGAGGACTCCCGCCGGCACGAGGTCGCCGATCAGCTCGACCACCTTGAGGATCGACCACGGTGTCTGCTCGGCCGGCTTGAGCACCACCGCGTTCCCGGCGGCCAGCGCCGGGGCGAGCTTCCACGTCGCCATGAGGATCGGGAAGTTCCACGGGATGATCTGCGCGACCACGCCGAGCGGCTCGTGGAAGTGGTAGGCGACCGTGTCTTCGTCGATCTCGGAGATGCCGCCCTCCTGCCCGCGCAGCACTCCGGCGAAGTAGCGGAAGTGGTCGACCGCGAGCGGCAGGTCGGCGGCGAGCGTCTCGCGCACGGGCTTGCCGTTGTCCCACGTCTCGGCGACGGCCAGCGCCTCGAGGTTCTCCTCGAGCCGGTCGGCGATGCGGCTCAGGACGAGCGCCCGCTCGGCGGGGCTCGTGCGGCCCCAGGCCGGTGCCGCTGCGTGGGCGGCGTCGAGCGCGGCCTCGATGTCCTCGGTGGTCCCCCTCCCGACCTCCGTGAACGGCCGACCGGTGACGGGCGAGATGTCCTCGAAGTACTCGCCCTTCTTCGGCTCGACCCAGTTGCCGCCGATGAAGTGGCCGTAGCGCGGCTCGACCGGGACGATCGAACCCTCGGTCCCGGGGGGTGCGTAGACGGTCATGCGATGCTCCCAACGTCCTTGGTGGTGGCCCCTTTTCGGGGTGTGCCGAACGCTAGGGAGCGCAACGTTGCGACCACGTTGCATGAGGTATGCCGCGGGGCCGGCCCCGCGGCATACCTCGCCTTGCGCTCAGGGAGCGCCGAGCTCGCGGTCGAGCCGGGCGAGCTGGCCCGCCACGAGCGGACGCAGCGGTGAGGTGGGGGCGAGCGCCGCCTGCTGCGCACTCCACATCTCGTAGTCGTCGGCGCCCCACGCCGACCGGGTCCACGTCGACATGAGGTCCGGCTCACCGGTGGCGAGCACCGCGCGCCGCAGCTGTCCCTCAACGCTGGAGCGCAGGCGAACGACGCCGGGCGCGGTCGAGGTGTGCAGCAGCGGCCCACGGTAGGACCGCAGCGCCGAGTCGACGGCGCCGGCGGCGAGGTGCGCCTCGACCGCGAGCCAGTCGCCGGTGACCTCGGCGGTGAGGCGGTAGGGGCGAGAGGCCAGCAGGTCGTCGCCCAGGAGCGAGCGCAGCCGGTTGAGCTCGGCGCGCAGGGTGGAGGTGCTGACGTCGTCCTCGTAGAGCAGGACCGCGAGCTCGTCACCGGAGAGCCCGCGTGGTGTCGAGGCGAGGAGCAGCACGATCTCGCTGTGCCGTGGGCTGAGGCGCAGCGTGTGCCGCCTGCCCCGGTCGTCGTCCACGGTCACGAGCGCCTCCGCGCGACCGAGCGCCTGGAGCCCGAGCCGCAGCGTCGGGCCGTGCAGGCGTTCCGGTTCGTCGCGCCGTTGGAGCAGCTCACGCGCGAGCTCGGCCTCGGCCATGCGGGCTGCGGCACGCACCATGGCGGTGGTCTGAGGGACGACGATGTCGTCGCCGCCGGTGATGTCGAGAACCCCCAGCAGCGAGGCGTCGGACGGGTCGTGGATCGGGGTGGCCGCGCAGCTCCAGCCGCGCACGCTCGCCCGGAAGTGCTCGGCACCGATGATGCTCACCGACTGGTCGAGAGCCAGTGCCATGCCCGGCGCGTTGGTGCCGGCGAGGCGCTCGTCCCAGTTGCTGCCCTCGACGAATCCGATCGACTCGGCCTTGCGCAGCACGCTCGGGGTGCCGCAGACCCAGAGCAGCTGGCCGGTCGCGTCGGAGACGGCCATGATCGCGTCGCACTCGCGGGCTGCGCGGCCGAGCACGTCGTCGAGCAGCGGGAACACCTGGGCGAGGGGGTGGGCCTGCCGGTGGTCACGCAAGGCGTCCTGCGGCAGCGTGATGGGCGCTTCGACGCGGTCGGTGTCGACGCCCGCCGCGGCCGAGCGCAGCCAGGAGTCGGCCACCTCGGAGCGGACGCCGTCGACCTCCATGCCGACGATTGTGCGCAGGTGGCAGCGCGGATGTCACCCGTCGACCGGTGGGCGGTCAGCAGCCGCCGGATGCCTTGGTCGTGGAGGTGGCCTTGCCGGTGGGCTTGCTGGTGGCGTTGGCGTTGGCGTTGCCGGCCTTGGCCGCCTTCGGTGGCGGCGCCAGCGCGGTGTACTTGGCGCCGATCACGAGGTCGACCGAGGCGTCGGTGCGCTTGTCCGGGACGGCCTTGGCGCCCTTGACGAGGGCGATGACGAGGTTGGCCTGCTGTTTGCCGGCCGTGCCGTACCGCACCTCGGCGGGGCCGGCGACCTTCTTGTGCAGCGGGTCGTTCGCCACGGTGCGCACCGTGAAACCGCGCTTCTTCACCTCGGTCGCGGTCTTGGCTGCCAGCCCGTTGCGCTCGGTCGAGTTGTAGACGTTGACCGTCACCGACTTGGGCGCGATGGTCTTGGTCGCCGTGCAGGTCGGGGTGGGCGCGGCGGCCGGCTTCGATGCGTCGGAACGGTAGTAGGAGTAGGCGTACCAGAACGCGAAGAACAGCATCAGGGCCACGACGCCGAGCGTGATGAGGGCACGACGGCGACGTTCGCGGCGCCCCCGTGAGGCGCCTGACTCGACGACGTAGCTCACGCCCACCTCCGTGCCCGTGGCCGTCACCCTCGGCGGCCGCGAATCCCTTGGGGGTCAGTCAAGCACGAGCACCCGCGCATGCAGCGTAGGTCGCTGCTGCAGCGCGGCGCGCAGGGCCCGGTGCAGGCCGTCCTCGAGGTAGAGGTCGCCGTCCCACTCGACGACGTGGGCGAACAGGTCGCCGTAGAAGGTGGAGTCCTCGGCCAGCAGGTGCCCGAGGTCGAGGGTGCGCTTGGTGGTGATCAGCTGCTCGAGGCGCACCATCCGCGGCGGCACGTCGGCCCAGTCGCGGGGCGACTGCTTGCCGTGGTCGGGATAGGGGCGGCCCTCGCCCACCTTCTTGAAGATCACCCCGCCACCTTAGAGGTATGCCGCGGGCGCGGCTCCCACGGACAAGCTCGCCCCCCGCCTGCCCTTCAGGTCCCGCAACATGCCGTGGAAACGCGCGCGCGACGGCATGTTGCGGGACATGAGTGGGTGCATCTGACTCTCCCCGGCGGCGGGACGCCTCGCTAGAGTGCCGAGCGTGACCGAGAACGCGACGCCCGACGAGGCAGCCACGAAGTCCACTCCCGCTGACGCGCCCGCCGAGACACCTCCCGCTGCGGCGCAGCCGGAACCCGCCGCCCAAGCGGACGAGAAGGCCGACGCGAAGGCAGCACCCGCACCGGACGGTGGGCCGCAGCTGGAGGAGATCCGCGCCGGGTACGGCTTCGAGGGCGGAGCGCTCCTGTTCGGCGCAGCGGTCGTCGACGGGACGGCATACCCGGACGCGCCGGTGCGCATCCCGCTGTCCACGCTCAACCGGCACGGTCTCGTCGCCGGCGCCACCGGCACGGGCAAGACCAAGACCTTGCAGCTCATGGCCGAGCAGCTGTCCGGCCAAGGGGTGCCGGTCTTCCTCGCGGACATCAAGGGCGACCTGTCCGGCATGGCCAGCCCTGGCCAGTCGAACGACAAGATCGCCGCCCGCGCCAAGGAGGTTGGGCAGGACTGGCAGGCCACGGCATACCCCACCGAGTTCCTCTCGCTGGGCGGGCTGGGCAACGGCGTCCCGATCCGCGCCACCATCACGTCGTTCGGCCCGACCCTGCTCTCAAAGGTGTTGGGGCTCAACGAAACCCAGGAGTCGAGCCTCGGTTTGGTGTTCCACTACGCCGACAAGAACGGCCTGGCCCTCCTCGACATCAAGGACCTGCGCGAGGTCATCACCTTTCTCACCTCGGACGAGGGCAAGGCCGACCTCAAGGCGCTCGGTGGGCTGTCGTCCGCGACCGCCGGGGTGATCCTGCGCGAGCTCATCGCGTTCTCCGACCAGGGGGCCGACGCGTTCTTCGGTGAGCCCGAGTTCGAGACCAAGGACCTGCTGCGCACCGCACCGGACGGCAAGGGGCTCGTGACCTGCCTCGAGCTGCCGGCGGTGCAGGACCGGCCGGCACTGTTCTCGACGTTCCTCATGTGGCTGCTGGCCGACCTCTTCCAGGACCTGCCCGAGGTCGGCGACGTCGACAAGCCCAAGCTCGTGTTCTTCTTCGACGAGGCGCACCTGCTGTTCAGCGACGCGAGCAAGTCGTTCATGGACTCCATCGAGCAGACCGTGCGGCTCATCCGCTCCAAGGGCGTGGGTGTCTTCTTCGTGACGCAGACGCCCAAGGACGTGCCGGCGGACGTGCTGGCCCAGCTCGGCAACCGGGTGCAGCACGCCCTGCGCGCCTTCACCCCGGACGACGCGAAGGCTCTCAAGGCGACGGTGTCGACCTACCCGCGCAGTGGCTACGACCTCGAGAAGCTGCTGACGTCGCTCGGCACCGGTGAGGCCGTCGTGACGGTGCTGTCGGAGAAGGGTGCGCCGACGCCTGTCGCCTGGACCCGGATGATCGCGCCCCAGTCGCTCATGGCTCCCTCGGACGAGGCCACGGTCAAGCAGGCCATCGCGTCGTCGCAGATCGCGTCGAAGTATGCCGAGGCCGTGGACCGCGAGTCGGCGTACGAGAAGCTGCAGGCCAGGCTGCAGCAGGCCCCCGCGCCGGGCCAGCCCGCCCCGGGCCAGCCGGCTCCGGCGCCGTCCAGTGGTGGCGAGGCGGCCAAGCCGAAGCGTGCACCCAAGGAAGAGCCCGGCATGCTCGAGCAGGTGGTGAAGTCGAGTGCGTTCAAGTCGGCGCTGCGTTCGGCCGGCACGGTCCTCGGCCGCGAGATCACCCGCTCGATCTTCGGCACCGCCCGCAAGCGCTAGCGACGGTTGCGTTCTGCTGTGACCGCCTCGCGCACGGCTGGGGCGATCTCGTCGCTGATCCGGCGCAGCTCGGACTCGACCGGCGGCGCGCCGAACACGTAACCGTTCATGCCGTGGTCGAGCGTGAACCGGGTGAGCAGGTCGACCCATTGCTCGGTCGAGAAGTCACCCCACACGTTGTAGATGCGGGTGATCTCGGCCGGGTCACGTCCGGCGGAACGGGCGGCCTCGTCGATCTGCTCGTGCGCCCCGCCGAGCTGGTCCGGTGGCACGAACGCCAGGGATGGCAGCCACCCATCTGCCTTGCGCCCCAACAGATCCAGCATGCGCGGCTTGAATGCGCCCAACCAGATGCCGATGTCGTGCAACGGCAACGGCCCGGGGTGGGCGCCGTTCAGCGCAAAGTGCCTCCCGGCATACGAGGCCGGTCGTCCCGACCAGAAGAGGTCCATGACGTCGATCGCCTCCGCGACCGCCTCGAACTTCTCGCGTGGCCCACCCACGGTGCCGCCGAACGCCCGGATCCCGTCGGGGAACGCTCCGGCGCCCAGGCCCAGCTCGACGCGCCCGCCGGTGATCCGGTCGAGCGACGCCACGGCCTTGGCCAGCATGACCGGCGGTCGCAGCGGCAGGTTCGCCACGTCGGGAAACAGCCGCACCCGCTCGGTGACCGCACCGATCGCGGACAGCAGCGTCCACGTGTCGAGGAAGCCCGAGTTGTAGGGGTGGTCCTGCACACCGATCAGGTCGAGTCCGGCCCGGTCCGCCACGCGGGCCGCGTCGAGCAGCACGTCGGGGCGGTCGGCGTCGGGCGACATGAACCAGCCGAACTCGACCGGTCGTCCGTAGTCGGTCATGACCTTGCCTCCACTGGTTGGGCGACTGGCTCCACGGACGGCTCGACCCCGTCGGCCGGGGCCGGGGCGGGGCCGCGACTGGCCGCCGCTTCATCGTCACGCACGAACAGCGAGACCGCCACACCGAACGCTGCCACGAGCGCGCTGACGACAAAGACGTCCTGGTATGCCGCGAACGCGGCTCCCGTGCGCGCCGTCGCCGTGGCGTTTGCCGCGAGGTCGGCCAGGTGGGACGTCATCCGGACGGTGAGCGTGGTGGCCAGCAGGGCGACACCGACGCTGGCGGCCACCTGGCGGGTGGTCGAGAACAGCGCGCTCGCGCGAGCCGTTTCCAGCGGGGTGATGCTCGAGAAGGCCGCGGCCTGCACCGGCACCATGATGAACGCGCCGGCCATGCCCATGAGGAACATCGCCCCGCGGATGAGCCACAGGCTCGACCCGGCCTCGACGAGCGCCAACCCGACCTGGCTCAGCGTGATGACGGCAAACCCGCCCGCGAGCATCCGACGCGGACCGACCCGCTGGAAGACGCGGTTGGTGAAGGGCAACACCACGAGCATCCCGATCGCCTGCCACATCGTGAGCAGCCCGGACTCGGTAGCCGAGAGCCCCATCGAGGTCTGCACCATGAGGGGCACGACGAACAGCGCACCCATCGTGGCGCCGGCAGCCGGCAGCATGATGATGTTGCCGAGCCGGAACATCCGGTTGCCGAGCAGCGTGAGGTCGATCATCGGGAACTGCACGCGCCGCTCGGTGACGACGAACGCGATGACGAGCAGGACGCCGGCGCTGACGAGCGCCAGCGTGGGACGGTCGGACCAGCCCTCACGGGCGCCGCGTTCGAGGCCGACGAGCAGGGTCGCCAGGCCGGCACCGCCGGTGAGGAACCCGAGCACGTCGAGGCGCTCGCGGGCCGTCCGCTCGCCCTTCCTGAGGGCGATGGCGCTGAAGACCAGGCCGATGATGCCGATCGGCACCTTGAGCAGGAACACCCAGCGCCACGAGATGTTGTCGGCGAGCCAGCCGCCGAGCACCGGGCCGAGGGCCGGCGCTCGGCGTCGTCGGGATGGCCAGCACCGCGGAGGCGCGGGCTCGCTCGTGCGGCGGAAAGGCACGGAACAACATGGCCGTGCCGACGGGCGTGAGCAGACCACCGCCGACGCCCTGGGTCACGCGGGCGATGAGCAGCTCGGTCACGGAGTTCGCGAAGCCGGCCCACAACGACGCCGCGGTGTAGATGGCGAGGGCGAGCACGAACGTGTTCTTGTCGCCGAACCGGTCAGCCACCCAGCCGGAGGCGGGGATGAAGACCGCGAGGCTGACGAGGTAACCCGTGACGAGCCACTGCAGCGTCGAGGTCTCGGCGTCGAAGTGCTCACCGAGGATGGGCAGCGCCGTGTTGAGCACTGTCATGTCGAGGATTTCCATGAACAGCGCCATCACGAACGCCGTGGCCACCAGCCACTTGTAGGGAACGGACCGGAACATTGCAGATGCCTCGGATCAGGCTGTCGCGAACTGGAAGATCAGGACGACCGCCGCAAGGACGAGCAGGACGACCGCGCCCACACTTCCCTTGAACGTGTCCCGAGCCTTGAGGTGGAAGATCAGGGCGCCGATCATCATGAGGACGAGCCCGATGGCGGCGGCGATGCCGAGCGGCTGGAGCCACAGGCCGACGACGACGCCGATGGCGCCGAGCACCTCGAGGGTGCCGACGGTCTTCTGCAGCCCGGGAGAGACGCCGAGCGACTCGAGCACGCCGGTGACGGGTTCGGCCCGGCGCAGCTTGCCCGTGCCGGCCATGAGGAAGCCCAGGCCGAGCAGGGCGGAGAGGATGATGGTGGTGATGGTCATGTCGAGGAACCTTCGTGGTGAGAGGGGAAGACAACAGACCCCACAACGGTTCACTGGATGAAGTTATTTCTTCATTCAACCAACTATCCTGGGAAGGTGAGGAGGACCCCATGACGACCACCCGGCATACCCCCGCCCGTGCGGACGTGGAGGCGTCGAGACTCGACGCCCTCGACAGCCTGCTCCGGCTCGGCATGGAGCTGCGCCGGCACGTCGAGACGGTGGCGCACGACTTCGGGATCAGCGCACCCCAGGCGCGGCTCGTCGTCACCCTGTCCGAACCCATGCGGATGCAGCAGGCCGCCGAGGCGACCGCCTGTGAGCCCTCGCACCTCACCGCGCTCGCCGACCAGCTCGAGGGCGCCGGCCTGCTCACCCGCAAGCCCGACCCGACCGATCGCCGCGCCCGCCAGCTGTGCCTCACCGCCAAGGGCAAGACGCTGCGGACCAAGCTGGTCCCGGCCGTCGTGGACCAGGCGCCACTCGTGGGCCGGCTCGACAGCACGCAGTGTGCGCAGCTGCGCGCCCTCATCGAGATGGAGGGTGCATGAGTCTGCAGTCACGTCCCCTGTTCGGGTATGCCGCGAACGTCCCGTTCGGTCAGGGCGCCGCGGCCGAGACGGTCGTCCAGGCCGCGGAGGCGGCCGGCTTCGACCTCTTCTCGATCACCGACCACCCTTACGGCGCACAGTCTTTCGAGCCGTATGCCGCCGTTCCCTACCTGCTGGGTCGCACCTCGCGGATCTCGGGTTACGTCGGCGTGACGAACCTCCCGCTGCGACCGGCGCCGATGCTGGCGCGCACTGTCGCGTCCATCGCGTCGCTGTCCGGTGGCCGGTTCGCGTTGGGGCTGGGCTCCGGTGGCTACTGGGAGCACATCACGCGGATGGGGGTGCCGCACCTGACGCCGCGGCAGGCCGTCGACGCCTTCGACGAGGCGATCGACGTGGTGCGCGGGCTCACCGGCGGACCCGGGCGGGCGGTCGACTTCGAGGGTGAGCACTACCGCGCCGACCACCTGGCGCCGTCGGCTGTGCCGACGCCGCCGATCTGGACCGGATCCGGTGGTCCGCGGGCCCTTGCCATCACCGGCCGCAAGGCCGACGGGTGGATCCCGCCGGGCGGCGCCGACTGGACCACGCAGGTCTACCGCGAGGGCCGCGCCCGCATCGCCGCGGCGGCCGGCGAGGCCGGTCGCGACCCCGCCGAGATCATCACCGTCGTCAACCTCGGCACGCCGATCCTCAGCGCGGCCGACCTGACCCAGACGCGCGGGCCGGATGGCCGGTTCGTCGGCGGGTCCGCGCGGCAGTGGGTCGACGAGCTCACCGGGGCGGTGTCGGAGCACGGCATCGCCGGCTTCAACGCGGCGGTGCTCGACGAGAACGGCTCGATCAACCTCGACACGATCGCGCGGTTCGGCGCGGAGGTCATCGCGCCGGTACGCGGCACCCTCGGCCGCTGACGGCGGGGTCAGGGGTTCGACGGCTCCGGCAGGGCGCAGGAGTCGTCGGTGCACACGGCGCCGTCGGCAGCCTCGCCGCCGACGACCTGGATCGGGTGCTCCTTGGCCCACACCTCGTCGAGGGCGGACCGGAAGGTCTCGACCGGCTGCGCGCCGGACACGGCGTACTTGCCGTCGATGAGGAAGAACGGCACGCCGCTCACGCCGATCGACTGCGCCTTGGACTCGTCGGCGCGGACAGCGTCGGCGAACTCGTCACCGGCCAGCACCTCGCGCACCCGGTCCTCGTCGAGCCCGACCTCGGTGGCCACCGCCACGAGCTCGTCGACGTCGCCGGCCTTGAGGCTGTGGGCGAAGTAGCCCCGCATCAGGGCGGCGAGCATCTGACGGTCGAGCCCGCTCTCGCGGGCGAGGTGGACGAGCCGGTGGGCGTCGAAGGTGTTGGTGACACTGGCATTCGTCGTGTCGAACTCGAGCCCGACGGCGTGCGCCTTGTCGGCAATGCCGCGCTGCATGGCGCTCACCTGGGCCGGCGTGGTGCCGAACTTGGCGGCCAGCGCGTCGACCATCGGACGGTGCTCGTGGGGCGCCGCGGTGGGGTCGAGCTCGAAGGCCCGCGGCACGATCTCGACGTCGTCACGGTGCTCGAAGGACTCCAGGGCCAGCTCCAGGTGGCGCTCACCGAGGTAGCAGAACGGGCAGGCGACGTCGGACCAGATCTCGATCTTCATGCCAGTGCCAAGTACTTCAGTCACACAACTATTCCGTCGGCTGCGTCACATCGCGAACGCGGCTCAGCCGAGGAGCCAGGCGAGCAGGAGGATGACGGGCACCGAGCCGATGGTCGTGATGAGGATTGTGTCGCGGGCCAGCACCGTCGCCCGGTTGTAACGGGTCGCGTGCACGAAGATGTTCTGCGCCGTGGGCAGCGCCGAGGTCACGACGATCGCGAGCAGCGCGTGCCCCTCCACGCCGAGCACCGCGCTCGCCACGAAGCACGCGACCACCGGCTGCACCAGCAGCTTGAGCGTCGACGTCGTCGCCAGCTCGGCCACCGAGCCGGCCCGCCCCAGCCCCGGCCCGAGCCGCAGCGCCACCCCGTATGCCACGAGCATGCTCGGCACGGCCATGTTTCCCAACAGCTCCAACGGGTTTGCCACGATCGGCGGGAGCGTCCAACCGGTGAGCGACAGCCCGACCCCCAGCAGCGAACCGACGGTGAGTGGGTTCTTCAGGGGGCGCACCGCGAACTGCCACCACGGCATACCCCCTCCTCGTGCATCGGAGTCGAGGACGGCCAGCGCCACCGGTTGGAGGACGAGCAGCTGGAGCAGCAGGGTGGGTGCGACGTATGCCGCGTCGCCGAGGACGTAGCTCGCGACGGGGATGCCGAGGTTGCCGGCGTTGACGTAGGCGGAGCTGAGTGCCCCGATCGTGGTGTCTCCCAACGATCTGCGCCACACGAAGCGAGCCAGTGCGATGTAGATCCCGGCCGTCACCACGACACCCGCGACCGATGCGACGAGGTTGGCCGACAGCACCTGGTGCACGTCGGCCCGACCGAGGGTCGTGACCATGAGCGCCGGGCTGGCAACGAAGAACGCGATGCGTGACAGGACCTGCTGCGCGCCCGCGTCGACGATGCGCAGGTGGGCCAGGAGCGCCCCGACGCCGATGACGACGCCGATCGTGGCAAACCCGGTGATGACTCCCTGCACGTCCGACAGGCTAGGCGGGCGGGCGCAGCACCGGCGTCAGGGTCTCAAGCACTGTCGCATCCTCGATGGTCGAGGGCACTGTCGGAGTCTTGCCGTCGGCGATCTCGCGCATCGTCTTGCGCAGGATCTTGCCCGAGCGCGTCTTCGGCAGCGCCGTCACGATGTCGACCTGCCGCAGCGAGGCGACCGCGCCGACCTCGTCGCGCACCCGCTGCACCAGCTCGCCCCGGATGCGCTCACCGTCGGACTCGGCCGACACCCCCGACTTGAGGACCACCAGCCCGCGCGGCACCTGGCCCTTGAAGTCGTCCGCCACCCCGATCACGGCGCACTCAGCGACGGCTTCGTGACCGGCCAGGGCCGCCTCGATCGAACCGGTCGAAAGCCGGTGTCCCGCAACGTTCAGCACGTCGTCGGTGCGCCCCATGACGAAGAGGTAGCCGTCCTCGTCGAGCATCCCGCCGTCACCGGTCAGGTAGTAGCCGTCGAACGCCGACAGGTACCCCGAGACGTACCGCTCGTCGTCGCCCCACAGCGTCGGCAACGTCCCCGGCGGCATGGGCAGCTTGATGCAGATCGCACCCTCGGTGCCCGCGGGCACGGGGCGGCCGTCGTCACCCAGCACCTCCACGGCATACCCGGGCACGGGCACCGACGGTGAGCCCGGCTTGATCGGCATCGGCTCCAGCCCGCGCAGGTTCGACGCGATCGGCCAGCCCGTCTCGGTCTGCCACCAGTTGTCGACGACGGGCACGCCGAGCCGCTCGGTGGCCCACTCCCACGTGTCGGGGTCGAGCCGCTCACCTGCGAGGAAGAGCGTCTCGAGCGAGGACAGGTCGAGCGACCCGAGCAGCTCACCGGACGGGTCGTCTCGCTTGATGGCCCGGTATGCCGTGGGCGCGGTGAACATGGCCTTGACGCCGTAGTCGGAGATCACCCGGAAGAATGCACCCGCATCCGGGGTGCCGACCGGTTTCCCTTCGTAGAGAACGGTTGTCGCGCCGGTGAGCAGCGGTGCGTAGGCGATGTAGGAGTGCCCGACGACCCACCCGACGTCGCTGGCGGTGAACCAGGTGTCGCCGGGGTTGATGCCGTAGATGTTCGGCATCGACCAGCGCAGCGCCACTGCGTGGCCACCGTTGTCGCGCACGATTCCCTTGGGTCGTCCGGTGGTCCCTGACGTGTAGAGGATGTAGAGCGGGTCGGTCGCGTCGACGGGCACCGGGTCGGCGGCCTCGGCGTCGCGCATGACGTCGTCCCAGTCCATCTCCTCCCAGTCGGTGTCGCGCACCCCGACGTCAGCCCGCGCCTGCTCTCGTTGCAGCACGATGACCGCTTCGGGCTTGTGAGAGCTGCGGTCGAGGGCCGCGTCGAGCAGCGGCTTGTACTCCACAACCCGCGACGGCTCGATGCCGCACGACGCAGACACGACCACCACCGGTTTCGCGTCCTCGACCCGCGCCGCCAGCTCGGCCGGTGCGAACCCGCCGAACACCACGGAGTGCACCGCACCGATCCGCGCGCACGCCAGCATCGCGACGACCGCCTCGGGCACCATCGGCATGTAGATGACGACCCGGTCGCCCTTGTCGACACCCAACGACGCCAACACGCCGGCGAACTGCGCCACCTCGTCGAGCAACGCGGCATACGTGATGGTGCGCCTCGTGTCGGTGACGGGGCTGACGTAGTGGATCGCCGCCTGGTCGCCACGCCCGTCACGCACGTGCCGGTCGAGGGCGTTGAAGCTCGTGTTCAGCTGCCCCCCGGTGAACCAGCGGTAGAACGGCGGCCGGTCGTCGTCGAGCACCCGCCGGGGCGGGGTCACCCACTCGATCGCCTGCGCCGCCTCACCCCAGAAGCCGTCCGGGTCCTCGAGACTGCGTTGGTATGCCGCGTGGTAGCCGCCGTCGCTCATCCCACCATCGTGGGTGGCCGGCGTCGGCGGCGCCAGAGGTGGCGCCGGATGTCTCGCCCGGCCGGGCCCACGGCTCGGTGAACGGTCGGACGACTCAGTCCTGCGGCGTCGACTGGTAGCGGATCCACGCCGAGGAGTCCCGGTGCCAGAGCCGGACCACCGCGAAGGCTCCGAGGACCAGCAGCAGCGCGGCCGTCACCCGGGCGAACGGGCCGGCGGTCGGGAGCAGGCCGCCGAAGAAGCCGACCAGGGCGGCAGCCAGCAGCACGCACGAGACGATGCGTCCCCACTTCGAGCCGCGGGCGGTCACCCGCGACTGCCACCACCAGACGGCGGCAGCGAGGAGCCCGACGATGACCGACACCGACAGGGCGACCGTGACGACCGCGTCGAGGTCGTGGGCGTTGAGCGTGCGGTTCTGCCGGTGCGCCTCGGCGTCGAAGGCAGCGCGCAGGTCACTGCGGGTGAGGACGGCGCGCACGACCTCGACCAGGCTGAGGACGGCGCCGACCTGCATGGCGCGGACCGCCTCGACGATCGAGCGCGGCGGCACGATTGGCTGGGTCGGGCGCCAGGTCGCGCGCTCACGGCGCCCGTCACCGGGACCGTCATAGCTGAGCGCCCCGCGCCAGGGGATCCTGCTGGCCATGCCTCATCCTTGCAGCCGGCAGGGTCGGTTCGTGGCGCATACTGCTCGCGTGCAGCTCGCCGACCTCGTGGACGACCCCGGGCTGCGCCTGCGTGTGGTCGTCCCGGCGCAGGGTGACGTCGAGGTGCTGGCGGCCCACGTGTCCGAGCTGGTGCGACCGCAGGAGTGGCTCCAGGGCGGTGAGCTCCTGATGACCATCGGCCTGCTGCTCGAGGTCACCGACGCCGAGTGCGACGCCTACGTGCGCAGTGTCCGCGACGGGGGAGCCGCCGCTCTCGCCCTGGGCCTGGGACACGGGCTGCCCCACCAGGAAGCGCCCGCGCCGCTCGTCGCCGCGGCCACGCGGCACGGCATACCGCTGCTGACCGTGCCCGACGAGGTGCCGTTCATCGCGGTGACCAAGGCCGTGTTTCGCGCGCTCGCCGACGAGGAGCAGGCGGCGATGCAGCGCGCCGTCGACCTCCTGCGCGACCTCACCCGGGCCGCGACGGGCACCGACCCGTTGACTGCCATGACCCGCACGTGGCGGCGTGGCACCGGCACGGACGTCGTCGTCCTCGATCGCACCGGGCGACCGCTCAGCGCCACCGACGGCGCCGTGCCCGACGAGGTGGCCGGACTGCTCGCCGCGGTCGAGCAGCAGGGTCTGCACGCCAGCGCCAGCGACGTGTCCGACGGACAACGCCTCGAGGTGCAACCGCTGGGGGTCGACCGGTTGCGAGGGTTCGTCGTCGTCCGGACGCCCACGCACGCGACGCTCGCGCAGGGGACGCCCGCGCAACCGGCGACGGCGGGCGACACCGACCCGGTGGCGGTGGCCGCGCTCGTGTCGCTCCTGTCGGCCGAGCTCGAACGCCGTCACCTCGCCGGTGAGACGGGACGACGGGCTCGCGCCGCCCTCGTCGGGCGCGCGCTCGATGCCGCGCCGGGTGCGCCGGTCTGGGGGCACCTCCGGGACGCCGGGTTGCGCGGTGACGCGGTGCGGGCCCTCGTCGTCGACGTGACGGGTGTGCCCGACCCCCAGGACCTGGCCAGCGACCTCGCGCTCGTCGCCAGCGCCGGTCTGGTGCGCCACCACGACGGCGAGCTGGTGGTGCTGGCCGACGCGGACACCGACCTGACGTCGGTGGCCACACGGTTCGCGCGCGACCGCCCCTGCGGCGTCGGCCGGGTGGTGCCGCTGGAGCGCCTGCGCGACACGGTCGAGCAGGCGCGGGCGGCCATGCTGATGAGCCGCTCCACCGGTGCGCCGGTCGAGCACCGGGACGACCCGCTCGACGCGCTGCTGGCAGCGGTCTCGGCACCGGATGCGCTCCGGGCCTATGCCGACACGGTGCTCGCCCCGGTCGAGCGCGCCGACGTCGACGGCACCCTCGTGGCGACCCTGGCCGCGTGGCTCGCCACGGGCGGCTCCGTGGAGGCGACCGCTGCCCAGCTCGACGTGCACCGCCACACCGTCCGCAACCGGCTGCGGCGGCTGGCCGAGCTGACCAACGACCGGATCGACTCGGCCGAGGACCGGTTGCACCTGCACCTCGCGCTGCGGCTCCGGGGCCGCGGGGATGGCCGGCACGGCCAGAGCTGACCTGGTCCTTGTCCCTGGCGGCCATCGGCGCCGGGCCGGTGCGCTGGTTAGCGTCGCTCCACTCGACGAGGAGAGGGCGCATGAGCGGATCTGACGACGGCACCCAGGCACCGGTCGGCCCGGTGGACGGCTCGGTGGTGCCCCGGTTCGCCGGCCCCGACACGTTCGCCCGGCTGCCGCGGCTCGAGCAGGTACCCCGCGCCGCGGTCGCGGTGCTGGGGGTGCCGTTCGATGCGGGGGTGAGCTACCGCCCCGGCGCGCGGTTCGGGCCCGCGCACGTGCGTGCCTCGTCCAAGCTGATCCGCCCCTACAACCCGGCGCTCGCGGTGGAGCCCTTCACCGCCCACCAGGTCGCCGACGCCGGCGACCTCGCGGTCAACCCGTTCTCGATCGACGACGCCGTCGCGGCCATCGAGTCCGCTGCCCGCTCCTTCGCCGAGGCGGACACGACGTTGCTCACCATCGGGGGCGACCACACCATCGCCCTGCCCCTCCTGCGCGCCGCCGCCCGCAGGCACGGACCCATCGGCGTCGTCCACTTCGACGCCCACCTCGACACGTGGGACACCTACTTCGGCGCACCCGTCACCCACGGCACGCCGTTCCGGCGCGCGGCCGAGGAGGGACTGCTCGACCCGCGCCGCTGCCTGCACATCGGCACCCGAGGACCGTTGTATGCCGCGAGCGACCTCACGAGCGACGAGGCACTCGGCTTCCGGGTCACCACCTCCGACGACTACGAGACCCTCGGGATCTCCGGTGTCGTGGAGGCGATGCGGCGTCGCCTCGGCGACGGCCCGGCATACGTCTCGGTCGACATCGACGTCCTCGACCCGGCCCACGCCCCCGGCACCGGCACCCCGGAAGCCGGCGGCCTCACCTCCCGCGAGCTGCTCGGCACCCTGCGCGGGCTCGTCGGGACCCAGCTCATCGGGGCCGACCTCGTCGAGGTCAGCCCGCCCTACGACCACGCCGAGATCACCGGCATCGCCGCCGCCCACGTGACCTACGAGCTGTTGTCGGTGCTTGCCGTCAACGCGCTCCACGCCGGAGGCCGCCAGTCCTCCGGGCAGACCTGCGCACCCACCTCCTCGACACCGACGTCAGGACAGGACCAGTCATGAGCAACCCCTCCACCGAGGCCACCGGCCTGCGGGCCGGCAGCGTCCGCACCGGCCACCTCGTCTTCTTCGTCGTCGCTGCGGCCGCGCCACTGACCGTGCTCGCAGGGTTCGCACCCCTCACCTTCCTCGTCGGTGGCCAGACCGCCCCCGTCGGTTACCTCGTGGCCGGTCTGGTCTACCTGCTGTTCGCGGTCGGGTTCACCACGATCAGCCGGCACGTGCGCAACACCGGCGCCTTCTACGGCTACATCCGCGCCGGTCTCGGCGCCGTCCCGGGTGGCGCCGCCGCGCTGTTGGCGTATGCCGGTTACGCCCTCGGGCAGATCGGGTTCTGTGCCGCAGCAGGCCTGTTCGCGAGCAACCTCGTCGAGCTGGTGACCGGCGCGAAGGTGTCATGGGGGATCTGCGCCCTCGTGATCGCGCTCGCGGTCGGAGCCCTGGCCTACGCCAAGGTCGAGGTCGGCGCCCGGGTGCTGGCCGTGCTGCTCGTCGCGGAGATCGGCATCCTGTTCGTGTTGGCCGGCGCCATCCTGCTCAAGGGCGCCCCGGACGGCCTGTCGCTGGCCGGGTTCAACCCCGGGTCGTGGACGTTGTCGGCTCTCGGGCCCCTGTTCGTCCTCACCTTCATCGTCTACATCGGCTTCGAGCAGACGGCCGTCTACAGCGAGGAGTGCGACGACCCACGCACCGCGGTTCCGCGCGCCACCTACATCGCCGTGGTGCTCCTGGCCGTCGTCTACACGTTCATCTCGTGGGTGATCCTCATGGGCATCGGGGCGAGCAACCTCGAGAAGGTGCTGTCCGGCGACCTGTCGGCCGTGGTCTTCGACGTCAACACGCAGTACCTCGGCACGGCCGCGACGGATGTGTTGCAAGTGCTGATCGTGACCAGCTTCCTCGCGGGGGTGCTCGCCCTCCAGAACGCCAGCTCGCGCTATCTCTTCGCCCTCGGGCGTGACGGCCTGCTGCCTCGGGCCCTGGGCGGATCGCACCCGCGAACCGGCAGCCCGGCCACCGCGGTGGTCGTCCAGACCGTGATCGTGGTCGCCGCCATCGCAGCGTTCGCCCTCGGCGGTTTCGACCCCTATCTGCAGGTCGTGATCTGGACCAACACACCGACCCTCGTGGCGGTGCTGCTGCTCCAGATCGCCACGAGCGTGGCGGTCGTCGCCTTCTTTCGCCGCAACCCGCGCGGCGAGTCGGTGTGGCACCGGCTGGTGGCACCGGCGTTGTCCGCCGTCGTGCTCCTGGCGGTGCTCGTGCTGGTCTGCGCCAAGCTGCCGCTGCTGACGGCCCTCGGTGTCGGTGGCAATCTGCTCATCATGCTGCCCCTGGTGGTCGCCGCTGTCGTCGGCGCCGTTCGCGGCGCCAGTGTCGGGCCGGTGTCCGCCGGCCAGCTCGACCTCCGTGACCACGACGAACTCGCCCTGGAGACCTACTCGTGACTGCCACTCCCCGCTACGCCTGGTCGATTCCCGGATTTCCCGTCGAACGGCCATCCGGCGACCCGCAGCAACCCGAGATCTGGTGCTACACAGACGATTTCGCCTACTCACCGGGTGACCCGATCGACCTGCACGTCCACACCACGGCCGACACCTACGACGTCAGCGTGCTGCTGGACGGAGCCCGGCCGCGCGAGGTGTTCCGCGCCGAGGGGCTTGCCGGCCAGGCGCACGAGACCCCGGACGACGCGTATGCCGTGGGCTGTGGCTGGCCGGTTGCCCTCACCATCCAGACCGACGGATGGGAGAGCGGCTTCTACCTCATCGTCGTCGGGATGGAACGCGACGGGCGGCGTTACGAGGGAGAGCACTTCGCCGTCGTGCGCCGTGCCGCCGATGCCGAGCAGGCGCCGATCGCGCTGGTGCTGACGACCTCCACCCTGCTCGCCTACAACGACTGGGGTGGCGCCAACCACTACCGCGGCCTCGGCGACGACCCCTACACGGACATCCCGACTCCGCTGTCCGCCGTGCGGCGCCCCGTGGCTCGGGGCATGCTCCGCAAGCCCGACACCGCGCCCCGCAGCGCCAACCCGCACACTCCGGAGCCGGGAGAGCTGCCGCGCCACCCGGCATACGAGTGGGCCGTGGTGCACGGCTTCTCACGGCACCACGCCGACGCGTTCTGGGCCACGTACGAAAGGCATTTCGTCGTCTGGGCGCAGGAGCACGGCTACCGGCTCGACTACCTCACCCAGCACGACCTCCACCACGACGCGAGCGCCCTCGACGGCTACCGCTGTGTCGTCTTCGTCGGTCACGACGAGTACTGGTCGCGGGAGATGCGCGACGTCGTCGATGCCTATGTCGACGGCGGCGGGCGGGTGGCGCGGTTCGGCGGCAACTTCGTCTGGCAGGTGCGGTTCGAGGACGACGGGCACACCCAGGCCTGCTACAAGGACCCGGCCATCGACCCCTTGCGCGACAGCGACCCCACGCTGGTCACGACCGCGTGGGACGCGCCGGGCCTGCAGCGGCCGCCCGGCTCGACGTTCGGCCTCTCCGGGCTGTCCGGCTGCTACATCCGTTACGGCTCAGCGGCTTCCCGTGCGTCGGGTGGGTTCACGATCTACCGGCCCAACCACTGGTCGCTCGCCGACACGGACCTGGGGTACGGCGACGTGTTCGGTGCTGCGCCGGTCTGTGTCGCGGCGTTCGAGGTGGACGGCGCGGACTTCACGATGCACCGCGGGCTGCCGGTGGCGACCGGGAGCGATGGCGCGCCGGACAACCTCGAGATCGTCGCGATGGCCCCGGCCACCCGCGGTGAGATCGACCGGTGGAGCGGGACGGTGCCTCTCGGCGCGCCCGTCGCCGAGTGGTCCGGTCTCGTGGAGGCGATGTTCGGCCAGGACGTGCCCGACCGGTTCCAGGGTGAGAACTACGGCTCAGGGATGATCGCGTCCTTCACCCGTGGTGACGGCGAGGTGTTCTGTGCCGGCACCACCGAGTGGGTCAACGGCTTGCGGTTGCGCGACCCCTACACGGAGGCCATCACCCACACAGTCCTGCGCCGGTATGCCGGCCGGCCGGGTGGGGAAGGAGACGGCCAGTGAGCGTCGACGACGTCCGCGACATCGCCCTCGGGGTCGGTGATCCCGTCTCGCCGGTCTGGCCGCCGGGCGAGGCGAGCGCGGACTGGTCCGAGACCGAGTGGCGAAGTTTCGGCGACGAGCAGGGCGGGCGCTTCTACGGCGGCATGTGGGAGGGCTTGACCGGGACGCTGCGTCTGCCTAACTACCCCTACGACGAGGTGTGCGTGATGCTCGAGGGTCGCGTGGCGCTGGTCGACGAGGAGGGCGGACGCCGCGAGTTCGGCGCGGGTGAGGCGTTCTTTGTGCCGCGTGGGTTCAGCGGGGTGTGGGAGACGCTCGAGCCCTCCCGGAAGGTCTTCGTGGCGCTCGGCCCATTCGCGCAGGAGTGAGGTGGCCACGCCGGCGCTCGAGCCGGCCACGCGGCATACGGGCGCATCTGTTGCCGGGCCCACGCGATGTAGGTAAGTTTCGCGACGAGGACAAACCGTGTGAATCGTTCACGTCGCTGGAGGCGTCATGTCCAAGCCCACAGTGTCCCGTCGCACCTTCATCGCCGCAGGCGCGACCACCGCCGCCCTGCTCGCGATGGCGGCGCCGACGCTGGCGGCGACACCGGGTGCGGCGGCGCCGAGCCCCACCGTCGATGCCGCGCGGAACGGCTGGATCACCTCGACGATGGCGCGAATGACGTTGGAGGAGAAGGTCGGTCAGCTCTTCATCCAGAACGTCTACGGCAAGGACGCCACGACCCCGGACGCCCGCAACATCCCGCTGTACGGCGTAGCCACCCCCGCCAAGGTCGTGCAGAAGTACCACCTCGGCGGGATCATCTACTTCGCCTGGACCGACAGCGTGCAGAACCCGCCACAGATCGCCGGGCTGTCCAACGGTCTCCAGAAGGCGGCCCTGAGCCAGCCGTCGAAGGTCAGGATCCCGCTGCAGATCGCCACCGACCAGGAGCAGGGCGTCGTCACCCGGATCGGGCCGCCGGCGACCCAGTTCCCCGGCTCGATGGCGCTCGGCGCCGGACGCTCGACCGCCGACGCCCGCGCCGCCGCTGCCATCACCGGCGAGGAGCTGCGCGCCATGGGCGTCAACGTCGACTTCGCACCCGACGCCGACGTCAACGTCAACCCGCTCAACCCCGTCATCGGCACCCGCTCGTTCTCATCGCGGCCGGACCTGGCCGCTGCCATGGTCGGTGCCCAGGTCGACGGCTACCAACGGGACGGCAACGTCGCGGCGACGGCCAAGCACTTCCCCGGCCACGGCGACACCGCGACCGACAGCCACGTGGCGTTCCCGGTCATCACCCACACACGCGAGCAGTGGGAACAGATCGACGCGCCACCGTTCCGGGCGGCGATCGCCCGCGGCATCGACATGATCATGACGGCCCACCTCAGCTTCCCGGCGCTCGACGACTCGGGCGACCCGGCCACCCTGAGCCGGCCGGTGCTCACCGGGTTGCTGCGCAATGAGCTCGGCTTCAAGGGGGTCATCGTCACGGACTCGTTGGGAATGCAGGGAGTTCGTGACCGCTATGGCGACGCGGAGGTGGCGGTGCGGGCGCTCGACGCCGGTGTCGACCAGCTCCTCAAGACGCCGTCGATGGACGAGGCGTATGCCGCGGTGATCGGCGCCGTGAAGAGCGGTCGGATCAGCCGGTCGGCGTTGGACGCCAAGGTGCGCCGAGTGCTCGAGCTCAAGTGGGACCGCGGCATCGTGGCCAGTCCCTATGTGGACCCGGCCGCGCTCGACAGCACCGTGGGAACGCCGGACAACCTGGCCACGGCCGCGGCTGTCACCGACCGCACGACGACCCTCGTGAAGAACGACGACGGAGCGCTTCCCCTTGCGGCACAGGGAAAGAAGGTGCTCGTCACCGGGTACGGCGTGAGCACCACGCAGATCCTCGCCGACGGTCTCGCCGCTGCCGGGGCGGTCACCAGTGTGAAGGAGACGGGGTCGGCGCCCACGGACGCCCAGGTCGCTGCGGCGGTGACGGCGGCCGCCGACCAGGACGCCGTGGTCGTCACGACGATGAAGGCCTGGGACACCGCTGTCACCGACAAGAAGGCCGGCCAGCGCAAGCTCGTCAAGGCACTGCTGGCCACCGGCAAGCCGGTCGTCGTCGTGGCGACGCGGGACCCCTACGACATCGCCTACTTCGACGACGCGCCGACCTACCTGGCCACCTACTCCTACAGTCCGGTCGCGATGGAGTCGGCAGTGCGGGTCATCACCGGCCAGGTGAGCCCGAGCGGCAAGCTGCCGGTCGACATTCCGGTGGCTGGCGACCCCGACACCGTCCTCTATCCGTTCGGCCACGGCCTCACCTACTGAAGGCAGGGGCGATGAGCCCACGCAGACGTCTCTCGACGACCCTCACGACCACGGTCGCGGCACTGGCTGCGGCACTCATGGTGACGCTGGTCGTGGGTGGCGCCCCGGCGGCATACGCGGCATCTCCTCCCGCCGCCAGCGTGCGGGTGGCGACCTACAACATCCACGCGGGGGCAGGGCAGGACAACGTCTACGACCTCGCGCGCACTGCGGCCGCGATCAGGTCGCTGCGGGCCGACGTGGTCGGGCTCCAGGAGGTCGACGTCCACTGGGGTGCACGCAGCGAATGGCAGGACACCGCAACGGAGCTCGCGAACCGGCTCGACATGTATGTCGCCTTCGCGCCGATCTACAGCCTCGATCCCGTGACGGACGGCGACCCGCGACGGGAGTTCGGCGTGGCCGTCCTGTCGAAGTATCCGCTGGTGTCGGTCGAGAACCACGACATCACGCGGTTGTCGACCCAGGACCCGAACCCCGTGCCGGCCCCAGCTCCCGGCTTCCTCGAGGCGGTCGTCCGCGCCAAGGGTGTCCTGACGCACGTCTACGTGACGCACCTCGACTACCGCGGTGACCCGACCGTGCGCGCGATGCAGGTCGAGGACACCAGGCGGATCATGGCGCAGGACCCGCCCGGCGAACCGCAGATCCTCCTCGGCGACCTCAACGCGGACCCGACCGCCCCCGAGCTCGCCCCGCTGTGGACCGGGCTCGAGGACGCCTGGGCGGTGGCTCAGCTGCGTCGCGGCGAACCCGGCCTCACGTACCCCGCCAGCACCCCTGTGAAGCGGATCGACGTCGTCGCTGCCTCCACCGGCATCACGGTGCCGCTCGCCGACGTGCCTGACACGGACCTCGCGACCACGGCCAGTGACCACCGACCCGTGGTTGCGACCCTGCTCCTGCCACGACCCACCCGCCCCTGAACCGTCCGTCCACCCATTGCACCGCCCACTGGAGGAGAAACCCATGTCCGCCCTCAACCGTCGCCAACTTCTCACTGCCGCAGGGGTATCCGCGATCGCGGTCCCGGCCGCAGCGTCGGCCGCGCGCGCCAGTGGCGCACCGTCGGCCACGAACTACCCGGCCCGCAAGGTGACCACCGGTGCCGAGCTCCAGGCCGCGAAGGGGTGGAGCGAACTGCGCGGCCAGAAGGTCGGAGTCATCACCAACCCCACCGGGATCCTGACGAACCTGCGCTCGATCGTGGACGAGATGCACGAGGCCGGCACCGTCGACATCGTGGGTGTCTTCGGACCGGAGCACGGCTTCCGCGGCACGGCCCAGGCCGGAGGATCCGAGGGCACCACCACCGACCCGCGCACCGGCCTCACCGTCTACGACGCGTACGGCGCGGGCGTGACCAAGATGACCGACCTCTTCCGCAAGGCCGGTGTCGAGACGGTCGTCTTCGACATCCAGGACGCCGGTGCGCGGTTCTACACCTACATCTGGACGATGTACACGGCCATGCGGGCCGCGGTCGCCACGGGCGCCCGCTTCGTCGTCCTCGACCGACCCAACCCCACGGGCGGCACGGCGCGCGGCCCGATGATGACGACGGCATACACCTCTGGGGTCGGCGCCAAGGAGATCGTCCAGGCGCACGGCATGAGTGTGGGCGAGCTCGCGCGCTACTTCGACGCGGAGTTCCTGCCGGCCGATGCGGGCGGTCGTCTCACCGACCTCACCGTGGTCGAGATGAAGGGCTGGCGTCGTGACGTCGTGTATGCCGCGACGGGACTCCCGTGGGTCATGCCGAGTCCGAACATGCCGACGCCGGACACCGCGCTGGTCTACCCGGGCACGGGCATGTTCGAGGGGACGAACCTGTCCGAAGGGCGTGGCACGACGCGGCCGTTCGAGCTGATCGGTGCCCCCTACGTCGACTACAAGTGGGCGGAACGCCTTGCTGGGCGCGGGATTTCGGGAGTGGGGTTCCGCGAGGCCTACTTCACTCCGACGTTCAACAAGCACGCCAACCTCGTCTGCGGAGGTGTGCAGGTGCACATCACCGACACCGCGACCTTCGACCCGCTGCGGGTGGCGGTCGAGATGCTCGTGGCGGCCAAGGCGCTCTACTCGGACTTCCAGTGGCGCTACGACAGCTATGACCCCCAGCGCCCCTACTGGATCGACAAGCTCTCCGGTTCGACCAGGCTGCGCGACCAGATCACCGCGGGCGCGTCGGCCGACGAGGTCATCGGCGCGTGGCGGGCCGAGCTCGCGGCGTTCGACGCCCGGCGCCGGCAGTACCTCATCTACCGCGGACCAGCGAACTGACGAAGGGAACGAGACGATGCGCACAGGACGTAGGTCTGCGTGGGTGACGGCCACCATGGCTGCCGCCATGGTGGGCGGTGTGGTCATGGCCGGTCCGGCCAGCGCGGAGGACTTCAGCAAGCCGAGGATGGGCTACATGCCGGCCAACACGGTGTTGCGTGACGCGAGCCCGCAGTCCGTCGGCCTCGACCCGGCGCCGATCGCCAGGGCGGGCGAGCTCGTGCGCAGCCACGAGACCGCACCACCGGGTGGCAAGCCGATGTATGCCGGCGCGGTCGCCGTCATGGGCCACGACGGGAAGATCGTGGCGCGGCACACGAGCGGCTACGCGCTGCGCTACGCGACCGAGACGCAGGAGCTCCCGCGCGACCAGTGGGTCCCCATGCGTGACGACACGATCTTCGACCTCGCGTCGGTGTCCAAGCTGTTCAGCTCGATCGCGGTCGTGCAGCTCATCGAGGAGGGGAAGGTCGACCTGGAAGCCCCCGTCGCGACCTACCTGCCCGAGTTCGCCGCCGGCGGGAAGGAGAACGTGACGGTCCGCATGCTGCTGACCCACACGTCCGGGTTCCCGGCCTGGCTGCCCCTGTGGAGCAAGTACCCCGACAAGGCCTCGCGCATCAAGGCCGTCATGGACCAGCCACCGGTCAGCGAGCCGGGCAGCACCTACCTCTACAGCGACCTCAACATGATCACGCTCGGGGTCATGGTGGAGCGGCTGCGCGGTGAGTCGCTGGACAAGGTCGTGGCAGAACACATCACGCGTCCACTGGGCATGAAGGACACCGGCTACAACCCGACGAACAAGGAGCGCACGGCAGCCACGGAGTACCAGGCGTCCCCGCCACGGGGGATGGTCTGGGGTGAAGTGCACGACGAGAACGCGTGGTCGCTCGGCGGCGTCGCCGGTCACGCCGGCGTCTTCTCCACCGCCCAGGACCTCGCCGTGCTGTCGCAGGCGCTGCTCAACGGGGGCACCTACAAGGGCAACCGGATCCTGACGCGCAAGAGCGTCGACTCCCTCATCACCAACTTCAACACCGCCTTCCCCGGTGACTCGCACGGACTCGGGTTCGAGCTCGACCAGCGGTGGTACATGGACGCGCTGTCCGGTCCGCGCACCGCCGGCCACACGGGCTACACCGGCACCTCGATCGTGATCGACTTCGCCTCTCGCTCGTTCGCGATCCTGCTGACGAACCGCGTCCACCCGTCACGCAACTGGGGCAGCAACAACCCGGCCCGTCGCGAGTGGGCAGGCGGCCTGGCGCAGGCGATGGCGGTGCGGCCGTCCAAGGGGGAGACCGCCTGGTTCGGCGGCGCGACCAACAACGCGACCACCACGCTGACGACAGCCGCGCTCGACGTACCGGCCTCCGGGGCGCGGCTGTCGTTCGACCTCTTCCTCGACACGGAGGAGACCGACCTGCTCGTGCTGGAGCGCTCGAGCGACGGAGGCAAGACCTGGGAGCCGCAGCCGTTCACCGTGCGTGACCGCGGCACGACCACCACGGCCGACGACGGTGCGGTCTCGGGTGCGGGCGTGCGCTTGTGGAACCAGGCGAATGCCGACCTGTCGCCAGGGACCCAGCAGCTGCGGTGGCGCTACACGACCGATCCCACCTACCTCGGTCGCGGTGTCTACGTCGACGCGATCAAGGTTGCTGCGCGCGGTGGGGCGCTGCTCGACTCCGAGAAGGACCCGAGCGCCCTGACCGCCGACGGCTGGGTGGCCGCCACCCGCTGACCGTCACGCCTCGTGGTGGCCCGATCTGCAGGGTTGGCGCCACCACGAGGTCTACGGTGTCCCCATGTCTGCCGACGAGTCAGCCACGGACTCCGCAGTCCCACTCCTGGTGCGGCTGCGGGGCATCCGTCCGTCGTTGTCGCCGGCCGAGGACCGGGTCGCCGAGCGTGTGCTCGCCGACCCGGGTGCCGCCGCTGACCTCACCATCAGCGAGCTCGCAGCCGCAGCCGAGACCTCCGAGACGACCGTGCTGCGGTTCTGCCGGCGCCTCGGCCTGCGCGGCTACCCGCAGCTGCGGCTCCGGCTCGCGGAGGCGAGTGTCCAGCCGCGGTCGGGCAAGGCGCAGGACACCGACATCAGCGCCCGGGACACCATCGCCGACATCGTCGCCAAGGTCGCCTTCGCCGACTCCAGCGCGGTGGAGGAGACCGCGCAGCAGCTCGATCACGAGGCCGTCGCGGCCGCGGCCCAGGCAATCGGTGCGGCGAAGCGGGTCGACATCTATGGCATCGCCGCCAGTGCCATCGTCGGGGTCGACCTGCAGCAGAAGCTGCACCGCATCGGTGTCGTGGCCTTCGTCTGGAACGACCCGCACATCGCCCTGACCAGCGCCACACTGCTCGGCAAGGGCGACGTGGCCATCGGGCTGTCCCACTCGGGCACCACCAAGGAGACGATCGAGGCCCTCGAGGCCGCCCAGTCCCGCGGCGCCACGACCGTTGCGATCACGAACTTCCCCGTGTCTCCACTTGCGTCGAAGGCCGACCTCGTCCTGTCGACCGCCGCGCGCGAGACCAGCCTCCGCTCGGGCGCCACGGCCAGCCGGATCGCGGCCCTCACGGTGGTGGACTGCTTGTATCTCGCTGTGGCACAACGAAATCTGACCCGGGCGCGCAAGGCAGTGCAGGAGACCCGGGATGCCGTGGCCAGCCACCACGTGCGCACCTGAGCAGCCGGTTCCTCGCCCGGTGGTCGGGTCGTCGCCGACGGCGACCACGGCCACAGCCAGCGTTACTCATTCACGTCGTTGACGGCATACATGTAGGAAACTAACCTCGCAGCGTGACCAGTGACGTGAGCGTGAGCGCGCCGACCGAGCAGCGCCACCCCGACACGGCCGACATCGACACCGAGGACACGCTCGGCATCCTGCGTCGCATCAACGCCGACGACGCCCTTGTCGCGCCTGCCGTGGCCGAGACGCTGCCGGAGCTCGCGCTGCTCGTCGACCGGGCCGTGGCGTCGGTGCGGGCCGGCGGGGTCATCCACTACTTCGGGGCGGGGACCTCCGGGCGCCTGGCCGTCCTCGACGCCGCCGAGCTGCTGCCCACCTTCAACACCCCCGAGGGTCTCGTCGTCGCCCACCACGCCGGCGGCCCCGAGGCGTTGCTGCGGGCCGTCGAGAACGTCGAGGACGACGACGCGCAAGGCCGTCTCGACGCCAGTGGGGTCCGCCGCGGCGACATCGTCATCGGTCTCACCGCCTCCGGCCGCACCCCCTACGTCGGCGGTGCGCTGCAGGCCGCGCGCGAGGCCGGCGCCGTCACCGCGCTGGTGACGTCCAACCCGGACGCCGAGCTGGCCCCGTTCGCCGACCACCTCATCGCGCCGCGCACCGGCCCGGAGGTGCTCACCGGGTCCACCCGTCTCAAGGCCGGCACCGCCCAGAAGCTCGTCCTCAACGCGTTCTCGACCACGCTGATGATTCGGTTGGGCCGCACCTGGTCCAACCTCATGGTCGACGTCGTCGCCACCAACGCCAAGCTCCGCGGCCGGGTCGTGCGCATCCTGCAGGAAGCCAGCGGCGCCGACGAGGTCACCGCCCGGGCCGCGCTCGACGCCGCGGGCGGTGAGCTCAAACCGGCCCTGCTGTCCATGCTCGCCGAGATCGACGCCGCCGCTGCCCGCACAGCCCTCGCCAACGCCGACGGCTCCGTGGCCGCTGCCCTCAAGACCGCAACCGCGCCTTCGCCCTGACGACGCCCACGACGGTGGGGTATGCCGCGAGGCAGGGGACGCGGCATACCCCGCTTTCGTGCCGTTCCACTTCGGGCCACTCAGGCCTGGTGGTGCGGCCTTGGTCGAGCCGCTGTGGCCCGAAGTGCGGCCATGTCTTGTGGCGGAGGATAGGGGACCCGCCGTCGCGTCCGGGCTCCTTCGTCGCCCGTGCGCTCCGGCTCCCGTCATCACCTATCCCCGCACATGAGAAAGGGCCCCTCGCAAGCTCGGGGCCCATCTCATGTGGCGGAGGATAGGGGATTCGAACCCCTGAGAGCTTTCACTCAACACGCTTTCCAAGCGTGCGCACTAGGCCACTATGCGAATCCTCCGCGGAGGAGGCTACCCGACGGTCAAGTGCCCGAAGAAATCCGTCAGCTCTTGGTCGGCACCGGCGGGCCGACCACCAGTGCCAGACCCGTCAACGCCGCCACCGCGACCAGTGCCACCACGACGGCCAGACCCGGCCGGCGCAGCATCCACGCCTGCACCCGCTCGGCCGCCGACCGGGGCGCCTCCCCGCCGGCCACCAACCGCCAACCACCCGCGAGCAGACCCCGCCGCTCGGCATACCTGTCGAACCACACCGTCATGAACGGCGGCACCGCGCTCACCAACCCCAGCAGCACGAGCCGCGCCGACCAGCGCTGGTTGACCGCCACGAACAACACCGCCAGGCAGTAGGCGATGAACACGACGCCGTGGGCCATCCCGAAGACCCGCACGCCGAGCTCGGTCGTCTTCGTGACGTACTTGAGGAACATCCCCACCAGCAGCAGCGCCCACGTCACCGCCTCGGCGATCGCGACCCGGCGAAACAGCGACTGCGGCGACATGACCCCTCCGAAGGGCTCGGCAAGAACGAGCATCCATGGTCGCAAAGCCTCCCCACGGCCCGGTCACCGGTGCCACACTCAGCGCACGACGGGGGATGTGGCGGGGGCCGCGGCAACACCGACACCGACGCGAACGCCGACACCGGTAGGGCGCGACCGACGGGCCCGCATCCAGCGCATCGGTCGGCCGCTGCTCGCCGTCCTGCTCATCGGGGGCTGGCTCTCGTGGGCCACCGTCACCTACGTCACCCAGGCGCGTGAGGTCTCGGCCGCGCAGTATGCCGCCGACCTCGACGCGGGTGACGTCGTCGCCTTCCGGGTCGTCTCCAACCTGCGCGATGGTGACAGCGTCTGGGGCGGCGCTCCGCTCGACTTCGACGTCCCGGCTGCCGACCCGTCCGGGATGCCCGAACCCGACTCGCCGGACCGGGGCAGCACCACGGTCATGTACTGGACCGACAGCGCGATCGGGCCCGTGCGCATCGTCGACGACTACTCGGTCCCGGTGCAGCAGCGGGTGGCCGAGCTCCAGCAGGCAGGCGTGCGGCCCAACACCAGCCACGACTACCCGTCCGACACCGGCCAGGGGGTCGGGTTCGTCGTCGGCCTGGTGGCGCTGCTGGTCGTGGTCGGCGGCCGGGTCCCGACCCGTGGCACGAGGTGGTTCTGGTTCTGGATGCTCGGCGTCACGTGGGGCTGGGGTGTGGTGGCGTATGCCGTGTTCGAGCTGCTGCGTCCCGGCCGGACTCCCCGCGTCGTCGGCGTCGGGGGTGCTTCGCGGCGCCGGCTGCGCGGCTGGGAGGGCTGGGTGCTCATGATCCTGCTGAGCGTGCTGGTCGGGGTGGGCGTGGGCGAGCTGTCGGGGGCGAGCGGCGGCGTCGTCATTCCGGCGCCGTGACCTGCTGACCACGGATTCGTCGCCGAGGACACCAGCCCTCTAGACTGCGAGCCGGCACCCCGCGTGGTGGTACCTCTCCGAACTCCCCCAGGGCAGGAATGCAGCAAGGGTAGGAGAGCTCTTCCAGGTACGCGGGGTGTCCTCGCGTCCGGCCGGAGCGGTCGCGAGGGCCGTCCACACGGCGAGCACGCGGCATACCGGCTGTCGTGGAGCCCGACTAGGGTTCACGAGGTGAGCACCGCCCTCTACCGCCGCTACCGGCCCGAGTCCTTCGCCGACGTCATCGGGCAGGAGCACGTCACCGAGCCGCTCATGCAGGCGCTGCGCACGGGGCGGGTCAACCACGCCTATCTCTTCTCCGGCCCGCGCGGCTGCGGCAAGACGACCAGCGCGCGCATCCTGGCCCGCTGCCTCAACTGCGAGCAGGGCCCCACCGACGTGCCGTGCGGCACCTGCGACTCGTGCGTCGCGCTCGCGCGCGGAGGCCCCGGCAGTGTCGATGTCATCGAGATCGACGCGGCCAGCCACGGTGGTGTCGACGACGCGCGTGACCTGCGCGAGCGGGCGAGCTACGGCCCGGCCCAGAGCCGGTTCAAGGTCTACATCATCGACGAGGCCCACATGGTCACGCCGCAGGGCTTCAACGCGCTGCTCAAGATCGTCGAGGAGCCGCCCGAGCACGTGAAGTTCGTGTTCGCGACGACCGAGCCCGAGAAGGTCATCGGCACCATCCGCAGTCGCACCCACCACTACCCGTTCCGGCTCGTGCCGCCGGGGCAGCTCACCGACTACATGCAGAAGCTGTGCGACCAGGAGGGTGTCACCGTCGCTCCCGGCGTGCTGTCGTTCGTGACGCGCGCGGGTGGCGGGTCGGTGCGTGACTCCCTGTCGGTGCTCGACCAGCTCATCGCGGGGTCGGGCGACGAGGGGCTCACCTACGAGTCGGCCGCGGCGCTGCTGGGCTTCACCGACGGTGAGCTGCTCGACGCGATCATCGACGCCTTTGCCGCCGGTGATGCGGCGGGCGTGTTCCACCAGGTCGACCGGGTCATCGAGACCGGGCTCGACCCGCGCCGGTTCGTCGAGGACCTGCTCGAGCGGCTGCGCGACCTCATCGTGGTGGCGGCTGTGCCCGACGGCGCGTCGTCGGTGCTGCGCGGCCTGCCGGAGGACCAGCTCGAGCGGATGCGCCAGCAGGCCGCGGCGTTCGGCGGCGGTGCGCTGTCGCGCGCGGCCGACATCGTCAACGCCGGCCTCACCGAGATGACTGGTGCCACCGCGCCGAGGCTCCAGCTCGAGCTGATCTGCGCGCGGGTGCTCCTTCCAGCCGCCTCCGGTGAGACCGGGTATGCCGCGCGGCTCGACCGCATCGAACGTCGCCTCGACGTCGAGGGAGTCCCCTCGGTCACCCGAGCGCCGGCCGCCGCCCCGTCCGCTGCAGCTCCGCCCGCTGCAGCTCCGCCCGCTGCTGCACCGCCCGCCACGTCACCGCCCGCTGCTGCACCGCCCGCCGCTGCACCGTCCGCGCGCCCGGAGCCCGAGCCGCGGCCCCAGCCTGCGGCGGCGGTGGCGCCCGAGCCGGCCACCCGGCATACCGAACCCACCCCGGCCGATGTCCCGGAGGGGGACGTCTCCCAGGTCGGCGAGCCGGTCGCCGAACGGCCCGATCCGCAGGCCATGCGCGAGCAGGCCGAGGACTACGCGCACGCCCACGGCGACAGCGTCCCGTCGGACACGGCTGACGAATCAGCTGGTGCCGCAACGGATTCCGCCCAGGCCGCACCCGCCGGCCAGCCCGCACGCCAGAGTGGGGGCATCGACACCGCCGCGATCCGGCGGGCGTGGCCGGACGTCCTCGGCTGGATCTTCAAGCACAAGCGCACGACGTGGACCCTGCTGTCCGAGCACGCCCAGGTGCACGACTACGACGGGTCGAAGGTCACCCTGGCCATCTCCACGGTCGGCATCGCCCAGACCTTCCGCAACGGCCCGCACGCCGACCTCGTGCGGCAGGCGTTGATCGACGTGCTCGGCGTCGACGCCCGGGTCGAGGGCATCCCGGTGCCCGACGCGGGCGCCTCCAGGCCGTCCGGTGAGTCACATCCCGTCGTCCGTCCCGAGGACACCAGCCCGCGCGGCGGCCAGTCCGGCGGTGGCCAGTCCGGTGACGCGCCCCGCGCGGGTGGTGACGCGGGCCCGCGAGCCGCGGGCGGCGGCATACCCGATGTGGGTGTGCCGTCGGCTCCCACGGGGGCCAACGGCAGCAGCGGCAACTGGGCCGACGCGCCCTCGGCGCCGGACAGCGGTCCCTCGTGGGCGGCGCCCGACCCGGCGGAGGCGGCCGGACCCGCGAGCCCTGCGCCCACCGCCTCACCTCTGGCGCGCGCCCAGGCGCAGGTCGCCGCGGAGTCGCCGCCCGACGCACCCAAGCGCGTCGCCGACGACAGCGTGGTGAGCGACGACGACGAGGAGATCGAGGAGCTCGGCGACGTCGGGCGGCCCGTCATCGAGCGCATCCTCGGCGGCAAGGTCATCGACGAGGGCTGATCAGGGTGCCGCCCCCGCGTGGGGGCGCAGGCGTCGTCACACCGAGGACGTACGCTCATCGGGTGTACGAAGGCGTGGTCCAGGACCTGATCGACGAGCTGGGGCGGCTGCCCGGCGTCGGCCCCAAGAGCGCGCAGCGGATCGCGTTCCACCTGCTGCAGGCCGACTCGGTCGACGTGAAGCGGCTGGTCGACGCGCTCACCGAGGTCAAGGTCAAGGTGCGGTTCTGCGAGACGTGCGGCAACGTCGCGGAGGCCGAGCAGTGCAAGATCTGCGCCGACCCGCGTCGTGACGGCTCCTCGATCTGCGTGGTCGAGGAGCCCAAGGACGTCGTCGCGATCGAGCGCACCCGTGAGTTCCGCGGCCGCTACCACGTGCTCGGCGGCGCGATCAGCCCGATCGAGGGGGTCGGCCCCGACGACCTGCGCATCAAGGAGCTCATGACCCGGCTCGCGTCCGGCGAAGTCACCGAGGTCATCATCGCCACCGACCCCAACCTCGAGGGCGAGGCGACCGCCAGCTACCTCGCGCGGCTCCTGCGCACTATGGGCATCAAGGTCACGCGGCTCGCGTCCGGCCTGCCGGTCGGTGGCGACCTGGAGTATGCCGACGAGGTCACCCTTGGTCGTGCGTTCGAGGGCCGGAGGCTGTTGGATGTCTGACATGTCCGACGACCTGGCCCGGCTCGCGGAGGTCTCCGCCGAGGATGCGCGCGCCTACCTCGGCACGGTGACGGAGGTGGCGTCCGGTTCGGCACCCGACGCCGCCATCCCGATGACGCTGCTCGCGCTGTCGCAGGTGCTCGTCATGGGCGCCCGGCTCGGGGCGATCGAGGACGTCGTGCCCACCGAGCGGTTCGAGCCCGACATCGTCGACCCCGAGCTCGACCCGCTGCGCACCGGCATCGCCAACCTGTTCGAAGGGCTCGACGAGTACGCCGACCTGGTCGACCCACTGACCTCCACCGAGCTGACCACCGGCTCGATCTCCAGCGACGTGGCCGGTGTGGCCGGGGCGCTGGCCCACGGGCTGCGCCACTACGACGAGGGTCGCATCACCGAGGCGCTGTGGTGGTGGCAGTTCAGCTACCTCTCCGACTGGGGCGAGCGGGCGGCCGCGGCGCTGCGGGCGCTGCAGTCCCTGCTCGGCCACATCCGGCTCGACGCCGACGAGGAGACCATCTCCGAGGCCGAGTTCGACGCGCTCCATCCCTGAGGCCGAACCCCGACGGTCGGGAGCAGCCTCAGTTTGCGGTTTGGGTAAAGTCGAGGCCGACCTGATGCAGTTGAAGGGGCTCCATGCGTTTCCGTCTTGCTGCCGTGCCCGCAGCACTGGCTGTTGGCGCCCTGTGCCTGGGGTCGCCGCTGGCAGCGGCGGCCGAGGAAGTACCGATCCCGGTCCTGGGCCAGACGCTCAGTGCGAACTCCGAGGTCGACGGCCGGCTCGTGATCACGCTGCACGGGGTCCGTCGGATCGAGGGTGGGACCGCGGTCTACTACTCGGTGGGCTTCCCGGCCTCGGCGAAGAACACCGATTCGCTGTCGGTGGCTTTGTCGCTGACCCCGGAGACGACGGTGTTCTTCCCGGACCAGCACGGCGAGAAGACTGCTGACGTGGCCCTGGTCGACACCACGAACCTGAAGTTGTACGGCGGTCTGAAGCCCGGTGACGGCGTCTGCGTCTGCTCCCAGGACGGCCTGGGGTACGGCTATCCGTACACGGGCAAGCCGGGTGAGGCCGATGTCCTCTACTCGGTCACCCCGGCGCTGCCCGAGGGGGTGGACAAGGTCTCGGTGTTCCTGGCCGATCGGGTGTTCCCCGACATCCCCGTCGAGGACGGACCGATGACACCCGAGACGGCAGTGACGCAGGACAGCCCCGTCATCAAGCTCGGGACCGGGTGGCCCAAGATCAATCCATCGCGGGTGGCGCAGGCCGACCCGACGGCCTCCACGTTCAACTTGACCGAGCGCATCGCCGACCTCGAGAACGTCGTCGCCACGAGGAAGCAGGCCAAGCAGCAGGCCGTCGACGTCAACGCGGACGTCCTGTTCGTGGTCGACAAGGCCGACGTCTCCGCCAAGGGCAAGGCGAGCCTGCAGAAGGCTGCCGCAGAGCTCAAGCGGCTGGGAGCCAAGGGCACGGTCACGGTGACCGGCCACACCGACTCCGACGGAGACGACGCATACAACCTCGCGTTGTCCAAACGGCGTGCCGAGGCTGTGGTCGCGGTCCTGCAGCCGATGCTGGGATCCGGCATCACCCTGAGGGCAGAAGGCAAGGGTGAGACCGAGCCGGTCGCGAGCAACGACAGCAAGGCAGGCAAGGCGCTCAATCGTCGTGTCAGTCTGTCATTCTCCACCGGAGGCAACTGATGAGCTCCACCCGAGTTGCGCTCGCTGCCGTCGTTGCGTGCACAGCCCTACTTTTGGCCGGCTGCACCGGGTCCGCAGACGAGAGGCCGTCCGGCTCTTCTCCTGGTTCCTCCGGTGGATCGTCGTCGAGCTCGAGCACCCCACAGGGCAGGTCCGTCGACGAGGTGCTCGGTTACCAGATGCCCGCCTCCGTGGGTTCGTCCAAAGCCAAGTTCACTCCTGAGTTCGCTGCCGCGCCCAGTGAGCTGGAGCTGAACGTCGCCAGTGTCCGATCCACGTCCACTGGGACAGTCCTCATGTACTGGGTCAAGGCCCTCAGCGCTGATGAAGGCTCCATGTATGTGGGCCGCGCCTCTGATTGGGAGCAGCAGCCCACTCTGGTCGACGCCAAGGCGAAGAAGGTCTACAGCGTGGACACGGCGGGCGTTCGCGGTCGACAGTCCTGCGTGTGCACGCGCCTGAGCTCCGCCTACGCCGAGCCGCGAATCAACAGCGCACTGTATGCCGAACTGCCAGATGACGTGAGTGAGGTCGAGGTGCGGATGGAGCCGTTCGCGGCGGTCACAGTCCCGGTCACCCGTTGAGGGGCTCGGCGCCCATCGAGGATCGCTCGCCATGAGCCGTCTTGCCGTGACTTCCAGTCGTTACCGGTCCATGGCCCTTGTGGCTGCCGTAGTCGTCACCGTGTTGGCCGTCGTGTTCGGCGTCGCGGCGTCGCAGGGGTCGCGGTCCTTTCTCGGCAGCGGCACCGTGGGTGGACCGGTGACGATCAAGGGATCGGTCATGGGCGGTGAGGGCGCAGACATCGAGGTGTATGCCGCGCCGTCACCTGACCGCGAGAACCCGCCTTCGTGCCGGGCGGACAGCGGCGCGGTTTTTGGCGACTACAGCGGCAAGCGGATCTCCCACGAGGGACAGGAGTGGATGCGGATCGGGCGTGTGGCCGATGGGTGGCGGGCCGGTGAGGCTGTGACCTGCCAGGCAGCTCCCGGGGTCGAGAGCATCCTGCTGTCCTATGACGGGCGCGGGCGCTGGCTCGTGTTCGCGATCGTGTTGGGTGCGGGGGCCCCGTTCCTGTGGCTTTTCACGCTGGTCCTCTTCTCGGCCCACCGTCGACGGCGTCCCGGGTAGGGCCCTGAGGTGACGCGGTCGCAGAGCCGGCCGTCCGGCATACGACCCCTGCGTCTCGGCAGGTGAGCCACGGTTAGACTGACCGCGCTGTCACCACCGCGCCACCTTCCGGGAGTTCCACCGTGCCGATCGTCGTCCAGAAGTACGGCGGCTCCTCGCTCGCCGACGCGGCCAGCATCAAGCGCGTGGCGCGGCGGATCGCCGAGGCCAAGCGCGCCGGCAACGACGTCTGCGTCGCGGTGTCGGCCATGGGCGACAGCACCGACGAGCTCCTCGACCTCGCCAACGAGGTGAGCCCGCAGCCGCCGCCGCGCGAGATGGACATGCTGCTCACGGCAGGCGAGCGCATCTCGATGGCATTGGTGGCCATGGCGATCCACGACCTCGGCTACTCCGTGCGGTCGTTCACCGGCAGCCAGGCCGGCGTCATCACCGACGCGAGCCACGGCAAGGCGCGCATCATCGACGTGACCCCGGGTCGCGTGACCGAGGCGCTCGACAAGGGCCACATCGTCATCGTCGCCGGCTTCCAGGGCGTCAGCCAGGACACCAAGGAGATCACCACGCTCGGTCGCGGTGGCACCGACACGACCGCGGTTGCACTCGCAGCCGCCCTGAAGGCCGACGTGTGCGAGATCTACACAGACGTCGACGGTGTCTTCACCGCCGACCCGCGCGTGGTCCCGACGGCCCGGAAGATCTCGACCATCACCAACGAGGAGATGCTCGAGCTCGCGGCATCCGGCTCCAAGGTGCTGCACCTGCGCAGCGTCGAGTACGCCCGCCGCTTCGACATCCCGATCCACGTCCGCAGCTCCTTCTCAGCGAAGGAGGGCACCATCGTCACGGACCACCCCGAAGGAGACACCGTGGAAGCCCCGATCATCGCCGGTGTCGCCCACGACCGCAGCGAAGCCAAGATCACCGTCGTCGGCGTGCCCGACCAGACCGGCAAGGCCGCCGAGATCTTCCAGACCCTGGCCGACGCCGAGGTCAACATCGACATGATCGTGCAGAACGTCTCCGCCACGGAGACGGGCCTGACCGACATCTCGTTCACGCTGCCCAAGTCCGACGGCCGCACCGCACTCGACGCGTTGAAGAAGGTGCAGGAGTCGGTCGGGTTCGCCTCGCTGCAGTACGACGACCAGATCGGCAAGCTGTCGCTCGTCGGGGCCGGCATGCGCTCGCACCCCGGTGTCTCGGCGACCTTCTTCAAGGCGCTCGCCGACTCCGGCGTCAACATCGAGATGATCTCCACCTCCGAGATCCGCATCTCCGTCGTGACCCGCACCGAGGTGCTCGACGACGCCGTGCGCGCCGTCCACACCGCCTTCGGGCTGGACTCGTCCGAGGGAGAAGCCGTGGTCTACGGAGGCACCGGGCGGTGACCTCCCTCGCCTCGTCCGGCGCGCGCCCGACCCTTGCCCTGGTCGGGGCGACCGGCGCGGTGGGGCGGGTCACCCAGCAGGTCCTCGCCATGCGCGAGGACATCTGGGGAGAGGTGCGGGCCTGTGCGGCACCAGAGGACGTCGGCACGGTGCTGACCGTCCTCGGCCGCACGGTGGAGGTGCAGCAGCTCACCCCTGCGTTCTTCGACGGGGTCGACATCGCGCTGGTCGACCTGCCCGCCGAGGTGGCCGCCGCGTGGGCGCCGATCGCGGCCGACCGCGGCGCCGTGGTCATCGACAACAGCTCGGCCCTGCGCGGCGACCCGGACATCCCGCTGGTGGTCCCCGAGGTGAACCCCGCACAGATCCGCAACCGTCCCAAGGGCATCATCGCCAACCCGGGCGCGACGGTGCTGACCATGATCGACGCCCTGGGCGTGCTGCACGCCGGGTGGGAGCTGACCGAGCTGGTGGTCGCGTCCTACCAGGCGGCCTCCGGTGCGGGCCGGGTCGGGATGGCGCGGCTCTTCGACGAGGTCGAGGTGGTGGCCGGGCACCGCGAGCTGGGACACCAGCCCGGTGACGTCCGCAGGCTCATCGAGTCCGAGCTGGGGTCGGACTCGCCGTTCCCGGCCCCGTTGGCGCTCAACGTGGTGCCGTGGATCGGCCGGGCCGACGAGGACGGCTGGACCACCGAGGAGCTCAAGATCCGCAACGAGACCCGCAAGGTGCTCGGGCTGCCCGAGCTCAAGGTCTCGGCGACCTGCGTGCGCGTGCCGGTGGTGACGAGCCACTCGGTGGCGGTGCACGCGACCTTCGCCCGCCGCATCGACGTCGACAAGGCCCGCCAGGCGCTGATCGAGGCTCCGGCGGTGGTCGTGCTCGACGATCCCGAGAGCCTGGAGTTCCCCACGCCGACCGACGCGGTCGGCTCGGACCCGCGGTTCGCCGGCCGGCTGCGGCAGGCCCTGGACTTCCCCAACACCCTCGACTTCTTCATCTGTGGCGACAACCTGCGCAAGGGTGGGGCGCTCAACATGGTGCAGGTCGCCGAGCTCGTGGCCCGCGAGCTCGTCACGGCCTGACCTTGGCGGGTGTGGGGGCACGGAAGCGTCACGACTCGGTGACGAACCGGAATGCCGGCGCGCCGCCGGCGTGTTGCCGCTGTGACTGATGTGACGATTGTGACTCGAAGAACAGGAGCTCAATGGGGGCCGACATGAAGGACGAGAACCTCACACCGATCCAGATCTGGCGCAAGAAGCGACTGCGCCAGATCCTCCTCTTCGTGACCATCCCGGGAGTCCTCCTGGGCACCGCGAGCATCACCGCGGCATACTCCAGCGGTCTGCTGACCCCGGCCCCGCCCAAGCCCGCGTGCACCCCCGAGGTGGTGCCGGCTCCGGCGCGCAGCTCCTTCACCGTCAACGTCATGAACGCCACCGGCAAGCAGGGCGTGGCGTCCGACGTCGCGGCCGGCCTCGGCAAGCGCGGATTCAAGATCGTCGGCATCAGCAACGCCCCCAAGTCCTGGTACGTCACCCAGCCCGCGGTCGTCCACTACGGCCCGAAGGGGCTGGACCAGGCGCTGCTCGCGCAGACCCAGATCCCCGGCGCCAAGCTCTTCGAGGACGGCCGGGTCGGCACGTCCGTCGACGTCGTGATCGGGCTGGGCTACAAGGAGATGGTCCCGGTGCCGCCGCGGTTGGCGCCCATCCCGTCCGAGGTGACGGTCAACGTCTACAACACGACGTGGAAGACCGGCTTCGCCAAGACGGTGGCGGACCAGGTCAAGGCGCGCGGCTTCAAGGTCAAGGACGTCGCCAACGACCCACTGCGCACCATGCAGCTGGGCACGGCAGTGATCCGGTATGGCGAGCAGGGTGACCTCAATGCTGCCCTGCTCAAGGGGCACGTGCCGGAGGCCGAGCTGGTCAAGGACGCACGCACCGACGCCTCCGTCGACCTGGTGATCGGCAACAAGTTCGAGACGCTGGTGCCGGAGACCGACGTGCCGCCGCTGCCGCCGCGGCCCAAGCCGGTGACGCCGACCGTGGCTCGCCCCTGCTCGAACTGACGACATCTGGGACTGGGGCAGCGAGCCGCGGCCCCGGTGCGGCAGAGTTGGACCCGTGGCTGTCCAGACCGTTGCCCTGCTCACCGCTGGTGGGCTCGCCCCCTGCCTGTCGTCCGCCGTCGGCGGGCTGATCGAGCGCTACACCGAGGTCGCGCCGGACGTGCGAATCCTCGCCTACCGCAACGGGTATGCCGGGTTGCTCACCGGCGACTCGGTGGAGGTCACCGATGCGGTGCGCGCCTCCGCGCACAAGCTGCACGCGTTCGGCGGCAGTCCCATCGGCAACAGTCGCGTCAAGCTCACCAACGTCGACGACCTGGTCAAGCGCGGGCTCGTGCAGGCCGGGCAGGACCCGCTGCAGGTGGCCGCCGAGCAGCTCACCCGCGACGGCGTCGACGTGCTGCACACCATCGGCGGTGACGACACCAACGGCACCGCGGCCGACCTCGCGGCATACCTGCGACGCCACGACTACCAGCTCACGGTGGTCGGCCTGCCCAAGACGATCGACAACGACGTCATCCCGATCCGCCAGTCCCTCGGGGCGTGGACGGCCGCCGAGCAGGGGGCGGTGTTCGCGCGCAACGTCATCGCCGAGCACTCCGCCAACCCGCGCATGCTCATCGTCCACGAGGTCATGGGTCGCAACTGCGGCTGGCTGACGGCGGCCACGGCGCGCGCCCACCACGACTGGGTCAAGGGCGCGGATTTCGCTGACTGGCTTGAGAACTCACCGGTCAACTGGGACGTGCACGGCGTGTTCATCCCCGAGCGACCGTTCGACATCTCGGCCGAGGCGGAGCGACTGCGCGGCATCATGGACGAGCACGACGGCGTCAACCTGTTCATCTCCGAGGGCGCGGGCGTCGCCGAGATCGTGGCTGCGATGGAGGCCGACGGCCAGGAGGTGCCGCGTGACCCGTTCGGACACGTGCAGCTCGACAAGGTCAACCCGGGGCAGTGGTTCGCCAAGCAGTTCGCCGAGCAGCTGGGTGCCGACAAGGTGCTCGTGCAGAAGAGCGGTTACTTCTCGCGGTCGGCTGCGGCGAACGCCGCCGACCTCGCGCTCATCAAGGAGTGCACGACGTATGCCGTGGGCGCGGCGCTGCGCGGCGACTCCGGTGTCGTGGGCCAGGACGAGGAACGCGGCGACGAGCTGCGCGCGATCGAGTTCGACCGGATCAAGGGGGGTAAGGCATTCGACCCGACGACCCCCTGGTTCACCGAACTCCTTGCCGAGATCGGCCAGTCGTAGCAGGGTCGGTGCCATGGCACCCTCGGCGACCACCGCATCCTCACCCAGCACCACGGCATACCGGGAAGCTCGCGACACCCTCGTGTCGCTCGCGGGCAGGCACGACGACGCAGTGCGCGAGTTCCGGTGGCCCGACGTGGGGGAGCGGTTCAACTGGGCGATCGACTGGTTCGACGCGTTCGCCCGCGGCAACGACGCGACCGGGCTGTGGATCGTGGAGGAGGACGGGTCCGAGCAGAAGCTGACCTTCGACGACCTCGTGCGGCGATCCGACCAGGTCGCGACCTGGCTCGAGTCGCTCGGCGTCGGCAAGGGCGACCGGGTGCTGCTCATGCTCGGCAACCAGGTCGAGCTGTGGGAGACCATGCTCGCGGTCTTCAAGCTCGGCGCCATCGTGATGCCGACGACGGCGGCCCTCGGTCCGGCGGACCTGCGTGACCGCGTCGACCGCGGCGGTGCGCGCGTGGTGGTTGCGGGCGAGGGCGACGCGGCGAAGTTCGACGAGGTGCCCGGCGACTACGTGCGGGTCGTCGTCGGCTCGGCCGACGGCTGGCACAGCTTCGCCGATGCGTATGCCGTGGAAGGTCACCCTTTCGAAACCACCACTGCCGCAACGGATCCGCTCCTGTTGTATTTCACCTCCGGCACCACCAGTAAGCCCAAGCTCGTCGAGCACACGCAGGTGTCCTACCCCGTCGGGCACCTGTCGACGATGTACTGGATCGGGGTTCGGCCCGGTGACGTACACCTCGCGATCAGCTCACCGGGCTGGGCCAAGCACGCGTGGTCCTGCTTCTTCGCGCCGTGGATCGCCGAGGCCACGATCTTCGTCTACAACTACACGCGCTTCGACGCGGCCGCGCTGCTCGAGCAGATCCGACGCGCAAAGGTGACGACGTTCTGTGCGCCGCCGACCGTGTGGCGCATGCTGATCCAGTCGGATCTCGGTGGGGCAGAAGGCAAAGGCGCCTTGCGCGAGCTGCTCGCGGCGGGTGAGCCGCTCAACCCCGAGGTCATCAGCCAGGTCGAGAAGGCGTGGGGCCTGCCCATCCGCGACGGCTACGGCCAGACCGAGACGACGCTGCAGATCGGCAACATCGCCGGCGAACCGCTCAAACCGGGCTCGATGGGGAGGCCCATGCCCGGTGTCCCCGTCGCGCTGGTCGACCCGCTCACCAACGAGCCGGCCGACGAGGGTGAGATCGTCCTCGACCTCAGCCAGCACCCGGTCAACCTGATGACTGGTTACCTCGGCGACGACGAGCGTCAGGCCGAGGCCATGGCGGGCGGCTACTACCACACCGGTGACGTGGCCCAGCGTGACGAGGACGGCTACATCACCTACATCGGGCGCACCGACGACGTGTTCAAGGCCAGCGACTACAAGGTGTCACCGTTCGAGCTGGAGTCGGTGCTGATCGAGCACCCGGCGGTCGCCGAGGCCGCGGTCGTGCCGGCACCCGACCCCACCCGGCTCGCCGTGCCCAAGGCCTACGTGGCGCTCACCGCCGGTCACGAGCCGGACGCCGACACCGCCAAGGACATCCTGGGGTACGCCCGCGAGCACCTCGCGCCCTACCTGCGGGTGCGCCGGATCGAGTTCTTCGAGCTGCCCAAGACGATCTCGGGAAAGATCCGCCGGGTCGAGCTGCGCGACCGCGAGCAGCGCGCCTTCGACGAGGGGCGGTCCATCTCGCAGGAGTTCCGCGACGACCAGTTCCCCGAGCTGCGCTCCCAGCGATGAGTCCCGCGCGCCCCACCGGTCTGCCCCTGCATGAGTGACTACGACCGCGACCCCCGCGTCGACGCCTACATCGACGCGCTGCCGCAGTGGCAGGCCGACCTGTGCCGCGAGCTGCGCGATCTCATCCATGCGGTGGATCCGCAGCTGCAGGAAACCATCAAGCGGACGGTCCAGCCCTACTTCGTCCTCGACGGCAACGTCTGCGCGTTCCTGTCGGCCAAGGACCACCTCAACCTCTTCGTCTACGACGGCGGCATCGTCCCCGACCCCGATGGCCTCATCACCGCAGGTCACGACAACCAGACGGCCCGCACCATCGGGTTCCGTGAAGGTGACCCCATCCGCCGCGAGCCGCTCCTGACGTTCCTGCGCCAGCTGGTGGCCGACAACCGGGCCGGCGGCTGGCGCAAGCTCAAGACCGCGCGCACCTGACCGAACCCCTCAGCCTTGTGCACGAGGACAAACCCGGCAGGCTCCGTCACAATCGGCCCCCGTGGGCCGTTGAAAGGTCCACTTTCACGCGCCGCAGGGATCAATCGTGCCGACATGCAGGGGAGCGAAGATGCCGGGACCCGTCGTGGACACGACGCCGGGCACGCGGGTCGCCGTCCATGTGCTGGCGGTCGACCCGGAACGTCGCGTCCTGCTCGACCATGTCCGTCAGGTGCACCCCCAGCAGTGGGGTATGCCGCAGGCTCTCGTCGCGGTGGGGGAGGACCCCGCCGTGACCGCGCGCCGGCTCGTCGTCGCCGCGGGAGCGGTGCCGGCCACCCGGGCGGAGGTGATCGACCTCGACAGCGTCGTCGAGGACACCGGTCACGTCGTGCACCTGATCTTCGAGTGCGGCGCCGAGCCGCTGCGACGACGCGGTGAGGACTCGCCGGCCCTGTGGTGGACGATCGACGAGATCGTCGCGCTGGCGCTCACCGCACGCACCCGCAAGGCGCTCGCCTCCCGGTGGTCCATGATCTGGCCTGACACCTGAGCCGCGACCGAGAGCCCGAGCCGGCCACCCGGCATACCGTCACCCTGCTCCACCACTCGCCGCGCCGCCACCGCGATGACATAGTGGGCTGGTGGCTGAAGACACCGACATCCAGCAGCGCATCCAGGGCCTGATCGACGAGGAGCACTCGTTGCGGGGCCAGCTCGGCGAGGGCAAGATCACGCCCGGCGAGGAGCACCAGCGGCTCCAGGCGATCGAGGTCGAGCTCGACCAGTGCTGGGACCTGCTGCGGCAGCGGCGGGCGCGGCGTGAGTTCGGCGAGAACCCGGACGACGCGCAGGTGCGGTCGGCGTCGACGGTCGAGAACTACCTGGACTGAGGGGTTTCTCGGCCTTGCGTGGCCGCGGTCTCAGTGGCCGCGGTCGACCCACTCCTGCAGGTGCGGTGCCTCGGCGCCGATGACTGTGGATTCGCCGTGCCCGGTGAGGACGACGGTCTCGTCGGGCAGCGTCAGCAGCTTGTCGCGGATGGAGTCGATGATCGCCGGGAAGTCGCTGTAGGAGCGGCCCGTCGCGCCGGGGCCGCCGCTGAAGAGCGTGTCTCCGGTGAACACGACGCCGAGCTGTGGCGCGTAGAGGCTGACGGCGCCGGGCGTGTGGCCCGGCGTGTGGATGACGTGCAGGTCGACGTCACCGACCGTGATGACGTCGCCGTCGGCGAGCTCGCGGTCGGGGGTCACCGGGTAGAGCTGGTCCCACAGCACGCGGTCGTCGGGGTGGAGGTATGCCGGGGCGCGGGTGGAGTCGCACACCTCGCCGAGGGCGTTGATGTGGTCGTTGTGGGCGTGGGTCGCGATGACGCCAATCACCTTGCGGCCGTGGGGAATCGATTTCACGATGCGGCGCCCGTCGTGGGCCGGGTCGATGACGACGCACTCCTTGTCGTCGCCGATGACCCAGACGTTGTTGTCGACGTCCCAGCTGCCGCCGTCGAGCTCGAACTGGCCGGAGGTGACGACGAGCTCGACGCGGACGCCGCCCTTGGACGGCTGGAGCTCGGGCAGGGCGGCCATCAGAGCACCACCACCGATCGCAGCACGTCGCCGTGTTCCATCTTGGTGAACGCCTCCTCGATGTCGCCGAGGCCGATGCGCTCGGACACGAAGCCGTCGAGGTCGAACCGGCCCTGCCGGTAGAGGTCGACGAGCATGGGGAAGTCGCGGCTGGGCAGGCAGTCGCCGTACCAGCTCGACTTGAGTGCGCCGCCGCGGCCGAAGATCTCGATCATCGGCAGCGTGACCTGCTTGTCCGGGGTGGGGACGCCGACGAGGACGACGGTGCCGGCGAGGTCGCGGGCGTAGAACGCCTGCTCGTAGGTCTCGGGCCGGCCGACGGCCTCGACGACGACATCCGCGCCGAAACCACCGGTGAGCTCCTTGATGCGCTCGACGACGTCCTCGTCCTTACCGTTGACGGTGTGGGTCGCGCCGAATTCCTTTGCGGTGTCGAGCTTTCGGGGGTCGACGTCGACGGCGATGATCGTGGTCGCCTCGGCGGTCCTCGCACCGGCGATGGCAGCGTTGCCGACACCCCCGCACCCGATGACGGCGATGGAGTCACCGCGCCCGACGCCTCCCGTGTTGACGGCCGCGCCGAAGCCGGCCATCACACCGCAGCCCAGCAGGCCGACGGCGGCCGCGTCGGCCTCGGGGTCGACCTTGGTGCACTGGCCGGCGGCGACGAGGGTCTTCTCGGCGAACGCGCCGATGCCCAGGGCGGGGGAGAGCTCGGTGCCCGCGTCGTCGCCCTCGGCGATCGTCATCTTCTGGGTGGCGTTGTGGGTGTTGAAGCAGTACCACGGCTTGCCCTTGGCGCAGGCGCGACACTGCCCGCAGACGGCGCGCCAGTTGAGGATCACGAAGTCGTCGGGTGCGACTTCGGTGACACCTTCGCCGACGGACTCGACGACGCCGGCGGCCTCGTGGCCGAGCAGGAACGGGTAGTCGTCGTTGATGCCGCCCTCGCGGTAGTGCAGGTCGGTGTGGCACACCCCGCACGACTGCACCTGCACGACCGCCTCGCCCGGCCCCGGGTCGGGAATGCTGATGTCCACCAGTTCCACGGGCGCGCCCTTGGCGCGCGACACGACTCCCTTGACTGTCTGCGGCATACCTCGACCCTATGCGGGGCACCCAGGTGAGGCTCGACCAACACCCGCGCTCACCTCGTCCGCCCGCGCTGTCATGACAGCGCGGCTCGACGAGACCAGCGCGGCTGTTGCAGAGGCGCAGGGTATGCCGCGCGGCCGTCAGGCCGTCCGCAGGACCTTGTCCATGGGCCGGCCCTTGGCGATCTCGTCGACCAGCTTGTCGAGGTAGCGGATCTTGCGCATCAGCGGGTCCTCGACCTCCTGCACCTTGACGCCGCAGACGCTGCCCGTGATGAGGGAGGCGTTGGGGTTCAGTCTGGCGGCTGCGAAGAAGTCCTCGAACGTCGTCTCGTCGTCCAGGTACCGCTTCAGCTCTGCCTCGTCGAACCCGGTCAGCCACCGGATCGCTTCGTCGAGCTCGGCCGTCGTGCGCCCCTTCTTCTCGACCTTCGTCACGTAGTGCGGGTAGACCGACGCGACGCTGGTGGTGAAGATTCGGCTCATGGGCGCAGCCTAGTTCGCCGCCACGAGCGTGGGCTTCGGCTCCCCAGTCCAGGCCTCCACTCGGTGCCGATCAGCCGGCGGAATACCGCTGATTCACTTCCAGATGCCGAGCGGCTGGCAACACGTGCAGGTGCGGTCGGACTCATTGCCGGGCGCGCGGCATACGAAGCTCGTTGGGGTCGAAGGTGCCGAGGCGGCGGCAACGAGTGGATTGGCGCCCGACATGACGAAGGCCGGAACCGCTCCGCGGTTTCCGGCCTTTCGTCGTGTCGGGGTGACAGGATTTGAACCTGCGACCTCTTCGTCCCGAACGAAGCGCGCTACCAAGCTGCGCCACACCCCGTGGCAATCGCCACCCCGCCAGTGCGGAGCAGCGACAGTGAAGGATAGCCCACCACCGCGCGCGGCTCCCAATCGGTATGCCGGTCGGCGGACTTCGCTCGGAAACCTGGAGGTGTGCTCGGTTCAGTAACCCGAGCGAAGCCAGCTTTCGCGCCTGACGCGGAAATGCCGGGGTGGGTGCGGTCAGCGGGGGGTGAGGGTGAGCAGGGTGGCCTCGGGGCGGCAGGCGAACCGGACCGGCGCGTAGGGCGAGGTGCCCAGCCCGGCCGAGACCTCCAGCCAGACGGCATCGTCAGGCGCCTCCTCGGGTGCCCGCGCGCCCCCGACCATGGCGGTGTCCCCACCCCACGAGGCGAGGCGCTGACGCCAGCCGGGGACCCCGGCATACGCGGCGCCGGCGCCCTGCCACCAGCGGGACAGGCCCTTGACGCGGTCGGTGGGGAGGTCGCAGTTGGTGACCAGCGCGCCGTAGAACGGCACAGCCAGCTGCCCGCCGTGCGTGTGCCCCGCGAGGATCAGCGAGGCACCGTCGGCGACCATCGCGTTGAGGATCCGCTGGTACGGCGCGTGCGTGACCCCGATGGTCACGGCGACGTCGGCGGCGGCGGGAGCCGACACCGCGGCATACCGGTCGAGGCCGATGTGGCCGTCGCCGGTGCCGACGAGCTCGACCCGGTCGCCCTCCACGGTGAGCACCGTCCGCGCGTTGTCGAGGTCGACCCAGCCGCCGGCCACCATCCCGGCCCGCAGCTCGTCGACCGGCAGCCGCACCCGCCCCTTCGGGGCCTCGGCGTGACGCCGCGTGAGGTAGCGCGCCGGGTTCTTGGGCACCGGCGCGAAGTAGTCGTTGGAGCCGGTGACGAACGCCCCGGGGAACTCCATCAGCGGCTCCAGCGCCTCCAGTGCCGCCGGCACCGCGTCGAGCGCGGCCAGGTTGTCGCCGGTGTTGACGACGAAGTCCGGGCGCAGCGCGGCGAGCCCCCGCGTCCACTGGATCCGGCGCTGCTGGCCCGGCACGAGGTGCAGGTCGCTCACGTGCAGCACCCGCAACGGCGTGGACCCCGGCGCCAGGACGGGCACGGCATACTCGCGCAGCGCGAACCAGTTCCGCTCGACCACCGCGGCATACCCCACCGCGCCCGCGCCCAGCGCGACGGCACCCCCGACGATCGTGCCCACGGTCCGCAACATCAGGCCATCCTGCCAAACCCCTTGCCCCACCCTGCGACACTGGTGCCATGAGCGAGCAGAGCCTCAAGGACACCGTCCAGCACGACCTCACCACCGCGATCCGCGAGCGCGACCAGGTGCGCGCCGGCACGCTGCGCCTCGCCCTGACCTCCATCACCAACGAGGAGGTCTCCGGCACGGAGGCGCGTGAGCTGAGCGACGACGAGGTCCTCAAGGTGCTCGCCAAGGAGGCCAAGAAGCGCAAGGAGGCCGCCACGGCATACCGCGACGCGAACCGGCCCGAGCTGGCCGAGCGCGAGGAGGCGGAGTATGCCGTGCTCGAGGGTTACCTCCCGGCGCAGCTCTCCGACGCCGAGCTCGAGGAGATCGTCGCCAAGGCGGTGCAGGACACGGGCGCGACCGGTATGCCGCAGATGGGCCAGGTCATGAAGGCCGCCCAGGCGGTCGTGGCGGGTCGCGCCGACGGCGGCCGGGTGGCCGCCGTCGTGAAAGCGGCCCTGACCTCCCGCTGAGGGGAAGGCAGGGCCGCTGTCGGTCCGGTCGCGGACGCTAGTTCTTCTTCGGGGGTGGCGTCTTCTTCGGCTTGGGTGTCGAGGACTTCGTCGGTGTCGGCTTGTCGTCGGTCTTCTTGGGCTTCGGCGTCGACTTCGGAGTCACCCTGGGCTGGGGTGCGGGGACGTAGCCGGTCGAGGTGTAGAGGCCGATGGTGCTGCCCCGGTTGGCGGTCCCGTTGGGGTCGGTGAAGACCACGAGTCCGCGGGACCAGCTGCTGTTGGTCTGGCCGACGACCTGGGCGCTGAAGCCGGCGTCCTTGAGCTTGGCCGTGGCGTCGCCGACCGACATGCCGCCGACATAGGGCACGGCCACCCGGTCGCCGTTGAGGATCTTGCTCGACGGCTCGCCGAAGTCCTTGTCCGGCAGGCCATCGCTGGCGTTGCTGATGATGTCCTTCCAGATGGGTGCCGCGATGTCGCCACCGAAGACGCCCTTGTACCAGTTGCCGGCGAGGTTGATGCCGTTCATGCCCTTCTGCGAGTAGGGCGTCCCGACCCAGACGGCAGCAGCCCGCTGGGCGGTGTATCCGACGAACCACGACTCGACGTGGTTGTCGGTGGTGCCGGTCTTGCCGGCTGCCGGTCGTGACCCGAGGTTGGACCGCGCCGCGGTGCCGTCCTTGAGGACACCCTTGAGCAGCTCGGTCGTGCCGCGGGCGACGTCCTTGTCGATGACCTGCTCGCACTGGGTGGCGCCGAGCTTGACGGGCTTCTTGTCGGCGTTGGTGATCGACAGGATCGGGTTGGGTGGGCAGTACTTGCCGTCGTTGGCGAGGATCGCGTAGGAGCTGGCCAGGTCGATCGGCGTGACGTCGGCGGTGCCGAGGACCGAGGAGGCGTAGCACGGCAGCTGCTTGCCGTTGCCGTCCGTCAGGTGCATCTTCGTCATGGTGCTCAGCACGTTCTTCGCGCCCAGCTTGAAGGTGAGCGAGGCGAACGCGGTGTTGATCGACTGCGAGGTCGCCTTGCGGAACGGCAGGGGCTGGCCGCCCACCGCGTAGTCGTTCTCGATGGGGTACGGCCCGCCGGGCGCGCACTGGCCGATCTCGTCCGGTGAGTACACCGCCGGCCGGGTCGGGCTCGCGAACTTCGACGGCACGGTGCCGTTGACCGGGGTCCCGGTCTCCAGCGCCCGCACGACGGCATACATCTTGGCGGTCGAGCCGTACTGGAAGCCGGTCGTGCCGCCGTACTTGGTGCCGACGTTCCAGTTGACCTGGGTGTAGCCGTAGGCGGTCCGCTCCTTGGCGGTGCGGGGGTACTTGGAGTTCTGCACCATCGCGATGACCTTGCCGGTGCTGGGCTCGATCAGGGTGGCCGCTGCACCGACGTACCGGGAGATGCCGGCCTTGCTCTTGTCGTACTTGGTGTCCTTGGGCATCGCCTTGTTGCCGACGGGGACGCGCTTGGTGAGGTCCTTCAGGGCCTCCTTCTGCACGTCGGGGTCGAGGGTGGTCTGGATGGTCAGGCCGCCCTGGGTGATGTTCTTGAGCCGCTCCGGGCCGGACTTGCCGAGGGCGTCGAGGGACTTGTTCGACTCGTCGGTCAGGTAGTCCATGACGTAGTTGCAGAAGTACGGCTCGCTGGACGCGTCGCAGTTGCTCAGCGGGTTCTTGATCTTGAGCATCTTCGAGACGGGGATGGCCTTGGCGGCCTTCCAGTCCTTGGCCTTGATGATGCCGAGCTGGTACATCCGGTCCAGGACCACGTCGCGGCGGGCCTGCGCCTTCTCGGGGCCGTTGTTGACCGGGTCGGTCTTGCTCGGGTTCTGCACGAGACCGGCCAGCAGCGCGGCCTGCGAGAGGGTGAGCTTGCTGGCCGGGACGCTGAAGTAGTGCTGGGCCGCGGCCTCGACGCCGTACGCCCGGTCGCCGTAGTAGGCCATGTTGAGGTAACCCTGCAGGATCTGGTCCTTGGTCATCTCCTTCTCGAGGGTGACCGCGTACTTGATCTCCTGGATCTTGCGGGCCGCGCTGACCTCGACCGCCGCCTCGGCCGCCTGCTTGTCGTTGTTGCGCAGCGCGTTCTCCTGCAGCGTCAGCTTGACGAACTGCTGGGTCAGGGTCGACGCGCCCTGGACGTCGTTGCCCTTGAGGTTGGAGACCGCTGCGCGGGTGATGCCGCGCGGGTCCACGCCGCCGTGCTCGTAGAAGCGGTCGTCCTCGATCGCGATCTGCGCCTTCTGCATGATCGGCGCGATCTGGTCGAGCCGCACGATGATGCGGTTCTCCTCCTGCGGGGTCGCGATCGTCTTGCCGTTGGCGTCGATGATGCGCGACTGCTGCGACAGCGGGGAGGTGGTGAACTCGCTCGGCAGGTCGTCGAAGGCCTTCACACCGGCGTTCGCAGTCGACCCGGTCGCCCCCACAGCGGGGATGAGCAGGCCGGCCGCCAGCAGGCCCATGACCATCGCCGTGGCGACGAAGGCTCCGAGCAGGCTGACGACGTTCCCGAGGTTGGTGGCACGTCCAGGCATGAGGGCAGGGTAACTGCCGAACCTTGGAGACCCTGTGCTCACGCGGCCCTGTCACCGGTTTGCAACCGGTTGCGCCCGGTCACCGCGCGGCCGCAGCCCACGGGCGCCGGCGATACGGACTGGCTCGGAATGACTAGTCCCTTTGGTCATTCGAGAACGACACGAATGGGCCATGTGCCCCAAGGCTTGCGATTCCTATCGTTTTCCTACGTCGATACGGACATAAGGCGCACCGCGTGGCGCACGAACCACCAGTACGCGTCCGACCCAGCAGTCCCGGAGGACCCCCGCCATGACGATCGCACCGGAGCGCCCCACCGCCCAGGCCGCCCCCAGCGCCCCCGCCACGCCTGCGTGGGTGGAGGACTGGGCCCCCCGTGGCGCCTGCTCGAAGTCCGACCCGGACGCCCTCTTCGTCCAGGGCGCGGCCCAGCAGACCGCCAAGATCGTGTGCCAGCGCTGCCCCGTCATCGCCGAGTGCCTGGCCGACGCCCTCGACAACCGCACCGAGTTCGGGGTGTGGGGCGGCATGACCGAGCGTGAGCGTCGCGCCCTGCTCAAGCGCCGCCCGAACGTCCCCTCCTGGGCTGCACTGTTCGCCCAGGCCCGCGCCGCCCAGACCGCCTGAGGCCGCTGCACCACCCACCGACCCCCGCACCAAGGTCCCCAGCCACCCGGCTCGGGGACCTTGCTGCGTCCATGTCCCTTTTCATGTCCCGTGACATGCCGTGAAGATTGCCGGTTCACGGCATGTTGCGGGACATGAAACGCGATGGGGGGTATGCCGCGGGTGCGGCTGGCGCGGGCGGGGTCGCCTCGCGCGCCGTGCAGAGGTCAGGCGGTGAGGGCCCGGCCGACCTCGCGCAGGCCCGCGAGGTCGTGGATGTCCGAGGAGCTCGCCGGCACCTCGACGACCGGGATGCCCGGGTGGCCGGCGGTGAAGCGCTCGACCAGTCGTCGCTGCCGCCCGGCCGTCTCGGCGAGGGTGGCGTGCAACCGCAGCAACCCCTCCGTGGTGGCCGCCGAGGTGCCGGCACCCTCGAGGTCGTCCAGCTGCTCGGCCGCGGCCAGGGCCCGTGACGCGCTCAGCGACGGTGCGCCCACGCGTTGCACGCGGTTCACGACGACGCCCGCGAGCGGCATACCCTCCTCGTCGAGCCGGCCCGCGAAGAACGACGCCTCGCGCAACGCATCGCGCTCGGGAGTCGCGACCACCACGAACGCCGTCTCGGGGCGCTTCAGCAGCGCATAGGTCTGGTCGGCGCGCTCACGAAACCCGCCGAACATCGTGTCGAGCGCCGCCACGAACGTCTGCACGTCCCGCAGCAGCTCGCCGCCGAGCAGCTTGGACATGGTGCTCGTGACGACGTTCACGCCGACGCTGAAGACCTTGAGCCCCGCGCGGCCACCGGCCTTGGCAGGAGCCGCGAGCAGCCGGATGAACCGGCCGTCGAGGAACGACCCCAGCCGCTTCGGCGCGTCGAGGAAGTCCAGCGCGGAGCGCGACGGCGGGGTGTCGACGATGACGAGGTCCCAGCGGCCGTCGCGGTCGGCCTCCGCGCGCAGCTGGCCGAGCTTCTCCATCGCCATGTACTCCTGCGTGCCCGCGAACGAGCTGGAGACGGCCTGGTAGAAGGGGTTGGCGAGGATCTGCGCGGCCTTCTCGGGGGTGGCGTGCTGCTCGACCACCTCGTCGAACGTGCGCTTCATGTCGAGCATCATCGCGTCGAGCGAACCACCGGCCGCCTCGTCGAAGCCCACGACCGGGCGCGGGGTGTTGTCCAGCTCGGTCAGCCCCAGCGACTGGGCCAGCCGGCGCGCCGGGTCGATGGTGAGGACGACGACCCTGCGACCGCGTTCGGCCGCCCAGAGACCCAGGGCGGCCGCGGTGGTCGTCTTGCCCACGCCGCCGGAGCCACAGCACACGACGATGCGGGTGCCGGGGTCCTCGAGCAGCGCGGCGACGTCGAGGGTCGCGGGCGCGGGCGCCTTGGCCATCAGACCATCCCCTGCTCGTCGATCGCCGTGGCGAGGACGGCGATGCCGCCACCATCGGTGCCCTCCGGCAGCAACGGCAGCCGCACCATCATCCGGCCCTGCTCCTCCAGCACCGCGTCCTGGCGCTGCTCGAGCGCGACCCGGTCGGCGTAGTCGGCGCCGTCGGCGACCAGCCCGTCGACCAGGGTGTCGGTGACGCGCACCCCCGCGGCGTCGAGGTCGCGGCGCACCGCACCCCGCAGCCGTGCCGTCGACTTCGCACTCACCGAGCGCAACGCCTTGGCGTCCAGCAGCGGCGGCCGCAGCTGGTTGACGACGATGGCGCCGAGCGGCAGCGACGCCTCCCGCAGCTCGGCGAGCGCGTCGACCGTCTCCTGCACGGGCATCTCCTCGAGCAGGCTCACGACGTGGACGGCGGTGGTGTGGCTGCGCAGCATCCGGGTGATCGAGTCGGCCTGGGTGCGGATGGGGCCGACCTTGGCGACCTCGGCCACCTCGGCGTTGACGTTGAGGAACCGCACGACCCGGCCCGTCGGCGGGGCGTCGAGCACCACCGCGTCATAGACCGGCAGGTGCGCGCCCTTCGCCGTCCGGCGTCCGACGGCCTCGTAGACCTTGCCGATGAGCAGGACGTCGCGCAGGCCGGGCGCGATCGTCGTCGCGAAGTCGACCGCACCGAACTTCTCCAGCACCCCCGACGCACGACCCACCTTGTAGAACTTCTGGAGATACTCGCGCAGCGACTCCTTGGCATCGACCGAGATCGCCCACAGCTCACCGCCGCTGCGGTCCGAGACGATCCGAGTCTCGCGGTGCCCCAGCGGTGGGACGTCGAACGTCTGCGAGATGCCCTGCCGCTCCTCGACCTCCGCCAGCAGCACGCGTTTGCCCTGCCGCGCCAACGCCAGCGCCAGCGCTGCGGCCACTGTCGTCTTGCCCGTGCCGCCCTTGCCGGTCACGACGTGGAGGCGCACCTTCGACAGGTCGGGAGACGCCTCAGGCATGGGACAACCCTAGGAGGCGAGCAGGTCGACCGCACCGAGGACCCTGGCGAACGCCGGGTTCTCGGGGTCGATCACCCCGTGGTGGTTGCCGTCGGGCAGGGCCTCGAGTCGCACGGAGGGGCCGTCGTGCGCCGCGGCATACCTCTCACTCAGCTCGAACGGCACCGTGTCGTCGTCGCGGGAGTGCACGAGGATGACGGGTATGCCGGGTGCGAGCCGCGCCGGGTCGGCCGCGGCGTAGTGGTCGGGGACGTCGGTGGGTGAGCCGCCCAGGAACGTGGGGATCGCGTCACCGCCGACCTCGGTGGCGGCCCCGTGCCCGAGGTCGACGACCCCGCCCAGGCTGACCGCGCCCCGCAGCCCGTGCGCCCACGGCTGCGCCGCGGCCCACGTGACGAGCTGGCCGCCGGCGGAGTGGCCGACGAGGACGACGGGGTTGTGGCCGAGGTCGGGGTCGCGGCGGATCGCAGCGATGGCGTCACGCACGTCCTGTGCCGTCCCCGGCCAGCCGCCACCCGGCATACCCGCCCGGCGGTACTCCACCACCGCCGTGGGGTAACCCGCGTCCGCAAAGGCCTGGGCCTGGCGACTCGCGTGCGCCCGGTCGTACTCCGGGCGCCAGAAACCTCCGTGCACCACGACGACGGTCAGGCCGCGCGTCGGACGCTCGGGCAGGCGGACGTCGTACACCTGCGCCGGGTCGTCTCCGTACGCCGTGGTGCGGGTCGGTGGGCCGGCGCGCTCGTCGAGCACCTCGATCGGGTCACGGGTCATGGGTGCGATCCTGCCAGCGATGGCTAGGCTGCGAACCATGAGCAACCGCAAGTGGGAGTACGCCACCGTGCCCCTCATCGTGCACGCCACCAAGCAGATCCTCGACCAGTGGGGCGAGGACGGCTGGGAGCTGGTGCAAGTCCTGACCGGGCCCGACGGAAACGGGCTCGTCGCCTACCTGAAGCGGGAGAAGGCCTGATGAACCAGATCGAGCTCCGGTTGTCCGCGATCGGCCTCACCGTCCCGGACGCCCCGGCGCCCGCCGGGGCCTACGTGCCGGCCATCCAGGACGGCCGCCGGGTCTACACCTCCGGCCAGCTGCCCATGGCGGCCGGCAGCCTCCTGCAGACCGGCAAGGTCGGCGAGGGTGACGGGCTGGTGTCGCCCGAGCAGGCGAACAAGCTCGCCGAGGTCTGTGCGCTCAACGCCCTCGGGGCGATCAAGTCGCTCGTGGGTGACCTCGAGCGGGTCGCCCAGGTGATCAAGGTCGTCGGCTTTGTCGCCTCGGACCCGTCGTTCACCGGCCAGCCGGGCGTCATCAACGGCGCGAGCGACCTGTTCAAGGTGGCCTTCGGTGACGCGGGCACCCACGCCCGCTCGGCCGTCGGCGTGGCCGCGCTGCCGCTCGACGCGCCGGTCGAGGTCGAGGTCCTCGTCGCCCTCAAGGACGAGTGAGCTGCACACCGTTGCCGACGCGTGATTTCGCGGTCGCCGAGATCCTGCGCGAGCGGGCGCGAGCCTGGCTCGACGCAGGCGGCGCCGCGGGTGCGCGGGAGGTCGTGACCCCCCGGTATGCCGCGACCGTGATGGTCGTGCGCGACGGCGCCGCCGCGCGTGGCGACGCCGGCCGGGGCGGGGTCGAGGTGTTCATGCTGCGCCGGGTGGCGACGATGAAGTTCGCGCCGCGGATGACGGTGTTCCCCGGCGGCGGGGTCGACCCGCGTGACGCGGACGAGTCGCTGCCGTGGGCGGGGCCGACGCCGGCCGAGTGGGCGGCGCTCATGCAGGTCGACGAGGCACACGCCCGCGAGCTGGTGGCCGCGGCCGTGCGCGAGGTCTTCGAGGAGTGCGGCGTGCTGCTCGCCGGCCCGTCCGCGGACGAGGTCGTGGCCGACGTGAGTGGCGAGCACTGGCAGGAGCAGCGGCGCCGGCTGCTCGACCGCGAGGCGTCCCTGTCGGAGGTGCTGGCCGAGCACGACCTCGTGCTGCGCTCGGACCTGCTCGGCTACCGGGCCCACTGGATCACCCCGGAGTTCGAGGCGCGGCGCTATGACACGCGTTTCTTCTCCGCGTTGGTGCCGGCCGGGCAGCGCCCCGACGACCAGACCAGCGAGGCCGACGTCGCCGACTGGACGGTGCCGGCGCAGCTGCTCGAGGCATGGCGGGCCGGCGAGGCGCTGATGCTGCCGCCGACCGTGGTGAGCGTCGAGGAGGTGGCGACGGCGTCGAGCGCGGCCGAGTTCGTGGCCGAGCGCCCGGTCGTCGCACCGGTGCAACCCGAGATCGTCGACACCCCGGACGGCGCCGTGATGCGCGTGGAGCTCCCCCGATGACCCCGGCGGTGGCGCCGACGCCGTCGGCGGCTCCGGGGGAGTGGCGCGGCGGCCAGGTGACCGAACGTGCGCTGTGCGTCCTGGCTCCGAACCCGAGCCCGATGACCCTCGACGGCACCAACACCTGGGTGCTGCTCGAGCCGGGCGCGACCGAGGCGGTCGTCATCGACCCCGGTCCGCTCGACGAAGGCCACCTGCAGCACGTAGCGGATTCCGTTGCGGCACAAGGTGCCCGGGTCGCCCTGACGATCCTCACCCACAGCCACCTCGACCACGCCGAGGGCGCAGAGCGGTTCGCCGAGATGACCGGCGCCCCGACCCGCGCGGTCGGCCGCGGTCACGACGACCTCACCGACGGCGACCAGATCACCACGGGCGGGCTCGACCTGCGGGTCGTCGCCACTCCGGGCCACACCAGCGACTCCCTGTCCTTCGCGCTCGCCGCCGACCACGCCCTGCTCACCGGCGACACTGTCCTCGGCCGGGGCACCACGGTGGTGGCGCACCCCGACGGTGAGCTCGCGGCATACCTCGCGTCGTTGGGGCGCATCGCGGCACTCACCGGCGGCGGCGACGTGACGCGCATCCTGCCCGGGCACGGCCCGACGATCCCCGACGCGAAGGCGATGGTCGACTTCTACCGGGTGCACCGGGCCGAGCGGCTCGAACAGGTGCGGCAGGCGCTCGCCGACGGGGACGCGCAGGCCCCTGACGTCGTGCAGGCGGTCGTCGAGCGGGTGTATGCCGACGTGCCCCGTGAGGTGTGGCCCGCGGCGGCGCAGAGCGTGCGGGCGCAGCTGGACTACCTGGGCCAGACCTACTGACCCGGGTGGGGTCAGCGGGCGCGGCGCTGGAGGCGCTCGACGTCCATGAGCAGCACCGCGCGCGCCTCCAGGCGCAGCCAGCCGCGGGTGGCGAAGTCGGCGAGCGCCTTGTTGACCGTCTCGCGGGAGGCGCCGACGAGCTGGGCGAGCTCCTCCTGGGTGAGGTCGTGGGCCACGAGGATGCCTTCCTCCACCGGGCGGCCGAACCGCGCGGACAGGTCGAGCAGCGCCTTGGCTACCCGGCCGGGCACGTCGGTGAAGACGAGGTCGGCGAGGTTCTCGTTGGTGCGGCGCAGGCGCTGGGCGAGCGCGGCGAGCAGCACCTTGGCGACCTGCGGGCGGCCCTCAAGCAACCCGTTGAGGTCCTCGTTGCCGAGCGCCAGCAGCTGGGTCTCGGCCACCGCGGTGGCGGTCATCGTCCGCGGACCCGGGTCGAAGAGCGACAGCTCGCCGAACATCTCGCCGGGGCCGAGGATGGCGACGAGGTTCTCACGCCCGTCGCTGGAGCGGCGACCGAGCTTGATCTTGCCCTCCCGGATGACGTAGAGCCGGTCGCCCTGGTCGCCCTCGTGGAACAGCACGTCGCCGCGCTCGAGCCGGCTGCCGGTCATCGACCGCATCAGCGTCGCCGAGGCCTCGTCGTCGAGCGCTGCGAACAGCGGAGCCTTCTTCACCACGTCCTGGTCCACGCCGCACAGTGTGCCACGAGGACTGTCGGGTTCGCCCCGTAGTCTGTGCTGGTGTCCGAGCCCTCCCCGTCCCCGGCCCAGCCGCGTCGCCGGCTGACGCCGGCCGAGCGGCGCGCCGCCAAGTTCGCCGCGGAGACCCCGGTTGCCCGGACCCGCCGCGCGCGCCGGATGTACAAGCTGCTGCACGAGCGGTACTGGTACGCCCACGCCGAGCTCGACTTCGACAACCCGCTGCAGCTGCTGGTCGCGACCGTCCTGTCGGCGCAGACCACCGACGTCATGGTCAACAAGGTGACGCCCAAGCTCTTCGCGCGCTACCCCGATGCGGCCGCGCTCGCCGGTGCCGACCGCGAGGAGATGGAGCAGATCCTCAAGCCGACCGGCTTCTTCCGCGCCAAGACCAACTCGGTCATGAAGCTCGGCGCCGAGCTGGTCGAGCGCTTCGGCGGTGAGGTGCCACCGCGGATGAAGGACCTCGTGACGCTGCCCGGGGTCGGCCGCAAGACCGCCAACGTCGTGCTCGGCAACGCCTTCGACATCCCGGGCATCACCGTTGACACCCACTTCGGGCGGCTCGTGCGGCGCATGGGCTGGACGACCGAGGAGGACCCGGTCAAGGTCGAGCAGGTCGTCGGCAAGCTGATCCCGCGCAAGGACTGGACCATGCTCAGCCACGTCCTGATCTTCCACGGCCGCCGCACCTGCCACGCCAAGAAGCCCGCGTGCGGCGCCTGCCCCGTCTGGGACCTCTGCCCGTCGTACGGCATCGGCGAGACCGACCCCGAGAAGGCCGAGAAGCTGCTCAAGTTCGAGCTCGCGCCAGGGGCCGACTTCCCGTATGCCGCGGGCGCCGGGGTGTCGTGAGCGCTCCGGTTCGCCAGTGGCCCAGACCGGTCTGGCTCGACCGTGCCGTGACCGGGGTCCACGCCGCCCGTGACGACGGGTTCTTCGCCCGGTTCGGTGTGCCGAGCGGTGACGGCGGTCGGCTGTCGAGCGTGCTGTTGCTGTTCGGTCCGCTGGCCGACGGCTCCGGTGAGGACGTCGTGCTGACCGAGCGGGCGCACACCCTGCGCAGCCAACCCGGCCAGGTCTCGTTCCCCGGCGGCAAGCGCGAACCGGAGGACGCCTCGGCGACGGCGGCGGCCCTGCGCGAGACGCAGGAGGAGGTGGGCATCGACCCGGCGACCGTCGAGGTCGTCGCAGACCTGCCCGACATCTTCCTCGGGCCGCGGGGGTTCGTCGTGACGCCGGTGCTCGGGTGGTGGCGCGAACCGGGCGGAGTGGACGCGATCGACCCCGCCGAGGTGCACCGCGCCGTGCGGGCGCCGCTGTCGCACCTGCTGGACCCGGCATCCCGGTTCACCGTGACCCACCCGAGCGGCTACCGCGGGCCGGGGTTCGAGGTGGACGGGTTGTTCGTGTGGGGGTTCACGGCTGGCCTGCTGTCGGCCGTGCTCGATTTCGGGGGGCTGACGGTTCCGTGGGACCGTAGCGTCGAGCGTCCGCTCCCCGACCTGTTCCGGCCCGGGGGACGTGGGGACGCACTCACCCAGACCGCGACGGAAGGCCGGGCCTAGATGTTCCTCGGACTCACCGTCCTCGACTTCCTCCTCATCCTGCTATTCGTCAGCTACGCCATCACCGGTTACCGGCAGGGCCTGGTCGTCAGTGTCTTGTCACTGCTCGGCTTTCTCGCGGGCGGGGCGCTCGCGATGTGGCTGGTGCCGTTGGCGCTCAACGAGTGGGCCGCGCTGGACACGGCCCAGTTGCTGCGCTCGGTCGTGCTCATCGCCGGGGTGTTCATCCTCGCGTCGCTGGGGCAGGCGTTGTTCGTCATGCTGGGCAGTCGGGTGCGTGGGCACCTGCAGCGCCGTCCGGTGCGCGCCCTGGATGCGGTGACGGGTGCGCTGGTGGTCGTGGCCTCCGCGGCCGTGCTGGTGTGGTTCATCGCCGGCGCGCTGCGCGGTGGCGCGCCCGCCCCCATCGCCAAGGCGATCGGTGAGTCGCGCGTCCTGCGCACGATCGACGGGGTGGTGCCTCCGCAGACGTCGCGGCTGTTCGCCGGTTTCCGTGAGGTGCTCGACCGCGAAGGCTTCCCGCGGGTGTTCGACGGGCTCGAGGCCGAGCGCATCAGCCCCATCGCGCCACCGGACCCCAATGTCGCCCTGACCCCCGGCGTGCGCGACGCGGCGTCGTCGATCATCAAGATCACCGGCGTCGCCGACGCCTGCAACCGCGGTCAGGAAGGCAGCGGCTGGGTCGTCGCCCCCGAGCGCGTGGTCACCAATGCACACGTGGTCGCTGGCATGGAGCGGGCGACGCTACGCATCCACGGCACCGGCCGGTCCTACACCGGGCAGGTCGTGATCTTCGACGACAAGCGCGACCTCGCCGTGCTGGCGGTGCCGGGTCTGCCCGCCCAGCCGCTGCGACAGGGCCCGGACCTGGCTCGCGGCGACAGCGGCGTGGTGGCTGGCTTCCCCCTCGACGGCCCCTACCGCCTCGACGCGGCCCGCGTCCGCGAGGTCGTCGACGCCCGCGGGTCCGACATCTACGGCCGTCCCGGCACGAGCCGCGAGGTCTACTCACTGTTCGCCCAGGTCCGCCCGGGCAACTCCGGAGGTCCGTTGCTGTCCACCGACGGCCGCGTCGTCGGTGTCGTCTTCGCCAAGTCGCTCGACGACGACCAGACCGGCTACGCCCTGACCATGGCCGAGGCCCAGCCCGTGCTCGACGCGGCGACGAACGCCTCCACTCCCGTCGACACCGGGGCCTGCGTCACCGGCTGACCACGCCCCCACTGGTTCGAGGTAATCCCCGACCTTGGGTGCCCGATTACCTCTAACCCATCGAGCGTCCGAGGGTGGGGTCTACCATGGGTAGACGAGGACGCTAGGACGGTAGACATGGGTCTCAACATCAAGAACCAGCGGGTTCATGATCTTGCCCGCGAGGCAGCTCGACGTACGGGTGCAAACCAGACCAGTGCCATCGAGACGGCTCTGGTGAGGTACCTGGCCGAGCTTGACGCTGCGGAGCCCCGTCGGGTCGACGCAGCGTCGGCGCGGCTGGAGGACATCCTGCGTGACTTCGACCAGCGGCTCACACGGGAGCAGCGAGAGTCCCTGACCACCGATGACCTTTACGACGAGCTGGGCCTGCCCCGGTGATCGTCGACACCTCGGCGGTGGTCGCCATCATCAAGGGCGAGCCACAGCGCGAACGCTTGGTTGCGGCCTTGCGCGGCACCGGCCCGCACCACATGGCTGCGCCGACCGCGGTGGAGCTGGGCGTGGTGGTCGACGGGCTGGGGGACCCGGTCTGGTCCCGGCGGTTGAACGACCTGCTCGACACACTCGACATCGCGATGGTGGACTTCACCGGCGAGCATGCTGCTGGCGCCCGCGCGGCCTACCGAGACTTCGGAGAGGGCAGTGGGCACCCCGCTCGCTTCAACCTGGGCGACTGCTTCAGCTACGCGCTCGCCCGAGCCACCGGGGAGCCGCTGCTGTTCACCGGTAACGATTTCGTGCACACGGACGTCCGCCCGGGTCTGTAACCACCCGAGCATCGGCCCGGCTCAGGCGTCGAGGGTGTCGGGGAAGGCGATCTCGATCTCCTCGATGGGCTGGTCGAAGTCGCGGCGGTTGTTGGTGACGAACCGGTCGGCGCCAGCGACGATCGCGGTGGCCAGGTGGACGGAGTCGGCTGCCCTCAGCCCGTACGTGGCCCCCAGCCCGGCCGCCACGGTGGCGATCTCCTGGCTCGTCGGGAGCAGCAGCAGCCGGTTCAGGTGTGCCCGCAGGACGGCGACCTCGGCGTCGCGGCCCAGCCGAGCCGGCTTGCTGAGCAGCTCGGGCAGCAGCAGCACCGACCCGATCCCCACCGGGCCGCGGGCCACCTGCTCGAACAGCGCCCGCACCGGAGCGCCCCGGCCCTCCGGGTCGACGGCGGCGTAGATCAGGACGTCGGCGTCGAACGCGTCCACACGTCCTCGTCCCGGTCACGCCGCACCGCCGCCACGAGCTGTTCGGCGCGCCCGGAATCGACTGTGCCCGTGAGGATCTCGACTGGAATGTCGCAGTAGGTGACGTCGAGCTGGCGTGCGCGGCGCATGGCCGGCGTCTGCCGTCGGCGCACGCTCTCGGCCAGTGCTCGGCGCACCGCCCCCGCTTTGGTGGTCTCACCGAGCAGTTCCATGGCCTGCGCCAGGAGCTCGTCCGGGATGTCGATCAGTGTCTTGGCCATGCCCACTCCGATATATACGAACAGGTGCTCAGTATATACACCAGGCGCCCTGGACTCAGCCCGGTGAGGGGCGCCCGAGGCGACGCCGCGGCATACCTCAGGACGTGACGCGTCCCAGCCAGTCGACCAGGTGCCGGTTCACGACCTCCGGCGCCTCTTCGGGCAGGAAGTGGCCGACATCGGGCAGGAGGTGGCGTTCGAACGGCCCGTCGCAGAACTCACCCGAACCCCCGGCCGCCGACGCGAGCACCGCCCGGTCGTCGCGGCCGTGCAGCTGCAGCACCGGCACCGTGATCGGGGTCTTCATCGTCGCGGCATACCGCCAGCCGTCGGGGCGCACCTGGCTGCGCACCACCCAGCGGTAGTACTCGGCAGCGGAGTGCGCGACGAACGGCAGCGCCATCGCGTCGGAGTAGAACCGCGCCTCCAGCGGGCTGGGCCAGATGCCGTTCGGGCTGGCCCACTCGCGCAGCAGCCGTTGCACGTACCCGCCGTGCACCGTCATCTGCCGCTCGGGCACGAACGGACGCTGCAGCCCGGCGAGATAGGCGTTGGCGCGCAGCTGCTTCGGGTCGCGCAAGGACGCGCGACGCAGGACGAGCGGGTGCGGCATCGACAGCGACGCGATCGCCCCGGTCACCGTCGGCTGGTAGGTCGGCATGCTCCACGCGATCCACCCGCCCCAGCCGTGGCCGACGATCGTCGCGCGCGAGGCGCCGAGTGAACGCAGCACCGAGGCGACGTCGGTCGTGGAGGTGACGGTGTCGTAGCCGCGGGGCGGTTTGTCGGATGCGCCGTAGCCGCGCAGGTCCATGGCGCAGGCCCGGTAACCCGCCTCAGCCAGAGCCTCCAGCTGGTGGCGCCAGGCCCACCAGAACTGCGGAAACCCGTGCAGCAGTAGGACAGTCGGCCCTTCGCCCAGCTCGGCGACGTGGAACCGGGCGCCGTTGGCGGCGACGAACCGGTGCTCCCACGGCCCGTCGACCAGAGCCATCGAGGCGTCGAGGGTCATGACGGGGTATGCCGCGTGGCCGGGCGCGTGGGGTGCGTCGTCGCGAGGGTGGGGTCGCCGGTCAGTGACCGTTGCCCTTGAGGGCGTCGATGGTCTGCTCGGCGTTGCGGATGGTCTGCTCGGGCTTGCCACGCATCTTCTTCAGCTGGGCCTTGCCGATGAGCGCCAGGATGCCGGCGATGACGAACAGCAGCGCCGTCGTGATGAGGTAGCCGGCCCACTCGGGCAGCCAGATGTCGATCACGGCGACGACGGTGTGGAACAGGAAGATGAGCCCGAGGACGCCGACGAACGCTGCTCCGGCGAGCATGCCCGCCCCGGCGCCGGCCTTCTTGGCGTCGGCCGTCACCTCCGCCTTGGCGAGGGCGATCTCGCTGCGGACGATCGTCGAGACGTCGTGGGTCGCATCGGCGACGAGCTGTCCGATGGTTCGTTCGGGCGTGCCGTTCGGGGTGGTCATCCGGGTCACCTGCGCCTTCCTGCTCTCGTGGTGCGCGCTAGCAACCCTAGCGGCGCTGTGCCGGGCTGGCGCGCTCGGTGCCCGCGCCACCTGCGTGGCCGGCTCCTATGCTCGGTCGGTATGAGAGCCCGCGAGCTGGCCGAGGAGTTTCCGCACGTCCGGGCGTCGGACAGCGCGCTGGTCGCGGCCCGGGCCATGGCCGAGGCAGGTCGCCCGGGCATCGTGGTGCTCGACGACGACGGGCGGCCACGCACCGTGCTGCCCGGCTCGCAGGTGCTGAGGTTCGTCATCCCGCGCTACGTCCAGGAGGACCCGGCGCTGTGCCGGGTCTACGACGAGAAGACGGCCGATGAGCTGTTCGGGCGGCTGCGCGACCAACAGGTGAGGGACCTGCTGCCGGACCGCCGGGACCACGACGAGATCCCGGTCGTCGACCCGGACGCCACCTCGATCGAGGTGGCCGCCGTCATGGCCCGCATGCGCAGCCCCATCGCCGTGGTCGCCGACAAGGAGCGGGTGATCGGCGTCATCACGGTCAGCCGCCTGCTGCGTCTGCTGCTGCCGGACGAGTGAGCGGTCGGTCGCCCACCCCATGATCACGTTCCTCGCGATCGCGGCCTTCGTCGCGGCATACGTCCTCATCGCCACCGAGCGAATCCACCGGGTGGCGGCTGCGCTCTGGGGTGCGGCCGCGATGGTGCTGCTCGGGGTCGTCGACGCCGAGTCGGCGTTCTTCAGCCCGGACACCGGGATCGAGTGGAACGTCATCTTCCTGCTGCTCGGGATGATGATGATCGTCTCGGTGCTGCGGCGCACCGGTGTCTTCGAGTACCTCGCGATCTGGGCGGCCAAGCGCGCGCGGGGCCGGCCCTTCGCGGTGATGGTGATGCTCGTCGTCATCACCGCCGTGGCCTCGGCCCTGCTCGACAACGTCACGACGGTGCTGCTCGTCGCACCGGTGACCTTCCTCGTGTGTGACCGGCTCGACGCGCCGCCGATCCCCTACCTCATCGCCGAGGCGATGGCGTCCAACATCGGCGGCACCGCGACCCTCGTCGGCGACCCACCCAACATCATCATCGCCGCGCGATCGGGCTTGTCCTTCAACGACTTCCTGGTCCACCTGGCACCGGTGGTCGTCGTCCTGCTGGTGGTCTTCATCGGGCTGTGCCGGGTGCTGTTCCGGTCGGCGTTCCGCTACGACCCCGAGCGGGCCGAGTCAGTGATGAGCCTGGACGAGCGGGAAGCCATCGAGGACCCGCGGCTGCTTGTGATCTCCCTCGCCGTCCTCGCACTCGTGCTGCTCGCGTTCGTCCTGCACTCGGTGTTGCAGATCGACCCCTCGATCGTCGCCCTGCTCGGCGCCGGTGCGCTCGTCGCGATCACCCGGCTCGAGCCGAGGGACTACCTGTCGGAGGTGGAGTGGCCCACGCTGGTGTTCTTCGCCGGGTTGTTCGTCATGGTCGGCGGGCTCGTCAAGGTCGGGGTGGTCGACGACCTGGGGCAGGCTCTCGGCGACGCCGTCGGCGACCGCTACCTGCTCGCGAGCTCGGTCGTGGTCTGGGTGTCCGCCGGGCTGTCCGCGGTGATCGACAACATCCCCTACGTCGCCACCATGGCGCCCATCATCAACGACCTCGCCAGCGGAGCGGGTCAGCAGGGGCAGGCGCTGTGGTGGGCCCTTGCCCTCGGCGCCGACCTGGGCGGCAACGCCACCGCGGTCGGCGCCAGCGCCAACGTCGTCGTGCTCGGCATCGCGGCCCGCAACGGGCACCCGATCTCGTTCTGGCAGTTCACCAAGTACGGCCTCATCGTCGCGCCCGTCACCGTCGCGATCTCCTGGCTCTACCTCGTGCTCCGCTACTTCGTGTTGGCCTGACCCGGCCGGCCGCCCTGCCCCGGCTGACCGCCCTGCCCCGGCTGACCCGCCTGGCCGGCCTCGACCGGCTCGAAGCAGTCCGGCACACCATCGCCGTCGAGGTCCTCGGTCTCGGTCTGCTCGATCCGCCGGTAGACGACGTTGCGCGCACGGAGCACGATCGCGGCCAGCGCAGCCGCGAGCAGCGACCCGACCAGGACCGCCAGCTTGACGTGGTCGTCACGTTCGCTGCCTGCCCCGAACGCCAGCTCGCCCACGAGCAGGGACACCGTGAAGCCGATGCCGGCCAGCAGGGAGATGCCGAGCACGTCCCACCACGACAGGTCGTCGTCGAGCTCGGCCCGGGTGAAGCGGGCCACGAGGTAGGTGCCCCCCAACACCCCCAGGAGCTTGCCCAGCACGAGCCCCATCACGATGGCGATGGCCGCCTCGTCGGCGAGGGTCTCGCCGAAGCCACCGCCCACCACGCGGACCCCCGCCGCGAAGAACGCGAAGACGGGCACGGCCACCCCGGCCGACAGCGGGCGCAGCCGGTGCTCGAACCGGTGCGCGACGTCGGTGTCGGCGTCGAGGGTGCTGAGCCGCTCGGGCACGCTCTCGCGCGGCTTCACCGGCACCGACAGGCCGAGGAGCACGCCGGCGACCGTCGCGTGGATGCCGGACTCGTGCACGAGCACCCACGTCACGACGGCGAGCGGCACCAGCAGCCACCACCGGGCCACTCGGCGCTGCGCGAGCCAGGCGAACGCCGCCAGCGGGATGAGCGCCAGCCCGAGCGCGCGCAGGTCGAGGTCGCTGGTGTAGAAGATCGCGATGATCGTGATGGCCACCAGGTCGTCGACGACCGCCAGGGTCAGCAGGAACGAGCGCAGCGCAGATGGCAGGTGCGTGCCGATCACGGCCAGCACCGCCAGCGCGAACGCGATGTCCGTCGCGGTCGGGATCGCCCAGCCGCGCATCGCCTCGGAGTCGCCCCCGAGGAAGACCACGGTCGCGGCATACAGGGCCGCCGGCACGGCGACGCCACACAGGGCGGCGGCGACCGGCAACGCCGCCTTCGCCGGGCTGCGCAGCTCGCCCACGATGAACTCGCGCTTCAGCTCGAGCCCCGCGACGAAGAAGAAGATCGCGAGCAGCCCGTCGGAGGCCCACTGCCCGAGCGTGAGGTCGAGGTGCAGTGCGCTCGGCCCGATCGTGAGGTCGCGCAGGTCGGTGTATGCCGTGTGCCACGGCGAGTTGATCCACACCAGCGCCGCGAGGGCGGCCACGAGCAGGAGCGCACCACCGACGGTCTCGGTGCGCAGCGCGGCGGTGACCCGTTGCGTCTCGGCCCAGGTCGAGCGGGCGAACAGGCGGGGGCGGGGCGTGATGGTCACGAGGGGCCTTTCACGGTCGATTACGAAGCAGACGTCTCAGACGCCGCCGACCAGACTTCCCGGCTCACCACAACACTCGTCGGGTCCAGTTTACCGGTCGAGCGGGGTCCTCGCGGACGCGTGCAGCTCGGCGAACATCGCGGCGAGCGCCGCGTCGTCCTCGGCGGTGGCGTCGACCTGGCCGTCCTGGCTGAGGGTGTGCTCGAACCGCAGCCCTGGGCCGTCGACGACCGTCATCTTCACGCGCTCGAGCGTCTGGCGCAGGGCGTCCTTGGCATAGCTCGCGCCGTACCAGCCGTAGCCGACGCACCCGACCGGCAGGCCCTCCCACTCGGCATACAGGTGGTCGATCGCGTTCTTGAGGGCTGCGTTGTAACCGCGGTTGTACTCGGGCATGACCAGCACGAGGGCGTCGGTGGCGCGCATCGCGGCCGACCACCGGCGGGTGAGCTCGTGGGTGTAGATACCGGTCGACGGCTGCTCCGGCTCGTCGAGCAGCGGCAGCGCCCACTCGCGCAGGTCGTAAACGGTGAGGTCGAAACCGTCGGGCACCTGCCTGGTCACCCAGTCGGCGACGTGGTGGCCGATGCGGTGGGGGCGGGTGCTGGCGATGACGACCGAGAGGCGGGGACGAGCCATGGCGGCAGGCTAGTGCGATGGGTATGCCGCGTGGTCGGCGTGGTCAGTCGCCGTGGTCAGTCGCCGTCGCGCAGCGCCGTGAGCCATTCGTCCGGCCACGGGCTGCTCGCGGCACCGGCGCCGTGGTCGGCCTCGTCGAGGTGGACGACCACGTAGCGACCCTTCGCTGCGCGTCCTCGGTCGCGGCCGTCGAACGCCCCGCCCCAGACCTCGAACTCGTAGGTGAGGGAGGTGCTGCCGACCTCGGCCACGCGGAGAGTTGTCGTCGTGTCCTGGCCGAAGAACAGCGGTGCCTCGTAGTCGGCCTCGAACCGCACCCGCGGCGTCACCGGGAAGTACGCGCTCGGGTCGAGACCGGACTGCGCGACGAGCTCGGCCTCGGCGGCCTCCACCAGCCGGTTGACGAGGGTGTTGTGGTGGATGCCTGCTGCGTCGGTGTCGACCCACTGGACCGTCGATCGGCGCGTGGCTGACCTCATGCCGAGACGGGCGACGCCAGGTCGGCGTCACGCGGATCGCCTTGCTGGTCAGGGGAGTTCGGGCGCCAGCGCAGGTGCACCTCGTCCTGGTCCCCCTCGCGCAGCAGTGCGAGCCGCGGCGGGACCTTGTCGGTGCGCGACGTGGGCGGGCGGCGACGCCCCGCCTGCCAGGGGTCGGGCCACTCGGCCGCCGGGCCGGCATACTCCTGCTCGGCGGCCGCGTGCAGCGTCCACTGCGGGTCATAGAGGTGGGTGCGACCCAGGGCGCACAGGTCGGCTCGGCCGGCGAGCAGGATCGAGTTGACGTCGTCGTAGGACGAGATGGCGCCGACCGCGATGACCGCGACACCCGCCGGGTGGGCGACCTCGTGCCTGATCCGGTCCGCGAACGGGGTCTGGTAGGAGCGGCCGAACGCCGGCTTCTCGTCCTTGGTCACCTGCCCGGATGACACGTCGATCGCGGCGGCGCCGTGCTCGACGAACGCGCGCGCGATGACGACCGCGTCGTGCTCGGTGTTGCCGTCCGGCACCCAGTCGGTGGCGGAAATCCTGACGGTGACAGGGATTTCGTCCGGCACGACCTCGCGGACGGCGTCGAACACCTCGAGCGGGAACCGCAGCCGGTTCTCCACCGAACCGCCGTACTCGTCGGTGCGCTGGTTGGACACCGGCGAGAGGAACGACGAGAGCAGGTAGCCGTGGGCGGCGTGGACCTCGATCAGGTCGAACCCGGCCTCGACGCCGCGGCGCGCTGACTCTCGGAAGTCGGCGACGACCTTGTCCATGTCCGCGCGCGTCATCTCGCGCGGCTGATGGGACCCGTCGCCGTAGGCCAGCGCGGACGGGCCGATGACCTCCCAGTTGCCGTCGTCGAGGGGTTCGTCGATGCCCTCCCACATGAGCTTGGTCGAGCCCTTGCGACCCGAGTGGCCCAGCTGGAGGCCGATCTTCGCCGAGCTGCGACCGTGCACGAACTCGGTGATCCGCGCCCACGCGTCGCGCTGCTCGTCGGTCCACAGCCCGGGGCAGCCAGGTGTGATGCGCCCCTCCGGGGAGACGCAGGTCATCTCGGTCATCACGAGGCCGGCCCCGCCGAGCGCCTTCGACCCGAGGTGGACCAGGTGGAACTCGCCCGGCATCCCGTCCACGGCGACGTACATGTCCATGGGGGACAACACGATTCGGTTCTTGAGGGTGAGGGGGCCGATCTGCACGGGCTGGAACATCGCCGGTGCGGACTCGTCCCCGTCACCCTCGGCACGGGCGAACGCGGCCTGGGTGCGGGCAGCGAACTCGCGGTCCCGGTCCTTGAGGTTCTCGAACGTGATCCGCCGCGACCGGGTGAGCAGGTTGAAGACGAACTGGTCGACGTCCTGACCGGCGTACATGCCGATGTTCTCGAACCACTCCAGGCTTGCCTGGGCCGCGCGTTGGGTCGACTCGACGACGGGCTTGCGTTCCTCCTGGTATGCCGTGAGCGCGGCTTCCACGGTCGGCTGCTCGTGCAGGCACGCGGCCAGCGCGAGGGCGTCCTCCATGGCGAGCTTGGTGCCCGAGCCGATCGAGAAGTGGGCCGTGTGGGCTGCGTCTCCGATGAGGACGACGTTGCCGTCGTGCCAGCTCTCGTTGCGCACGGTGGTGAAGCTCAGCCACTTGGAGTTGTTGGTGAGGATCTGGTGACCACTCAGCTCACGGGAGAAGATCTCGGCAACCCGCTCCACGGCATACTCGTCCGAGGCCCCGGGCGGGAAGGCGTCGCCATCGGTGCGGTCGAAGCCGGCCTTGCGCCAGACGTCCTCGTGCATCTCGACGATGAACGTGGATCCCTTGTCGGAGTAAGGGTATCCGTGGATCTGCATGGTGCCGTACTCGGTGTTCTTGACGATGAACTGGAACGCCTCGAAGACGAGGTCGGTGCCGAACCAGATGTACTTGTTGTCCCGGCGGTCGAGGTCCGGGCGGAAGGCGTCGGCGTACCGGGCGCGCACCTGCGAGTTGAGCCCGTCGGCCGCGACGACCAGGTCGTGGGCGGCCCGCAGCTCGTCGGGGTCGGGTGCCTCCGTGCGGTAGTGGACGGTGACGCCGAGCTCGGCGACTCGAGCCTGCAGGATGCTCAGCAGCTCCTTGCGGCTCATCGCGGCGAAACCCTGGCCGCCGATGGTCGAGGAGTGGCCGTCGACGTCGACGTCGATGTCGGTCCACCGCGCGAACTGCCGCTCCATGGCGCGGTAGATCGTGGTGTCCGCGCTCTCGATGCCGCCCAGCGTCTCGTCCGAGAACACGACACCGAACCCGAACGTGTCGTCGGGTGCGTTGCGCTCCCAGACGGTGACCTCGTGGGTCGGGTCGAGCTGCTTCATGAGTGCGGCGAGGTAGAGCCCGCCCGGACCGCCGCCGACGATGGCGATCTTCACGACTGGCCCTCCTGAGTCGTCAGCTCACGAAGCTTGAAGTGCTGGAGCTTGCCAGAAGTGTTGCGGGGCAACGCTTCCACGAACCTGACCCGGCGTGGGTACTTGTACGGCGCGATGGTCGCCTTGACGTGGTCCTGGATCTCCTTGATCTTCGCCTCGTCGGCGACGACGCCGTCGCGCAGCACCACGAACGCGCTCACGACCGAGCCGCGCTCGGGGTCGGGCTCGCCGACGACACCGGCCTCCACGACGTCGGGGTGCCCGTCGATGGCGGCCTCCACCTCGGGTGCGCCGATGTTGTAGCCGGACGACACGATCATCGAGTCGGTGCGGGCGCGGTAGTGGAAGTAGCCGTCGTCGTCCTGCAGGAAGGTGTCGCCGGTGACGTTCCACCCGTCGACGACGTAGGCGCGCTGCCGGTCGTCGTCGAGGTAGCGGCAACCGACGGGACCGATCACGGCGAGCCGGCCCTCGGTGCCGGGCGGCACCGGGCGGTCGTCGTCGCCGAGGATGGTCGCGCGGTAGCCCGGCACGGGCTTGCCCGTCGCCCCCGGCCGGATGTCGTCACCGGCCGCCGAGATGAAGATGTGCAGCATCTCGGTGGCGCCGATGCCGTCGATGATGGCGAGCCCGAGCTCGTCGCGGATCGACTCCCACAGCTCCTGGGGGATGTGCTCGCCGGCGCTCACGGCAGCCCGCAGGCCGCGCAGCTTGTCGAGGTTGCCGGACGCCCTGATCTGCTTGTATGCCGTGGGGGCAGTGGCGAGGACCGTCACCCCTTGTGTCGCAACGAGATCGGCGAGCTCGACCGGTGTTGCCTGCTCGGTGAGCAGAGCGCTGGCACCTGCCCGCAGCGTGAACACCACGAGCATGCCCAGCCCGAAGGTGAACGCGAAGGGTGCGGTGCAGGAGACGACGTCGTCCGGTCGCAGCCGCAGCACGTGCTTGCCGAAGGTGTTGTCGATCGAGAGGACGTCGCGGTGGAAGTGCGTCGTGATCTTGGGGACGCCGGTGCTGCCGGAGGTGGGGCCGAAGAGTGCCACGTCGTCGGCCGCGGTGTCGACGGCGGTGAACTCGCCGGGCTTCCCCTCGGTCCGACGCGTGAGGTCGTCTTCGCCCGCACCGCCGTAGGCGACGACGACGAGGTCGGGCGCCTCGGTGTCACGCACGGCCGCCACGTCCTCGACGAACCGGTGGTCGACGAGCGCGATCGCAGGCTTGGTCCGGGCCACGATTGGTCCGAGCTCGCGCGCGCGCAGCGCCGCCATCGTGGTCACGACGATGCCGCCGGCCTTGAGCACGGCCAGCCACGCGACGACCGTCCAGGGGTTGTTGGGGGAGCGCAGCAGCACCCGGTTGCCGGGCTCTAGGCCGAGGTCGTCGACGAGCACCTGGGCCACCTGGTTGACCCGACGCTGCAGGTCGCCGTAGCTCCACGTCGCACCGTCCGGGGTCCGTAGCGCGGGGCGGTCCGGGCCCCATGTCTCCACGGCCAGGTCGAGCAGCTCGGCAGCCGAGTTGAGCCGGTCGGGGTACTGCAGGTCGGGCGTGGTGAACTCCAGGGTCGGCCACTGGTCGGCGGGCGGGAGGTGGTCGCGCGCGAACGTGTCGGTGTAGCCGCTCGGGGTGAGGGTGACAGTGGACTCCGTTGTCATCACTGGCCTTTCGTGGCGGGGCGGATCATGCCTTCCTGCACGACGGTGGCCAGGTGGCGGCCGTCGGGAGTGAAGAACCGGCCCAGGCCGACGCCCCGGCCGGCATCGGCCGCGACCGCCTCCTGGGTGTAGAGCAGCCAGCCGTCGAGGTCGCCCGGCGCGGGCGGCCGGTGGAACCACATGGCGTGGTCGAGGCTCGCGGTGACGAGGCCCGGGTCGGCCCAGGCCAGGTCGAGCGTGCGGAGCACCGGCTCGAGGATCGTGTAGTCGCACACGTAGGCGAGCGCGGCGAGGTCACGCTGGTCGTCGGCCAGCCCCTCGACCGGCCGCAGCGCGTCAAAGGCCTTGACCCACAACGCCTGCTGGGGTGTCGCCCCGCCGTCCACGCTCACGTAGACCGGACCCGGCACGTGCCGCATGTCGAAGCTGCGCCCGCTCGACCAGTACTCCTTGGACTCCTCGGTCATCGTCGTCCCGTCGCCGGGCGCGATGTCCGCCAGGTATGCCGCGGAGCTCGGCAGCGACTCCGGCGCCGGCACCCCGGTCGGCGCCGACGCGGCATACCCACTGCTCTCCTCGCCGGCGGCGAAGCCGGCGAGGCAGACGTAGGCGACCTTGCCGTTCTGGATCGCTCGGACCTGGCGGGTGGAGTAGCCGCGGCCGTCGCGCAGCAGCTCGACCTCGTAGGTGACCTCGGCGCCGATGTCGACCGGGCGCATGAAGTAGCTGTGCATCGAGTGCAGCGTCTTGCCGTCGGTGACGGTGCGCATCGCGGCTGCCGCGGCCTGGGCGACCATGTCGCCGCCGTAGGCCTTGGGCCACGGACACGGTTGGGTCGTGGCGGTGAACGCGACGTCGAAGAGCTCGGGGTCTGCGGGAGCCAGGGTGAGCGCCCGCGCGAGAACCTCCGAGGTCGGTGACGTCGCCGGCGAGCTCACGGGCGGCTGTTCCAGTCGCGCAGCTCGTCGTCACTCACCTGGGCGAGGTTGACGACGATGTTTTCCGGCGTGCGGGTCGTCATCCAGGTGAGCGGGTTGTTGCGGTCGAGGTTGCACTCGACGTGCGGCATGAACGGCGGCACGAAGACCCAGTCGCCCTCGGACATGTCGAGGTAGTCCTCGAACCGCTCGCCGAAGTAGATGCGGGCGCGGCCGGACAGCACGTAGCCGCCGGTCTCGGCCTCGCCGTGGTGGTGGGGGACCGAGCGGTAGCCGGGGTCGTTGCTGACCTTGCCGAACCACAGCTTGGTCGCGGGCGTGTGCTGGATGCTCACCCCGGAGATGCGGCTCGCGCCGTCGGACTGTCCGGTGTTGCCCTCCTCGGAGCCGGCGCGCGTCACGAACGGCACGACCAGCCCGGCCTCGTTCGCGTACATCGAGGGGTCGCCCTCGAGCTCGTACTTGCTGAAGTCCGGTTCCATGTCGCTCCCTTGCGATGCGGTCCGTGGCGTCGGATATAGCGAGATTTTCACGACCGTCGTCAATCGTCAATAGGCGGGCTAGACTCGGCGCCATGTCGACGCGTCCGCTGACCCCCGTCACCGTCAACCCCGCAACGCTGCCCGAGCCGATCGGCTTCTCCCACGGAACCCTCTCGGGCAACACTCTCTACCTCGGCGGCCAGACGGCCCTCGACGCGGACATGAAGATCGTCCCGGGCGGCATCGTCGAGCAGTTCCGGCAGGCGTTCGGCAACGTGCTCGCCACCGTCGCCGAGGCCGGCGGCGTGCCGAGCGACCTCGTGAGCATCACGATCTTCCTCACCGACATCCCCGACTACCAGGCGCACGGGCGCGAGATCGGGAAGGTGTGGCGTGAGCTGGCCGGGCCCGTCTACCCGGCGATGGCCGGCATCGGCACCACCGGCCTGTGGCAGCCCGAGGCGCTCATCGAGATCATGGGCGTCGCGGTCATCCCCGACGAGCGGCTGCGCGTGCCTGCCCCTCGGTGACGTAGTCGTGGGCCGGGGCCTCGAGCCGCTCGCGCAGCGCGAAGAACGTCTCGGCGGCGGCCGTGCCCGACCACCGCTTCGGCAGCAGGTCGGCCGGCAGGCCCGGGTCGAGGAACGGCAGCCGGCGCCAGGCCGTCAGGGCCCGCACGTAGTCGCCAAAGGCCGCCGCGCGAGAGTCGTTGCTGCCCGCGGCACCGGTGGCGACCCACCGTCGCAGGATCGGCGCGTACTCGGCCTCGAACGCGGCATACAGGTCCTGCAGGGTCGTGAGGTCCCACCACTGGGCGACCTTCTCCGCGGGTTCGCCGAAGGCGAGGTACTCCGCGCGGAAGAGGTCGACGTAGGGCTCGAGCGCGTCCTGCACGAGCACCTCGCGGGTGTCGTCGGCGAGGTGGCCGGGCGCGATCCAGACGCCGTTGGTCACTGTGCCAAATCCCAACCAGGACAGGCGACTTCGCAACGCGTGGCGCTTGGCCCGCTCGGACTCGGGCACCGAGAAGACGACGACGACCCAGTCGCGGTCCTCGCTGCCGGGACGGGCGAAGATGCGGCGGTCGCCGAGCTCGAGCACCTGTCGCGCATAGGCGGACAAGGCGTAGCCGGCGGCGCCGCCGCGGCGCTCGGCCTCGACGATGCCGCGCTTCTTGAGCCGCGTCAGCGCCGACCGGACCGCCTGCTCGTCGACCCCGGTCGCGGCGAGCAGGCGGATGAGTGCGCTGACGCTGATCCATCCGCCCGCCTCGCGGACATAGAGACCCAGGACTGTGACGATGAGTGCCCGTGGCGGCAGGGCGCCGCGGTCGGGGCCGCCCGTGAGCTCGCTCATGGTCACGGGTCGCACAGTAACCGCACGGTTCGTGCGGGGCCGGTGGGCTTCGTCGTCTCGTATGCCGTGCCGCGCTTGTCGGGGCACGGCACCACGGCCTACCCTTCCACTTGTCAGAATCAGGAATCCGTATCGTGGAAGTGCGAGGTCTGTCATGGCGGCTCCGAGCCCCGGGTACTCCATCACCGTCCGGGTCCAGGCGCCCGCGGCGGTCGACACGACCGGGGTGCTGGCCGCCGCCGTCGCCGAGGCCGGTGGCGCCCTGACCGCCCTCGACGTCGTCGAGTCGCGCGCGGGGAGCCTCGTCGTCGACGTGACGTGCAACGCCTCCGACGCCGAGCACGCCGACCGCATCACCGACCGGATCGCCGCCGTGCCCGGCGTCACCGTACGCAAGGTGAGCGACCGCACCTTCCTGCTGCACCTCGGCGGCAAGCTCGAGGTGGTGCCGACGGTGCCGCTCAAGCACCGCGACGACCTGTCCCGTGCGTATACCCCCGGCGTCGCCCGGGTCTGCATGGCGATTGCCGAAAACCCTGACGACGCAAGGCGACTCACGATCAAGCGCAACACGGTCGCGGTCGTCACCGACGGGTCTGCGGTGCTCGGTCTCGGCAACATCGGGCCCGAGGCCGCGCTGCCGGTCATGGAGGGCAAGGCCGCGCTCTTCAAGCAGTTCGCCGGGGTGGATGCCTGGCCGGTCTGCCTCGACACGCAGGACACCGAGGAGATCATCCGCACCGTCAAGGCGGTCGCCCCGGTCTACGGCGGCATCAACCTCGAGGACATCTCTGCGCCGCGCTGCTTCGAGATCGAGCAGCGGCTGCGCGACGAGCTGGACATCCCGGTCTTCCACGACGACCAGCACGGCACGGCGATCGTGGTCCTCGCGGCGCTGACCAACGCCCTGCGGGTCGTGGGCAAGAAGCCCGAGGACGTCAAGGTCGTCGTGTCCGGGGTGGGAGCGGCCGGACACGCCATCGTGCGGCTGCTCGACGCCCAGGGGTTCACCGACATCGTCGGCTGCGACCGCCACGGAGCTCTCGACCCCGACCCGGCGACCCAGCACAGCGACGAGTTCCGCGGCTGGATCGCGAGGCACACCAACCCTCGTGGCGTCCGCGGCACCCTGAAGGAGGTGCTGACCGGAGCTGACGTCTTCATCGGGGTCTCCGCCCCGAACCTCCTTGACGGGGAGGACATCGCGACCATGGCCAAGGACGCCATCGTCTTCGCCCTGGCCAACCCCGACCCCGAGGTCGACCCGGTCGCGGCGAGCCGCACCGCGGCCGTGGTCGCGACCGGACGCTCCGACTACGCCAACCAGATCAACAACGTCCTGGCCTTCCCGGGCTTCTTCCGCGGCCTGCTCGACGCCGGTGCCCGCGACATCACCGACGCCATGATGATCGCTGCCGCGACCGCGATCGCCGACTGCGTGCACCCGGACGAGCTCAACGCGAGCTACATCGTGCCGAGCGTGTTCGACCCGGAGGTGGCCCCGGCGGTGGCGACCGCGGTGCGCGAGGCCGCCGAGGAGACCGGGCACGCCGACCCCGAGATCGACGACGAGAAGGCGCGGTGACGAGTGTGGATCGCGACGCGACGCAGGACGACGACCTGCTGACCAGCCTGACGGGGGAGCTCGACCAGCGCCTCGCCGCGGCGGATGCCGCACTGGCGCAACAGTTCCCGGGTGAGCGTCCGACCCGCCAACCGGTGCACACCGTCTACGTGCCGGCCGACCGGGTGACCGCTGACCTGGTGCCGCAGTGGGGGCGCGAGGCCCTCGCCGCCCTCGACGAGCACGGTGGCGGTGACGCCTTCGCCGAGGCCGTCGGTCTGGCGCCCGAGCTCTCGGACGAGGTCGAGCGACGGGTGCGGGCCAAGCTAACGGCCGAGCCGGTCGAGGACCTGCGGGTCGACTTCGAGGACGGCTACGGCGCCCGACCGGACGCCGACGAGGATGCCGCGGTCGAGGCCGCGGTGGCCGCGCTGCGTGAGGCCGCCGACCGCGGCAGCGGCGCGCCCTTCACCGGCATCCGCTTCAAGTCCTTCGAGGCACCCACGCGCGCCCGCGGCATACGCACCCTCGTGGGCTTCCTCTCCGTCATTGCTGAGAACGGCACTCTCCCAACGGGTTTCGTCGTCACGTTGCCCAAGGTGACGTCGGTGGAGCAGGTCGAGGCGATGGTGGTGGCGTGCGAGCGCATCGAGCAGTCGCTGGAGCTGGCGTCCGGTGCGGTGCAGTTCGAGATCCAGGTCGAGACGCCGCAGTCAATCCTCGGCCCGGACGGCACCGCGCCCGTCGCCCGCATGGTCCACGCGTCGGCCGGTCGCTGCACTGGGCTGCACTACGGCACCTACGACTACTCCGCGTCGCTTGGCATCGCCGCGGCCTACCAGTCGATGGAACACCCCGGTGCCGACCACGCCAAGGCCGTCATGCAGGTCGCGGCCGCGGGCACCGGCGTGCGGCTCTCCGACGGCTCGACCAACATCCTCCCGGTCGGGTCGACCGAGCGGGTGCGCGCGGCCTGGGCGCTGCACGCGCGGCTCGTGCGGCGCTCGCTCGAGCGGGGCTACTACCAGGGCTGGGACCTGCACCCCGCCCAGCTGCCGAGCCGGTATGCCGCGACCTACGCCTTCTTCCGGGAGGGACTGCCCTCGGCGGCGGAACGGCTGCGCAACTACGTCGGCCAGGTCGACGCGGGGGTCATGGACGAGCCAGCCACGGCGCGGGCGCTGTCGGACTTCATCGTCCGCGGGCTCGACTGCGGCGCCGTCGACGAGGCCGAGGTGCGTGAGCTGACGGGTCTCGACCGGGCCGCGATCGACGTCCTCGCTCGCCGCGCTCCCCAGCCGAAGGGGTAGCGTCGCGCGCATGCGGGTGCGCGCCGAGTTCACGACCGAACCGTTCCACGGCGAGGACGAGTCGCTGCCCGCCCACGTCACCTCGGCGGCTGATGCCCTCGGGTATGCCGGGTTGTCGCCGGACCTGGGACCGCTGGGTACCTCGGTGGTGGGCGAGTGCGACGAGGTGGTCGACGCGGTGGGCGCCGCCCTCAAGGCCGCCATGGCCAACGGCGCCACCCGGGTGACCCTCACGCTGGCCGACGCCGACACCCCTGCGGCTGGACAGGACCCCGCCCAGGCTCCTTCAGCCGCAACGGATCTCACCGACGGCCTGGCTCGCCTCATCGCCGATGTGCAGGCCGAGCTGGGCGGTCCACTCGACACCCTGTCTCGCCCCGAGAAGCAGCACGCGGTGCGCCTGCTGGAGGAGCGCGGCGCCTTCGAGATGCGCCGCAGCGCCGAGACCGTGGCCGAGGCGATGGGCCTCACCCGGTTCACGGTCTACAACTACCTCAACCGCATCCGCGAGACCGCCGCCGATGCCTGAGCCGAGGATTCTCGTCCTGGGACTCGACCCCCACCGGGTGCCGGGTCCGTGGGACCCGCAGCCGATCGCCGACGGCATTGCGGCCGGGAAGGCGAAGTTCGAGGCGCAAGGCGTCGCGGCGGCATACTGCCTCGTCGGTCTCGACGGCAGCGACGACGTCCCGGCCGTGCTGACGAGAGCCCTAGGCCAGCACGCGTGGGAGTGCGTCGTGATCGGTGGCGGCATCCGTGGCGACAACCGGCTCCTCGAGTTGGTGGTCAACCTCGTCCGTAGGCACGCGCCCACCGCAGCCATCGCCTTCAACGACACCCCGGCCGACTGCTACGAGGCCGCCGCGCGCTGGATCGGCCTGTCGCAGTGACAGATTCGTCACCATCGGGCTCCCCGCTTTGCCCCGGCCGGGGGAGTTTGAGAACCTGACGAACAGGACCTCGATCGGTCCCCGGACGAGCGGTGTCGTACCCGGTCCCTCGACAAGACGACGCCAAGGAGAGTCGTCATGTCGTGGATCGTGCTCGTCATCTCGGGCGTGCTCGAAGCCGTCTGGGCCACCGCGCTCGGCAAGTCCGAGGGCTTCAGCAAGCTGGGACCGACCGTCGTCTTCGGCGTCGCACTGGTGCTGAGCATGGGCGGGCTCGCCTACGCGATGCGCGAGCTACCCGTTGGGACGTCGTATGCCGTGTGGGTGGGCATCGGTGCCGCCCTCACCGTCGCGTTCGCGATGGCGACCGGCGAGGAGCCGGCGTCGTTGCTCAAGGTGCTGCTCATCCTGGGCATCGTCGGCTGCGTCGTCGGCCTCAAGCTGCTCCACTAGTCCTGACCGTAGGACTGACCGGGGACGCGCGCCCACGAACTTTGGGCCAATGTCCGCCAGTGCTGGGAACCTTCCCGGCGTCTACGAACTTCGGGCCAAAGTTGCCGCGAAGCGGACTTCAACAAACTGTTGACGCGGGGGGCTGGCGGGCGTACCGTTCCAGCATTCGTAAACAGGTTTCCACGATCCGGAAACGCGACTGAGGCGCTCATCCCGCGCCACGCGGCATACCGGCGCAGGCGCCACCCACCCGCCGCTCGCCGCCGCCGGATCGCAGCCCCACGCTCACCCCTCGCGCAAAGGAGCGCACCCATGAGCTACGTCCTCGGCCCCAACCAGTACGGGAAGGCGGAGAACCGTGTCGTGCGGGTCTACCGCGACACCGCCCGGCACGAGATCCGCGACCTCAACGTCTCGACCGCCCTGCGCGGCGCGTTCGGTGACGCGCACACCACCGGTGACCAGGCCGCGGTGCTGCCGACCGACACCCAGAAGAACACCGCGTTCGCGTTCGCCAAGGAGCACGGGGTCACCTCGCCCGAGGACTACGCGCTCGCGCTCGGTGCCCGCTTCCTCGAGGCGTGCGAGGCCGCGTCCAGCAGCCGCATCGAGGTCGAGGAGTACGCCTGGGACCGCATCAGCGTCGACGGGCAGGGTCACGACCACGCGTTCGTGCGCCGCGGCGGCGAGGTGCGCACCACCGTCGTGACCCGTGACCGCGCGGGCGACCAGGCGTGGGTCGTGTCGGGCCTGAAGGACCTTGTCGTCCTCAAGTCGACCGGCTCGGAGTTCAAGGGCTACCTCAAGGACGAGTACACGACGCTGCAAGAGACCGACGACCGGATCCTCGCGACGTCGCTCGTCGCGCGCTGGCGCTACGAGGCGCCCGCCGGTGGCAGCTACGACGTCGACTGGAACAAGTCCTACGACGACATCAAGCGGGTCATGCTCGAGACGTTCGCCACGACCTACAGCCGCGCGTTGCAGGAGTCGCTCTACGCGATGGGCTCGGCCGTGCTCGACACCCACGCCGAGGTGGCCGAGATCAAGTTCTCGGCGCCCAACAAGCACCACTTCCTCGTCGACCTCTCGCCGTTCGGCACCGAGAACAACGGCGAGGTCTTCATCGCGGCCGACCGGCCCTACGGCCTGATCGAGGCGACCGTGCAGCGCGACGGTGGCTCCGATGCGGGCGACGCCTGGCTGACCGTCCCGGGCTTCTGCTGAGAAGGGGCGAGACCACATGAGTGCCACTGCCACGAACCCCACGTCCGGCGCCGGTTCCACCCCGGCGCGCGCGTCCAAGCACCCCGTCGACGACGTCCTGCCCGCACCGAAGCTCGCCATCTACGGCTTCCAGCACGTCCTGGCGTTCTACGCCGGTGCGGTCATCGTGCCGATCCTGCTCGCCAGCGCGATCGGCCTCAACACCCAGCAGCTGATCCACCTCATCAACGCCGACCTGTTCACCTGCGGGATCGCCTCGATCATCCAGTCGGTCGGCTTCTGGAAGGTCGGCGTGCGACTGCCGCTGCTGCAGGGCGTCACCTTCACCGCTGTCTCACCGATGATCGCGATCGGCCTCGCGGCCGGTGGCGGCACCGACGGCCTGCTCGTGATCTACGGCGCCGTCATCGTCGCCGGGCTGTTCACCTTCCTCATCGCCCCGTACTTCAGCCGGCTCATCCGGTTCTTCCCCCCGGTCGTCACCGGCTCGGTCATCTCGATCATCGGCCTCGCGCTGCTGCCCGTGGCCGCAGCCGACGCGGCAGGAGGCGCCGGTCCGGACCTCGACCCGACCAGCGGCCGGAACCTCGCCTATGCGCTCGGCACGCTGTTCCTCATCGTCGCGATCCAGCGTGTCTTCAAGGGGTTCATGGCCACCGTGGCCGTCCTCGTGGGCCTGGTCGTCGGGACGCTGGCGGCGTGGGTGCTGGGCGACGCGCACTTCGACAGCGTGGGTGACTCGAGCTGGCTGGGCGTCACGACGCCGTTCTACTTCGGCTGGCCCAAGTTCTCGATCGCGGCGATCATCTCGATGATCGTGGTCATGCTCATCACCGCGGTCGAGACGACCGGTGACGTGTTCGCGACCGGCGAGATCGTCGAGAAGCGGGTAGGCCGCGAGGACATCGCCCGCGCCCTGCGCGCCGACGGCCTCGCCACCACCATCGGCGGCGTGCTCAACTCGTTCCCCTACACGTGCTTCGCCGAAAACGTCGGACTGGTGCGGCTGACCCGCGTCAAGAGCCGCTACGTCGTCGCGGCGGCGGGCGTGATCATGATCGTCATCGGACTGATCCCCAAGGCCGGGGCGATCGTCGCCGGCATCCCCCACCCGGTGCTCGGCGGTGCGGCACTGGCGATGTTCGCCACGGTGGCGGTCGTCGGTTTCCAGACGCTGTCGCGGGTCGACTTCCACGACCACCGCAACGTCGTGATCGTGGCCACCTCGATCGGCCTGGCGATGTACGTCACGGCCCAGCCCGACGTCGCCAAGGCCGTGCCGAGCTGGGCGCAGATCATCCTCGGCTCCGGCATCACGCTCGGCTCGATCACGGCCATCGTCCTCAACCTGCTCTTCCACCACGTCGGTCGCAGCCGCGGCCCGGCGGTCGCGGGCGCCCCGGGCGCCGGTCTGGTGAGGCTGGCGGAGGTCAACGGCATGACCCAGGAGGAGTTCGTCGAGACCTTCGGAGGGCTGTTCCAAGGGTCGCAGTGGGTGGTCGAAAGGGCTTATGACTCAAGGCCATTCACCGACACCATCGATCTGCGCCGGGCCTTCCAGGAGGCGTTGTTCTCCGCGACGGAGGAGGAGCAGAAGCAGCTGATCGACACCTACCCGACGCTGGGTGCCGACAGCGTGGCCGAGGGCGCCGAAGGTGAGGACTCGCTCAGGGACCAGTCGATCCTGGGCCTCACCCGCCTCGACAACGCCCAGCACGACGAGCTGTCCGAGCTGACCACGCAGTACCGCGACCGGTTCGGGTTCCCGCTCGTCATGTGCGTGCGCGACCGCGACTCGTTCGACGAGATGCTGCGCACGGGGTGGAGCCGCCTGGGCAACTCGCCCACCCAGGAGCACGCCGCCGCGCTGGTCGAGATCGCGAAGATCGCCGGCTACCGGTTTGATGACCTCGTGGCCGACGCCAACCCGATCCTGTCCGCGCGCTCGCGCTTCCTGGAGGGGTCGTGAGCCTGTCCGCCTTCAACGCGCTGCCCGCCGACGAGGCCGCGCGGGTGCTCAGCGGGTGCCTGCCGGTCGCTCGGTGGGTGGCCGAGGTGCGCGACGGCCGCCCGTATGCCGCGTGGCCGGCGCTCGAGGAGGCGGCGGCTGCCGCGGCGGCGCAGCTCACCGACGACGAGCTCGACGCCGCCCTGGCGGGACACCCCCGGATCGGCGAGCGGGCGAGCGCGGGGCACAACGCCGCCGCGAGCGCGCGGGAGCAGTCCGGGGTCGACCCGCACGACGCGGAGGTGAGCCGCGCGCTCGCCGCCGGCAACGCGGCATACGAAGAGCGGTTCGACCGGGTCTTCATCATCCGGGCGGCGGGTCGCTCGGCCCCCGAGATCCTGGCGGAGCTCGAGCGCCGGCTCGGCAACGACGACGCGGCCGAACGTGTGGAGACCGTGACGCAGCTGCGCGAGATCGCGCTGCTGCGGCTGCGGCAGGTGGCCGACGAAGCAGGAGCAGCCTGATGGGAACCCTGAGCACGCACGTCCTCGACACGAGTGTCGGACGCCCAGGCGAGGGCATCGCCGTGACGTTGGAAACCGTTGCGGGAGAACGCATTGGCGAGGGCGTCACGGATGGTGACGGCCGCGTGGGTTCAATCGGGCCGACCCGGCTGAACCCCGGTGACTACGTTCTGCGTTTCGCATCCGGGCCGTATTTCGAGGCGGCCGGTGTCGACGGGTTCTACCCCGAGGTGGTGGTCGTGTTCACGATCGCCGACGGTGAACAGCACTACCACGTGCCGGTGCTGCTCAACCCGTTCGGCTACTCCACCTACCGCGGGAGCTGACCCGCGCCGCGGTGTGGCGGACACACCTACGCCACCACCTGAGACAGACCGCCCGAGCCGTTGACCGCGGCTTCTGCCCGCGCGTATCCTCGACAAAATCGGAAACAAGTTTCCACTATACGGAAATATAAGGAGCGAAGCCCATGAGCGACCACGGACTGCGGTACGAGGCCAACTGCTCGATCCTGTTCACCGAGCTGCCCCTGCTCGAGCGTCCCGCCGCCGCGAAGGCGTCCGGCTTCGATGCCGTCGAGTTCTGGTGGCCCTGGCCGGAGCAGCCGGTCCCGGGCGACCGTGAGGTCGACGCCTTCGTCGGGGCCGTGGAAGACGCCGGGGTGCAGCTCGTCGGGCTCAACTTCTTCGCCGGCGACCTGGCTGGTCCGGACTGCGGCGTCCTCTCGATCCCCGCGCGGGCGCAGGAGTTTCGCGACAACATCGACGTCACTGTCGGCATCGGCGAGCGGCTCGGCGTGAGCGGGTTCAACGCGCTCTTCGGCAACCGGGTCGAGGATGCCAGCCCGCAGGAACAGGACGAGCTCGGCCGTGAGTCGATCGCCGCCGCGGCCAAGGCCGCCGACCGCATCGGTGCCACCGTCCTGGTCGAGTCGGTCAGCGGGCCCAAGCCCTACCCGCTGCGCACCGCCGCCGACTCCGTTGCCGTGGTCGACGACGTCCGCGCCACGGGCAACGCCAACGTCGGGTTCCTCCTCGACCTCTTCCACCTCGCGAACAACGGCGACGACATCGACGCCGCCATCGCGGCATACGTCGACCGCGTGGCGCACGTGCAGATCGCCGACGCACCCGGCCGCGGCGAGCCCGGCAGTGGCTCGCTGGACCTCGACCGGCACCTCGCCGACCTGGCCGCGCGGGGGTATGCCGGGTGGGTGGGCCTGGAGTACAAGCCCACCACCGCGACCACGCCGGAGAGCCTCGGCTGGCTCCACCGCTGACCCGCTGCGTCTGCGAGTTTGCCCCGCTGGTGGGCAAATCCGCGGACGCAAGCAAGCACAGACCCACAGATCAGCAGCACCGCAGACCCGCAGCAAGGAGAACCACATGAGCAGCATCGCCTTCATCGGCCTCGGCATCATGGGCAGCCCGATGGCCGTCCACCTCCAGAACGCCGGCCACGACGTCGTGGGCTACAACCCGTCACCGGAGAAGACCAAGGCCCTTGTCGACGCAGGCGGGTGCGCCGCCGACTCCGTGGCCGACGCGGTGCGCGACGCCGAGGTGGTCGCGGTCATGGTGCCGGACAGCCCGGACGTGCAGGACGTGCTCGCGGGGGAGGACGGCGTCTTCGCCAACGCCAAGGAGGGGACCCTCGTCATCGACTTCTCCACCATCCGCCCCGACGTGACGGTGGAGCTGGCGAAGACTGCCCAGGACAAGGGGTTCCGGCTGCTCGACGCCCCGGTCTCCGGCGGGGAGGCCGGAGCCAAGAACGCTGCGCTGTCGATCATGGTCGGCGGGGACGCGGCTGACTTCGAGGCCGCCAAGCCGGTCCTCGACGCGGTCGGCAAGACCATCGTCCACGTCGGCGGCAACGGTGCCGGGCAGACGGTGAAGGCGGCCAACCAGCTCGTCGTCGCCGCCAACATCGAGGCCCTGGCCGAGGCGGTCGTCTTCCTCGAGGCCTACGGCGTCGACCTCGGCGCCGCCCTGGATGTGCTCGGCGGAGGGCTCGCCGGGTCGAAGGTCCTGGACCAGAAGCGCGACAACATGACCAGCAAGTCGTTCCAGCCGGGGTTCCGGATCGACCTGCACCACAAGGACATGGGCATCGTCACGAGCGCCGCGCGCGAGGCCGGTGTCGTCGTCCCCCTCGGTGGGCTCGTCGCCCAGCTCATGGCCTCCGCCCGCGCGAACGGCGACGGCGGCCTCGACCACTCCGCGCTGCTGCGCGGCGTCCAGCGTCTCTCGGGTCAGTCGCCCGACGTGAAGGAGTAGAACCATGGCACGCATGACCGCGGCCCAGGCGGCCGTCGAGATCCTCAAGAAGGAAGGGGTTACCAACGTCTTCGGCCTGCCCGGTGCGGCCATCAACCCCTTCTACAAGGCAATGAAGATAAACGGCGGCCTGCACCACACGCTCGCCCGCCACGTCGAGGGCGCCTCGCACATGGCCGAAGGCTACACCCGCGCCAAGGCGGGCAACATCGGCGTCTGCATCGGCACCTCGGGTCCGGCCGGCACCGACATGATCACCGGGCTCTACTCGGCCAGCGCCGACTCGATCCCGATCCTGTGCATCACCGGGCAGGCGCCGGTGGCCAAGCTGCACAAGGAGGACTTCCAGGCGGTCGACATCGCCTCGATCGCGGGGCCGCTCACCAAGCTGGCGGTCACCGTGCTGGAGCCGGCCCAGGTGCCGGGCACGTTCCAGCAGGCGTTCCACCTCATGCGGTCCGGTCGGCCGGGCCCGGTGCTCATCGACCTGCCCATCGACGTCCAGCTGGCCGAGATCGAGTTCGACATCGAGACCTACGAGCCGCTGCCGGTCTACAAACCGACCGCCACACGGGCCCAGGTCGACAAGGCGCTGGCCATGCTCGACGCGAGCGAGAAGCCCCTCATCGTCGCCGGTGGCGGCATCATCAACGCCGACGCCGCCGAGCTGCTCGTCGAGCTGGCCGAGCTGACCGGGGTGCCGGTCGTCCCCACCCTCATGGGCTGGGGCACCATCCCCGACGACCACCCGCTCAACGCCGGCATGGTCGGGCTCCAGACGTCGCACCGCTACGGCAACGCGACCATGCTCGAGTCAGACTTCGTCCTCGGCATCGGCAACCGATGGGCCAACCGCCACACCGGCGACCTCGAGACCTACACGGCGGGGCGGAAGTTCGTCCACGTCGACATCGAGCCGACCCAGATCGGGCGGGTCTTCGCACCCGACTACGGCATCGTGTCGGACGCCAAGGCGGCATTGGAGCTGTTCGTGGTGGCAGCGCGCGAGCGCCGGGACGCGAAGGCGCTCAAGGACCGCACCGGCTGGGCGCGGGCCTGCCAGGACCGCAAGCGAAACCTGTTGCGCAAGACCAACTTCGACGTGATCCCGGTCAAGCCACAGCGCGTCTACCAGGAGATGAACGCCGCCTTCGGGCGCGACGTCCGCTACGTCTCGACCATCGGCCTGTCGCAGATCCAGGCGGCCCAGCTGCTGCACGTCTACCAGGACCGGCACTGGATCAACGCCGGGCAGGCCGGCCCGCTCGGATGGACCGTGCCCGCCGCTCTCGGTGTCGCCACCGCGTGCCCAGACGAGACCGTCGTCGCGCTCTCGGGTGACTACGACTTCCAGTTCATGATCGAGGAGCTGGCGGTCGGCGCGCAGTTCAACATTTCCTACGTCCACGTCCTGGTGAACAACGCCTACCTCGGCCTGATCCGGCAGAGCCAGCGCGCGTTCGACATGGACTTCCAGGTGCAGCTGTCGTTCGACAACATCAACGCGCCTGAGGTGGGCGGCTACGGCGTCGACCACGTCAAGGTCGTGGAAGGCCTGGGCTGCAAGGCGATCCGCGTCGTCGACCCCTCCGAGATCCGCGAGGCGCTGGAGAAGGCCAAGGGCATGGCGCAGGAGTATCGCGTGCCTGTCGTCGTCGAGGTGATCCTCGAGCGCGTGACGAATGTGTCGATGGGCCTGTCGATCGCGAGCGTCACCGAGTTCGAGGACCTGGCCGAGATCGGTGCCGACGCCCCGACAGCGCTCTTCGCCAACCTCGACTGAGGTCGCCCGATGACGCGCGTGCTGCTCGCCCCGGACAAGTTCAAGGGCACGCTGATCGCCGCCGAGGTGGCGACGCACCTGGAGACCGGGCTGCGCGCCGTGCTGCCCGACCTCGAGGTCGCCACCGTGCCCGTCGCCGACGGTGGCGACGGCACGCTCGCGGCGGCCGAGGCGGCCGGGTTCGACCTCGTGGCCGTGCGGGCAGCGGGGCCGACAGGTATGCCGCTCACGGCGAGCTTTGCGCGGCGCGGCACCGAGGCGGTGGTCGAGCTCGCGGAGGTGAGTGGCCTGTCACGTCTGCCGGACGGACGGCCAGACCCGTTGGGCGCCACCAGCCGCGGGACCGGCGACCTCATCGCCGCAGCGCTCGATGCCGGGTGCCGCCGGATCATCGTCGGCATCGGCGGCAGCGCCTCCACCGACGGTGGGATGGGGCTGCTCCAGGCCCTCGGCGCGCGCGTCAGCGGTCGCCGCGGCCGGGCGCTCCGTGATGGCGGTGGCTCACTGGTCGACGTCGTCGGGCTCGACGTCTCCGAGCTCCACCCGGGGCTCGCCAGTGCCGAGCTCGTCGTGGCCAGCGACGTCGACAACCCACTCACCGGACCGACGGGTACGGCTGCGGTCTACGGACCGCAGAAGGGTGCCGGTCCCGACGAGGTGGAGGCGCTCGACATCGGTCTCTCAGCCTGGGCCGACCTGGTGGCGCAGGCCACCGGGCGCGACCTGCGCGACACGCCTGGCGCGGGCGCTGCCGGCGGTGTCGGCTTCGCGCTGCTGGCGGTGCTGGGCGCCACGATGCGCCCGGGCGCGGAGCTCGTCGGCGAGCTGACCGGTCTTTCTGAGGCTGTCGCCGCAGCCGACCTCGTGGTCACCGGCGAAGGGTCCCTCGACGACCAGACGTTGCACGGCAAGGCGCCTGCGGCGGTCGCCGCGCTGGCCGGGCCACGCCACACTCCCGTGGTCGCGGTGGCCGGCAGGGTCGCCCTCGACGAGGCGACGTGGCGTTCGGCCGGCTTCGATGCGGCATACGGGCTCATCGACGAGGCGGGCAGCCGCGAGGAGGCGTTCGACGCCCCCGGTCCCCTCCTGGAACGCATCGGTGCGCGGATCGCGCGCGAGTACGGTGAGGTCCTGGATGCACCGGCGACCAGTCGCGTCGAAGTGGAGGTGGCACGTGAACGCTGATGTCGTGCTGCGGGCTCGACGCGCGGTCGTGGACGGTGAGGAGGTCGCGGCGACGGTCCTCGTCGCCGGTGGCCGCATCGCCGCGATCGGGCCCTACGACGTGCCAGCCGGAGACGTGCCCGTGGTCGAGCTCGCCGACGACGAGGTGCTCCTGCCGGGCCTGGTCGACACGCACGTCCATGTCAACGAGCCCGGCCGCACCGAGTGGGAGGGTTTTGCCAGCGCCACGCGGGCGGCCGCGGCCGGAGGCGTCACCACGATCATCGACATGCCGCTCAACTCGATCCCCGCGACGGTTTCCGTTGCGGCACTGGAAGAGAAGCGTGCCGTCGCCCGCGACCAGGCCTATGTGGACGTGGGCTTCTGGGGCGGGGCGGTCCCGGGCAACGTGCCCGACCTGCGACCGCTGCACGAGGCCGGTGTCTTTGGCTTCAAGTGCTTCCTCATCCACTCCGGGGTCGACGAGTTCCCCCCGCTCACGACGGCCGAGCTGCGCGAAGCCCTCACGGAGACAACGAAGTTCGACGCGCTCGTCATCGTGCACGCCGAGGACGCCGACGCCATCCACTCTGCCCCGGAGCCTGAGGGACGCACGTATGCCGCGTACCTGGGTTCGCGACCACGTGCGGCCGAGGAGGTGGCGATCACTGCCGTCGTCGACGCGGTCCGTGAGACCGGGGGACGGGCGCACATTCTGCACCTCTCCGACGCCGACGCCGCGCCGCTGGTCGCCAAGGCGCAGGCGGAGGGGCTGCGGGTCACGGCCGAGACGTGCCCGCACTACCTCACGATCACGGCCGAGGAGATCCCCGACGGCGCGACCGAGTTCAAGTGCTGCCCCCCGATCCGCGAGGCCGACAACCGCGATCACCTCTGGGATGCGTTGCGGGACGGGACGATCGGCACGATCGTCACCGACCACAGCCCGTGCACGGAGGACCTCAAACGCAGGGACGTCGGCGAGTTCGGGCTGGCGTGGGGTGGGATCGCTGGCGTGCAGCTCGGCCTGGCCGCCGTGTGGACCGAGGCGCGGGCGCGTGGGTTCACGCTGGCCGACGTGGTGCGGTGGATGGCCACGAACACCGCCGACCAGGTGGGGCTGTCCGACCGGGGCCGTATCGCGGTCGGCGCGCAGGCCGACCTTGTCGTCCTCGCCCCCGACGAGGAGTTCACTGTCGACGTCGCCCGCCTGCGCCACAAGAACCCCGTCACGGCCTACGCCGGCCGCACGCTGACCGGTGTCGTCCGGCAGACCTGGCTGCGCGGCATACCCGTCGACCTCGACGCAGCCCCGCGAGGGCAGCTCATCAGGAGAGGAAACCCATGAGCGACAACGAAACCCGCTACTACGCCCCTCAGGGTGGGCTACCCCCGCAGACCCAGCTGACGACCGACCGGGCGACCTTCACCGAGGCCTACGCCGTGCTGCCGCGCGGCACGATGACCGAAATCGTCACGAGCGCCCTGCCCTTCTGGGACGGCATGCGGATGTGGGTCATCGCGCGGCCGCTCTCGGGCTTCGCCGAGACGTTCTCGCAGTACATCGTCGAGGTCACCCCGGGTGGCGGCTCCGACAAGCCGGAGGTCGACCAGCTGGCCGAGGCGGTGCTGTTCGTGGTGGCCGGCCACCTCGAGCTCACCCTCGACGGCGACACGCACGCACTGACCCCGGGCAGCTACGTCTACCTGCCGTGCGGCCAGCGCTGGAGCCTGCGCAACAAGGGCGACGAGACGGCCTCGTTCCACTGGATCCGCAAGTCCTACCAACGGGTTGACGGGGTCGACCTGCCCGAGCCGCTGGTCACCCACGAGTCCGACGTCCCCGGCATCGAGATGCCCGGCACCAAGGGGGCGTGGACGACGCAGCGGTTCGTCGACCCCACGGACGTGCGCCACGACATGCACGTCAACATCGTCAACTTCGAGCCGGGCGGGGCGATCCCGTTCCCCGAGACCCACGTGATGGAGCACGGCCTCTACGTCCTGGAGGGCAAAGCGGTCTACCTGCTCAACAACGACTGGGTCGAGGTGCAGGAGGGCGACTTCATGTGGCTGCGCGCGTTCTGCCCGCAGGCGTGCTACGCCGGTGGTCCGGGGCGGTTCCGCTACCTGCTCTACAAGGACGTCAACCGCCACGCCGTGCTGTCGCGGCAGCTCGTCTGACGCCCGTCTGGGACAAGCGGCCGGGCGCAGTTTCCACATGGTGAAACTGCGTATCCGAAAGCCTTGATTCAACAGTTTGTTGAGGGCTACCGTGGTCCGAACCTCGCGCCCCGTCGTTCGCATGGATAACCGTCGGTGCCGCGCCGACACCAACCATGCTCCTCGCGGCTCGCCGCGGGTGGATGATGGGAGCCCCAACGACGGGGTGAGGAGGTCGCGATGGCTGCCGATGGCCACGAGCTGACGATCAACGGCGCGACGTGTTCGCTCGCCGGCACCGACCCGGCGACCAACGCCCTCGACTTCCTGCGTGACCGCGGGCTCACCGGCGCCAAGGAGGGCTGCGCCGAGGGGGAGTGCGGTGCCTGTTCGGTCATGGTGGCTCGCCCAGACGAGGACGGCGGCACCCGCTGGACGGCGATCAACGCCTGCCTCATCCCCGCGGCGGCGCTCGACGGCCAGGAGGTCGTGACCTCTGAAGGGCTCGGCGCGCCCGATGACCTGCACCCGGTGCAGCGCGAGATGGCAGTGCGCGGCGGCTCCCAATGTGGTTACTGCACACCGGGATTCGTCTGCTCCATGGCCGCCGAGTACTACCGTGCAGACCGCTCCGAACCGGCCGCCTCCAACGGCCACGGCGCCGACCACGAGCACGGGCCGAACGGCTTCGACCTGCACGCGCTGTCCGGCAACCTGTGCCGCTGCACCGGCTACCGCCCGATCCGTGACGCCGCCTTCGCGCTGGGCGCACCGAGCGTCGACGACGCGTATGCCGCGCGGCGCAGCTCCCCGGCGCCTGTCGCCGCCTCGACACGGCTGAGTGGCGCCTCCGGCACCTTTGCCCGCCCGGCCGACCTGGCCGAGGCGCTCGAGCTGCTTGCCGCACAGCCAGAGGCAGTGCTCGTGGCGGGCTCCACCGACTGGGGTGTCGATGTCAACATCAAGGGCTCCAGGGCGCAGTACGCCATCGGCATCGACCGGGTGCCCGAGCTGCGCGGCTTCGAGGTCGGTGACGACGTCGTGGAGATCGGCGCGGCGGTGACCCTGTCGGAGGCCGAGCGACTCCTCGACGGACGAATCCCGTTGCTGGACCAGCTCTTCCCGCAGTTCGCCTCCCGGCTCATCCGCAACGGCGCCACCATCGGGGGCAACCTCGGCACCGGCTCGCCCATTGGCGACACGCCACCCGCGCTGCTGGCCCTCGAGGCGACCCTGGTGCTGGCCTCGCGCGACGGCGAGCGCGAGGTGCAGTTGGCCGACTACTTCACCGGCTATCGCCAGACCGTCCGCAAGCCCGGCGAGCTCATCAAGGCAGTGCGGATCCCGTTGCCGCTCAGCGGGATCACCGCGTTCCACAAGATCGCCAAGCGGCGGTTCGACGACATCTCCAGTGTGGCCGTCGGGTTCGCCATCGACGTAAGTGACGGTGTGGTGGCCAAGGCCCGCATCGGTCTCGGGGGCGTCGCGGCCACCCCGATCCGAGCCCTGGCCACCGAGGCCGCTCTCGAGGGCCGACCGTGGACCGCCGACGTGGTCCGCGAGGCGGCCGACGTGATGCGCGCGGAGGGGACACCTCTGGACGACCACCGCTCCAGCGCGGCATACCGCAGGGCCATGCTCGGCACGGCACTCCTCAAGCTCCATGCCGAGTCCGCCACTCACGAGGAGGCGACAGCATGAGCGCACTGTCCGACCGTCCCACGAATCCCGTTGTGGGAGAGTCGCTCCCGCACGAAGCAGCCTCGCTCCACGTGACCGGTCAAGCCCTCTACACCGACGACCTCGTCGGTCGCCTGCCCGGCACGCTGCACGCCCACCCGGTGCAGGCACCGCATGCCCACGCCCGCGTCACTCGGCTCGACGTGTCCGCGGCCTACGACGTCCCGGGTGTCGTGCGAGTGCTCACCGCCGACGACGTGCCGGGGGTCAACGACGCCGGCATCAAGCACGACGAGCCGCTGTTCCCCAGCGAGGTCATGTACTACGGCCACTCGGTCTGCTGGGTCCTGGGCGAGACGCTCGAGGCGGCGCGGCTCGGGTCGCTTGCCGTCGAGGTCGACTACGAGCCGCTGCCGGCACTCGTCACCGTCAAGGACGCCATCGCCGCGGACAGCTTCCAGGGCGGCCAGCCGCGAATGGAGCGCGGCGACATCGATGAGGGCTTCGAGGCCGCCAGCCATGTGTTCTCAGGGGAGTTCGAGTTCGCCGGGCAGGAGCACTTCTACCTCGAGACCCACTGCTCGCTGGCCCAGGTCGACGAGAACGGCCAGGTCTTCGTGCAGTGCTCGACGCAGCACCCCACCGAGACGCAGGACATCGTCGCCCACGTGCTCGGCACCCCCAGTCATGCCGTCACTGTCCAGTGCCTGCGGATGGGCGGCGGCTTCGGCGGCAAGGAGATGCAACCCCACGGGTATGCCGCGATCGCCGCCCTGGGTGCCACCCTCACCGGGCGTCCGGTGCGGCTCAGGCTGAGCCGCAACCAGGACATCACCATGTCGGGCAAGCGGCACGGCTTCCACTCGCAGTGGCGCGTCGGTTTCGACGACACCGGCCACCTCGTGGCGCTCGACGCGACACTCACGGCCGACGGCGGGTGGAGCCTCGACCTCTCCGAGCCGGTCCTCGCGCGGGCCCTGTGCCACATCGACAACGCCTACTGGATTCCCAACGTTCGCGTCAATGGACGAATCGCCAAGTGCCACAAGACATCCCAGACGGCGTTCCGTGGCTTCGGCGGCCCTCAGGGCATGCTCGTCATCGAGGACATCCTCGGCCGGTGCGCGCCCCTGCTAGGCCTCGACCCGATCGACCTGCGTCGCCGCAACTTCTACGTCCACGGCCAGGCCACTCCCTACGGTCAGTCGGTCCGGCACCCCGAGCGCGCGGTCACCTGCTGGGAGCAGGTGCTGACGACCGGCGACGTCGCGGCGCGCCAGGCCGGCATCGCGGCATACAACGCGACCCACGAGCACACCAAGCGGGCGCTGGCCATGACGCCCGTGAAGTTCGGGATCTCGTTCAACCTCACGGCGTTCAACCAGGCTGGCGCGCTCGTGCACGTCTACAAGGACGGCTCGGTGCTGATCAACCACGGTGGCACCGAGATGGGGCAGGGCCTGCACACCAAGATGCTGCAGGTCGCCGCCACAGCCCTCGGCGTGCCACTGTCGATGGTGCGGCTCGCGCCGACACGCACCGACAAGGTGCCCAACACCTCCGCCACCGCGGCGAGCTCGGGCGCCGACCTCAACGGCGGTGCCGTCAAGAACGCCTGCGAGCAGATCACCGAGCGGCTGCGCTCACTGGCGGGAGAGCGGTTCGAGGTGGCGCCCGCCGAGGTGCAGTTCGGCGACGGTATCGTGACCGGCGGCGGGCAGAGCATGCCGTGGGCCGAGCTGGTCAACCTCGCCTACTTCAACCGCATCCAGCTCTGGGCGGCGGGCTACTACCGCACCGAGGGGCTGCACTGGGACTCGACGGTCATGCAGGGCTCGCCGTTCAAGTACTTTGCCTACGGTGTCGCGGCGACCGAGGTAGAGGTCGACGGTTTCACCGGCGCCTACCGCACGCGTCGCGTCGACATCGTCCACGACGTCGGCGACTCGCTGTCGCCGCTGGTCGACATCGGGCAGGTCGAGGGTGGGTTCGTGCAGGGGGCCGGCTGGCTGACCCTGGAGGACCTGCGCTGGGACGAGTCCGACGGGCCGAACCGCGGTCGGCTGGCCACCCAGGCGGCGAGCACCTACAAGCTGCCGAGCTTCTCGGAGATGCCCGAGGAGTTCAACGTGGCGCTGCTCGAGCAGGCCCACGAGGACGGCGCCGTCTATGGCTCCAAGGCCGTCGGCGAGCCGCCTCTCATGCTGGCCTTCTCGGTGCGCGAGGCGCTGCGTCAGGCCGCCGCTGCGTTCGGCCCGGCGGGCACGTCGGTCGATCTCGCGTCCCCGGCCACACCCGAGGCGGTCTGGTGGGCGATCGAGGAGGCGCGTGGGGGTGCGGAGCCGCCGCACATGAGCGCGATGGTCGAGGGTGGCACGGGTGTGGTGCCCGACCAGCCCGATGCTGACTCCCACCCGATCGAACCGAGATCCGAACGCGCCCAACGGGTTTCGTCGGGAGCCTGACATGCGCTGGATCACCGCAGTCGAGCGTCTGCGTGAGCGACGGCAGCCAGGCGTGCTGGTCACGCTGGTGGCGGTTCGCGGTCACTCCCCTCGGGAGGCGGGCGCGAAGATGGTCGTCTCGACCGACCAGACGTGGGGGAGCGTGGGCGGCGGCAACCTCGAGGCGACCGCGGTGGAGCGTGCGCGAACGCTGCTCGCGAGCGGCTCGCTCGACCCCGTCGACCTCGAGCTCGCGCTCAACGACAAGGCGCCGACCGAGCACGGGCAGCAGTGCTGCGGCGGCGAGGTGCGGCTGCTGCTCGAGCCGCTGCCCGTCGTGCCGTCGGTCGCCATCTTCGGGATGGGCCACGTCGGACTCGAGCTCGCCCGCGTGCTCGCCCGGCACGATCTCGAGCTGCACCTCGTGGACTCGCGCGCCGACCAGCTCGGCCACGACCGGCTCGGCGTGCTCGACGACGCCGTCGCAGGCGTCCGCGTCCACCACGCGCCCGTGCCCGAGCTCGTCCTGGGCCAGGTGCCCGCCGGCATCCACGTCCTCGTCATGACCCACGACCACGCGGAGGACGCAGCCCTCTGCGACGCGGCGTTGCGCTGCCGTCACCTCGGCACGATCGGTCTCATCGGGTCCAGTGCCAAGTGGCGCCGGTTCGAGAAGCGCCTTGCGGCAGAAGGACATTCGCAAGAGTCGTTGAACCGCATCCAGACCCCCATCGGCCTCCCCGACATCGACGGCAAGGCGCCCGCCACGATCGCCGTCGCGGTCGCCGCCGACCTGCTGCGCACCTTCCAGGCCGAGGCGGTCGAAGCGTGACGCTCTTCCGGGCCCGTGTCATGGACACCCCCGCCGACCCGTTCACCGGCGGAGGCCTGCGCGCCGACGACGACTGCGGGTTGCTCGTCGAGGCCGGCGTCATCACGGCACGCGGCCCGTTCGAGACGATCCGCGCCGCCAACCCGGACGAGCCCGTCCTCGACCTGCGCGAGGGCATCGTGCTGCCGGGCCTCGTCGACACCCACGTCCATTTCCCGCAGGTCCGCGTGATCGGCGGACTCGGCATGCCACTGCTCGACTGGCTCGACCAGTGCGCCCTGCCCGAAGAGGTGCGCATGGGCGAGGTCGACTACGCCCGCGGCGTCGCACGCGACTTCGTGACCGGCCTCGTCGACTCGGGCACGACGACGGCCCTCGTCTTCGGGTCGCACTTCGCCGGTGCAGTCGACGTGATGTTCGAGGCCGCCGACCGCTGGGGCCTGCGCGTCACGACCGGACTCGTGACCTCCGACCGCATCCTGCCCGAGCCGCTGCTCACCACGCCCGAGCGTGCGCTCAAGGAGCAGGCCGAGCTCGCCTCGCGCTGGCACGGCAAGGGGCGCCTTCGGTATGCCGTGACGCCGCGCTTCTCGTTGTCCGCCAGCGAGGCGATCCTCGAGGCGTGTGGCCAGACGTTCACCGAGGTCGACGGGGCGTTCTTCACCTCGCACGTCAACGAAAACCTCCGCGAGGTGCAGGAGGTGCGCGACCTGTTCGGTGGCTCCTCCTACGTCGACACCTACGACAGGTTCGGCCTGCTGACCGACCGCTCGGTCCTCGCCCACGACGTCCATCCCACTGACGCCGAGCTCGAGACGCTGGCCATGCGGCATACCTCGGTGGCGCACTGTCCCACGTCGAACTCGGCCCTCGGCTCGGGACTGTTCCCGATGCGCCGCCACGTCGAGGCCGGGGTGCAGGTGGCGATGGGCTCCGATGTCGGCGCGGGCACCGGGTTCCTGATGCTCAAGGAAGGGCTGCAGGCCTACTTCATGCAGCGGTTGCTCGGTGACGCGGGGCTGCCGCTGACGTCCACGCACCTGTTGTGGCTGTGCACGTCGGCGGGCGCCAGGGCGCTCGGGCTCGGCGACGAGGTCGGTGACCTGTCGGTGGGCAAGGCGTTCGACGCCATCTGGCTGCTGCCCGAGGCGGGCGACCCGCTGGCCGTGGGCCTGGGCAACGCCGACTCGCCCGAGGACGCGCTGTCAAAGGTGTTCGCCCTCGGGGCCAGCTCGGACATCGGGGGTGTCTGGATCGGTGGCGACCAGATCGCCGCCGGCCACTGGCGAATGCCACCCAAGCGCTGACCCGTCCGACAGGTCAGGCGCGTTCGGCGCGCAGCACCTCTTCGTAGGCCGGCAGCGTCAGGAAGTCGGGGAAGTCCGGGTCGATTGCGCACTCCACGAACAGTTTTCGCGCCGTCTCCAACGACTCGCGCGCGGCCTGGTCGTCGCCCGCCTCGGCCAGCAACGCGGCATACGCCTCCTCCACGACCTGGTCGACGAGCTCGCGACTCACCGTCTCACCGGACGACAACGTGGCGCTCGAGTTGAGCCACTGCCAGATCTGGCTGCGTGAGATCTCGGCGGTCGCGGCGTCCTCCATGAGGTTGTGGATCGCCGCGGCACCGTTGCCGGAGAGCCACGCCTGGAGGTAGCGGATGCCCACGTCGACGTTGCCGCGCAGGCCGTCGATCGTGCGCTCTCCCGGCGTCGCACCCGCGTCGAGCAGGTCCTCGGCCTCGACGTCGACGTCGTCGCGCAAGACGTCGAGCTGGTTGGGTCGGTCGCCGAGCACCGAGGTGAAGACCTCCTTGCACAGCTCGACCATGCCGGGGTGCGCGACCCACGACCCGTCGAACCCGGCCTTGGCCTCGCGCTCCTTGTCGGCACGCACCTTGGCGAATGCCGCCTCGTTGGCCGCCTCGTCCTTGCTGGGGATGAACGCCGCCATGCCGCCGATCGCGAAGGCCCCGCGCTTGTGGCAGGTGGCGACGAGCAGGTCGGAGTAGGCCTTCATCATCGGCGCGTTCATCGTCACCGCGTTGCGGTCGGGGAGCGTGAACTGCGGCCCGGAGTCCCTGAAGTACTTGATGATCGAGAACAGGTAGTCCCAGCGCCCGGCGTTGAGCCCGGCCGCGTGGTCGCGTAGCTCGTAGAGGATCTCCTCCATCTCGAACGCCGCCGGGATCGTCTCGATCAGCACCGTCGCCCGCACGGTGCCGGGCGCGATGCCGAGCCGCTCCTCGGCGAAGGTGAAGACGTCGTTCCACAGCCGCGCCTCGAGGTGGCTCTCCATCTTGGGTAGGTAGAAGTAGGGGCCGCTGCCGCGCTCGAGCAGCTCGGCGGCGTTGTGGAAGAAGTAGAGGCCGAAGTCGACGAGCGCTCCGACGAGGGGCGTGCCGTCGAGGGTGAGGTGGGCCTCGTCGAAGTGCCAGCCGCGGGGGCGCGGGACGATGACGGGTATGCCGTCTGCGTCCTTGAGCGCGTAGTGCTTGCCCTCCGGGGTGGTGAGCTCGATGGTGCGGCGCACCGCGTCGTAGAGGTTGACCTGGCCGCCGATCACGTTGTCCCAGTGGGGAGTGTTGGCGTCCTCGAGGTCGGCCAGCCACACCTTGGCACCGGAGTTGAGGGCGTTGATCGCCATCTTGCGGGTGGTTGGTCCGGTGATCTCGACCCGCCGGTCCTGGAAGTCGGCCGGCGCGGGCGCGACCTGCCAGTCGCTGTCGCGCACCTGCGCGGTCTCGGCCAGGAAGTCGAGGTGTCCGGTGCGCGAGACCTCGGCGCGTCGACTGCGGCGGGCCTCGAGCAGCTCGTCGCGCGTCGACCCGAACCGTTGCTGCAGCTCGCCCAGGAACGCCAGCGCCTCAGGGGTGAGGATCTCCTCGCTGCGCTCCACGTCGTGCGGGGCGTCCACGGTCACGGTCGGCTCGGGCATGTCGTCCTCGGATCGGTGTTCGGGTGTCGGCGGGGCGGTCGCGGAAGTGCGCTCCGCGTGGCTACGATAGTTCCATGATACGGAAATGTCTTCTCATTCGTAAGCCCGAACGGGGAGATGGATGAACGCCGAGGCCACCGCAGCCGGCGGGCGCTCCGGTGGCGTCCAGTCGCTCGAGCGGGCGTTCATGCTCCTCGAGACGATGGCCGACGCGGGCGGTGTCATCAGCCTGTCGCAGCTCGCGAGCGACGCACAGCTGCCCCTGCCGACGATCCACCGGCTGATCCGCACCCTGGTCGACCTCGGCTATGTCCGGCAGGAGGCATCACGCCAGTATTCGTTGGGGCCCAGACTGATTCGGCTCGGCGAGACGACGTCGCGCATGGTCGGCCGCTGGGCCCGTCCACAGATGGAGAACCTCGCCCGCGAGCTCGGGGAGTCGGTCAACCTGGCCATGCTCGACGGCGACCAGATCGTTTACGTCGGCCAGGTGATGGCCTCACAGAACTCGATGCGCATGTTCACCGAGGTCGGCCGCCGGGTGCTGCCGCACTCGACCGGTGTCGGCAAGGCGGTGCTCGCCGAGATGGATCCGGGCGAGGTGCGCGCGCTGGTCGAGCGCACCGGTATGCCGGCCCGGACCGAGCACACGATCACCACGCCTGACGCGCTGGCCAAGGAGCTCGCGGCCACCCGCAAGCGCGGCTACGCCCTCGACGAGGGCGAGCAGGAGGTCGGGGTGCGGTGTGTAGCGGTCGCGGTGCCGGACGCACCACAGCAGCTGGCGCTGTCGGTGAGCGGCCCGTTGCCGCGGATGACCGACGACTTCATCGACAAGGCCGTCGGTCCGCTGCACAAGGCCGCCGCTGCGATTGCGGCGCAGCTGCGAGCAGGGGACTAACACTCGGGGCATCCTGCGTGAACTGTCCGTGATGCCAGCGGCTTTCGTCGTCCGGCGAGTTGCCGGACCGGCACGCTGGTGCCATGGCATACGGAGCGCAGTCCGAGCCGCTCGCCCTCGCCCACCGCGGCGGGGCGGCGCTCGCGCCCGAGAACACCCTCGCCGCGTTCGGCCGATCGGTGGCCCTGGGCTACCGCTATCTCGAGACCGACGTCCGGGTCACCGCTGACGGTGAGCTGGTCTGCTTCCACGATGCCACCCTCGACCGGGTGACGGGGCTGCGGGGGCCGCTGCGCCGGCACACCTTCGCCTCGCTGCGCAGCACCCGCGTCGGTGGTGAACCCATCGCCACGTTGCGCGAAGCGCTCGAGGCGTTCCCCGGCGTCAACTTCACGGTCGACCTCAAGGACCGCGATGCCATCGCGCCGTTGGCTGACCTGTTGCAGGACAACGACTTTCGTGGCCGGGTGTGCGTCGCAGGGGCGTGGGACGGTTGGCTCGCCGAGCTGCGGACGCAGGCGCCCGGGGTGCGCACCGCCCTGGGGTGGCGCTCGCTGACAGCTCTCGTCACCTCGGCGCGGGCCGGTATGCCGTGTGCCCGCCGGTTCGCCACCGCCGAGTTCGCGCACGTGCCGCTCCGGTTGGGGCGGTTCCCGGTCTTCGTCGAGCGACTCGTGGCGGGCGCGCACCGCATCGGCGTCCGGGTCATCGTGTGGACCGTCGACGACCCGATCGAGATCACGCGACTGCTCGACGCGGGTGTCGACGGCATCATCACCGACCGGCCGGACGTGCTGCGCGAAGTGCTCGTCGCCCGCGACCAGTGGCTCCCGATGTCAGAGGCGGTGGCCGAGGAACAGGGCGTCGGGGGATGAGTCGTCGAGGACCGTGAACCCCATCCGGCCGTAGAACCCGATGGCGTTCGTGTTCGCCCGGCCGACCCCCAGGTGCACGCCCGGCGAGCCGGCTGCGACCAGCCGGTCGAACAGCCCCTCGATCAGGCGCCGTCCCCAGCCGCCGCCCTGCCAATGCGGCAGCAGGTCGATGTGCAGGTGCGACGGGTGCTCGGCGACCACGTGGTCCGGCGCGACCGGCGGGTCGTGGATCAAGGCGATGACCCGGGCGTCGCGCGTTCCCTCGGGAGCCGACCCCGCGGCATACCGCCGCCGCAACGCCGGCCACCACTCACGCTCGCACCGTGCCTCGAAGGCCCGCGTGTCCAACGCGCCCAACACGTAGCCGCCGGCGCCCGACCCGTCGTCGAGCACCGCTGCCAGCGACGGCTCGAACTCGACGTATGGGCCGACCCAGACCTCGCCGGGAAGTCTTCCCTCGGCATACAACCCAGTGGCGTCACCGCCGCTGTCGCCGGTGCGCAGGCACACGTCATAGAGCGCGTCCCGGTCACCGGCGACATACGGCCGCAACGGTTTTGGCACAGTCAACGGCGCGCGTCAGTCGTCCTTGCCCGAGCCCATGCCGTCCTTGATGAGGTTCATGACCGAGTCGTCGGCGAGCGTCGTGACGTCACCGACCTCGCGGTTCTCGGCCACGTCGCGCAGCAGGCGGCGCATGATCTTGCCCGAGCGGGTCTTCGGCAGCTCGGGCACGACCATGATCGAGCGCGGCTTGGCGATGGGGCCGATCTCCTTGGCGACGTGGTTGCGCAGCTCCTGCACAAGATCGTCCCCAGCGTCGTCGCCCGATCGATCTGCGCCGCCACGCAGGATGACGAAGGCCACCACGGCCTGACCGGTCGTGTCGTCGGACGCACCCACGACGGCGGCCTCGGCCACGGTCGGGTGCGACACCAGCGCCGACTCGATCTCGGCCGTCGACAGCCGGTGACCCGACACGTTCATGACGTCGTCGACGCGGCCGAGCAGCCAGATGTTGCCGTCCTTGTCGTACTTCGCGCCATCGCCGGCGAAGTAGTACTTGTCGCCGAACCGGCTCCAGTAGGTCTCCTTGTAGCGCTCCGGGTCGCCCCATATGCCGCGCAACATCGACGGCCACGGCTTGGTCAGCACGAGGTAGCCGACGGCCTCCGGGTCGGTCAGCGGCTTGCCCTCGTCGTCGAGGATCTCCGCGCTGATGCCCGGGATCGGCTTCTGCGCCGAGCCGGGCTCGAGGTCGGTCACGCCGGGCAGCGGGCTGATCATGATCGCGCCCGTCTCGGTCTGCCACCAAGTGTCGACGATGGGTGCCTTGTCGCCGCCGATGTTCTTGCGGTACCACAGCCACGCCTCGGGGTTGATCGGCTCACCGACCGAGCCGAGCACCCGCAGCGACGACAGGTCGTACTTGGCGGGGATGTCGTCGCCCCACTTCATGAACGTGCGGATCGCGGTGGGCGCGGTGTAGAGGATCGTGACGCCGTACTTCTGCACGATGTCCCACCAGCGACCCTTGTCCGGGGTGTCCGGCGTCCCCTCGTAGATCACCTGGGTCGCGCCGTTGGCGAGCGGTCCGTAGACGATGTAGGAGTGCCCGGTCACCCAGCCGATGTCGGCGGTGCACCAGTAGACGTCGGTCTCCGGGTGCAGGTCGTGCACCACCGAGTTCGTGTAGGCGCACTGCGTGAGGTAGCCGCCGGTCGTGTGGAAGATGCCCTTGGGCTTACCGGTCGTGCCGGACGTGTAGAGGATGAACAGCGGGTGCTCGCTGTCGTGCGGGTATGCCGTGTGCTCGTCGCTCGCGGAGTCGACGACGTCGTGCCACCAGACGTCGCGCCCCTCCTTCATCTCCACCTCACCCTTGGTGCGCTGGACGACGAGGACCTTCTCGACCGAGTTGTCGCCGCTGTCGAGCGCGGCGTCGACGGCCGCCTTGAGCGGTGCCGCCTTGCCCCGCCGGAACTGCCCGTCCGCCGTCACCACGACGCGCGCCTCGGCGTCGGCGATGCGGGTGCGCAGCGCGTCGGCCGAGAACCCGCCGAACACCACCGAGTGGGGCGCCCCGATCCGCGCGCACGCGAGCATCGTCGCGACGGCCTCGGGGATCATCGGCAGGTAGATCGCGACCCGGTCACCCTTGGCGACGCCCAGTGACTCCAACGCGTTGGCGGCCTTCGCCACGTCCTTCTGCAGGTCGGCATACGTGATGGTGCGGGTGTCCCCGCCCTCACCCTCGAAGTGGATGGCGACGCGGTCGCCGTTGCCGGCCTCGACGTGGCGGTCGACGCAGTTGTATGCCGCGTTGAGCTCGCCGCCGACGTACCACTTCGCGAACGGCGCGTCGCTCCAGTCGAGGGTCTGGTCGAAGTCCTTGGCCCAGGTGATGCGGTCGCGCGCCTGCTTGGCCCAGAACTCCTCGTGCTCGGCCGCGGCCTCGTCGTAGAGCTCGGCCTTGCCGTTGGCCTGTGCGGCGAACTCCGGGCTCGGCGCGAATGACTGGGACACGGGTGGACCTCCTGGCGACGTCGGCAGGGCAGTCTCGACCGAGCTGCCCGGTGTACCCGACCAGCCAACCCCCTCGACCGTTCGCCTTCAAGGGGAGCGGGCATCTGGCTCGACCGACGGGCGGTTGCGGAGACGGACGGTTGCCGGCATCGGCCCGAACCGGATCGGCCGCGGACCGGCGACAGGCGCGACGCCGAAGGCTACTCTCGGGTAGGTGAGCCCCAGCAGCACCAGGACAGGCGCCTCGACCGCGTCCGACAGCGCCCCCAAGCCGGCCCCCGACGAGACACCGACCCTGCTCTCCCTGGCCCGCCGCGGATGGCCCCCGCTGGCGATCTTCCTCGCGGCGGTGCTGTGGTGGCCGACGGGCTTCTGGGGGCGCGACGACTGGCTGCGCCTGCCCATCAGCGTGCCGACGGCCGACGTCCTGGTGCTCGGGTCCCTGGCCGCCGCGGCGGTGGCGGGGCTGCTCGTGCGCTCACCGTGGCCGCGGTTCGCGATCGTCGCCGGGTTCCCGGTCCTCGCCTGGCTCACCAGCTCGCCCGAGGTGAACGACGGCCGCGGCCGGGCCATCGTGATCACCGCCTTCGTGGTGGGCGCCATCGTCGGCACCTGGCTCGGTGACCGGGGCGCCCGCGGCACTGCCGCTACGGCCGGCACCCTCGCCGTCGTCGCCGGTCTCACCCCGGCGACCTGGCCGCACGGTGCACTCGCCGCGGTCGCGCTCGCGCTGCCGTTCACCGTCGCCAGCTGGCAGCGGGTGGCGCCCACCGTCCTCGGCCTACTGCGCGTGGCTGTGACCTACCTCGTGTCAGGGCTGCTCGCAGCCGCGGTCGACCAGGGCTGGAACGCCATCCCCGCGGCGTCCGGGGGGCCCTCGTTGCGCGACCAGGTCCGCGCCTTCTTCACCCGCGGCTGGGACCACCTCCAGGCGCACGCCGGCGACGTCACCACGGACCTGCTGGGTGACGTCGCCTCCTGGCTGTGGCTGACGGCGGTCGTTGCCGTCGTCATCGTCGTCGTGCGGGTGGTGCGCAGCCGGCGCTGATCACCACCGGTGGGCGACGTCGACGACCAGCCGCGAACCGGTGGAGTCCTGGATCGTGAACGCGCGGAACGGAAGTCGTGCCCGCACACCGACGCCGAACGTCGTCTGCCCCTCGAACGACCCGGCATACGCGACCTGACGCAAGGTGCTCCACCCGGTCACCTGGACGGCCTCGCGGGGGTTCGCCGGCCGGTATGCCGCGGTGCCGGCGGCCGTGGTCACCGGCGCCTTCACGACGACCTCCAACCGGGCGCCGCCGCGCAACGGGACGACGGTGCCGGCACCTTCGGTGTGGACCGCGTCGACGTAGCGGACTGTGTAGCCGGGCGCGCGGCCACGCAGGTCGATGACCAGCCGGTCGTAACAGGCGTGGCGCCCGGCCCGCACGCCCGTGACCGGGCCGGCGACCATGGGTGTGGCGCTCTTGGCGGTGGACCCCCACCGGATGCCGCAGGTGGGCGCGGCGTCGGCGGAGGTGGTTGCGGCGGCGACGGGGAGAACCGCTGCCGCGAGGGCGATGACGAGTGAGCGGATGGCCGCTTTGGGGCGAATTGCGTTGGTGTTCATGGTGTCCTCCTTCCCGGACACCACTTCGACGCGAGGCGCGGCACCTCGGTTGACACGGCGGCATACCTTGTGCGGCCGGTCGGAGACGACTCGGAGACGACACAGTGCCGCGTCCCCTCTGCGGGGACGCGGCACCGTGGTTCGGTGAGGCGCTCGTGCATCCCCTGCTAGTGCACGACCGCCTTCTCCGCCCCGTGACCGGTCAGCGACCGGACCTCCATCTCGGCGAACTTCGCCTCGTTGTGTTCCTTGCTCGTCACGGTGCCCAGCCACCCGAGCAGGAAGCCGACCGGGATCGAGATGATCCCGGGGTTGTCCAGCGGGAACCAGCTGAAGTCGACCGACGGATCGGTGATCATCGACGGACTCGGACCGCCCGGAGTGAGCGGTGCCTTGCCGGACACGACCGGGCTGAACACGATGAGCACCAACGCCGTCCCCAGCCCGCCGTAGATCGACCACAGCGCGCCGCGGGTGTTGAACCGGCGCCAGAACAGCGAGTAGAGGATCGTCGGCAGGTTGGCGGACGCGGCGATGGCGAACGCGAGTGCGACGAGGAACGCGATGTTCTGGCCGTTGGCGAAGATGCCGCCGATGATCGCGAGGATGCCGATGACGATCGCCGTCATCCGCGCGACACGCACCTCGTCCTCCTGGGAGGCCTTGCCCTCCTTGATGACGGAGTTGTAGATGTCGTGCGACAGGCTCGCGCTCGCGGTGATGGTGAGGCCGGCGACCACCGCGAGGATGGTCGCGAACGCGACCGCGGAGATGATGCCGAGCAGCACCGCACCGCCGAGCTCGAACGCCAGCAGCGGCGCGGCCGAGTTGGCCTTGCCGGGCGCGGCCGAGATCTCGGCCGGACCGACGAGAACCGCTGCGCCGTAACCGAGGACGAGCGTGAACAGGTAGAAGATGCCGATGAGCCAGATGGCCCACACGACCGACCTTCTGGCCTCCTTGGACGACGGCACCGTGTAGAACCGCATCAGCACGTGCGGCAGACCTGCGGTGCCGAGTACCAGCGCCAGCGACAGCGAGATGAAGTCGATCTTGGTGAGGTTGCTCTTGCCGTACTGCAGGCCCGGGTCGAGGACGGGCTTGCCACCGGAGGCGTCGACCGCCTGGCCGAGCAGGGAGCTGAGGTTGACCCCGAACTTGCCGAGCACCCAGACCGTCATCACGGCTGCGCCGATGATGAGCAGGACGGCCTTGATGATCTGCACCCAGGTGGTGCCCTTCATGCCGCCGATGAGGACGTAGGCGATCATCAGCACACCCACGACGGCGATGACGAGCGACTGGCCGGCTTTGCTGTCGACGCCGAGCAGCAGGGCCACGAGGCCACCCGCTCCGGCCATCTGGGCCAGCAGGTAGAAGAAGCAGACGGCCAAGGTGGAGACGGCGGCCGCCATGCGAACCGGCCTCTGCCGCAGACGGAACGACAGCACATCGGCCATGGTGAACTTGCCCGAGTTGCGCAGCAGCTCCGCGACCAGCAGCAGCGCGACGAGCCACGCCACGAGGAAGCCGATCGAGTAGAGGAAGCCGTCGTAACCGTTGAGGGCGATGGCGCCGGCGATGCCGAGGAAGCTCGCCGCCGACAGGTAGTCACCGGCGATGGCGATGCCGTTCTGGCGCCCGGTGAATGCGCGGCCGCCGGCGTAGAAGTCGGCTGCCGAGCGGTTGTTGCGCGAGGCGCGGATGACGATCGTGAGCGTCACGACGACGAACAGCGCGAAGATCGAGATGTTGAGGGCGGGGCTGCCGACGTCGGTGGCGGCCGGGGCCAGCGTGGGGGCGAGGGCGGCTGCCATCAGTCGTCCACCCCCTGCGCCTCGAGCTTGGCGTGCAACGCGTCCGCACGCGGGTCGAACTCACGGTCGGCCCAGCGGGCGTAGAGCATCGTGATGACGAACGTCGACACGAACTGGCCGAGGCCGAAGATCAGGCCGACGTTGATGTTGCCGAAGACCTTGGTCGACATGAAGCCGTGCGCGTAGGTCGACAGCAGGACGTAGAGGAAGTACCACGCCAGGAACAGCGCGGTCATGGGGAAGACGAACCTGCGGAAACGGCTCCGCAGCTCGGCGAACTCCGGCGAGCTCTGCAGCTCGACGTATGGGTCGCGGTCCGTGCGAGCGTCGTTGCTCACGTCGGGCACCTCCGGGGATGAGGGGACGGGCCATGCAGGCGGCGGGTGGACCCGCTGCCGCCTGTCACTGTCGTGCGTAGTGGGCCGCAGGGGCAGGTATGCCGCGCGGGCTCGCGCCGTACGGCGGCGCGGCTCGGCGGGTGGTGGTCGTCGGTGCGCCGAGCGGTCGCTGCGCCGCGCCGAACGGCGGTGCTCGTCCGGTATCACGGTGATACCATTGAGGCATGGCACTCACTTTGCGCACTGACAGCGAGCTCGAGGCAGCCCTGGACGCCCTGGTCAAGGCGGAGGGCACTTCTCGGCAGGAGGTCATCCGTCGTGCCGTGATCGATCGGCACGAGCAGATGGCCCATGTTGAGATCGTGGGTGAGAGCAGCTCCCGCCTGCGCGAGAAGTGGGCGGATGTCCTCGACCGCCTCGGCACGGTCTGATGACGCAGGTCCGCTACCTCACCCTCGAGGACCTGCTGACCCTCACCCGTGACCTTGGCGCCGGCCCGGTGCGTGACATCGGCCTGCTGGATGCGACCGCCGCCCGTCCACGGTCCAGCGTCTTCGGCGAAGACGCCTACCCCGACCTGCACACCAAGGCGGCTGCCCTGTTGCACTCGATCGTGCGCAACCATGCCCTCGTCGACGGCAACAAGCGCCTGGGCTGGCTCACCTGTGTGGTCTTCCTCGACGTCAACGGAGTCGACGTCGACCTCTCCGACGACGACGCCTTCGACCTCGTGATGGCGGTGGCCGAGGGCCGTTACGACCTGCCGGAGATCGTCGAGCGGTTGCGCGGCGCCGGCTGATCCGCACGGCCCTCGAGGGCGAGGTCCTCGGGGGAGTGCAGCCGCACCAGGGTGCGGCTGGTGTTGCGGGGGATCCGGCCGGGGGTCGCGAGCGACACGACGACGGCGGTGGCGAAGGCGATCGGCACCGTCCAGGCTGCCGGCTGGCCCAGCAGGGCGCCCGGCCACCCGTCGATCGGCCCGGCCAGCACCGTGGCCGCGACCGCGATGGCCGCGAGCAGCCCGCCCACGACCAGCCCGGCACCCGCACCAACAGTCGACAGCCCGCGCCACCACGCACCCAGCACGAGCAGGGGGCAGAACGTCGAGGCCGCCACGGCGAACGCGAGGCTCACCATGGTCGCGAGGCCGACGGGCTCGACGACGAGCGACACGGCATACGGGACGAGCACTGCGGGCACGGAGGCGAGCCGGAAGCCCTGGACGGTCGTCGCGTCCTGCGCCGTCAGCCGCGCGAGCCAGCCGCGCAGGACGTCCTGGTCGAGGACGCCGGCGACCGAGATCGTCAAGCCCGACGCGGTCGACAGGAACGCCGCGAAGGCGCCACCGGCGAGGACGGCGGAGAGGATGTCGCCGAGCGTTCCCCCGGCCATGAGCCCCGGCAGGCTCAGCATCACCGTGTCGGGGGCGGCGCCCGCGGGCAGCTCCGGCAGGTAGGTGCGTCCGAGGAACCCGTAGACCGGTGGGAAGAGGTAGAAGACGCCGAGCAGGGCGATGACGGTGAGGGTCGTGCGCCGCGCTGCCCGTCCGTCGGGGTTGGTGTAGAACCGGACAAGGACGTGCGGCAGGCCCATCGTGCCGAGTGCGAGGGCGAGCAGCAGGCTGTAGGTCGCGTAGACCGGATGTCCTTGTCCTGCAAGGCCGTGCAGCGGCTGCGCCCACCCGGGGTCGGTCCTCAGGACGGCCGGACCGGGCGCGCCGTCCCCGGCCCAGAAGGCCAGCAGCACGAACGCCGGGACGGCGATCGCGGTCAGCTTCAGCCAGTACTGCACGGCCTGCACCAGGGTGATCGAGCGCATCCCCCCGGCGGCGACGTTGGCGACGACGACGGCCGCGACGACGAGGCCGCCCAGCCACGACGGGGCACCGGTGACCGCCCGCAGTGCCAGCCCTGCGCCCTGGAGCTGCGGCAGCAGGTAGAGCCAGCCGATGCCCACCACGAGGAACGAGCACATGCGCCGGATCGCGCGTGACTCGAGTCGTGCCTCGGCGAAGTCGGCCAGCGTGTAGGCGCCCGAGCGGCGTAGTGGCGCCGCGACGAGGACCAGCAGCACGACGTAGCCCACGGTGTATCCCACCGGGAACCAGAGCATGTCGAGGCCGCCGGTGTAGATGAGTCCGGCAATGCCGAGAAAGCTTGCGGCAGAAAGGTATTCACCGCCGATGGCGCTCGCGTTGCGGTAGGGCGTGACGGTGCGGCCGGCGACGTAGAAGTCACTCGTCGTCCGGGACAGGCGCAGCCCGAACGCCCCGACGGCGAGCGTGAGCACACAGACGACGATGATCGCCACGAGCCCGTATGCCGTGTTGACGCCATTGCCGGCCGCGTCGCCACCCATGCCGGTCACCCCCGCTCGACCGTGCGACTGAACTCGGCCTCGATCCGCTCGGACGCCCGGACGTAGAACCGTGACACGACCAGCGCGACCGGATAGACCACGACCGCCAGCACCAGCCAGGCGAGGGGAACACCCGCGATCGTCAGGGATCGGGTGGCGGGCACGAGCACGAAAAGCAGCGGCAGCCCGCCCAGACCTACTGCCCCGAACGCGAGCACCTGCAGCGCCAGCCGCAGCTGGGCGCCCATGAGCCCGGACAGGTAGACCTCGCCGAGAGTGCTCTGCTCGTCGAGGTCGCGGGTGAGGGGCCGGACGTCGTGCCTCGTGGGCGCATCCCGTCGGGTGGACGTCACCCGGACCCGCGCGGGTGGGCGCTCCGGTGGGGGATGGTTCATCGCGATGCCACCACGGCACGGGCCCTCACGAGTGCGGTGCGGCGCGCAACAGCCGGTCGCGCAGCTCGCGGGTGTGGCGTCGGCTGACCTGGAGCTCGACGTCGTCCAGGACCACGGTGCAGCGACCGTGCTCCATCCGCACCTCGCGGACGTGCCCGAGGGACACCAGCGTGCTGCGGTGGATGCGCACGAATCCTGCTGCGGCCCAACGCTCCTCGAGGGTCGATAACGGGATGCGGACGAGGTGCGAACCCTTGTCCGTGTGCAGTCGCGCGTAGTCACCCTGGGCCTGTGCGTAACGGATCTGGCTGCGGCTGATGAACCGGGTGACGCCCCCGAGCTCGACGGGGATCGTCTCGTCGGCAGTCTCCTCAGCCGCCGTCGACGCCCCGGGTGCAGGGGCCGACTCACGGGCGGCGACCACCCGCCGCACGGCCTCACCCAGGCGGTCGGCGCGGACGGGCTTCATGACGTAGTCGGTGGCCTCGACGGCGAACGCATCGACGGCGTGCTGGTCGTGGGCGGTGACGAAGACGACCTGCGGGCGGACGCTGAAGCGGGCGATGACCCGAGCCAGCTCCATCCCGTCGAGCCCTGGCATCGAGATGTCCGAGAACACCACGTCGACGGGCCCGGCGTCCAACGCTCGCAAGGCATCTGCGCCCGAGCCGGCCGTCCGCACCTCGCCGATCCGGGGGTCCTGGCGCAGCAACCAGCTCAGCTCCTCGAGGGCGGGCAGCTCGTCGTCGACGACGAGTGCACGCAGCGGACGGCCCGCGGCGCCGTCCTTGGCGTTGTCCTGCGGGCCCACGGGTCCGGGTACCTCCGGCGGGGCGCCAACCATCAGGGGTGAGCCTACGTCGAGACGTGCACGCCTGGCGCGTACTTCGGCACCCGGAACGTCACCTTGGTGCCCGCACCCACTGCCGTCTCGACCACCAGCCCGAAGTCGTCACCGTAGACCTGGCGCAACCGGGCATCGACGTTCCCCAGTCCGACGCTGTCCGCGTCGGGGTGGCCGTCGAGGGCGGCCCGCACCACGGTCGGGTCCGAGCCGGCGCCGTCGTCCTCGATGGTGATGGTGGCGGTGGCTCCGTCGTCGGTGGCGACGATGCGCACCGTCCCGCCGTGCTCCTTGCCGGCCAGTCCGTGCCGAACTGCGTTCTCCACCAACGGCTGGATCGCGAGGTAGGGCACGGTCACCGGCAACACCTCTGGCGCGATCAACAGCGAGATCCGCAGCCGTTCGCCGAACCGCGCCTGCTCCAGCACCAGGTAGCGCTCGACGTTGCGCAGCTCCTCGGCCAGGGTCGTGAATGCCCCGCCGCGACGCAGGGCGTACCGGGTGAAGTCGGCGAACTCCAGCAGCAGCTCGCGCGCCCGGTCGGGGTCGGTCCGCACGAACGACGCGATGGCCGCCAGCGCGTTGTAGATGAAGTGCGGGCTGATCTGCGCGCGCAGCGCACGCAGCTCGGCCTCCATCGCCCGGCTGCGTTGCTGCCCCAGCTCGGCCAGCTCGCCCTGGGTCGCCATCCAGCCGGCGACCTCCTCGGTGGCGCGGGCGAGGCCGGCGCTCGCCTGGGGGCCGTAGGCCGCGAGGGCCGCGACGACGCGTTCGTCGGTGACCACCGGTGCCACGACGGCGGTGCGCACGGGGCAGTCCGGGTCGGAGCACTGCACCCTGTCCGGACCGAGGACGATGGTGCGTCCCGTCCGCAGCACCTCGGCCGCGTGGTCGGGCGCCTGCCGCGCGTGCACGTCGGGCAGCCCGTCCGCGGCCACCAGTCCGGTGCTGTCGGTCACCGCCAGCGCCGGCGACCCGAGCAGCCCGCGCAGGTGACGGGCGGCGCGGCCGGTGCCGTCGGGGGACAGGCCGCCCTGCAGGTGCCGGGCGGCCAGCGACGCGGTGTGCAGGGTGCGGTAGGTCGCCTCGTCGACGTCGGAGACGAACCCCCGGCGGGCGCTGCGCCCCTGCCGCACCAGCCGCAGCAGCACCCACAGCAGCACCATGCCGCCCGCCACGACGATCGCCGTGGGGAGGTGGAAGCTGCCCGACATGTGCGCACTCTAGATGCCGCGCTACCGCTTGCGTCCGCGCTTGTGGTCGCCGGAGCAGCCAAAAGCGCGGACGCAAGCAAAGGGGTGTGGGTATGCCGCGGGGCAGGCCGGGGTGCACAGGTGCCGGTCGGCCTTGCCTGGAGTTCCTTCCCTAGAGTTGCGGCGTGCCCGACGTCGCCCCCTCGCTCACCGCGCTCGGTGAGCTGCCCGGCATACCGGAGAAGATCGATGCGGCGCGTGCGGCGCTGACCCAGCTGCGTTGGCACGAGGCGCTGCGGCGCCGCATTCCCGAGGCGGCAGCCGAGTCGCGCGTCCGCGGGGCCCAGGCCAGCGCCGCGCTCGAGGGGGCCAACATCCCCGTCGAGGTCGTCCGCGACGTGATGCGCGGCGCAGCCCAGTGGCCGGCCGACCCCGACCCCGTCGAGCTCGTCGCGCGGGGCGCGGTACAGGCGACCGCGGAGTCCGAGCACGTCCGCGGCCTGGTCGGCACCGCGCCGCTGCAGGCCCTCGCGCGGCTCCACGTCGCTGCCGCCGGCCACCTGCTCGATGCCGACGAGGTCGGGCGTCCCCGACAGGCCGATGAGGTCAGCCGGGAGTTCACCGACCTCGGCGCAGCCCCCGCTGCGGCGCAGGTCAGTGCCCGGCTGGACGCCCTGTCGCAGGTCCTCACGGCCGACCCCGCAGTGCCGGCACTCGTCGTCGCGGCCATCGCCCACGCCGAGGTCGCGACGGTGCGACCGTTCTTGCGCGGCAACGGAATCGTGGCCCGTGCCCTGGCCCGCGCGGTCGTCCAGGCGCGCGGTCTCGACCCGACCGGGGTGGCCGTTCTCGAGGCCGGGCACGCCGCCCAAGGTGGGCCGGCCTACCTCGGGGCGCTCGCGGCATACGCGACCGGTTCCCCGCAGGGGGTCGGCCTCTGGCTCGAGCACTGCGCCGACTCGCTCGTGGCGGCGGCCAGGGCTGGTGAGCAGGTCTGCGACGCGGTCCGGGCCGGCCGTCTGACCTGACCCACCCCCTCCGCGGCGGCAAAGTCAAGGCTTCACTTGGCCGCGCGAGGGGAGTACACATGAAGGCAAGTCGACGCACGCGAGTTCGACGACCACCGTGACCCCATCGGGCACCCACGCGCGGGCAGTCCACGTATGGACCGATCGTGGTGGGCTGGCCCCACTGCGACAAACGAATGCACGCCTGGTCACCCGAGGCGGGCCGCGGCCGATGGCACCCCGCGCCCCACCGTGCGGGGTGCCATCACCCTCGCGGGGTGCCCGGGAACTCCCCGCAAACGGGGCATGTCGGCGCGACACACCGAGGACGAGTTGCGATTGAAGAGTGAATAGTCCACGATGAAGAAGTCCGCTCCCCTTCGGGGTCGAGCGGATCGGCGCACCGGCTCCTCCCCCCCGGAGCATGGCGCGTCGACGGCCCCGGTTGTCCCCCCGACCGGGGCCGTCCCCTTTCTCCGGCCGGTTTGCCGCTGACAGCTCGAGCCCGTCCGTTGTCCACAGGCGGTGCCGGTATGCCGCGTCGTCCACAGGGCGCGCTCGTCACCCTCGCGGCCGGTCGGGCTCGGCCGCGACAGTGACTGCATGGTGCACACGGTGGTGGGAGTGGTCGGGGCCTCGGGCGGGCTGGGAGCCTCGACGCTGGCGGTCGCGCTCGCGGTGCGGGGGTCGCTGCGGTCGGGGCTGTGCGTGGTCGTCGACGGCGACCCGGGTGGCGGGCTGGACGTCACGGCAGGGGTCGAGCACCTGCCCGGTCTGCGGTGGCCCGACCTTGGCCAGTCGCGCGGGACGGTCGACGGGGCGGCCCTGCTGGCCGACCTACCGGGGCAGGACTCGGTGCGCGTCCTCGCGGGGAGCGCGGCGAGCCCGCAGACCCAGCCCGCGTCCACCGCCACGCGACGGCAGGTCGTCGCCGCCCTGGCCGACCTGTGCGCCGTCACCGTGCTCGACCTCGGCCGGACGCCCGACCTGGCCAGCGCGTGCACCGACTTCGTGCTCCTCACGGGCACCAGTGCCCGGCAGCTGGCGGACGCGACCGCGCTGCTCGCTGCGGGGGTGCTCGACCGGGCCCGATGCGGGGTCGTGCTGCGCCCCACCGGGCGTGACGGCATCTCACCGGAAGAGGTGGCAGGCCACCTCGGTCTTCCGCTCGTGGGCGTGCTGCCCGACGATGCGCGCGTGCGCCGCGACGAGCAGCGCGCCCGCATGCCCGGCACACGGGTCCGCGGGGTGGTGGCTGCGACCGCGGACCGGGTTCTCGAGGACCTGGCCGGACGGGCCGGGGTGGCGTACGGAGTCGGCGCGTGAGGTGCCCGGCAGGGAGGCGACCGGCAGGGTGGCGCGGGGCATGAGACGCGACGCGGTCATCGACGCGCAGATCCGACGCGGGCGGCTGCCGGACGCGCACCGGGTCGCGGAGGCTGCCAGGGCCGACATCGCCGTGCTGGGTGCGGGTGGCGTGGACGAGGCGCGGAGCCGGCTGGCCGCGGAGGTGCTCGGGTTCGGGCCGGTGGACACCCTCGTCGCCGACGAGTCCGTGACGGATGTGCTCGTCAACGGTGACGCGTCGGTGTGGGTCGACCGGGGCGACGGCGTGGTCGACGCGGGGGTGCGGCTGGAGGACGCCGCGGCCGCGCGACGGTTGGCGGTGCGGCTCGCGGCACTGGCCGGGCGACGACTCGACGAGAGCCAGCCCTGGGTCGACGGGCTCCTGCCCGGTGGTGTCCGGTTGCATGCGATCCTGCCGCCGCTGGTCGATGACGGCGCCCATGTGAGCCTGCGCATCCCGCGGGTGCGCGCCGATGGGCTCGCGGCCCTGCGAGGGGTCGGCATGGTCGACGCGCGCGCCGAGGAGGTCCTGCGGGCGCTCGTGCGCGCCCGGCAGTCGTTCGTCGTCTCCGGTGGCACGGGCTGCGGCAAGACCACCCTGCTCGCAGCGATGCTGGCCGAGGTGCCGCACACCGAGCGGGTGGTGGTGGTCGAGGACGTGCGCGAGCTCGTGGTCGTGCACCCCCACGTGGTGCGGCTGCAGGGCCGCGGTGCCAACGTCGAGGGCCAGGGAGCGGTCGGGCTGGTCGACCTGGTGCGACAGGCGTTGCGGATGCGCCCCGACCGCCTCGTGGTCGGCGAGGTGCGCGGTGCGGAGGTGCGCGAGATGCTCGCCGCCCTCAACACCGGCCACGAGGGCGGAGCCGGCACCCTGCACGCGAACGCGCCCACGGACGTCCCGGTGCGGTTCGAGGCGCTCGGTGCCCTCGCCGGTATGCCGCGTGAGGCCGTGCGCGCGCAGCTCGCCACCGCCGTGCGCGTCGTGGTGCACGTGGAACGCACCGGCGCGGGGCGGCGGGTGGCCTCGGTGTCCGTGCTGTCCTCACACCCGGTGCGCCCAGGTGGTGGCACCGAGGTGGAGCTCGCGCTCGACTGCCGCTTCGGCCGGACCGGTCCGGGATGGGACGAGCTGGCTGCGTTGCTCGGCCCCGGGTTCGACGCCGAGTTCGACGCCGCGTTCGACGCCGGGATCCACTCCGGGCCCGATCTCCGACGCGGGGAGCCGTCGGGCGGTGGTGTGGCGTGCTGACCCTCACGGTGGTCCTCGTCGCGCTGGCCGTCCTGCTGTGGCCACGGACACCGGCACCGCTGGCCGGGCTGACGTCGGCTGGGGCAGCGGCGGGTTCGGGTGGAACGGTAGGGGCGGGTGGGCTGCGTGCCCGGCGGCGAGCCGCGGACGACGAGGCGCTGGTCCACCTGCTGTCACTCGTGGCGGCGCCGGTGCGTGCCGGGGTGCCCCCGGGGCAGGCGCTCGAGGCGGCACGGGCGGCGAGCGGCCACGGGGTCTGGGACCCCGTCCTGGTCGACCTGGCGGGGCAGGCCGCCCGTGGGGAGGTCCTCGGACCGGTCTGGGCGCAGTGGGCCGACCGGTGCACGAGCCCCGAGCTCGCCTTCGTGGGCCAGGCCTGGACCCTCAGCGAACAGACCGGCGCGCCGCTCGCCGACGCCCTGACCAGTGCGGTCGAGGTGCTGGAGGAGCGTCGGCGCTCGCGCGAACGCCTCGCGTCGGCCGTGGCCGGCCCGCGGGCCTCCATGGCGGTGCTGTGCCTGCTGCCGCTGTCCGGCCCGGTGGTGGGGCTCGCGTGCGGCATCGGCATCCGCGACCTCTACCTCGGGTCGCCCGCCGCGACCGCCAGCCTGCTGACCGGTGTGTCGCTGGCCGCGTTCGCGTTGTGGTGGAGCCGGCGGATCGTGGGTCGAGCAACGTGACCGCGCACGCCGAGTGGCTTGTGGGCTTGGCCGTGGCAGGCGTGGCGCTCCTGTGGCCAGGACGACCGCGGCCCACCGCCGCGACCCGCCACGAGCGTCCACCCGCGCTCGGCCCACCGAGTGTGGGCGCACGCGGCGGCGATGACGGTGCGACGCCGCCGGCGCACGCCGTCGCGGACGCCCTCGTGCTGCTCGTCCTCGCGCTGCGTTCAGGTGCCTCGGTCACCGAGTCGGTGTCTCGTGTCGCCGACTCCTCGCCCGGTGTCGTGCGACGCGACCTCGCCCGCGTGGTGGCGGCCCTCGCGTGGGGTGCGACGGCAGCCGAGGCCTGGGCCGGGCTGGGTCCGGTGTGGCGACCGGCCGCCCTGGCCTTCACGATGGCCGCCGAGACCGGAGCCTCGCCGTCGACACTGCTGGCGTCAGCGGCGCGTCGGGTGCGTGAGCAGCACGAGGCCGACCGCAGTCGTCGAGCGGCCAGGGCCGGCGTGCTCCTGGTGCTGCCGCTCGGCCTGGGCTTCCTGCCCGCGTTCGCGTGCACCGCGGTCATCCCCGTGGTCCTCGCCCTGGCCGGTGACGTGCTCGCCCGCGGGTGAGGTCAGCGGCCAGGGCACCGGCAACCACTGACCGTGGCGCGGCGTCCCGGTGGGGTGCGCGCGGCGGCATACCCTCGTCGTGCCCCGGCACGAGCCCGACGGGGCCGAGCACACCTCGGGAGGCGCACGGTGACACGGTCGGCAAAGGTGCGTCTCCTGGCGTCGATGGTCGTGGGCGCGGTCGTCGGCGTCGTGGCCGGCTCCCTCACCAGCGTGCCGATGGGACTGCTGTGCGGGATGGCTGCCTTCCCTGCCACCTTCGTCCTCAGCGGTGTCCTGGCACTGTGGCCGATGGACGCGGCCGCGACCCGCTCGAGGTCCCGGCGCGAGGACCTCAACCTCGGGGTGGAGGAGCTCATCGTGGTGGGGGCCTCGCTCGGCAGCCTCGCCGGCATCGGCATCCTGCTCGTGCTCGGTGACTCCTCGACGCGGGTCGCGGCCGCCGCGATCGGGCTCTTCGGTGTCTTCATGAACTGGGGGATGCTGCACCTGATGTATGTCGCGCGGTACGCCCACCGCTACTACACCGACCCGGTCGGCGGCATCGACTTCAACAACCCGCGGGAGCAGCCTGCCTACCGCGACTTCTTCTACTTCAGCTACAACCTCGGCATGACCTACCAGGTCTCCGACACCGACGTGTCGAGCTCGGCGATCCGCGCGATCGTGCTGCGGCACACGCTGCTGTCCTACCTCTTCGGCACGGTCATCCTGGCCGCCACCATCAACCTCGTCGCCGGCGTGTTCACCCGCTCCTGAGCCAGCAGGCCGACCGGCTCCGCCCCGACTAGTCTCGGCCCGTGGCCGCCGACCAGACCGCACCGACAGCCGACGAGACCAACGCCGGCGGCGAGAGCCTGCTCACCGTCATCGTCGCGTTCTCCGCCAACCTGCTCATCGCCGTCGCCAAGAGCGTCGCCGCCTTCGTCACCGGATCGGCGTCGATGACAGCCGAGGCCGCCCACTCCTGGGCGGACACCGGCAACGAGGTGTTCCTCCTCATCGGCGCCCGGCGCAGCGCGCGCCCACCGGACGCCGAACGAGCCCTCGGCTACGGACGGGCCGGCTACATCTGGTCGATGTTCGCCGCCTTCGGCCTCTTCACCGTTGGCGCTGCGGTGTCGATCTGGCACGGCATCACCTCGTTGTCGGCGCCCGAGACCGAGACCCCCAACTACACCTGGGCGTATGCCGTGCTGGCCGTGTCGTTCGTCCTCGAGGGCATCTCCTTCCTCCAGGCGACCCGGCAGGCGCGAGCGGCCGCCGTCGAGCGCCGCCTGCGCCCGCTGCGCTACATCAAGCTGACGTCCAACCCGATGCTGCGCGCGGTCTTCGCCGAGGACCTGTCGGCCCTGGTCGGCATCATCGTCGCGGCCATCGGGATCGGCCTGCACCAGGCCACCGGCAACCCGGTGTGGGATGCCATCGGCTCCATCGTCGTGGGTGTAATCCTCGCGGTCGTCGCGATCTTCCTCATCAGTCGCAACATGGACTTCCTCACCGGCGAGGGCGTGACGCCGCTCGCGCGCAACCGCGTGCTGCAGGTGCTCCTCGACCATCCCGACGTCGAGCGAGTGAGCTACCTGCGCATGGAGTGGGTGGGGGCCGACCAGATGTACGTCGTGGCGGCGGTCGACCTCGTCGGTGACGCCATCGAGTCCGACGTTGCCGCGCGACTCGCGGCGATCTCCGACGACCTGCAGTCATGGCCCACGATCGTGCGGGCCGTCCTCACGCTCACCCGCCCCGGCGACGACACCGCGCTCGAGCCGTCGGAGCTGCCTGCCTGGTACGAACCCGCCTGACCTGACGTGCCGCTCGGGCTCCGTCCACAGGCGCCGCGATCCGGAGGGCTTGTCCACAGGTGTCGCAGCCGGGTCTGGATCCCTTGGTGCTGAACGCGATTCGCTGATCTCGCGCAGGAAGGTCCTGCACGGGAGGTGACGGCATGGTCAAGACGATTCGACGGTTCACGAGCGGTGTGCGGCACGGGTGCGAGCGGGGCATGACGACGGCGGAGTATGCCGTGGGCACGCTTGCCGCGTGCGCGTTCGCCGCGGTGCTGCTCGCGGTAGTCCGCTCCGGTGGCGTGAAGTCGGCGCTCGCGTCGATCATCACCACGGCCCTGGGCACCGCGGGGTGAGACGTGACCGGGGGATGGCGACCGCGGAGTTCGCGGTCGCCATCCCAGCCGTGGTCCTCGTGCTCGTCCTCGCGCTGTCGGCGGTGACGACGGTGCTCGACCAGGTGCGGTGTGTGGACGCGGCGCGTGCGGCGGCGCGGGCAGTGGCCCGTGGCGACGACGCCGGGACGGCGCGATCCCTCGGTGGTCGGTTGGCACCCCCTGGCGCCCGGATCGACATCCGGTCCGGCTCGCAGCTGGTCGAGGTCGAGGTCCGTGGGTCCCCTGCGCCAGCCCTGCGCTGGCTGGGGGAACAGGGAGTGCCCCGGGGTCACGCCGTCGCGCAGCGGGAACAGGTGGACGACGCGGGTCAGGGAGCCTCGCCATGAGCCAGGCCACGCAGTCCGGGGCACCGGGCAGGACGACGCAGTCCGGTGAGCAAGGTGCCGCGACCGTCCTGGTCACGGCGGCCGTGGCGGTGCTGCTGGTCCTGACGTGGGGCGGGCTCACGGTGGCCGCGGTGATCTCGGCCATGCACCGGTCGCGAGCGGCCGCGGACCTCGCGGCCCTCGCCGGGGCCGGGGCCTGGGCCCAGGGCGTCAGCGGGACCTCCGCCTGCGGGCAGTCCGCGTCCGTGGCCGGGCGCAACGGGGCCCGGCTGCAGGACTGTCGTGCCAACGCAAACGGCACCGTCGTCGTGACGACAACGGTGCCGGTGCGGGTCCCGCTCCTCGGGAGCGGAGGTGGTGCGGTGGCTCGGGCCCGGGCTGGGCCTAGCGACCCATGAGCCGGTCGGCGACGGTGCGGAAGCCGGACGACTGCTCACCGTCCGTGCGCTCCTCGGCGGTGCTCGTGTTGGTGCCGGTCCGGCCTTCGGTGGTGCCGTCAGCGTGCTGGTCGTAACCCTCCCCGCGCTGGTCGTAACCCTCCCCGCGCTGGTCATCCCGGTCACCGTCACTGGTGGCGTCGGTGCGCCCATCGCCGGTGTCGCCGTGCTGGTGTGGCTGGTCGAACTGGCCCGACTGGCCTGGCTGGTCGAACTGGCCCGGCTGGCCGGACTGGTAGCCGTCACCGCGGTCGGTGTTACCGCCCGCGTGCCGCCCGTCGGCGGTGTCGCGGTACTCGTCCTGGGTGCGGTCGTACGGCTCGGAGCCGCCCGCAGGCGAGCCTGCCGCGCCAGCCGCAACACCGGCGGCCCCGCCCACCCCCGCGGCGGCACCGGCGTGACGCCCGGGCTCGTCGCTGCGTGCCTGCTGTGCCTGCGCCTGCTGTGCCTGCAGCCGCTCGGCGTGCTCGCGCTGCTCACGCTCGACGAGCGACCGCTCGTCGGCGCGGATGCGCTTCTCGTCGTCGGCCAGACGCGTCTTCCACTCGTCTTCCTTGGTGCGCCACTCGTTCTCACGCTCACGCTCGCGCTCCTGCCAACGCGACTCGAACTCCTCGTCGCGCACCCGGTCGCGGTCGGCGATCGTCTGCTGGTGCATCTCGTCGGCGCGGGCGCGCTCGTCGGCCCGGATGTTCTCCTCGAACTCGGCCTGACGCTGGGCCTCCTTGGCCTCGCGGCGCGGCCGGGCGCGGCGCTTGGCACTGCCGCGCAGCAGGGCCAGACCGAGCCAGAGCAGCAGCATGACTGCGGCGCCGGCGATGAGGAACCCGAGCGGGGTCAGCCCGATGTCGACCAGCGACGTGTCGAGTGTCTGGGTGCTGGTGATCGACTGCGTGGCCAGGAACAGCAGCACCGCTGCCGCGATGGCCACGACCACCAGAATGAGTCCGAGCACGATCACGTGGAGAACCTCCCAAGTGAGGGGGCGCCGTCTGCGCCTAGCCCTCCGACCCTAGCCGCGACTACGCCACCTCGCCCGTTTCGAGGCTTTCGTGCGTGGTGTCGGTGTGGTGCGCCGCACCAGCCGGATCCGGGGGCAGCAGTGCCACGAGACGCCGCAGCACGGAGGCGGCCGCGTGCTTGTCGAGCGGCTCGTTGCCGTTGCCGCACTTGGGTGACTGCACGCACGCAGGACACCCGCGCTCGCAGCCGCACCGTTGCACCGTGTCGAGCGTGGCGGACAGCCACTCGTGGATGCGGGCGTAGCCACGCTCGGCGAACCCCGCCCCGCCCGGGTGCCCGTCGTAGACCATGACCGTCGGCAGGCCGGTGCCGGGGTGCAGCGCCGTCGACACGCCACCGATGTCCCAGCGGTCGGCCGTCGCCACGAGGGGCAGCATGCCGATCGCCGCGTGCTCGGCGGCGTGGAGTGCGCCGGGCACGTCCGCCTCGGCCACCCCGGCCTCGGCCAGCCACTGCTCGGGCACCGTCCACCACACGGCCTTCGTCGCCAGGGTGCGCGCGGGCAGGTCGAGCGGGTGCGTGCCCAGCACCTCACCACCGGGCAGCCGCCGCAGGAACGACGTCACCTGGGTGTGCACCTTCACCGCGCCGAACGACAGCTCGAGCTCGCCGAACCGTTGCGAGCGCTCCGCCCCGACGATGTCGAACGCGCTCACCGACTGGGCGAACGTGCTCCACCCCGGGTCGCCCCGCACCGCCGTGGCCGTCGCCGCCTCGAGGTCGAGCTCGGTGACGACCCACGTCTCACCCTGGTGCACGTGCACCGCGCCGGTGTGCACCTGCGTGTGGGCGCTGGCCTCGTCGATGGTGCCGAGCACGCGGCCGGTCGAGCGCTCCACGATGCCGACGACCTCGCCCACGCCCCGCAGCGACAGGTGGTCGCCGGGGCGGTCCGACCGCGCCCAGTACCACCCGCCGTTGGGTCGACGTCGCAGAATCCCTTGTGCGACAAGGGCATCGAGCAGCCCGCGGCTGGTCGGGCCGAAGAGCCCGAGGTCCTCTTCGCGCAGCGGCAGCTCGGCTGCCGCGGCCGCGAGGTGCGGCCCGAGGACGTACGGGTTCGCCGGGTCCAGCACCGCCGCCTCGACCGGCTGCCCGAACACCACCTCCGGGTGCCCGACCACATAGGTGTCCAGCGGGTCGTCGGCCGCGACGAACACCGCGAGCGACCGTGACCCGGTACGACCCGCGCGTCCTGCCTGCTGCCACAACGACGCTCGCGTGCCCGGCCAGCCCGCGAGCAGCACCGCGTCGAGCCCGCTCACGTCGACCCCCAGCTCCAGTGCGTTGGTCGCGGCGAGGCCGAGCAGCTCGCCGGCGCGCAGTGACCGTTCGAGCTCACGGCGCTCCTCGGGCAGATAACCGCCCCGGTATGCCGCGACGCTCGCCTCGAGCGCCGGGCTCACCTCGCGCAGTGTGCGCCGAGCGTTCGTGGCCAGGGCCTCGACACCGGCCCGCGACCGGGCGAACGCCACGCTCTGGACCCCGCGGTCGACCAGCTCGGTCAGCAGGTCGGCGGCCTCGGAGGTGGCGCTGCGACGACCCGAGCCGTCGGGCAGCTCCCCCGGCTCCCACAGGGCAAAGGTCATGGCGGCGCGAGGCGAGCCGTCGCGCGTGACCGCTGTAACCGGCATACCGACCAGGCGCTCGGCGTGGGCACCCGGGTCGCGCACGGTCGCGGAGGCGAGCACGAACGTCGGCGACGCCCCGTAGCGTGCGCAGACCCGGCGCAACCGCCGCAGCAGCGCGGCCAGGTGCGAGCCGAAGACCCCGCGGTAGACGTGGCACTCGTCGATGACGACGTAGCGCAGCGCCCGCAGGAACGGCGCCCACCGCTCGTGACCCGGCAGCAACGAGTGGTGCACGAGGTCGGGGTTCGTCAGCACCACCTGGGCGTGGTCGCGGATCCAGCGCCGCTCGTCCGTCGGGGTGTCCCCGTCGTAGGTCGCGGCGCGCACCCCCGGCAGCGCCCACGACTCGATGCGGGCCAGCTGGTCGGCGGCGAGTGCCTTCGTGGGCGACAGGTAGAGCGCGGTCGCGCCGCGGCCGGTGGGGGCGTCGAGCCCGTCGGACACCGCCGACAGCACCGGCAGCAGGTAGCCCAGGCTCTTGCCCGACGCCGTCCCCGTCGAGACCACCACGTGCTCACCCGACCAGGCGAGGTCGGCCACGTCGCGCTGGTGCGCCCACAGCGACGTGACCCCGGCGCCGGCGCACGCGGCATACACACCCGGGTGCACCCACGACGGCCACTGCGCGAGCGACGCCTCGCGCGCGGGCACCTCGTGCACGTGCCGCAACCGTTCGGGCGCGTCCGCGGCGAGCGCATCCAGCACCGCAGCCGGGTCGAACGCGGCCTTCCGGGCGGCGTCCGGCACCTCGGCGGCGGGACCGGTGGAGTTGACGGTGGACATTGCCGCTACGGTAATCCCGAGCGCGGACGCCGTGGTCTGCACCAGGTCAGCCGCGCCGCACACCGTGAAGCAGCATGGAAGGGCACCTTCGTGGATCTGTCGGTCTCGAGCACAGAACGTGGTGCCTCGACGGTCGTGCACGTGGCCGGTGAGATCGACGTCTACACCGCGCCGTTGCTGCGTGAGGTGCTGGACAAGCAGATCGCGGCCGGGCGCACCGACCTCGTCGTCGACCTCGAGCAGGTCACCTTCATGGACAGCACCGGCCTCGGGGTGCTCGTCGGCCGGCTCAAGCTGGTCCGCGGCCAGAACGGCAGCCTGCGCATCGTCAGCGCCCAGGACCGCATCCTCAAGGTCTTCAAGATCACCGGCCTGGACAAGGTGTTCCACATCTACCCGAGCGTGGACGAGGCGACCGCCGGTTCCGGCGCCTGAGGACCGAGCCCTGCCCGCGGGGTCTGCCGGTCAGGTCTGCCGGAAGATTCGGTGGCAATTCGCTGTGACGATGCTCACCCGCGACGCATAACGGTGTGACGTGCATTACCCTCGCCAGCATCGTCCCCTCGTGCGGCGCACGGTCGCGTGTGCCCGTGGGCGGTTTTCCTAGGTTCCCATCGAGGAGGATGGAATGTTGCGCGTTGCGCCAGCCGCCAGCGATGTCCCGCTGGAAGGCTCCAATCTCACCCTGGTGATCGTCGTGGCCGTGATTGCGGTCATCGCGCTCGTCATGGGTGTGTTCTTCCGCCAGCAGGTGCTCAAGCACGACCCGGGCACCGAGAAGATGCAGGAGATCGGCGCCGCGGTGGAGGAGGGCGCGCAGGCCTACCTCGCTCGGCAGTTCAAGACGCTCGGCATCTTCGTCGTGCTCGTCTTCTTCCTCCTGCTGCTGCTGCCCGCCGACACCGCCGGCATCCGCTGGGGCCGCTCCGGCTTCTTCATCGTCGGTGCGGTGTTCTCGGCGGCGATCGGCTACCTCGGCATGAGCCTGGCGGTGAAGGCCAACGTGCGCGTCGCGTCGGCTGCCCGCGAGGGTGACCGGGACGGCGGCATGCGGATCGCGTTCCGCACCGGTGGCACCGTCGGCATGGCGACCGTGGGCCTGGGCCTGCTGGGCGCGGCCATCGTGGTGCTCATCTACAAGGGTGACGCGCCGAAGGTGCTCGAGGGCTTCGGTTTCGGTGCCGCGCTGCTCGCGATGTTCATGCGGGTCGGCGGTGGCATCTTCACCAAGGCCGCCGACGTGGGCGCCGACCTCGTCGGCAAGGTCGAGCAGAACATCCCGGAGGACGACCCGCGCAACGCGGCGACGATCGCGGACAACGTCGGCGACAACGGCGGCGACTGCGCGGGCATGGCCGCGGACCTGTTCGAGTCGTACGCCGTGACGCTCGTCGCCGCGCTCATCCTCGGCCGCGCCGCGTTCGGCGAGGAGGGCATGGTCTTCCCGCTCATCGTCACCGCCGTCGGCGCGCTCGTCGCCGCCCTGGGCGTGGCGATCACCCGGGTCCGCGGCACCGAGAGCGGCCTGACCGCCATCAACCGCGGCTTCTACG
>JAEZWF010000012.1 GCA_023420415.1 Actinomycetes bacterium | reverse complement strand
CCCAAACCACCACACGACGCACCCAGATAACTCGCCGACGACACGATGTGACACGACCGCACCGTCCCCGTCTTCGCCGGACCCACCGGCGCCGGCTCATCCCTCGTCACCGGCGGCTTCCACGACGACGGCTTCGAAGACGACGGCGGCGGAGGGGGAGGCGGCGGGTCCGTGATGGGCCCAGCCACCGCAACGCCCGAACCGAGCACCGCCAGTACCGCGGCGACACCGACTGCACCGACAAACCGCCGGCCCACACCTGTCACCATGCGCGTCCGACCACCTTCACCTTTGAACACGAGTACCCCTCGCCGTCGTAGAGGCTCGACATCTGCCACGACGACCCCGCACGCGTGAGGTCGAACACGGCCGGGCTGATCTTCACCTTGCTGACGGGCTGCTTGGTCTTCGGGTCTGTCGCCCAGCCTTCGAACTGCATACACGTCATGACCTTGGCCGTCCCTCCAGACCCAGTCACCTTGACTGGAGTGAACGGGAGCGGTCCCGGGTACGTGGTCCCGAGGTCGGACTTCATGTAGCCAGCGCTGCGCTTTGCCGTCGCCGTGGTCATGGTCGCCAGCCACGGCTTGTACTTCGGGTTCTTCGCGTTCACTGCCCGGCCATACTCGGACGCCCACTTGCGGGCGGCCTTCACGCGAGCGTCACCCTCGAACCGCGACAGCGGCGGTGACGCCTTGGTCGGCGCCGCAGTAGTGGTCGTGGTCGTCGTCGACGGTGCAGCCGTCGTCGAGGTCGAGCTCGTCGACGACGAGCTACTCGTGCTCGACGACGTGGCCGGCGGCTCATCCCCACCGCCGCAGGCAGCCAGCGACGCCACGGCGCCTACGAGCACCAGGGCCCCAGCCCTTCGAAGCATCAGATTCCCCTCAGTTCTCGGCACGCGGACATCCCGCGGCCTGTCAACGACAAACCCCGGCACAGGGTAACGAAACCGAACGCACACGAGCCAACGCTGCCCAACATCGGGCAACGGCCAGTCACGTGATGGGGTCCGGACTGTCGCCGGGCAGCACGAGCTCCGGCACCTGGGTGAACGCGTACTTCCCGGGTGACACCGACTCCAGCAGGTACACCATGTCGAAGCGGTCCTCGGGCCAGTGGTTCGGCACCGCGGGTGCCGTCGACCCGATGGCTCGCACCAGGTGTGGGATCCGCTTGTGCTCCCAGGCCACGAGCACCGGCCCCTCCTCCTTGCGGATCAAGGCGGCAACCTCCGACTCCTGCCCGACCGCGCACGGCATCTGCAGCTCGACCCCCAGCTGCTCGGCCACGAGGCTGACCGTCTCGGACTCGCGCAGGTGGTCCCCGTCGCTCGGATGCGCGGCATACACCGCCCGTGGGCGGGCCAGCGGCGACCGCGGGGAACCCACCAACGGCGCGAACAGACCGACCAAGGCCCCCGCCCGGCCCCACCCGAACGGAATGAGGGCCTGCGGGTCGTGCTTGCCCTCCCGCGTGACGCCGTGCGGCGCCCCGCCGTCCTTCGGGGGTTTCTCGCCGTGGCGGATGACCATGATCACGTGATGCGTTGAGGTCACTCGGCTCTCCTTCGATCGCGCGGGTCGGGCGGGGTTGGCCGGTGCGCTGTCGCGCGCCGGTCGCGACCGCTCAGGCGAGGGCGTCCACGACGCGGTCGGCCGCGGCATACGGGTCGGTCCTGCCGTCGACGACCTCGGCGGCGAGCTCCTCGACGCCCTGGCCCTGCCGCAGGTCGCCCATCCGCTCGCGCAGCGCCTTGATGGCGATGGCCTCGATCTCGTCGCCGGCTCGGCGCACCCGCCGCTCGCGCAGCGTGCCGCCCGCCTCCATCCACGACCAATGCTTGTCGATGGACTCCATGACCTCGTCGACGCCCTGCCCTTGCGCCGCAACGGTTTTCACGACCGGCGGCCGCCAGAGACCGGGTTCGGTGCGGTCGCCGAGGCTGATCATGTGGCGGATGTCGCGCACGGTCGCGTCGGCGCCGTCGCGGTCGGCCTTGTTGACGACGAAGACGTCGCCGATCTCGAGGATGCCGGCCTTGGCAGCCTGGATGCCGTCGCCCATGCCGGGCGCGAGCAGCACGATCGTGGTGTCGGCGAGACCCGCGATCTCGACCTCCGACTGCCCCACGCCGACCGTCTCGACGAGCACGACGTCACACCCGGCGGCGTCGAGCACGCGCAGCGCCTGCGGGGTCGTCCACGAGAGCCCGCCGAGGTGGCCGCGGCTGGCCATCGAGCGGATGTAGACCTCGGGGTCGAGCGCGTGGTCCTGCATGCGCACCCGGTCACCGAGGAGCGCGCCGCCGGAGAAGGGTGACGAGGGGTCGACGGCGAGGATGCCGACGCGCTTGCCGCGTTTCCGGTATGCCGCGACGAGGGCGTTCGTCGACGTGGACTTCCCGACGCCGGGGCTGCCGGTGATGCCGATGATGTGGGCGTTGCCGGTGTGCGGGGCGAGGGCCGCCATCACCTCGCGCAGGGCGGGGTGGGCGTCCTCGACGAGCGAGATCAACCGGGCGACGGCCCGAGGCGACCCTGCCCTGGCCGACTCGACCAGGGCAGGGACGTCGACGGTGCGGGGAGCCAAGCGGTCAGGCCTTGGCCGGCACGCGCAGGATCAGGGCGTCGCCCTGGCCGCCGCCGCCACACAGCGCGGCCGCGCCGACGCCGCCACCGCGGCGACCCAGCTCGAGCGCGAGGTGCAGCGCGATGCGGGCGCCGGACATGCCGATCGGGTGACCGAGGGCGATGGCGCCGCCGTTGACGTTGACCTTCTCCGGGTCGATGCCGAGGGTCTTGGTGGAGGCCAGCCCGACGGCGGCGAACGCCTCGTTGATCTCGACGAGGTCGAGGTCGGCGGGCGTGATGCCCTCCTTCTCGCACGCCTTGGCGATCGCGTTGGCGGGCTGCTGCTGCAGGGTCGAGTCGGGGCCGGCGACGACGCCGTGGGCGCCGATCTCGGCGATCCAGTCGAGCCCGAGCTCCTGCGCCTTGGCCTTGCTCATCACCACGACCGCGGCGGCGCCGTCGCTGATCTGCGAGGCGGAGCCGGCGGTGATGGTGCCGTCCTTGGCGAACGCCGGGCGCAGCTTCGACAGCGACTCGGCGGTCGTGTCGGCGCGGATGCCCTCGTCGCTCTTGAACTCGATCGGGTCGCCCTTGCGCTGCGGGATCGAGACGGTGACGACCTCGTCGTCGAAGAGCCCGTCTTTCCACGCCCGCGCGGCCAGCTGGTGGCTGCGGGCGGAGAACTCGTCCTGCTCCTCGCGGGTGAACGCCTGGTCGCCGGTGTTGGCCTGCTCGGTGAGGGCGCCCATCGCCTGGTCGGTGAACGCGTCCCAGAGGCCGTCGAAAGCCATGTGGTCCTTCATCGACACGTCGCCGTACTTGTAGCCCTCGCGCGACTTCTCGAGCATGTGCGGCGCGTTGGTCATCGACTCCTGCCCGCCCGCGACGACGACGTCGAACTCGCCCGCGCGGATCAGCTGGTCGGCGAGCGCGATCGCGTCGACACCGGAGAGGCACACCTTGTTGATGGTGAGCGCCGGGACATTCATCGGGATGCCGGCCTTGTCGGCGGCCTGGCGGGCGGGAATCTGGCCCGCGCCGGCCTGGAGCACCTGGCCCATGATCACGTAGTCGACCTGGTCGGGCGCGACGCCCGCCTTGTCGAGCGCGCCCTTGATGGCGAAGCCGCCGAGGTCGGCGCCGGAGAAGTCCTTGAGCGAGCCGAGCAGCCGGCCCATCGGGGTGCGCGCCCCCGCGACGATGACGGAAGTGGGACGTTCAGACATGACGGGAGGCCTCCAACGCCTTCGGGGAAACTGCCTCCCATCACTCTAATGCCGCGGTGGGCACCTGACTCAGCCGCCTCGGGTGGCGCTGACCACACCCATCACAAGCCCCCGGTATGCCGCGGCCCCACCTCCCGCACTTGCTTACGTCTGCGTTTTTGCCCCGCTGGTGGGCAACTCCGCAGACGTAACGGGTGGATGCCTGCTTGCGTCCGCGCTTGTGGCGGTCCTGGCAACCAAAAGCGCGGACGCAAGCAGCACGGTCAGTTCTGCAGGCCGGCGCGGGCGCGGGACTCGACGGTGATCGTGATGGAGCCGCCGAGCCTGTCGAGCAGGACGCCCACGAACGGCAGGTCGGCCTCCCCCGTCAACCGCACCACGGCCGTCTCGCCGTCAGGGCTGCCCGTCCCGGACGCGACGACCCAGTCGTTCATGCCCGGCGGGAGTGGGCGTTCGGCGAGGTACTTTGCCGCGGTGTCCCGCACGGTGGCGTCACTGACCGCAACGGCATCACCGAGCCCGGCGTCGTAGACGCCGAGGTCGAGCGAGTCGGCCGCGTCCAGGGCGGCACCGTCGGCGGCATCCAGCAGCCGCACACGCGACAGCTGGGCAGACGTGACGGCGGCAGCACCCATGACCAGCAGGATCGCGACCACCGTGTAGCCGAGGATGAGGATCGTGACCTGTCCGCGCTCGCCGTTCGCGCGTCGCGCCCGGAGCCGCCACATCATGGCGCGCCCCGGAAACGGTCGACGACGGCGACGTGCGTGGCGCTGACGGGCACCTCGAGGGGAACGACCTTGCGCGCGAAGGAAGGCACGAGTGGGAGGGGCACGGAGACGCTGGCCTCCATGGTGATCCGGCCCTCGGGCCGCAGGCAGGGCGAGCCGTCGCAGCTCATCGTCAATGCCCCGAGGTCACCGAACCCCTGGTCCTCGAACGCAATTCGAGCCGCCGCCTCTGCGCGCGGCCCAGCCTGCGCTTCCGACTCGGCGGTCACGAAGGCTCGTCCGGCTTCGCGCGAAGCCGCCGACACGGCATACGAACCGGCCTGGAGGCGACCCAACATCAGCACGAGGTAGATGAGGGGCACCATCAACAGCACGGCCAGGAACACGAACTCGACCACGGCAGTGCCGACCTCCCCCGTGCGCCGCAGCCGCAACCGCAGTCGCAGCCGCAGGACCACGCGGCGCATCCACCGCATCACTGTCGCTCCTCGAAGGCTCGGCCCACCACGTCGAGACCATCGGCCGGGCCTACGAGCCCGACCACCGGCAACGGCGCCCGCACCCGCACCACGACGACCTGGACCCCGCCCGCATCCTCGACCGAGACGGAGACGTCCTGGGCGAAGCGGCCGGACAGGGACGAGGCGATCAGGCTGCGAGTGCGTTCGGCGCCCACCGCCGGGTCGACATCGGCCCGCGCACCGAACCGCGCCCCCTCGGACGCAGAGGCGATGAGGGTGTTGCGGACGTGCAGCGCGAGGCCCAGCTGGACGATCCCCAGGAAGAGGAACGTCAGCATGCTGCCGACCAGCACGAAGTCGACGACGGCCGCCCCGGCCTCTCGACGACGGACCATCGGCGTCAGTTGCCGCCCTTGCGAACGTTGTTGAGGGACTCCTCGAACAGTCCCACCAGGGCGTCACCGGCGAACTGCCACAGCACCACGACGATGCCGGCGGTCATGAGCGTGATCATGACCCAGCCGGGCACGTCGCCGCGCTCACGACGCTGCGCAGCGAGCTCTCCCACGTGGTCGCGCAGCCTCAGCTGCGAACGGATCAGCATGCGGTGAATGGTTGTCATTTTCTTTTTCCCCTTGTGTGTAGCAGTGGTGCGGTGGTCTCACATCGAAAAGCGCAGGAACGAAAAGCCCGGAAAGACGGCGAACAGGATGGTGATCGGCAGGACGAGGAAGACGACGGGCACCATCATCGCGATCTCCTTCTTGCCGCCCGCCTCCATGACCGCGCGACGGCCGTCCTCACGCACGTCCTGGGCCTGGGCCCGGAGCACCTCGGCCAAGGGCGTGCCGCGTTCGACGGCGACGATCATGCCGTCGACGAAGCGGGCGAGGCTGGGCAGGCCGGTGCGGTCGGCCAGGCCCTGCAGCGCGGTCGGGAGGTTGGCGCCCGCGCGCGCATCGGCGAGGCAGCGGGCCAGCTCGTTGGACAGCTCGCCACGCGACAGCCGACTGACGCGCTCGAGCGCCCCGACGGCGCCCTCGCCAGCACCCACGGCCAGCGCGAGCAGCTCGGCGATCGTGGGGAACTCGGCAAGCATCCGCTCCTCCCGGCGCTTCGCCGCCCGGCTGAGCCACTGGTCGCGCGCCACTACTCCGGCCCCTCCGCCGCAGAGGGCGACGATGACCGCCGGAACCACGGATCCGCCACGGCTGAGCCACATCAGCGCACCGGCGACCAGTCCGATGGCCAGGCCGGCTGCGCCCCAGATGACCTGTTCGGCACGGAACCGGTCGACGTCCGGGGCCTGACCGGCCCGCAGCAGTCTGCGCCGTACCGTCGCGGCGCCGCCGAGGATGCGCTCGAGCCGTCCGCCCAGCTCACGCAGCACGGGTCTGGCGAGCGTGGCCAGGGCGCCGGTGCCACCCACCTGACGAGTGGCCAGGAGGCGCGAGGGTCGAGGGGCGTCGCGCAGGTAGGGCAGCAGGCGGTCCTCGAGAGTGGCCTTGCGGTTGAACGGAAGGCCGGCCCACACCAGCATCAGGCCGAGAGCGAGCACGAGTCCGAGCAGTGCACCGGCGGGACTGATCGGGAGGCTCATCGCAGCACCCGCTCGTCCTCGGGCAACCGCCCGATGTGCACCATGATGCGGTAGGCGATCAGGGACACGACCGCTCCCGCCAGCAGCACGATGGCACCCGTGGTCGTGCCATACGCCTGGATGGACTGGGGCCTGCTCGCCAGCATCGCCAGCACAACCCAGGGCGCAGCGACGGCCAGCCGCGCGGCATTCACCGTCCAGCCCTGCCGGGTCTCGAGCTCAGAACGCGTGCGCGCGTCCTCGCGCAGGAACGTCGACAGGGTGCGCAGCAGTCGACCGAGGTCACTGCCACCCACCTCGCGCGCGATTCGCAGGGACTCCACCAGACGATCACCGACCGGGTCGCTGAGGCGTTCCTTGAGCCGGTCGAGGCACTCCTGGAACCGGCCGGTCGTGCGGTAGTCCTCGGCGAAGGCCAGGAAAGCCGGCCGCAGCTCCGGTGGCCCGCGGCGGCTCAGCTGCGCAAGCGCCTCGGGCAGGGCCAGCCCCGCGCGGACGCCGGAGGCGATGTTGTCCACGGCATCGGGCCACAGCTCGCGCAGACTCGCGCGCCGGCGACGTGCTCGGCTGCGCACGAGCGCCAGAGGTGCGTAGCCGGCCATGAGCGCGAAGCACAGTGCGACGGGCGCCACCCCGGTCGTCGCCAGGATGGTGAGCCCGACGACGCAGAACGCCAGGACGCAGGCGACGATCAGGCTGCGCGGGCCCATCGACTCGTACCCGGCCTGGACGAGCTGGTCGCGCAGGCGTTCGGTCATGGTGACCCGACGGGCGCCCTCCACCGCGGGGGCGGGCACCCAGAACGCCCACCAGATGCAGAACACCCCGCACCCGAGCAGCAACCCGACGACGACACCCATGCCCGACCCCTCACTCCTGCGCCAGCAGCGCGGCCACGTCGTAGCCAGCGCGGCGGAACCGTTCGGGGTGGGGCGGGAAACCGTCGGAGCGGCGCAGTATGCCGTCGCGCTGGGTGAAGATGTCGGCGACCTCGACGACGTCGCCCTCCACCCGGCCCGGGACCGCCACGATCTCGCGCACGCGCCGGACACCGTCGTGCTCCAGGGCGACGTGGACGACCAGGTCGATGGAGCTCGCGACGGTCGGGACGACGAACCGGCTGCCGACGTTCTCGCCGGCGAGCAGCGGCAGGGTGCACATCTTGGTGATGGCCTCGCGGGCGCTGTTGGCGTGGATGGTGCACATGCCGGGCAGGCCGCTGTTCAAGGCGATGAGGAGGTCGAGGCTCTCGGCCTGACGTACCTCGCCCACGATGATCCGCGAGGGCCGCATGCGCAGCGCCTCCTTGACCAACCGGCGCAACGGGATCTCGCCCGTGCCCTCCAGGCTCGGTTGGCGGCACTGCATCGAGGCCACGTCCCGGACGGGGATCTTCAGCTCGAAGACCTCTTCGCAGGTGACGACGCGCTCCCGCGAGGGGATCGCCGCGCTCAGGCAGTTGAGCAGGGTGGTCTTGCCCGCCTGGGTGCCCCCGGCGACGAGGACGTTGAGCCCGGCCGCGACCGCGGCGCCCAGGAACTTCGCGGCCTGGGGCGTGATGGTGCCGAGGCCCACGAGGTCGTCGAGATGGTTGGCACGCACGACGAACTTGCGGATGTTGACCGACCAGTGCTGGCGGGTGACGTCGGGGATCACCACGTGCAGGCGCGAGCCGTCGGGCAGCACGGCGTCGACGAAGGGACTGGACAGGTCGACCCGGCGACCGCTGGTCTTGAGCATCCGCTCGACCAGGTCCTGCACGAGGTCGGCGGTCAGGATCGTGGTGGTCAGCTCGGCGACCCCGCCACGGGCGATGAAGACCTTGGTGGGCTCGTTGATCCAGATCTCCTCGACCTCGGGGTCGTCGAAGTAGGGCTGCAGCGGCCCGTACCCCGCCACGGCATCGAGCACCGACTTCACCGCGTCGTCGAGGTTGGGCAGGGTCGGCAGCCCGCCGTGCAGCGAGCGCTCGTCGTAGTCAGCCACGGCCTCGCGGACCAGCTTGTCCAGGCTGCGCGGGTCGCGGGCAGGGTCGATCCCCGATCGTCTGATCAGCTCGCGAACCTCGGACTCCACCGTGGTCACGGCGTCCATACGTCCCCCTGTCTGCGTGCGTCGTTTCCGCACGTCACCGGCATACTAGGGCGAACTCCGGCAACCCGTGGCAGTTCATCCACAGCTGTGCACAACGCACCCGACCGGCAGCATCCGCAGGCCTACGGTCGCGGCATGCGACTCCTGTTGACCCTCACCCTCACCGGCGGTGAGCGACCGTCCACACGCGAGATCGAGGTCGATGCCGCGCCCGGGTCGACAGCTGGGCACCTGCTGGCCGCAGTGCGCGGCGCCCACCCGGAGGTCGCGTCGACGGCCGTGCTCTCCTCGGCTGGTGTCACGGTCCCGCCGGACGCACCGCTCGGACGGCCTCCTCTCGTCGACGGCGCGTCCCTGACGCTGGGCGCGACCCCGCACGCACCCGTGGCCGAGCGGGCCGGCTCGCCCGTGGCCGTCGCGGTCGCGCACGGCCCGGACGCCGGACGCACGCTCCAGCTCACCCGTGGGAGCCACGACGTAGGCCGCTCACCCCAGGCCGCGATCGCCATCGAGGATGGCCGGTTGTCGCGGCGGCACGCGAGCATCGAAGTCTGCGCCGACCATGTCGAGGTGCGTGACCTCGGCTCGACCAACGGCAGCCGGCTGGACTCCGTGCCTCTCCGAGATGCCCCCCAGCGCCTGGAGGCAGGACGTTGGCTGGGCGTCGGCTCAAGTGTCCTGGTCCTGCGCAGCCCCGACCGCATCCCTGCCGTCGTGGACCGTCATGACGACGGCACCACAGCAGTCAACCGGCGCCCGCGCCGACCGCTGTCCTACCCACCGGCCACACTGACCGTCCCGCCGGCCCCCACCCCTCCCGGCCGCGGCCGCACGCCGTGGGTCGCCGCCCTCGTGCCCCTCCCGGTCGCCGGTGTACTCGCCCTGTTCTTCGGTCCGATGATGCTGGCCTTTGCCGTGATGAGTCCGGTGATGCTCCTGGGCTCGGCCGTGACGGACCGTTGGTCCGCACGACGCAGGTATGCCGCGGAGCTGGCTGCGCACGAGGCGGCCGTCTCCGACGTGGTCGGGAAGGTCCGCGCGGCAGCGCTGGACGAGACACGGGTGGAGCGGGCCAGGCACCCCGATGCGGCCGAGCTGCTGGAGGTCGTGGAGGGGCCGAGTGCGCGGCTCTGGGAGCGACGACGCCAGGACCCGGACTTCCTCGCGGTGTCGATCGGGACGTGCACTCGGGCCGGATCGGTGACAGTGACCCGCGCGGAGAGCGACGGCGGCCCCCGCACCTCAGTGCTGTGCCAGGCCCCGGCGGTCATCTCGTTGCGCACGGCTGGACCGGTCGGCGTCGCCGGCGATCGGGAACGCGTCGTGGGCCTGGCCCGGCTGCTCGTGGGGCAGCTCTCCGCGCTGCACTCCCCTGCCGACCTCGAGCTGACGGTGCTGTGCGACCGGGAGGAGAACGCCCACGACTGGCGCTGGGTCACCCGCCTCCCGCACACCCGCACCCCGGACGGGAAGATGCGCGACGTCTTCGCTGTCGGGGCGGCTGCCGAGTCGACGGCGCGGGTTGTGTCCGCCCTGCACGGCATGGTGCGACAACGTCTGGAGAACCGGGACCGGACGACGGGCGACTGGAACGGGCCCTGGTCGGTCGTGGTCATCGACGGGTCGGAGGAGCTGCGCCGGACGCCGGGGCTCGCGGCGGTCCTCACCGACGGGCCCGAGGTCGGCGTCGTCGCGATTGCCTTGGCCGACACCGATGGCGCGCTTCCCCTCGAGTGCGGCACGCTGCTCGACCTGTCCACCACGGATCGGCCTGCCCTGGCGGTGCCGGCACCGCCCGTCACGGACCTCGCCGTGGACGGCGTCGGCGGGTGGTGGGCAGACCGGCTGAGCAGGGCACTGGCCCGACTGCGTGACGCAACTCCCGGTGAGGGCGCATGGGCACCCACCGGTGCGGTCTCACTGTCGACGGCCACCCAGCGAAACCTGCTGGACCCCAGGCAGATCCGCTCGTCGTGGGAGTCCGCTCCTGCCACCACCAGCGCGGTCGTCGGAGTCGATGCGACGGGAGCCACCACGATCGACCTGGCGACCGACGGACCCCACGTGCTCGTCGGTGGCACCACGGGGTCGGGCAAGTCCGAGCTGCTGCGGACGCTCGTCGCGTCGCTGGCCGCAGGCAACCGTCCCGAGCATCTCTCGTTCGTCCTCGTCGACTACAAGGGTGGAGCGGCATTCCGCGCCTGCGCCGCCCTGCCCCACGTCGCCGGGGTCGTCACCGACCTCGACGACCACCTCGCCAGCCGTGCCCTCACCTCGCTGAAGGCCGAGCTGAAGCGACGCGAGCGGCTGCTGGCGGCCGCCGGGGTCACGGATTTCACTGCGTACCAACAGGTTTGCGGTCAGGAGCCACTCGCACGCCTGGTGGTGGTCATCGACGAGTTCCGAGCACTGGCCGAGGAGCTGCCGGCCTTCGTCGACGGCATGGTCCGGTTCGCCGCGCTCGGTCGTTCCCTCGGCGTCCACGTCGTCCTCGCCACCCAGCGACCGGCGGGAGTCGTCACCGCCGACATCAAGGCAAACGTGAACCTGCGCATAGCCCTGCGGATGCGTGACGCGGCCGAGTCGATGGACGTGCTCGACCACTCCGGCGCGGCGGACATCTCCCCGGAAACTCCCGGGAGGGCGCTGATGTCACGCGGCAACGCTGCGCCGCACGGCTTCCAGACCGCCACGGTCGGCGCGCCACCGGCCGAGCAGGGAATCGCCGTACGGGTTCGGGAGCGGCTGGGCCTCGACCGGGTCGGGCCCTGGTCCGGACACCAGGTGGCGTCCCGGGCCGTCCTGGGCGAGTCCGAGCTGGAGCTCATGGTCAGCGCCATTCGTTCAGCAGCAACGGATTTGGCCGCCGAACCCGCCTCGCCCGCATGGCTTCCAGCGCTCCCCGATGCCATCGACCACGCCACCCTCGAGGCCGCAGGCGGCATACCCATCGGTCTGCACGATGTCCCGGAGGCACAGACGCAGCACTCCCTGGTCTTCGACGCGGACGATGCCGGGCACTGGGCATTCGCAGGCGCGCCCGGCAGCGGGCGGAGCACCGCGCTGCGCACCATCGGCCTCGCCCTCACCGGGGCCGTCGGACCGGATGACCTGCACCTGTATGCCGTGAGCGGCGGCTCGCTCACCGGCTTGGCCGCGCTGCCGCACTGCGGTGCACACGTGTCCTGGGACGACCTGCCGCGGCTGGCTCGCCTGGTTTCGCTGCTCGAGGAGCAGGTGGCCGAGCGGCGGCGGGCTCTGGGCGAGTCGGGTCACGCGACGACGAGGCAGTGGCGGAACGCCGACCCGTCGGCCCCGCCCAGGCTGGTGCTGCTCATCGACGACCTCGACCTGGTGGTCCAACGCACCGACGAGTTCGACCACGGGCGACTGACCGAGCGGTTGCTCGCGCTGCTGAAGGACGGCGCGGGCGCCGGGCTCGTAGCCGTCCTCGCGGGGCATCGCTCACTGCTGGTGGGACGGATGGCGGGAGTGGCAGCCACACGGGTGCTGCTGCGCCTGGGGGACCCGGCCGAGCTCGTCCTCGCCGGGCTCACCGCCAGGGACCTGCCTCGGCGCCAACCACCCGGTCGAGGCCTGCTGGCCGATGGCACGACAGTGCAGCTCGCCCTTGAGCCGCAACGCATTTGCGACCTGCAGCCGGATCACGTCGTGCGGCGGCGACCCCGTCGCGTCGACCCGGTGCCCATCCACGTGGACGCGTCGAGGGTGTCCGACTCTGGTCGCGGCGTGGGTTTGGGCGTCGGCGGCGACGAAGCGACCGTCCAGGCACTCGATCCCGCCACCGACGGTCGTCGCTGGCTGGTCGCCGGACCCGTGGGGTCCGGCGTGAGCACCACCCTCGCGCTCATCGCCACCCAGCTGGCGCAGACCGGCACCCGAGTCGCCCTGGTGGCGTCCCGCGTGGATCCGGCCGTGGCCCCGCTCGTCGACGCGGGGCTGGTGACGATGTGTGACCCGGCGACGCCCGACGTGCTTGTGTCACTGCGGCGCCGGCTGTCTGACCTGGCCGTGCTCGTCGACGACGCCCACGACCTGCTCGACACCCCGGTCGAGGGCGTGCTGCGCGAGATCGGCGCCCTGGTCGAGCGGGACTGCGGCCTCCTCGTCTGTGGCGCGGACACCGGGACGCTGGCGCTGCGGCATCGAGGGCTGGCCGTGGAGGTGGCCCGTCACCGCACCGGGGTCGTGCTCACCGGCGACCTCCCCCGCCCGGTCGACCTGTGGGGGCTTCGTCTGCCGGCAGGTCCGGGGGCGGGTCCCGGACGCGGGTACGTCGTGCGCCGCGGCCTTGCCGTGCCTGCGCAGATCGCCCTCGCTAGGTCAGGGGCGGAGCGGAAGTCCGTGGCCTGAGCTGGCGGGAGCGGCGGGCAGATCGCAGCGCCGTCAGTCCTGGTCCGGCTCGCTGCTCGTCCTGGCTCGGGCGGCCACAACGACACCGGCGAACGCGACGACCAGCAACGGCACCCCGATGAGCGGCTTGCCTCCGGTGACCATCGACCACGCGACGGGCAGCAGCAGGATGTTCCAGACGATGGTCGGGGTGTTCGGCCAGTTGTCGCCGCGCAGCCAACCGCGGGCGAGCACCCCGAGCAGCGCCGCGAAGACCAGGATCAGCAGCGCGGACATGACCACGCGCGTCGCGTCGTCGCTCGCGTCCCGCCCCAGCTCGACGAAGTAGAAGGCGACCAGCCCGAGCAGCACCACCGCGTGCAGCGCACACAGCAGGCCGGCCGCGAGACGGTAGGGGTCGCCCTTGCGCGCCGCACCATCGACGGGGCCGCCGGCGTGGGCGTCGGATCGTTCGGCAGGGGCCGGGCGCTCGGGCTGGTCGGTCACGACCACAGGCTACGGTCGCCACCGGCGAGACGCGCACGGGCGGCGGGCACGCGGCATACCTGGCAGTCCGGCACGACCCACGCACGATGAGTGTGAGCAATGCCTCACGTCTACTCGTAAGTTACCGAGCGTCAACCCCTCCCCAAACGCCGCAAGATCTGTGAGGCTGGAACAGAAACGCCGGACAACCCGTTGGCATGAAGGCTCAAGGGCCCCCACAATGTGTCCGAGAGCGTTTCACCATGCACGGACAACCGGGCCGATCCCCCCGTCGGCCCTCTGCGCATGAGCACGACCCCGAGCACACCACGCACCGCCGCGCCCGTGCTGTGAGGTCCGCCATCCTGGGCCCCACGCCCACGGCTGCGACTACCCCCTGCACGACAAGGAGCACGATCTTCATGGATTGGCGCGACCGCGCTGCCTGCCTCGACGAGGACCCGGAGCTGTTCTTCCCGATCGGAAACACCGGCCCGGCGATCCTCCAGATCGAGGAGGCCAAGGCTGTCTGCCGCCGCTGCGAGGTCCTCGACACCTGCCTGAAGTGGGCCATCGAGTCCGGTCAGGACGCTGGTGTCTGGGGCGGGATGTCCGAGGACGAGCGACGCGCACTCAAGCGTCGGAACGCCCGGGCCCGCCGCGCCGGCTGACCCCCAGCTGCACGAACCCTGACGCCGCTCAGCGAAACGCTGGGCGGCGTTGCCATGTCCGCAATGTCGCGAATCCCGGCCGTTTCAGGTCGCGCAACATGCCGACGATCCGCATTTTTCACGGCATGTTGCGGGACATGAGTTGGGGGCCGCACGCGGAGCTGAGCGACTCGTGCCGACGTGCGCGAACGTCGGCGACCTTCCCTCGCTGCCGTCCGGTTCAGCTCGCGTCGCCGCGGCCCAGTGGTCGCAGCCGCGCGACCAGCTCGACACGGGTGCCCTGGGGTTCGGCGGCCGTCCACTGGATGCGACCGCGCAGGTCCTGCACCAGCGAGCTCACGATCTGGGTGCCGAGCCCCGACCCGCCGGGCCGGAAGCCCTCGGGCAGCCCCACCCCGTCGTCGGTGATCGACACCGTCAGCAGGTCCTCCCCCGTCTCCGGCTCGACCGAGCGCTCCGCCGCCACGCAGATCGTGCCGCCACCGGCGCCGGCCAGCCCGTGCTCGACGGCGTTCTGCACCAGCTCCGAGAGCACCATCGCCATCGCCGTCGCGTCCTCGGGGCGCAGCGTGCCGAACGACCCCTCGACCCGTGACTCGATCGGTTGCTCGGTCTTGGCCACCTCGGTGATCGCCTGGAGCCCGCGCACCGCGATCTCGTCGAAGTCGACCGTCTCGTCGAACCCCTGGCTCAGCGTCTCGTGCACCAGCGCGATCACTCCGACCCGGCGCACCGACTCCTCCAGCGCCACCCGGCCCGGCTCGCCCTCGGGGATGCGCCGGGCCTGCAGCCGCAGCAGTGCCGCCACAGTCTGGAGGTTGTTCTTCACCCGGTGGTGGATCTCGCGGATCGTCGCGTCCTTGGTGAGCAGCTCCTGCTCGCGGCGGCGCAGCTCGGACACGTCCCGCAGCAACAGCAGCGCGCCCACCCGGTGGCCGCCCTCGGTGAGCGGGATCGCCCGCATCGACACGGACACACCGCGACTCGTCACCTCGGTGCGCCACGGCGCGCGCCCGGTCACGACCACCGCGAGTGACTCGTCGACCGGCGACTCGTCGCGCAGCAGGTCGGCGACCACCTTCGCCAGCAGCTCGCCGATGACGTCGCCGACGTGGCCGAGGCGGTGGACCGCGGACAACGCATTGGGGCTCGCATAGGTCACGATTCCGTTGGTGTCCAAGCGAATCACGCCGTCCCCGACCCGCGGCGCACCACGCCTCTGACCGGTCGGCGCCGACACGTTGGGGAACTCCCCCGCCGCGATCATCCGGGCGATCGAGTCGGCGAGCGCCTGGTACGTCAGCTCGAGCCGGCTCGGTGTGCGCATCGCCGCGAGGTTGGTGTGCCGGGTGATGACCGCGAGCGCCTTGCCGTCGCGCACGACCGGGATGGCTTCCTCGCGCACCGGCATGTCGTCGCGGAACATCGGGTCCTTCTGCCGCACGATGCGCCGGTCCCGGTAGGCCTGGTCGAGCAGCGACTCCCGGCCGCGGTGCGTGCGTCGGCCCACGACGTCCTCGAAGAACACCATCTGGCCGGTCGTGGGGCGCACGTGGGCCACAGCGAGCCAACCCTCGATCCCGCCGGGCACCCACAGCACGAGGTCGGCGAAGGACAGGTCGGAGATGAGCTGCCAGTCGCCGACGAGCAGCTGGAGCCACTCGACCTCGTGGGGCGTGAGGTCGGTCGCGGACCTCAGCACCTCGTTCAGTGTCGCCACACACGCGAGCCTAATCGGCGCGGCATACGGGCATCTCGGGCCGTCCGCCGCAAGGCGCCGCGCGCCGACGGGCACCCGGAGGTCGGCCACCCGATAGCGTCGCGGCCATGACCACCCAACCACCGGCCGACGGGCCGGCTCCGGGCCCGACCGGACCCGCACAGGGCATCGTGCGACTGACGTTGCAGGGCAACATGTTCACCACGAGCATGGTCACGCCGACCGTGCGCATCAACGGCTACCCGATGCCCGCCAGGTACGGCACCCAGGACATCCCGGTGTGGGCCGGCCCGACCCGTGTCGACATCGAGACGCAGTGGACGAGGACGTACGGCCAAGCAGGGTTGGCCTTCGACGTGGCACCCGGGCAGGTCGTCGACGTCTTCTACGCCGCGCCCTACCACGTGTTCGCCAAGGGGGCGATCGGCCACACCAAGCAGCGACGTGCCGGCTTGGCACCGCTGCTCATCGGGCTCGCGGTATTCGTCGTGTTCGTGGGCCTGGTGATCGGACTCGGGAGCTGAGCGGGCACGTGCACGGCCGGGCTTGACCCTGACACCGTGTGAGACCCCAACGTCGGTGAGGTCATGTTCACCATCGGAGAGTTCGCCACGATCGGCCGGGTGTCCGTGCGCATGCTGCGCCACTACGACACCCTCGGCCTGCTGACGCCGGCGCGGGTCGACCCGCACTCGGGCTACCGGTCCTACGGGGCCGACCAGCTGCGCCGCCTCAACCGGCTGCTCGCCCTCAAGGACCTCGGCTTCACCCTCGACCAGGTGGGCCAGCTCCTTGAGGACGACGTCAGCCCGGATGAGCTGCGCGGCATGATGCGGCTGCGCCAGACCGAGCTGGTCGAGCAGATCGCGGCCGACCGCGCCCGGCTGGCCCGGGTCGAGGCGAGGCTCCGGATCATCGAGGGAGAAGGATCCATGAGCACCACCGACGTCACCATCACCGCGACCCCCGGCGTTCGGCTCGCGAGCCTGCGCGGCCACGCCCCCAGCGCCGGCCTCGAGGATGTCGGGCCTGTCGTCTCAGGCCTTTTCGAGCGGGCCGGCGCGTTGGCGGCCGGCTCGGGTCACGGGGAGGCCATGGCGTCGTACCAGACGCTCGAAGACGGCAGCCTCGACTGCCGGGCGGGGTTTGTGCTGCCCGACGCCACCCACGCACCGGACGGCCTGGAGGTCGTCGAGCTGCCCGCGCTGGAGTCCGCAGCCGTCCTGCAGCACCACGGCTGCATGGAGGACATCGGCGGCAGCTACCAGCGGCTCGCCGTGTGGATCGAGGAGAACGGCTACCGCACCGACGGCAGTGCCCGCGAGCGCTACCTCGTGAGCTATCCCGAGCCCGAGGACGACTGGGTGACCGCGATCGAGATGCCGGTCTCGACCAGCTGAGCGCGTCTGCGGGACGACTGGCCGGGCCTGTGTCAGCCGTCCCGCGACGCCAGCCATTCGCGATGGACGGCGAGCATCCGCTCGAACAGGTCACGAAGACCTGAGCCGTCAAACCCCTTGAGGGGCAACCCGATTCGGTCTTGGATCACGCTGCACCAGTCGTCGAACCCCGCCAGCTCGCGCTCCTCGTGGCGACCCGGCTCGACCCGCGACCACAGGACCCCACGCACCGTCTCGACGCCCGTCGCGTCGCGTCGCTGGCACACCAGCAACCGGCGGAACGGTGACTCCGGGTCGGTCGACAGCCGCCGGTGTGCCTCCTCGACCGGAGTGGGATCGCTCGGGCGACTGGTCACGGTGACCCCGCCGAAGGTGCCGTGCGCGTCGTGCCGGAACGACCAGCCATGCATGCTGACGCTCTCGAGGGCGTACTCGAACCCGGCCCTGTCCCTCACCGGACCGTCAGCGAGCGCCAGCGGCTCGGCGAAGCCGTCACCAAGCCCGACGTCGAACCACCACCGGCCAGCCTCCCCCGGCACCTCGACCACGAGCACGAGGTGGTTGAGCGGTCCCATGGGGACCCGGCGCCCGGTCCAGACATGCCCGTGGCGTCTCTGGACGGCATACCCGAGGCTGCGCAGCAGCAGCTCGGCCGCACCGTTCTGGTGGAAGCAGTAGCCGAGCCGCCCCACCTCACCGACGCGCGTGACCGAGTCGAGCGGGTCGACCGATGGTGGCTCGCCGAGCATGATCCCGAGGTTCTCGTAGGGGACCCGGACGAGGTGGCGTCGGTGGAGGTCGACGAGCGTGGCAAGGGTCGGGTCGGGTGCGCGGTCGAGCCCCAGACGACGCAGGTATGCCGCCCGCTCACCATCGTCGAGCGGCCGCACCTCGTCAGCCCCGCGGCGTCTCGACGAGGTCGCCGACCGCGATGACGCCTGGGGTGAGGACCGCGGCGTACACCCCGGCCTGGAGCCGGTTGACGTCGCTGATGGTCCGCAGCATCCCGGGGCGCTCCCGCAGCCCTACCTGCGCGATGCCGACCATCCGGCACCGCTCGGTCGTCTCCTCGATGCGCAGACGCGTCCCACCGACGGTGACCTCGCAGCCGACCCACGCCTCCTCGGCGAACGGCTCGCTCGTCTGGACGACGACGTTGGCGCGCAGGTGCCGCGGGTCGAGGGAGCGACCGTCACCCTCATGGCGACCGAGCTCGGCGAGCGTGGCGGTGCCGACCAGCGAGAAGCTTGCGGCGTCCTGGTGGGGCACGTCGGTCTCGGGATGCAATGCGACACGCTCACCGAAGTGCTCACTCAGGGCTGCGTCGGTTGCTGGTTCGCCGGCGCGGTGCTCGCTGCCGTCGGGCAGCCGCACCACCGTCTCGTCGCCGTCACGCCGGGCCACCAGCTCGAAGACCGGGTCCATCCGGCGAAACCGGCGGGAGTGCTTGCCGCTGGCCAGCTTGCCTTGGGCGTCGTAGACCGCCCACTCGCGGTCGCCCACCAGTCCGGTCACCGTCACCTCGACCTCGTCGAGCTGGTCCCCGCCCATGCTCTTGACTGGAAACCGTTGCAGCGCAACAACCTTGACCGCATCCACGGGAAGGCTCACTTTGGACGTCAGGACGTGGCCGCGCCGGAGCGGATGACCGAGCGCAGGGTGCGCAGGGCCACCGACAGCGCGGCGATCGTCGGCTTGTCGAGCTTCTCGATGCCGGCCAGGGCCGACTTGGCTCGCGTCAGTGACTCGGCGTTCGCCTTGGCCCACTGCTCGTAGCGAGCGACCGGTTCGGCGTCGGGCGACGACGCGTCCATGACGCTGCGCACCAGGCTCTCCAACACGGCATACAGGTCGTCGCGAAGCGCGCCGCGAGCCAGCGCGTCCCACCGGTCGTCGCGCGGCAGGTTCGTCACCCGGGTGAGCATCGCGTCGATGCCGAACTTCTCCGACAGCACGAAGTAGAGCCGCGCGACGTCGGCTGGTGCCGCACCCGTGTCGGTCGAGATGTCGACGATGTCCAGCAGCGAGTACTGGTCGAGCAGGCTCGCCGACTGCACCGCGAGTTCCTTGTTGACACCGAGCTTCTCGAGCTTGGCCGCGTTGCGCTCGAGCCGCTTGAGCTCGGCGCCCTTGAGCAGCTCGGGGACCTTCGGGGCGAACTCAGCCACCACCGGGCGGAACCGCTGCACCTCGCTCGCCACGTCGAGCCGCGACGGGCGCGAGGTGAGGAACCACCGGATCGAGCGGTCGATGAGCCGGCGGAACTCAAGGTAGAGCTGGCTCTGCACCTCGGTCGGCAGCTTGTTGTCGAGCGCCTCCACCTGGGCCACGAAGCCAGGCAGGTCGAAGATCTCGCGCGCCACGACGAACGCCCGTGCGATCTGCTCCGGGGTCGCGCCCGTCTCCTCCATGGCTCGGAACGCGAAGGTGATGCCGCCCCGGTTGACCATTGAGTTCACGACCGAGTTGGTGATGATCTCGCGGCGCAGCGGGTGCTCGGCGAGCTGCTCGGCATACTCCTCGCGCAGGGCGGGCGGGAAGTAGTCGGTCAGTGTCTGCTGGAACCACGGGTCGTCGGGCAGCTCGGTCGGCAGCAGGTCGTCCTTGAGCGCCAGCTTGGCGTAGGCGACGAGTACCGAGAACTCTGGCGACTTCAGGCCCAGCCCGTCCGCGAACCGCTGGTCGATCTCGGCGTCGGTCGGCAGGAACTCCAGCGCCCGGTCGAGGTCGCCCCGCTCCTCCAGCCAGTGGATGAGCCGCTGGTGCACCGGCAGCATCGGGTGCTCCTGGGCGCGAGCGTTGCCGAGCAGGACGTTCTGCTCGTAGTTGTCGCGAAGCACCTGTGCCGCAACGTCATCGGTCATCGACGCGAGCAGCGTGTTGCGCTGCTTGAGCGTCATGTCGCCGCCCTTGACGAGGCCCGTGAGCAGGATCTTGATGTTGACCTCGTGGTCGGAGGTGTCGACCCCAGCCGAGTTGTCGATGGCGTCGGTGTTGACCCGGACGCCGTTGAGCGCGGCCTCGATGCGGCCGAGCTGGGACAGACCCAGGTTGCCGCCCTCACCGACGACCTTGACCCGCAGCGCCTTGCCGTCGACCCGGATGGCGTCGTTCGCACGGTCACCGATGTCGGCGTTGGTCTCGGTGGCAGCCTTGACGTAGGTGCCGATGCCGCCGTTCCACAGCAGGTCGACCGGCGCCTGGAGGATCGCCTTCATCAGCTCCGCCGGCGTCATCGTCGTCGTGCCCTTGGGCAGGCCCAGCGCCTCCACCATCTCGGGCGTGATCGGGATGGCCTTGAGCGACCTGGCGAAGACGCCACCACCCTTGCTGATGAGTGACGTGTCGTAGTCGGCCCACGACGACCTGGGCAGCTCGAACAGCCGCTTGCGCTCGGCAAAGCTCGACGCCGCAACGGGATCCGGGTCGACGAAGATGTGCCGGTGGTCGAAGGCCGCCACGAGCCGGATGTGCTCGGACAGCAGCATCCCGTTGCCGAACACGTCGCCCGACATGTCGCCGATGCCAACCGCCGTGAAGTCCTCCGACTGGCTGTCGACACCCATCTCACGGAAGTGCCGCTTCACCGACTCCCACGCGCCACGCGCGGTGATGCCCATGGCCTTGTGGTCGTAGCCGGCGGAACCACCAGAGGCGAACGCGTCGTCCAGCCAGAAGCCGTAGGACTGCGCGACACCGTTGGCGATGTCGGAGAACGTCGCCGTGCCCTTGTCGGCCGCGACGACGAGGTAAGGGTCGTCCTCGTCGTGCCGCACGACGTTTGCGGGCGGCACGATGTCAGTGCCCTCACGGTTGTCGGTGACGTCGAGCAGCCCCGAGATGAAGACCTTGTAGGACTCGATCCCCTCGGCCAACCACGCATCGCGGTCGACGGCCGGGTCGGGCAGCTGCTTGGCGTAGAAACCGCCCTTCGACCCGGTCGGCACGATGACGGCGTTCTTGACCATCTGCGCCTTGACCAGGCCGAGGATCTCGGTGCGGAAGTCCTCGCGCCGGTCGGACCAGCGCAGTCCACCCCGGGCGACAGGCCCGAACCGCAGGTGCACCCCCTCGACCCGTGGCGAGTAGACGAAGATCTCGAATTGCGGCCGCGGCGCCGGCAGGTCAGGCACCTGCTTGGGGTTGAGCTTGATCGAGACGTAGGGCTTGGGCTGACCGTCCTCCCCCGCCTGGTAGAAGTTCGTCCGCAGCGTCGCCTGGATCACCCCGAGGAAGGCGCGGATGATGCGGTCCTGGTCGAGCGAGCTGACCTCGTCCAGTCCCTTGGTGATCTCCTCCACGACCGCCGCCTCGGCGACCTCGCGCTCCCCGCCCGGCTCACCGGCATACCGGCTCGGGTCGAAGCGAATCTCGAACAGCGACACCAGTTTTGCGGCAAGTGAACGGTTCTGGACGAGGGCCGACTCGACGTAGTCCTGGCTGAAGGTCGACCCGGTCTGGCGCAGGTACTTCGCGACCGTGCGCAGGATGACGACCTGTCGCCAGGTGAGTCCGGCCCCGAGCACCAGCGCGTTGAAGCCGTCACTCTCGGCCTGCCCGCGCCAGACCGCGCCGACGGCGTCCTGGAAGAGCTCGCGCAGCTTGTCGCGCCCTCCGTCGCCGGCCCACACCTTCTCGCCCTTGACCCGCAGGCCGAAGTCGTAGACGAACATCGTCACGCCGTCGCCGCGCTGGATCTCGTAGGGCCGCTCGTCGACGACCTCGACGCCCATGTGGGTGAACATCGGCAGGATCGCGGTGAGCGACAACGGCTGTCGCCGGTAGAGCTTGAACCGGCGCTCGGTCGCCGGGGCGCCCGGCTCCTGGTACATGTTCAGGCCGGTCGCGTCGTCGTCGGCGAGGCCCTCCATGTGGCGGATGTCGGCGATGCCGACCCGCGGTGAGAAGTCCTCCTTGAACGCCTCCGGGAAGGCGCGCCCGTAGAGGCCGGTCAGCCGTGCGGCGGCCTCCTCTCCGTGCTCGCTGCGCCCGGCCTCGCTGAGGTCCTCGTCCCAGGTGCGGGTGGCATCGATGAGCTGGCGCTCGAGCACCGACTCGTCGACCTCGGGGATCGACTCACCAGCCGGCACGCGCACGACGAAGTGCAGCCGCGCCAGCACCGACTCCGAGACGCGCGTGGTGAAGTCCACCGTCGCACCCGGAAACGCCTGTCGCAGAATGGATTCCATCTTGAGGCGGACTGAGGTGTTGTAGCGGTCGCGCGGGATGTAGACCAGGCACGACACGAAGCGACCGAACCGGTCCCGCCGCAGGAACAGCTTGGTCTTGCGACGTTCCTGGAGGTGCAGGACGTCGGTGGCGTTGTCGTAGAGCTCGTCGACATCGGCCTGGAAGAGCTCGTCGCGGGGGTAGGTCTCGAGGACCTCGAGGAGGTCCTTGCCGGAGTGCGAGTCGGGGAGGAAGCCGCTGCGCTCGAAGATCGCCTCGACCTTGTCGCGCAACACCGGCACCCGGGTGACCGACTCGGTGTAGGCACTGGAGGTGAACAACCCGAGGAACCGCTTCTCCCCCGTCACCTGCCCCTCGTCGTCGAACTGCTTGACGCTCACGTAGTCGAGGTAGGTGTTGCGGTGCACCGTCGCGCGCGAGTTGGCCTTGGTGATGATGAGCAGCTCCTTGGCGCGCGCGACCTGCCGCGCCTGCTCCGACAGCGTGACGCCGTCCCCCTTGGGGTCGTAGCGCAGCAGCCCCAGGCCCGTGCCGTGCACCGGCTCCAGCCGGTCGACGTCGTCGCCGCGGTGCAGTGCGTACTCGCGGTAGCCGAGGAAGGTGAAGTGGTTGTCCGCCAGCCAGTCGAGCAGCTCGCGTGCCTGGTCCACCTCGGCCGCGGGTATGCCGGCCGGTGGCGCCTTCTCGAGCTCGGTCGCCAGCTGTTGGCAGGTCGCCTTCATCTTGGGCCAGTCCTCGACCGACTCCCGGACGTTGCCCAGCACCCTGCGCAGGTTGTCGGCGATCTCGTCGCGGTCCTCCTGGTCGCTGTCCCGGTCGATCTCGAGGTGCATCCACGACTCGCGCACCTGCCCGAACTCACCGTCGTCGCTCGGGCCGTCGAGCAGGACCTCCTGCAGCTCGCCGGCGGCGTCCCGGCGGACCTTCATCGCCGGGTGGACCACGAGGTGCACGAGTCGGTCCATGCGCAGCAGCTCGGAGGTCACCGAGTCGACGAGGAACGGCATGTCGTCGGTGACGATCTGGATCACCGTGTGGCCGCTGGCCCAGCCCTGGTCGTCGACCTCAGGGTTGAACACCTCGACCTTCGCGGTGCCGACGGGACGGCTCTGCGCGAGCTTCTTGTGGCACAGGGCGGCCCCGAGGAGGTCCTCGGGCGCGCGGGCCAGCAGGTCCTCGGTCGCCACGTGCCGGTAGTACGCACGCAGGAAGTCCTCGACCCCCTTGCCTCCACCGTGGTCCGCGCGCTCGGCGGCGGAGTGCAACAGCTGCTGACGGGACTGCTCCAGCGACCCAGACATGTCGGTCGGCTTCATCCTCACGTCTCGAAGTACCCACGAGGAGGCACGGCAATGTGCATCCGAGGACTGAGACTATCGCTCACCTCCGAGCGCGGGCACCCGGCCGTCGACCCCCTCCCGACACCCCGACCCCGGCGCCCGTCCTGGCGAGACCCCTGGCCCAGGAATTTCGATGTTTTCGCAGGTCACACGCCCGCTCAGCGTGCGAGTTCGGCGAACCGGTGCTTGGGTGAAGGGTCCCCATCAGTGGCTGAAAGGAAGCCCACAGTGATCATCCTCGGCATCATCCTCATCCTCATCGGGTGGCTGGCATCCATCCCGGTCCTTACCTGGATCGGTGTGATCCTCGTCGTGGTCGGTCTCATCCTCACGCTCCTCGGTTCGGCCGGCCGCGCCGTCGGAGGACGCAAGACCTGGTTCTGACGAAGCGGGCCAGGGGCCCGCACCCTTGACGAAGGACCTCCGCACCCCCTGTGGGAAGTGCGGAGGTCCTTCCGCGTCTTCTCACTACAGTGGAGGTATGCCGTCGGAGCCGGGACCAGCCGACCTCACCTCCGCGTTGGGCGCGGCTCTCGCGGGGTTGCGGGAGAACGCTGGCGCGGGGGTCGAGGACGTCCTCGACCTCTTCCCCGTCGCCGGTGACCGCGACACCCAACGCGCGCTGGACGCCTACCTCGAGCAGGTGGCCGACCTGCTGCGCGAGGTGGAGGCGTCCGCGGGTGAGCTCGAGGCGACCCTGGGCATCGCAGCGCGCGGCCGGTCCGCGCGCACGCCGGCCCCTGGTTCACCGACCCCTGGTTCACCGGCTGCTGGTTCGACCGGGTCGACACCCTCCGGGACTGCGCGGGCGGGCGCTGCGACGAGGGGGACCCGATGACCCTCACCGGCGACCCGGCGTCGGTCTCGCAGGTCGGCTCCAGCCTGCGCCGCCTGGCCGAGCAGCTGCGCCGCGACGAGCGTCGCCTCCGCGCGGCCCTGCCACCCGACCAGCCGCGCGGTGGCGCAGCCCTGGTGCGTGCCCGCCGGCGGGCAGACCACCTGGCTGCGGCCCTCGAACGGACCGTGGCCGAGCTGGACCGCGCGGGTTCGGCCCTGCAGGACCACTCCCAGGACCTGGGCGAGGGGGTGGCCATCGGGCGCGCCGTCGGCCACCGCGCCGAGTCGGCCGGGCTGACGCACAGTCGGGGCACCGTGACGCCTCAGTGGGGGGTGTCCGGGGTCGCCGACGAGGATGCCGCCACCGAGCAGTCACGCGCGCGTGAAGACCTCCAGCAGGAGCTCGACAGTGCGGCCACGATCCTGGCTCGTCGCCGTCAGCGGCTGGTCCAGCTGCTCCACGACTCGACGCAGGCGCTGGGTCACGAGGCCAGTTCGCTGCGCGGCTGAGCTACCGCAGATCGCCGCACACTAGGCTGGGCCACGCCGGGCCCGGCCCGTCCAACCACCGATCCGCCTCGAGGAGACCTGCATGAAGATCGCCCGCACGATCGAGTACGCCGCCCCGCCCGCGGAGGTGTTCGCGGTGCTCGCAGACCCGGCGTTCCAGGACGCCAAGTGCGCTGCCACCGCAGCGATCTCGCACTCGGCCAGGGTCGAGACCAAGGGCGACCAGACGGTCATCACGACCGAGCGGGTGCTGCCGTCCGATGACCTGCCCGACTTCGCGCGGTCGATGATCGGCGACACCCTCAAGGTGCTCGAGACCCAGACGTGGAGCGGTGCCGGTGGGGACGGCAGCCGCACCGGCACGGTCGAGATGTCGGTGCCCGGCGCCCCCATCACGCTCAAGGGAAAACTGTCCCTCAAGCCCTCCCCCGCCGGAACCGTCGAGACCCTCGATGCGGACCTGAAGGCCGGTGTGCCCCTGATCGGCGGAAAGATCGAGAAGGCCGCCGCGCCCCCGATCGAGGAGGCCATCACCATCGAGACCCAGACCGCCAAGGAGTGGCTCGGCCGCTGACAGACGGGCGAGGACACGAACGACGAAGGAGCTCGGCCCGCAGACCGTCGCGGAAGCGGCCAGAGAACGACTCGGCCGCTGACAGACGGGCGAGAAGCGGCCGGAACGACTCGGCCGCTGACCTCGGTTTCGCGACCACTCGGCATACCAACCACAACGACAAGGCCCGGAACCGATGCGGTTCCGGGCCTTGTCGCGCGTGAGGTGGCGTCAGCCCATGTGCGGGTAGACGTGGTTGGTCGGCGGGTTGAACGTCTCCTTGATCGAGCGCGAGCTCGTCCAGCGGATGAGGTTCTGGGCGGCGCCGGCCTTGTCGTTGGTGCCGGACGCGCGACCGCCGCCGAACGGCTGCTGGCCGACGACCGCGCCCGTGGGCTTGTCGTTGATGTAGAAGTTGCCCGCGGCGAAGCGCAGCCGGTTGCTGGCGTCGGCGATGGCGGTGCGGTCCTGGGCGATGATCGAGCCGGTGAGTCCGTAGGGCGCGAAGGACTCCATCTGGTCGAGCACCTTGTCGAACTGACGGTCCGGGTAGACGTGAACCGACAGGATCGGGCCGAAGTACTCGGTGCGGAACGACTCGTCGGTCGGGTCGTCGATCTCCAGGATCGTCGGGCGGACGAAGTAGCCCTCGCTGTCGTCGTAGGTGCCGCCGGCCACGACGTCGACGCCGGAGGTGGCGTGCGCGCGGTCGATTGCCTTGCTGTGCTTGTCGAATGCGCGCTCGTCGATGACGGCGCCCATGAAGTTCGACAGGTCCGTGACGTCGCCCTGCTGCAGGCCCTCGGTGATCGAGACGAGGTCGGCCTTGATCTTGCGCCACAGGCTGCGGGGCACATAGGCGCGCGAGGCGGCGGAGCACTTCTGGCCCTGGTACTCGAACGCGCCGCGGATCATGGCGGTGCGCAGGACGTCCGGGTCGGCGGACGGGTGGGCGAGGATGAAGTCCTTGCCACCGGTCTCACCGACGATGCGCGGGTAGGACCGGTAGTTCGTGATGTTGGTGCCGATCTCGCGCCACAGGTGCTGGAACGTCGCGGTCGACCCGGTGAAGTGCAGGCCCGCGAAGTCGGGGTCGGCCAGGGCGACCTTGGAGACGTTGAGGCCGTCACCGGTGACCATGTTGATGACGCCGGGCGGCATACCGGCAGCCTCGAGTAGCGACATCGTGAGGTGCGCGGCGAACTGCTGGGTGGGCGACGGCTTCCACACCACGGTGTTGCCCATCAGCGCGGGTGCCGTCGGCAGGTTGCCGGCGATGGCGGTGAAGTTGAATGGCGTGATGGCGTAGACGAAGCCCTCGAGCGGCCGGTGGTCGGTGCGGTTCCAGACGCCGTGGGCGTTGAGCGGCGGCTGCTCGGCGAGGATCTGCCGAGCGAAGTCGACGTTGATGCGCCAGAAGTCGATCAGCTCGCAGGCCGAGTCGATCTCCGCCTGGTATGCCGTCTTGCTCTGGCCGAGCATGGTCGCCGCGTTGAGGTGGGCACGCCACGGGCCGGCGAGCAGGTCCGCTGCCTTGAGCAGGATGGCGGCGCGGTCGTCGAAGGACAGCGCGCGCCAGCCGGGGGCCGCGGCCTTGGCTGCGTCGACGGCTGCCTGCGCGTCACTGACGCTGGCGTTGCGCATCGTGCCGAGCACCTTGCGGCGGGCGTGCGGCTGACGCACCTCGATCTTGCGTCCCGAACCCATGACCCGCTTGCCGTCGATGGTGTGCGGCAGGTCGATCGGGTTGCTGCCCAGCTCCGCCAGGGCGACCTCGAGCTTGGCCCGTTCGGGACTTCCGGGCGCGTAGTCGAGCACGGGCTCGTTGTACGGGGCGGGCACCTGGGTGACGGCATCCATGGCGGACTGGACTCCTCGGGGTTGCGAAGACATGGCGTGCCGGAGCGGTGATCCCGGCCCCACTTATGGTGGCACGTATGCCGACCGCCGACGAAAGCGCCACCCTCACCTGCCGCTGGGCCGGGCCGTCCGACCCGGCGACTGCGACGATCGTGCTCCTGCACGGTCTCGGTGACTCAGGCGCCTCCTGGCCCGACGCGGTGCGGAGGTGGTCGCCGGCACACCGCGTCGTCGGACTCGACCTGCTCGGGCACGGACGGTCGCCGCGTTTCACGGCCGCGCAGCTCACCTCCGCCGACCCGATGGAGCAGATGTATGCCGCCGCCGAGGCCACCGTCGCTCGCATCGTCGCCGAACGTGGTGGTCCGGTCGCGGTCGTCGGGCACTCGATGGGTGGTGGTGTCGCCACCGCGCTGGCAGCCCGCCGCCCGGACCTGGTGGCCGCGGCGGTGCTGGAGGACCCGGCGTGGCGCGACCCCGCGTTGCGGGTGCAGGAGCCGGCCGTGATCCGCGATCGGCTGGCCGACGTGCAGGCCTGGCATGACGACCCCGAGGGTCAGCTCGCCGACGGGCGCTGCGACAACCCGACCTGGCCTGAGCCGGAGTTCGGTCCGTGGGCCGAGTCCAAGAGCCAGGTGGACACCGACTTCCTGGCCCTCGGTGTCGCGTCGCTGGCGGCTCCGTGGGACGAGCTGCTCGCGACAATCCGCGTGCCGACCCTGGCGCTGCTCGCCGAGCGCGGCGGTCCGGTGACGTCGGACGTGCGCGAACGAGCGGGGCGAATCGGCAACTTCTGCCTGGAGATTCGCGTGGTTCCGGGTTCTGGCCACTGCATCCGCCGCGACGTCCCCGATGCCTACCACGCCCTGGTCGACCCCTTCCTCGCCACCACGCTTGCGTCTGCGGATCTGCCCACCAGCGGGGCAAACTCGCAGACGTCCCGAGCCACCTGACGCTTGCGTCTGCGGATCTGCCCACCAGCGGGGCAAACTCGCAGACGTAGCGGGTCACAGGAGGCGCAGGACCTCGTCGAGCTCGGTGGCGTCGTACCAGAGCAGGTCGTCCAAGCCGGTGTCGCCCGCGCTCTCGTCGACGTGGAACGACACGATGCGACGCAACGGCACGGGCTCGGACACCGTCACCGCCGACGCGTCCTCGCGGGACCCGTCCGGCTCGACCGTCCCCGGATCGACGTCGGCCGCCGCGATCACCCGCTTGCCGACCTCGTTGCCCTGCAACGCGAGCGCCGCCTCCGCCGCCTCGCTGAAGGCTGCGTGCTCGAGCTCCTCCTCGGCCAGGTCGGCGGAGTTGGCGCGCTCGAGGCGGGCTGTCACGGCATACGCAGAGGCGGGCGCCGGCCCGGTCTCGCGCGACTTCGCGAGCGCACGGAGTCCGGCAGCGGTCAGGGGAAGGTAGATCCGGGTCTGGCTCATCCCACGTCCTCGTAGTCGGATCGGTCGGGCAGGGGCGCCGGGTCGTGCAGGGCGACCGCGGACGTGCGCAGCGACGTCTCGATGACGCGCGGCCTGCGCGAGACGTCCATGAGGTTGGACCCTATGGCCTCGAGGTCCTCCTCGCCCGGACCGAGGATGGTCACCTCGGCACCGTCGTGGTGCACCCGGTGCAGCTCGCGCAGGGCGCGCAGGGTGACGCGGTTGCGCCACTGCCGCTCGACCCGGGTGCGCCACTGGGTCGGCGCGTCCTTGACGAAGCTCACCTGCGGCGCGAGCACGTAGACCTCGTCGAGCCCCAGCCCGGCCATGAGGTCGAGGTTGGTCGAGGACCAGGCGCCACCGTCGATGTAGCGGTGCTCCCCGATGCGGATCGGCTGGTACCAGCCGGGGATGGCGCAGGAAGCCATGACTGCGTCCTTGAGGTCGACCTGCGGCGCCTCGTCACGCCCGAACGCCACGCGCTCACCCGTGTCGTAGTCGAGTGCCACCGCGGTGACCCCCGGTCGCGACACCCATCCCGACGGCACGACGTGGCCGACCATCGCCCCGACGGCGGCGATGCTGCCCCGTCCCTCGGGCATGATCGCCGACAGCACTGCTGTCGGCGGGAGACTGCGCAGGTGAAGTGCGTTGCGCCGCAACAGCTCTCGTGACCCGACGCCCACCTTGGGCCAACCCGGTCGGTCGCCGCCGGTATCGCTCTCGTAGTCCCACAGGAAGCCGGCAAGCGGTCCGGTGTCGATGGTGCCGGCCTGCTGGTGCCGCAGCAGGTCGGCCACCGGGACCCCTGCTCCCAGCAGCGCGACCAGGACCGAGCCGGCCGACGTGCCCACCAGCTCGTCGAAGTCACGGGCGTCGATGCCGAGCTCGTCCTCCAACGCCTTGAGCGCACCCACCATCCAGGCCGCACCCAGCACGCCACCACCGCCGAGGACGAGCCCGCGACGCGGCTGGGCAGCCGACCGGCGCGGGCTCACCGCTTGGACCGGTGGCTCTCGAGCAGCTCCCCCAGTGAGTCGACGATGCTCTGACCGAGCACGTCCACGTCGGGCATGGAGTCTCGGTCGGCGTTGAGCCCGTAGTAGACACCGCCGTCGTAGGACGTCAGCCCGATCGACAGCGCCTGCCCCCGGGCGAGCGGCATCACGGGGTAGGTCGAGAGCATCCGGGCGTCGCCGGCATACAACGTGTGCTGGGGACCCGGCACGTTCGTGATGACGACGTTGAACAGCCTGCGCGACACGGCCGACCCGAGGCGGGCGCCCAGCGAGTGCAGGGTGGGCGGCGCGAAGCCCGCCAGCCCGGCGAGCGACTCGGCGCCCACGGCCTGCCCGCCCTCCATCTGCTGGCGCATCGCGAACGCGATCTGGTGCAACCGCATCGACGGGCCCGGCTCACCCACCGGCAGGTCGACGAACGACGCCGTGAGGCGGCTGCCGACGTGACCGCCGTTGTCGTCGTAGACGCTGATCGGCACCATCGCCCGCACCGTCGTGCCGGGGTGCACGGCCTCACCGCGCGTGAGCAGCCATGACCGGAAGGCGCCGGCGATCGTGGCCAGCACGACGTCGTTGATGGTGACGTCGTCGGCGTAGTTGCCACGGGTCAGCTGGGTGCGGACCTTGCGGTAGTCCTCGAGGTCGGTGCCGATCATGAGGTAGCGGCGCGCCTCACCGACGGTCGCGTTGAGCGGCGACTGCGGCGCGGGGCGCGCGGCCGTGCGCGCCAGCGTCGAGACGACGTCACCGACGGCCGACAGGGCGCGGGTGCCGACGGCCTTGACGTCGACGATGCCTCCGCGGATGTTCTCGATGACCTCGCTGGGCCGTCGCACGACGTCGACGAGCGCACCGGTGAGCAGCTCGACGTCGCTCGGCTCGCGCGACGGACGCCACGTGTCCGTGACGAGGCCCTCAGCCGCCGGGTCGCCGTCGACGATGACGTGGGCGATGTCGACCGCGTTGATGCCGTCGACCAGCGCCTGGTGCGACTTGGTGACGATGGCGAACCGACCCTGCGCGAGGCCCTCGACGAGGTAGACCTCCCAGAGCGGACGGTTGCGGTCCAGCGCGCGCGGCTGGACGCGGGCCACGAACTCCTCCAGCTGTTCGTCGCTGCCCGGCTTCGGCAGTGCGGACCGGCGCACGTGGTAGGTCACGTCGAAGTTCTCGTCGTCGACCCACACCGGGTTGGCCAACCGGCCCGGGATCTGCCGCACCCGCTGGCGGTAGCGCGGTACGAATGCGATGCGGGTCGAGATCAGCTGCACCAGCCGGTCGTAGTCGAACCCGTCGCTCGGTGGGTCGAACACCATGACCGAACCGACATGCATCGGCGTCGTCGCCTCCTCGAGGTAGAGGAACGACGCGTCGAGCGAGTTGAGGCGGTCGGGCACCCCCACATCGTGTCAGAAACGGCCCCCTAGACTGAGATTCGTGACCAAGACCTCTCGTCGTGCCGTGTCGTATGCCGCGGGGCTGGCGCTCGCGTTCGCCCTCGCCGGGTGTGGTGGGGGCGGCGAACCGGCCGGTGGCGGCAGCACCTCGTCGAGCTCCACACCGTCGAGCTCCACGACCTCGGGAAGCACCGCCACCAGCGCCACGTCGACCAGCTCGACCACGTCCGCGCCGGCCGGCCGCACCGTCGAGGTCACCGTCACCGGCAGGAAGGTGGACCCGGCACCGAGCACGGTGAAGCTGGGTGTCGGTGAGACGCTCACGCTCACGGTGACGAGCGACCACGACGACGTCCTGCACATCCACGGCTTCGACCTCGAGAAGACGCTCAAGGCCGGCCAGCCGACAAGCGTCGAGCTCACGGGCGACGCTCCAGGCGTCTACGAGGTCGAGACGCACGAGCCCGAGCTGCGGCTGCTCAAGATCGCGGTCCAGTGACCCTCGGCGTCCTCGCCGCCCTACCGGCACACGGTGTCGGGTCCCGCGAGGACCTGCCGCTGCCGTTCTCCTACCTGCTGGTCGGAGCCGGCCTCGCGCTCGTCATCTCCTTCGTGGCGCTCGGTGCCCTCTGGAAGACCCCGCGGCTGCGCGACACCGACGGGCGGCTCGTGCCCAAGCTGCTCGCCCTGGCCCTCGACTCCCCTGCACTGCGCGGGATCGCCGTGCTGGCAACGCTTTTCGTCGCAGCCTGGACGCTCATGTCACTTGTCTTCGGCAAGGACGACGCCAACAACCCCGTGGCCAGCGTGGTCTACGTCTGGCTCTGGGTGGGCTTGGCCTTCCTGTCGATGCTGGTAGGTGGGGTGTGGCGCCTCGTCAACCCGTTGCGTTGGCTGCACGCAGGCCTGCTCCGCCTCGCGCGCGTGGAACCCGACTTCGCCCTCGCCGACTACCGCTGGGGCTACTGGCCCGCCGCGATCGGCCTGGCCGCCTTCGTGTGGCTCGAGCTGATCGCACCGGACAACGCCGACCTGCCGGTGCTGCGGGTGGCGGTCTTCGGCTACCTGCTGGTCGGCGTCATCCTCTCGCTCGTCTTCGGCCGCCCCTACCTGGGCCGTGGCGATGCGTTCACGGCGTGGTCCTCGCTCTACGGCACGTTGAGCCCGCTGGGGCGCCGGGCCGACGGGCGGTGGGTCTGGCGCACCCCGCTGCACGGACCGCTGCAGGTCCGGCTCGACCGGGGCCTCCTCGCGGTGTGCGCGGTGCTGCTGGGCACCACTGCCTACGACGGGTTCTCGGGCGAGTCCCGCTGGTACGGCTTCGTCCAGGGACGCTCGTTCCCGAGGCTCTGGGAGACGGCGGGCCTGGTCGGCGTGTGCCTCGTCGTCGCCGGCTCACTCGCCCTGGCGGCGTGGCTGTCCGCGCGCCTGGCGAGGGTGTCGTGGCACGGTGTGGCCAGTGCGTTCGCGCCGTCCCTCATCCCCATCGCGGCCGGCTACCTCATCGCCCACTACTGGTCGCTGTGGGTCTGGGAGGGCACCAACGGACTCGCCAAGTTCTCCGATCCCCTTGGCACCGGCGGGAACTGGCTCGGCACGGCCACGGTTGCTCCGGCGGCGGCACTGATCAACCCGAGCCTGGTGGCCGCCATCCAGGTCGTCGCGATCATCACCGGGCACGTGCTCGGGGTGGTCGTCGCGCACGAACGCGCGCTGACCCTCTTTCCTCGCCGGGCCGCGGTGGCGGGGCAGGTGCCGCTGCTCGTGCTGATGGTGGTCTACACGGTCGGCGGTCTCACCCTGCTCTTCAGCTCCTGAGGACCCGTCAACGCCCCAGCCGCACCCGGCCGCGCTCACGGCGCGCACCCGGGCGCGCGGCATACCGGTCGGCCAGGCCGGTCACGGCCTTGCGCAGGTCCGACTGGGGAGCGTGCTCGGCGAGCGACGTGCCGGCGAGCATCGCACCGTCGACCGCCGCGGGGTCCCACGGCAGGTAGACGATGTCGTCCATGCCGGCGAACCGGCCGAGCGCCTCGCTGATGCGTCGCTCTGGGTGCGACCCGACCGACGCGGCCCGCACCTTGTTGACGACCACCACCCGCCCCGAGGGCGCAGGGACCACGCCGAGGTCCTGCACACCGCGCACGAGACGCTGCAGCCCGACGGGGTCGCCGGCGCCGACGACGACGAGCTCGTCCGCCTCCTCCAGCGCGGTGAGCGTGGTGGCGTTGCGCCTGGGCGCGACCGTGTCGTACGACAGCTCCTCGTCGTCCTCGATACCGAAGCCACAGTCCACGACGACGAACCGCACGAGCTGCCGCGCCAGGCTGAGCACGTGCGCCACCGACGGCGCGCGCAGCTCGGTCCACCGGTGGGAGCGAGGTATGCCGGTGAGGATGCGCAGTGCCCCGCCCACCTCGGGTGCCAGCCGGGCGAGGGCGGGCAGGTCGAGCGTGCCCTGGTCGGCTGCGCGGCAGGCGGCGGCCATTCCGGGCGCCTCGTCCAGCAGGCCCAGCGCCTGCGCTTGGGACGACCCGTAGGTGTCGAGGTCGACCAGCAGGGTGGGGGCGCGGGTCGCGAGCTCCACCGCGAGGTTGAGCGCCACGGTGCTGCGACCGGGAGCACCCGTCGGCCCCCACACGGCCAGGACCTTCCCGGGCTCGTCCTCGACGTCGGGGAGCTCGTCCGCGGGTGTCTCATCCTCCAGCGCCAGCCCCGTGCCAGCGCCCTCGGTCAGCTGGTCGAGCCGGTCCTGCAGGTCAGGCGCGGCCACGTCCGCCGGGATGACCACCTCGAGCCCCAGCTGACGCAGCCGTCGCTCGCCCATCTCGTCGCCGGGCGCAACCACACCGGCGACCAGCACCGAGTGCTGGGTCAGCTCGTGCAGCGCCGCACGGTCCAGCGCGCGCAGGTCGGCGGACACCAGCGCCACCTCCCCCAACCCGGCGGCGGCCGTCGCGAGCAGGTCGGGCAGGTCCGCACACCGGCGCGCCACGGCATACCCGGCGGTCCCCTCCACGGTCGTGACGAGGTCGGACTCCCACGGTCCGGGGACGGCCGTGAGGATCGTGCGGCTCATCCGGCGTTCCCGTCGGCGGCCACGACCGGGACGACGGTGATGCGGGCGCCGGCGTCGACGTCGCCGATGATGCCCTTGATGCGGTCGGTGGGGGCCATGACCTGGATCGCGCGGTCGCCGCCGCTGGACCCGAGCCCGCTGGAGGACTTGGCGACACCCACGACCGACACGCCACGCAGTGCCAGCTCCGGACCTCGGTACGAACGAGAGCCGGCAGAAGCCCTACGGTCAACCGGGTTGACGTAGACGTCCACGCGCGCGCCGCGCTGGAGGGTCGAGGCCGACCCGGCGTCGACGCTCAAGGTGAGCGGCTGGACGTCGACCTGGTCGCGGCCACCCACCGCGGACAGGGGCACGAGCTCACCAGCCGGCACCTCACGCAGGACGAACCGGTCGCCCGGAAGCCCGGGGGTGGCCGAGACGTACCGGGCGTCCTGGGAGCCCAGCTGCACCTCGACGCGCACGAGATCGCCCTCGCGCAGTGGCTGGCCGGGCACGAGCGGTTTACCCGCGGCGAAGACGGGTACCCGGTCGTCGGCCCGTGACACGACGTACGAGCCCACAGCCACGGAGGCGAGCACCAGCACGAGACCGATGAGCAGGCGCGTGTCGCGCCACCCCGGCCGGCGCAGGCGGTTGGCGGTGGGCGTGGGCAGGTCCGTCACGAAACGTCCCCCTTGGTCCTGGTTGGTGGCGTTGGCGGCTCCGACCCGGCGGGCGCCGGATCCAATCATGGCGCACCGACGGGCTCCAGCGAGTGCGAATCCACAGCGGCGAAGTCATCCACAGGGGCAAAGTCGCAGGCGCGGCCGAACTATTGATTCTGAGAGAATTCCGTGTTCGACCGGACGTGAACGCAAGATCATGGTAAAAAGTTGGTCAAGAGCAGGTATGACCCCAGTCAAGCAGGGTGGGGATCAGTTGAGAGGGGTTGGCTGTGGCCAAGCGCTTCATCCAGTTGTCCGAGGTGTCCGAGGTGCTCGACATCTCCTCCGCGCAGGCGTACGCCTTGGTGCGGTCCGGCGAGCTGCCCGCGATCAAGGTCGGCGGGCGCGGTCAGTGGCGGGTCGAGGTTGCGGAGCTCGAGAGCTACATCCAGCGGATGTACAACGAGACCAAGAACTTCGTGGCAGCGCACCCGTTCGGTCAGGGACAGGACTGACCGACCACATCCGTTCACCGGGGTGGCCCACGACGGGGGTGGGCCACCCCGGTGACGCTTGCCCGGCACGGCTCGACGCGCCGCGGCCGGGACGTCGGCCGACTGGTTCGTGCCCGCCCGTGACCCCTCAGGCCGGTCGGACCAGCACCAGGGCGGCGAAGGGCACGACCCTGCGCCCGGTGACGTTCTCGGGGCGTCGTGGCAGGTCAGCGGCGTGTTCGGACAGCTCGAAGGCGTCCGACCAGACGGCGTCGACCGTGCCCGTCGTGACCGACCCGGTGACGTCGGTGACGGCCACGACGGCTCGGTCGCGACTCAGTCCGCGCAGGACGTAGCCCAGTCCGAAGGACCGCCCCATTCCCTGGCCGGCAGCTCGCGGACGCAGGCCGATCAGGGCCGCCACCGCCCCGAAGGGCACCACCATCGGTTGCGCCGACGGGCGCGGATCCGACAGCAGGAGCCACCCGTCACCCACGTCGGCGACCGGCCCGCTGACGCGCACCCCCGTCGCCAGCACCACCGACACCTCCTCGCCGACGGCCGCCGCGAGCCGCTCGTAGAGCCCGACCGAGGCCCTCTCTCGTCGGGTCCGGTCGGCCACCTCGGCGTCGAGCTCGCGTCGCTGCTCGGCGTCCCACTGCGACTCCAGGTCGGCGAACAGGTCTTCCCAGCGCATGCCCCACCCCTTCTCGGTCCGATCGGCGGCGGGGCGAGCCTAGCGATCCCACGAGCCTTGCGGATCCAACTGTCTACAGTTAGCCTTCATCACACGCAAACAAAGGCAAACGGCCATAAAGGCCGATAGGGGGTTGTCAGGATGACGACGCAACGCACACCGGGCCGGGTGGTCGCCACCGCCCTGCTCGCCGTCACGGCCACGACGTTGGGGGTCGCAGGACTCGGCGCACTCGCGCGGGCCCTGTGGGGGCCGGTGAACGCGCCCGGTCCGAGCAACCCCGAGGAGGTCGTGGCCGCCCTTGCCGCAGCCGCCGCCCTGGCGCTGGCGATCTGGCTCGGCCTGGGGCTCGTCGTCGGGATCCTCGGCCACCTGCCGGGTCACGCCGGCGAGCTGGCCCGCCGCGCCGGCAACCGGTGGACCCCCGTCGTCACCCAGCGGCTCGCCGCGGTGCTCGTGGGCGCCGTGGTCGGCGCCATCGCCACCCCCAGCAGCGCCGTGGGCGGACCCGGGCCCGTGCCGCCACCCGGCTTCGCCGCGACAGCCTCGACGGCGGCAGGCGACAAGGCAGACCACGGGGCCGCGGCCACCCTTGGGTCCGGCCCCGGGTTCAGCTCCACCACTCCCGCCCCCGCCGACCCGGCCAAGGGCACCCCCAGCCCAGCCCCGACGCCGAGCTTCGCGCCCACGACTCCAGCGAGCGCAAGTGCAACGGCACCGGTCGACGTCGCACCGCCGGGGTGGACCCCCACCCGTCCGCTGGTGCGGCCGCAGGCCTCCCCCGAGCTGGTGACGGGCCGGGTCGCGCAGGGCGAGCAGGACGGCACGGTCGTCGTGCGCCGCGGTGACAGTCTGTGGGCCATCGCAGCCCGGCACCTCGGCGCCGGCGCGAGCGATGCCGAGGTCGCCCGCGCCTGGCCCCGCTGGTATGCCGCCAACCGGGACCTCATCGGCGACGACCCGGACCTGATCCATCCGGGCATGGTGCTCCAGGTCCCGGGCGGCCGGACGGCGGTGACCCGATGAGCGCCCAGCCGCAGCTGCGCCCGATCCGCATCCTGCCCGCTCCGCGTCAGCGCCCGCCGGTGATCCCGGAGCCCGAGTGGTCGCCCACCGAGACGCAGCCGTCCCCCTACATCCAGGACGCCCTCGCGGTCGACTTCACCACCCTCACCGACGAGCAGCTCTTCGGCGCCCAGGCCACCCGCCGCGACGACCTGCCCGACCCCCAGGAGTGGGGCGCGCACATAGCCCAGGCGCTCGTGGAGGTGATGTCCGGTTCGAGGCCCGCGCCGCAGCTGCTCCGCTGGACCGTGCCCGAGGTGTATGCCGTGGTGGCGCGTCGTGCGGTCGTGTCGGCTCGGCGTGCCGGCACCCTGCGCCGGTCCCGTGACGACGTGCGTCGCACGGTCGTGCGCCGGGTGCGGGTGTGCGAGCCCGCGGACGGCGTCGCCGAGGTGAGCGCGGTCGTCGTGGACGGCAACCGTGTGCGGGCCGTCGCGTTCCGGATGGTCGGGCTCGACGGGCGTTGGCGGGTCGAGGCACTGCAGGTGGGCTGACCGCGAGACCCAGCCACGCGGCATACCGAATCGTGGTGCGGCACAACGCAAAGTGGCCGGTGCAGGGTCTCCCCCGCACCGGCCACTCGTGCTTGTGCCCGCCTCAGGCCTTGCGGCCGTGGCACATCTTGAACTTCTTGCCCGAGCCACACGGGCAGGGACCGTTGCGGGAGACGCCCTTGAGCTGCTCCGGGCTGAGCTCGTCGTCGACGGAACCGGCGCGGTGCTCCACCTCACCGGTCTCCGACGGGGCGGAGTACTGCAGCTGCTGCTGGCGACGCTGCGGCTCCTCCAGCCCCTTGGCGCGGAAGGTCGGGTGCTGCTGCACGGTCTCGGCGGTGGGGTCGGTGGCCGGGGCGGTCGCCGAGAGCGCGTCGACCCGCTCGTCCGCGGGCTGACCCGTCTCCGGCGCGGGGGCGGTCTCGGTGGCGGGCCCGGGGTCACCGGCGTCACCAGCGGCCACGTCGGCCTCTGCGCGCTCGGCGTCCGGTGCGCCACCGTTGCTGCCCACACCCGACCCGGCGAGCATGTCGGAGACGCTCACCGGCTGCACCGCGGGGGCCGCGGCCTGCTGCTGGTCGACGTCGACCTGGATGTTGAACAGGTAGCCGACGGACTCCTCCTTGATGGACTCCATCATCGCGTTGAAGAGCTGGAAGCCCTCGCGCTGGTACTCCACCAGCGGGTCGCGCTGGGCCATGGCGCGCAGGCCGATGCCCTCCTGCAGGTAGTCCATCTCGTAGAGGTGCTCGCGCCACTTGCGGTCCAGGACCGAGAGCACGACGCGACGCTCGACCTCGCGCATGACCTCCTCGCCCAGCTCGGCCTCACGGGCGTCGTAGGCGTGGTGGGCGTCGGAGGTGATCTGCTCGCGCAGCTCGTCCGCGCTGACTCCACCGCGTCCGCCGGATGCCGCGGCGACCTCGTCCGGGGTGACGGACACGGGGTAGAGCGTCTTGAGGGCGGTCCACAGCCGCTCGTAGTCCCAGTCGTCGGAGAAGCCCTCGGCCGTCTCGGCGTCGATGTAGCCGTTGATGACGTCGTTGATGAACAGGCGCACCTGCTCCTCGAGGTCCTCCCCTTCCAGGACCCGGCGGCGCTCGTCGTAGATGACCGAGCGCTGCCGGTTGAGCACGTCGTCGTACTTGAGGACGTTCTTGCGGATCTCGTAGTTGCGGCCCTCGACCTGGCCCTGCGCGCTCTGGATCGAGCGGCTGACCATCTTGGACTCGATCGGCACGTCGTCGTCCATCTTGGCCGTGGTCATGAACCGATCGACCATGGCCGCGTTGAACAGGCGCATCAAGTCGTCCTGCAGCGAGAGGTAGAAGCGCGACTCACCGGGGTCGCCCTGACGTCCGGACCGTCCGCGCAGCTGGTTGTCGATGCGGCGTGACTCGTGCCGCTCGGTGCCGAGGACGTACAGGCCGCCCAGCGCGGACACCTCGTCGTGCTCGGCCTTGACGGCCTCCTCGGCCTTGGCCAGCGCGGCGTCCCAGGCGGCTTCGTACTCCTCCGGGGTCTCCTCGGGGTCCAGGCCCTGCTGCTTGAGGGTGGCGACGGCCATGAACTCGGGGTTGCCGCCGAGCATGATGTCGGTGCCTCGACCGGCCATGTTGGTGGCAACGGTGACGGCACCCTTGCGGCCGGCCTGCGCGACGATCGCGGCCTCCCGCTCGTGCTGCTTGGCGTTGAGCACCTCGTGCGGGACGCCCTTGCGGCGCAGCTGGTCGGAGAGGTACTCGCTCTTCTCGACCGAGGTCGTGCCGACGAGCACCGGCTGACCGACCTTGTGCCGCTCGACGAGGTCGTCGACGACCGCGTCGAACTTGGCCTCCTCGGTGCGGTAGACGAGGTCGGGCTGGTCCTTGCGGATCATCGGCCGGTTGGTGGGGATCGGCACGACACCGAGCTTGTAGATCGAGTTGAGCTCGGCGGCCTCGGTCATGGCCGTACCGGTCATGCCGGAGAGCTTGTCGTACATGCGGAAGTAGTTCTGCAGGGTGATCGTGGCGAGCGTCTGGTTCTCGTTCTGGATCTCGACGCCCTCCTTCGCCTCGATCGCCTGGTGCATCCCCTCGTTGTAGCGCCGTCCGGCCAGGATGCGGCCGGTGTGCTCGTCGACGATGAGGATCTCGCCGTTCATGTTGACGTAGTCTTTGTCCGCCTTGAACAGCTCCTTGGCCTTGATGGCGTTGTTGAGGTAGCCGATGAGCGGGGTGTTGACGGACTCGTAGAGGTTGTCGATGCCGAGATAGTCCTCGACCTTGGCGATGCCGGCCTCGAGGACACCGACGGTCTTCTTCTTCTCGTCGACCTCGTAGTCGCCCTCGCCGGACTCGAGCTCACCGCGGGTGAGCTTCTGGGCGATGCGGGCGAACTCGGTGTACCACTTGGTGGCCGCGTCGGCCGGGCCGCTGATGATGAGCGGGGTGCGGGCCTCGTCGATGAGGATGGAGTCGACCTCGTCGACGATGGCGAAGTTGTGGCCGCGCTGCACGAGCTCCTCCATCGACCACGCCATGTTGTCGCGCAGGTAGTCGAAACCGAACTCGTTGTTGGTGCCGTAGGTGATGTCCTTGGCGTACTCGGCGCGCCGCTGCTCGGGCGTCATCGACGCGAGGATCACGCCGGTCTCGAGGCCGAGCGCGCGGTGGACGCGGCCCATGAGCTCGGACTGGTACTCGGCGAGGTAGTCGTTGACGGTGACGACGTGGACGCCCTTGCCCTCGAGGGCGTTGAGGTAGGAGGGCAGGGTTGCGACGAGGGTCTTGCCCTCACCGGTCTTCATCTCGGCGACGTTGCCCAGGTGAAGCGCGGCGCCACCCATGACCTGCACGTCGAAGTGGCGCTTGCCGAGGGTGCGCTTGGACGCCTCGCGGACCGCGGCGAACGCCTCGGGAAGGATGTCGTCGAGCGTCTCGCCGTCGGCGAGCCGCTTGCGGAAGTTGTCGGTCTCGGCGCGCAGCTCGGCGTCGCTGAGCTTCTCGAAGTCCTCCTCGATGGAGTTCACCTGGGCGGCGATGCCCTCGAGCTTCTTGATGACGCGGCCTTCACCGGCGCGCAGCAGCTTTTCGACGATCTTCGACACGAAGTCTCTCCTGGATGGTTCACGGCCGACGCCATCCCTGTGGCGCAGCCCGCCCTAGGCTAGTCGACTGGTTCACCCCGGGTGACCAGCACCGGACGGCGCCCCCGCGAGCGGGCGCCTACCCCACCCGAACGCTTGGTGAGGCACCCCTGTTCCGTGCCCGGCCGGCATACCGACGGCGTATGCCGCGTGCTCACCTCAGGGGCCGAGCCGGCATGCATGCATGATGCCTGCACTTGGTCCCCCTGCGAACACCTCAGGAGGCGAGCAGGTCCTGGTAGTCGGGGTGCTTGTCGATCCACGCCGCGATGAACGGGCAGAGCGCGACCACCTGCCGGTCCCCGGCTGCGCGCACCTGGTCGAGCGCGCCCCGGGCGAGGGCGCCGCCGACGCCCTGGCCGCCGAAGGCGTCATCGACCTCGGTGTGCGTGAAGACGATGCGGCCGTCGCTGAGCCGGTATGCCGCGAAGCCCGCGACCTCGCCGTCGACCCTGGCCTCGAAGCGGCTCTCGTCAGGGTTGTCAGTCACCTCGATGTCTGCCATGCACCCACTTTCTCACCCGGGCCCCTCTCAGGCGATGGCGGCGACCTCGGCCTCCTCGTGCTCGGGGTTCCACGGGCCGCGCTGCGGGGTGCGGGTGATCGCGAGGCAGGCCAGGGCAGCGAAGAGGCAGAGCCCGCCGGCGGTGAGCCACGCGGTGTCGTAGGACCCGGTCCCCTGGCGCACCCACCCGGCATACGAGGCGGCGACGCCAGCCCCCACCATGTGCGCGGCGAAGACCCAACCGAAGACCACGCTCGACCTTGCGACGCCAAAGTGCTTGCGGCACAACGCAATCGTGGGCGGCACGGTGGCGACCCAGTCGAGCCCGTAGAAGACGATGAAGAGGAATAGGCTCGGATGGATGTCCGGCCCGAGCAGGGCGGGCACGAAGAGCAGCGACAGCCCGCGGAAGCCGTAGTAGCCGCAGAGCAGGAACCGCGGGTCGACCTTGTCGGCGAGCCAGCCTGAGGCGATCGTGCCGACGAGGTCGAACACGCCGACGAGCGCGAGCAGCCCGGCGGCGGTCGTCTCAGGCATGCCGTGGTCGTGCGCGGCGGGGATGAAGTGGGTGCCGATGAGGCCGTTGGTCGACCAGCCGCAGATCCAGAACGTGCCGAACAGGATCCAGAAGACCGGCGAGCGGGCACCTTCGCGCAGCGTGCGCAGGGCGAGACGGCCAGGGCCGGGACCGGTGGCATGGGGGTATGCCGCTTGCTCGCCTTCGCCGGTGTCTGTCGCCGGGGCACCGAACGGGCGCAGTCCGACGTCAGCAGGCCGGTCGCGCACGACGAGGAGCACGACTGGCGCGAGCAGCAGGGCGGCGGCGGCGACCACCAGGGCCGCCCAGCGCCAGCCCGGCCCCGTGGCGAGGGCGGCGATGCCGGGGAGGAAGACGAGCTGGCCCGCGGCACCGGCCGCGGAGAAGATGCCGGTGACCAGGCCGCGGCGCGCCTCGACGAACCACCGGTTCGCGACCACCGAGCCGAGCACGAGCGCCATGGCGCCGGTGCCGATGCCAACCGCGAGACCCCACAGCACCCAGAGCTGCCAGGCGGCGGTCATCACGGTGGTCAGGCCCGACCCGACGGCCACGAGCAGCAGCGAGGAGACGACCACCCGGCGGATGCCGAACCGCTCCATCAGCGCCGCCGCGAACGGCGCCGTCAAGCCGTAGATCACCAGGTTGGCGGTCACGGCGCCGGACGTGGTGGCGCGCGACCAGCCGAACTCGGTCTCGAGCGGCACCAACAACGCGCCGGTCGAGGACCGGAAGCCGGCTGCGGCCACGAGCGCGCCGAGCACGACGAGGGCGACCCACCAGGCCCGGTGGATGCGGGCGCTGGGAGCACCCGTTGCGGCAGGAACGGTCACGGTCGCACGCTATCTGCCAGCCAGACCGGCCGAACACGAGCGAAACCGCCACCCGTCAGCGAGATCCCGCCACCACACCCTGGACGCCGGTGAGTCCGAGCCAGGCGGCCATGGTCTCCAGCTCGGCCTCGAGCGCCGGTCGCGCCTCGGGCGGCGCGCCCGGCTCCCAGTGGACCGTGTGCACCCGCAGCACCCCGGCCACGCGGTCGGCCTTGAGGTCGCAGCGCGCGACGAGGCGCTCACCGAAGAGGAACGGCAGGACGTAGTAGCCGTGCACCCGCTTGTCGGCGGGCACGTAGATCTCCAGCCGGTAGTCGAACCCGAACAAGGCGGCCGTCCGGTCGCGTTGCCAGATGAGTGAGTCGAACGGGCTGAGCAGCGCCTGCGCGTGCACCTTTCGCGGTCGGCGGGCGAGCGGGTCGAGGTATGCCGGGCGGCGCCACCCCTCGATCGTGGCCGGCACGAGCGCCCCCTCGGCCACGAGCGACTCGATCGCGGGCCTCGCCTGCTCAGGCTTGAGCCGGAGGTAGTCACGCAGGCACTGCTCGGTGCCGACACCGTGCGCGCGCGCCGAGAGCCGGATCAGCTCGCGGAAGGCCACCTCATGGAGCGGGCGGTCCTCCGCCCGCTCGGCCACGCCCAGGACGGGACGCGGGAGCACACGGGACAACGCGGCATACCGGCGCTCGAACTGGCTGGTGCGCCCCGCAGAGGTGATGCGGCCACCCCAGAAGAGGTGCTCGAGGGCGTTCTTGACCAGAGACCAGTTCCAGCCCCAGTTGTCCTTGGCGCGCGGCAGGTCGTGCTCGAGGGCCGCCTCGAGCTGGCGCGAGGTGATCGGTCCCCGACGCTCCACCTCAGCGAAGACGGCCTCGACGAGCTCGGGGTGGTTGCGCGCGACGGCCTGCATGCCACCCCAGGCGTCGGCGTGGGCGCGCTGCATGCGGAAGTCGAGCAACGGCCAGGTCGTGGGTGGAACGAGCGACGCCTCGTGCGCCCAGTACTCGACGAGCCGGCGCGGCGCACGGTCACGGGCCCGGTCGAGCAACGCCGTGTCGTAGGGACCGAGGCGGGAGAAGAAGGGGAGGTACTGGCTGCGCGCGAGGACGTTGACGCTGTCGATCTGCACGACCTGCACCCGGTCGACCACCCGCTGGATGTGGCGCATGGTCGCCTCGCCCGGAGCCGGGCGCGGGCCGAGGAAGCCCTGGGCCGCGAGCGCGATGCGCCGGGCCTGGGCCGTGGTGAGTCGGACGGGTGCGGGCCCCGTCATTCGTCCGGTTCGAGGAGGTTCTCGCGGACGGCATACATCGCCGCCTCCATCCGCGAGTGGAGCTGGAGCTTCTCGAGGATGTTGCGGACGTGGTTCTTGACGGTGTTCTCGGAGATGAACAGCTCCGAGGCGATCTCCTTGTTGGCCAGGCCGCGGGCGACGAGGCGCAGCACCTCGAGCTCGCGCTCGGTCAGGCGCGGCGCGTCGACGGCCGTGGGACGGTCGCTCTGCCGACGGCTCATCAGCGCGAACTCGGCCAGCAGCTTCGAGGCCATCGACGGGGAGATCAGCGAGTCACCGTTGTGCACCGCACGGATGCCGTCGGCGATCTCCTCCCCCGGCACGTCCTTGAGCAGGTAGCCGTTGGCGCCGGCCTTGACGGCTTCGTAGAGGTCGGACTCCTCGTCCGACATCGTCAGCATGATGATCTTGGTCGTGGGCACGAGCTCCTTGATGCGGGCGCAGGCCTCGATGCCGGACGTGTGCGGCATACGCACGTCCATCAGCACGACGTCGGGCAACAGCTCGACGGTGCGGTCGACCGCCTCCTTGCCGTCCCCTGCCTCCCCCACGATGTCGATGTCGTCGTCCTGCGACACGACCATCTGCAGACCCCGTCGGTACAGCACGTGGTCGTCGGCGATCACCACTCTGATCAGATCGCCAGACACCTCTTCCCCTTGCTCCCTCACGCCGGTCATCTTGTCACGCGGCGGTGACGGCGGAGTACGACTTTCGCCGTGCTCGTCCCGGGAATGGTCGGGCACGCCGTCACCACCGCGGGTGGCAGGGGTTCAGTGGACGTCTGCGAGTAACCCGTCAGGAGACCCGTTCGGTGACGTCGGCGCTCTCCACATCGAGGTGGATGACTCCGTAGGACCACCCGCGCCGCCGGTAGACGACGCTGGGCTGGCCCGTCTCCTGGTCGTAGTAGAGGAAGAAGTCGTGACCCACGAGCTCCATCTCGCGCACGGCGTCGTCGAGGGCCATCGGTGCACTGGCGTGGACCTTCTCGCGCACCTCGATCGGCGAGTTGCCCTGCGCCCCGAACTTCTCGTCGTCGAGCGGCTGGCTGTCGTGGTCGTGGTTCTCGGAGACGGCGTCCAGGTCACCGGCGCCGTTGCTGCGCGCCGTCGCGAACGCCACCGACTCGGGCGTGCGGCGACCGCGGTGCACCCTGCGCCGGTCCTGGGCGCGGCGCAATCGCTCCATGAGCTTGTCGAGGGCCACGTCGAGCGCGGCGTACTTGTCGTCGAGGCACGCCTCGGCCCGGACCACGGGCCCCTTCACGTGGCAGGTGATCTCGACCCGTTCGCAGGCCTTGGCCTGGCGGCGGTTCGGCTCGTGACTGACCACGACGTCGATCCTCTGCACGCGCGGGGCGAGCTGCGGCACCTTCGAGAGCTTCTCGTCGAGGTGGTCACGGAATCGATCGGAGACCTGCATGTGGCGTCCGGTGACGACAATTTCCACGGTGTCCTCCATGGGGTTCGGTGGTGTTGGCAGGTTGGGGTGGCACACCCCGTTTCAACCGCGGCACCACCTCCCGGCGTCACCCGTGGACCGCCCCGCCCTGCTCGACAGGGCGCCGTTCGGACCGGGTCCGAGGCGCCCTGGAGTCGTGTCCTGCACACGGGCCAGAGGGGCCATGAACCGACGGTAGACCACCGGGGCTCGTTGCGACAGACGGCCTGACCCAACGTTTACCGTGAGTATGCCGAGTGCGGGCTGGGAGCGGACGTCCGGTGGCGTCGCTGGGTGGCGCAGACGACGGCGCACCGCACCTCGACTGCGCCCGCCCGGGTCAGCGCCCGGGTCGCCTCGACCAGGGTGGCGCCGGTGGTGAGCACGTCATCGACGACCACGCACACCGCGCCGGGCAGGGCGTGCTGCCACCGCGCCGAGACCTGCATGGAGTGCTCGAGGTTGACGGCGCGCTGGACTGCGGACAGGCCCGCCTGGTCTGCCACGCGCCGACGAGGGCGCAGCACGTCGGCGAGCATGACCTCGGTGGGCGCGTAGTCACGCACGGCCCGTCCGGCCAGCAGCCTCATCGGGGCGTCGCCGCGTCGCCGGCGAGCAGCACGCGACGACGGCACGGGCACGACGAGGACCGGACCGCTCTGGCGCCGCCACGCCGTCCCGGCCGCGGGCCATGCGGCCAAAGTGGCGTCGACCGCCTCGGCGAGCAGGACGCCCAAGGGGTCCACGAGGTCGCGACGGTCCTCGTCCTTGACGGCGGCGACCACGCGAGCCAGCGCACCGGCATACCTGCCCGTCGAGGTGACCAGCGGCAGGCCCGGCGGGCGAGGGTCCGGGCTGGACTCGCGAGGCCCCCCGGCCCACAACGCCGCGTTGGCGTCCGCGGCGCACCGCTGACACACGGCGGGACCGGGCTCGCGGCAGGCGGCACACGACGACGGCACGGCCAGCTCGGCGAGCGCTCGCAGCGGCTGGGTGAGCGATGCGTGCATCGCGGGATGTATCGGTGCAAACATGACGAGATGGTTGCGTTCGCGCGGGAAGCCGTCGATTTGCCCGCCCGCACCTGTGGACACGACTACGCTGTGCCTCGCCTTGTGGACAACGCTGCGCGGGTCAGAGAGGGGTGAGCGGATGCGCTGGCTGCCCCAGCTTGCCGTCTCCACGCGCCTGCGACTCGCCTTCGCCCTGCTGACCGGACTGCTCGCCTATGTCGACCACACCTTGCTCACCGGGCTGCCGTGGATCCTCCTCGTCCTCGTGCTGGACCTCGCGGCGGCCGGCCTGAACCACCTGAGCCCACCCACCAACCGGACACGGCGCGCCCAGCTGCTCGTGCTGTTGCTGACCGGTGCAGCCATCGCCGGGATCGCCACCGGCTACGCAGGCGCCTGGTCCAAGGCCCTGGTGCTGATCCCGGCCTACCACCTGGGTCTGCGGTTCCACCGGCGCGGGGCCATCGCCTCTGCCGTCACCAGCCTCGTCACCGGGCTGGTGACGGCATGGGCCCTGGGCCACAACTCCCCGCTGGAGCTGCTGCTCATCGCGCTCGCATCGTTGCTGGCGCTCCTCTTTGGTTGGCTCGGCGCCTGGTCCCGCGAGCAGGAAGACAGCCTGGAGCCAGTCGAGACGAACCACGCGGCCGAGGCTGGCCTGCTCCTGCGGCGGCTGCACGAGCTGGCCGACACCCTGGAGACCGGGTTCGACGCCCCGGGGTCGGCCGAGATGGCCTTGCAGGACCTGGCCGCCCGGATGCGTTCGACCCGCAGCGCGATCCTCGTCGGCTACGGATCGGACCCGGCCGTGCCGCTGGCCATCCGCGGAGCTGACCGGACACCGTGGCCGGACCCGACCGAGTCGGGGTCGGTGCTGGCACCTGCCTGGCACGACGGGGTGCCCACCAAGACGGACTGGGCCGACGACCTCGTGGGCCGGTCGGTCATCGCCGTCCCCATGACCAACAACAGCGGTGAGCGGCTCGGAGTCCTCGTGGCCGACCGTCCCCTGGTGACGCCCTTCACCGACGACGACCTGGCCGCGGCCGCCGAGGTGGCCGCGCGGCATTCGACCAACATCGACCTGTCCGTCCTCTTCGCCTCGCTCCGTGAGCGGGCCGGGCTCGAGGAGCGCGAACGGCTCGCCCGCGAGATGCACGACGGCATCGCACAGGAGATGGTCGCGCTGGGCTTCAACATCGACGCCCTGCGGCACGCCGCCCGCAAGCAGGAGTCGCCGATGGCCGCCGACCTCGACGGGTTGCGCGAGGAGGTGTCGCGGGTGCTGGCGGACCTGCGGCTGCACATCGCCGACCTGCGGATCGCCGTGCGACCCGACACAGGTCTTGGCGCCCTCATCGGGGCACGCCTTCAGAACTTCGGCTCAACGTCAGGCGTCACGACGCGAATGCACTTGACGGAGAACGGATTCCGGTTGCCGGCACACACCGAGGTGCTGATCTACCGGCTGTTCCTGCGAGTACTCGCCGACGCCCGGCACTCCCTCGACGCAACCGACGTCGAGGTGCGGCTCAACGTCGCAGCGCCGAAGGCAGAGCTGTGGGTGTCGCACAACGGCACCAGCTCGTTGACGAGCCGGGACTTCAGCGAGAATCCACTTGCGGGGCTGGGCGGAGAGATCACCGTCGAGTCACGGGTGGGCACTGGCATCATCGTCCGCATGCGCATGAGAGCACGAGGGGCGGCATCGTCCGCAACGCTCTCCAACGAAAGGATCCCCCAACCGTCATGACCATCAACGTCGTGGTGATCGACGACCACACGCTCGTGCGTGAGGCCGTCTGCCGGATGATCGACAGTGAGGACGACCTGGCCGTGGTCGGCCAGGCCGGAGGGATCGCGGAGGGCAAGGCGGTGCTGGCCGCCAACCTCATCCACGTGCTCGTCGTGGACGTGTCCATGCCCGACGGGTCCGGCTTGGTGCTGGCCCGTGCTGCTCGCGAGGCATCACCGCGCCTTGGCATCGTCGTCCTGACGATGCACAACGACGACGAGACGCTGCTGGAGGCGCTCGACCTCGGCGCGTCGGCGCTCGTCCTGAAGTCGGCGCCGTCGGACGAGGTCATCGCCGCCGTGCGCCGGGCGGCTGTGGCCCCTGACGCGTTCATGGCGACCGGCCTCGCAGAAGCGTTGCGGCGCAGGGACTCCAGCGACAAGCCACGGCTGACGCCGCGCGAGTCCGAGGTGCTCGACCGGCTCGTCGCCGGCGACTCGATCGCGGCGGTGGCGAAGCGGCTCTACATGAGCGAGTCGACCGTCAAGACGCACGTGTCGAAGGTCTACGAGAAGCTCGGCGCCCACAACCGCGCGTCCGCCGTGATGGCGGCCCTGCGGCTCGGTCTGGTCAAGACCGACGCCGTCGGACACGCTCGCCGCTGAGGGAAGGCCCTCGAAAGGCGCGACGAGCGGGTCGTCACATCCCGGAGAACGCCCCCATCATCCGGATCGCACCCGGTCCGATGATGACGATGAACAGTGCGGGGAAGATGCAGAACAGCATCGGGAAGAGAATCTTGATCGGCACTTTCTGCGCCTTCTCCTCGGCCTTCTGACGTCGAGCAATCCGCATCTGGTTCGACTGTTCGCGCAGCACCCCGGCGATGGGCAGGCCCAGCCTGTCGGCCTGAACCAAGGCGGTCACAAACGACTTCACGTCTGCGTCCGAGGTCCGACGTCCTAGCGCCACGAACGCGTCGCCCCGTGACTTGCCGATCTGAATCTCCGACAGGACGCGTGCGAACTCACCCGCGACCGGCCCCTTGGCGGAACGGGCAACCTGCAGCATGGCGGCATCGAAGCCTTGGCCCGCTTCGACACAGACGGTGAGCATGTCAAGGGCGTTGGACAAACCCTTCCCGAGCTCTTCCTGCCGCTTGAGACCGGCGTTGTAGACGAGGATGTTTGGAACAAAGAAGCAGAAGACGCCCAGCACTGCGGCGAACATGAGGCCGCGCATCGACAGGCCCCCGAAGAGCAGACTCAGGAGGCCGCCACCGACAAGGCCCGCTCCCTTGGCCCCCATGATGCGTTCCGGTGTCCACGTGCCCGGGTTTCCTGCCAGCTCCAGCTGTCGGCTGAGCTTTTCGATGTGGCCGCTGGGCGAGAGCCGTCCTGCGAGGGCTCGGAACCGGTCGAGGAGGGGGATGATGACACGTTCGACCAGTGGGAGATCCGCCCGTGAGACTTCGTCGGCGCTCACCTGACGTTCGATGATCGCCAAGGACTTGGCGACCCCCACGGGCTGGCTGGAACCGACCCCGACTGCCAGCACCGTTATTGCCAGGGCGAGGGCAATGGCACCCAGTCCGATGTACAGCAACATCAGAACTCCACCTCCACGACCTTGCGCATCCAGAAGATGCCGATGCACATGGCGACGATCGCGCCGCCCAGCATGCACCAGCCCAAGAAGCCCGACCACAGGAGAGCTATGTAGTCATGGTTCACCTTGAGCAGGTAGCCGAACAGAAAGATGGGCAGGGCGATGAGGATGTAGGCGGAGAGCTTTCCTTCCGCGGCCAGGGCGTTGACGTGACGGCGGAGTTCCTCACGCTCCATCAGCGTCTTGGCAGTGGTCCGCAGGGTGTCTGCGAGGTTTCCGCCCACCTGTCGCTGGATCCGGATCGCCATCGCGGTCCACCGCATGTTGTCACTGTCCATCCGCTCACCGAGCCGATCGAGCGAGTCCCCGATGTCCGCACCGATGCGCGTCTCGGCCAGCGCACGAGAGAACTCCTTGGCCGACGGTTCGGGCGCGTCCTTGGCCACGGCATCGAGAGCCTGCGGCAGCGAGAAGCCGGTGGACAGGCTGCTTGCCGCCAGCAACAGCAGCTGTGGCAGCTGCCGCTCGAACTTCTTGGCGCGGCGACCCGCCAGGAACTTGAGCACGAGTGAAGGAAGGACCAGCCCTGCGGCCGCACCGACCAGGACCGAGAGGCCGGTCGCGATGACACCGCCACCGAACAGGACGATGGCCGCAGCCAGGCACACGATGACCGCGACCACCCTCAGCACGAGCCACTCCCCCGCGCGGAGTGGGAGGTCTGCCCGGGTGATCAGGGCCATGGTCTTGCTGGTCGACTCCCGCCCCTCCATGACCCGTTCGCCCATGGCAATCAGGCTCTCGGAGATGGCACTCGGGCTCGTGGCGACCGAGGCACGGGCCGAGGACCGTGATGCGCCGACGTACTGCTCGAGTCCGTCGAGACGACGCTGACGTTTTGAGGTGGACGAACCGGCGAGAGCAACACCGACTCCGACGATGCCGACGAAGATGGCGCCGAGCCCGACCAGCAGCATGACCGGGAGGTTGGTCGGCATCACACGCCCCTGACGAAAAGGTCTGCCGGCAGCTGGACACCCTGGTCCAGGAGCTCCTGGGCGAACTTCGGTCGCAGTCCGGTGCTGACCAAAGTCCCACGGAACCGGCCCTGCTCGTCGCGGCCGGCGCTGTAGTCGAAGGTGAACAGGTCCTGCATGGTGATGATCTCCCCCTCCATGCCGACGACCTCACTGATCGCCACGACTCGGCGTGAGCCGTCCTTGAGGCGGGCCTGCTGGATCACCATGTCGACGGCGCCCGAGACCTGCTCCCGGATGGCCCGGACGGGCAGGTCGACGCCAGCCATGAGCACCATCGTCTCGAGACGCGACAGGCAGTCTCTGGGCGAGTTGGCGTGGGCCGTGGTGATCGAGCCGTCATGGCCGGTGTTCATGGCCTGGAGCATGTCCAGAGCTGCCCCGTCTCGGACCTCGCCGACGACGATGCGGTCGGGTCGCATACGTAGGGAGTTCTTCACGAGATCACGGATCGCGATCTGGCCGCGACCTTCGATGTTCGCCGGGCGGGATTCCAGCCGGAGCACGTGGTCCTGGTGGAGCTGAAGCTCGGCCGCGTCCTCGATGGTGACGATGCGCTCGTCCGTCGGGATGAAGGATGAGACGACGTTGAGCAGCGTGGTCTTCCCAGATCCCGTACCGCCCGAGATCACGATGTTGCGTCGGCCGACGACACAGGCTCGCAGAAAGTCACGCACCCGAGGAGTGAACGTGCCGAAGGCGATGAGGTCGCGGTCGGTGAACGGATCCGTGGAGAACTTTCGGATGGTGAGCATCGACCCGTCGAGGGCGATGGGCGGGATCACTGCGTTGACGCGGGACCCGTCCTGCAAGCGGGCATCCACGAGCGGGCTGGCCTCATCGACCCTTCGGCCAACTCGACCAACGATCTTGTCGATGGTGCGACGCAGGTGCGCCTCGCTGCTGAACGTGGTCGTCACGGCGTGGATCTTTCCCGCGCGCTCCACGTAGATGCTGTCAGCACCGTTGACCATGATCTCGGTGACCTCGCTGTCGCGCAGCAACGGCTCGAGAGGCCCGTGGCCCAGGATCTCATCGGCCACTTCCTGCGCGATCTGGGTCCGGTCAGCCAGAGAAAGAGGTGTCTCCTCGGCGTCGATGACCGCTTGCAGACTGTGACGCACCTTGGCCTCGAGCTCCGCCTCGTCCAGGTGCGGGTCGTAGAGCTGCGGTCCGAGCTGGTCCAACAGGGCCTGGTGGACGCTCTGCTTCACGTGGGCGAACGGGTCGACGGCGCGCGGCGCGCGCGTCTCCGGACCGTGTACCTGCGCCGGCGCAGGGTGGTCCTCGCCGCGACTGGCCCGACGAACGCTGTCGAGTCGGTCTGCGAGGCTCATCGGCGGCCGCCGCGCGCCAACGACCAACGCTCGGACTTGCGCTTCCCGCTCTGCTCGCGGTCCTGGCTACGTGACTCGCGGGCAACCTTCACGTACTGGTCCGCGAGCTGCCGCATGGCGGTGCTGACGCTGTGCTTCGGCTCGTCGAGGACGAGCGCCACGCCCCGGTTGATCGAGGCGGGGACCGCGGTGCTGCTCGGGATGCTCAGCGCGATGTCGGTGCGGATTGCCGCCACGACGTCTTCGGCCCGCAGACCGACCTTGGCGTCCGAGCGGTTCAGCACGACGACGCGGGAGTCCTTGGGGTTGCCGAGGAGGTCGAGCGTGTCGAGGGTGAGGCGCAGGTTCTTGACCGCGGGGATGTCGAGGGTGGCGATGAGCACCAACAGGTCGCTGTGGTCGAAGGCCGCCAGGACGTGTTCGCTGAAGGCCGGCGGAGTGTCGACGATGACGTAGTCGTAGGAGCGCCGGGCCACGCGCAGTGCCTCCGCGACCAAGGTCCCCGGGATGCGGTCCGCGTCGCTGGGCTCGGCGGGGGCGCAGGCTACGTCGAGTCCGGACTCGTGCTTGGTGACGATCGAGGACAGGCCCTCTTCGTCCACACGCCCAGCCATGCCGATGAGGTCGGCCATCGAGTTCTGGGGCAGCATCTGCAGACTGATCCCGACGTCCCCGAAGGCGAGGTCGAGGTCGACCAGGAGGACCTTCGCGCCCGTCGAGGCCAGGTAGGCACCGATGTTGGTCGACAACGTGGTCTTACCGACGCCGCCCTTGGCGGAGAACACGGTCACGACTCGGCAGTCGCGAACCCGCTCAGTGACAGCGCCCCCGACCCGGACCGACAGTTCGCGGCTGCGACGGGCCGCGTCGGCCAAACCAGTCAGGTCGTCCTCGGCCAGCACCTCACGCACACCGGCACGAAGCGCTTGGGCAAGGACGGTCACGTCAACGCGTCGACGCAAAAGGATGAGGCCAACGTCGGGTCGCTCGACCCGCAGCTGCTCCGCGAGACCGACCGCGAGGTCCGTTGCGATGTCGGCACCCACGACCACGAGGTACTCGGTGGGGTTTTCGAGCAGCGCGCGGTTCACGAGCGCGGGTGTGTCGACGCGCGTGACGTCCCCGCCGAGCGAGAGGGCAAGTCGCTCCGTGGAGCTGGCGTCCGTGTCCCAAAGAATCGTCACTTCGAAACTCCTGACAGGTCGAAGATGTTCAGGTCGTTGACCTCAGGCACACTCATGTCGAGGTTGTCACCCCGAAGGGCGGCATACAGCGTCCCGTTGTTGATGCCATGCACCAGGCGTGCTGCGTCCTTCGGCGTGACCGCGACCGTCACGAGGAACGAAGGGGAGCTCTCCTGCTGGGCCGCCGCATCCTTGGCCGTGGCTTCGGTTGCGTTCTGCCGGGGAGCGCTCAGGGCCGTCTGCCCCATCCCGATCACCAGCACGTCCCCGAGCAGCAGACTGGTTCCCTTCACCCCGGCGTCGTTGAGCGCCTTGGACTTGGGGTCTGTGCCAATGGCCTTGATCTGGTACGAGTCGAAGATCGCGATTCGCGTCCCAGGCGTCACGAAAGTGCCGACGCGGGCGGGATCGGTCAGCTCGACGGAGATGGCGACCATGCCCTTGGGCACCTGGATTGCCTTCTGGGCCGCAGGCGTATCCCCAAAGCGTGCTGACGTCACGAACTCGCCGGGCTGGATGTCTGAGGTGGCCACCAGCTTCTCGTTGCTGGCGGTCACCTGGGTGAGCGCGCCGGCCGGAACGCCCTTGGCAGCAGCGGTGGTTTGGCGGATGAGCCCAGCCTGGACAGCTTGGCCGAGCGTGGTGCCAGCTGGAACGGCCTGCGCAGCCAAGTACGTGACGGTGGGGCGCTGTTGGGCAACGGCCCTGGCGTCCGCACCCCGCACGTAAAGCCACACCGTCGTCACGCCGACGAGGGCTATGACCGTGGCGAGCACGATGGCGATGATTCTGCGTCCCATGTGGGCTAATCCTTCTCGTGAAGCGAGCTACGTCTGGTCTCAGCCCAAGAGGCTGACGGTCTTGGGGCCCAGGTCTGCACCGCCGCTGCCGAAGCTGCCGACGGGGACGAGGGGCTTGGTGAACCAGCCCCACAGGCAGGTGGTGTTCTTGCTGGAACAGATCGTGTTCGGCATCTTGTAGACGTCCTCGCCCTGCGGCGTCGCAGCCGGCACCTTCTGGTAGCCGGCGAAGAAGAACGACGCGAGGCCGACGATCTGGTAGCCCTTGGCGGTTGGCTGACCGAAGACCGGAACGAAGACCTCCTTGCCGAGGTACTTCGACAATGCGTTGTTGGCCTTGCACCCGTTGGGTGGTGAGGCGCCGTTGCTGCCGTCAAGGACAACATCTCCGGTGCTGCCCCACGTGACGTTGCAGCTGCCGTCCTCGACGGTCCAACCGAACCCGCCCGAGTAGAACATTCCGTTCTTCGAGCCACACTTGTTCGAGTAGTCCTGACCGGGGTCGTGAGCCGTGATCCCGACCACCTTCCCCGGACTGATGTTGGGCAGCGAGGTGCTCTGGTTACCGGGCCCCGGGCTGTAGGGCGGGGATGGCGCGAAGCCGTTCTTGGTCGACTCGATCCACTGGCACTCCCCCAGGGTGATCGGCAGTGTCTGGCCCGTGCTGCCCAGGGCGGTCAGTGCGGCTTGCGCGCACGCTTGGATCCGTGGCGTGCCACCGGAGCCGCCGAGCGCACGGGAGAACGGCAGGATCAGAGGCGTTGCCGAAGGGGTCTGGGTGTACACCCGCACGTACTCATCAGGCATCGTGGCCGGAATGACGCACTCAGCCAGACGCCCACCTGGTTGCGGGGTGGGGCAGGGGTTCAGCCCTGATCCGACACCGCAGATCGCGGAGATGGCGGTGTTGCCGTCCGCTGCGTTGCCGTCCGCCAGCCCCTGCCGAAAAGTGCTTGAGTCGGACAGGCAGCTCGCAGTCGTCGCACATGTCTTGGCGACCGAGAGGGCAACGGCGTCCGCGCCGTTCTGCAGTTCTCGTCGCTCGTTGTTCATCTGACCGAGGTCGACCGTGAGTGCAATGCACCCCATGATCGCCATGCCGGAGAACAGAACAGCGACGATTGCGGCGACCGCGCCGCGCTCGGAACGACACACCAAGCTCAGGCTCAGCCGCCGCATCGCATGACCGCCGTCCGCGTGTACGTCTTCTTCAGGAAGGAGTAGAAGACCGGGTCGTAGCCGAAGGAGACCGACACCGCCGCCGTGGCGTCTGGAGCCGGCTTGTCCGCGCAGCGTCGCACGACCGTCACGGCACCGGCGCTGGGGCCGAACGCTGGGTTGGGAGCCGCCTGCTGGGCACGGTTCGTGACTGCGGCATCGTTGTAGTAGTAGTCAGACGAAGTATCCGCGCTGGACACGGCCACGAGGCGCACTCCTTCGCGCGCAGCTTGGGTCGTTTCGATGAGGCCGTTGAAGAGCCTGGCGAAGTCGATGATTCCGAAGACCACTGCCACCAGAAGAGGGAGAACCAGCGCCATCTCCACGGCCGCAGAACCTCGTTCGTTCCGAGGCCGCCTCACGGCTGTCCCCACCAGTTGACCCGTGCGAACAGGTCGTTGACGTTTGCGCCGAGGACGATGACCGTCCCCACGACCACCGCCGCCACCAAGGCGACCATGAGGCCGTACTCCACTGCCGTGGCACCCCGGTCACTCTTGGTGAGTCGTCGAAGACCGTGACAGTTCAAGTTCGTCACCTCTCGGGCAGTGGGCGAGTACGTCTGTGATCCATGCGGTCGGGGTGGATCGACCAACGTGGTCGACCCACCCCGATTCACAGTGCTGGGGCCGTCAGGCGGACCCGGTCAGTTGGCCGGGATGCTGGTGTTGACCTTGTTGAAGGCGTTGTTGATCTTGCCGCCGAGGGTGAGGACGACACCGACGATGACGGCGGCGATGAGCGCAACCATCAGGCCGTACTCGACGGCGGTGGCGCCGCGCTCGCCGCGGGTGCGGGCGTGGAAGACGGCGGTCTGGAACTTGGCGACGGACTTGAGCATGAGCTTTCCTTTGCGTTCGGGCGGTGCATGGTCCTGGGTTTGGAGACCCAGAACCATGGGGCTCTTGGGTCGCCCAGAACTCTGCCGCTCAGAGGGCAGCGGCCACATCGGCTGTTGGGGTCCAACCCGGATGGACGATGGTCCGCCCCGTCATCACCTGAACGGATGATCCCTCGCGGCGACGGCCCGTGGCCGGTCAGTTGTCCGATACCGGCAAGGGTCGCTGGACTAGGGCAAGCCGCCGACGGGCACGATGAGGTCAGTCGCAGCTCCGATGCGTTGCCACCGGTTGCCGGCGCGCAACAGCACCTGATGCTCGTCGGTGGTCGCCACGAGTCCACGCTCACCGTTGACGGTCGTAATCGTCTGTGCCCCAGCGAGTTCCGGCCCGGCACTGATCGGGCCGCCCAACGGCACGAACCAGGGTCGCATGACCTGTTTGGAGGTCTTGCGCCCCAACACGGCAAGCGAGGTGTCGTCGACCCACACCAGGTCACGCATCAGCGTGAGACTGGGGGCCAGGGTCAGCGGTTCGGCCAACGACGCCGGCACACCGCTCGCCTCACGCTGGACGCCGGCGACCTGGAGCCGCGGACTCCTGCCCTGAGGATCGGTCGACACGACGGCCATCCGTTGCCCGTCCGGGGAGACCTTCTGCGCGACGATGCGCCGGCCGGCGAGCCACGTCGCCCTCACGACCACCGGACGTTGCGTGTCGGCGGAGTCGCCGGCTGTGTTGATGGCCCACATCGTCGTGCGACGGCCGGCCACCCCCGCGAACCACAGGACACCGAGCCGGTCGTACGTGGGCTGGGTCAACAGCTCGCCGGGCTCGATGACCTGGACCTGTTCGCGTCCGCGCCAGCGGCTGAGCTGTTGCTGGTCGCCACTCACGGCCGCGAGCTCGTTGCCGGCCGCTGACAACGCCGGATAGGCCCACCCGGTCTGCAGCGTGGGCAGGTCGTCGCTCGGTTGGCGCGCCGAACGTCGGTCGGGGTCGCCCAGCTGGTCCTTGTCAATGGCGGTGAGCGTGCTGCCAGTTCGCAGCAGCGGCCGCCCGGTTGGGTCCGAACGAGCGCCGAACCCCACGGACGCGAGCGAGTCGATCACCCCGGACCCACCGGGCACCTGCAGGTCCGCGCCCTCGAGTTCCAGCGCCACCCGGTCGACACCTGGCGCCTGGGTCACCGTGTTGTAGAACTGGGCTGCGAGGTTCTGCCGCTGCTCGGCGTCGCTGCCAAGTCCCTTGGTGGACAGGTCAACTCGCGCCGTGCCCGAGTCGATGGTCACCGCGTCGACCGCGAGGCGCGTCCCTGCCGGGATCGCGGTGCGCACCGCTCCATTGAGGTATGCCGGGACGCCGGCCAGGAGCGCACGCGCAAGTCGGGTGGCCAGACCCGTGCCCAGGGGGTACCACCTGATGTCCGGCACGAGCTGGCGCTCGACGCCGGAGATGAAGTAGATGCGGAAGGGGTCGTAGAGCCGGTCGAGATCCGCACTGCTGAGCCAGGATCCGAAACCGTCCGGCAGCTGGGTGATCCGCCACTCCCCGTCGAGCTTGCCAACTCCGAAGGTGGCTTCCATGGTCGTGTTGTCGGGCAGCTCGTGATAGCGCCCGTCACCGTCGATCCGAGCCGTCGCGGTGACCATCGCCGTCACCGTGTCGGGACCGGTCGCCTTGATCTCCACCTGGTCGGACGAGGTGAACACGACCACCGAGGTGTCGGGCCGCCACGAGGACGCCTGCCGGAGCCCCAGGAAGGAGCGCGCGACCTGGTACTGGTCGTCGCTCGCCGCCGCCGCCCGGATGAAGCCGCCCACGACCTGGACCGGCGTGGATCCCGGGGCGACGGGGTTGGCCTCGACCTTGACCTCGTTCTCCGGAGCCGAGCCGACCTCCAGTCCGGGTCGCACGGTGGAGGAGGTGGAGAGCCCACCGCACGCTGTCAGGGCAGCACACGCGAGCGCGCTCGCGACGATGGCCAGCGGTCGGCGCCTCACCGCGGGCCCACCTGGGCGCTCCAGGGCCCCGTGCCAGGCGTCACGGTGACCGGGCGCGAGCTGGTCAGTGGCTCGTCCGGCACCGGAGGCGCATCCGTCGGCCGCAGGGGCAGCGGCGAGTCGGAGATCGGGGTCCCCGCCTTGCGCGGAAGGGTGAGCCGGAACAACGAGCCCTGGCCCGGCTCGCCCCAGGCCTGCAGCCAACCCTCGTGCAGGCGCGCGTCCTCGAGGGAGATCGCCAGCCCCAACCCCGTGCCGCCCGTCGTGCGCGCCCGCGCCGGGTCGGCCCGCCAGAAGCGGTTGAACACCAACGCTGCCTCGCCGGGTCGCAGACCGACGCCATGGTCACGGACCGTCACGGCCACGGCTGTGTCGTTGCCCGCGATGGCCATGTCCACCGGGCGGCCCTCGCCGTGCTCCAGCGCGTTGACGACGAGGTTGCGCAGGATCCGCTCGACGCGGCGGGCGTCGATCTCGGCCACGGTGGGACCCTCGGTGCTGACCGTGACGGCACTCCCCCAGCGTTCGGCGATGGGACGCGCTGCCTCGACCGCGCGAGCGACGGAGTCCCGCACGTCGGTCGCGTCCACGTCGAGAGCTGCGGCGCCGGCATCGAAACGACTGATCTCCAGCAGGTCCGCCAGCAGCTCCTCGAACCGGTCGAGCTCGCCTCGCAACAGCTCCGCGGACCTCGCCACGGCCGGCTCGAACCCGGACCGGGAGTCGTAGATGAGGTCGACCGCCATCCGAATGGTCGTGAGTGGCGTGCGCAGCTCGTGGGAGACGTCGGAGACGAACCGCTGCTGCACCCGCGAGAGCCCCTCGAGCTGGCGGATCTGGGTCTGCAGGCTGTCCGCCATCTCGTTGAAGGACTTGGCCAGCAACGCGAGGTCGTCCTCGCCGCGGGCGCGCATGCGTTCGTTGAGACGCCCTGAGGAGAGGCGTTCGGCCACGATCGCCGCCCGCCGCACCGGGTTGACCACCTGCCGGGTGACGACCCAGGCGATGGCGCCGACGAGCAGGACGAGGACCAGGCCGCCGATGGTGAACGTGCGAGTGATGAGCGCGAGGGTGGACTCCTCCCGCTCCATGGGGAAAACGGCATACAGGTCGTAGCGACCGGCAAGGGGCACGTCGACGACCGAGCCGACGAGAACGGCCGGGACGGTGGAGTCGCCCTGGGCGCTCGGTATGCCGATCAGGGTCACCTGTTGGTGCCGTGGGTCGTCCCGCACCGCCTGGCGCAGCTCGATGGGCACACTGGGCAGCCGGACGCGCCCGGTGTACGTCGTCTGCACCACGTTGGAGTTCGTGTTGCCCAGTCCACGGGTGAAGATGAGGAACCGCTCGGTGTCGCCACCGGGGGCTGCTGCGCTCGTGATTGCCTGCTGCGCAAGGAGATTCAGGTCGGCGGCAGTGGTCCGGTCGCTGTCCTCGAAGGTCGCCTGCACCTCGGAAGTGAGCCGTGACGCCTCGATCTTCGCGGACTCCGTCCGGTCGGCCTCCAGGCCGTCACTGATCGTGGAGAAGAGGTACGACCCGAGCATCACCACGACCACGAGGCCGAGCAGCATCGTCGAGGTGACGACCCGGAACTGCAGGGACGCGCGCCACAGGTGCGCGATCCGACGCGCGCCCCGGACGAGCCACCGGCGCAGGACGGCGAGGACAGCCCGCACGTCCGGCCGCGACCGGTCGGTGGTGTGCGGTTGCGCCCGGGCGCTTGCCGGGCGGACCCGCTCGGTCATGGCTAGCTCGGGCCTGCCTTGTACCCGACGCCGCGGACCGTCACGACGATCTCGGGGTGCTCGGGGTCGTGCTCGATCTTGGAGCGGAGTCGCTGGACGTGCACGTTGACCAGTCGCGTGTCACCGGCGTGCCGGTAGCCCCACACCTGCTCGAGCAGCACCTCGCGGGTGAAGACCTGCCACGGCTTGCGTGCGAGCGCGACGAGCAGGTCGAACTCGAGTGGGGTGAGCGACAGCGCCTGGCCGTCGCGCTTGACCGAGTGGCCGGCGACGTCGATCACGAGGTCGCCGATCTCGAGCCGCTCCGGCTCGGGTTCGTCACCGCGGCGCAGCCGCGCCCGGACGCGGGCAATGAGCTCCTGCGGCTTGAACGGCTTGACGACGTAGTCATCGGCGCCGGACTCCAGACCGACGACGACGTCGACGGTGTCGGTGCGGGCCGTGAGCATCACGATGGGGACGCCGGACTCGGCCCGGATGCGACGGCATACCTCCATGCCATCCAGCCCGGGGAGCATGACATCGAGGAGGACGAGGTCGGGGCGTGTGTCACGGAAGGTCTGGACCGCGGTGGCACCGTCAGCGACGTGCGTGACGTCGAGTCCCTCGTTGCGCAGGACGATGCCGAGCATCTCCGCCAGCGCAAGATCGTCGTCAACGACCAGAACTCGACCGTTCACCTGCACTCACCCTTCTGTCGACGATTCGGCTCGCGCGTCAATCATCACACAGGCGATTCACACCGCGGGTGTCTGCCGACCGGCGGGTCGATCGTCCATTCGGGTGATGTTGCACCGACGAACCGGCACGCGTTGCCGGGATCGTGGCCCGGCACCCGTGCCACCGACATCATTCGATCCGTGAGTACGGATCTGCGAGCCCCCGGGTCGGCTGTGGCCCCCGCGGCGTCGTCGACTGTCACACACCGGAATGCGTCGCCCTCTCGGCTGATGGGGTGGGTTCGGGATGTCGGCCCCGCCCTGGTGGTGTTCCTGTTCGCCATGCGCCAGCTGACGGCGGTGCGCGACCCCGACACCTGGTGGCACATCGTGACCGGCAGATATGTGCTCCAGAGCTGGACCTTCGCCGGGGCGGACCCGTTCAACCCGCGCGCCACCGAGCCGTTCGTCCTCCATCAGTGGATGCCCGACCTCGTCATGTACCTGCTGTACAAGGCGGGTGGGCTGCCGGCCGTGGCTTGGTCGGTTCCGATCCTGTCGGCCGGAATTCTGATGGCCCTCTACCGCAGCGCCAGGCACCGTGCACCTGCCCTGGTCGCGGCCCTGGTCACCACCGTCGCGTTTCTCGCCATGACCGGGAGCATCTCAGCACGACCCCAGCTCGTGTCCATCCTCCTTACGGTCGTCTACGTCAGTGCCTGGCTCGCCAGCGCCGAGGACCTGCGGCCTCGATGGTGGCTGGTCCCCCTGTCCTGGCTGTGGGCCAACAGCCACGGCTTCTGGTTCATCGGACTCGCCGTCGGCGCCTCGGTGCTCGGCGGACTACTCATCGAGAAGGTGCCACTGCGCCAGCTGCGATCCCTTGCTGGGCTGTTGGCAGCACAGCTGGTCGTCACCCTGCTCACGCCCCTCGGTCCGGGGCTGGTGAAGGCGCCATTTGCGGTCAACGCCATCAAGTCCTACATCCAGGAGTGGCAGCGCCCCGACCTGCTCGCCCCGACGGGTGTGTGTCTGTTGGTACTGGCCGGTGTGGTTGTCCTCGGCTGGGCGCGACGGAGCTCAGCCACGCGGTGGGCGCATCTTGCGCCGTTCGCCCTGGCCGTCAGCCTTGGCGTTGCCTATGCCCGCACTGTGCCCCTGGCAGCTGCCATCCTGGCTCCCCTGTGCGCGACTGCGCTGACGGCCCAGATCGGCCTGCGTCGGGAGGCACCCACGACCCGGGAACGCCGAGTGCTCGGCGCGGCACCCATCGCCGTACTCGTGGCCGCCACCGCCCTGGCAGGGACCGTGGCTGCCAGACCGGCCGACGTCCCCACAGCTCTGGACGACGAACTTGCGGCTCTTCCTCGAGGCACCGTGATCTGTAACGACTACGGCCTTGGCGGGTGGCTGCTGTTCGCACATCCGCAGCTGCAACCGTTGATCGACCCCAGAGCGGAGGTGTTTGGGAGCGCCTATGTGAAGGCCCACGTCGACTGGACCAACGGCCTGCCCGGCACCTACCAGTACCCGACGCGGATGGGTTGCTCGGCCGCCCTGGTCAGCAGCTCCGACGCCTCGTTCGGCACCGTGCGGGATGTGCTCCACTGGCGACCCGTTGCCTCATCTGCCGGCTACACCCTCTTGGTGCCGCGTTGAGCACCGCAGCCGCCGGCCTTCGCCTGTCGACGGCCCACCGACAGTCGTTGGCGTGGAAGAGCAGGCTGGCGTGGGCTGGCTACCCGCTACTCGTCTACTTCGTGTCACGCGCCGTGGGCGCAGCGGTCCTGCTCTACGGAGCCGCACGCCAGGCGCAGATTTCGGCCAGCAGTGGGTACCACGCGGAAGACCTGACGGCCGCTTCCCCTCCCTTTTCGGAGGTCGTCGCCAATTGGGATGGACAGTGGTACCAGTCGATCGCACTTCACGGTTACCCCAACGCGTTGCCGACCGCCGATGGAGCTGTGCTGCAGAACGAGTGGGCCTTCTTCCCGCTGTTTCCCCTGCTGTGCCGGGCAGTGATGGCAGGCACGGGGATGAGTTTCGGATGGGCGGCGGTCGCGCTGAACATCCTGGTCGGAGCCATCGCCGTGTGCGCGCTGTACCGAATACTCGTAGCGCGGACGAGCGTCTTCAATGCCCGAGTGGCGGTCACGCTCCTCTGCTCCTTCGTGGCAGCTCCGGCGCTTCAGGTGGCCTACACCGAGGCTTTGGCCCTCCTGCTCGTGGTGCTGACTCTCTGGGCCATTGCCACGGGCCGATATTGGGTCTCCCTGGCACCCGCGACCGCGTTGTCCCTCACGCGCGGCGTGCTGCCGGCCATGGCCGTTGTCCTGATCGTCACTGTGGCCGTTCGTGCAGCGGCAACCAGGGACACGTCGGTCTCGTGGTGGCGGCCACTTGCTCGTGGGGTTGTTGTCGGCGTGGTCATGCTGGGGTTGTCGATGGCCTGGCCGATGATCGCCGGAGTCGTCACCGGGGTTCCAGATGCCTACCTTCGAACCCAGGACGCGTGGCCCGCTCGCCGCGACCTTCCGGCATTCGGAGGCTGGTTCGCGTCGGCCATGACGTGGCAGCCTCTCCCTCAGGCTGGCTTCCTCGTGGCCCTCGGCGTCATGGTCGCGGCCATCTGGCTCCAACGCCGCACCTTCGGCCTCGTCCTCACAACCTGGGCCTTGGCCTACCTGGCCTACATCCTCACCATGACAGCGCCCAGCCCAAGCATCTTGCGGTACTTGATGCTGTGTGTGGTTCCCTTCTGGCCGTTACTGCGCGACCCGGCACCGAGTCGGTCGACCCGCACTGCACTACTCCTGCCCGTGGGGATCGTGAGCCTGCTCGGTGTGGCCGCGCAGGCCTGGTGGGTCCTGACGGTGTTCACGGTTCACCAGTCCCCGCTGCTCCAGGCCCACCCCTGACCACAGACACAGGTATGCCGCCCGCGCACGAGGTGCGCGGGCGGCATACCCAAACGTGGTGCCGTGAGTCGGGGACGAGCCCCGGGGTGACTCAGTAGCGGTAGTGGTCCGGCTTGTAGGGGCCGGCGACGTCGACGCCGATGTACTCGGCCTGCTCCTTGGTGAGCTCGGTCAGCTTGGCGCCGAGCGCGTCGAGGTGCAGGCGGGCGACCTTCTCGTCGAGGTGCTTGGGCAACACGTAGACCTGCTTCTCGTAGTCACCGGTCTTGGTGAACAGCTCGATCTGCGCGATGGTCTGGTTGGCGAACGAGTTGGACATCACGAAGCTCGGGTGACCGGTCGCGTTGCCGAGGTTGAGCAGGCGACCTTCGGACAGCACGATGATCGAGCGACCGTCATCGAAGGTCCACTCGTGCACCTGCGGCTTGATCTCGGTCTTCTTGATGCCCGGGATCTTGGCGAGGCCGGCCATGTCGATCTCGTTGTCGAAGTGACCGATGTTGCCGACGATCGCCTTGTCCTTCATCCCCTGCATGTGGTCAGCGGTGATGATGTCGAAGTTGCCGGTCGTGGTGATGAAGATGTCACCCTCGGCCAGCACGTCCTCGAGGCGGGCGACCTGGTAGCCGTCCATCGCCGCCTGCAGCGCGCAGATCGGGTCGATCTCGGTGACGATGACCCGCGAGCCCTGACCGCGCAGCGCCTCGGCGGCACCCTTGCCGACGTCGCCGTACCCGCAGACGACCGCGACCTTGCCGCCCATGAGGACGTCGGTGGCGCGGTTGATGCCGTCCGGCAGGGAGTGGCGGATGCCGTACTTGTTGTCGAACTTGGACTTGGTGACCGAGTCGTTGACGTTGATGGCCGGGAAGAGCAGGTCGCCGGTCTTGGCCAGCTCGTAGAGCCGGTGGACGCCCGTGGTGGTCTCCTCGGTGACGCCCTTGATGCCGGCGGCGATCTTGGTCCACTTCTGCGGGTCGGCCGCGAGGGTCTTGCGGACGAGCTCCTTGAAGACACCGACCTCCTCGGAGTCCTTCTCGTCGGTGGGGGGCACCTGGCCGGCGGCCTCCCAGGTTTTGCCGTTGTGGACGAGCATCGTGGCGTCGCCACCGTCGTCGAGGATCATGTTGGGACCGTCACCGTTTGGCCAGGTGAGGATCTGCTCGGTGCACTCCCAGTACTCCGGCAGCGTCTCGCCCTTCCAGGCGAACACGGGGACGCCCTGCGGGTCGTCGACGGTGCCCTCGGGGCCGACGACGACGGCCGCGGCAGCCTCGTCCTGGGTCGAGTAGATGTTGCAGGAGGCCCAGCGGACCTCGGCGCCGAGCGCGACGAGCGTCTCGATGAGGACGGCGGTCTGCACGGTCATGTGCAGCGAGCCGGCGATCTTGGCGCCGGCCAACGGCGCCGTACCTGCGAATTCAGAGCGCAGGCTCATGAGGCCCGGCATCTCGTGCTCGGCCAGACGGATCTGGTGACGGCCGGCCTCCGCGAGGCCCAGGTCTTTCACCTTGTAATCAAAGGACATGCGAAATCTCCGTTGAGTCTTGATGGTGTGGGACCCGGCGCAGCCCATCTGGGCGTCACTTCAGTGCGGGGCATCTCCCGCGCCGGCGGTCCCCCAGTCTAACGGAGGTATGCCGCGGGGCCGGCCACGCGGCATACCTCACCAATGCGTCCGCTCGACGTGCGCGGTGCGTGCGCAGCGCCTAGGAATGGAGGCAACGAAGGGAGCAGGTATGAGTGAGCCGAGCAGTGGAGTGCCCAGGGAGATCGCGGACCAGGACGTCGACGACCAGGCGACGGACGCACCCGAGAAGGTCGAGCTCGACGTCGACGAGGACAAGCTCGAGGCGTGGGACGACGTCAAGGGCGACTACGAGGTGAACCCGGGGGGCGAGCCGGTCCCCAACAGCATGGACGACCCTGGTTCCGCCGCCCGCGATGACGACGGCGATGACGACGGCGATGACGACGGCGATGACGCCCGCGATGAAGACGGCGGCGAGGGCGACGACCAGCGCTGACCTGCACGACCGCGCCTGATCGGTAGGCTTTCGGCCATGTCCGCAACCCATGCGCCCAGCACCGACCGACGCGACGGGACTCTCTGATGGCCGGCGGACTCTTCGCCCTGCTCGACGACGTCGCCGTGCTCGCCAAGGCGGCCGCGGCCTCAGTCGACGACGTGGCCGCGGCTTCTGGACGCGCGAGCGCCAAGGCGGCCGGTGTCATCGTCGACGACACCGCGGTCACCCCGCGCTACGTCCAGGGCCTGGAGCCGGCACGCGAGCTGCCGATCATCAAGAAGATCGCCATCGGCTCGCTGCGCAACAAGCTCCTCTTCATCCTGCCGGCGGCGCTGCTGCTCAGCCAGTTCCTGCCGTGGGCGCTCACTCCCCTGTTGATGATCGGCGGCACCTACCTGTGCTTCGAGGGCGTGGAGAAGATCTGGGAGCGCATCAGCGGGCACTCCGAGGCTGCCGCCGACCAGGCGCACGAGGAGGGCAAGGTAGCCAACGAGGACGACATCACCAGCAGCGCGATCCGCACCGACTTCATCCTCTCGGCCGAGATCATGGTGATCTCGCTCAACGAGGTCGCCAGTGAGCCCTTCGTGACCCGGGCGGTGATCCTCGTGATCGTCGCCGTCGCGATCACGGTCCTCGTCTACGGCGTGGTCGGCCTCATCGTGAAGATGGACGACGTGGGCCTGCACCTGTCCAAGCGTGAGTCCGGCTTTGCGCGCACCGTGGGCAACGGGCTGGTCAAGGCGATGCCGGGCCTGCTCAGCACCCTGTCCGTCGTCGGCATCGCCGCGATGATCTGGGTCGGCGGACACATCCTGCTGGTGGGCTTCGACGACCTGGGCTTCACCGCGCCCTACGACTTCGTGCACCACCTCGAGGTCGCGGTCAAGGACGCCACCGGTGCACTGGGCGGCATCCTCGGCTGGGTCACGAACACCATCGGCTCGGCACTCCTGGGCCTCGTCGTCGGCGCCATCGTCGTAGCCGTGGTCAGCGTCTTCCACCGCTCCAAGGGCTCCAAGACCGAGTCCGAGGCTGCTGCCGCGCACTGAGCGTCCGCCACGAGGGCGGCGAGCTACGGTCGAGCCATGCCCACCGCTGAAGGAACTCTGACCTGGGAGCCGGCCGACCGGCATACCGACCTGCTCGCACCGCCGGTCGCGGCGGCGCTCGGGCAGGTGCCGAGCGCGAGGGTCGCCACCATCGACCCGACGCTCGCGGACACCGCCGCCTTCTGCGAGGCCTACGACAGCGACCCGGCCCACTCCGCCAACTGCGTGGTCGTCGCCGGCAAGCGCGGCGGCGAGGTGCGGCGGGCCGCGGTACTGGTGCTCGCGACCGACCGGGCCGACATCAACGGCGTCGTCCGCAGACACCTCGACGTGCGCAAGATCAGCTTCGCGACGATGGACGAGGCGGTCGCCCTCACGGGCATGGAGTACGGCGGCATCACCCCCGTCGGGCTCCCCGCCGACTGGCCCGTGCTCGTCGACGACGCCGTGGTAGCGGCCGGTCCGGTCGTCGTCGGCAGCGGCATCCGTGCGAGCAAGCTGCTCGTCGCCGCGGCCGAGCTGGCCGCGCTGCCGACCGCGCAGACCCTTGCGCTGACCCTCCCGCGCTGACCCACTTGAACATGTTCAACTCTTCCGGCTATCGTCGTGCCCACAGAGTTGAACACGTTCAAATCAGGAGTATGCCGTGGATCTCACCGTCGTCACCTACCTCACCTACCTGGCCATCGCCGTCCCGCTCACGATCTGGGTCGCGCGCACCCTCTCGGGCAACGGCAAGGTCTTCCTCGTCGACGTCTTCGAGGGCAAGGACGAGCTCGCCGGGGCGGTCAACCGGCTGCTCGTGGTCGGGTTCTACCTGCTCAACATCGGCTTCGTCGCGCTCTACCTGCGCGTCGGCGACACGGTCTCGACCAGCCGCCAGCTCGTCGAGACGCTCAGCGTCAAGCTCGGCGTCGTGCTGCTGGCCCTCGGGGTCATCCACCTCACCAACGTGTGGGTCTTCACCCGCATCCGCCGGCGTCACACCATCGACACCCTGCGCACTCCCCCGGTGGCACCGCAGTTCACCGCGCCGGTCCCGCCCCAGCCGTTCCCGCAGCCGCCGACAGCATGAGCCGGGCCCAGCGCGTGCTGCTCTCGGCGGCAGCGGTGTGGTCCACGCTTCTCGTCGTGGGCGCCTGCACGGTGCCTGTCTACCGCGGCGTGACCATGACCACCGACGACGCGGGCCGCACCACCGAGACCGCCACGACCGACACCCTCATCGGCCAGAACGGGACGGGAGCCCTTGTCCCCGTGGCGATTCCGCTCGTGGCCACCGCCGTGTCCGCGGTCCTGCTCGCGCTGGCCGCGCGCCACCGGTGGGCCGAGTGGGCAGCATGGGCTCCCGTTGCAGTGACCGCCGCCCTGACGCTGCTGGGCATGCTCACCATCGGCATCTTCGTGGCTCCTGTCACGCTGGCGCTGGTGATCGCCACCGCGCTCACGCCAACCCACCCCTCCATGCAGACAGGGACGACATGACTGCCACGACGAAGCTGTGGTTCGTCCTAGCGGCCGCCGGTTGTGCCGCGTGGGGCGCCTGCGCCGTGGCCTGGCAAGAGTTTGGCGTCCTGCCCTTTGCGTGGATGCTGCTCGCCATCACGGTCGCCGTCGCCGCACTGGTGGCACGCCGGGCCATCCTCGCGGCCGCGGTCGTCGTGGGACTGCTCGCCCTGCCGGTCGCATGGCTCGCCCTGGTGGCCCCCGGCATGGGCCTACCGGCGGTTCCACTCGTCCTCGTGCTCGCGTGGACGCTGACCAGCCCAGAACCTCGATACCGATGAACCGGCTCTACGTCCTCTACGACGCCGGCTGTCCGGTGTGCACCCGCTTTCGTGAGTGGCTCGTCGACCAGCCCCTGCTGGTCCCGGTGACCACGGTCGCGGCCGGCTCGCCCGCGGCATACCGGCTCCTGCCGGGACTCGACCACGACGCCACCCTGCGCGAGGTCACGGTCGTGAGCGACACCGGCGAGGTCTGGACCGGGCCGCACGCGTGGGTCGTCACCCTCTGGGCGACCGCCAGCCACCGGGCCCTCGCCGAACGCCTTGCCACCCCGGCCGGTCTCCCGGTCGCCCGGGCGATGGCGTATGCCGCGGCGGGCCTGCGCGAGGCCCTCGCGTCCGCGGACACCGCGCCGAGAGGCGGTGACTACATTGGCCAGTGTGACCAAGGCTGCGCCCACCCCGCCTGAGTCGACCCGCTCCGAGAAGGGCGAGGCGACCCGCACCGCCATCGCCACCGCCGCCCAGGAGCTCTTCATGGAGCGCGGCTACGACAAGACGACGATGCGCGCGGTGGCTGAGCGCGCCGGGGTGTCCCTCGGCAACGCCTACTACTACTTCGCGTCCAAGGAACACCTCGTCCAGGCCTTCTACGACACCGTGCAACGCGACCACGCCGCCGCCGTCGACGCAGCCCTCGGCGACACCACCGCCTTCGCCGACCGGCTGCGCATCACCCTCGAGTGCTGGATCGACGTGGCTGCGCCGATGCGCGACTTCGCGGGCAAGTTCTTCAAGGTCGCGGCCGAGCCGACGAGCCCGCTGTCGCCGTTCAGCGAGGAGTCCGCGCCCGCGCGCGAGCAGAGCATCACCCTCTACCGCCGGGTCGTCGACGGCTCCGACCTCAAGGTGCCAGCCGCCATCCGCGGCGAGCTGCCCGAGCTGCTGTGGCTCTACCAGATGGGTGTCGTGCTGTTCTGGGTCTACGACCGCAGCGACGACAACGTCCGCGCCCGCACCCTCGTGCGCCGCTCAGTTCCCTTGGTGGACAAGCTGATTCGTCTCACTCGCCTGCCCGGCGTCAAGGGCGTGGCCGAGGACGCGATCGGGCTCGTGCGCAGCCTGCGCACCCTCTGACGGGGGACATTCGGCGGGTATGCCGCGAGGCCCGCTCAGCGGTCGGCACGGCCGGTGCGGTCGGCCAGGTCGGCGACGTGCGGTGACACCGCCGGGTCGAGGCCCAGCCCGATCGCCAGATAGGTGGCGGCGAAGTCGGTCGTCGCCATGAGCCCGGCGAGCCGCGTCACCGCAGCCCCCGGTTGCGCCGTCACCTCCGAGACGGTGGCGCCGGCGTCGCGCGCGCCACGGACCACGGCGTCGGCCAGTCCCGCGGTCGCCGCGTCCTCGGCAGACGGGGGCTCCTCGGGGGGAGCGTCGCGCAGGACGACGAGCGAGAGACGAGGCGCTGGCGGACCGTCGAGGTAGGGGTCGGCAAAGATGTCGTCGACCGGCCGCGTTCCTGCCACCGAACCCTCCCCGGCTCCGAACCCCGCCGTGAACGGCCCGTCGAAACAGGCCACCACCTGGGCTGCGTCGTCGGGCAGCTCACCGGTCGTGGCCGGCATCCGCGCCGTGCGGGCGAGCATCGAGGCGGCGCGGCCCGCGGCCACCCCCGTCAGGGGCCCGTCGCCGAGCACCATCGGCACGCCTGCGGCGACGTCGGCGGCCAGCACCTTGGCCGGGTTGACGAACGACTCCGAGCTCGGTCGGCACGCCTCGGCCACCTCGTCGAGCCGGTCAGCGGTCGCGCGCAGCACCTGCTCATCCACGTCGACGATGCCCAGCCGCCCGGCCCCGAGCAGGACCGGCGCCAGCATCGACCACATCGCCGTCCGTGAGGACGTGCGCCCGCGTCCACTGTCGATGTGCACGCCGCGTGCCCGGGCCGACACCTCGGCCAGGGGTGACTGGGCGGCACCGACGGTGAGCAGGGAGGCGCCGCGGCGCGCAGCCTCCGCGGCCAGCGCCAGGGGTCCGGCCGCGCGCCCTGACAGCGATACGGCGATGACGAGGTCGAGCGGACCGACCCATCCCGGCAGCGGCACGTTGCGGCGCACCGAGACCGGCACCGGCGACCCCGGCTCGGCCAGCAGGTCGAGCACGTCGCACACGACGGCCGACCCACCGAGGGAGGCCACGAGCACCGAGCGTGGCCGTTCTCCGCCGGCGACCCGGTCGATGCCACCCTCGAGCGACAGGTCGACGGCCTCGCGCACCTGGGCGCCCGCGGTAGCCAGGGCCCGCAGCGTCTGCCGTGAGTCCAGGGCCGCGATCGAGTCCTCGCTGTCCATGCGGGCCTCGTCGAGGAAGGGTGCCATGGCGGCGCGGGTCAGGCGGGCTTGCGTGCTTCGTCGATGAGCAGCACCGGCACACCGTCGTCGATGCGGTACTGCAGGCGGCACTCGGGGTTGGTGCAGTGCAGCTCCGGCCCCGTCTCACCGGTCGCGTCGCGGAGCTCGGACCGGCACGCCGGGCACCGCAGGATCTCCCGCAGCCACGGCTCGATCTGGGCGTCCTGCCCGGGCTGGCTCGTCATGCGCCTTCTCCTCTCACCAGGGCGAGGACATCGTCCCGCACCTTTGCCATCGTGTCCTCGTCAGCGGCCTCGACGTTGAGCCGCAGCAACGGCTCGGTGTTGGAGGCGCGCAGGTTGAACCACCACATCGGGTCGGCGTCCGTGCCGTCCCCGGCGTGGGTCGCGGTGAGCCCGTCGAGCTCGTCGAAGGTGCACCCACGCTCCCCCGCCCAGGCCTTCACCTTCGCGGTGGCGGCGGGCACGTCGGTGACCGTCGAGTTGATCTCGCCCGACGCGGCATACCGGTTGTATGCCGCCGCGAGCCGGCTCAGCGGGTCATCCTGACCTCCCAGCGCGGCCAGGACGTGCAGGGCCGCGAGCATGCCCGTGTCGGCGAACCAGAAGTCGCGGAAGTAGTAGTGGGCGCTGTGCTCACCGCCGAAGACGGCGTCCTCGCGGGCCATCTCGGCCTTGATGAACGAGTGGCCGACCCGGGTGCGGATGCCGCGGGCGCCCTCCTCGGCGATGACCTCGGGGACCGCTGCGGAGGAGATGACGTTGTAGACGATGCCGACATCGCTCGCGTCGCGACCCGCGGCCGTCTCGCGTGCGATCTCGCGGGTCGCGACCAGACCGGTGATGGCGCTCGGGCTGACCGGCTCGCCGCGCTCGTCGATGACGAAGCACCGGTCGGCGTCGCCGTCGAAGGCGAGCCCGAGGTCGGCGCCGTGCTCGACCACGGCCCTCTGCAGGTCGCGCAGGTTCTCCGGCTCGAGCGGGTTGGCCTCGTGGTTGGGGAAGGTGCCGTCGAGCTCGAAGTAGAGCGGCACGACCTCGAGCGGCAGCTGGGGCAGCCCGGCGGCGGTGCCGAGGACCGCCGGCACGGTGTGGCCACCCATGCCGTTGCCGGCATCGACGACGACCTTGAGCGGCCGGATGGCGGACAGGTCGACGAGGCCGCGCAGGAACGCGGCGTAGTCCGAGAGCACGTCACGCTCGGTGACCGTGCCGGGGCTGACGCCGTCGGGTCCGGCGCTCACGCCTGCGTCGAGCAGGGACTGCGCGTCGTCGCGGACGGTGGCGAGGCCGGAGTCCTGGCCCACGGGTCGGGCGCCGGCGCGGCAGAGCTTGATGCCGTTGTACTGCGCCGGGTTGTGGGACGCGGTGAACATGGCGCCCGGGAGGTCGAGGGCACCGCTGGCGTAGTAGAGGCCGTCGGTGCTCGCCAACCCGATGAGGGTGGCGTCGAGCCCGTGGGCGGTCACTCCCGCGGCGAAGGCGCGCGACAGCTCGGGCGAGGACGGCCGCATGTCGTGGCCGATGACGACCCCAGTCGCACCCTCGGTGCCGACGAGACGGGCGAACGCCGCCCCCAGGGCCCACGCCACGTCGACGTTCAGCTGGTCGGGGACGACGCCTCGCACGTCGTAGGCCTTGACGAAGTCGGTGAGTACAGGTGCTGGCACCTGCGAAACCCTAGCGGGGTCAGCCGTCGCGCAGGACGCGCAGGTGCCCGCGACGACCGGTCTCGATGGCGCCGGTGTCCGCCTCCGTGGGGCGCCGGGCCGGCTGGGCGGCCTGCTGCTCGCCCATCCGCGGCCGGCCCGCCTCGCGCACGGCGTTGGCGAGCGCCAGCAGGTCGTCGTGCGACGGCTCGGGCTCGACGTACTCACCGGCGAGCCGGACGATCTCCCAGCCGCGTGGCGCGGTCAGCCGCTGCGCGTGCTCGGCGCACAGGTCGTAGGTGTGCGGCTCCGCGAACGTCGCCAGCGGTCCCACGACCGCGGTCTGGTCGCGGTAGACGTAGGTGAGCGTCGCGATCGCCGCGTGGGGGCAGGCGGTGCGGGAGCACCTTCTCGACAAGCTCACGCGGGGACTCTATGCCAGCGCACCGACACCACCGACTCGGCACGCCGTAGGGTGATCCGGTGACTTCGAGCGCAGCCGGCCAGGGCTCGCCGGGGCGTGGCGCCGACCGCGCCCGGCGTCCGGCCCGGGACCGCCGCGGCAGGGGCGTGCGCGGACCGTTGGCGTGGCCGGCCGTCCCCGCCATGACCTCGCGCCGACAGCGGTTCGACGACCTCGTCCTGGACAGCGCGGCCCGGCTGGAGGGAGCCCTCGGCAACCGGCTCGACCAGGTCGAGTTCGCGGTCGAGGACGTCCCACCCGCCGACCCCGCACCGTGGGAGGCGGGCGGCACACCCCTGGGTCGGGCGTTCCCCGCGCACGGGCGCACCCCCGCGCGCGTGGTCGTCTACCGCCGCCCCGTCGAGAGCCGGGCGGAGAGCCAGCGTGAGCTGTCGCTGATCGTGCAGGACATCGTCGTCGAACAGGTCGCGGGCCTGTTCGGGATGGCACCCGAGGACCTCGACCCGCGCTACGAGGACTAGCGGGGCGTCAGCCTCCTCCCGCGCTCGTCGTCAGCCGAGAGGCGCGCGGCGCACCGTCACCGCATCGCTGCGCAACGGCACGTTCGACAGCGGCGTCGCCGTCAGCAGCATGCCCTCGCTGTCCTCGAGCCACGACACGACACCGGCGCGCACCTGCCCGTCGCCGGTCGCCCGGCGCACCCACACCGACGTGGCGCCCGTCGGCAGCGCGACGTTGCTCGCGCCGTCGACGCCGAGCTTGACCTGCTGGCTGGACGCCTTGCCGGTCGAGTCCACGGTCAAGACCTCGGCCGTCGCCGTGTCCTTGGCCGAGGTCAGCACGAGCTGTCGTCGCAGGCCTGCGGCGTCCGCTCCCGCGGGCAGTGGCAGTGCCGTGCCGGCCAGTCCGGCGATGGGCGCGGTGCTGGCCGACCAGGCGAAGTCCGCCGGGCGCCCGGGCTGGCTGCGCTCGACCATGGCGTCGGCGGCGACCGGCTGGTCGGCGCGCACCTGCACGGCATACCACCCCGGCTCGACCCCGGTGAGGTCTATGTCCGTCACGGCGCCGCCGGCCACGCGCACGACCCCGCCCTTGGGGAGGGCTCGCGGTCCGCCCGGGGTGAGGAGGCGGGCCTGGACGACGGCCTCGTCCGGACCCGGCACGACGACCCGGATGCGGGCCGCGCCACCGATGGCCACGGCCGGGATGACCTGGTCGCGCGAGGGTGCGGCGGTGGGTCCGACGGTGTCGGAGCCGGCCGGGCGGACACCGTCGAGCCAGGAGTCGTTGAGCGCCGCCCCGACGACCCCGCCGTCGGCGACCACGTGGATGGCCGGCCAGGCGATGTCGGGGGCGATCGAGTCGACGAGGTATGCCGTGCGGCTGTGCGCCGGGACGACGATTCCCTCCCCCGCGCCGGAGGCAACCTTGCCGTCCGGCCCGTGGAGCGAGACGTCGACGGTGACCGGGTTGCCGCCCGGGTTGGTCAGCACGAGCCGCTCCTGTCGGCCCGGTGCGCCACCACCGGCGAGGAGCCACAGGTCGGTGCCGGTGCGGCCGCAGGTGCTCGACGCGAGGGCGCGGCGGTCACCCGACTTCACCAGCCAGGACTGCGAGGCGGCCAGCCCGGGCGCCAGGGCACCCTCGCCGGTGACCTCGACGCTCGTGCCGCGGTCGACACCGGCCTTGATGCTCACGCCGCGCTGCGAACCGGCCTCGGTGAGCGGCTTGCCCGCCATCGTGAGCAGCTTGACGGACCCCTTCGTCCCGGACGTCTGCAGGCCGTCCAGCGCCGACTCGGGCGCGGTTGCCGCGGCCACGGTGGTGTCGGTGCGGATGTCGTCGACGCCGGGGACGCCGGTCAGCTCCGACCCGGGGCAGGTGAGGGACGAGGCGGTGACCGCGCCGCCGCTCGGGGCGTTCGTGGCACTGGGCCGGCTCGGCTGCGAGCCGAGCGCGACCGTGCCGTCGACCTGCGTGGCGGCGGCGACGATCCCGGCTCCGGCGGCCGCGACGACACAGGCGCGGGCGAGGCCCGCGATGGACAACTTCATGCTCGCCTCCGGGACGCGCGGTTGCCGAACGGGATGGCGAGGAAAGCCAGCACCAGCAAGGTGATTCCCTGCACCCAGCGCCACCACTGCTCACCCGGCAGCACGTCGACGGTGACCGTGTGCGCCCCCGCCGGGAGGGGGTATGCCGCCCGGTCACCGGTCGGGGCCAGGACGGTGCCGTCGCTGGTCACCCTGGCGTGGCGGGTCCAGGCGGACGGTTCGGCAAGGACGAGGGTGGCGCCCGCGGGCACCGCGAGGCGCGCGCTGAGGGCTCCGTGCGGGCCGGTGGACAGGACTGCCCGCTCGCCCTTGGCCGTCACCAGCCGCGCGCGGGAGGGGGCGACGCTGTCCTCGGCGGCCCCGCCACCGGGCAGCACGCGCCAGAACAGCACACCGTCGTGCTCGCCCAACCGGCTCAGGCCAGCTGTTGCGTCGAGGGTGCGGACTCGTGGGTCGTTCTCCGACGTGCGCACGCCCACGAACCCGACGGCCTGGTCGGACAACGCCTTGGCCGGCGACCGGCCGCCCGAGCCTTCCGCGTCACTGAACAGCGCCGCGACGCTGTCGGCGAGCGCGCTGTCGTCAGCGGAGTCGGTGGCGCGGGCCGGCAGGCTGCGCGCCACGTCACCGGGCTCGCGGCCCAGCAGGGAGTAGGTGTAGCCCGTGCCCGCCGGGGTCAGCAGGACCATCCGGTTGGAGAAGCCGCCACTGGCCTGGTCGATGGCGACCGCCGGGCGCGGGTCGGTGAACGCGCCGACCTCATTGCCGGTGGTGCGCACCGCAGTCCAGCCCGCACTGAGCACGACGGCGGTGATGAGCGCGAGCCCGACGGGCCAGCGGGTCATGGCCACCCAGCCACCGCGGGTGCGGCTCACGGGAAGCCCGTCTGCGGCCAGCAGTGCCATGGCCACCAGGGCCAGGGCCCACACGAACAGCCCCGTGCCCGCCCACGCCGTCACGGGCTCGCCGGCCTGCGCCAGCCCACTTGGCACGGTGCCGAGCTCCAGGCGGGGCGCCAGCACGGCATACGCGAGCCCGAGAAGCCCCACGACCGCGACGACGGACGCCGCACGCCCGCGCCCTCCCACGCGCACCAGGCCGAGCAGCCCGGCCACGACGAGGGGCACCGAGAGCAGGACGGGGTAGGAGCCGGGACCGCCCGGGTGCAGGAGCGCGAGCTGCCACGGCAGCGCCTGCGGGTCACCCCACACCGACAGGCCGGGCCCGCTGAGGACCAGCTCGGGCCGGTCGACGAGGGTCCCCACCCACGGGCCGAGCAGGACCAGTGGCAGCACGACCAGGGCCGCGCCGCGCCAGCGGGCCGACCCACGTCCGGCGACGACGATGGCGAGCGCCGCGAGGAGGGCGAGCGCCGCGAGCGCGGGGACGAACGCCCCGAGGACGGCGATGCCGATGGCCGTGGCGGCAGTGCTCGTGGTCGTGCCACCGCGGCGCGCCACGAGCGTCAGTCCGGCCGCGACGAACGGCAGCACGATCGCCGCGACGACCGCACCGAGGCGGCCGGCGCCGATCGCGGTGACGACCACGGCCGAGGTCGCCCACGCCAGCGCGGCGAGCGCGCGCGGCCATCGCGAGTGGGTCACGACCCGGGCTGCGAGGTATGCCGCCAGGGTGGCCAGCGGGAGCGCGAAGGTGAGCAGCAGCGTCACCACTGCGCCGACCGGGGAGGCCGGCGCCGCGGCGAACGGGACGTGGGTGACGAGCCAGGCCAGCCCGGCCAGGACGGGCAGGTGCGGGCCGGCTTCGGCTGCAGTACCGAGACCGGCGCCGTGCCAGCCGTCGAGCCAGCTGCGGAACAGCGCACTCGGACCTGCGGTCACGCCCTGGAGCTCACCGCCGGTGACCCCCTGGTCGAGGCGGGCGGCGAAGGTGCCACCCATCTGCCGGGTCGCGACGATGCCGGCGACGGTCATGAGGGCCACGGCGAGGAGGCCGGGGTTGCGGATGGCGCGGGTCAGCCAGGTCTCGCCGAGGACGTTGAGGTCCTCGGACTCGTCGGCGACGGGTCCGGACTCCGCAGACCCACCGGTCGCGGCGCCGGCTCGGGTGGCTGCCTGCGGGTCGTCGTCGAAGCTGACCTGGTCGTGGATGAGGTCGGCGGTGTGGCGCAGCACGACCCGGCGCGGGACGAACAGGCCGGTCAGGTCGCGGCGGCGGACGGCGCGGGTGCCGCGCGATCGCCAGCGCGCCCCGAGCACCCGCCCCGGGGTGAGCACGGCCCCGATGTCCGCGAGTTCGGCCCAGGCCGCGCGGGGGCGCTTGGCCACGAGCAGGGCCAGCGCCGCGAGGACGCTGGAGACAACGAGCCAGAGCGCGAGGAAGGGCAGCGCGAACCACGAGCACCGGGCCAGCGCGGCACGACGGGCCTGCCGGCGGACACGGTGGACGGGGTCGGCCGGCGCGGCAGTGTCCTCGTCGTCGTCGCGGACGGGCGCCCCGGTGCGCAACGTGGCGCGCGGCACCACGACCACGCGGCGGCCGGACTGCTGGGCGCGCCAGGAGAAGTCGACATCGGCGCCGAAGTCACCGAGGGCGCGGTCGGGGCCGCCGAGTGAGTCGAAGAGGGGTCGCTCGACGAGCATGCCGGTGGCCGGGACCGCGAGCACGTCGGTGCGGCGGTCGTACTGGCCCTGGTCAGGCTCGCCGGGGGCGGGTGAGGGGATCACGCGGCCGGTGCGGGTCAGCTGCACCCCGACCGACCGCAGCCCGGTGGGGGCGGTCCAGTCCATCAGCTTGGGGCCGGCGACGGCGACCGACGGGCTGCGGCGCACCGCGTCGAGCAGGCGGGCCAGCGTCATCGGCGCGGCGGCACTGTCCGAGGTGAGGACCCAGACGTGCTCGACCGGTGCCGGCTGGCCGGTGCTGCCCGTGTCGTCGAGTCCGCCGGTGTCGGCGGGCGCTGTCGGTGGGCGCTGCTTGAGTGTGTCCAGGGCGAGCTGGACGGCGGCAGCCAGGGAGGAGGGTGCGGTGACGGTGACGTAGGAGATGTCGGGAATCGCCTCGGCCAGACCACGGTGGGCGCGCACGCTCTCGACGGCGTTGCCGTCGGTGCCGGGGTCGACGACGAGGAGTCGCTCGGGGCTGCGGGTCTGACGCGCGAGGGCGTCGAGGGTGTCGGCGAGGGCCGACCTCGGACCACGCAGGACGAGGACGGCGGTCACGAAAGCCCGGGCCGTCGGTGTGTCCGCGGGCTCGGTCAGGCCGTGCTGGGGTGGGGCAAGGGTCATGCGCTCGTCACGGGGTGCCGCCGTGGCCGGCGACTAGACCGCACGCTTCTTGAGCTTGCGACGCTCGCGCTCGGACAGCCCGCCCCAGATGCCGAAGCGCTCGTCGTGGGCGAGTGCGTACTCGAGGCACTCGGCCCGCACCTCGCACCCGACGCAGACCTTCTTGGCCTCGCGGGTGGAGCCGCCCTTCTCCGGGAAGAACGCCTCAGGGTCGGTCTGCGCACACAGCGACCGCTCCTGCCACGACAACTCGCCCTCGTCGCCCCCGTCGAGGGCGATCAACTGAAGTTCCTGCACGACTTCCTCCTCGACCCTGACCGTGCCGCCGGCTCGTGTCGGACGGTCACAACACTGGAATTACACGCGTGTCATACGTCGTTCGTCAAGCCGAACAGTGATATTTGCTCCAACTGGGTGACCTGACGTAAGGGGCCGGTGGCGGCTCCGGCGGCCGCGGTGGGCCGGACTGCCTCGGCCCCCGCGCCCGCGTGCGCCGCCGGGTGCGCAAGACTGCTGGTCATGCGCATCACCGCCCTCGCAGGGGGTGTCGGCGGGGCCCGTTTCCTCCGGGGACTGCGGGACCACCTCGACACCCGGGACGACCTCACCGACGCCTCGCTCACCGTCATCGGCAACACCGGTGACGACATCACCCTCTTCGGCCTGCGCGTCTGCCCCGACCTCGACACGCTCGTCTACACCCTGGGTGAGGGCGTGCACGAGGGCCAGGGGTGGGGACGCGCCGACGAGAGCCATCGCGTCCAGGGCGAGCTCGCGGCATACGGGGCGCAGCCGCAGTGGTTCGCCCTCGGCGACCTCGACTTCGGCACCCACATCATCCGTTCGCAGTGGCTCGGGCTCGGGCTCAAGCTCTCGGAGGTGACGGGGCGGCTGGCGCAGCGGTGGGGCCTGCCCGAGCGTGACATCACCCTGCTGCCGATGACCGACGACCCGGTGGAGACGCATGTCGTCATCGAGGACGCCGAGGGCCAGCGTGCGGTGCACTTCCAGGAGTGGTGGGTGCGGATGCAGGCCTCGGTGCCGGCCCAGCGGTTCGCCGCCGTCGGCATGGACCAGGCCACCGCCGGCCCCGGCGTGCTGGAGGCCATCCGGCAGGCCGACGTCATCCTGCTGCCGCCGAGCAACCCGGTGGTCTCGATCGGCATCATCCTGGGCGTGCCCGGGGTGCGGGACGCGCTGCGTGGGTCGCGCGCTCCCGTCGTCGGCGTCTCTCCCATCATCGGCGGTATGCCGGTGCGTGGGCATGCCGACGCCTGCCTCAGCGCGATCGGCGTCGACTCGACGGCAGCCGGGGTCGCGTCGCTCTACGAGGACTTCCTCGACGGGTGGCTGGTGTCCGAGGAGGACGAGCGGGACGTGCGGCTGCCCAGGGCCCAGGTCCGCGGGCGGCCACTGCTGATGTCGGACCGCGCCGCGGCGGCCGACCTCGCGGGAGGCGCCCTCGACCTCGCCCTCGAGCTGCGTGAGTCCTGACGTGCCGTCACTGGTCGTCACGGGGATCGACGGGATCCCCGAGGTCCGCGCCGATGACGACCTCGTGGCTCTGCTGCTGGAGGGCTGCACGCACACCGGTGTCGAGCTGGCCGACGGCGACATCGTCGTGCTGTCCAGCAAGATCGTGTCGAAATCCCTTGGGTTGTGGGCTGATTCGACCGACAAGGCCGCCGTCGTCGAGGCCGAGACGGTGCGCGTGGTGGCCGAGCGCGTGGCCGGTGACCGCCTGACCCGCATCGTCCAGGCACGCAGCGGCCCGGTCATGGCGGCCGCCGGCGTCGACGCGTCCAACACCGGTGGCGTCGACCGGCTCCTGCTGCTGCCCCACGACCCGGATGCCGAGGCCGACCGGCTGCGGACCGGTCTGCTGGCGGCGACCGGGCTGAGCCGGCTCGGGGTCGTCGTCAGTGACACGGCCGGGCGCCCTTGGCGGGCGGGGCAGACAGACTTCGCCCTGGGAGCCAGTGGTGTCGCCGTCGTCGACGACCTGCGTGGCGGCGTCGATGCGGACGGCGCTCCCCTCTCCGTCACGACGCGGGCCGTCGGTGACGAGCTGGCCGCCGCAGCCGAGCTGGTCAAGGGCAAGACCGCCCACGTGCCGGCCGCGGTGGTGCGCGGCACCGGCTGGGCCCAGGAGGAGAGCGGCCCGGGGGCGCGGGCGCTCATTCGCGTCGGGCGCGAGGACTGGTTCGACTACGGCCGCGCCGAGGCGGTGCGGGCATCGCTCGGCGTCGAGCCCGGGGCCCTGCACGCCGACCCGTGGCTCATCCCGTCGGTGGCACCGGAGGAGACCCGGGTGCGGGTCGAGCGCGCCCTGGCCATCGCGAGCATGGACCCCGCCGTCCGTGGCTGCGGTGGCGACGCCTCGGAACCCGGCGTCCTCGAGGTCAGCGCCGACACGGCATACCAGGTCGGTCTGGCGGTCGCCCGTGTCGCGGTGGCCATGTGGGGAGAAGGCTTTTCGGCACGCATCGCAACCGACCCGTTCGTCGGTGAGGCCGGTGACCACCGCGCCCGCCTCACCTACACCGAGCGCTGAGGGCCTGGCGGGGTATGCCGCGTGGTCGCCTCAGCGACCGGTCGGCAGGTGGGTGCGTGGGGCCATTCGCGGCCCACGCCGCGGACGCATGCCGGCCTCCAGCTCGAGCAGCCGCTGCGCGCGGAACCGATGCCCTCGGTAGGGCTCGAGCAGCTCGGCCATCTCCTCATCGCCCAGCGCCTCACCGGTGAGGGCCCACGTGACGTTCTTGGCGACGTGGTAGTCGCCGAAGCTCACGGCATCGGGGTCGCCGAGCGCCCGCTGGGCCACCTCGGCGGCCGTCCAGACGCCGATGCCGGGCACCGTCCGCAACCGGGCCCGCGCCTCCTCCCACGGCAGGCTCGTGCACTGCTCGAGCCGGCCGGCCACCTTCGCTGCCCGCACCGCGGTGCTCGACCTGGCACCGTCGACGCTGGCGCGGAGCCACTCCCACGACGGGATCGCTGCCCACTTCTGCGCGGTCGGCGCCACCCACAACCTGCGGGCCTCGCCCGGGCCGGGCGCGCGCGAGCCGAACCGGTGGACCAGGACGCGGTAGCCCCCGAACGCCTCCTGCCCCGTCACCTTCTGCTCGATCGCGGCCGGCACCAACGCGTGCATCACCAGACCCGACCGCGGCACCCGCCACGCGGCATACCGGCGCATGGCCCTGGCCACCTGCGGGTGGTGCGCCACGAACCCGCTGTCGTCGTCGTCACCACCCAGGAAGGAGGGCAACTGGTGCAGGACCCACTGGGCACCCTCGCCCCACGCGCTGGCCGCGACCTCGCCGAGGTCGTCGCGCTGCACGAGCCGCAGCGTCGCAGGCCCCTCGGGTGTGGGCAGCCCGAGCCACCAGCCGTCGCCCCGGTCGGACTGGAACGTCGGGTCGCCGGCACCGCGCCGGAACGCCGAGACGATCAACCCCACCGAGGTCGGGCGCCCCGGACGCCACACGCGCGTCGACTCGGCGGGGGCTGCGGGTGGGGGCACGAGCACCAGTGTGACCGGTGGAGGTGACGGCCACCCCGGTGAGTCCACGTAGACTCTGCGCGACCTGCCCCCACAGCTCCCCCGAAACCCCCGAGGACACCGTGAGCAACAAGCGCGCGAGCAAGGACCGCAAGGCCCGCCTGGCCGAGATCCAGAAGCAGCAGAAGGCCAGCGAGCGCCGGGTCCGCATGATCGTCATCGCCGCCTGCGTCGCGCTGCTCGCCGGCATCGCCGGGGTCGTCGTCTACGCGCTGGGCGACGCCCGTTCCCAGCAGCTGCCCAACCTCGGCGTGACCGTCGCCGCCGCGCACTGCGACCCGATCACCAACGACGCGTCCACCGGCAGCGGCGAGCACATCGGGCCGGGGACGAACCAGCCCGACAAGACCTCGGCGACCTACGAGACGGTGCCGCCGTCGCACGGGCAGCACTTCGCCCAGCCCGACGTGAGCGGCCGCGACTTCTACACCGCGACCGACCGGCCGCCGCTGGAGACGCTGGTCCACAACCTCGAGCACGGCTACACGATCCTCTGGTACGACGGGACCAAGGTGAAGGACACCAGCCTGCTCAAGGAGATCGCCGACAAGGCCAACAAGGTCCCCGAGGCCAGCGGCAAGTTCAAGGCCGTCGAGTGGGACCCGAGCCGCGGCGCGTTCCCGCAGGGCAAGCCCTACGTCCTGTCGCACTGGGCCAAGGAGGCGGGCCACCGCCAGCAGTGTGGTGACCTGTCCGGGCAGGTCGTCGTCGACTTCGTCAAGAAGTACCCGAAGGACGACACCCAGGAGCCGGGCGCAGCCTGATCGGCCTACTCCCACAAGCAGTTTCACGTATGCCGCCCGCTCACCGCGGGCGGCATACGTGCGTCTGCGGGTCGGCACTTGTGCCGGGGTCAGCGACGGCGGAAGGTCAGCAGGATGAAGGTGTAGTCGAGGCCGACCCGGTCCCAGTGGACGGGGCGCTCGGCGTGGGCGAGGGAGTCCGAGGTCGACAGGTCGCCGACCAGCTCGAACCCTGCGGCCTGCGCGGTCTGCACCAGCTCGCTGATGTCGGCGGGGCCGAAGATGTGCACCTCGCTGCCGTAGGCCGTGCGGCCGGTGGTGTCCGGCGGCTCCTGGTCGTAGTCGGTCGACACGGTGAGGATGCCACCGGGCCGAAGGACCCGCGCGGACTCGCGCAGGAACGGCTCGAGCGGCACCCCGTGCTCGATGACGGACATGCAGGTGATCGCGTCGAGCGAGGCATCGGGCAGACCGGTCGCGGTGACGTCGCCGTGGCGGAACGACACCCCGTCACGGTGCACCTCGTCGCCAAACTCGAGGTTGATGCCGAGCAGCGAGTTGCGTTGCGCCCCAAGGCCGTACAGCCGCAACCAGGGCAGCACCGGCGAGTAGCGCGCCGAGCCCGCGTCCATCACCCGCGCGGTGCGGGAGCCGTCGTCGGCCAGGGTGAGCACGGCCGCGACGGCGCCCAGGGCGTCCCAGTTCTTCGGCAGGTCACGGTGCAGCGGCAGGCGCAGGTGCTTGGCCTCCTCGACCGCGCGCTGCCAGTCAGCCTCGGTGCCGAGCACAGCGGTGGGTGACACGCTGCGCGGCACCGGCCGGTTCGCGGCATACCCCCGCCTGGCCTCGGCCCGGCGCTGGACTGCCACCCGCGTCCACAGGACGTGCTCGGCGGCGCGCTTCGCGACGGCCAGCAGCGGGCCCCCGGGTGGAGCGGCGACCTGTCCGGAGACCCCCGCCTCGTCTGGATTGGTCATTGGGGAAACCTATCCCGCCTCGTCCTCGGGCACCACGATCCGGTCGGCGGCGCGTTCCTCCCGCGAGGTGATGAGGTGGTGCGACCGCGCCCACACCCACCCGATCGCGGCGAAGAGGACGTCGGCGAGCACCGTGAGGAAGCGGCTCACCACGACCACCGCGGCGGCAGCCGGGACCGTGATGATCGGGCCGAGCAGCAGCACGAGCAGCCCCTCGCGCACGCCCACCCCTGCCGGCAGCACCACGGTGAACATCGACACCGCCGCCGCCAGTGCGAAACCCGACATCGTCGCCAGCGCCAGCCGACCCTCGTCGACGCCCTCGGGCGCGAGCGTGCGCGCGAGGACCCAGACCGAGACCCCGGAGCTGAACCACGACAGGCAGAAGACCACCACGGCGAAGCGGACGGCGCTCCCCGACAGCTGGTGCTCCAGCGGCTCCCGTCGCAGCACCCGCAGGCCGAGGGCGATCACGGCGTTGAGCAGTCGCGGCCACAGCACGAGGACCAGCAGCGGCACGACGAGCAGCAGCACCCATCCGGTGGAGGCGGTCGACTCGCGGGTGATGAGCAGCGGCAGCGCCGGCAGCCCCACGATGAACCCGCAGACCGCGGCCAGCCCGACGTTGAGCAGCCCGGTGACGGCGGTGCGGCGGCGCGGGATGTGCAACCGGGCCGCCATCTCGGTCTGGGCGACGATCGCCCACACCGACCCGGGCACGTACTTGCCGAGCTGCCCCACGAAGAAGATCCCGCCGGCCGGGGCCAGGTGGATGGGCGACCCGAGGTCGGCGAGCAGGCGCCGCCACACCAGGACGGTCAGCACCGGCGGCACCCAGCCGACCACGGCTGCGAGCGCGATGGTGCCCGGGCTCATGCGCCGCAGGTCGGCCGACACCTCGGTCCAGTTCTTGGCGATCGCGTAGGTGACCCCGGCCGTGACGAGGACGGCGAGGACGATGCGCAACGTCGTGACGACGCGCGAGCGGTTCACTCAGCGCCTCCGCAGGGTCAGGCGCAGGAGCCCGTATGCCGCGTCGGTGCGTGCTGTGGCGCCGCCCGCCTGGCGCATGCGCCCGGTGATGTCACCGTCGAGGTCCCCGACGAGGACGAACCCGAGGTCGTGGGACCGGGCGAGGACGCCGCGCACCTCGGCCGGCCCGAGGGCGCCCTCCGCGCCGGCGTGGCCGATGGGGAGGGTGACGCACAGCAGTCCGCCGGACCTGAGCGCCCAGGAGGCCTGGCTCATGGCCTCGTCGATGTCGTCGGCGTCGCAGCCGCCGGGGTGGATCCGGACGATGACGTCGAGGGAGGCGGTGTCGACGTCGAGGACCTCGACGCTGGACCTGCGCCCGGTCAGCTCGAGCTCCACCGGCGCGAACCCGATGGCACGGGCCCACCGCGACAACGGGGAGCGGCTGCCGCTCTCGTCGACGATGACGGCGCTGCGCCGGCCGTCGTCGCGGACACGGACGATGGCGGCCAGGGTGCCGAGGGCCGCCCACGCGGAGATGCCGTCGTTGCAGCGCGGCAGACCGAGCTGACGGGCGAACGACTTCGCCTCGTCGGCATCGGCGGCGTCCGCGAGGATGTCGGAGGGGCGGATCCACTCCGGCAGGTCCGTGGGACCGAGCTGCACCTCCGGCCGAGAGGCCGAGATCACCTGTCGCACCACGGATCCCGCGCGGTGGCGAAGACTTCCCACCAGGCCGCGGGCGGAGCCGTCGAGGTCGTCGTCGCCGGGGCCACCGGCGTCGGGTTCGGGCTCGACGGCCGGCTCGACCGCGGCCAGGGCCTCGAGGGCGCCGACGTACCTCGCCCACGGCCCCGACAGGTCGGGCGCGCGGACTGCGGAACGCAGCCGCGCGGCATACCCGGGCTCGGCGAGGCGACGCAGCGCGGCGACGAGCGCGGCCTGGTCACCGGGAGGCACGAGCAGGCCGTCGACGCCGTCGCGCACCTGGCTGCCGAACGTGCCCACGTCGGAGGCGAGCACGGGCAGGCCGTGCTGCTGGCCGAGGAGGGCGTTCTGCGAGGCGGTGGCGTGGCGGTAGGTCAGGGCCAGGACGTCGTGGGTGGCGAGCAGCGGCGCGAGCCGGTCGGCGGGGACGTAGCCGCCGTGGACCTCGACGCGGCCGCGCAGTCGCGGGTCGCGGGCCAGCTCGCGGACCCGCTCGCCGCTCGAGCCCCACATCTCCCCCGCCACCGTGAGCGTCGGGCCGGGCACCTGGGCGAGGGCCTCCATGAGCAGGTCGACGCCCTTGTAGTCGCGCACCATGCCGAGCGAGAGCAGACGCGTGGGCCCGTCGTAGGAGGGCCGTTCGATGGGCGGACCCCCGGGCAGGTGCGGTGGCAGGTCGGTGACCGACACGCGCGGTGCGTGCAGCTCGTAGGCCAACCGGGCCTGCTCGTCGCTGTGGACCAGCACGGTGTCGACGCGTTCGAAGAACTGCTGCATCAGCTCGCGGTCGCCGACATGGGTCTCGTGCGGCAGCACGTTGTGGGCGATGACCACGCTGCGCGGGCGACCGGTGTCGATGGCGGGTGAGCTGGTCGCCTTGCGCCCGGCGCCGGCAGCCCGCAGGAGGGCCAGGTGCGCCGGCACCATCGCCGGGATGACGTGCACGACGACGATGGCGTCGAAGCCACGCAGCCGTCGGCCCGTCCGCACCCAGGTGTCGGGGCGCGCCCACGACAGTGCGCGCACGGTGCGCGGGAAGGGCTCGACGTCGGGCGCACCGCCGGGGACGGCCTGCTCTCCCGGGTAGAGCCTGCTCGGGTAGAGGTGCGACCAGGACACCAGCGTCACGTCGTGCCCCGCCGCGGCCAGCTCGTGCGCGAGGGTCGTCGTGTGCGCCGCGACGCCACCCTTGTAGGGATGGGTCGGGCCGACGACCGCGACCTTGAGCGCGGCGCTGTCCGACGATGACGTGGTCGCCGCGGAGCGCAGCGTCGCAGGGGCGCCCGTCATTGCCACCCCCGACCACACGGCATACCGGCCCCCTCGCGCACGCCCTCGCTCACACGCCCGTCCGGGATCTCACGACGAGGTCGGAGAGCAGCGCGAGCGACCCGATCATGATGCCGCTGACGATGAGCAGCACCGTCGAGGCCGGGAAGTAGAACGGGTGCCGCACCATGTCGACGATGGCCTTGACCACGCCGATCACGATGAGCCACAACGCCGGTGGCATGAGGACCTTGAGCGGGTCGAAGTACATCACCATGCGCAGCACCTGCAGGATGTAGCGGTAGGCGTCGCGGACGAAGTGGAACTTGGAGACGCCGGCGCGCTTGGCGTAGGTCGTCGGCACGTACTTGATGTCGTGCTGGTTGGACAGGAACGCCAGCGTGATCGTCGTGACGCAGCTGAATCCCGGTGGCAGCAGGCGAAGATAGGGCAGTGAGACCTCGCGGCGGAATGCGCGCAGCCCGCTGTTGAGGTCGGGGATCTTCTGGTTGCTGAGCTTCTCGGCGATCTTGCGGATGAGCCACTTCGCGGGGACGCGCGCCCACTTGTGCGTGCCCTCCTCGGTGGTGCGGGCGCCGACGACCTGGTCGTAGCTCGGGTCGTCGCGCAGGATCCGCACGAGGTCGGGGATCTTCTCGTTCTCGTAGGTCATGTCGGCGTCGGTCCACACCACGATCTCGCCGTAGGCCTGCTGGGTGCCGATGCGGCGGGCCGTGCCGGAGCCGCCGTTGCGGCGGAACGGCATGACGCGGATGTTGGCGTAGTCGCGAGCCGCCTGGTGCAGCACCTCGAGGGTGTTGTCGGTGGAGGCGTCGTCGATGCACAGCAGCTCGTAAGTGAACTCGCTGGCGTTCATCGCCGCGGTGATGCGCTCGATCTCCTGGAGCACGTGCTCGCCCTCGTTGTAGCAGGGCAGCACGATGGTGACGTAGGGGCGGTCGGGGTGCGCGCCGGGTTGGCCGGGCTGGTGCGCCGCGGGGGTGGGCGCTGGCAGGTATGCCGCGTCGCCCGGGTGGGCGGGCACGGGCACCGTGGGTGCCGCGGCGCCGTGGGTCGGGCCGGGGGCGACACCGCTGGTCGCCGGCTGGGCAGCGGCAGGCGCGTCAGCGGCATACCCGGTCGTCTGGGGCGGGTCCGCGGGACTCGGCTGCGGCACGATCTGCGTGGGCTCACTCATCTCGCGGCGAGCCTACCCGCGCGGGCTCGCCGCTCCCGCCACCCCAGCGCTGTGCGAGTCTTCGGAACATATTGCTGGCTGGAGGCAGCAAGATCCTCCGAAGACTCGCGGGTCAGGCGTCCGCCACGGTGCAGGTGGCGCGACGGCACGGCCTCGGGTGGCCCTTCCACCCTCGGGCTCGCAGCACCGTGGCAATGTCACCCGCCGTCTGGCAGGGCGTGACCGCGACATCGGCGAAGAAGACCCTGATCGTGACGTGGTCCGCCGCCAGCTGGCCTCGGTCCCGGCGTCCGTCGCGGACCCGGTCGGACCAGGTCTCGTGTCCGAGTCGGCCGTCGACCTCCACGACAAGGCGGAACTTGTCGTAGCGGTTGTCGTGACGCTGGTTGCCGTTGATCCCTGTCGACCGGGCCTGCCGAGTGGCGGGTGGCAGTCCGTGCGCTCGCTCGACGTCGCGGATGTAGAGGACCTCGGCCCCGCTCTCCGCCCCCTCTTCGACATCGGCCAGTGCTGCCTTGAGGAGCTTGGAGTGCCGGTGACCACCGCGGGCGACGATCTCCTGGCGCAGCTGTCTGGCCGTGACCATCTCCTTCTGCACCGCGCGAGCCACCAGGGACAGGGCGTCGAGCGGCGTCCCGTGGGTGGCGACGTCCAGGACGGAGGCGACCACGGACGTGCGATGTGGCTCGGCAGTGGGTTCGATCACCGAGGCGAACCTGCTGACCCGCCGGATGCGCACGTTCGCGGCCGGCGTCACCCGACGCGTTTCCGGGACCACCACCTCGACGACAGGGGGCTCGGCTCGTTCCAGCCCCCACAGGTGCAGGGCGCTGCGACCCGCCAGGGCGGCATGGGTGGGCTCCAGCCCCACGCCGGCGTAGAGGAGCGCGGCCAGGGCGCGGCTGAGCCAGTCATCCCTGCCCGGTTTGGTGAGGAACACCCCGTCGTGGACCCGCAACCACCTCGCCGTCGCCAGCCGGTGCGCGAGGACGTTGTCGGTCAGGCCCGCCTCGATGCACTGGGCGCGCGTGACCAGGTCGGCCTGCCGGTCGGCATACCGGCGCAGCATGGCCCAGTCGATCCCCGCGCGTGCCCCACCCATCGGTCAACTGTGCCGAAGTCCCGGCCGACCTCCGTGCCGTCATCCACAGGCCCGCGGCTGCCGCGAGTCTTCGGAGGATCTTGCTGGCTGGAGGCAGAAAGATCTTCCGAAGACTCGGGGTTGGAGCCAGGTGACCTTGCGCCAGACCAGCTCCAGCGGACCCTGGCCGAACCGGGCCAGCCACAGCCGGCTCACGACCCACTGGACGACGAGCAGCACGCCGCACCAGCCCAGCATCCGCAGCATGCCGTCGGACGTGCCGTCGACGCCCAGCTGCCCCAGGAACGGCTTGGCTGCGACGAGGACCAGCGTCGCCGAGACGTAGTTGGTCAGCGCCATCCGCCCGAACGGCTCCAGCACGCCGGAGACGGCGCGGCGCAGGGGTGAGGCCATCGCGGCGGTGACCAGCGCGGCATACGTGGTGGCCAGGAGCAGTCCCGCGACCGTGGACGTCTTGCTGAAGCCCATCGTGTGTGGTGCGTCGGCCAGCCGCATGAGCAGCGGCGTCGCGGCCGCGCCGGCGGCGGCCGCAACAGCCAGCGGGACCCACGGCCGCGAGGCGTCGAGGCGGGTGGCCCAGCCGAGTCGCGCCACGGCATACCCGGACAGGAGCAGGCCGGGCACGAGCGCCATGCCACCGAACGCGACACCTGCGCCGGTGAGCGCCACGGCGGTGAGACCGGCCGCCCAGGTGGGGCACCACGTCGCGGGCAGGAGCAGGACCAGGCCGACGATGGCGTAGGGCAGCAGCGCCTCGCCCGGCTGGAGCAGCTGGTGCAGCCCGCCGAGCGCGAGCAGGAACCCGAGGCGGCGCCCGAGCGCAGCGCGGTACGGGGTGCCGCGGCGCTCGGCACGGGCGACCATGATGCCGAAGCTGATGCCGAACAGGAACGAGAACAGCGGGAAGAACCGCTCCTGCACGGCGAGCCCGAGCAGCTCACGGGTGGCGTTGGGGCCGGGTTCGCCGCCGAGGCCGAGGACGGCGGGTGCGTTGACGGTGAGGATTCCGCACAGCGCGAGGCCGCGGATCGAGTCGAGGGTGGCGATGCGTTTCATACCAAGCAGATTCGCGTATGCCGCGTGGCCGGCGCATCGGTCCTGCGACCGGTTTGCATCGGGTGGGCTCGGCCATTCGGCCGGTCCGTGCCGGGCGAGCCGGGGTGTGGGCCTCAGATGGCGCCGGACTCCCAGATGCGGGCGGCGATCTCGACGCGGTTGCGGGCGCCGAGCCGGGCCTGGATGGACGCGAGGTGCGACTTGACGGTGCCGAGGGAGATGAACAGCTCGGTGGCGATCTCGGCGTTGGTGCGACCGCGTGCGACGAGTCTGGCGACCTCGAGCTCGCGGTCGGTGAGGTCGGCCACGCCCGGCACGGTGGGGCGGTCCGCTCCGGCGGTGCGGGTGCGTTCGAGCAGCCGCACGGTGAGCTCGGGGCTGATGAGGGCGTCGCCCGATGCGGCTGCCCGCACCCCGGACACGAGCAGCTGTGGTCCGGAGTCCTTGAGCAGGAAGCCGGAGGCCCCCAGGGCGAGGGCGCGGTCGACGTACTCGTCGTGGTCGAAGGTCGTGACGATGACGACGCGAGTGAGGTCGGCGACCTGGCGGGTCACCTCCAGGCCGTCGAGCCGGGGCATGCGAATGTCGAGCAGCGCCACGTCGGGTCGCTCGCGCCGGATCGCCTCGACTGCTTCGGCGCCGTCCTTGCACTGGGCCACGACGTCGATGTCCCCAGCGCCCTCGAGGATCATCGCGAACCCCATGCGCACCATCTCCTGGTCGTCGGCCAGGACCACCCGGATCACGGCGCCTCCTCACTCGTCCCGGCTGCCGCCGACGATGCCGTAGCAGTGTCGGTTCCCTTGGGCGGCAGCGGGATTCGCGCCTCGGTCACCCACGACCCCGGTTCGACCGGACCAGCGACCAGCTCGCCACCCACGAGGGCCAGCCGTTCGCGCACCCCGACCAGCCCGTAGCCACTCCCCTGGCCGAGCCCACCGCTGCCGGCGCCGTCGTTGGCGACCCGGACCACCAGGGCTCGCCCTTGGACATCGGGCCGCACGTGCACCTCCACCGACTCGGCTCCGGCCGCGTGCCGACGCACGTTGGTCAGCGCCTCGGCCACCAGGCGCTGGACGGCTGAGTCGCTCGCGGGGTCGAGCTCGACCTCCGCGATGTCCACCGCGACGTCCGCCGGCGCGGATGCCGCGAAGTCCGCGACCAGCTCGCGCAGCGCGGCCGTGCCGTGCCCGGTGGGCGCCAGGGCGGGTCCGGCCCCGGCATCGTCCGAGGCGTCCCGCAATGCCTGCACCATGGCGCGGATCTGGCCGAGCGCCTCGTGCCCGGACGCCTCGATCCGCTCGAACGCGGTCCGCGCGCGGGCGTCGGTGGTGACCCCGCCGGCGGCCTGGGCCAGCACGACGATGCCGGTGACCTCGTGGGCAACCAGGTCGTGCAGGTCACGCGCCATCGACGTGCGCTCCTCGGTCACGACCGCCCGGCGCAGGGCCGAGGTCTGGGCCCGTTGGCTGCGCACGAGCAGCCCGATGCCGATCGCGGTGCTCATCGCCGTCGCCATGGCCAGGGTGAGCACCAGTCCGACGTCCGCGGTCCCCATCGGCAGTGGCGCCAGCACCGCGACCGCGGCGACGGCTGCCACCAGCGCGAGGTCGGCGCGACCACGCGCGCGGGACGCGAGCACGCCGACGAGGACGACTGCCACCCAGGCCAGGGCGAAGAACCACACCGGCGTCACGGCCGCGGCCACCGTCACCACCAGCCAGGCCGCGAGCCCGGCCGCGAGGCCACCCGACAGACCAGTGGCGGGACGATCGCCAGGCTCGCGCGCGATCCGCAGGCAGGCCACGGCCAAGCCAACCGCCACGACAACCTCACCCAGCCACAGGACCACCGGCGGGTCGGAGACGAGGTCGACCAGGGCCGCGGGCACGAGCGGCCCGACGACGACCCAGGGCAGCAACCGGCGCATGCCCAAAGCCTAGGACCGTCGCGTCGGGACGTCTGCTGCCACGAGCTCGACGAGGACGCCGCCCTCCTTGGCAGCAGGCTTGCCGACGAGGTGCATTCCCTTGACCTGCAGCGACTTCACCGCCTTGGGCGACGATCCCGACGAGGCAGACACGCGCACGGTGTCACCGTCGAGCGCGGCCGAGTAGCGGACCCGACGCCCGTCGACCGAGGCCCTGTCGGTGTAGGCGCCCGCAGAGTCGCGCACGGGCACCCCACGCGCACCGGCGGCATACGGGAGGGTCACGAAGTAGCGCAGCTGGCGCGCGCGTCCGGTGGCGAGGTCGAGCTCCTGCACGAGGAGCGTGCGCTCCACTGCTCGTGCGTCGGGCACGAGCGAGACGTATGCCGTGGACACGCGGTCCTCGAGGCGGCTCACCAGGTAGGGGCGGCCGCGGACGTTGGTCTCCTGCACCCGTTCACCGGGCAGGACCCGGGCGACGGCGGAGCGCAGGTCGCCGTCGAGCGAGCTGTGCGCGCTCTTCTCGGCGGCGACCGCGCCGATGCCGACGACGGCAGGCACGAGGAGCGGGATGATGACGGTGGACTTGCGCATGACGAATCTCCTTGGTCGAGAACGGGGTTGGCGAGGAAAGGGTCAGTTCTGGGCGGTGCGTCGCAGCAACGGCCGGCTGCTGCGGACAGCGACTCCGACGGCCACACGGCCCACGACGAGCGTGCCCAGCAGCAGGAGCACGCCGGTCACGCCCGGGCCGCCCTGCTGGAGCGTGACGGGCGCAGCGGCGAAGAGCCCGACGCCCATGGCCAGCACGGCCCCCACCACCACCGGCGAGAGGCTCTCCAGCGAGCGCGCCCGGTCAAGCACGGCGACGGGGGTGCCGGCCTGCCAGAGTCGTCGCCACGTCTCACGGCGGTCCAGCACGGACGCGGCTGCGACGATGCCCGTCGACGCCGCGGCGACGAGGAAACTCACGAGCAGCACGACGAAGGTCGCCCGCTGGAAGTCGTGGGAGTAGACGTCGTCGCGCGCGGTGACGTCGCCGCCCGTGGCCGCTGGCGCGGACGGGAAGGCGCGCACGAGGGCCGCCCTGGCCAGGTCGGCGGTGGCTCGGTCGGCGGGCAGCGTCACGACGACCGCACCGGTCTCGGTGCCCTGGGCAGTGACGCCCATCAGGGCTCCGCTGCCGTCGCCGGCGCGCACGGGAGCGCGGACACCGGCCTCGGACAGGGCTCGCTCGGCGTGGGCGACTCCACGGTCGACCTGCTCGGCGGGCACGAGGATCTCGTAACCGCTCCCCGTGCCCCAGGCGACCTGCCCGGCGCTGGGGGCGAAGAGGGCGAGGAACCCGGCCACGAACGACGCCATCACCAGCCCGGAGACGGCCCGCCACCCGGCGCGCGGGTCGTCCATCAGCCGACGGGCCGCGATGAGGCGGGCGGCGTCGGCGCGACGCCCGGCCCGTCGCAGCTGCCAGGCGCCGAGCAGCCGCACGGCGACCGGCCCGACGACGGCGAGGGTGCCGAAGAGCACTGCGAAAGCCCCGACGACTGTGACGGCTTCAAGTCCGTCCTGCCGGGTGACCTTCCAGAACGCCCCGACCGCGACCACGGCGGCACCGAGCCGCCACCACACGGGCAGCGTCGTGGCGTGCTGGTCGGCGACCGCAAGCGGGTCCCGCAGCACCCGACGCACCGGCACGAGAGCTGAACCGGTGCACAGGGCCATCAGCGCGGCGACGACGAGGCCGCAGACACCGGCCCCGACCCAGAGCTGCCCCGTCGTGAACGACGACCCGCCCACGGGGACGCTGCGTACGACGAGCAGCAACGCGGCATACGCGGCGGTCCCGGCCAGGCCACCGACCAGGGCGACCAGGGCCGACTCGAGGGCTGCAACTCCGATGACCACGCGCGAGGGGGTGCCCGCCAGCCGGATCCTGGCGAGGCGGCCGGCGCGGCGACTCGCGCCGAGCCGAGCGGCCGCGCCGACGAGGGTCAGGACGGGCACGACGAGCAGCACAGAGGCGACCATGCCGAGGGAGACGTACTGCCGCTCGCTCGAGGAGGAGGACGCGGGCGTGCCGGTGAAGTCCTTGATCGGCACAGGTCCGGAGTAGTCGCCGGGCGCGATGGCGTTGCGCCAGTGTGGAGTTCGCAGACCTGGGTCATCCCGCGCGACGCCGAGGACGACCGCGAGCTGGTCGGGTCCGACGAGGGCGTCGACGCCGAGTGTGCCCGTCGGGGTGCCCCACGCGTTGGTGGACGGACGCGTGGCGACGATGTCGGCCAGCGCGGGCGAGAGGTATGCCGTGCCCTGCCCGGGGAAGTGCCCGAGACCGGGCGGGGTGGGCAGCTCGTCGCTGCCGTCGACCGCGGCGAGACGCACCACGGTGACCGGCCTGCCATCGAGGTAGGTGGTCGAGGTCGCTTGCAGCGCAACGGGACTCGTCGTCGTGGATGCCGGGCGCATCCACGCCGTGCGGTCGTCACGACTGGCCAGCGCTGCGTTGACCCCGAGGGTCAGCAGGATGACGGTGACGGCCACGGTCACCGCCAGTGCCGCCAACGCGTGGGTCCGCCGGTCGTGGCCACCGCCGCCGCGCAGCAGGCGCAGCGTGAGCTCGCGGGTGGGTGAGCTCATCGGGAGCCACCGCCGGCGCAGGTGTCGGTGATGTGACCGTCGCGCAGGTGCAGCGTGATGTCGCAGCGTGCGGCGATCTCGGGGTCGTGGGTGACGAGCACGAGAGTGGCTCCGACGCTGCGCTGGGCCTCCAGGAGCAGGGTCATGACCTCGTCGCCGGTGCGGCGGTCGAGGGCACCCGTCGGTTCGTCGGCGAACAGGATGCTGGGCCGGGCCACGAGAGCGCGGGCGATCGCGACGCGCTGCTGCTGGCCGCCCGACATCTCGCCCGGGCGGCGGCTCTCGAGCCCGTCGAGTCCCAGGGGAGCGAAGAGGGCACCGGCCCGAGCCGTCGCGTCACGCGAGGCGACGCCGTCGACGAGCAGGGGCAGCGCGGCATTCTCCACCGCCGTCAGCTCACCGAGGAGCTGGCCGGACTGGAACACCAGGCCGAAACCGGTGCGCCGCAAGCGGGCCCGCGCCTCGAGGCCGAGCGCGGTGACCTCTACCGACTGGTCCTCGACGGCGGCGAGGACCCGGCCGCTCGAGGGACGCACGATGCCGGCCATCACGTGCAGCAGGGTGGTCTTGCCCGAACCCGACGGACCCATGAGGGCGATCGACCGTGCCGCGGGCAGGTCGCAGTCGACGCCGTGCAGGACGGTGGTGCCGCCATAGCGGTGGACCACGCCGCGCACCGAGAGGGCGGGCGGGGCCTGGGCCGCGATGGAGGGGCGGGGACGGGTGCGTGGTGCAGCGGTGGTCATGGCGACGACGCTAGGGACGCAGCAGGCACCCCGGCATCAGCCGCCGGACCGGTCCTGGGCGTGTGCCATCGGCCATTCGGCCGGTCTCGCCCGCGAGCGCCTAGGGGGACGGGGCTGCGGCGATGACGGCCCGCGCGAGGGCGACGGCCTCCCGCGCGTCGTCCTGGGTGAAGTGCTGCCGGTCCCCGCGACGGTGCGCCAGGACGCGCAGCGCGAGGTGCGCGTGCTCGGGGAAGCGCTCCGCGGCATACCTCGCCGCCTGGCTCTCGGAGATGAGCCGGTCGGTGGCGAGCAGCGCGTGCAGGCGCGGCACCCCGAGCGTCGGCCAGGTGACGACGAACTCGAGCTCACCGTCGCTGACCCGACCCGCGGCCACGTGCGACTCGGCATCGACGACCCACGGCAGCCAGTAGGTGCGCAGGTTGTCGGCCGTCCAGGCGCGCAGCGCCCAGTGGTCGTCGCGCACGACCAGGTGCGGCACAGCGCGCACCGGCACGGCGTACCGCGCGAGCTCGGCCCACAGCACCGGGCTCACGGGCGCCCCGCCGTCGCCGGCATCGAAGTGTCCGTGCATGACGAACGGCACCGTCATGCCATCGACCGGTGGGGCCGCGAGCTGGCGCAGGGTCAGGTAGAAGACGTCGTATGCCGGGCCGTCACCGGCCGTGTCGAGCTCGCCGTGGATGGCGCGCAGCACCTCCGGGTCCGGCGCCTGCGCGCCGAGGACGACGACGGCGTCGATGTCGCTGTCCGGCGGGTGGAAGTCACCCAGTCCCACCGAGCCCGTGACGTAGAGGCCGAGGGCGCGGCCGGGCAGGCGCTCGTCGAGGAGGGCCAGGTGGCGGGCGGTGACCGCCGCGACGATCGGGTGCACGGGACCAGCCAACCACGGTGCGGTCCCAATTTCCTCCGGTCGAGGCGGTGTGGAACGGTTGGGCCGTGGACACCCAGCAGGTGCTTGAGCTCATGCAACGCGTCGCCGCCGAGGTCATCACGCCGCGGTTCCGGTCCCTGGCCGACGGCGAGGTGATGGAGAAGAACCCCGGCGACCTCGTGACGATCGCCGACCAGGAGTCCGAGGCGATCCTCACGCGAGAACTGTCAGCGGCATACCCGGACGCCTTCATCCTGGGCGAGGAGCGGACGGCCACCGACCCGACGGCGCTCGACCAGTTCGTCGCGGCGGAGCACGCGTTCACGGTCGACCCCGTCGACGGCACCAAGAACTTCGTCCACGGCTCCCCCGACCACGCGGTGATGGTCAGCGAGGTGCGCGGCGGCGAGACGGTGCGCGGCTGGATCTGGCAGCCCGAGCACCAGGTCGCGTGGGTGGCCGAGAAGGGCGCCGGTGTGTTCCGCAACGGGGAGCGCGTGGTGCGCGAGCCGGTGACGAACGGTGTTGCGCCCCAAGGGGTCACGTCGATCTGGCCGCTGCGGGGGCACAGCCTCGGCGACCTGCCGCCGCTCACGGGGTCGTGGGTGTGCTGCGGGGTCGACTACCCGCGCCTCATGGAGGGTGCGACTGACTACATCCTCTACGCGCGGAACAGCCCGTGGGACCACTCCCCAGGCACGCTGATGGTGCGCGAAGCAGGTGGCGTCGTGGGGCATCCTGACGGAACGCCTTACGCACCAACGGTTCTCACGCCCGGCATCATCGTGGCCGCCGACAAGGGCACGTATGCCGCCGTGCGTCGCCTCGCCGTCGACGCCTTCGCCCGCCGCGATTGAGCCGCCCTTGCTTGCGTCCGCGCTTTTGGTCGCCCCGGCAACCAAAAGCGCGGACGCAAGGGAGTTCAGGGGGTGGAGGGGTAGCCGAGCCAGACCTGGATCGGTAGCTCCACCAACGAGTCCGGGCGCTGTTCGAGCAGGCGCGGATCCTCCAGCACGCGGGCATCGACACCGACGACGGCCCGCTCCAACCCCAGTGCCCTGAGGCTCTCGGTCCGGTCGGCGGCGAGCAGCACGAGCCGTCCCCCGGAGTCCGTCACGGCCGACCCGATCGTCTCGATGGCATCCTTCAGCCGCGCCGGATCCTGTTGCAGCGCACGGGTCGTCGAGAGCGCGGGGATGCCGCACCAGCCCCGGACAACCTGCGGCCACTCGTTGGCGGCTCGTGAGTCGACCATGAGGGTGACGTCCCCGGGCTGTAGCTGCGCGCACAGGGCGTCGACTGCCGCCACCTCCCCCCGCTCGACCCGCTCGGCCCGGTGCGGCCACGTCGCCAGCGCGGACGGCACGAGCAGTGACGCGGCGACGCCCACGCTGACGGCGACGTTCACGGCATACGGCCAGCGCCTCGTCGACCAGCGCGAGACGACCGCCGCGCACCCGACGACCAGCAACACCACCGTCGGCAGGGCCACAACGAGGCGACGATCGGCCCACGGGTGGTCGGGCGTGATGCCCGGACGGTAGACCGTCAGCAACGTCGACCCGACCCCCACGACTGCCGCGCCCACCCACGGCGCGAGCGGCTGCCCCTCGACCCACCGGGACCCCGCGCGATGGGCCAGCACCGCCACCGCGACCAGGGCCAGGACCAGGGCGATGGGACCCACCCACCACGACATCCAGACCAGCGACTGCTCGGCATACGTCCGCCCACCGTCGACCGGAAGTCCTTGGCGCGCCTGCAGACCCGCGACGACCCGCGACCCCGGGTCGGCCGCCGACTGACGCACCGTCTGCCACAGCGGACGCGTCCCGAGCACCACGCCGACCAGCACGAAAGCCCCCGCAAGCACGCGCGGCAGCCAGGCCGACACCAGCACGCCCAGCGACCAGCCCCGACGTGAACCGACGACGAGCACCGCCCCCACGACGGCGACGACGACCAGCAGCGCCACCAGCGGCACCAACGACCCGGCGATGCTGCGCAGGTAGGACGACGAGGTCAGCCAGGTCAGCCCGAACGCCACCGCGGAGCTCGTCACCACCGACACCGTCAGCCCGCGGGCGAGGGCCTGCCGCTGGACGGCCGCCAGCGCCGCGACGACGAGGACCAGCACCACCTCGCGCAGGGCGTCGATGCGGATGGCGATCGACCCACCGAGCACCAGGCCTGCGACCACCGCGGAGCGCCGCGCTACCTCGTCGTCGCCCGTCGCCGCGCAGCGTGCGGCGAGGGTCATCGCCACCAGCGCGGCCGTGAGGGTGGGCAGCGCGACGGGTTCGGAGTAGGTCGAGCGGGCGACGTGCACCAGCGGGAAGAGCAGCCCCGTCGCCACCGCTGCGAGCGGCCCCCACCGCGGCCCCACGAGCAGCGACCCGAGCAACCCCACCCCCACCAGCGTGAGGCCGAAGAGCACCGCCGGCAGCCAGAACGTCGCCGTCGCGCCCCCGACCCACCACGCCATCGAGTACCACGCCGACGTCCCGATCGGGAACTGCGGCTGGATCGCCGGGTCGGCCGGTGTCCCCACCGAGTAGAACGCCGGGCTCGCGAGCGTCACCCCGGGGATCTGCAGGACCTCCGGGCCGCCGACAGCACGGGCCGACACCTCGATCGGTCGCGCGTGGCCCGCCGACAGCTGCACGGCCGACTGGAGGTAGGAGCCAGAGTCGCGCCGCGGCAGCACCTGCTCGGAGTGGGTCAGGCCCGCCCAGAGCGTGCCGGCCACCGCCACCACCAGCAGCAGCGCCGTCGACCACACCGGCAGCGGCCGCACGGGCACCCAGCCCGTGAGGCGCCAGGCACCGACGAGCGTGACCAGCGCAGCGACGCCCGCCACCCACGGCAGCCACCACCCCAGCAGGGCCAGCACCGCGGCGACGAGGCACAGCAGCACCAGCCACAGCCCGCCACCGACGACGAGCCGCGTCACCACGCGACCGCCGAACGCCTCGCCACGCAGCAACGGCAGGTCGCCCGGGTCGCCCGCGACATCAGCGAGGGCACGGGTGCCGGGGGCGCGCAGGCTCACGCCGCAACGCTAGCGTCCGCCACGGGTATGCCGTCGCACCCGCTCGGGTGCGGCCGTGCGGCAGGGCGCGGGGTAGCCTCTCCCGCATGTCCGACGACGCCCAGCCCAAGCCGCGCACCGTCATCACGTTCGGCACGTTCGACGTCCTGCACGTCGGCCACATCCGCATCCTCAAGCGGGCGGCCGAGCTCGGTGACCGGCTCGTGGTCGGCGTCTCCGCCGACGCCCTCAACATGAGCAAGAAGGGCCGGGCGCCCGTCTTCTCCCAGGACGAGCGCCTCGAGATCGTCAGCAGCCTGAAGTTCGTCGACGAGGTCTTCGTCGAGGAGAGCCTGGAGCTCAAGCGCGACTACGTGGAGAAGTACGGCGCCGACGTCCTCGCGATGGGTGACGACTGGAAGGGCCGCTTCGACTTCGTGTCCGACCTCGCCGAGGTCGTCTACTTCCCGCGCACCCCCTCGGTCTCCACGACCGAGGTTATCGAGCACATCGCCAACAACTCCTGATGGGTGGCCGGGTCGCCCACCCCCGCCGAGGTCCTCGCGGCGATGCTCGCGGCCGACCCCGGACGTCCCCGTGTCACGTACTACGACGACACCCCCGGCCCGACCCAGGGCGAGCGGATCGAGCTGTCCGCCAAGGTCCTCGCCAACTGGGTGAGCAAGGCCGCGAACGCCCTGCAGGACGAGTGGGACCTCGGCCCGGGTGACACCGTGCGCATCGCGCTGCCGCCGCACTGGCGTTCCCTCTACTGGGCACTGGCCACGTGGTCGGTGGGTGCGACTGTCGCCCTGGACCCCGAGCACGCCGACCTCGTCGTCACCGACGACCCCGTCACGGCCGAGCAGGAGCCGCCCGCCGTGCTCGTCACCCTCGCCGCCCTCGCGCGCGGCGCCCAGACCGCGGCAGCGCCGGAGGTCTTCGACGAGGCCCGACAGCTGGCGACGTTCCCCGACCAGTTCGTCGCGTATGCCGACCCCTCACCGGACGACGCCGCGCTGCGGCTCGCCGGTGGCACCACGGCATACGCCGACGTCGTGCCCGAGACGGACTGGCCGCAGGGCGTGCGCGTGCACACCTCCGGTGACGAGCTGGTCGAGGTGCTGCGCGCCGCCTTGGCAGCCTGGTCCAGGGACGGGTCCATCGTGCTGTCCCGCGGGCCCGAGCCCGAGGGCGGACGCGCGAGTCGCCTTGCGGCAGAAGGCGTCACGCTCGAGCTGTAGGGACTGTGCGCCTAGCGGCGACGCAGCTCGGCCTCCACGGCCTTCCACGTCACGGCGGCCACGGTGCCGGTCTGGGCGATCTTGGCCCGCTTCTGCAGCGCCTTGACCGCCGTCTGGGTCTTGGGCCCGAACGCACCGTCGGCGGTGATGCGCAGCGCCTTCTGGAGCGCGACGACCGCCGCGCCCTTGGACCCGGACCGCAGCACCGTGCCGTAGTAGGCGCGCAGGGGGTAGTCCCGGTTCTCCAGCGCCCGCCACACGGCCGGGTCGGCGACGCCTGTGGCCCCCAGCTTGCTGGCCTTCTGGAACGCCGAGACGGCGGCAGCGGTCCGTGCGCCGTAGGCGCCGTCGACCGCGACACCGCCCAACGCGCGCTGCAGGACCTTGACCGCCTCACCGCGCGAGCCGGTGCGCAGCGTGGTGCGCAGGTATGCCGTGTAGGGCGTCGTGGTGGACGCTGCCGGCGTCGTGGTGGCCGGCTTGGGCTTCGTCGTGGCCGGCTTGGGGGCGGTTTTGGGCGGGGTGGTGGTCTTGCCCATCAGCGCCTGCCAGGTCGCAGCGCTCACGATCCCGTTGGCGGGCAGGTGCTTTCGCGTCTGGAATGCCTTGACTGCCGCCTCGGTCTTGGGACCGAAGGCCCCGTCGGCGGTGATGCCGAGGGCCTTCTGCAGGGCGATGACGGCGGCGCCGGTCGAACCACGGCGCAGCGTGGTCTTGGCGTACGGCGCGAGGACGCTGGCGCTGGTCGGGGGCGTCGAGGTGGTCGGCGGCTTCGGGGTGGCCGGCTTGCTCACGCTGCCCGCCGCGGTCGAGCCTCCGGACCCGGACCGGGTGGGCACGAGTCGCAGCTGCTGCATGCGGTTCCACGTGGCTGCGTCGAGCTTGCCGGTCACCGGCAGCTTCTGGGCGCGCTGCCATGCGACCAGCGCGGCATACGTCTTGGGCCCGAAGACGCCGTCGGCGGGGACGCCGAGCGCCCTCTGGGCCAGGACCACGTCGGGGCCGGAGGCGCCCTGGACGAGGATCGAGTACGTCGCGCTGGGCGCCGTCGGGACCGACGTCGCGGCACCGCGCCCGCCGACGGTGGTGAGGGCCCGGCCCGTCCACCACGACGTCCGCTTCATCGCGCCGTCCCACGAGAACGAGACGTGGATGTGGTCGGTGTGCGGCACCGAACCCGTGTAGGGAGCCCAGCCGCGACCGGGGTCGTAGGCCCGCCACATCTTGCGGTTCCAGATGATGTACATGATCCCGAAGCGACGGGCCATGGCCCCGGGCCGGCCCTGCGCGTCAGGGGCGGACAGCCACTGCGTCACCGAGTCGGCGATCGCCTTCTGGGTGGGGTTGTAGGCACTGAGCATCCAGTCGACCGCACGGCCCTCGGAGTGCTCGGTCACGCCGCTGTTGCAGTTGCGTGAGATCCCGTAGGTCGTCCGCGACGTCTTCGCGTAGTACGTCTTCATCAGCTCGGCGAAGGCCACGGCACCCGGCTTGGCGGCCGGGTCGCAGGTCGTCTGCGCCTGGTAGGGCGAGGCGACGTCGAGGGCCGACGGGAGCGACTTCGACGGCGGCTTGGGCACGGTCACGGCCTCCGCCGCGGACATGCCGAGGGGCAGGCTGACGGCGGGGATGGCGAGGACGCCGACAGCACGAAGCAGACGCGACACGGGGACTCCGGGTGGTTCGGGCTGACCCACGCGGGGTCGGGGCGAGGACGGGGGGAACGAGCGGGATGCCGGCTGCACGGGCGTCACCAGAGGTCCGCACCACAGGTCACGATGTGCACAGGCAGGACATTTGTCCCAGTGGTTCACACGCATCACAAGGGGTTCGCGTGAACTACAACCATGGAGTTCTCGTCGGCCTCCTCCGACCGGCTGAGGCGAACCGGACCGAACGCAAGGGTGGGCTCGGGGTGTGGCCCGGCCACGCGGCATACGCCGTCCTCGTGGCCGGGGGCCACGCTCGGTGACGCGGTGTCGGGAGATAGGGTCCACGGCATGGACAAAGTCGTCTCCTCCGCGGCCGAGGCCATCGACGGGATCGTCGACGGCTCATCCCTGTCGGTGGGCGGTTTCGGGCTCTGTGGCATCCCGAGCGTGCTCATCGCGGCGATCCACGATGCGGGGGTGACGGACCTCGAGGCGATCAGCAACAACTGCGGCGTCGACGACTGGGGTCTGGGAATCCTGCTGAAGGACAAGCGAATTCGTCGCATGGTCTCGTCCTACGTCGGCGAGAACAAGGAGTTCGAGCGGCAGTACCTCTCCGGTGAGCTCGAGGTCGAGCTCACGCCGCAGGGCACGCTCGCCGAGCGGCTGCGCGCCGGCGGCTCGGGCATCCCGGCGTTCTACACGGTCACCGGTGCGGGCACCCAGGTGGCCGAGGGCGGCCTCCCCTGGCTGTATGCCGCGGACGGCACCGTCGCGAAGGCGTCGCCGCCCAAGGAGACCAAGACGTTCGAGGTCGACGGCGAGGACAAGGAGTTCGTCCTCGAGCGCGCCATCGTCACCGACTTCGGGCTGGTCCGTGCCCTCAAGGGGGACCGGCACGGCAACCTCGTCTTCCACGAGTCGGCCCGCAACTTCAACCCGTTGTGCGCCATGGCCGGTCGCGTCACGATCGCCGAGGTCGAGGAGCTGGTTGAGCCCGGCGAGATCGACGCCGACCAGGTGCACCTCCCCGGCATCTTCGTGCACCGGGTGCTGCCCCTCACCCCCGAGCAGGCGGCAGACAAGCGGATCGAACGCCGGACCGTCCGCCCGCGACCCGGCGCCAGTGACGCCGAGGCGACCACCACGAAGGAGGCCTGAGATGGCACTGACCCGTGAGCAGATGGCCGCCCGCGCCGCCGAGGAGCTGTCCGACGGCTCGTACGTCAACCTCGGCATCGGCCTCCCGACGCTGGTCCCCAACTACGTGCCCGACGACGTCGAGATCGTGCTGCAGTCCGAGAACGGCATCCTCGGGGTCGGCGCCTATCCCGTCGACGGTGAAGAGGACCCGGACCTCATCAACGCCGGCAAGGAGACCGTCACGCTGCGCCGTGGTGCGTCGTTCTTCGACTCGTCCACGAGCTTCGGCATGATCCGCGGCGGCAAGGTCGACGCCGCGATCCTCGGCGCCATGCAGGTCTCGGCCAAGGGCGACATCGCCAACTGGATGATCCCCGGCAAGATGGTCAAGGGCATGGGCGGCGCGATGGACCTCGTCCACGGCGCCAAGAAGGTCATCGTCCTGATGGAGCACAACGCCAAGGACGGGTCCTACAAGATCGTCAACGAGTGCTCGCTGCCCTACACCGGGCGCGGCGTGGTGCAGCGGATCATCACCGACCTGTGCGTCTTCGACGTGACCGACGACGGCCTGGTGCTGCGCGAGCTGGCCGAGGGCGTCACGCAGGACGAGGTGCGCGAGCGCACCGAGCCCGAGTTCACCGTCGACCTGACCTGACGCCGGCCGGGGCGTTCGGTCGGGGCGTTCGGCCTGGGGGCTGGCGTCAGGCGCCCGCGCGCGAGAGTGCGTTGACCGCGGACACGATGCGCTCGAGGTCCTCCTGGCTCAGCGACGGGTGCACCGGCAGGGACAGGCACTCGGCCGCGGCACTGGCGGTCTGCGGCAGCTCGACGTCGACTTGGAACGGCGCCAGCTGGTGGTTCGGGATGGGGTAGAACATGCCGGAGCCCACCTGGTACTCCTCGCGCAGCGCCTTGGCCAGGCCGTCGCGGTCCTCGGGCACGCGGACGGTGTACTGGTGGTAGACGTGCACGGCGCCGTCGGCGACCGGTGGCGGCGTGACACCGTCGAGGTTGGCGCTGAGGAACGCGGCGTTCTCCTGGCGCTTGGCGGTCCACGCGTCGACCTTGGTGAGCTGGACCCGACCGATGGCCGCGTGGATGTCGGTCATGCGGTTGTTGAAGCCGACGACCTCGTTCTCGTACTGCCGCTCCATGCCCTGGTTGCGGTAGAGGCGCAGGAGCCGCTCGACCTCCGGGCCGGAGACCGAGACCATGCCGCCCTCACCGGACGTCATGTTCTTGGTCGGGTAGAGGGAGAACATCGCAAAGGTGCCGAAGGCGCCGACGGGGGTGCCGTGCAGCGACGCACCGTGCGCCTGGGCCGCGTCCTCGAACAGCTGGAGCCCGTGCCGGTCGGCGACCTCCTTCAACGCGGTCATGTCGGCCGGGTGGCCGTAGAGGTGCACCGGCATGATGCCGACGGTTCGCTCGGTGACGGCCGCCTCCACCGACGCCGGGTCGAGGCAGAAGCTGTCGGGGTCGATGTCGGCGAAGACCGGGGTGGCACCGGTGAGGGCGACCGAGTTGGCGGTGGCCGCGAACGTGAACGACGGGACGATGACCTCGTCGCCGGCCTTCACCCCGCTGGACAGCAGCCCCAGGTGCAGGCCGGAGGTGCCGGAGTTGACCGCCACGCAGGCACGCCCGAGACCGAAGTGCTCGGCGAACTCCTCCTCGAACGCCTTGACCTCCGGGCCCTGGGCCAGCATCCCCGAACGCATCACGCGGTCGACCGCGGCGCGCTCCTCGTCACCGATGATCGGCTTGGCGGGTGGGATGAACTCGGGCATGCAGTGGCTCCTTGTCTGGCGTGGTGGGCCGGCCGCGGTCCCGGAGCGGACCTGCGCGTCGGCCACCGGACACTGTAGCGGTGGGCCGACCACGCCCTGACGGCCCCGGCCGCCCCCAGACACCCCCAGACAAGTCCCTACGGCAGGACGGTCGGGTAGGCGCCCCAGCCGGTGCGGACGGTCGCCCCACGCACGAGGCCGCCGGTGCCGGTGCCCCGGTAGAGGACCATCGCCCCGTCGGAGGCGCGCCGCGCGACCACGTCGCCGCGGCCATCGCCCGACACGTCGCCGGGTCCGACCAGCACGTCGAAGGCGCCCCACCCGGAGGTCACGAGCCGGCGGGCGAGCCAGCCACCCTTGCCGTCGCCCGGGTAGACGTACAGGGCGTTGGTGGAGGTGAGTGCGAGGACGTCCGGTATGCCGTCACCGGTGAAGTCGCCGGTGCCGAAGACCTGCCGCATCGAGCCCCACCCGGTGCCGATGCGCCGACGCTCGACGATGTTCCCGGCGCCGTCCCCGCGGTAGAGCCAGAGGTAGCCCGTCGCGGTCTCGCGGGCCATCAGGTCGGGGTGGCGGTCGCCGTCCCAGTCACCGGGCGCCAGGATCGTGTCCATCGAGTTCCAGCCGCCACCAAGTGGCTTGGCGGCCTGGCGCAGCTGTCCGGTGCTGCTGCCGGGGTAGAGCCAGAGCGAGCCATCGGCCCGGCGTCCGACGACGTCACCGCGGTTGTCGGCGTCGAACGGGCCCACCGACCGGACCATGGTGAGGGTCTGCCAGCCGCCGCCGGCGACGAGCGGGCTGGCGAACCCCGAAGCGCCGTTGCCCTTGAAGACCAGGAGCTGTCCGGAACCGTTGACCGCGGCCAGGTCGGCGTCGCCGTCGTCGGTCAGGTCGCGCGGGAAGGCAGGGCTCGAGACGGCCGCGGCACTCGTCGGCACGAACCACTCCGACCTGAGCCCGAAGTAGGACCGGAAGGTCTCACCGGTCACGGTTCGCGAGCCGGTGCTGCCGACGATGGTGACCTTGGTGGCCCGACCGCCCCAGTCCCCGCGACCGTCGCGCGAGGTGAGCTCGAGCCGCCGGAAGGTGCCGGTGCCCGACGCCAGCGACTGCAGGCCGGAGACGCTGATGCTCGCGGTCCAGTCGTGGGCGCTGGACGGGTGGACCCCGTCGTAGGGGTCGGCCTTGGCCACGAGGTAGGGCTGTCCACCCGCCGCCATCCACCCGCCGTTGGACGCGCTGAACTGGGTGAACGCCGGCTTGCCCCCATAGGTGACGAGCGCGCCCTGGGTCGCGGTGATGGCGGCCGTCGACGCGGCATACTCGTGCGACGCGGTGCGGGTGCCCGACGTCGAGTAGTCCGCCACCCCCGAGTACATCTGGCAGGCCGTCGTGTCACACGTGTCGTAGAGCGCGGTCGAGCTCTTCGACGCCTTGTCGAACGCGGCATACGACCGCGCGGCGACGGCCTGCGCGGACAGGGCGTCGGCCGCCCACGACGCCGGCATCTCACTGGGCACCACGCTGCGCAGGTACTCGTCCATCGGCACCCGGTTGACCGTCGTGATCGCCCCGCCCGAGAGGTTGGCGGTGAGGGTGCCGCGGTAGTCACGCCACGACCCCGACGGCATCACCATGCGCAGCAACGCAAAGGAGCCCGGCACCGTCGGGTCCATCGCGAAGGTCAGCGGGCGGGTCGAGCCCTTGAAGGCGTTGTCGGTCGTCCAGCCCGAGCCTGCGGACCGCCACTGGAGCACGAACGCTCCTCCGGACACCGCCACCCGCCAGGCGGCGATGGTGGTCGTCCCGCTCTTGGCGGGCAGGACGATGGTGCGTATGCCGTCGGTGACGGTGAGGCCGGTGCGCTGCACCGCCTCGGTGTCGGTCGTGCCGAGGGCACGCAGCTGCACGCGCATCGTCGGGTTGCCGTAGCTGCCCAGGGTCGTGCCCGGGTAGTAGAACGCGAGGATCTGGCGCCAGGTGAGCCCCTGGGTGGCCGCGCCGTAGGCGCCCCACTGGGACATGCCGTGACCGTGCCCCCATCCGTGGCCGGCGAGGGTGATGGTGCTGCCGGCCGGGCGCCCGTAGCTCTCGACCGCGGCGGCGGAGCCGGCCACACCGACCCCGAGACCGCTCGCCACGGCTGCGGCCGCGGTCACCGCGGCGAGAAACCTCCGGGAACGACGGGTGAACGACGGGTGGGATGAAGGCATGGACTGCTCCGGGCAGGGCGGGGTCCCGAGCACGCTGACGTGCGACGGACCGGTCGGGGGGTGAATCGATGCTAGGCGCTCAGCGCAGGCGGTGAAGGGTGAACGGGGGGAAACGGTCAGGAACGACCGCAAATCCGTCGTAAGGTGAACAGCGTCACACTGGCCCCAACAGTCTCGGAAACCACATGCCTGCTCGGACCTCCCCCGTTGCCCGCACCCTCCACTCAGCGCTCGCCGTGACCGCTGTCCTCGCCGCCGCGCTCGTGGTCCCGAGCGACACCCGCCCGCGCGCGACCGACGCCACTGGCGCGGCGGCCCTGAGCGCCGCGCGCCCCGTGCCGACCACCCTGCGCACCCTGCCGCTGACCGGCCCCGACTCGGCCGCGACGCCGGGCATTGCTCCGGGCACTGAGTCTGGCACTGCGTCGGGCACTGCGTCTGCGCCCCAGTCGCGATCGGCCGCACCGGCCCCCGACGCAGACCCCGGCGCGAGCGTCACTGCACCCAGTCGTGAGCGCAGCCTGCGGACCGCGGCCCGCACCCCGCAGCTGTCCACCAAGTCCTTCTCGCTGGCTGCCGTCACCTGGAAGGGCGCGGTGGCCGAGGACGACCTCATCGCCTACGCCCGCACCCGCAGCAACGGCCGGTGGACGCCGTGGTTCGCCCTCGCCAACGAGTCCGGCGAGCACGCCCCGGACCCCGGCAGCGCCGAGGCCAAGGGCACCCGCGGCGGCACCAGCCCCCTGCTGTCCGCGCCCTCCGACGGTGTCCAGGTGCGGGTCGACACCCGCGGCGGCACGGCGCCCACCGACCTGCGGATCGACCTCGTCGACCCCGGCACCTCACCCGCCGACGCGAACCCCGTCCAGCTCGCGGCCACCACCACCGCCCCCGCCACCTCGCCCACCACCGCCACCGCGCCCACCACTGCCACGCCCACTGCGACCGGCGAGGCGCAGCTCGCGGCCGCCCCCGCGGCATACGTGAGCCTGTCGTCCTCCCCCAAGCCGACGATCCGTTCGCGCGCGGCCTGGGGCGCCGACGAGTCGAAGGTCAAGGGCGCGCCCGGCTACGGCACGGTCAAGGGCGCCTTCGTCCACCACACGGTCAACAGCAACAACTACACCGAGGCGCAGGTGCCGGGGCTGATCCGGTCGATCTACGCCTTCCACGTCGACAGCCGCGGCTGGGACGACATCGGCTACAACTTCATCGTCGACCGGTTCGGCCGCATCTGGGAGGGCCGCGCCGGCGGTGTCGACCGGGCCGTCATCGGCGCGCACACGGCCGGCTACAACTCGGTCGGGTTCGCCATGGCGACGCTGGGCACGTTCGACACGGTCTCGGCGCCCTCGACCGTCATCACGGCATACACCCAGCTGTTCGCCTGGAAGTTCGCCATCCACGGCGTCGACCCGCGCCGCCCGGCGTACTACGACGCCAAGGGAAACCAGGCCATTTCGGGTCACCGCGACGTCTACTCCACCGAGTGCCCCGGCAACGCGCTCTACGCCCAGCTCGGCTCGATCCGCTCGAAGGTCATCTCGCGAATGAGCCCGTTCCCGCGGTTCACCATGCTCGAGGCCGCCGGCGACGTGAACAAGGACGGCAGCCCCGACATCGCGGCCGTGCAGACCGATGGTGAGCTGCGCATGTACTACTCCAACCGCTCCACCGGGCTCCTCACGTCCGGCGCCTCGTGGGGTCACGGCTGGAACACCCTGGACCGCATCCTCGGTGTCGGCGACTGGGACGGCGACGGCAACGACGACCTCGTCGGGCGCGACCGCAGCACCGGTGTCCTCTACCTCTACACCGGTCCCCCGCGGGGCCGCACCGGCTACACGAGCAAGGTCCAGATCGGCAGCGGCTGGCGGCTGTTCGACAACATCGACGCCGCGGGTGACCTCACCGGCGACGGCTTCCCCGACATCGTCGCCAACGACAACGACGGCAAGCAGTGGGTCTACCCCGGCGACGGCCGCGGCGGCTTCCTGCCCCGGTACCTCATGGGCTACGGCTGGTACTCCATCAACGAGATCGTCGGCGGCCAGGACTACACCGGTGACGGCAAGGACGACATCGTGGGCCGCAGCAACGACGGGCGGCTCTACATCTACGCGGGCCCGGGCGCGCCCGGCACCGGTTACACCGGCCGGATCGACGCGGGCGCGGGCTGGAACGCCTTCGACACCATCGTCGGGCCGGGCAACTTCACCCCGGATGCCAAGCCGGACCTCATCGCCCGCGACGACGCCACGAACCAGCTGCGCATCTACTACGGCGCGGGTGACCAGGGCTTCGTGCGCGGCCGGGTGATCAACTCGGGCTGGTGATCAGCTCAGGCTGGTGATCAGCTCACCGTGGTGAGCACGGGCGGCACCTACCGGGCACCGGTGGGTGCCGCCGCCCGCGTCAGGAGGCGGAGTCGATGTCGGCGTTGTATGCCGCGAGGACGTCGTCCATGGGCCCGTCCAGGACGAGCTTGCCCTGGCGCAGGTAGAGACCCCGGTCGCCGAAGCGCTTGAGGTTGCTCTCGGAGTGGGAGACGAGGAAGAGGGTCTTGCCGCTGGCCAGCAGCGACTCCATGCGCTTGTAGCACTTCTCGCGGAACTCGCGGTCGCCGACGGCGAGCACCTCGTCGACGACGACGATCGGCTCGTCGAGCGTGGTGATGACGGCGAAGCCGAGCCGCACCTTCATCCCGGAGGAGAAGTGGCGGTAGGGCATGTCGAGGCCGGCGCGGACCTGGGGCCCGGCGAAGTCGACGATCTCGTCGAAGTGCTCGTCGACCTGGGCGCGGGTCAGGCCGTGCAGACCGGCCGTGAGGTAGATGTTGTCGCGGGCGGACAGGTCGTTGACGAAGCCACCGGTGAGCTCGATGAGGGGGGCGACGCCGCCGTGGACGTCGACCGACCCACGGTCGGGCAGCAGCACCCCGGCGATCATCTTGAGCAGGGTGCTCTTGCCGGCGCCGTTGCCGCCGACGAGTCCGACGGCCTCCCCCGGGTGGATGTCGAAGGTCACCCCGTCCAGGGCCCAGAACGTCTCCTTGGAGGTGCCGCTCTTGCCGCGGAACAGCATCTCGCGCAAGGAAAGCTGCCGTTTGCGGGAGCGGTAGAACTCCACGCCGAGGTCCTTGACGGAGATGATCGGCTCGGTGTCCAGCTGGCGTGCCTCGGTCATCAGATCTCCTTCAGCACCGCACGTTCGAGCCGCCCGAAGACCCACGACCCCACCAGGAGCAGGAGCACGGACATCACGGCCCCCACCGCGATCGCGCCCCACTCGATCTCCTGTCCCGGCGGGTGCGGGAAGAACCCGGCGCGCAGCATCTCGAGGATTCCGGTCATCGGGTTGAGCCACGTGATGACGTCGTAGGGGGCCGGCACGAGGTGGCTGGCGTAGATGATCGGGGTGGCGTAGAAGAGCATGCGCAGCGCGATGCGGATGACCCGCTGGGTGTCCGACACCAGCGCGGTCACCGGGGCGAGCAGCAGCCCGAGGCCGACGAGCGCGATGAACTCCACGAGCACACCGACGGGGAACAGCACCAGCCAGCCGTTGATGTGCGCCTTGCCCCGGATCAGGTAGATGACGAGGAAGAGCAGCAGGACCGGCAGCGACAGCAGGAACTCCACTCCCTTGGACAGCACGACCCGCACCACCCAGATCTCGCGGGGCAGGTTGGTGGAGCGCACCAGCTTGGCTTCCTGGATCAGGGCCCTGGAGGTGTCGGTGAGGGTGCCGGAGAACCACTGCCAGGACAGCAGCCCCACGATGAGGAAGAGGAAGTACGGCTGGTGGCCGATGTCACCGCGCTTGAAGATGAAGACGAACACCACGAAGTAGATGAGCGACATCAGCAGCGGGTCGAGGATCGTCCACACGTAGCCGAGGACGCTCTGCGCGTACCGCACCTGGAGGTCGCGGACCACGAGCGTGCGCAGGACGCCCCGTCGGTCGCGCACGGCGCGGGTGCGGTCAATGAGTCCCATGCGTCCTTCGCGTGTCGGGCCGGCGCGGCTGCCGGGTCAGGGTCGCTGCGCGTCGCATCGGCTCCGGCAGTCAGGTGGTCCGGCGCCGAGAGTACGCCATGACTTCACCGCAAGTTTGCGGTGCCGGTGCGCTGCAGACTTGGATGAGGGCATGGCCACAGCCACCTCCCTTGCCCTGCGCGCGCGACCGATCCTGCGTGACCGGTCCGCCTGGGCGGGCGCCGGCTGGTTCGTCAGCGGCGCGGTGGCAGCACTCAGCGCCGTCCTCGGCGCGGGGTGGCCGCTGGTCGTGGCGCTGCTCGTCAACTACGTCTGCGACTACCTGCTCTACGACGACGTCGAGGGCCGCCTGACCGGCTGGCTCGGCCGCCGTGAGCTGGGCGCCGTCGACCGCGCGTTGTTCCGCGAAGCCGTCGCCATCATCGGCTGGGCCCAGCAGAGCCCGGGGCAGGCGGTGCTGACGGGGTGGGCCATCGCCGTGGCCCTGGCGGTCCAGGCCACCCATGCCGGCTACCGCCTCGTCACCCGGTCGCACCTGCGTGCCCGCGGGGGTCGCATCGCGTGGCGCGGCCTCGACGTCAACGGGCAGCTGGAGGGGCCGCAGGTCCTGGCGCCGACCCTGTACTCCCCCGGCAACCTCACCGGCCCCCGCGTGGTGCTGCTGCTCGACGTCTTCCTCGTCCTCGGCCTGGCGCTGGCCGGTGTCACCGGACGGCCGCTGTGGCTGGTCGTGGGCGCCGTCCTCACGACGCTCGGCCTGCTGTGGGTGGGTGCTCGCCTCGTCGCCCGCACGCGCCTCATCCGCTCGCTCCCCACGCCACAGGAGGAGAATGCCGCGTTGCGGGCTGCGCTCGCGGCGCACCGCCCGGAGGTGGCGGTCTACTTCAGTGGTGGCCCGGACACGACGTACCAGCTGAACGTGTGGCTCGAGACCATCGACCGGTTGCACCAGCCGGCCGTCATCATCCTGCGCGAGCGCCGGCACCTCGACGACATGCTGCCGACGACGACGCCCACGATCGTCCTGCCGCGGGCGCGCGACGTCGAGGACTACCAGCCCGACAGCGTGCGGGTGGTGCTCTACCCCACGACCGTGATCAAGAACAACCACATGATCCGGCTGGGCGGGGTGCGGCACGTCTTCATCAACCACGGCGACGGCGACAAGTCGGTCACCTTCAGCCCGCTGCACCGGGTCTTCGACGAGATCTGGGTGGCCGGGTCGGCCGCGTGCGACCGTTACCTCACCAAGGGTGAGGGCGTGCGGCCCGAGCAGCTCGTGCAGGTCGGGCGGCCGCAGCTGGCGCACATCGCGCGCCGCGGCGAGGCCGACCCCGGGGCCCGCCGGACCGTCCTCTACGCACCGACGTGGGAGGGCAACTTCGACGGGGTCGACTACTCCTCCGTCGCCCCGATGGGTGAGCTCATCCTCGACACCCTCCTCGACCCGGCGCTGAACGTGCGGGTGCTCTTCAAGGCCCACCCGGCCACCGGCACCCGGCTGCCGGCTGCGGCCGCAGCCCGCGCCAACATCGAGCGCCGCATCGAGCAGGCCGGCGGCGAGCACGCCGTCGTGGGCAGCGAGCCCGACTCCCTCTACCGAGCCTTCAACGACGCCGACGTCCTCATCTCCGACATCTCCAGCGTCGTGGCCGACTTCCTCGCCAGCCGCAAGCCCTACCTCATCACCAACCCGCGTGGTGTCCCCGAGGAGACCTTCCACCAGGACTTCCCGTCCACGACCGGGGGTGCCATCGTCACCCCCGACCGGGAGTCGGTGCGAGCCGCGGTTGCCGACGCCATCGGCGCGGACCCGCTGCGTGGCCGCCGCGAGGAGCTCGCGACCTACTTCCTCGGCGCCCCGGTGGACGACCCCGTCGAGCGCTTCGCCGCCGAGGTGGACGCGGCGATCGGCCGGGCGCCTGCGCCCAATGAACGCGTCCACGACGACGAGGGCGCGGTCGAGGACCGCGACGACCTGCGCGACGACGTGCGCGACGACGTGCGCGACGACGTGCGGGAGGACGAGCGCGACTCGCGCGACGACCGGCGCGACGACGACCGGCGCCAGGACGACCGGGGCCACGACCAGCACGAGCACGAGGACCAGAACGACACATGAGACGCCACCTACCTCTCCTCGCCGGGCTGGCAGCCTTCATCGTGGCCCTCGTGCTGGCCGGGCTCCTCGTGGGCGCGGCACCCCGCGTCGCCGGGGTCCTGCTGCTCGTGGGTGTGATCGGCAGCGTCGCGGTGGAGACGGTCCTGTGGCGTCGGCCCGGGCCGTGGCGAGCCCTGCGCCGGTTCGGGGTCGACTCGACGTTCCGCGCCGGGGTACGTGACCTGCTGCTGCTCGGTGTCGCCGTGGCCACCCTCGACGCAGACCTCGGCATCAGCGTGGCGCCCCTGGTGGTCGCCTCGCTCGCGGTCGTCTGGTCGCTGCGGGTCGTCACGATCCTGCTGCAGCGGCGCAGCGCCGACGTGCGCCGCCTGCCGATCAGTTGGCGCAACCTCGAGGTGCCCGGCGTCCGGCGCACCGAGCCGCTGGGGCGCGGCGCCTTCTCCGACGCAGCGACCTGGCCGTCCAGTGGCTCGCTCGGGCTCGCGATCGGGCTCGCCCTCACGCTGGTCACCCACAGCCGCGACTGGCTGGTGTGGGGAGCCGTGGTCTCGGTCGCGATGGCGGGGGCGGTGTTCCTCGTCGCGCTGGTCGACGCCATCCGGGCGCAGCGCGACACCCCGCGCGAGCCGGCGGTCGAGGCCCTCGCCGCCGCCCTCACCGAGTACGCCCCCGAGGTGGTCCTCTACTACAGCCGCCCCGAGGCCATCGGCTACATCGCCAACGTCTGGATGCCCATCCTCGAGCAGCTCCCGCACCGCATCGCCGTCGTCGTGCGCGAGGCCCACAACGCGCGCCTGGTGGAGACGGAGCGGCTGCCTGTCGTGCAGGTCTCCGCGGCAACCGACCTGGAGCGCATCATCCCGCCGTCGGTGCAGCTGGCCCTCTACCCCTCCAACGTCGCCAAGAACAACCACCTCATCCGTCTGACCGGCATCTTCGACGTGTTCATCGGCCACGGCGACAGCGACAAGGGCGGCAGCGCGACCGCGTTGACCCGCATCTTCGACGAGGCCTGGGTGAGCGGCCCGGCCGCCCGCGACCGCTACCGCGTGGCCGATGTCGGTGTGCGCGACGAGCAGATCCGCGAGGTCGGCCGTCCGCAGCTCGCCGAGATCGAGCAGCACGCCCACCCGGTCGGCGAGACCCATGCCGGCAGCGACGGCACGAGCTCGTGGGAGTACACCGTTCTCTACGCGCCGACGCGCGAGGGGTTCTTCTCCAGCTGGGAGTACTCCTCGATCCTCAGCCAGGGCGCGACCATCCTGCGTGAGCTGCTGGGCACGCCCGGCGTCCGCGTCCTCTTCAAGCCGCACCCGGGCACGGGCACCGACGACCCGGCATACCGACTGGAGGTGGAGCGCCTCCTGGCGATGGTGCAGGCGGCCGGCGGCCCGCACGAGGTGGTCTCGGGCGCCGAGGGCCTCTACTCCGCCTTCAACCGGGCCGACCTGCTGGTGAGTGACGTCTCGAGCGTGATCACCGACTTCCTCGCCTCCGGCAAGCCGTACGTCGTGACGAACTCGACCTCGTTGACTGCCGAGCAGTTCCGGGCTGAGTTCCCGTCGGCCAGCGGCGCCTACATCCTCGGGGGCGACGGGTCCGGGCTCGCGGAGCTGCTCGCGGATGCCCGCACCCGCGACAGCCTCGAGGACGTCCGGGCACGCACGGCGGCCTACCTGCTCGGCGACACGACCCGTCCGCCGCTCGAGGTGTTCACGGAGGCGATCGACACGGTCCTGGCGATCCAGCGCGCGGACACGCAGCGTCGCGCCGAGGCCGGCAACGGGCCGGCCAGCCCGGTCGGCAGCTAGGGCGCCGTGGCCCCGGCCGGCTGCGATCGCCAGAACGCGACGCTCGAGCCGACGGCCGCCACCAGCCACACCGCCGCGGCTCCCACGAGCGCCCAGCGCGTCGCGGTGGGGTTCGCGCCCGACCACGACGCGACGCCGACGGCCAGCAGCACCAGCGCCGCGCGCACCGGCCAGCCCCATGGCGTGAGCCGGTCGGGCGGGGGCGCCGACCCGGTGAGCCGCTGGCGGTAGACGACGTCGTAGAGCCGGAACGCCACGACGGCGAGCACCGCGAACGCGGCGGGCAGCAGGCTGCGACTCGACAGCCAGCAGGCACCCACGACGAGGCCGCTCTCGAGCACCCGCAGCACCGCCGGCCACAGCCAGCCGAGGCGACCCCCGACGGGCCAGCCCCGCACGGGTCCGGAGTCGCACTGCGCCACCAGCTGCGCGCGGGCCAAGGCGCCCATCGCGGCGGTCCGTCCGCCTCCCCAGACGCGGCCCAGCCGCCCGAGCGTCGTGTATGCCGCGGCCACCAGTCCCCAAGCGAGGAGGACTCCCAGCGCGGCGCGCGGGCCCGCCAGCGGTGCCAGCACCACCAGAACGATGGTGCGCTCGCCGACCGGCATGATCACCGCCCGCTTGGCCCACAGGAGAGCCGGCCGACGCGACGTGGAGTCGGACCACGCCGCCACCGCGGACTGGTCGCCTGTGCCGGATCTTGTTGCGGCGAAACCGAAGTCGACGAAGTGACGCGCGACCAGGAGCGCCATCGCGGCGAGGGCGAGGGGCCACAGGTCGGTGCCCTCACGGCCGGCGCCGACCACGAGGCCGGCGTAGACGGCATACTCCTTGACCCGGTCGGAAGCCACGTCGAGCCAGCCGCCGAGCGCCGAGAAGGTGCGGGTGTAGCGCGCGATCTCGCCGTCGACGCAGTCGATGACCAGCGACAGGAGCAGGAGCAGCGAACCCGCCAGCAGCGCCCACGCGCCGCCGACGGCATACGTGAGGGCGCTGGCCAGCCCGAGGGTCAGCGAGACGGCCGTCACCGTCGCCGGACGAATGCCCGTCGGGACGAGCCGTCGCGTCACCTGACGCGACATGGGGCGGATGAGGAACGTGGACAGGAAGCCGTCGTCGCCGCGGGAGGCGCGGCGCAGCCGCAGCCCTTCCTCATCGGCCGCGTCGACGGTCGCGAGCGCCGCGTCGAGGTCGGCTCCCCCATCGCCGACGCGGACCGCAGGAAAGGCCCCGGGGGTGACCTCCCGCACCGGGCCACGCTCGCGCAGCAGCGTCGCCAGCCGGGTCAGGACAGCACCCGGGTCTCCCACGTCGAGAGCGGAGACGAGGTCGACCGCGGCGGCAGGCACGCGTACTCCTGCGACCCGGTCGTCGACGGTCAGCACTGCCGGCCCTGGCCGGGGATCGGCGACGAGGTCGCCGTAGACCGTCGGCACGGTCAGGACTTGGGTGTCGAGCAGGACGAGTCCGGCGGGTGGACCGGACTCTGTGGCTGGAGCGGTCGCGGTCGCCGTCCATCCGCGGGCCGTCGGGTCGACCACACGACCGTCGGTGCGACCGGCCTCGTCGGTGGAGCGCTGCGCGAGGAGGTCGGTGAGACGTCCGGGGGCGTCCCCGGCACCCAGCAGCACCACCACGGGGCGCTCGCGATCCGGCCGATCCGCACCCACCACGGCCGGCTCACTCGTGGACGAATCGCTATCGGGCACAGGCGCTTCCGGTGGAGTTGACCTCGTAGACGCGGATGGGTCCGTCCTGGCGGACGAGGTCGACGCGCGTGCTCTTCGCGAGCGACTTCTCGTTGTAGTGCTGGGTCCACGTCGGGAAGTTGGGGCCGCCGACCACGAGGTACTGGATCTTGAACCGGTCGACCATGCAGCCATTCGACTTGGACTTGCTGCCGGCCAACCACTTGAAGGTGGCCATGCGCTCGCGGTAGTCGTACTGCAGCCGCGGCTCCAGCGGAGGGATGCCGAACAGTGGCGTGACGCCGTCGTCGGCGTAGGACCACGTCATGAACTGCAGGTGGCGGTCGTAGGCCACGGTCTTGCCGGGGTCGAGGTTCTGCGCCAGCCAGTCGTAGGTGCGCTCGTAGGACGGCCCCTGCTGCACGCGGTGGGAGAAGTCGTCACGGATGGGCTTCCACGCGGCCGGCGTCAGGGCGCACAGGCCGATGACGGCGAGCCACACCCAGACGGCCGGACCAGTGAGCGGGGTCATCCACCGGGGCAGCCCACGACGAACGACCCGCCTGACGAGCTTCTCCACGAGCACCGCGGCGACGCACACCCCGGCGACCGCGATCACCCCGATGAAGGGCCGGACCATGCTCTTGACCCGGTCTGGGTTGCCGTACCAGAGCCCGGCCAGGCCCTGTGCAGTGGAACCGGTGTCATAGGTCGTCCAGACGCCCAGTGCCATGACCACGAGCCAGGCCACGATCCACGGGCGCGCCCACCGCAGCTCACGCAGCACGAAGGACAACGGTGAGAGCAGGACCCCGGCGAGGGTGAGGGCCAGCGCCACCTTCACCGGCGTGCCGAGGCTGATCTGCTTGTGCAGCAACGTGGGATAGCCGTACAGCACGTAGTTCTGCGGGCTGGTCACGAAGAAGCCGATCGCGGTGTCCAGCTGGCCGGGGAAGATCGGCTCGCGCGACTCTCGTGGCCCGCCAGCGGCGAGGATCGCCTGCAAGAAGGGCAGGACACCGACCACCGCGACGACCACGCCGCTCAGGGCACCCCAGAGGGTTCGCAGCCCCAGCCGGCGCGGGAAGCTGACGAGCGTGACGGCAAGGGCCAGCACCACCACGAGCACGATGTCGTAGCTGTGGCTGAGCAGGATGCCGACGGCTCCCAGCCCGGCGAGGGCACCGAACATCCGCGGTCGGTCACTGGTGAGGGCGAGCACGGCCAGCAGGGCGACCGGGATCGCGAGCCCCGGGCCGGCGAACTCGGTGAGGCGGCCCATGTACATGCCCAGCCAGACGGCACCGAGCAGGGCCGACGTGGTCGAGGCGGCGCCCGCGACCAGGGCCGAGCCCCCCAGCCGACGCACCAGCACGTAGACGGCCGCGGTCACGGCCAGCGGCGCAACCACGAGCGCCCACGCGTACATCGACGCGCTCACCGTGGCACCGGACAGCAGGCTCGTCTGCGCCCACTCGACGTTGGCGGCCAGCGGGTAGAAGCCGCACGCCTCGACCGCCACCACGACGCCGCTCACGCAGACGTCGACGGCTCGGGATGAGTCGGTGTCGAGGATGCGCCGCGTGAGGAACCCGTGGTTCATCGCGTCCCAGCCCACCGGCGCCAGCCAGCGCCCCAGCAGGAGCCACGTGGCCCCGACCGTCAGGATTCCGGAGACACCGAAGGCCACGAGGTCCAGCCGCCGCCCGGACCACCACCGTGCCCGCCTGCCCGCCGCGAGGTCACCCATGGCGGTCGCGTCGACACTCGGGTCGGCACTCGGGTCGACGCCGGCTCGGGCCGTCACGTGGCGACGACGCCGCCAGCCCCAGGCGAGCAGCGCCGCAAGGCCGCCGAGCGCCAGCTCGGCGACGAGCACGGGCACCGCGCCATTGGCCACGCCGGCCCGCTGCAGCCATCCCATCGCGACGCCGGCCAGACCCAGGGTGAGGACGGGCGAGCTGGCCCAGACGGTCCACCGGTCCCGCCCGGCCGGCAGGCAGAACCCGAGCAGCAGGCCGGGGACGACGGCAACGAGCAGGGCGACCAGGCCACTCAGCACGAGCTGTCCGCCTCATGGGTCATGGGGCATGCCGCCACGTTCGAGGTCCTCCGAAGCTGTCGTGTGGTTCCGCGTGGCCGAGCTCAGGAAGACGAACCGTGGCGGGTACTGGACGCAGGCATCCTAACGAACCCCCATGGTTCCCCTATTCGCTCCGGCGCCCTCCCGGCCGCTCCCCCATTCGCACGACCAACACCCAGCCGGTGTCCAGCCACGGCACGAGACCGTGCGCTAGCGTGACCCTCTGCATCTCCACCCGACGGGAAAGGGCCACCCCCCACTGATGACCCGACAGCCTCCGGGACCGTCGTGACCCAGCCCGCACCCCCTCCGCAACCCGCGCGCACCGCAGGCCGCGGCGGTGGCCGCGCGGTCGCCCTCGCGGCCACGGTCGCGACGGCCGCGGCATACCTCGCGCTCGTCGTCTGCGCTCTCCTCGGTGCGCCGCGCGCCGCCCTGGCCGCCCTCGTGGTCGCGCTCCTCGGCGAGGTCGCGATCCGGCGACTGGCGCCGCTCACCACGTGGGCCCTGCAGGTCGCGACCCTGCCCCCGGTCTGGCGTCAGCTGCTCGTCTCCTCGGCGCTGCTCACGCTCGCCGTGCGCACCTCGGCCGACGACTCGGTGGTCGGGTGGCTGCTCGTCGCGTCCGTCGTGACGGGGGTGGCCGCCGGTGGGCTCGATGTCGCCGCGACGGCGGTGGCCCACCTGCGCAAGAGCCCGCTGCTCAGCCGCAACCTGCCGCTGCCGAACGTGTCGATCCCCGCCTCGCCACGGCTGCTGCTCACCTGCCGGGGCTGGCTGGCCATGCCCGTGTATGCCGTGGCCGCGCTGGCGGCGGCGCTCACCGTGGCCGGCCTGCTCCCCGCGGGCGCTGGCGTCGCGATCCTCGTGGTGAGCGTCGTGGCAGCCCTGGCGCTCCTCGCCTGGGCGCTCGCCCAGGTGGCGCGCGCCCGCTCCGCGGACCTGCGCACCCGCGTTCCGGCGGCGGTGCAGGCCGCGATCAGCGGGCTGTCCCCCGACGTGGTCCTCTACTTCGGCGGCCGGGCCGAGGCGCTCTACCAGGTCGAGATGTGGCTCGAGGCGCTCGAGCGCAGCCAGCACCGGGTGCTCGTGATCCTGCGCGACACCGCCGCGTGGCGGGCGCTGCGCCCCACGACGCTGCCGGTCGTGTGTGCTCCGGCCGACACGGTGGTCACCGAGCTGGACCTGCCCTCGGTGCGCGCGGCCCTCTACGTCGCCAACGGCGCCCGCAACATCCACCTGCTCCGCAAGGGCGGGATGCGCAGCGCGTTCATCGGCCACGGCGACTCCGACAAGGCCTCCAGCCGCAACCCGTTCGCCAAGGTCTACGACGAGATCTGGGTTGCCGGCCCGGCCGGTGCCCGGCGCTACGCCGACGCCGGGGCCCAGTGGGACGACGCGATCCGCGAGGTGGGGTGGCCCGGGCTGCGGCAGCCGGTCACGGTGGCGCGCGAGGACCGACCCGCCACCGTCGTCTACGCGCCGACGTGGGAGGGCTGGGGCGACGACAGCACCCATTCCTCCGTGCCGCGCCAGGGCGTCGCCCTGGTGGAGGCGTTGCTCGGTATGCCGGGTGTGCGGCTCGTGTACCGCCCGCACCCCCTCGTCGGCACCCGTGACCCGCGAACCCGACGCGCCCACGAGGAGATCCTCGAGCGGCTGCGACAAGCGGGCGCGCCGTCGCCGGTCGCACCACCGGCTGACGACCAGCGGCTCGACGCCGTCGACCTCATGCGTGGACGGGCGGTCGGGCGACCGGGCGGCGACCCGGCCGAGGACTTCTGGTCCGCCCTGCCCGGCACCACCCCCGGCGTTGCCCTGGGCGACTGGCCGGGGCTCGCGAGCGTGCTGGACCACGCCGACGTCCTCGTCTCCGACGTCTCCGGGGTGCTGTCGGACTGGATTGCCCGGGACCGTCCGCTGGCCGTCACCAACCCGACCGGCCTGACGGCGCAGGAGTATGCCGCCCGCTTCCCGAGCAGCCGGGCCGGGCTCGTGCTCTCCGATGACACCGCGGAGCTGACGGCCTTCGTCGAGGGCGTGCTACGCGGCGACGACCCCACGGCCGCGGCGCGCGGGCAGGTGCGGCGTGACCTGCTGGGCCCGGACGACCGGGGACCGCGGTCGTTCGAGGCAGCCCTGGACCGGATCGTCGCCGAGGGCCACGCCCCGGCCGCCGGCGCGACGGCTCAGGACGGCGACGCGGACTGAGCCGGCCCGCTGGCCGGGCGATCCGATCGCGACTCGTCCTCGCCGGCGACGGAGTGGTCACCGTGAGGGTCGAGCTCGGTGCGCAGCAGTCGCCACGCGGAGATGGCCGCCACCCCGGCGAGGGCGACGTCGACCAGGGTGAAGAGCATGCGCGACACCACCGCGACGCCCAGTGCCTCACCGCGGCCCATGACGCCGTCGAGGGCCGCGACAATGAGGGCCTCGCGGGCTCCGGCACCGGAGGGGGCGACGATGAACAGCACCCCGGCGCCCAGCGCGAGCGCGAATCCGCCGAGGCACCGTAGGAAGCCGTTCAGCCCGGGCGCCCCGAGGGAGTTGGCGAGCAGCCAGAGGTGCCAGCCGTAGCAGAGCCACGTCACGAGGAGCCAGCCGAACGCCCGCGAGACACCGCGCCAGGTGAAGGAGTGCGGCAACGGCGGTCGGCGCAGGACCTTCAGGATGAGGTCGACGATCCGGGTGAGGACAGGGGGCAGCGAGCAGAAGAGCGCGATGGGCAGCATTGCCATCAGCACCCACAGGATCGGGGTGTCCGCGTCGGCGATCACCGGCAGCCCGACCAGGCCGACGGTGAGCGCGCTGGAGAGCGACAGCCCGATCCAGCACAACGTCGCGGTGAAGGTGCGCGCGCGGGGGACGCCGAGCCGGGTGGCCAGCTCCATCTGCACGACCACCGACCAGACACTGCCCGGCAGGTACTTGCCGAGCTGACCGACGAGGAAGACCCGGCCCGCGTCGACGACCCGCAGCGGGTGTCCCTCCTCGGCGAGCAGCGCCCGCCACGACATGACACCGGCCAGGGTGCCCAGCACCACCGCCACGGTAGACACTGCGACGCTCTGCCACGCCATGTCCGCAATCGCGGTCTGCACCTCCGACCACTGCGACACCACGGCATACACCACGGCCGCGACGATGAGCACGCCCAGCGCCGGACGCAGGTATGGCGCGAGCTTGCGCAGGGCGGTCATGCGCTCGCTCCCGCGCGCCACCAGTCCCAGGCAGTGCGCAGCTCCGCGGGCTCGCCGGCGTCGGGCACGGTGCCGCTGTCGTAGGCCGACGCCACGAACTGCACTGCCTCCACGGGCAGGCCCGAGCGTTCCATGCCCACCGTGTTGGCACCGCGCACCCGGCACGGGTTGCCGTAGGCCTTGGCGTAGGGCGGCAGGTCACGGGTGACGACCGAACCCATGCCGACCATGGCCCCCGGCCCGATCCGGCGGCGTTGGTGCACAACGGTTTTCATGCCGAGGTTGGCGCCGGACCCGACGTGGACGTGGCCGCCACAGGTGACCGACGAGGCCATGGTGACGCCGTCGCCGAGGTGGCCGTCGTGACCGATGTAGACCTTGTTCATGAGGTAGCAGTCGTCGCCGACCACGGTGCGGTCGTAGTGGCCCTGGTGGATCGTGACGTACTCGCGGAACACGTTGCCGTTGCCGATGGTGATGCCGGTGCCGACGGTCTGCCCGTCCCAGGCCGCCCCGTGGTCGATGCCGCGGATCTCCGCAGGTGCGCCGATCACCGTGTGGGCACCGAACCAGTTCCCGTCGCCGACGGTGAGCGGACCGAGCAGCACCACACCGGGTCCGATGACGTTGCCCTCCCCCAGCTCGACCTCTGCAGCGACCACGGCGCTGGAGTGGATGCTGTTCATCTGGTCCTTCCGAAACGGCAGGCTGGCGTTCATCTCGGCCCCCCGGCACGGCGTCGGGAGCACCCAATCGGTGACGGTAACATCGACGCGGCTCGCGCCGGTTGGCCGGAGTGACGAGCCGCGTCCAGAGTCCTTCGGACTCCCGTCGAACGAGGAGAGTACCCACATGCCTGCCCCCATTCGTGTCGCCCTGGTGGGCGCCGGCTCCATGGGGTCCCTGCACGCCAGGGTGCTCAACGGACACGACGCGACCGAGCTCGTCGCCGTCGTGGACCCGCAGGAGGAGACGGGGCGCGCAGCGGCCGACCGCTACGGCGCGCAGTGGGTGGGTGACCTCGACGACGTGCGTGACGTGGACGCGGTGGTGGTCGCCGCGGCGACGCAGGTCCACCACGACGTGGGCGCCCAGGTGCTCGACCGTGGCCTGCCGCTGCTCATGGAGAAGCCGCTGGCGGACAGCCTCGCCGACGCCGAGGACCTGGTGGCGCGTGCGGCCAAGACCGACACCCCGCTCATGTGCGGGCTCCTCGAGCGCTACAACCCCGGCATCGTCACGGCCATGCAGCTGCTCAAGGAGCCGCTGCACATCACGGCCCAGCGGCACTCCCCCTATGTCGCCCGGATCCGCACCGGGGTCGCCTCCGACCTGCTGATCCACGACGTCGACATCGTCATCCGCATGATGGGTGGTGAGCCCACCAAGGTCGAGGGCTCGCTGGGTCACCTCCACCCCGAGTCCGCCGAGGGCTCGGAGGACGTGGCCGAGGCGATGCTGACCTTCGAGGGCAACGCCGTCGCCAACGTGTCGGCCAGCCGCATGAGCCAGCGCAAGGTCCGCGGCTTCGTGGTCAACGAGCTCGACCGCCTCATCGAGGTCGACATGCTGCGCAACGCCGTGACCATCTACCGGCACGTGCTCGGTGAGAACACGGAGGACGGCCTGTCCTACAAGCAGCAGACCATCATCGAGATCCCGCAGCTGGTCACGAACCGCGAACCCCTCGCGGCCCAGCTCGACCGGTTCGTCTCACTCGTGAGCGGCGAGGGCGACCTTGCCGAGGAGCGAGACGGCATACTCCCGGCCCACCGCGTCATCGAACAGGTGCGGGACCGAGCGCGGGGCTGACCCGGCCGAGCGAGAACGACCGAGAACACTTCACGAGAACGCTAGGGGGGCGCCGTGGAGCTCATCGCGGCATCAGTGGTCGGGCTGGTCCTGTCCGTCGGACCGGGTCTGGCACTGGCCTGGGCAGCGACACCGCCGCACTCGCGGCTGCGCCGGGTGGCGATGGCGGCGTCGCCCGGAGTCACGTACGGCATGGTCGGCGGGATCGTCGGCTGGACCACGCTCGTGGGTCTCGACGTCCCACCGCTCGGCCTGCTCGTGACCGAGCTGGTCATCGCGGCGGCGGCAGTCGCCTGGCGCGTGGTCGCGACCCGGCGGGGCACCGCCCCCGGCGCGGGCATCCGGCCGCTCGGCCTGGTCAACCGGTTGCAGGCGCACCGGGCTGACGTCGTGGCGCTGGGGCTGAGCTGTGCTGCCGCGGTCACCGTTGCCTGGCTGGCTGCCGGCCGGATGGGCTCACCGCCCGGGTGGGACTCGCTCAACCACGCCTTCCTCGCGCGGCGCATCATGCAGACCGGCAGCGCCGACCCCGCCGGTGCGTGCGTGACGGGCAGCACCGAAGCCGCCCCGGCCTGCGCCTTCTACCCGCTCGCGCCCCACACCGTCTGGGCGCAGGTGTCCGAGCTCACCGGGCTGCACCTGTCGATGGTGATGCTGGGCACCGTTGTCGTGGCGGTGCCGGTGATCGCCGCGGTCGGCACCTTCGCGATCGTGCGGGTGTGCGGTGGCGGCAGCGTCACCGCGGCGTGTGCGGCGTTCCTGCCCGTGCTCATCGGGTCGATGTGGTCGAGCCTCATCACCGGGCGCATCACGGTGCTGCTGGGTGCGGCCCTCGCTCCGTCGGCCGCCCTGCTGTTCTGGCTGGCGCTGCGCAGCCCGCAGGCCCGGTCACTGACCGCCCTGTCGTCGGTCAGCCTCGCCGGCATCACCTTGGCCCACACCTACGACGTCGTCGCCGGCGCGTTCACGGCACTCGGCCTCGTCCTCACCCGCCCGCCCCAGCTGCGTCTGCGCTCGTGGGTGGTGCGCCTGCTCGCGCAGGGCCTGGGCGCTGCGCTGATCCTCGCGCCGCAGGTGCCAGATCTGTTGGCAGGCAAGGCCGAACGCGGCATCGCGCCACCCAACTCCCTGCGCGACCTCGGCGAGTGGACCGTCCCCGGTCAGTACATCGCGACCTTCGTCGGTCTCGCGGCACCCAACGGGGAGCGCACCCCTCCACCGCTCACCGACCAGGGCACGATCGTCGCGTGGGTGGTCAGCATCCTGATCCTCGTCGGGATGGCGGCCTCGCTCCACCCGCGACTGCGCTGGGCCCGCCCGTTCGCGGTCGTCCACCTCCTCATCCTCACGGTCGTCATCTACATCGACCGGGGGCAGGGCTGGACGCGCGAGCTCGTGGCCGGCATGTACTACGGAGACCCGAGACGGCCGCACTGGTCGAGCATCGTGGCGCCGGCCGTGCTGGCGTTCGCAGGCGCGAATGCCGTTGCCTGGCTTGCCATCTGGCCCTTCACGACACTACGGCGACTGACGCGAGAAGGGTCGCTCGCGCGACGTGTGGTCGCCCCGCTCTGGGTGGTGCCGGTGGTCGTCACCGCCCTCCTCACGGGTCTGGTGGCGTGGGCTCCGGACACGTGGAAGGCGAACGAGCGCCTCGCTGCCCGAGCGCTGCCGAACGACGACTCCTACGACAAGGTCGGCGAGTGGATCAAGGCCAGAGGTGGCGGCGTCGTCGCCGACGACCTGCACCGCGACTTCGTCACCTGGATCTACGCCGACACCGGGGTCGCCCTCCTGCGCGGGCTCGTGCCCCTCAAGGGCAACGCCGACGCCGACTGGGCCGAGCGCACCCGCGTCTGGATGACCCTCACCGCGACCAGGCCGGGGCGGGGCACGTGCCTGCCCGACCCGTACGACGTGCGTTGGGTTGTGGTCAGCGAGAACCACATGCCGGCCGGGCGTCGCAGCTACAACCCCATGCGGGTCGCCCAGTCGCCCTACCTCACGCTCGTGCACACCGAGGGCAAGCTCAAGGTGTATGCCGTGAACCACCTCTGCGGCACCGGCGCCTGAGCGACCGGTCGCCGCGCGTCAGTGCCGGGAGGCCGAGACCATCTCGGTCAGGACGTCGAGGTGCTGGCGCAGCACGGTGCGCATCGAGAAGCGCTCCTCGACCAGCTCGGCCTCCGCCGCCCCCAGCCGGGCGCGCCACTCGGCGTCGTCGAGCAGGTCACCGAGGGTCTTGGCCAGGGCAGCCGGGTCGTCGGTCGGGGTGAGGACGACGTTGACGCCGTTGCGCAGGTCGATGCCCGGGAAGTTGTCCTCGCGCACGGCGACCACCATCGGCACGCCGGCGGCCATGCTCTCCAGGCTGGCCGTGCCGAGCCCGTACCCCTGCAGGTCGTGCGTCTCGACATCGGCGGCGGCGAGGTAGTCGGGCACCTCACTCTTGGGCACCGCACCGATCGCGAGGACCGCGTGCCCGACCCCCAGCTCACGCGCACGCTCGAGACAGACGTCGTAGTAGACCCGGCCCGCGATGAGCAGCCGCGCGTGCGGGTGCCGACGCAGCACCTCCGGCATGGCCTCGACGAGCATCACCCTGTCTCGCAACGGAATCACGTGCCCCAGGCTCAGGATCACAGGGTTGTCGACCAGGTCGTGCCGCTCTCGGATGGCGGCACCGTCACCGGCCTTGACCCAGTCGGCGTCGACCCCGACGGGGATGTACTCGAGCCCGGAGTAGGCGCCGCGGTACCGCGCCTTGATGTACTCGTCCATCTGGACGTCCATGACCACCATGCGCGGCCGGTACCGGCGCATGATGGGCCGCACCACTGCGGCGTCGAGCCCGCGGAAGACACCGTGGTAGGCCGCGCTGGGGTTCTCCAGCCGCGTGTGGACCGACAGCAGCACCGGCACGTCGTGGCGGCGGGCCCACTCCCCACTCAGCCAGGTCAGGTCGAAGAACTGGCCGTGCTGGTGGATGACGTCGGGCGCGAAACCGTCGAGCAGCTCGGACACCCGCTTGTAGGCGCCGGCCCGCAGGGTGAAGGCGATGTCGAAGCTCACCGACAGGCGCGTCTTGGGGATCATCGCGGCCGGGAGCCGCACGATCCGCAACCCGTCGCGCTCCTCCACCTCGGGGGCGTCCTCGTATGCCGCGGTGAGCACGAGCACCTCGTGGCCCTCCGCGGCATACCCCTTGGCCAGGGCCTCGGAGAGGTGGGAGCTCCCACCGACGCGGGGCGGGAAGAAGTTGTTGACGACGGCGATCCGCACGCTCAGTCCTCGTCGATCGGTTCGAAGGTCACCTGGTCGCCGTCGAGGACGACTCGTGCGGTCGGGCGGGCGGGGACGCCCTGGACCACGGTGTGGTCGGGGACGTCACGGGTGACGACGGCGCCCGCACCCACGACACTGTGGTCGCCGATCGTCACCCCCATGTTGATGATCGCGCCGGCACCGACGAAGACGAAGTCGCCGATGCGCACCGGCGCCCGGTCCACCGCCGGGTGAGCGCGGGCGCTGACACAGCGGCGGGCACTGGAGTGCGTGTAGATGTGCACCCCCGAGCTGATGTCGCAGCCGCGCCCGATGGTGAGGCCACCGGACCCGTCGATGAGGGTGAACGCACCGATCCAGGTGCCCTCGCCCACCTCGGGGTCACCGAGGACCCACGCGTGCTCGTTCCACGGGTTGGGCGGGAGCGAGCCGGGCGCAGGCGGTGTCGCGCTCGTCGGGCTCGTCGGGCGTACCGGTTCGTCCGGGATCGCCGCGTCCGTCATCAGGCCTGGCCGCGGATGAGCTCGGCCATGCCCTCCTTGACGGGGATGCTCGCCTCGAAGCCGATCGTCTCCTTGGCGAGCCGGGTGTCGGCGGCACGGCGCGACACCAGCACGTCGCGCGGGTTGAACTGGGGCTCCACGTCGGCGCCGACGGCGTCGATGAGGATGCGGGCCAGGTCGGCGATCGAGGTGTCGATGCCGGTGCCGACGTTGAGGGCGACGTTGTCCTTGGCCGACTCCAGGGCCAGCACGCTCGCGCGCGCGACGTCCTCGACGTGGACGAAGTCCATCGACTGCTCGCCCTTGCCGTCGATGACGGGCGCCTCGCCGTTGCGCAGGCGATTGACGAAGTGGTTGATCACCGAGGTGTAGTAGGCGGTGGTCTTCTGGCCGGGACCGTAGACGTTGAAGAAGCGCAGCGCGACCCAGGACAGATCTGCGCGCCGCTGGTAGAAGCCGAGGAGGTCCTCGCCGGCGCGCTTGGAGATGCAGTACGGCGTGATCGGGTGGAGCCGGTCGTCCTCGCTCATCGGCAGCTTCTCGGGGTCGCCGTAGACCGACGCACTCGAGGCGAAGACCAGCCGCTGCACGCCGTGGTCGGCCGCGGCCGCGAACACGTTGTGGTTGCCGATCATGTTGATGTCCATCGACTCGTACGGGTCGGCCTGGCTCTTGTTGATCGACACCGCCGCGTAGTGCATGACGTGGGTGCAGCCCTTCATGGCCTGGTGCACCGCACCGCCGTAGCGCACGTCCTGGTCGATGAGCTCGACGTCGCCACGCGCCACCAGCTCGCCGACCGCGTCCCGGTCACCGCGGAACATGTTGTCGAAGATCCGCACCTTGTAGCCCTTCTCGAGCAGGTGCGGAATGGTCTTCATGCCGATCCAGCCGGCTCCGCCGGTGAAGAAGACGGTCTTCTGTTCGGACATGCGGTTCGGTGCTCCTCGGTTGGTGGGTGTGGGGTGTGCGGGTGCGCTCAGGTGCGCACGGTGTCGAGCGCGACGACCTCACGCACGGCATCGGCCACGCGCTGGACCTCGTCCTCGGTGAGGTTGGCGTGCATGGGGATGGCCAGGTGCCGGGCGAAGAGCTCGGCGGAGACCGGCAGCGGCTTCTGGTCGCCGTAGAGCGGCTGGACGTGGGAGGCGTAGGTGCCGAAGTTGCAGCCGATGCCGCGGGCGCGCAGCTCGAGGGCGACGGCGCCACGGTCGAGCGAGGGGTGCACGCCGACGACGTAGGACTGGTAGGGGTGCACGCGGTCCGGGGCCTCGACCGGCAGCTGCACCTGCTCGAGGTCGCCGAGTAGCTCGCCGTAGGACTTGGCCACGGCGCGGCGGTTCTCGACGAGGGTCGGCAGCCGGTCGAGCTGGGCGAGCATGATGCCGGCCTGCACGTCCGACATGCGGTAGTTGTAGCCGAGCTCGTCGAACTGCGGCACCGGCAGGGTCGCGGCGCCCTCGCGGCTGAGGGCCGGGGCGATGCCGTAGGTGTGCAGCTTGCGGGCGTGCTCGGCGAGCTCGGCGTCGTCGGTGCTCAGGGCACCGCCCTCGCCGGCCGTGATGCCCTTGCGGCCGTGGAAGGAGAAGCAGGCGACGTCGGCGAGGCTGCCGGCCGGTCGTCCCTTGTAGGAGGCGCCGGCGGCGCACGCCGCGTCCTCGACGAGCCAGAGGCCGTGCTTGTCGGCGATGGCGCGCAGCTCGTCGTAGTCGGCGGGCTGCCCGAACGGGTCGACCGCGACGATGCCGACGGTGCGCTCGGTGATGGCGGCCTCGACGGCGTCGGGGTCGACGCTCCAGGTGTCGGGGCGGACGTCCGCGAAGACGGGCGTCGCGCCGGACCACATGACTGAGTGCCCGGTGGCCGGGAAGGTGTAGTCGCCGACGATGACCTCGTCACCCGGCGTGACCCCCAGCACCAGCTGGGCGAGGTGCAGGGCGGAACCGCAGTTGGTCGTGGCGATGGTGTGCCCGACACCGGAGACCTCGGTGAACCGCTCCTCGAACTTCTGGCAGGTGGGGCCTGCTCCGGAGAGCCACCCCGACTCGAACACTCGCTGCACCTGGGCCAGTTCCTCGGCCCCCACCGTCGGCTGGCCGAGGGCGATCGGGTTGTTCATCAGACTCCTTGTCGGGCGCGTGCGAGGCGGCCCTTAGTCTAGGGCACATGTCAGCCCCGACCCGTTACGCCGTCGTCGGTGGCGGCATCGTCGGCCTCGCGGTGGCCGAGCGCCTCACCCGTGACCACCCCGGCGCCCACGTCACCGTGCTCGAGAAGGAGACGACCTGGGCGAGCCACCAGACGGGGCGCAACAGCGGCGTCATCCACTCAGGCCTCTATTACGTGCCGGGCTCCAAGAAGGCGTTGATGTGCAAGGCCGGCGCGGCATCCATGGTGGAGTTCGCGCAGGAGGAGGGCATCCCCCACGAGGTCACCGGCAAACTGGTCGTCGCCACCTCCCCGGACGAGCTGCCGGGCCTGCGCAAGCTCCACGAGCGCGGCCTCGCCAACGGGCTGGCCGTCACCGAGCTCACGCCTGAGCAGGCGCGCGAGCACGAGCCACACGTGACATCGGTCGGGGCGCTGCACGTGCCGTCGACGGGCATCATCGACTACGGCCAGGTGAGCCAGGCGTTGGTGCGCCGGCTCGAACGAGCGGGCGCCACCCTCCTGCTGGGCGCCGAGGTGCTCGGTGCGGTGCGCTCGGGCCGCGAGACCATCGTGCGGACGACCCGCGGCGACGTGGCGGCCGACGTCGTCGTCAGCTGTGCCGGCCTGCAGGGCGACCTGGTCGCCCGACGTCTTGGCCACGAGCCCTCGGCGCGCATCGTCCCCTTCCGCGGCGAGTACTACGAGCTGCGCCCGGAGGCCGAGCATCTGGTCAAGGGCCTCATCTACCCCGTGCCGGACCCGGCCTTCCCCTTCCTCGGCGTCCACCTCACCCGCGGCGTGGAAGGTCACATCCACGCCGGCCCCAACGCCGTCCTCGCCTTCGCGCGGGAGGGCTACGGCTGGGGCCGGATCGTGCCCAGTGAGCTCGCGGGCACCCTCACCTACCCGGGCTTCTGGCGCCTCGCGCGCCGCAACTACCGCGAGGGGGCGCGCGAGATGGCACGTTCGGCGTCGCGCCGGCTCTTCGGCGACAGCCTGCGCCGTCTCGTCCCCGAGATCCAGGACTCCGACCTCGTGCCGGCCAAGCCCGGGGTCCGCGCGCAGGCCATGAACCGCGACGGCAGCCTCGTCGACGACTTCCTCATCGAGCGCGACGGCAACGTGGTGCACGTGCTCAACGCGCCCTCCCCCGCGGCGACGAGCTCGCTCGAGATCGCCCGGCACATCGTGGGCCTGCTCGACGCCTGACGGACGCGACCTGCTCTGGCTGGAGGAGCGGGGCGTGGCCGGCACGGGCCGGCTGACCGGGTCAGTAGCGGGACAGCAGCGACGGGCGCGGCAGGCGCACCGACACCGAGGTCAGCCCGATCCGCAGGGACGCGACCTTGGCCAGGTGTCGGCACACCAGCACGGTCACCACGGCGGGCACGGCGCCGGACACCAGCAGGGCCGTGCGCGCACCGAACTCCTCGGCCAACCAGCCGACCACCGGGCCACCGACCGCCCCGCTGCCGAGGAACACGAGCAGGTAGATGCCGACGACGCGCCCGCGCAGGTGGTCGACGGCCGCGAGCTGCACGAGCGACTGCGCCGACGTGAGGAAGCCGAGGTTGGCGGCCCCGACCGCGACCAGCAGGACCAGGAACACCGGCTCGCCGGGTGCGGTCGCGGCGAGCAGGAGCGCGGCGGCCAGGGTGCTGCCGGCGATACCGAGGGTCCGCAGCCGCGGCTGACGTCGGCGCCGAGCCGTGAGCAACGCGCCGCCGAGTGCGCCGAGGGCGACGACTCCGTTGAGCAGCCCCAGCCCGGAGGCGCCCGAGTGAAAGACGTCCTTCGCGTATGCCGCGAGCGTCACCGGGAGGCTGATGGTGAAGAAGCCGAAGGCGCCCACCATCACGACTGGCCACAGCACGCTCGGTGTGCGCACGGCATACGACAGCCCCGCCCGCACGCCCGGTGCGCGGCCCGCGTCGGTGGCGGCGTGCCGGGCGGTGCGCACCTGGCTGCGCGTGGGGGTCCCGCGCATGAGGGACAGGGCCACGACCGGTCCGGCGAAGGAGAGGGCGTTGACGACGAACGCCCAGCCGGCGCCGACGGTGCTCATCAGCAGCCCGCCCAGCACCGGTCCTGCCATGGCCCCGATCTGGAAGGTGCAGGACACCAGGCTGATCGCGTTGGGGAGCTGTGGCCCTGAGACCACCTCGGACACGAACGACTGACGCACCGGGTTGTCGACCGCGGCGACGGTGCCGAGGACGGCGGCCAGGACGTAGACGTGCCACACCTGGACGAGACCGCTCAGCGTCAGAGCCGCAAGGGCCCCTGCAGTGAGCATCATCGACAGCTGTGTCACGAGCAGGAGGTGCCGCTTGGGGAAGCGGTCGGCCAGCAGTCCTGCGTGCAGACCGATGACGAGGGTCGGCACGAACTGGAATGCGGTCACCACCCCGACCGCGGCGGGGCTGTCGGTGAGGGTCAGGACCAACCAGTCCTGGGCGATCCGCTGGACCCATCCACCCGTCCCGGAAACCAGGAGGCCCGACAGCAGGAGCCGGAAGTTGCGATTGCTGAGCGAGGGGAACGTGCGCGAAAAGTGTTGGGGAACAAGGAGTTTGGCGATACGGACTGAGGCTGCGTCGGTGGTGCTCAAGAGTCGTCCTGCGAAGGTGGCGTCATGGTCGGCTGGCGTCGGGAGGTGGAAGGGCTGCGTCCAGTGTCCTCCGCTCAACCGCCACGCGCGATATTCTCATCCGATATCAGTCTTATAAGTGTCATTGCCGATCATGATGACGAGCCAGCTCCCTCACACGGGTCGGCAGCGAGCCAGGAGGACCCCCGGTGTACGACCACGAGCTCTTGCGGACGTTCCTGGCCGTGGCCCAGGCGCTGAGCTTCACCCGGGCCGCGGAGTCCCTCGGCCTGCGCCAGCCGACCGTCAGCCAGCACGTGCGTCGGCTGGAGGACGCCGTCGGCCGCCCGCTGTTCGTGCGCGACACCCGCAGCGTGGCCCTCACCTCCGACGGCGAGGCGATGGCGGGGTTCGCCCGCGAGATCCTGGCCGCACAGGAACGCGCCGTCGGCTTCTTCACCGGGTCCCACCTGCAGGGACGGTTGCGCTTCGGGGTGACCGACGACCTGGCCCTCACTCCCCTGCCGCGGATCCTGCGCGACTTCCGCCAGCTCTACCCGCGCATCGACCTCGAGCTGGCTGTCCTGCAGAACGACAGCCTGCTGCGGCGCATCGAGTCCGGTCACCTCGACGTCGCCTTCGTCAAGCGCGGCGCAGACGCACCCAAGGGGTCGCGCGGCCAGCTGGTCCGGCGTGACCAGCTGGTGTGGTGCGGCGTCGACGGCATCCGGCTCGACCCCGACCAACCGGTGCCGCTCGTGGTCTACCAGGCGCCGAGCCTCAGCCGGGCGGTCAGCGTGCAGGCGCTGGAACGGGTCGGGCGCCGCAGCCGCATCACCTGCACCGTGCGCGGCGTGAACGGCGTGCTGGCCGCGGTGCGCGCGGGCCTCGGCGTCGCGGTCATGGCCCGCACCCTCATGCCGTCCGACCTCGTCGAGGTGCCGGCGTCGCTGCGCCTGCCGCGCCTGCCGCACCTCGACCTCGTCCTGCTCACGAACCGGCAGGCGCCCGCCGAACCGGCCAAGGCCCTGACCAGCGCGATCCTCGCGAGCGGGGCGCCACTGACGACCGTCGCAGCGGGCTGACGCGTAGCGATCGGCGCCGACCCCGGGCGCAGGCCCGGGCCCCGGCACCACCCCACGAACAGGTCGGACCTCAGACCACCGGCGGGCGACCCAGCATCGTCATGCGCAGCACCGTGCGCCAGTGCAACGGGGCGCGCGGACCGGGGTCGCGCGTCCACCCCTCGCGGAAACCCCGGGCCCAGGTGCGCAGCGCTCCGCGGTCACGGTTGCGGGCGACGGTGAGGGCGACCCACACCCCGAGGTAGAGCGGCACGAGCGGCGCCGGGAGGTTGCGCCGCGCCAACCAGACCCGGTTGCGGGCATTGAGCCGGTAGTAGACGTCGTGCCGCGAGGCAGCAGTCGCGGGGTGGCGCATGACGGCCTGCGCGTCGTACCTGATCCGCCAGCCCCGGTCGAGGGCGCGCCAGGCAAGGTCGGTCTCCTCGTGGGCGAAGAAGAAGTTGCCCGGCAGCCCACCGCACTGGTCCCAGCAGCGGCGGCGCACCACGCTCGCACCGCCGAGGAAGGTCGTCACGTAGGAGGACCGCAGGGGGTCGCCGGCGCGCAGGCGCGGAACGTGCCGGCGCATGCTGTCACCGGTCTCGGGGTCCTCGATCCGGAACGACACGATCCCGAGCCGCGGGTCGGCGGCGAAGAGCGTGCGCAGGTGGTCGAAGGTGCCGGTCTCGGGGAGCCACCCGTCGTCGTCGAGGAAGAAGATGAGGTCGCCGGTGGCGGCGTCGGCGCCGGCATTGCGTCCGGCGGGTATGCCGGCGTTGTCGGGCAGGCGCACGAAGCGCACCGTCTCCGGGAGGTCCGGCACGTCGACACCGTTGCCCACGACGACCACCTCCGCGGGCGGACCGTCCTGGTCGGCGACGCTGTCCAGCGCGCGCCTCAGCTCGTGTGGGCGCGTGCCCATCGTGAGCACCACGACACTGATGCTCAGGGACGGCCCACTCACTCCAGCCGCCGCGAGAGCAGGATGCTGGCGAGGTGGACGACGACCATCACCCCGGCGATCGCAGCCAGGACCACGGCCAGGATCCGGGTGCCGGTGAGGCCACCGGCGGCCAGGTCGACCACCATCGCGACCAGGAGCAGGAACGACACCTCGAGCGCCCCGGTCAGCTGGTGCACCTTGAGCACCTGTGCGGCGCGGCGCAGCCCGCCGAGGGCGCTGCTGCGCAGCTCGACCGCAGCCTCCGCCGCAGCCGACGCCCCCGCGCGCACGCGGGCGACGTCGACGAGGTCGGTCTCGGCCTTGACCAGCACGGCACACAGGCCGGTGGCCACCCCGAGGGTCGACCAGCCGCCGAGCTCGTGGTCCCCGGCCCGCAGGCCGATCCCGGACAGGATGGCCGCCTCGACGAGGTAGTGGCCGACGCGGTCGAGGTAGACCCCGGTGATGCTGGTCGTCCTGCGCCAGCGGGCCACCTCGCCGTCGCACAGGTCGAGCAGGAAGTAGGCCTGGATCAGCAGGAACGTCAGCACGATCCCGAACCAGCCCGGCACGAGGCCGACGGTGACGGCCGCGAGCAGACCGACGACGATCATCAGGCCCGTGAGGGCGTTCGCCGAGACGGGAGTGCGGATGAGCAGGGCCGTCACCCGCAGCGACACCTTGCGCAGGAAGAGCCGTGCGAGCCAGTGCTCGGCGTTGCGGCGGTCCATCGTCGAGGCCGGCTGCGTCACCGCGCGGAGCTCGCCGAGGGTCGGTCGCGCCTGGCGGGCCTGCGACGCGGAGCCGGGTGCTGCAGCTGCTGGTGCGGTGGCGGCCGACGACGGGGTCTTCGCCTCGTCGGCCATCCAGGCCGGCGGCTTGCTGTGCCACGAGAGCGCCACCGGACCGTCCGGACGGGTGGGGAGCTGCGCCTGCACCCGCACCCGGTCGGCCGTGTCGGCGACCTTGGTCGCGGTGGCGCGGGCGCGGACCGGTGTCTCTGGGCGCGGCTGCCCGCCAGCGTCGGGCGACGCGGGCGACGCGGGCGACGCCTTGGTGCCGACCGACCAGGAGCCGGGCAGCGCGGGCGCGGTCACGTGCAACGGCAGCTCCACGTCGACCCCGCCATCGGCGGAGACGGGTATGCCGCCCGGCGCCATCGCGGCGCCGACCTTGCCTGCCTTCGGGGAGACCTCGACGCTGAGGTTTCCCTTGACGGTCGCGTAGGGCACCACCGGGGTCGCCTCGATCCCGAGGAACGCCACTGCCGGCGGCTCACCCGCTGTCACACGCCCATGTTCGGCGCCGATGCGGCGACCCCGGACCACACCGGCATCCCGGTCCTGGACCCTCAGGTAGAGGTCCCAGAGACCACGCGTGAGAGCGACCTGCTCCGGCGCGGCCGCTGCGGAGACCTCCAGCTCGGCCGCCAGCCGCACCCGCCCCGTGGCCGGGTCGACGAGCTCGGTGCGCAGGGGCAGCAGGTGCCGGGTCTCACCGTCGCGCAGGCGCACGTCGAGGTCCCACTCGGGCTCGGCCCGCACCGCCCGGGCGTCGTCCGGCACGTCAGGCAGCCACGCGGCATACCGGCGATCCCCGTCGACGACGGAAACGGCGGGCACCCCTTGGGAGGTGACGACCGCCGCCTCGACGACGAGCTCGAGCCGGTCACCGCGCCACTGCCAGGAGACGACCTCGTGGTCGATGCTGAGGTCGGTCGTGAAGTCGCTGAGCGCGACGAGGTCGTCGTAACGTCCCTCGCGCAGGAGGTGGGAGGCCACCCGCTCGGCGGCCGGCAGCGGCTCCCAGATGCCGGGGCTCGTGAAGTGCTCGAGCGCCAGCCGGCGCACCTCGTCGTACATCGCCCGCCGGTCCTCGTCGGACATCCGGTGGAAGACCTTGCCCGTGACGCGGCGCAGCATCTCGACGGAGTACCAGCGCCGCAGCACCAGGTCGCGGCGCGGCCCCGGGTCGGTGAGCCGCTCGGCGACGCCGACGGCCTCACGCAGGTTGCCGTAGTAGCCGACCGGCTCGATCTTCTGGAAGCCGGCGTTGCCGGCGTCGTCCCGGGCAATGTGGTGGTAGCACGTGTAGTCGGACAGGACGGACACGGTGCGCGCGAGGAGGTATGCCTCGATGACGAACACGTGGTCCTCGAGTCGGCGACGCCCCTCGGGGAAGCGAATCCCGTTCTCCTGCAAGAAGGCTCGTCGAAAGCCCTTGTGCGGCGTCATGCTCTGCATCAGTGGAGCGGTCTCGACGTCGCACTTCTCGTAGTTGCGGCTGAACAGGGTCGCCGGCACGCGTCGGCCGTGACCGGCGATCTTGCCGATGACGACATCTGCCGCGTTGCGCGTGGCGATGGCGTAGAGCCGCTCGAGCGCCTCGGGGGCGAGCCAGTCGTCGTGGTCGAGGAAGTAGACGTACTCCCCCGTCGCGGCGTCGGTGCCGACGTTGCGCGGCTTGCCCGGCCAGCCGGAGTTGGGGATGTGGATCGCCTGCACGTTGGCGTGGGCCGCGGCCAGCTCGTCGAGGCGTGGCGCGGTCACACCGTCGTCGGACCCGTCGTCGACCAGGATGATCTCCAGCTCGGACTCCGGAAGCGACTGTCCCAGAAGGGAGTTCACGCACGCTTCGAGGTAGGAGCCAGTGTTGTAGACCGCGACGACGACGCTGAACTTCACGCCGCTGCCGTGCGTTCCGGGGGTCTCGTTGGCAACAGGTGCGGTGCCGGGGCGGCCGTCCACGTGGTCGATCGACATCGGTCGGCCCCTCGTCAGCGCGAGCTCGCGGACTCGGCGCCCTCGGGCATCTCGTCGTGCGGCTCGGTCTGGTGCATGTCGTCCGCGACGTCCGCCGACATCGCGTGGCTGCTGAAGGGGTCGGCACGGCGGACGTCGATGACGTGGCCGGTGAGCCCGGACAGCAGGGTGCGCAGCGCGGCGGCGGCGACGGCGGTGGAGTCGAGCAACGAGTCCGAGGGCTCGTGCCCGAATGCCTTGGTGCGCATGGGAGTTCCGGTGCGCTCGGGGTTGATGCAGTTGACCCGGACGTGGTCGGGAGCCCACTCGTCGGCCAGTGCCTGGGTGAGGTTGACGGTGGCCGCCTTGGCCGAGGAGTAGAGGCTGTAGCCGCCGCGGCCGCGTGTGTAGGAGCTCGAGGTGAACAGCAGCAGCCCGCCCTTGGTCTCGCGCAGGGCGGGGAAGAACTCCTGGGCGATGAGGATGGGCGCGATGTAGTTGACCTCGGTCGCGGCGTAGATCGTCTCCTCGGTGGTCTCGGCGAGGGTTCCCCGCGGCAGCACACCGGCCGTGTTGACCACGAAGTCGACCCGGCCGTCGCTCTCCAGCACCTGGCGACGCGCCTCGACGACGTCCTGGCGCCGCTCGACGTGGGTGCGGGTGCCAGACCGGCTGAACGCGTGGACCTTCGCGCCGTAGCTCTCGGCGAGCGCGACGATGTCGGCGCCGATGCCGTAGCTGCCGCCGAACACCACCATGGTCTTGCCGTCAAGGGCGGCGCGGTAGTCCTCCTCGGACAGATCCTGCGGCGCCTCGTGGCTGGTGAGCTGGAAGAGCTTGTCGGCGATGTAGACGTCGATGGGCTCGGTGACCTTCATGTTGCGCTCGTCACCGGCCACGACGGCGATCGGCACGTCCGGGGTGTAGCGCAGCACCACGGTGCAGTCGTCCGTGGCGGTGAAGTCGGGGTCGAGGTCGGCCAGCTCGTAGGCCTTGGCGATGACCGAGCGCTTGAACGCCTGCGGCGTCTGCCCACGACGCAGCTCCGAGCGGTTGAGCACGTCCTTGATCTCGGTGCGGTCGTTGACCGCGATGATCGTGTCGGCCGACGGGATCGCGGTGTCGACGGCCCCGTGGGTCTCCAGCGCCGCCACGCAGTCCTCGATGATGCGCGGGGTGAGCAGTGGCCGCACCGCGTCGTGGAACAGGACGTTGCACTCCTCGTCGCCGAGGACGGCGATGGCGGCCTGGGTCGTGGCGTTGCGCGTCTCGCCACCCTCGAGGATGTGGGTGACCTTGCCGTAGCCGCCCTTGTCGACGATGGCCCGCACGGGGTCGAGGTGGCCCGGGGTCATCATGATGACGATCTCGTCGATGAGGGGGCTGGCGTTGAGGACGTCGATCGTGTGCTCGATGATCGGGCGTCCGGCGATCTTGATGAGCTGCTTGGGGATCGAGAGCCCGACCCGGCTGCCCACGCCGCCGGCGAGCACGACGGCCACGTTGCGTTCGTCGGTGCGTTGCTTGTCGTTCACGTTTCGACCCTACCGGCCGCCCGGGGTCCTTCCTGCCCCGCCGGCGCCGGGTCGAGCCGCACCCGGCTGGTGAGGAATCCCCAGCCCCAGGACAGGTGCATCGTGGGCAGCACCAACGGCATCCAGAGACGGTCGCGGGGACCAAGGCGGTTGTCGCCCACGGCAAGGCCCCCGAGGGTGGTGAGACCGAGGTATGCCGCGGGGGCGAGCCACAGGGGCCACCAGACGAAGCCGCCGACGAGACCGGCGGCCACGCCGACGAGCGCGGCCGGGGGCGCGAGGTAGCGCAGGTTGATGGTGCCCGCGTGCGTGCGGGCCACCACACGCCGCCAGCGCCCGTAGTCGCGGTACTGCCGCGCGAGGGCGGCCAGGGTCGGGCGCGGACGGTAGGCGACCCGCAGCCTGGGCGAGAACCAGACGAGCCCACCGGCCTGCCGGATGCGGTGGTTGAGCTCCCAGTCCTGGGCGCGCAGGAAGCGCGGGTCGTACCCGCCCAGGCGGGTCAGCCACTCGCGGCGGAACACGCCGAGGTAGACCGTGTCGGCCGGCCCCGCTTCCCCGCCGGTGTGGAACGCCGAGGCCCCCACGCCGAGCCTCGAGGTCATCGCGGCGGCCACGGCCCGCTCGAAGGAGCTGACCCCCTCGGCGTCCATCCGGCCGCCGACGTTGGCCGCGCCGGTCTCCTCGAGCAGGCCCACCGCCGTGCGCACGTAGTCGTGGTCGAGCACTCCGTGCCCGTCGACCCGGACCACGACCGCGACGTCGGCCAGCCCGGCGATCGCGGCGTTGAGCGCCTCGGGTGTGCGCCCGGAGGGGTTGCGCACCAGGCTCACCCGGGGGTCGCGCTCGGCGATGGCGGTGGCGATCTCGTCGGTGCGGTCGCGGCTCGGTCCCAGGGCGAGCACCAGCTGCACGGGCCCGGCGTAGTCCTGCCCGAGGACGGCGGCGACGGCCTCCTCGAGGTGCCGCTCCTCGTTGAGGATCGGCATGACCACACCGACCGTCGGCGCTGCCTGCGGATTGTGCTGTGCGCTGCGCGCGGGGTCGGTCTCGTCGCCGGGGGTGGACGGGCTGGTCATGAGGCTGCCGAGCATACGGAGGAGAGGTCACCCTCCGCCGCGTTGCCAGCAGCCTTGGCCGGGTCCTGCACGGCCGAACCGCTCGGGCTCGCCGACGACGGCTTCGGCGTCGCCGGGCCCGGCGTCGTGGACGAACCCGTCGTCCCCGAGCTCTTGGTCCCGTGGCCCTTGGCCGCCGAGCTCTTGCCGGACGAGCTCTTGGCGGATGAGGACTTGTCCTTGGCCCGCTCGGATGCCGCGATGGTGTCGCGGACCTTGCCCGTCACCACGTCCGGGTCGTAGTCCCACGGCTTGATGAGCGGCGGCACGAAGTTGACGCCGCTGATCTTCTGGCTGCGCGTCTTCAGGGCCAGGTCGGCGAAGTGCCCGAGCTCGGACTGCGGCAGGTCGGTCTCGAGGAGGCCGGAGCTCGCGGCGGCGATCTCCTGGAACCGCAGCAGCACCGTCTGCGGGTCGAGCTGGCCGGCCATCGCGGTGATGACGCACCGCTGCCGCGCCATGCGCTCGTAGTTGGTCGACCCCTGGCGCGACCGGGCATACCAGAGCGCGTGGTAGCCGTCGAGGCGCTGGGTGCCCGGCTCGATCCACCCGACGATGGGCGAGGTGCCGCCGCCGATCGGGGTGCGGTACTTGACGTTGACCTCCAGCCCGCCGACGGCGTCGACCATCTTCTGGAAGCCCTTGAGGTCGACCATCACGTAGTACTGGATCGGCAGGCCGCTCAGCGCCTCCACGGCCTCCCGGGTCGCGAGCACGCCGGGGTTGCGCGTGCCCGCGGGGAACTTGGCCCGGTTGTTCTCGGCCCACGTGTAGAGGCCGTTGAGGAGGCACTCGTCGCCGCAGTTCCACCCCTCGGGCATGAGCCGCGCCATCGTCGAGCCGGGCCGGAAGTTGATGTTCTCGGTGTCGCGGGAGAAGCCGAAGGTCACGGCCCTGCCGGTGTCGGCGTCGACGCTGACGAGCTGGATGCTGTCCGGCCGGGTGCCGACGCGGTCCTTCCCGGTGTCGGCCCCGAGCAGCAGGATGTTGTAGCGGCCGTCGACCGCCTTGGCGGCCGTCGTCCCGGTGAACACCGCCCCGAGGGCGTTGCGACCGGCACCCACGCTGTTCCCGGCATACACGAGGCCGCCGGAGGTGACCACGAGCAGGCCGGCGGTCAGGACCGTGAGCCAGCGCCGGGTCTTGACGAAGAGGTCGGCCGGGCGACCGAGGCGCCAGGCGTCGACGAAGAGCACGGCCCAGAAGACCGCGAAGCCGAACAGCACCCACTGCAGCGCCACCAGGACCCAGCCGCGGCCCAGGACGCCGATGGCCGTGGAGCGGCTCAGGAGGAACACCAGGCCGAGGGCGACCATCACCCCGATCGCGCCCAGCCACAGACGAACGGCCAGGCGGCCGAGCGAGCGGTTGCCCGCCACGAGCTGGGCGCTGCCCGGCACGAGCAGGGTCATGACGACGAGGGTGAAGGCCCGCCGGCGACGCTGGCGCGGCCCCATGGAGTCGGCGTCGGCCAGCCCCCGACCGCGGGAAGACAGGTAGACGCCCGGCTCGGCGACCGCCGCCGACGAGGGACGGCTGGTGCTCATGGAGGTCGATTATTGGGCACCACCAGTGGGATTCGTGTGACGCATGTGATTCTCCGAGTGTCGTGGGACGGCCCGGCGCCCTCGCCCGGCTCCGTCCCATTTGCCCGGTATGCCGCGGGCTCGCCCGGGCGCGCGCCTCGCCGGTGCGCTCCCGGGTTTTTGCCACCGAGCCCCCGGGCACCGGACACTGGGCCGGTGGCACCACGACCGCACGGCCCCGACGACGCCCGCGCCATCCCCACCGGAGGCGTCGGTTCGCGCCGTGACGCGGCCGACAGCGCGGCCCATGACGCGGCGGGCGACGACGAGCTCGATGGCTCGGGCGACGACGTCTACACCGTCGACGTCCGCGGCCGCCGGCGGCAGGCGGTTGGCGGCACGGGTGGGCGGCGCCCGGCCCCCGCCCCGGCTCCTGACCGCGCCGAGCAGCGGACCCCGACCCGGGCCATGCCGGTGCAGCGTTCCCGGCCCGCGCCCGAGCGCCGACGCGCCACCCCACCGCCGCCGCCACCCGGTGACGACTGGGACGAGCGGGAGGACGCGCCCCGCGGTCCGCGACGGCGTCGCCGGTTCCCCGTCGTGCGCCTGCTGGTGCTGCTCGTCGTGGCGTGGCTGGCGTTCACGGTGTTCACCCCGTTCCACGCCTGGAACTCCATCGCCAAGGTCGACACCGCACCCGAGGGGCAGCGTCCGGCCGAGACGAAGGGCTACACCTACCTGCTCGTGGGGTCCGACAGCCGCGAAGGGCTGACCGCGGCCCAACGCAAGGAGCTCGCGACCGGCAAGGCCGCGGGTCGGCGCACCGACTCGATCATCCTCGTGCACGTGCCCAGCGGTGGGGGCAAACCCGCCCTGATCTCCATCCCCCGCGACTCCTACGTGCCCATCCCCGGCCACGGGAGCAACAAGATCAACGCGGCATTCTCCCTCGGCGGCCCGAAGCTGCTGGTGCAGACGGTCGAGCAGGTGACGGACCTGCGGATCGACGGGTACGTCGAGATCGGGTTTGCCGGGTTCGCCTCGGTCGTCGACAGCCTCGACGGCGTCACCATCTGCGTGCCGTTCGACATGAACGACAAGAAGGCGCACATCAACCTCAAGAAGGGGTGCCAGAACCTCGACGGCCCGAACGCCCTCGGCTTCGTGCGCGCCCGCTACTCCGACCCGCGCGGTGACATCGGGCGCGCGGAACGCCAGCGGCAGTTCCTCGCCGCGATCATGAAGAAGGCGGCCACCCCGACCACCGTCCTGGTGCCGACCCGGTGGTGGGGCTTCACGCACGCCGCCGCGAGCGGCGTCGTCGTCGGCGAGGACACCTCGATGCGCGACGCCAGCCGGGTGCTGCTGGCCATGCGGTCGGTCTCGAACGACCAGGGGCTCAGCCTCGTGGTGCCGATCTCGACCGAGAACTACCAGACCAATGCCGGCTCGTCGGTGAAGTGGGACACCGAGCGGGCCAGGGCACTGTTCACGATGCTGCGCGAGGACCAGCCGCTCGAGGCGCCGCCGGCCGGCACCGACGGCAAACCCTCCGGCGGCTGACCCGAGCACTGTCGCGTCAGGTGCGAACGCGCCCTCCGCTCGGGCGGCTGGCGCGAGTGGATCCCGAGGTTCCCGCGGGACGCTGACGCGACCACCCGGCATACCCGACCGGCCCGCCGGTCCTGACCGCCGGTAACCTCTAGCCCCGTGCACCCCGCCCCCGCCGCCTCGGCTCGCGCCGCCGGGGTTGCGCGCGCCGTGGCGCTCGCCGCGCTCGCCGTGAGCACGGCCGCGAGCGGGCACCTGCTGGCCGGCGGCCACCGGCCGAGCTGGTGGGTGACGGCGGTCGTCCTCGTCGTGGTGGCGGTCCTGCTGCTGCCGACCACGACCCGGGCGTTCAGCCTGACCCGCACCACGCCGACGCTGCTCGCGGCACAGCTGGCGGTCCACCTGGGCCTCACCCTCCTCGGCACGGGTCCGGCCGCGACGACGGCCCGGACGACCAGCCAGGTCCCGAGCGGGCACGGCTCGCACGGCACAGGGGCGGGCGCGGCCCTCGTCGACGCCAGTGGGTTCACGCACACCGGAGGCCACTCGAGCTCCCTTCTGCCGGGGCCGGAGATGGCCCTGGCCCACCTCGTCGCCGCGGCCCTGCTCGCGGTGCTGCTCGCCCGCACCGAGACCTCGCTCCGGTCGCTGGTCGCCTTCGCCTGCTGGGCGGGTGTCCGGGTCGCCGGCTTCCTGCGGCGCCTGGTCCCGCCCGCCGGCTCCCTCGCCGGTCACCCGGCCGGCCCCGGTATGCCGCGTGGCGCCCGCCCTGCCGCGGCGCCCGTCCGCTCCGTGTGGCAGACCGCGACCCCGGCCCGCCGCGGCCCACCTGTGCTGGCCTGAACCGCTTCTCATCTCGCCCGCGACCTGCGCGTCCGCGGTCCCGTCGTCGCGTCGACGGTCCGCACATCCAGGTGTCAGGTCGTTCGCACCGGGCCGCCCGGCGCCATCGCGCCGTGCGGCGCCATCGCCCCGACCTCCGCCGAGGTCACCCCGTGCGCACCGTGCGCACCCACATCGTTCAGGAGAGCACCACCATGTCCACCCGACTCACCAGCACCCGATCCACCAGCACCCGCTCCACCGACCTGCGCACCCGCACCCTGCGGACCGTGCCCGTCATCGTCCTGGCCGGCAGCCTCGCCCTGGCCGGCTGCGGCACCGACGACTCCGCCGGAGCAGCGACCCCGTCGGGGTCGTCCGGCACCTCCACGGTCGGAGCCACCGGCGCCACGACCGAGCTCATCACCGTCAGCGACGCCTGGGCCAAGACGGCCGACAAGGGCATGACCGCCGTCTACGCCACGCTCCGCAACACCACGGACAAGCCGATGACGATCGTGTCGGCCAAGACCAGCGCCTCCGGCCGCAGCGAGCTGCACGAGATGGCCATGGTCGACGGTCAGATGGTCATGCGCCCCAAGAAGGGCGGCTTCGTGCTGCCCGCGAAGGCCACCCACGAGCTCAAGCCCGGCGGCGACCACATCATGGTGCTGGACCTGACCAAGCCCGTGAAGCCCGGTCAGGAGGTGGGCGTCGACCTCACCCTCGACAACAAGACCGTCATCAGCTTCACCGCGCTGGCCAAGGAGACCTCGGCCGGCGAGGAGAAGTACATGACGGAAGCACCGTGACGGGCCGGTCCGACCAGTCCGCCAAGCCCTCGGGCCCTGCACCGTCCCGCCGCTCCGTCCTCCTGGGCGGGGCGGCCGGGGCGGTCGGCGCCGCGTCCCTCGGCGCCGCCGGATGGCTCGCGGTGCGGGACGGGCTCGGCGTGGGCGACTCCGCGGGCGGGAGCCTTGCAGCGGCGTCCTTCGGCGCGCAGACGGTGACGTTCCACGGCACCCACCAGCCCGGGATCGCCACCCCGGCGCAGGCGCACGCCGCCTTCATCGCCCTCGACCTGCGCAAGGGCCAGGGCGTCGAGCCGGTGCGACGGTGGCTGCAGCTGCTCACCAGCGACGCCGCCCGCCTCATGAGCGGGCGGGTGCCGCTGGCGTCCGAGGACCGCGAGATCGCCGCCCTCCCGGCCCGGCTCACGGTGACGGTCGGGTTCGGCCCGGGACTGTTCGACGCGATCGATCGCGGCGACCAGTGCCCGGACGTCATCCGCGCCCTGCCGGCGTTCGCCACGGACCGGCTGCGCCCTGAGTGGTCCGGCGGTGACCTGCTGCTGCAGGTGTGCAGCGACGAACCGCAGTCGCTCGCGTTCGCCAGCCGGTGGCTGGTGCGGGACTCCCGCGAGTTCGCCACGGTGCGCTGGAGCCAGCGCGGCTTCACCCGGGCCAAGGGCACCGAGCCCGACGCCGCGACGCCGCGCAACCTGTTCGGCCAGCGCGACGGGACCATCAACCCGCGCGGTGCCGCCGAGCTCGACACCGCGGTGTGGTCGCGCAGCCCCGACTGGCTCGTCGGCGGCAGCATGCTCGTGCTGCGGCGGATCGCGATGGACCTCGAGGCGTGGGACGACCTGGGCCGGCCGGCTCGCGAGTTCGCCCTCGCACGCCGCATGTCCGATGGCGCCCCGACCAGCGGCGGTTCGGAGTTCGACGAGCCCGACCTGAAACGCCTTGATGCACAAGGACTTCCGGTCGTCGACCCCTCTGCCCACGCCGTCGTCGCCAAGGCGCAGAACCCCGCTGAGGTGATGCTCCGGCGCGGCTACTCCTACGACGACCCGCCGGCCCGCGACGGCAGCCCGAACTCCGGACTGATCTTCGCGGCATACCAGGCCGACGCCGCCACGGCGTTCGTCCCGGTGCAACGCCGGCTGGCCGAGAAGGACGCCCTCAACACGTGGATCACCCACATCGGGTCGGCGACGTTCGCGGTGCCGCCCGGGTGTCCCGAGGGTGGCTACCTCGGCCAGCAGCTGCTCGAGGGGTGATGCCTACTTGAGCAGCTGGCGTGCCATGACGAGGCGCTGGATCTGGTTGGTGCCCTCGTAGATCTGGGTGATCTTGGCATCGCGCATCATCCGCTCCAGCGGGAAGTCGCGCACGTAGCCCGCACCACCGAGCAGCTGCACCGCGTCGGTCGTGATCTCCATCGCGACGTCGCTGGCGTAGCACTTCGCGGCGGCGCCGAAGAACGGCAGGTCGGCGTCGCCGCGCTCGGACTTGGCAGCCGCGGCATACACCATCTGGCGCGCGGCCTCGAGCTTCATCGCCATGTCCGCGAGCATGAACTGCACGCCCTGGAACTCGGCAATGTGCTTGCCGAACTGCTTGCGCTCCTTGACGTAGGCGACGGCGTGGTCGAGCGCGCCCTGGGCGATGCCGACGGCCTGCGCGCCGATCGTGACGCGCGTGTGGTCCAGGGTCGCGAGCGCGATCTTGAGCCCGGCACCGACCTCGCCGACGACGCGGTCGCCGGGGATCGGGGTGTTGTCGAAGTGCAGCTCGCGGGTGGGGCTGCCCTTGATGCCGAGCTTGCGCTCCTTCTCGCCGAAGGTGAAGCCCGCATCGGACTTCTCGACGACGAACGCGGTGACGTTGTTGCCGCGCTTGCCCTCGGGGTCGGTCACCGCGAGCACCGTGTAGTAGTCGGAGACACCGGCGTTCGTGATCCACGACTTCTGGCCGCTCAGGACCCAGCCGTCGCCGTCCTGCTTCGCGCGGGTCTTCATGGCCGCGGTGTCGGAGCCCGCCTCGCGCTCGGACAGGCCGTAGGAGAACGTCGACTCCCCTGCGGCGACCGGCGTGAGGTAGCGCTTCTTGACGTCGTCGTTCGCGGCGAGGATGAGCGGCATCGTCCCGAGCTTGTTGACGGCCGGGATCAGCGACGCCGAGGCGTCGGCACGGGCGACCTCCTCGATGACGATGCACGTCGCGAGTGCGTCCGCGCCGACGCCGCCGTACTCCTCGGCGATGTGCGGCGCGAAGAAGTCGCTCGCCACGAGGGCGTCGTGCGCCTCCCGCGGGTAGCGCGCCTCCTCGTCGACGGCCGCGGCATACGGCGCGATCTTGTCCTGCGCGACCGCGCGCACCGCCTCACGCAGCGCCTCGTGGTCCTCGGAGACCTGGAACAGGGGGAAGTCAGGGTTGCCACTCACGAGGTGTCAGGTTACTCGCAGGTATGCCGCGTGGCCGCCACGCGTGGCCCACCTCACCCGAGGCGGGCGTGCCGCGGGGCGACGCGCCGGGAATCGGTACCAAACGCGGCGAATCCTCCCCACCCGTGGCGTCGCGGTGGTACACATCACCCATCCATCGCCACCTCCTGGGGAGACCACGCATGCCCACCACCACCCGACGGCGCGTCGGCCTCGCGGCCGCCGCCGCAACGGCAGTCTGCGCCGCACTCGTGAGCGGCCCGGCCAGCGCCGCCACGCCCGCGGCCGCGACGCCGAAGGACAATCCCATCAAGACCCGCCTCGCCAACTCGGTCCTGGCCGAGTCCAAGGGGACGGCCAAGAGCCTCGCGCCCGCGGACACCGCCCCGGACCCCACCGCCAAGCCGGGCGCCTCGAAGGCCGACCAGCAGCCGTCGAAGTCCCAGCGGTCCGGCTCCTCGGTCGCGGCCACCTGCGCCGAGCTCAACGTCCAGCTCACCAGCACCAACGACCAGGTCTGGGTTCACTGGACCAGCATCCCCGGGGCCACCGGGTACGTCGTGAAGCGCCAGCGCCAGGGCGGTGCCCTGAAGCAGATCGCCAGCCTCGGCTCGACCGCCACCAGCTTCCGCGACAAGACCATCAACCCGCGCGGCGCATACACCTACCAGGTCGTCGCGGGCGGGATCACCTGCTCCTTCGGGCCGTGGACGATGAGCACCGACAACGGCTGGGGCGAGGTCGACGCACTGTTCGGCGGCTTCGGCGACGACGACCTCCTCATGGCCCAGGACACGTGGACCGCGGCCATGCCGGTCGGGGGCAGCGGTTACGACCCGGCATTCTCACCCGATGGCCGCAACGCGGCGGTGACCACGCAGGCCGACGACGGCAGCTGGGACCTGCGGGTGGTCGACCCCTCCGGCCTCACCACGCGCGCCGTGACGTGGCGACCGGCCGGGACGACCATCCCGCTCGAGGCCGCCTGGTCGCCGGACGGGAAGTCCCTCGTCTACACCCTCTACGACATCACCGTCGACGGTGTGGTCAACCCGCGCCTGCACGTGCTCACCCTCCCCACGCCCGGGTCGGGCCGCGCACCCACCGACCGCGCGGTCGCCGGTGGCACCAACCTCCTGCAGGCCGACTGGCTGAACTCGACCACCCTGGTGGCGGCCGGCGGCGAGGCCGGTCAGGGGCTCTACACGATCCCCGCGGCGGGCGGGACCGCAGCGGCAGTGACCGGCACCAAGAACGCCGGCTACCCGAACGTCGCACCCGACGGCCGTATCTGGTTCACCGACGGTGACGGCACCACCTCCCGGGTCCTGGTGCGAGCCACCAGCGGGACGATCAGCACCGTCGCCACGGCCAGCGACGGCACCTGGTTCGAGCAGCCCCGCATCGCACCCGACGGCAGCGTCTTCTACGTGAAGCTCAGCCCGGTGGCAGGCGACCCCAACGCGACCGAGTTCACCGTGATCGCGCCCGGCACGCCCGAGAACCGCGTGACCAGCATCGGCGCGACCGTCGCCGACGGTGCCGGCTTCGTCGGCTACGACGTGCGGACGCCCAAGTCGAAGGGGTCGTCCGACTACGTCGGCGACGCCAACCCCGAGATCCTCGGCAAGAGCTCGACGGGCGTCCTGTACGCCTACCAGTCCGTCTCGGGCCTCCTCGACCGGCGCGTCTCGATGGGCGGCGGCTGGAACATGTTCAACCAGGTCGTCGCACCCGGCGACATGACCGGCGACGACAAGGCCGACGTCCTCGCCCGCAAGCCCGACGGCACCCTGTGGCTCTACCGCGGCCTCGGCGGCGGCAAGGTCCAGGCCGGCAAGCAGATCGGCAGTGGCTGGTCGAGCTTCGTCATCATCGCCCCCGGCGACTTCAACGGTGACGGCATGGCTGACCTGCTCGGCCGCGACAGCGCCTACCGGCTGTGGCTCTACCCCGGAAACGGGCAGGGTGGCTTCCTGCCGCGCAGCCTCGTGACCTCGGGCTGGAGCGGTTTCAGCGCCATCATCGGCTTCGGCGACTTCAACTACGACGGCAAGGCCGACTTCGTCGGTCGCGAGCGCTCCACCGGCCGCCTCTACGCCTACCCCGGCACCGGCAAGGGCGGCATCACCGGCCGCACCCTGATCGGCGCCGGCTGGAACAACCTCAACGCCTTCGCAGCCCCCGAGTTCCTCGGGACGACCAGCGGCCTGTTCGGCCGGTGGAACGACGGCTCGATGGCCTACTACGAGAACCTCGGTGACGGACGGTTCGCCGCCAGCAACGTCTACGACGCGGGCGCAGGCTGGGGCAGCTTCCAGATCACGGGCTGAGCTCGGCAACAGCACGACGCGAGGGCGGCAGGGACTTTCCCTGCCGCCCTCGTCCGTCTGCTCGCGCGGCCGACGTGGCTCAGTGGCTCAGTGGCTCAGTGGCTCAGTGGCTCAGCGGCGACCCAGGTGCCACAGGTGGCCGTGCTCCTCGCGGTCGGCCAGCTCCGGCATGACGTCGCGCTCGAACATCGCGATCCCCGTGGTGTCGTACGCCGCCTCGTAGAAGTAGGTGATGAGGTACTTCATCCCCAACCCCTCCAGCTCACGCAGTCGCTCCACGATCTGCTCCGCAGTGCCCGTGCCGGGGCTGCGCCGGATGCCCTCGATGCGGTCAGCCAGGACATCCTCCGGCACCCCGACCCGTCGCATGTGGTCCTCGAGCCAGGCGACCCGGTCCGCGACGTCGCGCTCGGTGGCGCCGATGAAGATGTCGAGGTTGGTCGAGCGCGTGATCTCCTCGAAGTCGCGCCCCACGTCCGCGCACCGCGCCTTCAACACCTCGCTCTTGGCCGCGAAGTCCTCGGCGACGCCCGCCCCGAAGTTGGTGTAGTCGGCATACTGCGCCGCGATCCGCAACGTCACCTTCTCGCCGCCACCGGCAATCCACATCGGTATGCCGTTCGCGGCCGACCCCGGGACGGCCGTCCCCTGCAACGGCTGCGGGTAGCACCGCGCACCATCGGTCGTGTAGTGCTCACCGGAGAACGTGGACCGGCCCTGCGTCCACATCTGCCGGAAGATCTGGACACCCTCGTCCAAGCGGGCCAGCCGCACCCCCGCGCGCGGGAAGCCGTAGCCGTAAGCCCGCCACTCGTCTTCGTACCAACCCGCGCCTATCCCCATCTCCAGGCGCCCCTCGGACACGATGTCGACGGTCGCGGCAACCTTCGCCAGATAAGCCGGGTTGCGGTAGCTCATGCAGGTGCACATCTGCCCCAGACGCACCCGGCCCGTGACACCCGCAAACGCCGACATCAGGGTCCACGCCTCGTGCGTCGCCTCCTCGCTCGGCACCGGCACCGTGTGGAAGTGGTCGTACACCCACACCGACGCCCAGTCCTCGTTGGCGTCCGCGCGACGCGCAAGACCCGCCATGACCCCCCAGTGCTGGCTCGGCTCGATGCCGGCGAGATCCATCTTCCAACCCTGCGGAATGAACAGTCCGAACTTCATGGACACGAACCTAGTTGCTCCGGGGCGAACCTGTCCGGCTGGCCGCAGACGTGTGATGCTGCCTTTATGACGTTGAAGCACCAGAACGACCCCGAGCTCATCCGCGAGCTGCTCGTCGACCCCGGCATCTGGGTGGTCGTCGGCCTGTCCACCAACCGCGACCGCGCGGCCTACGACGTGTCCCGCTGGCTCAAGATCGAGCTCGGCAAGGGCATCATTCCCGTGCACCCCAAGGCCGAGACCGTGCACGGCGAGCAGGGTTACGCCTCACTGTCGGACATCCCGGACGGCACCGACATCAAGGTCGTCGACTGCTTCGTCAACTCCGACCAGGTCGGCGCCGTCGTCGACGAGGCGATCGCCAACAAGGACCGCCTCCGGATCGACGCCGTGTGGCTGCAGCTCGGCGTCGTCGACGACGCCGCCGCCAAGCGGGCCCGCGAGGCCGGCCTCGACGTCGTCATGGACACCTGCCCCCGCATCGAGTGGCGCGGCGTCCGGTCCGCCGGCATGGCCCGCTGACGGGTCAGCGCTGAGCGTCAGCCCTGACGACGGGCCCGCAGCGCCGCGCCCTTGGCGTGCGCCTGGTCGCGCAGGTCGCCCTGGAAGGCGAGCATCTGCTCACGCAACCCCGCGGCATACTCGCCCTCGCCGGCGCCGAGAATGCGCGCCGCCAGCAGGCCCGCGTTGCGCGCCCCGCCGACCGAGACGGTCGCCACCGGCACCCCGGCCGGCATCTGCACGATCGACAGCAGCGAGTCCATCCCGTCGAGGTGGGCCAGCGGCACCGGCACCCCGATGACCGGCAGCGGCGTCACCGACGCCAGCATGCCGGGCAGGTGGGCGGCACCCCCGGCACCGGCGATGATGACGCGCAGCCCGCGGCCGGCGGCGTTGCGCCCGTAGGCGATCATCTCGTCCGGCATACGGTGCGCCGACACGACATCGGCCTCGAACGGCACGTCGAACTCCTCGAGCGCCTGCGCCGCCGCCTCCATCACCGGCCAGTCGCTGTCGCTGCCCATGACAAGGCCGACGAGGGGCTGCTGCGGGGTCTGGTCGCTCATTCGGTGATCACTCCCGTGAGGTAGTCGGCGGCGTGCCCGGCGCGCTCGCGCAGGTCGGCGAGGTCGGCGCCGGAGAGGTTGACGTGACCGATCTTGCGTCCCGGCCGCACGCCCTTGCCATAGAGGTGCACCTTCAGCTCCGGGTCGCGCGCCATGACGTGACGGTATGCCGGGTAGAGCTCCGGGTGGTCGCCGCCGAGGACGTTGGCCATCACCGTGAACGGCGCGCGCGGGGTGGGTGCGCCGAGTGGCAGGTCGAGGACGGCTCGCAGGTGCTGCTCGAACTGGCCGGTCACCGCGCCGTCCATCGACCAGTGGCCGGAGTTGTGCGGACGCATCGCGAGCTCGTTGACGACGTATGCCGGGGCGCCCGTCTTCGGGTCGGTCACCTCGAACATCTCGACCGCGAAAACGCCTGTCACTGAGAGGGATTCGGCGATGCGCAGCCCAGCCTCGGTGGCGGTGGCGGCGAGGTCCGGGTCGAGCCCGGGCGCGGGCGCGAGCACCTCGGTGCAGATGCCGTCGGTCTGCACGGTCTCGACGACCGGCCACGCGGCAGCCTGGCCCATGGGGCTGCGCGCGATGAGGACGGCGAGCTCGCGGACGAAGTCGACCTTCTCCTCGAGCAGGATGCCCTCAGCGAGCGGACCGGTGGTGCCTTCCTGCTCGGCAGCGAGGTCGAGCCAGTCGGTGACGTCGTCGGGGCCGCTCACGACGCGAACTCCCTTGCCGTCGTAGCCGCCCCGCGGCGTCTTGGCGATGACCGGCCAGCCGTGAGCGGCGCCGAACGCCTCGACGTCGGCGGCGGTCCGCGCGGGCGCCCACGCCGGGCAGGCGACGCCGATGTCGGTCATGCGTCGGCGCATCGCGAGCTTGTCCTGGGCGTAGTGCAGGGCGTCTGGGCTCGGGTGCAGGCGGACGCCGTCGGCGGCGAGCGCGGCGAGGACGTCGGCCGGCACGTGCTCGTGGTCGAACGTCACGACGTCGCACTCGCGCGCCCAAGCCCGCACCGTCTCGATGTCGGTGTAGTCACCGACCGGGGCCGACGGGATCACCTGGGCCGCGGACGCGTCGGGGGCCTCGGCGAGGACCGACAACGTGATCGCGAGCTCGGCCGCCGGGGCCGCGCACATGCGGGCGAGCTGCCCGCCACCGATGATCCCGACGACGGGAAACCCACCCGGGGCACGCTGCGGCGAAGTCACGCCGCGACGATACCGGCCTCGCCCCAGGCGCCCGTCCCCGCCCGGCCTCCCAGCCCTCCCCCGGTCGGCTCCTCCGACACCACTTACATCACCCAGCCCTCTGCCACCGCCCTTCTTGCTCGCAGCTGGCCGACGTCGCCGTGATCCGCTGGCTGGCCGACGCACCGACTGGCCGTGCTCAACCCAGGCGCGGCACCCCTGAAGTCGCCCGAGTACTGAGTCACTGCTGCACTGGACGCAACACCTCCGGCAAAAGGGGGTGCGCTCGGCAGTGGGTCACTGCTCCGCTCAGCGGGCCACCCCCATCGACGCCAACGACGCCGCCGAGGCCTCCGACGCACCACGGCAGTGGACGGACGCGAACCACAGGGTGTTGCGCCCAGCGGAGCAGTGACCCAGCACCCCGCACACCCCGCCCCCCCCCTTCCCAGTGGCCCGCGACGCGGAGCAGTGACCCAGCACCCCGCAGCCCCCAGTCCCCACCCCGGCAGCCGGGTCAGTCGTTGCCCGTCGAGTCCAGCGCCCGGGCCAGGGCAACACCGCCGTCCCGGGCGCCGACGCGGCATACCGGGGCGGTCGGCGCGTGGAGCGCGAGCCGCACGGATAGGCTCGCTCGGTGCCCGCTGCCCCTTCGCTGCTCGACCGCCTGCGTGGGACGGTCGGCGTCCTCTACCGAGAGATGATCAAGTTCGGCGTCGTCGGAGGTGTGGCGTTCGTCGTGGACGTGGGGTTGTTCAACCTGCTGCGGCACACGGCCCTGGAGGACAAGCCCAGCACCGCCAAGGTCATCTCCGCGACCGTCGCCACCCTGGTGGCCTGGATCGGCAACCGGATGTGGACCTTCCGTCGACGACGCAACCGACCCGTCCACCACGAGGCGCTGCTCTTCTTCGTCACGAACGGCGTCGCCCTGCTCATCGGGGTCGGGGTCATCGCGTTCTCGCACTACGTGCTCGACCTGCGCAGCCTCACCGCCGACAACATCGCCAACATCGTGGGCATCGGACTGGGGACGCTGTTCCGCTTCTGGGCCTACCGCACCGTCGTCTTCAGCCGCGAACCCCTCGAGGACACCTCACCACTGTCCGACCAGCACTGACGGGACTCCCGTCAACCCAGGATCACGCCCTCGGACTCGCTGAGGAACAGCGCGAAGATCGCGGGCTGGGCCTGGATCAGCTCGAGCCGTCCACCGTTGGACTCGGCCAGGTCACGCGCCAGCGCCAGCCCCAGCCCGGTGCCCGTCGTGGTCACCGAACGCTCGAAGATGTGCGGCGCGATCGTCGCGGGCACGCCTTCGCCCTGGTCGCTGACCTCGACGACGACCGACGGGCCCGAGCGGCGGGCGTGCACGTCGACCGTGCCGCGACCGTGGGCGAGGGCGTTCTCGAGCAGCGTCGAGAGCACCTGCGACAGGTCGACCGGCTTGGCCTGCACGACCAGGCCCCGCTCACCGTGCACACGCACCGACCGCCGCGCCTGCTCGAAGGCCGGCTGCCACTCGCGCTGCAGGGCCGCGATGACCGAGTCGAGCGACACAGTGGCCTTGGCCTCGTCGCTGCCCCGACGGCTGCGGGACAGCAGGTCGTCGACGACCCCGGTGAGCCGCTCCACCTGTGCGATGGCGATGTTGGCCTCCTCCTGCACGACCTCCAGGTCGTCGGTGGCGGCGATCTCCTCGAGCCGCATCAGCAGGGCCGTCAACGGGGTGCGCAGCTGGTGTGAGGCGTCCGCGGCGAAGTCACGCTCCGACGCCAGGCTCTTGGTCAGCCGCTGACCACTGCGGGACAGCACCTCGGACACCTGGTCCAGCTCGGCGATGCCGGAGTGCAGCGGCTGGATGCGCGACTCGCCAGCCCCGAGCCGCTCGGCCCGCTCGGCCAGCGCTCGCATCGGTCCGGTGAGGTGGTGTGCCTGACGCAACGCCACGAGGATGCCGCCGGCCATGGCCAGCACCGCCAGGGCGACCACGACCAGGCCGAGGCGCATCGACGTGGCGGCCGGTGTCCCCTCCTGGAGCCACCGGGCCACCATGCCGTCACCGTCGGCGCCGGCGTTCCACAGCGCGAACGCCACCGGAGCCATCGTGATGAGGATGGCGAGCCCGACCGCCAGGGCCGTGGATCGGATCAGTTGCTGGCGCATCAGGTGCGCTCAGTCGTCGTCCCGCTCGAACCGGAAGCCGACGCCGCGGACCGTCGCGATGTACCGCGGCTGCCCCGCGTCGTCGCCCAGCTTTCGCCGCAGCACCGAGATGTGCATGTCGAGGGTCTTGGTGGAGCCGAACCACGCGGTCTCCCAGATCTCGCGCATCAGCTGCTCACGCGACACCACCTTCCCCTGCTCGCGCACGAGCACCCGCAGCAGGTCGAACTCCTTGGCGGTGAGCTGCAGCTCCTCGTCCTTGAACCACGCGCGCCGACCCTCGGGGTCGATCCGCACGAGCTCGTTGGAGGCCGGTGCATCGGTCGGGTTGCGCCGCAGCAGCGCCCGGACGCGGGCCAGCAGCTCGGCCAGCCGGAACGGCTTGGTGACGTAGTCGTCGGCGCCGGCGTCCAGGCCCACCACGGTGTCGACCTCGTCGGCCCGCGCGGTGAGGATCAGCACGGGCACGGTGCGGCCCTCGGCGCGGATCCGCCGGCACACCTCTAGCCCGTCGACGTACGGCAGCCCCAGGTCCAGCACGACCAGGTCGGGGTTCTCCGCCGACGCCTCCAGCGCGGCCTTGCCGTCGGCGCGGACGTCGACGTCATACCCCTCGCGACGCAACGCACGCGCCAGTGGCTCGGAGATCGCGGGGTCGTCCTCGGCAAGGAGCACTCGGGTCATGGGGGTGATCGTAGGCAACTCGCGCCGTCCCTAGCGACCGGGCCAGTTCGGTCGGCGTTTCTCGTTGAACGCCGCCACCCCCTCGGCCCGGTCCGCGGAGAACGCCGTGGCCGCCCACAGGTCGTCCTCGATCCGCAGTCCGGCGGAAAGGTCGGTGTCGAACCCCTGGCGCATCGCGGCCTTGGCGTTGCGCACCCCGACCGGCGAGTTGGCTGCGATCACGCCGGCCAGCTCGAGCGCGCGCTCCCGGGCCGCGCCCGCAGCCACCACCTCGTCCACGGCCCCCAGCGCTGCGGCGTCCGCTGCGCCGAACCGCTCCCCCGTGAAGATCATCCGTGCCGCACGCGACCAGCCAACCCGCCGCGTGAGCAGCTGGGTGCCGCCACCGCCGGGGATGACGCCCACCGACACCTCGGGCAGACCGACGGTCGCGCCCTCACCGCACACGACGAGGTCGCACGACAGTGCGATCTCGAAGCCGCCCCCGAGCGCGTACCCGTCGACGGCCGCGATCGCCGGGACGGGCAGGTCCAGGACGCCTCGGTATGCCGCCTGCGCCAGTGGCCGTTGCGCCCGCAGCTCCTCGTCGGTGAAGGAGTTGCGCTCCTTGAGGTCGGCCCCGACGCAGAACGCCTTGGGGTGGGTGGAGCTGACGACGACCGCGCGCACGGTCGGGTCGTCGGCGAGCTCCTTGGCGGCTCGCCCCAAGGCATGCGCCATGGCCGTCGACACGGCATTCATGGCCTCGGGTCGGTCGAGCACCAGCTCGGCGACGTGTCCCCCCTCGCCGTGCCGCTCGATCCGGACGAGCTGGTCGGACCGTGGTGCGGTCTCGCTCATGAGGTGGCCTTCCTGGTGTCGTGGTCGCGGGCGTCGTCGTCGCGGGCGTCGTAGTCGCGCCGGTCGTCGTCGCGCCGGTCGCTGTCTCGGGCGTCGTCGTCGCGCAGGTCGTGGTCGCGGGCGCGACCACCCGCCGCGCGGCGCAGCGCGCTGGGGGTCACCGGCCCGATGCCGCGCAAAGTGCGGCGGCGCAGTGCCGTGGTCTCGAAGCCGGACATCGTGGCCAGCGCGGTGGCGAGCGCGTCGTCGACGAGCACCTCGCCGGCAGGCGCGACGCTGGTGAGCCGGCTGGCACGGTTGACGGTGGTGCCGAAGACGTCCCCGAGCCGCGACAGCACCGGCCCGTACGCCATGCCGACACGCACGTCCGGCAGCACCTCGTCCTCCTTCATCGTGTCGATGAGGTCGAGCGCGATGGCGGCCGCGGGCGAGGGGTCGATGTGCACGAACAGGATCTCGTCGCCCACGGTCTTGATGACCCGGCCACCGTGCGCGGTGACGATGTCGGTCGCCAGCTCCTCGAACCGTTGCACCAGCACCGCCAGCTGACGCTCGGTCATGCGGCGCACGAGCGAGGTGAAGTTGACGAGGTCGGCGAAGCCGACGACGCGCCAGACCCCCTCGGACGAGGCGTCCGGGTCGGCGTCGGCCAGCATGCGCGAGATCGCGGCGGTGAGATGACGCCGCCACGCGTAGATGAGGAGTGGCTCGAGCTCGTCGACCATGTCGGCGAGCTTCAGCGCGGAGGCGCGGGCGGCCTGCAGGTCCGGCGCGGCCCGGGCGTCGGCCTCGTCCAAAGCCGCCTCGGTGTTCGGTTCGGCGAGCGCCTCGGCCATGAGCTGGGTCTGCCAGACGGCGAGCCGGTCGGTGGTGCGGGCGAACGCGCGGGTCATCGCCAGCGCGGTCTCCTCGTCGAGCTCCTGCTCACGCACCAGCCGCGCCACCGACTTGAGCGCCATGAGGTCGGCCTCGGTGAACATCGCGTCGTCGTCCTCGACGATCGGGAACCCCAACGCGTGCCAGAACTTGCGGGCCGACAGCAGCGACACCTCGGCGCCACGGCTGACGTCGCGGCGGGCCATCGACGCGGGCCGTCCGAGCAGCCGCGCCTCGAGGTCGTCCTGGCCCAGGGCCTCCGCATCCTCGGGACGCACGATGCGGTGCCGCCCAGCAGCCTCACCGTCGGTCACGTCTCAACCCTAGCTACGCGCCGGGGCGCACGTGGACCACGTCGCCGGCGGCGACGGCATACTCACCCGTCTGTCCGGTGACGACGAGCCGCCCCTGCCCGTCGACGCCGGTGGCGCGCACCCGGCGCACCGTGCCCCCCGCCTCGTGCAGGTCGACGTCGCGTCCGATGGTGGTGCAGGCGGAGCGGTATGCCGCGTGCGCGGCCGCGCGTTCGACGGCGCCTCCCGAGAGGGCGCCGTGCCAGCGCGCGAGGGCTCGCAGCAGCGCCACCGTGATGTCCTGGCGGGAGAGGTCGTGGGCGCCGGAGGCGAGCCGCAGCGAGGTGGCCGTCGGCACGGGGAGCTCGTCGCGGTCCTGGTCGACGTTGAGCCCGATGCCGACGACGATGCCCGCCGGGTGCAGCTCGCACAGGATGCCGCAGACCTTGCGGTCGTCGTCCGCGGGGAGCTGGACGTCGTTGGGCCACTTGAGGTTTGCCGCCAGACCGGTCGTCTCGGCGATGGCGTCGCGGACGGCCAGGCCGGTCACGAGCGGCATCCAGCCGACCGCCGCCGGGGTGGCGGGAGCGGGCACGAGCGCGGAGACGGTGACCGACGTCCGGGCCGGCGTCTGCCAGATGCGCCCGAGCCGACCGCGTCCCGTCACCTGGTGGTCGGTGACGACGACGTGCCACGGCTCACCGATGCGGGCCACCTCGGCGTTGGTCGAACCCAGCTCGGCGTGCACGTCGATGCTGCGCCACGGCGAACCGGGCGTGACCAACGCCTCGTGCAATGCCTCACGTCCGAGCGGTTCGCGCATGCTGCCAAGGCTAGGCTCGCCGGCATGGCGCCCAGCACCGAACCCCTCGATCCGCACCTCACGACGGGTGGCACGGACGTGCCCGAGGACATCGACATCCACTCGACGGCGGGCAAGCTCAAGGACCTCAAGCGCAGGGTGGCCGAGGTGGCCCACGCCGGCTCCGAGCGGGCCGTGGAGAAGCAGCATGCGCGCGGCAAGAAGACGGCGCGCGAGCGGCTCGAGCTGCTGCTCGACGAGGGCTCGTTCGTCGAGATGGACAAGTACGCGCGGCACCGATCGACGGCGTTCGGTCAGGAGCAGAACCGGCCCTATGGCGACGGCGTCGTCACGGGCTACGGCACGATCGACGGTCGCACGGTGGCGGTGTTCGCCCAGGACTTCACAGTCTTCGGCGGCTCGCTGGGCGAGGTCTTCGGCGAGAAGATCACCAAGGTCATGGACTTCGCGATGAAGGCCGGCTGCCCCGTCGTGGGGCTCAACGACTCCGGAGGCGCACGCATCCAGGAGGGCGTGGTCTCGCTCGGCCTCTACGGCGAGATCTTCCGCCGCAACGTGCACGCATCCGGTGTCGTGCCGCAGATCTCGCTCATCATGGGGCCGTGCGCGGGAGGCGCCGTCTACTCCCCCGCCGTCACCGACTTCACCGTCATGGTCGACCAGACATCGCACATGTTCATCACCGGGCCCGAGGTCATCAAGACCGTCACCGGTGAGGACGTGTCGTTCGAGGAGCTCGGCGGCGCCCGCACCCACAACACGAAATCCGGTGTGGCGCACTACATGGGCAGCGACGAGGACGACGCCATCGAGTACGTCAAGGCGCTCCTGTCCTACCTGCCGTCGAACAACCTCGAGGACCCGCCCAGCTATGCGGAGGAGAACGACGCGCTGGACTCGTTGGAGGTGACCGACCTCGACAAGGAGCTCGACACGCTCATCCCCGACAGCGCCAACCAGCCGTACGACATGAAGACCGTCATCGACCACGTGCTCGACGACGGCGAGTTCCTCGAGGTGCACCCGCTGTTCGCGCCGAACATCGTGTGCGGCTTCGGGCGGGTCGAGGGGCGATCGGTCGGCGTCGTCGCCAACCAGCCGATGCAGTTCGCCGGCACCCTCGACATCGACGCCTCCGAGAAGGCCGCGCGGTTCGTGCGCACCTGCGACGCGTTCAACGTGCCGGTGCTGACGTTCGTCGACGTGCCCGGCTTCCTGCCCGGCACCGACCAGGAGTGGGACGGCATCATCCGCCGCGGCGCCAAGCTCATCTACGCGTATGCCGAGGCGACCGTGCCGCTGGTCACCGTCATCACCCGCAAGGCGTACGGCGGCGCGTACGACGTCATGGGCTCCAAGCACCTCGGCGCCGACATCAACCTTGCGTGGCCCACCGCGCAGATCGCGGTGATGGGCGCCCAGGGCGCGGTCAACATCCTCTACCGCAAGCAGCTCGCGGCGGCGGCCGAGAACGGTCAGGACGTCGAGGAGGTGCGGCAGCGGTTCATCACCGAGTACGAGGACACCCTCGCCAACCCGTACGTCGCGGCCGAGCGCGGCTACATCGACACGGTGATCACGCCGTCGAACACGCGGATGAACGTCACCAAAGCCCTGCGGGCCCTGCGGAACAAGCGCGAGACCCTGCCCCCCAAGAAGCACGGGAACATCCCGCTCTGATGACTGACGACCAAGCAGACCCGACACCCGTCAACGCGCGGCCGCCGCTGCGGCTGGTGCGTGGCGACGCGACCCCCGAGGAGGTGGCCGCGGTGCTCGCGGTGCTGGCCGCCGCGGGCGGCGACGCGGGCACCGAGCCGGCCCCGCGGCATACCTCGCAGTGGTCGTCCCGCGAACGCCTCGTCCGCCGCCCCCTCACCCCCGGCCCCGGGGCCTGGCGCGCCTCAGCCTGGCCCCGCTGAGCGACCTTCGTCAGGCAGACCCTGTGCGCTTGCCCACCATGGCGCGCAGCTCGGCGGCCTCGGTCTCATCGAGGCAGTCGGCGGCCAGGACTTCTCGCGCCGCCTCGACGTCGCCCATGAAGGCACGGAACGCCGTCGGCACGCTCACCCCGTGGTCGGGGCGGGCACGGACGACCACCGCGTCACCGGGGCGGATCGTGCCGGGCACCACCACCGACAGGTAGGCACCCGAGCGCCCGACGTCGGCGAACCGCTTGACCCACCCCCGCTCGCCCATCCGCGCGGCGAAGGTCGAGCACGGGATGCGCGGTCCGGCCACCCGCAGCACCACCTCGTCGCCGACCGCCCACTCCTCCCCGATCACCGCGTCATCGACCGCGAGCCCCGAGGTCGTGAGGTTCTCGCCGAACATCCCGTCGGGCAGGTCGCGCCCCAGCTGCCGCGCCCACCAGTCGAGCTCCTCGCGCGCGAACGCGTAGACCGCCTGGGTGTCGCCGCCGTGGTGGCGGGTGTCGCCGATGAAGTCCCCGACGACACCACTGCCGAGCCCGCCGCGCTTGGGTCCGGGTGCCCGCACCTGCACCGACGGCGCCGGACGCTTGCCGATGCCGGTCTGCCCCACCTTCTTGGCCGCGTTGGGCTCTCGTGAGCCCACGTTGACCGACAGCACCCTGCCTGACATGGCTCAACCCTAGGTCGCGGGGTCGGCCAGGTCACAGCGGATATCGGGACGACCACGATGGACCGGCTGGGATACGTTCGCTGTCGTGACCGAGACCTCCACGACCGCGCCCCGTCCCGCCACCGACGTCGACCGCATCGCCGACGACTACTTCGCCCAGCTGGTCGAGCTCAGCCCGATCACGGCGACCTACCTCGGCATCCCGGGCCACGAGGAAGACCTCGACGACTTCTCCCCCGCCGGCCACGACGCCCGGTCGCAGCTGCGCCGCGAAACCCTCGAGCAGCTCGACCGGGCCACCCCGGTCGACGACATCGACCGGGTCACGATCGCAGCCATGCGCGAACGCCTCGGCCTCGCCGAGGAGGTCCACGCGGCCGGCCTCGACGAGATGAGCCTCAACGTGATCGCCTCGCCGCTGCAGGAGATCCGCGGCACCTTCGACCTCATGGCCACGGCCACCGACGAGGACTGGGGCGTCATCGCCCGGCGCCTCGCCAAGGTCCCGACGGCACTCGAGCAGTGGAAGGAGAGCCTGCTCGCCGCGGCCGACCGTGGTGACGTCGCGCCGCGTCGCCAGGTCGAGGCCTGCATCGCCCAGTGCGCCGACCTGACCGCCGACGACGGCTACTTCACCGCCCTCGTCGCCGACGCGCGCCTGTCCGACGGCAACGACCCGGGTGAGCTGTCGGACTCGTCGCGGGCGGCGCTCGCCGAGGCGGCCGGCCAGGCATCAGATGCGTATGCCGCACTGGGCACCTGGCTGGGTGAGAACCTCCTCGCCCGGGCCCCCGAGGCCGACGCCTGCGGGCGCGAGCGCTACGCCCTGTGGTCGCGGGACTTCCTCGGCGCCGAGGTCGACCTCGAGGAGACGTACAGGTGGGGGATGGACGAGGTCGCGCGCATCACCGCCGAGATGGAGCAGGTCGCCGAACAGATCAAGCCCGGTGCAGGAGTCAAGGAGGCCATCGACGCCCTCAACAACGACCCGGCATACCAGCTGCACGGCACCGACGAGCTCAAGGCGTGGATGCAGGAGCGGGCCGACGAGGCGATCGCGGGCCTCGGCGCCAGCGACTTCGACATTCCCGCCCCCGTGCGCACCATCGAGTGCCTCATCGCGCCCACCCAGACCGGCGGCATCTACTACACCGGGCCGTCGGAGGACTTCTCCCGCCCGGGTCGCATGTGGTGGTCGGTGCCCAAGGGCGTCACCGAGTTCGGCACGTGGAAGGAGCTCACGACCGTCTACCACGAGGGCGTGCCGGGGCATCACCTCCAGGTCGCCCAGACGGTGTTCCGCTCCGAGCTGCTCAACAAGTGGCGGCGGATGGCGGCCTGGACTTCGGGTCACGGTGAGGGCTGGGCGCTCTACGCCGAGCGGCTCATGGAGGAGCTCGGTTACATGGACGACCCGGGCAACCGGATGGGGCTGCTCGACAGCCAGTCGCTGCGCGCCGCCCGCGTCGTGATCGACATCGGCGTGCACTGCGGCTTCGAGGCGCCCGAGGAGGTCGGCGGCGGTGAGTGGACCTACGACAAGGCGTGGGCCTACCTCAACGCCCACGCCAACCAGGGCGAGGAGTGGCTGCGGTTCGAGCTCGACCGCTACCTCGGCTGGCCGGGGCAGGCGCCGTCCTACAAGATCGGCGAACGCCTCTGGATGCAGCTGCGTCACCAGGTGCAGGAGCAGGAGGGAGATGCGTTCTCCCTCAAGGACTTTCACCGTCGCGCCCTCGACATCGGCGGCGTCGGTCTCGACACGCTGCGGGCGGCGGTGCTCGGTCAGCTCGACTGAGCTGCAGCCACGATAGGCGCCGCCGGGTGCCGTTTGCGAGGATGCGGGCGTGGAGACCGCACTGACCCTGGTGGCGCTGATCGGCACCGTCCTCGTCGTCGCCGGCGCAGCCACCCGGCTGCGGCTGCCGGCGCCCCTCGTCCTGCTGGTCGTGGGCGTCATCGGCAGCTACATCCCGCACGTGCCGGTGCCGGAGCTGAGCTCCGAGGTCGTGCTGGTCGGCCTGCTGCCACCCCTGTTGTATGCCGCGGCGATCCGCACGTCGCTCGTGGACTTCCGCGCCAACTGGGGACCGATCCTCGCCCTGTCGGTCGGGCTGGTGCTCTTCACCGCGGCGGGTGTGGCGCTCGTGGTCTCACCGTTGTTGGCCGTGCCGTTCGCCGTCGCCTTCGCGCTGGGCGCGGTGGTGGCTCCCCCGGATGCCGTGGCCGCCACCGCCGTGGCCCGCAGGATCGGGCTGCCCCGGCGGATCGTCACCATCCTCGAGGGCGAGTCGCTCGTCAACGACGCCACCGCGCTGGTCTCGCTGCGGACAGCGGTGCTCGCCTTCACCGCGGCGGGAGCGGTGACCTTCGGCTCGACCGCACTCGACTTCGGGCGGGCGGTCGTCGTCGGGGTCGGGGTCGGGCTCCTGGTCGGCACAGCGGTCGCCTTCGTGCGCAAGCGGGTCACCGACAGCGCCCTCGACACCACGCTGTCCTTTCTCGTCCCCTACCTCGCCTACGTGCCGGCCGAGCACTGGCACGGGTCGGGCGTGCTGGCCGTGGTCGTGGCCGGGCTGCTCCTCGGCCACAAGGCCCCGATCATCCAGACCGCGCAGTCACGGCTCAGCGAGCGCATCAACTGGTCGACCATCCAGTTCATCCTCGAGAACGTCGTCTTCCTCGTCCTCGGCCTGCAGATGCACCGGCTCGTCAGCGACGCCCTCGACGAGGGACTGACACCGCTGCGGCTCGTCGGCACCTGCCTGGCGGTGCTGGCGGCGGTGGTGCTGCTGCGGCCGATCTACGTGTTCCCGTTCACCTGGTTGCGGGTGCGGATGGGTCGCACCGACGCCACCAACGCCGCGGCCGCGGTCCTGTCCTGGGCCGGGATGCGCGGCGTGGTCACGCTGGCCGCCGCCCTGTCCCTGCCGATGCAGACGCCGCACCGCTCGGTGATCATCCTCGCCGCGATGACCGTCACCGTCGGCACCCTGCTGCTGCAGGGCCTGACCCTGCCGACGCTCGCCCGCCGGCTCGACGTCCGCGGCCCCGACCCGCGCGAGGACGCCCTCGAGGAGGCCACCGTCCTGCAGGCCTCGGTGTCCGCCGGCCTGCGCGCGCTCGAGAACTGCAACGAGGTCGACGACGACACGATGGCCCTGCTGCGCGACCGGGCCGAGAACCGCACCAACGCGGTCTGGGAACGACTCGGCACGGGACGCGACGACACCGAGACGCCGGGCACGGCATACCGGCGCGTCCGTCGCATCATGCTCGCCGCCGAGCGCGAGGAGCTGCTGCGCATCCGCGACTCCGGCACCGTCGACCAGGAGGTCCTCTCCCACGTCCTGGGCCAGCTCGACGTCGAGGAGTCGACGCTCGACAGCGTCGAGGACACCGTCGAGGGCGACCACGACCAACCGCTCCTGCCGCCGGACCGGGCCGCGCAGGAGTGCGCCCACATGGCGGCATACCACGACCACTTCGTGCCCCCGCGGACTCCGCAGGGGTGCGAGGAGTGCCTGGCCATGGGCGCCACGTGGGTGCACCTGCGGCTGTGCCTGGAGTGCGGTCACGTCGGCTGTTGCGACTCCTCACCCAACAAGCACGCGAGCGCGCACTTCCGCGAGACGGGACACCCGGTCATGCGCAGCTTCGAGCCGGGTGAGGCGTGGCGCTGGTGCTTCGTCGACGAGGTCGTCGCCTGAGGCGTCCTTCGCCTCGCGGGGGTATGCCGCGGGGCCGGCACGAGGTCAGCGGTCGCCGTCGCGCTCCAGCTCGGCGATGAGGTTGCTGGCGTCGTAGGCGCCGACGTGCCGCGTCGTCCCCACGAAGAAGGTCGGGGTGCCGCGAGCCCCGCTGTCATGGGCGGTCTCGACGTCGTGCTGCACCCGCTGGCACAGGTCGTCGCGGTCGAGGTCGCGGACGAACTGCTCGACGTCGAGGTCGAGGTCCGCGGCATACCCGACGAGGTCGTCGTACTCCAGCTGGTCCTGGTGCTGGAAGAGGTGGTTGTGCATCTCCCAGAACTTGCCCTGCTCGCCCGCAGCCTCGACGGCCTGCGCGGCGAGACGGGCATGGGGGTGGACGTCGTCGAGCGGCAGGTGCCGCGCGACGTAGCGCAGCCGGTCTCCGAAGTGGTTGCGGATGTCGACCGCCAGGCTCGTGGCCTTGGCGCAGAAGGGGCACTCGTAGTCGAGGTACTCGACCAGCGTGAGGGGTGCGTCGGGGCGTCCGAGCATGTGGTCGCGCACGGTGACGGGTTCGCTCAGGGTGCGTGGGAGCGCGGCGTCGGTCTGACCGAAAACCTTTGCGGCGAAACGGAACACGAGCCAGCCGAGGGCCGAGGCCAGGACCGCCGAGAGCAGCACGCCGACGGTCGCCTCGGCCTGGAGCCGCTCGTCCTGGAACGCCAGGCCGACGATGAGCAGCGACACGGTGAAACCGATGCCGGACAGCGCCGCGCCGCCGAAGACGTGGCCGTTGCCGACGCCCTGCGGGAGCCGGCCGAGGTGCAGCTTCTCGGCGAGCAGCGAGCCGAACCCGATGCCGAGCAGCTTGCCAACCGCCAGGCCCAGCACGACACCCCACGTCACCGGCGAGCGCAGCGCCTCCCCCAGCACGCCACCGCGCAGGTCGACGCCGGCGTTGGCGAGCGCGAACACCGGCACGACCACGTAGCTGGTCAACCCGTGCAGCACCTCCTGGAGCCGCTCGTTGACCGAGATCGCGCGGTTGAGGCTCTGCCGCGCGGCCCGCTGCACCTGCGGCATCGGCGACTGCATGAACGCGCGGAACTGGTGGGCCGCCGCGTCCACGTCACCGCGGTTGGGTGCCATCGCCGGCACCAGCAGCCCGGAGACCATGCCCGCGATCGAGGCGTGCACGCCGGACTCGAGGGTGGCGACCCACAGGACCACGACGACGGCGACGTACGGCGAGGCGCGCCACACCCCGAGCCGCGACATCACGACGAGCGCGACGAGGCACAGCCCCGCCACGACCAGCGCGGGCACCGAGAGGTCGTCGGAGTAGACGATGCCGATGACGCTGACGGCCACAATGTCGTCGATGACGGTGAGCGTCAGCAGGAAGATCCGCAGCTGGGTCGAGACGGCCGGCCCGACGAGGGCGAGCATGCCGAGCAGGAAGGCCGTGTCGGTGCCGATCACGACACCCCAGCCCTGCGCCGCCTCGCCACTGGGGTTGAGCGCCAGGTAGATCGCTGCCGGCACCAGCATGCCGCCGATGCCCGCGACGAGCGGGACCACGATGCGTTTTCGGTCGGTCAGCTCGCCCACCGCGAACTCGCGTCGCACCTCCAGCCCGATGACGAAGAAGAACACGACCATGAGCCCGTCGTTGACCCAGTGCTTGAGGTCCATCGAGAGGCCGCCGTCGCCGACACCGATGCGAATCGGCGTGTGCCAGAACGACTCATAGCTGTCCGACCACGGCGAGTTCGCCCACACGAGCGCGAGGAGGGCTGCGACGACGAGCAGCCCGGCACTGCCGGACTCGGTGTGCATGAAGGTGCGCAGCCCCGACTGGGTGTGGCCGTTCGAGTCGTCATCTCCTCCGGCGGTCTGGCCGGTGTTGGGGTCGGGGATCGGCTCGGTGGGCGTTGCGGCCGTCATGCCTGCGCAGCCTACGTGGGCGCCTCGACGGTCGCCTTCCGTATGCCGTGTGCTCGCCTCCGTCGCCACCGGGCCGAGCGCTCATGGCAGGCTGGCCCGCGTGACCGTGCCTCTCGTCCTCGCCTCCGCCTCCCCTGCCCGCAAGAAGCTGCTGCACGCCGCCGGAGTCGACCCCAGCGTCGTCGTCAGCGGGGTCGACGAGGACGCCGTCACGGCTGCGGCCCGTGACAGCTATGGCGAGTTGGAGGCCGCCGACGTGGCGCTGCTCTTGGCGCGGGCCAAGGCTGAGGACGTCGTGGGCCAGGTCAGTGACGCCCTCGTCCTGGGCTGCGACTCGGTGCTGGAGCTCGACGGCGAGGTGCACGGCAAGCCGGCGAACGCCGAGCAGGCGCGCGAGCGGTGGCAACGGATGCGCGGCGCGACGGGCGTGCTGCACACCGGGCACTGGCTCGTCGACGCTCGTGAGGAGGGCACCGGCGCCACGCTCGGCGGGGTCGCGTCGACGCTCGTCCGGTTCGGCACGCCCAGCGATGCCGACCTCGAGGCCTACATCGCCACTGGTGAGCCGATGCGGGTCGCTGGGGCGTTCACCCTCGACGGCCTGGGCGCGCCCTTCGTCGACGGCATCGACGGCGACCCGAGCAACGTCGTGGGGCTGTCGCTGCCGCTGCTGCGCGATCTGGTCGCCGAGCTGGGGCTCGGCTGGCACGACCTGCGCGCACCCGGCATACCCACCTGACCTCCACCGAACTTCCCGCCTGACCTCGAGTCGGGTGCGTCAGCGGGCGCTAGGGCGCACCCTCGCCCACACGACTCGGGGAGCGCAGGGCGACGGCGAGCACACCAGCCGCGACCATGGCCGCACCGACGACCCACAGGCCCGTCTTCTGGCTGCCGGTGAGGTCGGCGAGCCACCCGGTGATGTAGGGCGCGGCGAAACCGGCGGTGTTTCCGACCGAGTTGACCAGGGCGATGCCGCTCGCCGCCGCGGCCCCCGTGAGGAACGCGGTCGGCAACGCCCAGAACGTCGGCAGGGCGCACATCACGCCGACTGCGCAGACGGTCACGGCGATCATGGCCGTGAGCGGGCTGCCGAGGTAGAGCGCGACCGGGATGGCGACCCCACCGATGATCGCGGGCAGCGCCACGTGCCAGGTGCGCTCGCCCGTGCGGTCGCCGTGCCGGGCCCAGAGGATCATCGCGACGGCGCCGACGGCATACGGGATGGCGTTGATGAGCCCGCGCTCCAGGAGGGTGTAGCTCGTGCCGAACTGCTGCTCGAAGCCCTTGATGATGGTGGGGAGGAAGAAGCCGAGGGCGTAGAGGCCGTAGACGATCCCGAAGTAGACGAAGGCCAGCGCCCACACCCGCGGCTTGGTCAGGGACTGGCGGATCGACACGTGGTAGCGCGCCTTCTCGGCGTCGTCCTCGTCGAGTGCGCGGACGAGGGCATCGCGTTCGTCGGCGGGCAGCCACGCGGCATCCTGTGGGCGGTCGGTGAGGAAGAACCAGGTGACGACGCCCAGCAGTATCGCGGGGATGCCCTCGAAGAGGAACATGGTGCGCCAGCCGCTCATGCCGAACAGCCCGTGGCCGTAGTCGATGAGCAGTGACGACAGGGGTGCTCCGATGGCCGACGACAGCGGGATCGCGGCCATGAAGAGGGCGGTCATCCGCGCCCGGTCGCGCTGCGGGAACCAGAACGTGAGGTAGAGGATGATCCCCGGGAAGAAGCCCGCCTCGGCCACGCCAAGCAGGAACCGCAACGCCACCAGCCAGCCGGCGTTCGGGACGAAAGCCATTGCGGCAGCGACGATTCCCCACGTCACGAGGATGCGCGCAATCCACCGTCGCGCGCCGAACCGGTGCAGCGCCATGTTGCTCGGCACCTCCAGCAGCAGGTAGCCGATGAAGAACACGCCCGCGGCAAACCCGAAGGCACGCTCGGTCAGGCCGAGCTCGTCGTTCATGCCGTTGGGGCCGGCGAAGCCGATGTTGGTGCGGTCGAGGTAGTTGACGAGGTAGAGCAGCGCGAGGAAGGGCGTGAGCCTGCGCGCGACTCGTCTGGTGGCGCGGGCCAGTGTCGCGTCGTGGCTGTCGAATGCCGGGTGGTCGCCTGCCGTCGTGCTCGCCATCGGTGCTCCTCACCTCGCCGTCAGCCCGGAAGCCTTGCACAGGCATGGGACACATGCCTGTCGGAAGGGTCGAGACTCTGGCTGCCGCGCGGCAACTACTTGACAGATTGGAAAGTACTTTCGTACTGTCTGCGGCATGGACAACATCACGTCTCAGGAAGCCAGGGACCAGCTCGCGGTGGCCCAGTCCGCCACGGTCACCACCACCCACGACCGTCGCGTGCACGGGCTGGCGACAGCCGGGTTCGGTGTTGCCATGGGCGCCTACGTCGCGATCCAACGAGCCCTGGACGGCACCGGTGCCGAGACGCCTCTCCTGGCCGTCTACGCGATCGCCCTGCTCGGCCTCGTCACCTGGCAGACCCGCGCTGCCCGCAGCGTGCCGCGCTCCTCGCGACTGATCGGCTACGTCGGGCTCGCCGGGTCGTTCGTGCTCATGATGGCAACCATCATGTGGCTCAACGTCCGCAGCACGGGTCGGCTCGGTGGCGTCGAGGGCCAGCCGGAGTCGTGGGGCATCCTGCTCCTCGCCGGTGTCGTCATTGCCCTGCCGATGCTGGTCGCCGGGGCGCGCATCCTGCGCGGCGGCGCCAAGTGAGCGCAGCCACCCAGCCGGCCGGCTCGACCAGCGGGCACGCGCGACACCAGCTCGACGAGGTGATCCACGCCCCCGTGCGATTCAGCATCGTGGCCGCCCTGGCGACGACCGACGAGGCCGAGTTCGGGGCGGTGCGCGACGCCATCGAGGTGTCGGACTCCGTTCTCTCCAAACAGGTCTCGACGCTCGAGGCGGCCGGCTACGTCAAGGTCCGCAAGGGCTACGTCGGCAAGCGACCGCGCACCTGGCTCAAACTCACCCGAGCCGGCCGCGCGGCATACGAGAGGCACCTCGCCGCCCTGCGCGCCATCGCCGGCGCCTGAGCGATCAGACGGGGGGTATGCCGCGGCGCTTGGCTGCGAAGTGACGATCGCGTCCGCGGGCGTAGCGGAGCCGGTGGAGCAGCTCCTCGCGCAGCACGTCGGCCTCGATGATCTGGTCGATGACGAGGTCGGCGGCCAGTCGCTCGAGGTCGACGTCCTCCTCGTACTCGGCGCGCATCTGGGCGACGAAGGCGTCGCGCGCCTCGGCACCCTGCTCGGCCTCGATGGCCGCAATCTTGTTGGCGTACACCGCATTCACGGCCGCCTCGGGCCCCATGACGGCGATGCGAGCGGTCGGCAGGGCGATCGTCGCGTCCGGCCCGAAGCCCGGGCCACCCATCGCATAGAGCCCAGCGCCGTAGGCCTTGCGCACCACGACGCAGAACTGCGGCACGGTCGCCGACGACACGGCCGACACCATCTTGGCGCCGTGCCGGATGATGCCGCCGCGCTCGACCTCCGACCCGATCATGAACCCCGGCACGTCGGCGAGGTAGATCAGCGGGATCGAGTAGGCGTCGCACATCCAGATGAACCGCGCGGCCTTGTCGGCGCTGTCGGTGAACAGCACGCCGCCCTTGACCATCGAGTTGTTGGCCACGATGCCGACGGTCTCCCCCGCCATCCGCCCGAACCCCACGACGAGCTCAGGTGCGAACAGCGGCTTCACCTCGAAGAAGGACTCGTCGTCGACCAGCCCGTCGATCACCTCGTGGATGTCGAAGGGCTGGCTCTCGCGCTCGGGCACGGTGTGCCGGGTCAGCGGCGAGGCGGGCTCCTCCGGCGCATAGGTCGGCAGGTCGCTTTGGAAGTTCTGCGGCAGGTAGGAGAAGAACAGCCGCGCCATCTCGATGGCCTCGGCGTCATCCTCGACGAGCAGGTCGCCAACACCGGAGACGGTGCAGTGCATCCGCGCGCCGCCCATCTCCTCGAGCGAAACCTTCTCTCCCACAACCATTTCCGCCATGCGCGGGCTGCCGAGGTACATCGAGGCGTTGCCGTCGACCATGATGACAATGTCGGTGAAGCTCGGGATGTAGGCACCACCCGCAGCACTCGGCCCGAACAGGCAGCAGATCTGCGGCACCTTGCCCGACAATGCGACCTGGTTGTGGAAGATCCGCCCAGCCCCACGCCGCCCGGGGAACATCTCGACCTGGTCGGTGATGCGCGCGCCCGCCGAGTCGACGAACCAGAAGACCGGCAGCTCCTCGCGCCGCGCCATCTCCGTGGCCCGCACGATCTTCTCGACCGTCCGCGCACCCCACGAGCCAGCCTTGACGGTCGGGTCGTTGGCGATGACGATCGCCGGCCGCCCGTCGACCGTCCCCCGTCCCGTGACGACGCCATCGGCCGGCAGCCCGGTCGCCATCGCGTTGGCGAACCGCCCGTCCTCGACGAAGCTCCCCTCGTCGAAGAGCAGCGCGATCCGGTCGCGCACATAGAGCTTGCCCTGGCTGTCGAGCTTCGCCTTCGCCTTCTCTGGCGGCAGGGCCGAGGCGTCGTATGCCGCCGCGAGCCGGCCGCGCACGTCCGTCACCTTCGCGTCGGAGCCGGAGTCGCCGCCCGTGGCAAATGGTGCGGCGCTGGCAGGTGAGGCGGTCTCGGAAGGTGAGGTCACCGGCATACCCTCTCGCAGTTGGCTTTGCGGTCGTTGGTCGGGCGCAGTCAGGTCAGGCGTTGGGGAGTCCGAGGCCGCGCGCGATGACCATGCGCTGCACCTCGGACGTGCCCTCACCGATCTCGAGGATCTTGGCGTCGCGGTAGAAGCGGGCGACGGGGTACTCCTCCATGAACCCGTTGCCGCCGAAGACCTGGGTGGCGATGCGGGTCGAGGTGACCGCAGCCTCGGTGGCGTAGAGCTTGCAGATCGCCGCGGCCTGCTTGACCTCCTTGAGGGTGCGGCGGCCGGCCTCCATCTCGTCCTTGAGCCAAGCGGCCTTGTAGGTCAGCTGACGCGACGCCTCCACCATGACGGCGAGGTCGGCGATCTGGAACGACACGCCCTGGTTGACGCCGATGGGCTTGCCGAATGCCGTGCGCTCACCGGCGTAGCGAGTGGTCTCCTCGAGCATCCGCTGGCTCATGCCGACCGCGAGGGCCGAGATGGCGATGCGGCCGTCGTCGAGGGTCTTGAGGAACTGCTTGAACCCGTCGCCCTCGGCGCCGAGCAGGTTGCCCTCGGGGACGCGGCAGTCGCTGAAGGTCAGGCCGTGGGTGTCAGAGGAGTGCCAGCCGAGCTTGTCGTAAGCAGGCTCGACGGTGAATCCCTCTGTGCCAGAGGGGATCATGATCGCGCTGATCTGCGCGGACCCGTCGTCGTTCGAGCCGGTGCGGGCGGTGACGGTGACGACCGAGGTGATGTCGGTGCCCGAGTTGGTGATGAACGCCTTGGCGCCGTTGACGACCCACTCGCCGCCCTCGCGCACGGCTTTGGTGCGGGTGGCGCCGGCGTCGGACCCGGCGTCGGGCTCGGTGAGGCCGAAGCCGGCGAGCGCGCGGCCGGCGACGAGGTCGGGGAGGAACTGCTCCTTCTGCTCCTGCGTGCCGTAGGTGAGGATCGGGTTGATGCCCAGGCCCACCCCGGCCGACAGGGTGATGCCGACCGACTGGTCGACGCGGCCCAGCTCCTCGATCGCGACGCACAGCGAGGTGAAGTCGGCATCCGCTCCCCCGAACTCCTCGGGAACGACGAGACCGAAGAGACCCAGGTCGCCCATCTTCGGCACGAGGTCGGTCGGGAAGTGGTGCTCGCGGTCCCACTGGGCGATGTGCGGCTCGACCTCGGCCTCGGCGAACTCCCGCACAACCTTGCGGAAGTCCTCGTGCTCCTTGTTCAGCTCGAACATCGCTCTCTCCTTCGTGAGTCCACCCGGCGGGACCCGTTCGATGGGCGCGGCGCGAGGACGGTGCTGGATGGGCACGGTCCCGGCCACGCGGCATACGGACGCTGCTTGACGTTGACGTAAACGTAAAGCAAGAATCGGCGCATGACAACCGCGACCGAGCAGCAGACCTGGACCATCCGTGAGGTGGCCGAGGAGTTCGGCGTGACCCACCGGACCATCCGGCACTACGAGGACCTCGGGCTCATCTCCCCCGAGCGACGCGGCACCCAGCGGGTCTACCGGCGGCGCGACCGCACCCGTCTGGCCCTGATCCTGCGGGGCAAGCGGCTCGGGTTCCCGCTCGAGGAGATCCGCACGATCATCGACCTCTACGACCGGCCGCGCGGCAAGGCGAGCCAGCTGGAGTACGTGCTCTCGCAGATCGACGAGCGGCGGGCCGACCTCGAGGCGCGTCGCCGCGACCTCGACGACGCACTCTCCGAGCTGGACCGGTGGGAAGAGCGGTGCCGCGAGGACCTCGCCAAGCTGTCCTGACTGGCGGACGGCACCCGCGGGGCGGGATCGGCCGATAGCCTGACTCGCGCCGACCACGGCTTGACTATTTGCAATCGCAAACACTAGATTTGCTTTTGCAAACAAGGCAACCGTTCTCGAGGGGGAACCACGATGAGCACCATCCGTCGCGTCACCGCGTCCGTCACAGCCGTGGGGGTGACGATGCTCGCGGCCGCCGGAGCACTGCTGGCGAGTCCCGTTGCGGCGCAAGCCGATCCGGCTGCTGAAGAGAAGCCCGGAAAGCTGCTGCTGATGCTCGATGCATCCGGGTCGATGAAGGCCAAGGACCCCTCGGGGCTGACCAAGATCGCCGCAGCGAAGAAGGCCCTGACCTCCGTCGTCGGAGCCCTCCCGGCCGACGCCCAGGTCGGGCTGCGCGTGTACGGCGCCACCCAGCCCGGCGTCGCATCCGGCGTCAAGCCACCCGCCAAGGCGTGCACCGACACCCAGCTCGTCGCACCCATCAAAGCCCTCGACAAGCCGGGTCTCACCAAGGCCATCAACGGATTCGCCGCCAAGGGCGAGACCCCCATCGCCTACTCCCTCACCGAAGCCATGAAGGACCTCGGCAGCACCGGCAAGCGCAACATCGTCCTGGTCTCCGACGGCGAGGAGTCCTGCGTGCCCGACCCCTGCCCCGTCATCACCAAGCTCGTCGGCACCGGCATCGACCTGCAGATCGACACCGTCGGCTTCGGCGTGAACGCCAAGGCCCGCAAGCAGCTCCAGTGCATCGCCACGGCCGGAAAGGGCACCTACTACGACGCCCAGAACTCCGACCAGCTGACCGCCAGCCTCACCAAGCTCTCCCAACGCGCCCTCCGCCCCTTCACCGTCGACGGCACCCCGGTCAAGGCCACGGCCGATCCGGCTGGCGCCCCTGAGCTCGCCCCCGGCCGCTACACCGACACGTATGCCGTGGACGCCAAGCCGCGCTACTACACCGTCAAGCGCACTCCGGGTTCGGTCGTGCACCTGGCTCTCGTGGCCCGGCCGGAGGCCTCGAGCACGCGCAGCGGCACGGACCCCGAGAAGTGGCAGCTCACTCTGGCGACACCGGATGGCCAGGAGTGCGACAGCGATGTCGCCGCCGACATCGAGTTCTTCCGCTCCGGTTCCTCCCAGACCGTGGCGGTGAGCGCCAACAACACCAACGCCGGGACGCTCGACTCAACCCCCGGCGACAGGGACAAGGCCTGTGCCGACTCCCCGACGCTGGTGGCGGCCGTGCTCCACGACAAGGGAGCCGGCAGCAACCGGGTGCAACTCGTCTACCTCGAGGAGCCGCCTGTCACCAATCTCGACAGCCTGCCCGACGGGGTCGAGCCCGACCAGGTCAAGCCCTTGGTGGCCAAGGCATCGAGCTCTCCTACGCCGGTGGCTGGCGGCGGCGGGTTCGGGGACGCGCCCACCCTCGAGCCTGGCAGCTACACCGAGACCGTCGTCCCCGGCGAGCAGCTCTACTACAAGGTGCGCCTCGACTTCGGCCAGCGCGCCGCCTTCACGACGGACGTCAACTACGACGGGGCCGGCCCTCGGTTCGACTCTGTGCAGGGTCTGCTCTTCACGGTCGACGCCTGGACCCCAGCGCTCTACCGGCTCACCCGAGCTGGCGGCACCCCCGACAACCGCGAGAACATCAACAGCACCGCTCCCAAGGTGTCCCTCACCGAGTACACACCCGAGGTCCGCTACCGCAACAAGGCCGCCTTCGGAAACGGTTACCACTACCCGGCGCTTCGCCAGGTTTCCATTCCTGGCTACTACTACTTCGCGATCGGCAGTGAACGCGACGACGATCCAAACCTGCAGACGCCCGTCAACGTCCGCATCAATGTCGCCGTCGAGGGCCAACCCACCGGCGAGCCGGAGTATGCCGCGGGCGCACCTGCCGTAGTGACCGGCACCTCCTCGCCCAGCGAGACCGCGACGGCATCGGCGACCAGCTCGCCGAGCACGGGCACCGACGCGACGGCGGCCGCACAGGAGACCGGCTCCGAGGCTGGCGTGCCGGTGTGGGTGTGGATCGTCGGCGGCCTGGTCGTGCTGGCCGCGGCTGCAGGGGTCACACTGGGCGCCATGCGTCGCGGCTCGAACGCCGGAAGCCATCAGTAGCCATCAAGGAGGCAGCGATGAACCACAGCTCACGAGCAGACGACCCGTCGCCGTTCGGGTGGATCTTCGGCGGCCTGCTGACCGCCCTCGGTGTCGGCGCCCTCGCCTCAGGACTGTTGCGGCGCAAGCGAACTCGCGCCACGGCTGACCCAGGTCAGCGCCGCACCCAGGTGTAGCGACCGTCGTCGCCACGCATGCACACGACCGGCACCCCGTCGGTGGTGGTCTCGCGCACCCCGACGTCGCTGAACTCGCAGGTCTGCCCGACCCGGGTCACGACCGTGCCGACCCCGACCGACGCCCGCGTCGTCGTGGTCGACGGCGTGGGCGTCGTCGACGAGCTGGAGGTGGTCGAGGGGCTTGACGACGAGGACGTCGTGGTCGACGGCGTCCCCGGTGGCGACGGGTTCGGCGTGCCCGCAGGGGTCTCGTCCCCCGACCACGGCGACCACACCAGCACCCCGACGACGATGGCCACGACCGCCAATGCGGCAGCCACGATCGGGCCGATCCCTTTGCGGGGAGCCGAGTCCGACGCCGACGACGATGCCGCCCACGGCTCGGGCGCGGCACCGGGGTGGTCGCCGACCGGTGGCGTCGCCACAGGGCGCCGCCTGGTCGTCGCGTCGTCCGACGTCGCCCCAGCCGCCCCGAGCGTCACGGCCTGTGGCCGGCTCGGGCCCGGCTGGGGCGCGACGGTGACCTCGTCCTCCGGGGGCGCGGCGGTGAGCTGGGAGGTGCCCGCCGGCGGCTGCGGCACGTGTCGCAGCACCTCGACGTCGCCGATCGCCTCCGGCGTCCAGGTGAGCGAGGGGTCGTCGAGACGACGACGCACCTCGGCTGCGTCCTGGGGTCGCTTTGCCGAGTCGTCGTCCGCCAGCTGGATGACCAGCTGCCACAACGCATCCGGTATGCCGGGCGGTCGCCCTTCCCAGCGACCGGGACGTTCGCCGGTGAGCATGGTCAGCCCGACCTGGCCCACGGCATACAGGTCTGCGGTCGCGTGTGGCTCCGCGCCCCGCAACGTCTCCGGCGCGGCATACCCGGGTGTCCCCGACCAGACACCGGTCTGCGTCAGTCGCGGTCCCTCGATGTCGATGGCGATGCCGAAGTCGGTGAGCAGGACGTAGGGGCGGTCGGTGCCGGTGGCGGACAGCAGCACGTTCGCGGGCTTGACGTCGCGGTGCAGGACCCCCGCCTCGTGCACCGCGCCCACGGCTTCGGTCAGCTGACGCAGCACCTCTGCCACGAACAACGGCGGCAGCGCACCGAAGTCACCCACGAGCGTCGCGACCGAGCCACCCTCGACGACGGGCATCGTGAAGAGCACGCGGTCGTCCTCCCCCGCCCAGCCGACGGGCGTCAGGACGTGGGGGTGCCGGACTCGCATCGCCTGCTCGCGCACGAACCGCAGCAGCGACACGGCGTCGGACTGGCGGAGCACCTTCGCGGCCACGAGGCGTTGCTCGCGGGCGTCCCAGACCCGCCAGACCGATCCCATGCCGCCCTCGCCGATGAGGTCGACGAGCTCGTACCGCCCGGCGAACACCTCACCCACGGGCGGCCCCGGCAGCTCGGCGCAGGAGTGCTGCGAGGGCGTCCGCACCGGTCAGGTCGGCCGCGGCTGCGACCTGCGACAGCTGCGCGCCGGTGGCGCTCGCCCCGAGAACCTGCACCGCCGCCTCCGTGTCACTGTTGTCGCGACCGGTGCCCGTCAACGTGTGCTGCTCGTCGCGGATCGACTCGAGCTCGCTCGCCACCTGGTCGGCCGAGAGACCGGAGGCGTTGCGGGACAACGTGATCAGCGACTGGAGGCGGTGCACCACCGACGGGTTGCCGATCTTGACCCGCTGCCCGCTCATGAGCTGGGACAGCATCGGGGCCGAGAGCCCGAGGGTCTGCGCGAGCTTGCCCTGGGTCAGGCCCAGCACCGACATCACCTCGGCAGCCAGCTCCCCCAACGGTGCCCCGTAGAGGGCACGTTGCTGCTCTCGGGCGTCCGTGGTCGTCACGCCGCCCATCCTAGGAGACCCGCTCGGCTCGCCACCGGTCATCGCCCGACGAGGGGTCACGGCTCGCTGACGGTCAGGCAGATGGTTCAGCGCGCCGTGGCCCCTCGACCGATCGCGGCGGCTGCCCGGACAGACCCGGCTGCTCCGACCACGTCTCGCTGATCCGCTGGGTGAACACCTGCTTGGCCAGCCGGTGCAAGCGCTCGCGTTCCTCCTCGTCGACACCGTTGCCTTCGGCGGACTCGCGGCAGACCTCCTCCACCAGCCAGTCGCCCAAGCGGCGGATCAGCGCATGCGCCTGCTCGCGGCCCTCCTCGGTGAGCCGCAGTGCACCCGACGCGCCGGGCATGATCAACCCGGCCTGCACCGAGTCGGCCAGCGCGGGCTCGATCACCCCGACCGGCATGGCTCGAGACCTGGCGATGTCCCACGGGTCGGCCTCACCGGTCCCGGTGGCGCGCGCCGCGATCACCACCTCGCGCAACACCCACACCTGCACCGCGTCCAAGCCCGTGCCCGACTCCTCGATCAGCCGCTGCGCCTGCGTGGGCAGGCGGTCCTTGAGCAGCCGCAGCACCAGGCTCTCCAGCTGTTCCTCGGAGCGACGCTGGTCCGGCATGCCGAAGCCCTGTCCGACGTCGGACGCACCTGCCTGTGCCACCCCGCGCAGCGGCACCTGCTTGAGCAGCAGGGCGACGACGAACGCGAGAGCCGCGACGGGCACGGCATACAGGAAGACGCTCTGGAGCGTGTCGACATAGGCCTGGACCACGACCTCCCGTGCGGCGGAAGGAAGTCCGTGCACCCCCTCGGGCGTGGTGGCGACTCGGGGGTCAACCCGCGTCTCGGCCACGGCGGCGGACAGGCGCGGCCCGAGCTGGTTGGCGTAGATGGTGCCGAAAACCGCCGCACCGAACGAGCTGCCGAGCGTGCGGAAGAACGTCACCCCGGACGTCGCCACCCCGAGGTCGCGGTAGTCGGCGGTGTTCTGCACGATGATCGTCAGCACCTGCATCGACAGCCCGATGCCGACGCCCAGCACCAGCATGGCGAGCGAGACGACCCCGAAGCTCGAGTCCTGGTCGAGCCGCGAGAGCAGCACCATGCCGATCGCCGTGACCAGCGTGCCCACCACCGGGAAGACGCGGTAGCGCCCGGTCTTGCTCACGATGTTGCCGGCCGCGATCGACGACACCAGCATGCCGAGCACCATCGGCAGCATCCGCAGGCCCGAGTCGGTGGCCGAAACCCCTTGTGCGTACTGCAGATACGTCGGCAGGAACGTGATCGCACCCAGCATGGCGAAACCCACGACGAAGCTGAGGATGCTGCTGACACTGAAGACGTTGCCCCGGAACAGCCGCATCGGCAGGATCGGTTCCACCGCCCGGCCCTCGGCCCACACGAAACCGGCCATCGCCACCAGGGACACCACGATCAGCCCGATGATCACGGGCGACGACCACGGGTACTGCGTTCCGCCCCAGCTCGTCGCGAGCACCAGCCCCGACGACCCGACCGACACCAGGGCGATGCCGAGGAAGTCGACGACGGGCCGCTTGTCCGGCCGGCTCCCGGACGGCAGCAGACGAAATGCCAACGGCAGCAACACAACCGCGACCGGCACGTTGATGTAGAACACCCACCGCCACGACAGGTTGTCGGTCAGGAACCCGCCGAGCAACGGCCCCAGCACCGTCGTCACACCGAAGACCGCACCGATCGCGCCCTGGTACCGCCCCCGGTCCCGCAACGGGATGATGTCGGCGATCAGTGCCGTGGCCGTGACGGTGAGGCCGCCACCGCCGATGCCCTGGATCGCCCGCGCAGCGATGAGCCACGCCATGTCCTGGCTGACACCCGCCACCGCCGACGCGCCGACGAAGATGACCGCACTGATGATGAACAACGCCTTGCGGCCGTAGAGGTCGCCAAGCTTGCCCGCCAGGACCGTGGCGATGGTCTGGGTCAGCATGTAGGCCGTGATGACCCACGCCATGTGGTCACCACCGCCCAGCTCGCCCACGATCGTCGGCAGGGCTGTGGCCATGATCGTGCCGTCGAGGGCCGCGAGGAGCATGCCCCCGGCGATGACGGCAAACGCGACGTTGCGCCGCCGGACGTCGAGCTCCGGCGGCTCCGTGCCCGCGTCGACGTCTTCGGTGACTGCGGTGCCCGCAGCGTCGCTCATGGACCGACGGTAGGGCTATCGCGCAGTCTCGGCACCTGCTCCGCCGACGCGGGCCAGGAAGTCGTCGATCTCGGCCGACGTCGGCGCGGTCGCCGGCCCACGCCGAGTCACCTTGATGGCACCGGCGGCGTTGGCGCGCCGTGCCGCCTCGACCCAGTCGGTGCCTCGCGCGCGTTCGGCGACGAGGACCCCCGTGTGCGTGTCGCCGGCACCGTTGGTGTCGACCGCCTTGGCGGGATAACCCGGCAGGTATGCCGCGTGGTCGCCCACGCGTACGTGGCACCCCTTCGCGCCGTCACGCACGATCGCCACGCCGTCACCACGCAACAGCTCCGCGACGGCCTCGACCGACGCGGCGGGGTCGGCCACACCGGTGGCGTCGTGCGCCTCGTCGGCGTTGCTGGTCCAGACGTCGGTGAGCGCCAGCACTCGCTCGCGCAGTGGCGCGTCCAGCGTCGCGAACGCGGCGCCCGGGTCGAGCACGACGACGGCTCCCTCGTCGAGCGACTCCAACCACTCCAGCAGCGGATCCCGGGTGCGGCCGACGAGTGAGAAGCCGCTGACGCAGACGAGGTCACCCGCGACCGGGGCACTGGTCGCCAGGGACTCGACGGTGATCTCGCGTTCGGCGCCCTGGGTGGTGACGAACGTGCGTTCCGCGCTGGGCTCGACCAGCACGACGCAGATGCCGGTGTCGAGGTCGGTCACCGGGGGGCTGCTCACCGAGATGCCTTCCGCCGCAAGGGCTTCGCGCACGAGGTCGCCGTTCTCCCCCGTTCCCACCGAGCCGGCCAGAACCGACTCGGCGCCGGACCGCACGGCCGCGACGAGGATGTTCACTGCTCCGCCGGCATACCGGTGGCACGACCCGGCCACGGCGTTCCCGCCACGTTCGGGCAGGCCCTCCACCTCCATGACGAGGTCGACGAGCGCCTGTGCCGTGTGGATCACCCGGGTCATGACGGACAGTCAACCGGACACGCGGCCAGGACGCCGGACGGCCGACGGCGCGCCGGTGACGTCCGGCGTGTTGTCGGCCAACCACCGCGCACTGTTTGAGCGCACGGTGGGAGACGAGATCCAGGGCGTCTTGTCAACGGCCGACGCCGTGACGCGATCAATCGTCACCCTGACCAACGTGGGACGCTGGCGCATCGGCGTGGGCGTCGGCAGTGTGGTACGCCCGCTCCCCCGCTCGACCCGTGCCGCCTCGGGTCCAGCCTTTCTGGCTGCCCGAGAGGCGATCGAGGCGGCACGCACGTCACCGGTGGACCTCGCAGTACGCGTAGCGCCGGGCGATCGCACAGGAGAAGTCGGTGGAGAGCTCTACGCTGACGCCCAGCGCAGTGCCCACCTCGCAGAGGGGGTGCTCTGGCTGGCAGTGAGCGCGATGCGACGCCGCACCGACGAAGGCTGGGAGGTGGTCGAGGTCATGAACAGCAAGCACACCGGCCGAGCCACAGCGGCTGCACTCGGGATCAGCCCGTCGGCCGTCAGCCAGCGGCTGTCACGGGCGAGCCATGGCGAGGTGCAGCGTGGCCTCGAGGTCGCAGCGAAGCTCCTCACTGCAGCGGACCTCGACACGAGAGACGGCACCAGCTCATGACGATCGGTCGGGCTGACCTGACGCAGGGGCTGGCCGCGCGGGCACCGCCCCGGCGCGCGCGTGGAACGCGTGGAATGCTTCGGACATGGCGACCCGAGCGAAGACCAAGCCAAAGAGCACCCCCGTGACCCTGCTCATCCTCGGCGCCGGGGGCGACCTCACCCACCGACTGCTCCTGCCCGGGCTGGCGAGCCTGCTCCTCGCCGAGCGCGACCGCACCGTGCGCGTGGTGGGCGCCGACCGCGCCGACCTCAGCCAGGCCCAGTGGAAGGCCCGCGTCAAGGACTCCTTCGCCACGGTCAAGGCACCCGCGACGGTGACCAACGCGGTCACGAGGCACACGGCATACGTCAAGGCCGACCTGCTCGACCCACAAGGTCTCGCCGACCTCATCGCCGAGTGCGGCGACGGCCCGCTCGTCATCTTCTTCGCCCTGCCACCTCAGGTGTCGATGAAGGTGTGCGAGCTGCTGCGCGACATCCCCCTGCCGAAGGTCACCCGGCTCGCCCTGGAGAAGCCGTTCGGCACCGATCGTGAGAGCGCCGAGGCGTTCAACTCCCTTCTGCACCAAGTGGTTGCGGAAGACCAGGTCTTCCGGATCGACCACTTCCTCGGCCGTGCCACCGTGCTCAACCTCATCGGCCTGAGGTTCGCCAACCGCCTGCTGCAACCCGTGTGGAACGGCGAGCACATCGAGCGCGTCGAGGTCGTCTACGACGAGGACCTCGCGCTGGAGGGGCGGGCCGGCTACTACGACGGCGCAGGTGCGCTGCGCGACATGATCCAGAGCCACCTGCTGCAGGTGATGGCGATGTTTGCGCTCGAGTCGATCGCTGTCCTCGATGACCAGGAGCTGAGCGACCAGAAGGCCCAGGTGCTGCGCGCGACCAAGCTGTGGGGCGGTTCGCCCAAGCGGTCCTCGCGTCGCGCCCGCTACACCGCCGGCACCATCGGGCGGCGCAAGGTCCCGGACTACGTCAAGGAGGACGGCGTCGACCCCGGGCGCGACACCGAGACGCTCGCGCAGGTCACCGTCGCGATCGACAACAACCGCTGGGCCGGCGTGCCCTTCGTGCTGCGCAGCGGCAAGGCCCTCGGCACGACCCGCAAGCAGATCATCGTGACGTTCCGCGACGTGGCACACCTGCCGGGAGGTTTCAGCGCCGCAACCACCGAGGCCGACACCCTCACCCTCGACCTCAAGACCGGCGACGTCGCCCTCGGCCTCACCATGAACGCAGAGGGCGACCCGTTCGACCTCGAGCAGAAGGTCCTCACCACGACGCTCGCACCCGCGGAGCTGCTCCCCTATGGCGAGATCCTCGCCCAGATCTTCGACGGCAGCCAGCTGCTCACGGTACGCGCCGACGCGGCGGTCGAGTGCTGGCGCATCGTCGAGCCGGTCCTGTCCGCGTGGGCGGCCGGCAAGGTGCCGATCGAGGAGTATGCCGCCGGGTCGGCCGGCCCGGACGGGTGGCAGTAGGGCGGTCGCGTCAGGAGGCGACGCGGCCTGAGCGGGTCCGCAGGTCAGCCGCCGACGCGGGTGCGGACCGTGTAGAGCTCAGGGAAGAACGTCAGGTCGAGCGCGCGGCGCAGGAAGTCGACACCGGATGACCCGCCGGTGCCCATCTTGTGGCCGATGGTGCGCGTGACGACCTGCAGGTGCCGGAACCGCCACTGCTGGAAGTTGTCCTCGACGTCGACGAGCTCCTCGCAGGTCTCGTAGACCCCCCAGTGCTCGTCGGGGGCCGCGTAGACGGCGGCAATGGTGTCGACGAGGGCGTCGTTCTCGCGGTAGGGCTGGGCGACGTCGCGCTCGAGCACCGCCGCGGGGACGGCATACCCGCGCCTGGCGAGGTAGCGCAGGAACTCGTCGTAGAGGCTCGGCTCCTCGAGCAGCTCCGCGAGCATCGCGCGGGCCGTCGGGTCGTGGTCGAACACCTTGACCATGTCGGCGTTCTTGTTGCCGAGCAGGAACTCGACGGCGCGGTACTGGTAGCTCTGGAAGCCCGACGACGACGCGAGGAACGGCCTGATCAGCGCGTACTCGCTCGGCGTGAGGGTCGCGAGGACGTCCCACTGCTGGGTGAGGGTGTTCTGGATGTGCTTGACGCGGGCCAGCCGCTTGAGCGCCGGCGCGAGCTCGTCGCCCGCCAAAAGCGTTCGGGCAGAACGTAACTCGTGAATCATCAGCTTGAGCCACAGTTCGCTCGTCTGGTGCTGGACGATGAACAGCAGCTCGTCGTGCTGCGGTGGCTGGCTGCGCGGGTGCTGGGCGGCGAGCAGGGTGTCGAGGTCGAGGTAGTCGCCGTAGGACATCGCCTGGGTGAAGTCGCGCTGCACGCCGTCCTCGAGGGCGCGGATGGCGCGCCGGTCGCCGTCCCGCTGCGAAGGTTCGCTCATGCCGGACACCCTAGGCCCGGTGTCCGGCATGAGCGGGAGCTCCTCCGGCGGGGTCAGGCCCCCATGTTGAACTCAGCCGGGTCAGGTCCGGTGCGCTGGCCCCGGTCGAGCGCCGCGATCTCGCGCAGGTCGTCGCTGTCGAGCTCGAACCCGAAGATGTCGAAGTTCTCCTCGATGCGGCTCGGCGTCACCGACTTGGGGATGACGACGTTGCCGATCTGGGTCTGCCAGCGCAGGATCGCCTGCGCCGGGGTCACGCCGTGCTTCTCGGCGATGCGCCCGATCACCTCGTCGGCGAGGACGTCGCCGCCGGAGGCGAGGGGGCTCCAGGCCTCGGTGAGGATGCCGTTGGCCTCGTGGAAGTCGCGCAGCTCGGCCTGCTGCAGGTAGGGGTGCAGCTCGATCTGGTTGATGGCCGGGAACTCCCCGGTCTCGTCGCGCAGCCGCTTGAGGTCCTCGATGCGGAAGTTGCAGACGCCGATCGCCTTGATGCGGCCCTGCTCGCGCAGCTCCTGCATCGCGCGCCAGGTCTCGACGTAGGCGTCCTTGGCGGGCACCGGCCAGTGGATGAGGTAGAGGTCGAGGATGTCGAGGCCCAGCTTGGACATCGAGGTGTCGAACGCGGCAAAGGTCTGCTCGCGGCCCTGGTCGGTGTTCCACAGCTTGGTGGTGACGAAGATGTCGCTGCGGTTCACGTCGCTGTCGGCGAGCGCCTGCCCGACGCCTTCCTCGTTGCCGTAGGCCGCGGCGGTGTCGATGCTGCGGTAGCCGGTCTGCAGCGCGGTCGTGACCGCACCCGCGACCTGGTCCTCGGGGACCTGCCAGACGCCGAAGCCGAGCTGGGGGATCTCGATGGTGTCGCCATCGGTGCGGAGCTTGAGGTTGGGAACAGAAGTCATGATCCGACCGTATGCTGCGTGGTCGCCGCGCGCAGCGCGGGCACCCCGCGCGGTCGCCAGGCGAGACGCGAGGGCGCGGCCGCGGCATACCCGCTGTGTTGTGAGGCCCACACCCGAGGCGGTGAGGTGACCCTGCGGAAAGCGGCTAGAGTCCGGAACCATGGCGCCGACGAAGCCGATCAGCAAGGTCCTCATCGCAAACCGTGGCGAGATCGCCGTCCGTATCGCCCGCGCGTGCAAGGACAGCGGGATCGGTTCGGTCGCGGTCTACGCCGATCCCGACCGGGACGCGTTGCACGTCAAGGTCGCCGACGAGGCGTACGCGCTCGGTGGCGCGACCCCCGGCGACAGCTACCTCGTGCAGGAGAAGCTGCTCGACGTGGCGGCCAAGTCGGGCGCTGATGCGGTGCACCCGGGGTACGGCTTCCTTGCGGAGAACGCGGAGTTCGCGCAGGCCGTCATCGACGCGGGCCTGACCTGGATCGGTCCGTCGCCGGAGGCGATCGACGCGCTCGGCGACAAGGCCAAGGCCAAGCACATTGCCGTCAAGGCGAACGCACCGCTGGCCCCCGGCACCAAGGACCCGGTCAAGGATGCCGACGAGGTCGTCGAGCTGGCCAAGGAGTTCGGGCTGCCGATCGCGATCAAGGCGGTGTACGGCGGTGGTGGTCGCGGCCTCAAGGTGGCGCGCACGCTCGAGGAGATCCCCGAACTCTACGACTCCGCCGTGCGCGAGGCCGTCGGGGCGTTCGGCCGTGGCGAGTGCCTCGTCGAGAAGTTCCTCGACAAGCCGCGGCACGTCGAAACCCAGTGTCTCGCAGACGAACACGGCAACGTCGTCGTCGTGTCCACCCGAGACTGCTCGCTCCAGCGCCGCAATCAGAAGCTCGTCGAGGAGGCGCCAGCGCCGTTCCTGACGGACGAGCAGAACGCCGAGCTGCGCCGCGCCTCCAAGGCGATCCTCAAGGAGGCGGGCTACGTCGGCGCCGGCACCTGCGAGTACCTCGTGGCCCAGGACGGCACCATCTCCTTCCTCGAGGTCAACACCCGCCTCCAGGTCGAGCACCCGGTCACCGAGGAGGTCACCGGCATCGACCTCGTCCGCGAGCAGTTCCGCATCGCGAACGGTGAGGAGCTCGGCTACGACGACCCCGAGCCGGTGCGGCACTCGATCGAGTTCCGCATCAACGGCGAGGATGCCGGCCGGAACTTCCTGCCCGCACCCGGTGTGGTGGCGGTCTTCCGCCCGCCGTCGGGCCCGGGTGTGCGCCTCGACTCCGGCGTGGTCGAGGGCGACGTCATCGCCGGCGCGTTCGACTCCATGCTGGCCAAGCTGGTCGTCACCGGCCGCGACCGGCAGGAGGCGCTCGAACGGTCACGCCGCGCGCTGCCGGAGTTCGAGGTCGACGGCATGCCGACGGTCATCCCGTTCCACCGGGTCGTCGTCGAGGACCCGGCCTTCGCACCCGAGGGTGACGATGCATTCACGGTGCACACCCGGTGGATCGAGACGGAGTTTGACAACCAGATCGCCCCGTATGCCGGGTCGACGCCTGAGGTGCCCGACGCCGACGAGGGCGAGCGCCAGACCGTCGTGGTCGAGGTGGGTGGCAAGCGGCTCGAGGTCGTGCTGCCCGGGGGGCTGTCCTTCGGTGGCGGTGGTGCTGGAGGCGGGGCCAAGAAGAAGGCGCCGCGGCGCTCGTCGGCCGCCAAGGGCGGTGCGGCCGCGTCCGGCGACTCCCTCACCGCGCCCATGCAGGGCACCATCGTCAAGATCGCCGTCGAGGAGGGCCAGCAGGTCGAGGCGGGCGAGCTCGTTGTCGTGCTCGAGGCGATGAAGATGGAGCAGCCCATCACCGCTCACAAGGCGGGCACCGTGACCGGGCTGAAGGCCGAGGTCGGCCAGACGGTCACGGCCGGCGCCGTCATCGCCGACCTCAAGGACTGACGTAGACGCACTTCGGGCCACTGAGGTCTGATCCGGGTTGCCGGACCGGACCTCAGTGGCCCGAAGTGCGTTTGGTGCTGCGGTGGGGGCGCGGTCAGCCCTGGCCGAACGGCGGGAGCTTCTTCTCTGCACCGCCGGGGTTGTCGCCGGTGTCGGGTCCCGGCTCGGGCACCGAGGACGAGCCCGGCTCGTCGGTCGGCACCTGCGCAGGGCCATCGGTCGGCGCGTCGCTGGAACCCGTGTCGGCCGAACCGGCATCGCTGCCGCGGTCCCACGAACCCGAGTCACCAGACCCGGTGTCGCTGGAACCTGTGTCGGCCGAACCCGAGTCGCCACCGCGGTCCCACGCGCCCGAGTCGCCAGAACCGGTGTCCTGGCCGGGGGTCAGGGAGCCGTCGTCGGCCGCGGAACCGCCGGGCTGCGGATCGCCGGTGCCGGGGCTGGGGTTCGGCGCCTCACCGGACGTACCGCCGTCATCACCGCCGCGGTCGGCCCCGTCGTTGCCACCAACTGTGCCGCCGTCGTACCCGCCGCCGTCGGTGCTACGACCATGGTCCGCACCGGTGTCCTGGCCGGCGCCCCCGGACCGCGGCTCGTCCCAGCTGGGCCCGTCCTGGCTGGACCCGGTGGTGCTGTCCCCGGCCGTCGGGTCCGAGGGGGCGGGGGCCGGTGCGGTCGGGTCGGGCACCGGCGAGTCGCCGCCACTGGGGGCCGGGTCGGGTGAGGGGACGGGACCGGGGTCAGGGGTGGGCGTTGGCCCCGGGTCGGGCGTCGGCGTGGGGCCCGGCTCGGGGCCGGGCTGCGGCGTCGGGTCCGGCACAGGACCGGGGGTCGGTTCGGGCGTCGGCGACGGTCCCGGCTCCGGTGTGGGCGACGGGATCGTCTGGTCGTTGGGGGTCTGGCCCGGCTGGTCGGCCGGCGGCTGTCCCGGCGCCTGCGGGTCCTGCTCACCCGGGATCCCGAGCTTGCCGCGGATCGCGTCGCCGCCCTTGTCGATCTGTTCCGAGTACTTGCCACCGGTCTTGGAGTCGATGACGTTCTCGACCTTCTCGATGGCCGAGTCGGCCTTCTCCGGATTGCCCTTGACGTAGTCCTTGATCTTGTCCATCCAACCGTCGGCCATGATCTGCCTTCCAGTGCGTGTGAACTAGCGGGAGCGACGGCCCCCAGCGCCGTCAGGGCCGACCCTACTCACGTTCATCGCGATATGTCCGGTTCGAGGTTGGGTCGAACCACGCCTGCGGGTCGTCGACGATCTTTCATGTGGGTGGGTTACCGACGTCCGGGTATGCCGCGGCCGCGGCTCAGTCGCGGGCGTGGAGCTGGCGTGCTGCCTCGGCGATCGAGCCGGACAGCGACGGGTAGACGGTGAACGTCCCGGCCAGCTGGTCCACGGTGAGCGAGTGCTGCACCGCCAAGGTCACGGGGTAGATGAGCTCGGACGCCCGCGGCGCCACGACCACTCCCCCGACGACCGTCCCGACACCGCGGCGGGCGAACAGCTTCACGAACCCGTCGGTGATGCCCTGCATCTTGGCGCGCGGGTTCGTGGCCAGCGGCAGCATCACTGCCGTGGCGTCGACCGTGCCCTCGTCGACGTCCTTCTGCGAGTAGCCGACGGTCGCGATCTCCGGGTCGGTGAAGATGTTGGCCGAGACGCTGTGCAGGTTGAGCGGTGCCACCGCGTCCCCGAGGGCGTGCGCCATGGCGATCCGCCCCTGCATCGCCGCCACGGACGCAAGGGGAAGGACCCCCGTGCAGTCGCCCGCGGCATACACGCCTCGCACGCTCGTGCGGGAGACGCGGTCGACCTGGATGTGACCGGACTCGGCGAGCCGGACGCCCGCCTCCTCGAGCCCGAGGCCGGACGTCTGCGGCACCGAGCCGACGGCGAGCAGCGCATGCGAGCCCTCGACCTCGCGTCCGTCGACGAGCTTGACCACCACCCCGGTGTCGGTGCGCGTGACCGACTCCATCCGCGAGCGCCCGAGGACCTCCATGCCGCGCTTGCGGAAGACGTCCTCGATGACGGTGGCCGCGTCGGCGTCCTCGCCGGGCAGGACGCGGTCGCGCGACGACACGAGGGTGACGCGGCTGCCGAGCCCGAGGTAGGCCTGCGCGAGCTCGGCACCGGTCACACCGGAGCCGACGACGACGAGGTGCTCTGGCAGGTCCTTCAGCTCGTAGATCTGCTGCCAGGTGAGGATGCGCTCGCCGTCGGGCTGCGCACTCGGCATGACCCGCGGCGTCGCGCCGGTCGCCAGCAGGACCACGTCGGCGTCCAGGGTCGAGGTGGACCCGTCGGCGTGGGCGACCTCGACCTGCGAGGCGGACGCGAGGCGTCCGGTGCCGTCGAGGATGGTCACGCCGTCGGTGGCGAGCCGGCCGGCGATGTCACGAGACTGCGCGGCTGCGAGCGCCCGGATGCGTTTGTTGACGGCGGGCAGCTGCGCGACCGAGTCGGCGACCTCGTCACCCTCGTCGTCCTCGAGGTGCACGCCGAGGTCGGAGGCGGTCTCGAACTGCGACATGAAGTCGGCCGTCGAGATGAGCGTCTTGGACGGGACGCAGTCGGTGAGCACCGCGGCGCCACCCACACCGTCGCGGTCGACGACCGTGACCTCGGCCCCGAGGTGCGCTGCGACCAGCGCGGCTTCGTACCCGCCGGGGCCGCCACCGACGATGACGACGGAGGTCTCTGGCGCGTTCACGGCACCCATCCAACCACCCCGGCGGGCCGGTGCGGCGCTCGGCCCGGGCTCGCTACAGTGCGCAGGTGAGCGAGCAGAACGGCCCCACGACGGCCAACCTGGACCTGTCCGACCCGAGCACCGACCCGTTCGAGGTGGCCCGTGCCGCCGCGGCGGTGATCGCCGAGAAGTCGGGCGCGCAGCGCCACGACGTCGCGCTCGTCCTCGGCTCCGGGTGGGGCCAGACCGGCGACCTCATCGGCGAGACGCTCGCGACGATCGACAACTCCGAGGTGCCCGGCTTCGCCAAGGCCGCGGTCGCCGGCCACTCCGGCACGATGCGCTCGGTCGCCATCGGCGACACCGGTCGCCGCGCGCTGGTCTACGGCACCCGCACGCACTTCTACGAGGGGAGGGGCGTGCGCGCCGTCGTCCACGCGGTCCGCACCGCCGCCGCGGCCGGGTGCCGGACCATGGTCCTCACCAACGGGTGCGGCGGGCTCAACCCCGACTGGGCGCCCGGCACGCCCGTCCTCATCCGTGACCACCTCAACCTCACGGCCACCTCCCCCATCGAGGGCGCCAACTTCGTCGACCTCACCGACCTCTACACACCCCGCCTGCGCGACCTCGCCCGCACCGTCGACGGCGACCTCGACGAGGGCGTGTACGTCCAGTTCCGCGGCCCTCACTACGAGACCCCGGCCGAGGTGCAGATGGCCAAGGTGCTCGGCGGCGACCTCGTCGGCATGTCGACGACGCTCGAGGCGATCGCCGCGCGCCAGGCCGGGCTCGACGTCCTCGGCATCTCGCTCGTGACCAACCTCGCCGCCGGCATCAGCGACCAGCCGCTGTCGCACGAAGAGGTCATCGAGGCCGGCCAGGCCGCCGCCGAACGCTGTGGTCGCCTCCTCGCCGCCGTCGTCGCCCAGATCTGAGAGGACCACGACCATGACGTATGCCGCCCGCCACGGCCGCGCGTCCGCCTCACCTTCCGGTGGGGGCGGCACCGGTGCGCAGGAGCTGATCGAGGCCGCGCAGGCCTGGATCGACGACGACCCCGACCACGACACCCGCGTCGAGCTCGGTGACGTCCTCGCGCGGGCCAAGGAGGGTGACGACGCAGCGGTGGCCGATCTGGCCGACCGGTTCTCGGGCATGCTCGCGTTCGGCACCGCCGGGCTGCGCGGCGCCATCGGCGCCGGCCCCAACCGGATGAACCGCTCGGTCGTCATCCGCGCGGCAGCCGGCCTCACGGCATACCTGCAGGAGACCACGCCGGAGCCCTTTGTGGTGATCGGCTATGACGCGCGCACCAAGTCCGACGTCTTCGCGCGCGACACTGCCGCGGTCGTCGTGGGCGCCGGGGGCAAGGCTGCGATCCTGCCGCGCCCGCTGCCAACTCCGGTGCTGGCGTACGCGATTCGCTTCCTCGGTGCCGATGCGGGCGTGATGGTGACGGCGAGCCACAACCCGCCACAGGACAACGGCTACAAGGTCTACCTCGGCGACGGGTCGCAGATCGTGCCGCCGTCGGACAGCCAGATCGCCCGGCACATCGCCCGCGTCTCGGCGGTGGCGGACGTGCCGCTCGCCGACGACGGCTGGGAGACGCTCGAGGACGACGTGCTCGACGCCTACCTCGACGCCACGGCCGCGGTCGTCGCCCAGGACAGCCCGCGCGACGTGACGGTGGTGCACACGGCGCTGCACGGTGTCGGTGCGGAGACGGTCAAGGCGGCGTTCGTGCGGGCGGGGTATGCCGCGCCGATCCCGGTGGAGAGCCAGGCGCAGCCGGACCCGGCGTTCCCGACGGTGTCGTTTCCCAACCCGGAGGAGCCGGGAGCGATGGACGCGGCGCTCGACCTGGCCGAGCAGACCGGCCCCGACGTCGTCATCGCCAACGACCCCGACGCCGACCGGTGCGCGGTCGCCGTCCCGGCACCCGGGGGGTGGCGGATGCTGCGCGGTGACGAGGTCGGTGCCCTGCTGGGGGCGCACGTGCTCGCGCGAGGCGTCTCGCCGGATGCGGTGTTCGCCAACTCGATCGTGTCGTCACGGCTGCTCGCCGCGATTGCGAGCGCCGCCGGGCTCCGGCACGAGGAGACACTGACCGGGTTCAAGTGGATCTCCCGGGTGCCCGGGCTCCGGTACGGCTACGAGGAGGCGCTGGGCTACTGCGTCGACCCGGAGACCGTGCGCGACAAGGACGGGGTCAGCGCGGCACTCATGGTGGCCGAGCTGGTGGCGACGCTCAAGGCGGAAGGCCGGTCGCTGGCGGACCTGCTCGATGCCCTTGCCGTGCAGCACGGCGTGCACGCGACCGACTCGTTCTCGGTGCGCGTCGACGACCTGGCCCTGATCCCGCAGATCATGGCCAAGCTGCGCGACGACGCGCCCGCCGAGGTGGCCGGTGTCGCGGTCGCGCGGGCCGACGACCTGTCCGCCGGGAGCGTGGACCTGCCGCCCACCGACGGGCTGCGTTACTACCTCGCCGACGACTCGCGCATCATCGTGCGGCCGTCCGGCACCGAGCCGAAGGTCAAGGTCTACCTCGAGGTCATCGAGCCGGTCGCGGGGGGCGACGCCGGCCGGCTCGGGGAGGCGAAGGCGGCAGCAGCGAAGCGGCTCGCCGGCATACGCACCGCCATGGAGTCCCTCACCCGCCCCTGACCCCCACCCCTTGCTTGCGTCTGCGAACTTGCCCACCAGCGGGGCAAACTCGCAGACGCAAGCAAGCCGGAGGGCCACAGGAAGGGCACAGGGACGCCACAGTGCCCTCGCACTCGCGCGCTGTGTCGTAAGGGTCGACAGCAACCGACTCGACCGAACCGCAGGTGACCCTCGATGCGACTCCTCCCCCGTTCCCGGACCCTCAACGTCGTCGCGGCGAGCGTGCTCGCCGTCGGCACCGTCACCCTGGGCGGCGCCCAGCTCATGGCGCCACCACCCGGCCACGCGACCACCGTCGCGACGACCGCCTCACCGCCATGGGCCCGCGACGGATTCGGTTGGGGCTACGGCGATTCCGCCGCTCAGACGACCACGACCCAGGCGACCACCGAAGCGACCAGCTCCCAGCTGACCGGCGTCGTCGACATCGTCACCACCGTGGGCTTCGGCCAGGGCGAGGCGGCCGGCACCGGCATCGTCCTCACCTCCGACGGCACGATCCTCACCAACAACCACGTGATCTCGGGCTCCACCTCCATCAAGGTCACGGTCCTCGCGACCGGCCGGACCTACACCGCCAACGTCGTCGGCACCAGCGCCACCAACGACATCGCGGTGCTGCGGCTCGAGGGTGCAGGCGGTCTGGCCACGGCGCCCATGGGCTCGTCCGCCGGCGTGACGGTGGGCGACGAGGTCACCGGGGTCGGCAACGCGGGCAACGAGCCCGGCACCGCCGCCAGCCCCGGCACGGTTACCGCGCTCGACCAGCAGATCACCGCCGGCGACGGCTCGGGCGACGGCGAGACCCTCACCGGGCTGATCCAGACCGATGCCGCCATCGCGTCCGGCGACTCCGGCGGACCGCTGCTCGACGCCAGCGGCAGGGTCATCGGCATCGACACCGCCGCCCAGACCGACCGCACCGGCCAGACGGTCGCCGGTTACGCCATCCCGATCGACCACGCGCTCGACATCGCCAGCCAGATCCTGGCCGGCACCGACAACGCGACCGTCTCGCAGGGCGTCCCGGCCTTCCTCGGCGTGCAGACGAGCGCCGCCGGTGACGGCCAGTTCGGCGGGTGGGCACCGCAGAGCAGCGGGTATGCCGCCGGCGTCACCATCGCGGGCGTCGTCGCCGACTCGGCGGCCGAGCGTGCCGGGCTGAGCGCCGGTGACACCATCACCGCGCTCGACGGCACCTCGGTGGGCGGCACCGAGGAGCTGACCGCCGCGCTGGGCGAGCACGAGCCCGGCGACCGGGTGGCGATCGTCTGGACCGACGGGAGCGGTGCCGAGCACACGGCGACCGTCACCTTGGGCGAGGGCCCCGCCGCCTGAGCCCCGCGGCATACCCCGCCGGCTTGCTTGCGTCCGCGGATCTGGCGGCTCCGACAACCACAAGCGCGGACGCAAGCAAGGGCCTCCGGCGACGTCTGCGAACTTGCCCACCAGCGGGGCAAACTCGCAGACGCAAGGCGGGGTGCCGGAGCGGGCTAGGATCGTCCGGTGAGCACCACTGTTGCTGCGGACTCCGCCGTCGACGCCACGGCGCGGGCACGAGACCTGCTCGGCGTCACCCGCCTGACGAACACCGCCCTGACGAGCTGGCTGCACGGCCTGCCCGGCGTCGACCAGGTCGGCGCCGAGGCCCGCGCCGCTGCCCTCGGCACCAGGTCGATCAAGACCACGAGCAAGCAGTGGGGCATCGACACCGCGATCTCGATGATCGACCTCACCACGCTCGAGGGCGCCGACACCCCCGGCAAGGTTCGCGGGCTGTGCGCCAAGGCCCTCACCCCCGACGTGACCGACCTGTCGACGCCGCGCCCGGCCGCGGTCTGCGTCTACGGCGACATGGTCGAGATCGCCAAGGACGCGCTCGGCGCCGACTCCGGGGTCAACGTGGCCGCGGTGGCGACGGCGTTCCCGAGCGGGCGCGCGTCGATGCCGGTCAAGCTCGCCGACACCCGGTTCGCGGTCGAGGCCGGGGCCGACGAGATCGACATGGTCATCGACCGGGGCGCGTTCCTCGCGGGTGACTACCTGACGGTGTTCCGCGAGATCGCCGCCGTCAAGGAGGCCTGCGGAGACGCCCGGCTCAAGGTGATCATGGAGACCGGCGAGCTCGTGACCTATGACAACGTGCGCCGCGCGTCGTGGCTGTCGATGCTCGCGGGCGGCGACTTCATCAAGACCTCGACCGGCAAGGTGTCCCCCGCGGCGACGCTGCCGGTCACGATGATCATGCTCGAGGCGGTGCGCGACTGGCTCGACCTCACCGGCGAGATGGTCGGGGTCAAGCCGGCAGGCGGCATCCGCACGAGCAAGGACGCCCTCAAGTACCTCGTGACGGTCAACGAGGTCGCCGGTGAGGAGTGGCTCGACAACCACTGGTTCCGGTTCGGCGCCTCGAGCCTGCTGAACGACCTTCTCCTGCAACGGCAGCGGATCGCGACCGGCGCCTACTCCGGCGCCGACTACGTCACCGACGACTCACCCAGCCTCTACTGACCCACCCTCTACCGAGAGACACAGAGGACACCGCAACCATGGCCAAGTTCGAGTACGCACCGGCTCCCGAGTCGCGTGCCGTCGTCGACCTCAAGCCCTCCTACGGGCTGTTCATCAACGGCGAGTTCACCGACAGCGAGGGCGGGTCGGCGTTCAAGTCGATCAGCCCGGCGACCGAGGAGGTCCTGGCCGAGGTGACCGAGGCCAGCCCGGCCGACGTCGACCGCGCCGTCGCCGCCGCCCGCCGCGCCTTCAACGGGCCGTGGGGCCGCATGTCCGGCGCCGACCGCGGCAAGTACCTCTTCCGCATCGCGCGCATCCTGCAGGAGCGGGCGCGCGAGTTCGCGGTCCTGGAGAGCCTCGACAACGGCAAGCCGATCCGCGAGAGCCGCGACGTCGACGTGCCGCTCGCCGCTGCACACTTCTTCTACCACGCGGGGTGGGCCGACAAGCTCGAGTATGCCGGGCTGGGAGCGGGTGCCCGCCCGCACGGGGTCGTGGGTCAGGTCATCCCGTGGAACTTCCCGCTGCTCATGCTGGCGTGGAAGATCGCGCCCGCGCTGGCGACCGGAAACACCGTGGTCATCAAGCCGGCCGAGACCACTCCCCTGTCGGCGCTGCTGTTCGCCGAGGTGCTCCAGCAGGCCGACCTGCCGCCCGGTGTCGTCAACATCGTCACCGGCGCCGGCCCCACGGGGCAGGCCATCGTCGACCACCCCGACATCGACAAGCTCGCGTTCACCGGCTCGACCGGTGTCGGCAAGATGATCGCCCGCTCGATCGCCGGCACCCGCAAGAAGGCCACCCTCGAGCTGGGTGGCAAGGCGGCGAACATCATCTTCGACGACGCCCCCATCGACCAGGCCGTCGAGGGCATCGTCAACGGCATCTTCTTCAACCAGGGCCACGTCTGCTGCGCCGGGTCGCGGCTGCTCGTGCAGGAGTCGATTGCGGACGAGGTCGAGAAGCGGCTCAAGCGGCGCCTCGCGACCCTGCGCGTCGGTGACCCGCTGGACAAGAACACCGACGTCGGCGCCATCAACTCCAAGGCCCAGCTGTCGCGCATCACCGAGCTCACCGACGCCGGCGAGGCCGAGGGCGCCGAGCGCTGGGACAACGGATGTCCGTTGCCGGACAAGGGATTCTGGTTCCGCCCGACCGTCTTCACCGGTGTCTCGCAGACGCACCGCATCGCCCAGGAGGAGATCTTCGGCCCCGTGCTGTCGGTGCTGACCTTCCGCACCCCGCACGAGGCGGTCGCCAAGGCCAACAACACCCCCTACGGCCTGTCCGCCGGCATCTGGACCGAGAAGGGCTCGCGCATCCTGTGGATGGCCGACCAGCTCCGCGCCGGTGTCGTCTGGGCCAACACGTTCAACAAGTTCGACCCGACCAGCCCCTTCGGCGGCTACAAGGAGTCCGGCTACGGCCGCGAGGGCGGCAAGCACGGCCTGGCCGCCTACGTCACGACGGAAAGCACCAGGTGAGCCCCGCCATGCCGACCACCAGCCAGCGCACGAGTCAGCGCGCCGACGAGCGCCTCGACGTGCGCAAGACCTACAAGCTCTACATCGGCGGCAAGTTCCCCCGCTCGGAGTCCGGCCGCTCCTACGAGGTCACCGACAGCCGCGGCCGCTTCCTCGCCAACGCCTCCCAGGGCTCCCGCAAGGACGCCCGCGACGCCGTCGTCGCAGCGCGCGGTGCCTTCGCCGGCTGGGCAGGCGCCACGGCATACAACCGCGGTCAGGTGCTCTATCGCATCGCCGAGGTGATGGAGGGACGGCGTGCCCAGTTCGTCGCCGAGGTGCGCGCGAGCGAGGGCGTCACCGAGCGTCGCGCGGAGACGCTCGTGAGCGCCGCCATCGACCGTTGGGTCTGGTATGCCGGGTGGTCCGACAAGATCGCCCAGGTCCTCGGTGGGCTCAACCCCGTCGCCGGTCCCTACTTCGACATCTCCGCCCCCGAGCCGACCGGCGTGGTGGGAATCCTTGCGCCGCAACGCAGTTCGTTGCTCGGACTCGTGTCGGTCATCGCGCCGGCCATCGTCTCCGGCAACACCACGGTCGTCCTGACGAGCGAGCTGCGACCGCTGCCGGCGATCACCTTCTCCGAGGCGCTGGCCACGTCCGACGTGCCCGGTGGGGTGGTCAACCTCATCACCGGCCGCACCGCCGAGGTCGCGCCGTGGATCGCCTCCCACCGCGACGTCAACGCGATCGACCTGGCCGGAGCCGCCGAGGCCGACGGCGTCGAGTGGGGTGACCTCGAGCTCGCCGCCGCCGACAACCTCAAGCGCGTCGTCCGCCCGGCGGGCGAGGGCGCGGACGCCGTCGAGCCCGACTGGACCGCCGACCCGGACCTGTCTCGCATCCAGGCGTTCCTCGAGACCAAGACCGTCTGGCACCCCAAGGGCCGGTGAGTCCCCAGCACCCGACCACCGCTCGGGTTGTCGTCCTCGCCGGACCGAGCGGTGCCGGCAAGTCACGCCTCGCCGGGCGGCTCCACGCCGCCCACGGGTGGCCGATCGTGCGGCTCGACGACTTCTACCGCGACGTCGACGACGCCACCCACCCGCCGATGCCCATCGACGAAGAGCTCGGCATCGTCGACTGGGACGACCCGGGATCGTGGAACGCCACCGCCGCCGTCGCGGCCCTCGACGCGCTCGTGCGCACCGGGTCCGTGGAGACGCCGGTCTACGACATCTCCACGAGCCGCGCGGTCGGCACCGCCGTCGTCACCGCGCGGCCGGACGACCTCGTCCTCGCCGAGGGCATCTTCGCCGCCGAGATCATCGGCGCCCTGCGCGACCGCGGTCTGCTCGCCGGCGCCTACTGCGTGCACCACCACCGGTTCACGACCTTCGTCTACCGACTCGTGCGCGACCTGTCCGAGCACCGCAAGCCACCGTGGACCCTCGTGCGTCGCGGGCTTGCGTTGATGCGCGACCAGCCCAAGGTCGTGGCTCGCCAGCGGGCGCTCGGCGTCGTGCCCGCCCGCCCGAAGTCCCTGGAGGCGACGCTCGCCGCACTCGCCCGATGAGAGGTATGCCGGTGGGTGCCGAACACCGGCTGCGTCGCCACCGCGTCGGTTAGGGTTCGAGCAGCCACACGAGGGGGGAAGCAGCACATGACGGACCAACCCTGGGTCGCACCGGGCAGCGAACGGCCCGACCAGCCCGGAGCCCAGCCACCGACGTACGGGCAGCAGCCGAACCCGGGCGGCAACGCGGCATACCAGGCCCCTCCTCCGGCACCCGTGCCCGGCTATCGGCCACCGGTCATGGAGTTCCGGCCCGGCGTCATCCCGTTGCGGCCCCTCACCCTCGGCGACATCTACGGCGCAGTGGTCAAGACGATCCGGGGCAACGTCGCCGCCACGATGGGGCTCGCCCTGGTCACCACCTTGGTCTTCCTCGTGCCGACCACCGCGCTCGGTGCCTGGCTGGCGTCGTTCGAGACGACCGACTTCGACCCGAATGCGACCGGTGACGAGGCGATCCCGTTGATCGGGACGGTGGCGCAGTACGTGCCCAGCTTCGGCACCTGGCTGTCGACCGTCCTGCTGACCGGCATCGTCGCCTGGGTCGTGGGACAGGCCGTCATGGGTCGCCGGGTGTCCGCCGGGCAGACGTGGGAGGGCGTGCGCGGGCGGTTGCCGCAGGTCATCGGGGCGACCCTGCTCGCCACCGCGCTGTACACCGTGGTGCTGCTCGTCGTCGCCGCGCTGCCGGTGCTGGCGATCATCAACGCCATCCAGACCAAGGACGACGCGTCGATCGGGATCGCCGTCGGCGCCGGCCTGATCGGCCTCCTCGCGCTGGTCGTCGTCATGTTCTTCCTCACCACGAGGCTGGCGTTCGTCACCGCCGTCATCGTCCTCGAACGCACCGGTGTCATGGAGGGCTTCCGCCGTTCCTGGCGGCTCACGGGCGGAAGCCAGTTCTGGCGGGTCTTCGGCATCCGCCTGCTCACGTCGTTCATCGTCGGCATCGCCGCCCAGGTCGTGGCTGTGCCGCTGGGCATCGTCACCATGGTCCTGGCGATGAGTGCGGGCGACCTCAGCCGCTTCTACATCTGGCAAGCCGTCATCACCGGCGTAACCGGCCTGGTCACCGGCGCCCTGACGACACCGTTCACCGCGGGTGTCGACTCGCTGCTGTACGTCGACCAGCGCATCCGCCGTGAGGGCTTCGACGTCCAGCTCGTCACCGCCGCACAGGGCCCCGCTGCCTCGACCTCCGGACCTGCGTTGCGGTGAACGACTCGCCACCGCTGGATCCGTCCTCGCCCGAGGCCCGTCAGTGGGTGCTCGACGAGCTCGGCACGGGCCGGTACACCACGGAACCCTCGTGGTGGCAACGGTTCCTGGAGTGGTTGGGGCGCATGTTCGACTTCTCACCGGGCGGCAGTGCCCCGACCGGAATGCTCGTGGTGGCACTGCTCGTCATCATCGCCCTGGTCGTCCTCGTGGTGCTGCGGCGGGTGCGCCCCGAGTCCCGCGTGGGGCGGCGTGGGGCACGAGCCGGCGCGGTCGACGACGAGGGGCTGGACGCCGCGGCATACCGCGAACGCGCGAGGCGCGCCCTCGCCCAGGGAGACTGGGACGCGGCCCTGCTCGACTCCTATCGCGCCATCGCCGCGGCGGCCGTCGAACGCACCCTGCTCGCCGATCTCCCCGGGCGCACCGCCCACGAGGTCGCACTCGGCCTGGCCACGTCGTTTCCCGACCATGCGAGCGCAATCACCAGTGCTGCCAACACTTTCGACGACGTCCGCTACGGTCACCGACCGGCCACGGCGGAGCAGGCCCGCACCACGGCTGACCTCGACGCCACACTGCGGCACGCCCGCCCGATCCTTGCCGACGACCCAGCTGCGACTCGGGCCGCCCGTTCATGACCGTCATCCCTCCGGCCACTGCCGTGACCGCGATGAGCGGCTCCGCGCCCGCAGCGGGGCACGCCACCTCACGAGGCACCCGCGTGCGACGCCGCCTGGTCTGGGCGCTGGTCGTCCTCCTCGGTGTCGGTGCACTCGCCGCCATCGCCATGAGCACGGCCGCCCCCGACCGGCTGCTCGAGCCGGACGACCGCGGGCCCAACGGGGCCAACGTGCTCGTGCGCGTCCTGGAGAAGCACGGCGTCACCGTCGACGTGGTCCGCTCGATCGACGAGCTCGCTGCGGCCGGGACGGTCGCCGGGTCGACGGTGGTGATGGCCAACGGCGAGTACCTCGGCACGCAGGCAGCCGCCACCCTCGCCGATGAGACCCGCGGTGCCGACCGCGTCGTGCTGCTCGCACCGACGACGCAGCAGCTCGCCGCCATGGACCTGCCCCTGTCCGCCATCCCCGGCGACCCGACCGTGGCGATGCGCGGTGACTGCACCAGCGCGGTTGCGCGTGCCGACGACCGCGTCGAGGGCACCGACGTCCGTCTCGTGCCGGCCGGCGGCGCCTCGGCCGACTCCGCCGTGCCCTGCTTCGCGGTGCCGCCGCCGGACGGCTCGGCCGGCGGCTCCGGTGGCGGGGGCTCCGGTGGCGAGGGCGCGGACCGCGACCCGTACGCGTACGGCGTGGGCCTGGCCACCGTGCCCGCTGGGGCGCGTGGGCCGGAGGTCGTCGTCATCGGCTTCGCGTCGAACTTCAGCAACCGCTTCATCGACGAGGGCTCCGACGCCGGTGTCGCGGTCCGCGCACTGGGCCGGTCCGAGCGTCTCGTGTGGTACCAGCCGGACGTGTCGGACCTGGTCGGGTTCGACGAGGACACCACGGGCCCGACGCCGTGGCCGCGCTGGCTCGGCCCTGCCGTCGCACTGGCCGCGGTAGCCGTCGTCGTGCTGGCGCTCGTGCGCGGGCGCCGCCTCGGTCGCCTCGTGCCCGAGCCGCTGCCGGTGGTGGTGCGGGCCGCGGAGACCACCGAGAGTCGCGGTCGCCTCTACCGCCGGGCCCGCGACCGGGACCGCGCCGCAGCGATCCTGCGCCGCGCCTCGCTCGGGCGGCTGGCGCGCCGTCTCGCGGTCGACCCCCATGACGTGCAGGCCGTCGCCGCCGCGTCGGCCGGGGCCAGTGGTATGCCGTTCGAGCACGTCCGCGCGCTGCTCACCGGCCCTGTCCCGCACACCGACACCGACCTGGCGACCCTGGCCAGCGCACTGACCGAACTCGAGGAGAAGGTCCAGATCCGATGACCGACCAGTCCCACCCGACCCCCACCGCCGACCAGCCGCAGCCCCCACCCACAGCCGCGACACCCGCGGTCGACGGCCCCCGCGCCGCCGCCCCCGACGCCCGGGCTGCGCTCCTCGCGGTGCGGGCCGAGGTGGCCAAGGCGGTCGTCGGCCAGGACGCGGCGGTCGCCGGGTTGCTCGTGGCCCTGCTGTGCCGCGGGCACATCCTGCTCGAGGGCGTGCCCGGCGTCGCCAAGACACTGCTCGTGCGCAGCCTCGCGGCGGCGTTGTCGGTGGAGACCAAGCGGGTGCAGTTCACCCCCGACCTGATGCCGGGCGACCTCACCGGATCGCTGGTCTTCGACGCAGCCGAGAGCGACTTCACGTTCCGGCCCGGGCCGGTCTTCACCAACCTGCTGCTGGCCGACGAGATCAACCGCACACCGCCCAAGACGCAGTCAGCGCTGCTGGAGGCGATGGAGGAACGACAGGTCAGCATCGACGGCCAGCCGCACCCGTTGCCCCTGCCGTTCATGGTTGCCGCCACGCAGAACCCCGTGGAGTACGAAGGGACCTACCCGCTACCGGAGGCGCAGCTCGACCGCTTCCTGCTCAAGGTGACCCTGCCGCTGCCGCCCCGGGACGACGAGATCTCGGTGCTGCGCCGGCACGCCGACGGCTTCGACCCGCGCGACCTCGGCGCGGCCGGCCTGCGGGCGGTCGCCACGGCCGACGACGTCGCAGCCGGCGCCGAGGCGGTCCGCAGCGTCGAGGTCTCCGACGAGGTCGCGGCATACGTCGTCGACATCGCCCGCGCCACCCGCAGCTCCCCCTCACTCGCCCTCGGGGTGAGCCCCCGTGGCGCGACGGCCCTGATGTCGACGGCGCGAGCATGGGCCTGGCTGGGCGGGCGCGGATACGTCACACCGGACGACGTGAAGTCGCTGGCGCACGCGACACTCGCCCACCGGCTCGCCCTGCGACCGGAGGCCGAGCTCGAGGGCGTCAGCGTCTCGGCCGTGCTCGACAGCGCACTCGGGACGGTGCCGGTCCCCCGCTGATGGCTCTCACCCTGCGCGCCGTCGCACTGGTCCTGCTCGGGCTGGTGCCGGTTGCCGTGTGGCCGGACGGCACCATGGTGCGCTGGTGGGTGCTGGTGGTCGTGGTGGTCATCATGCTCGACCTGTTCTTGGCCCCTTCGCCAAAAGCGTTGTCCTACAGACGAATCGGGCCCGACCCGGTGCGTCTCGGCGAGAGCGCAAGCGCCACTCTCGTCGTCACCAACCTGGGCAACCGGCGCATCCGGGGCCTGCTCCGCGACGGCTGGCCGCCGTCGGCCGGCGCGGCACCATCTCGTCACCGCCTCGACCTGCCCGCGGGTGAGCGGCGGCAGCTGCTGACCACGTTGACCCCCACGCGCCGCGGCGACCGCCGGGCTGACCGAGTGACGGTGCGCTCCCTGGGGCCGCTCGGGCTGGCCGCCCGCCAGCGCTCCGTGGAGGTGCCCGGCCGGCTGCGCGCACTGCACCCCTTCCCGGCGCGCAAGCACCTGCCGAGCCGGCTCGCCGTGCTGCGCCAGCTCGACGGTCGCGCGGCGTTGCGCACGCGCGGCCAGGGCACCGAGTTCGACAGCCTCCGCGACTACGTCGAGGGCGACGACGTGCGCAGCATCGACTGGCGCGCCACCGCCCGCCGCCAACACCTCGTCGTGCGCACCTGGCAGCCCGAGCAGCACCGACGCATCGTGATCGTCGTCGACAGCTCCCGCACCTCCGCCGGGCGCGTGGGCGACTGGCCCCGCCTCGACGCCGCCATGGACGCCGCCCTCCTGCTCACGGCGCTGGCCGGCCACGCCCGCGACCGGGTGCAGGTCATCGCGGGCGACCGGGTCGTGCACACCCGCGTCGGCGGCGCCGACCGCGCCAAGCTGCTGCACGACACCATCAGCAACCTCGCCCCGGTTGACGCGCGGCTCGTGGAGGCCGACTGGACGATGTTGGCCACCGAGGTGACCCGCGCGAGCAGCCACCGCGCACTCGTCGTCCTGCTCACCGCGCTCGAGCCGTCGGCCGTCGAGCAGGGGCTGCTGCCAGTGCTTCCCGCACTCGCCGCCCACCACCGTGTCGTCGTCGCGTCCGTCGCCGACCCGGCGGTGGCCGCGATGCGGGGCCGCCGCGGCACGGTGGAGCAGGCCTACGACGCGGCCGCCGCCGAACGCAGCACCGAGCTGCGCGAGCGCACCGCCGCCGCCCTGCAGCGCCTCGGTGTCGACGTGCTCGACGAGCCCCCGGACCAGCTGCCCGTCCGCCTGGCCGACCACTACCTCATGCTCAAGCGCCAAGGCCTCCTCTAACCGGACAGCCGATCCCCCGCTGGGCGCGTTCTTGCGTCCGCGCTTTTGGCTGCCGGGGCGACCACTTCCGCGGACGCAAGCACGCGGCATACCGGGACGTCCGCGCTTTTGGCTGCCGGGGCGACCAGAAACGCGGACGCAAGCACGCGGCATACCGCCCCTGCTTTGCGTCTGCGAAGTTGCCCACCAGCGGGGCAAAAACGCGGACGCAAGCGGGGGTATGCCGCGTCAGCCGGCGACGGGGACCGCGTCACCCGCGTCGCGGGACGCCACGTCGCCCGTGGCGCCCGCGAGATGGGCGCGCCGCCCCAGGACGAGGGCGTAGGTCAAGAACCCGATCTCCGCGACCACCCCGATGCCGATCCGCGCGCAGGTGGGCAGGTCCGACGGCGTGACGAAGCCCTCGATGACGCCGCTCACGAGCAGCACACACGCGAGGCCCAGCGCCAGCGCGATCGCCGTGCGACCCTCGGCCGCGAACGCCTGCAACCGGGTCCGGCCACCGGGCTCGACCCACGACCAGAAGAGCCGCAGCCCGATGGCACCCGCCACGAACACCGCCGTGAGCTCGAGCAAGCCGTGCGGCAGGATCAGCCCGAAGAACAGGCTGCCGCGGTCGTGCGAGATCATCAGTGCCGCAACGACTCCCACGCTCTGGGTGTTGACGAACAGGACATAGGCGACCGGTAGGCCGAGCACTCCGAAGGCGATGCACTGGGCCGCCACCCACGCGTTGTTCAGCCACACGAGCGTCGCGAACTCGTGGTGCGGGAACTCGCTGTAGTAGTTCTCGAAGTCGGTGCCGACATAGGCCTGGATCTCGGCCGGGGACAGCTGGCTGGTGTAGACCTCCGGGTGGCGCAGGGTCCACCACGCCACCAAGGCGATGACGGCAACGTTGACCAGGGCCACCGAGATCCACCACCACCGGGTGCGGTAGAGCGCGGCAGGGAAGGTGCGCGTGAAGAAGCCGAGCACGTCCGACCAGGTCGAGGTGCCCTTGCCGGCCATGGCCAGCCGCGCCCGGGTCAGCAGCAGCGAGAGGTGCGACACCACGGACGGGTCCGGGCTGGCCGAGCGGACCGCTGACAGGTCGGTGGACACCCGCTGGTAGAGGTCGAGGAGCTCGTCGCTCTCGGCACCGGTGAGGCGACGCCGACGGCTCAGCTCGTCCAGACGCGCCCACGCCGCCTGGCGTGCGGCGACATAGGCATCGAGGTCCACGGCTGCAGCCTATGCTTCGGGACATGGATGCGGCGGCCGGTTACCGCAGCTACGGGACCGACGACCTGGTCACCGGCGAGGGGGTGGAGGTCGAGCTCCCCGTCGCCGGGGTGCCGTCGCGCGCCGCGTCGGGTCTGATCGACCTGGTCGTGGCGGCGGTGCTGCTCTTCGGTGGCAGCATCGTCCTGAGCTTCCTCACCGCGGGCTCCTCGGACGCTGTGGCCGGGGCCGCCGGCATCGCCCTGATCGTCGCGGTCACCGTCGGCCTGCCCACCGTCGTCGAGACCCTGACGCGCGGCCGCACCCTCGGCAAGCTCGCCCTCGGCCTGCGGGTCGTGCGTGACGACGGTGGACCGATCACGGTGCGGCACGCGCTCACCAGGGCCCTGGTGGGCTGGGTCGAGGTCTACCTGCTCTTCGGCTCCGGTGCCCTCGTCACGGCTCTGGTCAACCCGCGCGGAAAGCGTCTCGGCGACATGGCCGCCGGCACCTACGTCGTGACCCAGCGTGCACCGATGCGGATGCTGCCCCCGCCGCAGATGCCACCGGAACTCGCCGCGTGGGCCGCCGGCGCCGACCTCGCGAGTCTCCCGCCCGGCCTGGCCATCGCGGTGCGGCAGTTCCTCGGCCGGGCCCAGAGCCTGTCGCCGGCGTCCCGGCACCAGCTGGGCCAGGAGCTGCTGACGGCGGTCCTGCCGCACGTCGCTCCCCCGCCGCCGCCGGGCATCCACGCCGAGTACGTCCTCGCCGCCGTCATCGCGGATCGTCGACGGCGCGACGCCGACCGGCTGGCCCGCGAGGATGCGTTGCGCCAGCGTGTGTTGCCACGCGACCCGCTCGGCTAGCGTGCACGCTCAGTCGAGCAACGCGGCATACCCGGGCTTGACGACGTCGTCGATGATGGCGAGCCGCTCGTCGAACGGGATGAACGAGGACTTCATCGCGTTGATCGTCACCCAGCGCAGGTCTTCCAGCGACCAGCCGGCCTCCTCGACGAGCAGGCCCATCTCGCGCGACATGGACGTGCCGCTCATGAGCCGGTTGTCGGTGTTGACGGTCACGCGGAAGCGCATCCGCTTGAGCAGCGAAATCGGGTGCAGCGCAATGGATTCCGCCGCGCCGGTCTGGACGTTGCTGCTGGGCGCCATCTCGAGTGGGATGCGCCGGTCCCTGATGTATGCCGCGAGCCGGCCGAGACGCACGTCGTCGCCGTCCGCGGCGATGGCCTTGGCGACGTCGTCGCCGAACGGGGCGCCCTTGACGGTGAGGTCGTCCACGATGCGCACGCCGTGACCGAGGCGGTCGGCGCCACACCACTGGATCGCCTCCCAGATGCTGGGGAGCCCGAACGCCTCACCCGCATGGATGGTGAAGTGGGCGTTCTCGCGGCGGAGGTACTCGAACGCGTCGAGGTGCCGGGTGGGCGGGAAGCCCGCCTCGGCGCCCGCGATGTCGAAGCCGGCGACACCCTGGTCGCGGTAGCGCACCGCGAGCTCGGCAATCTCGGTGGACTTGGCGGCGTGGCGCATCGCGGTCAGCAGTGCCGTGACGCGGATGGGGTTGCCGGCGTCCGCGGCCTCCTGCTCACCCTCGCGGAAGCCCGCGTTGACCGCCTCGACCACGTCCTCGAGCTCCAGCCCTGCCTGCAGGTGCTGCTCGGGTGCGTAGCGGCTCTCGGCGTAGACGACGCCGTCGGCAGCCAGGTCGAGCACGCTCTCGCGGGCCACCCGGCGCAGCGCGTCCGCGGTCTGCATCACGGCCAGGGTCTGGTCGAAGGTCTCGAGGTAGCGCACGAGCGAGCCCGAGTCGGCACTGTCCCGAAACCACCGCGCGAGGCTCGCCGCGTCGTCGGCCGGCAGCCCGGCATACCCCACCTCGTCGGCGATCTCGATGATGCTCTGGGGACGCAGGCCCCCGTCGAGGTGGTCGTGCAACAGGGCCTTGGGTGCGCGCAGGATCTTGTCGGCGGTCGAGCCGGGCTGCGGGGCGTCGGGACCGGGCTCGAACTCGTCGTCGGTGTCGTTTCCCTTGCGGCCAAAGATCATTCGCCATCCTCCTCACGGTTGACCGTCTCCGGTGAGAAGGCCGGCAGGCACACCGCGACGTAGTCGGCGCCCTCGCTGCCGGTGGAGTAGCGGATGCGCTCGCCCGCGCGGGTGAGCACACTCTGTCCAGCCTCGACCCGCAGCTGGCCACCATCGTGGTCGACGAGGACGGCCCCGGCCAGGACCAGGGTGTACTCGTCGAAGGACGGCGCCTGGAACGGCTCGGTCCAGTTCGCGGGTGCCTTCATGTGGGCGATCGAGACGGCCTCGGTGCCGGTGTTCACCCGGCCGACGTGCTCGTCGATGATCTTGCCGCCGGGGACGGGGATGGTCGTGGGTGTCGCGATGAGCTCTGGCACGGGTCTCACCCTAGCGCCGGGCTCGGCACCCGCTTCGCCGTCAGGAGATCTTCTCGATGACCAGGGGCAACAGGTCGGGACGCGAGCCCTCGGGCGCGATCGTCCAGGCGCCGTCGAGCGCCTCGAGCGCGCGGTCGAAACGCTCGGGGGTGTCGGTGTGCAGGGTGAGCAGCTTCTCGCCGGCGCGCACCGAGGCGCCCGGCTTGGCGTGCAACTCGACACCGGCGCCGGCCTGCACCGGGTCCTCCTTGCGGGCGCGTCCAGCGCCGAGCCGCCACGCGGCCACTCCCACCTTGAGAGCGTCGAGCTGGGTGAGTATGCCGTCAGCGGGGGCGAGCACCTCGTGCGTCTCCTTCGCGACCGGCAGGTCGGCGTCGGGGTCGCCGCCCTGGGCGCGGATCATCGCCTTCCAGACGTCCATGGCGCGGCCGTCCTCGAGGGCGTCCGCCGGGTCGACCTCGGTGTGGCCGGCGGCCTCGAGCATCTCGCGGGCGAGGGCCAGGGTGAGCTCGACGACGTCCTCGGGACCGCCGCCGGCGAGGACCTCGACCGACTCACGCACCTCGAGGGCGTTGCCCGCGGTGAGGCCGAGCGGCACCTGCATATTGGTGAGCATGGCGACCGTCTTGACCCTGGCGTCGGTGCCGAGGTCGACCATGGTGCGCGCGAGCTCGCGGGCGTCGTCGACGTTCTTCATGAAGGCGCCGCTGCCGACCTTGACGTCGAGGACCAGCGCGCCGGTGCCCTCGGCGATCTTCTTGCTCATGATCGAGGAGGCGATGAGCGGGATCGCCTCGACCGTGCCCGTGACGTCACGCAGGGCGTAGAGCTTCTTGTCGGCCGGGGCCAGGCCGTCCCCTGCCGCGCAGATCACGGCCCCCACGTCCTCGAGCTGGCGCATCATCTGCTCGTTGCTCATGGCGGCCTGCCACCCCGGGATCGACTCGAGCTTGTCGAGCGTGCCACCGGTGTGGCCGAGGCCGCGTCCGGAGAGCTGGGGCACGGCAACACCACACGCCGCGACCAGGGGCGCGAGCGGAAGGGTGATCTTGTCACCGACCCCACCGGTCGAGTGCTTGTCGGCGGTGGGCCGTGACAGGCTCGAGAAGTCCATCCGCTCGCCCGAGGCGATCATGGCTCCGGTCCAGCGCGAGATCTCGCGGCGGTTCATGCCGTTGAGCAGGATCGCCATCCCCAGGCTCGACATCTGCTCGTCGGCCACGGCGCCGCGCGTGTAGGCGTCGATCACCCAGTCGATCTGCTCGTCGGACAGCTCGCCCTTGTCGCGCTTGGTGATGATGACATCGACCGCGTCGAACTTCTCGCTCATGTCCGCATCCTGTCAGACCCGTGCCGCTCCGCGACTTTCGGGCGAGTGGCCGAAAGTTCGGGCGATTCCCGCGGTGAGGTTGCGACTTTCGGGCCACTGGCCGAAAGTCCGGGATCGGCGCGACCGCACGGGCTGGGGTCAGGCGGGGTGGTCGCGCACGATGTCGAGGTTGTCAGGCCCGAACGCCTGCGGCAGCACCTCGCTCATCGGCAGCACCCCGGCCGGCGTCAGGAGCAGGCACTGCGGTCCGCCGTTCTCCCACAACAGCTGTCGGCACCGACCGCACGGCATGAGCGGCTGCCCGTCGGCGCCGACACACGACACCGCGACGAGCTTGCCGCCGCCGGTCGCGTGCAGCTCCGACACCATGCCGCACTCGGCGCACAGCCCCACCCCGTAGGCCGCGTTCTCGACGTTGCACCCCGCGACCACCCGGCCGTCGTCCACGATGCCGGCCACCCCGACGGGGAAGTTCGAGTACGGCGCGTACGCGCGTTCCATCAGCTCGATTGCCTTGGCGCGCAAGGCATCCCAGTCGACGTGCTCCGCCCCGTGCGGACCGTCGGGGCAGGGAGCGGGGGTATGCCGCGAGCTCGCCTCCGCGGCATACCCCGCCTGCTCGTCGCTCACCTAGTGGCCCTCGCCCTTGCGATAGATCTTCCCGTCGGCCGCGGGCATTCGTAGTCGTTGCGAGGCGAACGCGAGCACCAACAGGGTGACGACGTACGGGGTCGTGCCCGTCAGCTCCGGCGGCACCGCGTCGGACCCGAAGAACCACCAGGCGACCAGGCCGCCGACCACCAGGGCGAGGATGCCCTGCACCAGGCGGCGGTTGCGGACGATCTGCCAGACGCCGACGGCCACGAGGATCACGGCGAAGAGCAGCAGGAACGCGTGCACGTTGCCGCCGCCGCGCAGCTGCACGGCGTCGGTGTAGCCGAACAGCCCGGCGCCGGCGAGCAGCCCGCCCGGACGCCAGTTGCCGAAGATCATCGCGGCGAGACCGATGTAACCGCGGCCGGCGGTCTGCCCGTCGCGGTAGATGTGCGCGGCCACGAGGGCGAGGAAGCCACCACCGAGACCGGCGAAACCACCGGACAGCACCACCGCGAGGAACTTGTACCGGATCACGTTGACACCGAGCGTTTCCGCCGCGACCGGCGACTCGCCACACGAGCGCAGACGCAACCCGAACGGCGTCCGCCACAGCAGCCACCAGGTGCCCACGAAGAGCAGCACGGTGAGGATCGTGAGGACCGACAGGTTGGTGCACAACGCCCGCAGCACCGCCGCGAGGTCGCTGATGAAGAACCACCCCTTGCCCTCGAGGTTGCCCAAGGCATCGGACAGCGGGGCGACGGTGAAGTTCGGCAGCGAGTCGATCTGTGGCGACTGGGTCGGGCCACCGCCCGGGACGCCGGTGAAGAAGCGCACGGCGAGGTACTTCGCGACACCGAGCCCGATGATGTTGATCGCGACACCGGAGACGATCTGGTCGACCCCGAAGATCACCGTGGCGACGGCGTGGATGAGACCACCGATCATGCCCATGACGATCGCGCCGGCCACACCGGCCCACGGACCCCACTGATAGCCGCAGAAACCCGCGCCCCACGTGCCGAGGATCATCATGCCCTCGAGCCCGATGTTGACGACGCCGGCACGCTCCGACCACAGGCCACCGAGACCGGCGAGTGCGATCGGCACGGCGGCCGCGAGACCCGCGATGAGCGCACCGCTGGAGTCGATGTCCGGCGTGTCCGTGACGATGCGCAGGATCGACAAGATGGCGAGCGCTGCCGCCACGACGATGAGCCACTCGCGGGCGCCGAACCGGCGACGCTTGGCAGGGCGGTCGGCGACGGTCTTGGCGCCGACCTCGAGTCCGGCGGCGCTCATGCGGGGGCTCCTTCCGTCGTGGGCTGGGCCTTCGGGGCCGAGGCCAGCTCCTTGGCGACGCGGTTCTGCTCGATCCGCTTGTCGGCCCGCCGGATCAGCTCGTAGGCGATGACGACGGCGAACAGGATGACGCCCTGGATGATGAACACGATCTCCTGCGCGACACCGGCCTGGATCTGCAACGCGTTCGACTGGATGTCGAGGAACGCCCACAGGACCGCCGCGAAGGCGATGCCCACCGCGTTGTTGCGGCCCAGCAGCGCGATGCCGATGCCGGCGAAGCCGAGCCCGGACTGGATCGTGGTGCCGTAGTTGAAGTCCTGGCCGAACAGCAGCGGCATACCCACGAGACCACCCACCGCGCCCGAGGCGATCATCGCCGTCATCACCATGCGCGGCACGTTGACACCGCTGGCGACGGCGGCGGTCTCGGAGCGGCCGGTGGCGCGCAGGTCGTAGCCGAAGCGCGTCTTGCCGAGGATGAACCAGTAGAGGAAGCCGACCACGATCGCGAGCAGGATCATCGAGTAGACCCGGTTGGTCGCGCCAGGGATGAGGGCAAAGCCCTCGAGCCGGCTCGACTCGGGGATGTCCTTGGTCTGGACGACGTTGCTGCCCTCGGGCCGGACGGCGACCTTGGCGAACAGCCAGCTCACGACGCCAGTGGCGATGGCGTTGAGCATGATCGTCGAGATCACCTCGGAGACACCGCGTTTCACCTTGAGGTATGCCGCGATGCCGGCCCAGAGCCCGCCCGTCACCATCGCGACGACGAGCGCCACGAGGACGTTGAGGATGCCGGGCAGCCAGGCCTGTCCCGCGAAGACCGCGGCGGCGAACACGGCGACGCGGTACTGGCCGTCGACACCGATGTTGAACAGGTTCATCCGGAAGCCGATGGCGACCGCGATGGCCGAGATGTAGTAGACGGTGGCGGCGTTGATGACCTGGACCTGCTGGCGCGGTCGCGGCCAGGTGAGGATGGTCTTCCAGACGTCGCCGACCGGGTCGCCGAACAGCAGCAGGATGATCGACGTCACGATGAACGCGACGACCAGCGCCAGCACCGGGGCCGCGAGGGCGAGCGCGATGCGGCGTGGGTTGAGCCGGCTCATGAGCGCTCCTCCGTGGCGTCGGTGGGTGTGGGGTCGGTATGCCGCGGGCTCGCCGTCGCGGGTCCGGCATCGGTCTCGTCGCCGGCACCGGACTTGTCGCCGGCGCCGGTCATGGCCGCGCCCAGGTCCTCGGCGGTGACCGTGTCGGGGTCGAACTCGCCGGTCAGCTTGCCGCGCAGGATCACCTGGATCGTGTCGGACAGGCCGATCAGCTCCTCCAGGTCCGCGGAGATGAGCAGCACGGCCAGGCCCTCCCGGCGGGCGGCACGGATGTGGTCCCAGATGCTCGACTGGGCACCGACGTCGACGCCACGGGTCGGGTGGGCGGCGATGAGCACCTTGGGGTGGTGGCTCATCTCGCGTCCGATGATGAGCTTCTGCTGGTTGCCACCGGACAGGGACCCGGCGGTGACGAAGATCGACGGGGTGCGGACGTCGTACTCCTTGACGATCCGCTCGGTGTCGGCCTTGGCGTCCTTGGCGTCGATGAGGAAGCCGCCGGCCTCGATGTTGGGCTCCTCGGTCTGGTGGCCGAGGATGCGGTTCTCCCACAGGGGCGCCTCGAGCAGCAGGCCGTGGCGGTGCCGGTCCTCGGGGATGTACCCGACGCCGGCCTCGCGGATCTGGCGCACGTGCCAGTCGGAGATGTCCTGGTCGCCGAGGTAGACCTCGCCCGAGGTGGGCTCGCGCATGCCCATGATGACCTCGACGATCTCGGCCTGCCCGTTGCCCTCGACACCGGCGATGCCCAGGACCTCACCGGCGTGGATCGTGAACGAGATGTCGTCCAGCACCGGGCGGCCGGTGCCCCCGCCGAGGACGAGGCGCTCGACCCGCAGCAGCACCCGGTCGGTGACCGTGGACTCCTCGGTCGTCGGGGAGGGCAGCTCGGAACCGACCATGAGCTCGGCGAGCTGGCGCGCGTTGACCGACGTGGGGTCAACGGTGTCGATCGTGGTGCCGCGGCGGATCACGGTGATCGCGTCGGCGACCTTGAGCACCTCGTCGAGCTTGTGCGAGATGAACAGGACGGTGAGCCCCTCGTCCTTGAGCTCGGCCAGCTGGTCGAACAGCTCGTCGACCTCCTGCGGCACCAGCACGGCGGTGGGCTCGTCGAGGATGAGGATCTTGGCGCCGCGGTAGAGGACCTTGAGGATCTCGATGCGCTGGCGGGCACCGACGCCGAGGTCGGCGACGAGGGCGTCGGGGTCGACACCGAGCTTGTAGGAGTCGGAGATCTTGACGATCTCCTGCCGGGCCGCGTCCCCGATGCCGTGCAGCTTCTCGGCGCCCAGGACGACGTTCTCGAGCACGGTGAGGTTGTCGGCGAGCATGAAGTGCTGGAAGACCATGCCGATGCCCGCGTTGATCGCGTCGGACGGCGAGTGCAGCTCGACGACCTGGCCGTTGACCTTGATGGTGCCCTCGTCGGGCCGCTGGACGCCGTAGAGGATCTTCATCAGCGTCGACTTGCCGGCGCCGTTCTCCCCGACGATCGCGTGGACCGTGCCTCGCTTCACCGTGAAGGCGATGTCCTTGTTGGCGACGACGCCCGGGAAACGTTTGGTGATGCCCTCGAGCTCGACGGCCGGGGCAGCGCCGGTCGGCTGCTGCGCCGCGGGCTGCGTCACTGGTGGTGAGGCGGTGATGGCTCCACGCTCCTGGTCTCGGCCCGCGGCTCTGCGGGCGGGGTTTTCACACACGTGCTGGGACAAGCACACGGCCCGGGTCAGACGCTACCGCGCCGCCCGGGCCGTGCCCATCAGCTCTGTCAGGGAGTGGTGGGAACAGTGATCTTCTTGTCGATGATCTGCTGCTTGTAGTCGTCCAGCTTGGAGACGATGTCGTCGACGTTGCCCCCGGTCTTGGAGTAGTCCACGCCACCCTTGGCGAGGTTGTACTCGTTGTTGCCGGTGAGCTCCTTGCCGTCAGCGGCCGACTTGATGAAGTCGTAGACCGCCACGTCGACCTTCTTGACCATCGAGGTCAGGATCAGCTTGCGCACGTCCTCGGGGGCAGTGAGCGCCTGGTCGGAGTCGACGCCGATGGCCCACTTGCCGGCACCGGCGGCCTTGGCCGCGGTGAAGACCCCACCACCGGAGCCACCAGCGGCGTGGTACACGACGTCCGCGCCCTTCTGGTACATGCCGTCAGCGGCCGTCTTGCCCTTGGCCGGGTCACCGAAGCCGCTGAAGTCCGGCGGCTGGGTGAGGTACTGGGAGTCGATCTTGATGTTCGGGTTCACGGCCTTCGCACCGGCGATGTAGCCCGCCTCGAACTTCTTGATGAGCGGCACGTTGACGCCACCGACGAAGCCGATGTGGCCCGCCTTGGACTTCAGCGCGGCCGCCGCGCCGACGAGGAAGGAGCCCTCGTTCTCGGCGAAGGTGATCTGGTCGACGTTCGGGCCCTTGGAGGCGTCCGAGGCGTCGTCGACGATGGCGAAGTTGACGTCGGGGTTGGCCTTCGCGGCCTTGCCCACGGACGCGGCATACGCGAAGCCGACGGCCACGATGTGGGTATAGCCCGCGTCGACGAGCTGCTGGAGACGCTCCTCGCGAGCCGCCTCGTTCTCGCCGTTGACTGCCGTGGCTTCCTTGGTCTCGACCCCGAGGTCCGCCTTGGCCTTGTCGAGACCGGCAGCGGCGGCGTCGTTGAACGACTGGTCACCGCGACCACCCACGTCGTAGGCCATGCCGACCTTGAGGTCGCTCTTCTTGCCCGAGTCCGAGCTACCGCTTCCGCTGGCGCCCGAGTCGCTGCCCGAGTCACCACACGCGGCCAGCGTCAGTGCTGCCACCGACATGACCGCTGCAACCTTCATCGCGTGACGCAAGGCTGTCTCCTGTTCATTGTCTGTACGAGGCGCACCGATGCGCCGCTAGCCGGTGAGGATAACCCCACATCAGAGGCGACTCGCGCACGATCCGGCAGGAGGGTGGGAAACCGTTACCTATCCGCGACGGGAGGGGTCAGGCTCGTGGCCCGTCGCCCTTGACAACACCGGCCACGGCTGCTGCGGCGAGCAGCCGGGCGCCCTGCACGACCGACCCCGGGTCGACGACGAGGTCGCCCTGGTGCAGGTCGTAGCTGCGACCACCCGGTGAGCGGGTCCCGAGCCGCGCCATGGCCCCCGGCACGTGCCGCAGGTACCACGCGAAGTCCTCCCCGCCGAGCGACTGGAGGGTGCCGAGGGCGCTCATGCCGGCCCCGTCGGCGGCCTGCCGCAGCACCTCGATCGCGTCGGCGTCGTTGACGACCGGGGGCACCCCCTGGACGTGCTCGAGAACTGCCGTCACGGCATACGGGGCGACGATGTGCTGCAACGCCTCGTCGAGGAGGGGACCGATCGAGGTCCACGCGGTCGCGTCGAGCATGCGCAGGGTGCCGGCGACGGTGCCGCTGGACGGGATGACGTTGGCGGCCTGGCCCGCGTGCACCTCACCCCAGACGAGCGCGAACGCCGTGCGCGGGTCGAGCCGGCGCGACAGGACGGCCGGCAGCTCGGTGATGACCTTGGCCATGGCGAAGGTGAGGTCCTCGGTGAGGTGCGGGCGGCTCGTGTGGCCTCCGCGCCCGCTCAGGTGGACGGTGACGCGGTCGGCGGCTGCGGTGATCGCCCCCTCGCGCAGCCCGACCGACCCCACGTCGATGCTGGGGTCGCAGTGCACCGCGAAGACCGCGTCCACTGCCTCGAGCGCGTCGGCCGCGATGAGGTCGATGGCGCCACCGGGGATGACCTCCTCGGCAGGCTGGAACAGCAGGCGCACGGCGATGCCGCGCTCGCGCAGGCCGTCCTCGTGCGCCTTGAGGGCCAGGCCGGCCCCGAGGACGGCGGCGACGTGGACGTCGTGGCCGCAGGCGTGCGCGATGCCCTCGGTGGTCGAACTCCACTCCAGCCCCGTGCGCTCACCGACCGGGAGCGCGTCGAGGTCCGCGCGGATGGCGACGCGGTATGCCGGCTGCTCGGCTCCCAGCTCGGCGACCAGACCCGTGACCGGCAGGGGCCGCACGGTGATGCCGGCCTCCTCGAGCCGCTCGCGCACCGTCGCGGTCGTGCGGAACTCGCTGCGCGACAGCTCGGGGTGGGCGTGCAGGTCGCGCTGGACCTCGAGCAGGGTGGGGGCGAGCTGGTCGACGCTGGCGCACACCTGGGCCAGCAGCGGGTTCGTGGTCATCAGGGTCGAACTGTACCCGCGACCCCACCCGCCGCTGCTTGCAACCTGGGCGCCCCATAGGGGGCTCAGCTTGCAGGGTGACCCCGGTCAGAAGGTCTCGCGCGGGACGTACAGGCCCCAGACGTCGCGCAGGGCGTGGCTGATCTCGCCGCCGGTGGCGCGCAGGGCGAGGGCCTCCTTCATCGGGTAGAGCACGTTGTCGGTGCCGCGGGCCGCCTCACGCAGCCGCTCGAGCGCGGCCTCGACGGCGTCGTTGTCGCGGTCGGCGCGCAGGGCGGCCAGGCGCTCGCGCTGGTCGATCTCGATCTGCGGGTCGACGCGCAGCGGCTCGTACGGCTCCTCCTCGTCGAGGGTGTACTTGTTGACGCCGACGACGGTGCGCTCGCCGTGGTCGATCTCGAGGGCGACCTGGTAGGCGGAGCGCTCGATCTCGGACTTCTGGAAGCCCTGCTCGATCGCGGCCACCGCTCCCCCGCGGTCCTCGACGGCCTGGATCAGCTCCAGCGCCGCGGCTTCGAGCTCGTCGGTCATGGCCTCCACGACGTAGGAGCCGGCGAACGGGTCGACGGTCTTGGTCACGTCGGTCTCGTAGGCGATGACCTGCTGGGTTCGCAGCGCGAGCCGGGCCGCCTTGTGCGTCGGAAGCGCTATCGCCTCGTCAAAACTGTTGGTGTGCAACGACTGGGTGCCACCGAGCACCGCGCCGAGACCCTGGAGCGCGACGCGCACGAGGTTGACCTCGGGCTGCTGCGCGGTCAGCTGCACGCCGGCGGTCTGGGTGTGGAACCGCAGCATCTGGCTCTTGGGGTTGGTGGCGCCGAACTCCTCACGCATGATCCGCGCCCAGATCCGTCGGGCCGCCCGGAACTTCGCGACCTCCTCGAGCAGCGTCGTGCGCGCGACGAAGAAGAAGGAGAGCCGCGGCGCGAACTCGTCGACGTCCAGGCCGGCGCCGATGGCTGCGCGCACGTACTCCTTGGCGTTGGCCAGGGTGAACGCGACCTCCTGGGCGGGCGTCGCCCCGGCCTCGGCCATGTGGTAGCCGCTGATGGAGATGGTGTTCCAGCGCGGAAGTTCCTTGGCGCAGTAAGCGAAGATGTCACTGATCAGCCGCAGCGACTCCTTCGGCGGGTAGATGTAGGTGCCGCGCGCGATGTACTCCTTGAGCACGTCGTTCTGGATCGTGCCGGCGAGCCGCGACGCGTCGGCGCCGTTCTCCTCGGCGACGAGCTGGTACATCAGCAGCAGGGTCGAGGCCGGCGCGTTGATCGTCATCGAGGTCGACAGCTCGCCCAGCGGCAGCCCGCCGAAGAGGGTGCGCATGTCGTCGATCGAGTCGATGGCGACCCCGACCTTGCCGACCTCGCCGTGCGCGATCGCCTCATCGGAGTCGTAGCCCATCTGCGTGGGCAGGTCGAACGCGACGGACAGTCCGCCGGTGCCCGCGTTGACCAGCTCGTGGTAGCGCTCGTTGCTCTCCTTGGCCGTCCCGAACCCGGCGTACTGCCGCATCGTCCACGGCTTGCCCGTGTACATCGTCGGGTAGACACCGCGCGTGTACGGGTACTGCCCGGGCTCGCCGAGCTGGGTCGCGGGGTCGAAGCCGTCGAGGTCGCCCGCGTCGTAGACCGCCTTGATCGGCAGGTCGGACTCGGAGCGCGCTTCGGGGACTTCGCTGGCCATGCCCGTCACGATAGATCGCCCGTATGCCGCGTGGTCACCTCCCGTGGTCAACCTCACCCGCGCGGGCGGTCAGGAGGAGGCGGCGGACGAGGCCTTGGGCGACCAGCTCACCCATGAGCGCCTCCTGTTCCTTCGCCGCCCGGTATGCCGGGTGGTCACCGTGGCGACGCCCCACCTCTTCCAGGACGGTCGCCTCCGCCTCCGCCCAGTCCGCTGGAAGCGGGTCGTCGACGGGGGTCTCGGCAGTGTCCTGGATGACGAGCCCGGCGGCCCCGGCCATCCGCTCCACCTCTGCCACGGGCGGGAAGACGTTGCCGGTCGGTGCGACGAGAGCCTCGTCCTGCGGCGTCACCAGCACCATCAGGCCCACCGCTCCACCCGGACGCACGACCCGGGCCAGCTCGGCCACCAGGTCTGCCTGGTGCGGCGTCGTGCACAGCACGCCGAGCGACCACACGGCGTCAAAGCCGTTGTCCCGCAACGGAAGAGTCTCCGCATCGGCTCGCGCGACCGGCATACCAAACAGGTCACCGGCGGCCCGGGCGGCGGCGGGCTCGGGCTCCAGCAGGACAGGCCGCACCCGGTCACGGTCCCGCGCGAACGCGGCCGGCCCGCCCAGCCCGGCACCCACGTCGAGGAGCGTTGCGCCCGGCGCCAAGGCCATCCGGTCGAGCAGCCAGGTGAGCACCCGCGGACCGCCGGTGCCGCGACAGGCTGCCGGGACGGCATACCTCGCTGCGCGCGAGCGCACGGCCTCGGCGACCCAGCCGGCCATGGCGTCGAACTCGGCGTCGAGACCGGACTCCGCTCGGGGGTCGTCGCTCACCAGCCCAGCATCACATGCCCAGCTCGGCCCTGCGCTTCTCCCAACGCTCGGACAGCGCTGCCATCTCGGAGGTGATGAACTCGAGGAAGGCGACGCTGAGGGCGAGCCGGGCACCGGCGTCGGTGCCACGGCCACCCACCTGGTCGACGCCGTCGCGCAGCGTCTGGGTGAGTGGGGCGTAGGTGGACTGCGAGCTCATCATCACGTCGTGCCACGCGTCGTCGGCTACGACGTAGACGTCGCGACGGCTGCCGGGCTCGCGCTCGCGATGGATCATGCCCATCTGCTGCAACGACCGCACCGCACCGGAGACCGAGGCGGCACTCACCGACAGCGCGTCGCTCAGCTCGGTCGAGGTCATCCGCCCGTCGTCGTCGGCGAGGAGCGCGGCGAACACCCGGGAAGGGAGCCGCTGCATGCCCGCCGCCGTCAGGGCGGACCCGAACCGCTCCACGAACTGGGCACGGTCCTTGGCGCGGCTGACGGCGCTTTTGCGAGGCATGCGGTCAGTTTAGAACATTCAGTATTTTCTGAAAAGTGTGTATGGTGATCGGCATGGCACCAGTCATCGAGGCCACCGGCCTCATCAAGAAGTTCGGCCCCACCACCGCCCTCGACGGCCTCGACCTGAGCGTCGACGAGGGTGAGGTGCACGGCTTCCTCGGCCCGAACGGCGCGGGGAAGTCCACCACCATCCGCGTCCTGCTCGGCCTCCTGCGAGCCGACGGCGGCAGCGTGACCCTCCTCGGCCGCGACCCCTGGCGCGACGCGACCGAGCTGCACCGCCAACTCGCCTACGTGCCCGGCGACGTCGTCCTGTGGCCCAACCTCACCGGCGGCGAGGTCATCGACCTCCTCGGCCGGCTGCGCGGCGGCGTCGACGAGGGCAAGCGCGACAAGCTGCTCGAGGCGTTCGAGCTCGACCCGACCAAGAAGGGCCGCTCCTACTCCAAGGGCAACCGGCAGAAGGTCGCGCTCGTCGCCGCCTTCGCCTCCGACGTGCCGCTGCTCGTCCTCGACGAGCCCACGTCGGGCCTGGACCCGTTGATGGAGAAGGTCTTTCAACAGCAGCTGACCCAGGTGCGCGCCGAGGGCCGCACGGTCCTGCTGTCGAGCCACATCCTGTCCGAGGTCGAGACCGCAGCCGACCGCGTGAGCATCGTCCGGGCCGGCCAGGTGGTCGACTCCGGCAGCCTGGCCGACCTGCGCCACCTCACCCGCACCAGCGTCGTCGCCACCCTGTCCGACCCCGTCGCGGTCACCGACGCCGCCCACTGGCCCGGCGTCCACGACGCCCGGCTCGAGGGCGAGGCGGCCAACCGGATCGCCATGTCGGTCGAGACCGACGCGGTCGGCGACGTCGTGGGTCGCCTTGGGGCACACGGCATACAGGCGCTCACCTGCCAGCCGCCCACGCTCGAGGAGCTGTTCCTCTCCCAGTACCGCACCGACATCCGCGAAGAGGCACTCGCATGAGCGACAGCCTGGCCGGCACCGGGTTGCTGCTGCGGCTCGCGTGGCGGCGCGACCGGTGGATCATCATCGTCGCCGCCCTGCTCATGGCCGCCATGGCGGCGGGGTCGATGCAGGCGACCTTCGACCTCTACCCGACCGACGCCGAGGCCGCCGCGGGGGCGCAGGCACTCACCGCCAATCCGTCGTTCGCGGCCCTCTACGGTCCCCTGCCCTCGGCCACCGCTGCCGGGATCGGCGTCGTCAAGACCATCCTGATGGGCAGCCTGTTCGGGGCGTTCCTCGCGTTCGCGATCGTGCGCCGGCACACGCGCACCGAGGAGGAGGAAGGTCGCTTCGAGCTCATCGCGGCCGGTGTCGTCGGGCGGCGGGCGCCGCTGGCTTCGGCGGTGCTGCTGGCCGTCCTGGCCGTGCTCACATCGGCGGCGTTGAGCACTCTTGGGCTCATCGCCGTGGGAGCCGACACCACCGGGTCAGTGGCCCTCGGCGTCGTCATCCTCGTCGGTGGCATCGTGATGGCCGGGGTCACCGCCGTGGCCGCGCAGCTCACCTCAACAACCCGAGGCGCGGGCGGAATTGCGTTGGCAGTCTTGGGAATTGCCTTCCTCGTGCGCGCCTCCGCGGACGCGGCCAACGGTGGCGCACAGGACCTCGTGTGGCTGTCGTTCCTGGGCTGGGCAGAGAAGGCCAGCCCCTTCGGCCAGAACCGCATCTGGGTGCTGCTGCCAGCCGTTGTCGCCCTTGCCGTGCTGCTCGTCGTCGCCGACGTGCTGCTGCACCGCCGCGACCTCGGCGCCGGCCTTTGGGCCGCTCGACCCGGTCCGGCCCGGGCGGGCGCGGGGCTCTCGAGCCCCCTGGGCCTGGCCTGGCGGCTGCAGCGGGGATCCCTGCTGGGGTGGACGATCGGGTATGCCGTCCTCGGCCTCGTCGTCGGCTCGCTCGCCAAGTCGGTGACCGACGTCGCCGACAGCCCGGCGATCGAGGAGATGCTGCGCAAGATGAGCGGTGGCGGCGGGTCGCTCGTCGACATCTTTTTCGGCACCGAGCTGCGTTTCATCGCGGTGGGGGCCGCGGCCTACGGCATCGCCACCGCCCTGCGGATGAGGTCCGAGGAGTCCACCGGGCGGGCAGAGGTCGTGCTCGCCGCCCCCGTGAGCCGGTGGAGCTGGCTCGCCAGCCACGTCGTCATCGCCACCCTCGGCTCGCTCTGGCTGCTGGCCGTGGCCGGCTTCGGAGCAGGCCTTTCTGCCGGGTCGGTGAGCGAGCGCGGGATCGGCGACCTGCTGCCCGCGTTGGTCGCGACCTGGCCCGCCGTGGCCGTGTGCGTGGCGCTCACCGTGCTGCTGTTCGGGCTTCTGCCGCGGCTGTCGGCGGCCGCGTGGGGCCTCCTGGCGTTCTTCGTGCTGGTGGGCGAGTTCGGGGCGATCCTGTCGCTGCCGGACTGGGCCCTCAAGGCGTCACCCTTCGACCACCTCGGCACCCTGCCCGGCGGCGACGCCAACGTGGCCGGACTCGTCGGCCTGCTGGTCGTGGCGGTCGTCGTCGCCGCGACCGGCGCCGCCGCCTTCCGCCGCCGCGACCTCACCACCTGACCCGATTGCTTGCCAGCGCAGGGTCAGGTGAGGTCCGTGCGGCCTTCGGCCTTGAGGGCGTCGACGACCTTCTTGACGTCCTGGGCGCGGTCCTTGGCGACGACCAGCACAGCGTCCGGGGTGTCGACCACCACGACGTCCTCGAGACCGACCAGGGCCACGGTCCGCCCCGAACCCGGCACCACCACACCGCCGGCGTCGACCACCCGCACGTCGGAGGCGGACCCGAGGACCCGCACCCCCGGCATACCGTCGGCATCGCGCAGCAACCCACCCAAGGAGGCGAAGTCGCCCACGTCGTCCCAGCCGAAACCGCCCGGCACCACGGCGACCCGACCGGCGTCCGCCGCCGGCTCGGCCACGGCGTGGTCGATCGCGATCTTCTCCAGCCCGTCCCACACGTCGTCGAGCCGCGCCGGGTCGGTCGCGAGCGAGCGCACACCGGCCGCCAGCTCGGGGTGCCACTGGGCCAGCAGGTCGAGCAGCACCCGCGCCTTGACGACGAACATGCCTGCGTTCCACCGGAACCGCCCGGTCGCGAGGTAGGCCTCCGCCCGCTCGCGGTCAGGCTTCTCGACGAACTGCACCACCGCACGCGCAGACCCGTCGGCGCCGAGCGTCTCCCCCATCTCGATGTAGCCGAAACCCGTTGCGGCATAAGTGGGTTCGATGCCGATGGTGACGACGTAGTCCTGCTCGGCAGCTGCCACCGCATCGGCCACACAGGCGCGGAAGGCGTCCTCGTCACCGATCACGTGGTCGGCCGCGAACGAGCAGACGATCGCCTCGGGGTCACGCGCCTCGAGCACCGCGGCAGCCCACCCGATCGCTGCCATCGAGTCCCGCGGCGACGGCTCGGCGAGGAGCTGGTCGGCGGGCAGCGACGGCAGCTGCGAGCGCACCGCCGCCTCGTGCGCCCGGCCGGTCACGACGACGATGCGCGAACCCACCAGCGGCGACAGCCGGTCCCACGTCTGTTGCAGCAGCGAGCGCCCGGCACCGGTGAGGTCGTGCAGGAACTTCGGCGACGAGGCGCGCGACAGCGGCCACAGCCGGGTCCCCGCTCCCCCCGCCGGGATGATGGCCCATACGTGCTCGTTCCCCATGGCGCGCAACCGTAGCCGACCACCGCCTCCGCAGGGCCGCCCCACACGACCACGCGCACCGCCCCGTCACCTGCCGCTCACCTGACACACCCCGAGGTGTCGCCGTCACCTCACCACGGCTGCGGACGCTGGTGTCGTGCGGATCGCCATCGTCACCGAGTCGTTCCTGCCGACGTTCAACGGGGTCACCACGAGCGTCTGCCGGGTGACCGAGTGCCTGCGGGCCGGTGGCCACGACGTGTTGATCGTGGCGCCGCGTCCGGCCCCGTCGTCCTACGCGGGTTACCCCGTCCGCAGCGTCGCCTCGGTGACCGTCAAGGACTTCCCGCTCGGTATGCCGTCGGGCGAGGTGGAGCACCTGCTCGCCGACTTCGCGCCGGACGTCGTCCACGTGGCGTCGCCGTTCGTGCTGGGTGCCCGGGGGCTCACCGCCACCCAGAAGCTGGGTCTGCCGAGCGTCGCGGTCTACCAGACGGACATGCCCTCGTTCCTGCTCAAGCACGGTCCGCTGCCGGTGGCCAAGGGGGCGTCAAAGGCAGCGTGGCGATGGGTGCGGCACCTGCACGAGAACGCCGACCTGACCCTGGCCCCGTCGACCTCCGCCCTGGAGGACCTGCGCGCGCACGGTGTGCCCCGCACCGCCCTGTGGGGTCGCGGCGTCGACACCGGCCTCTTCCACCCGGGGTGGCGGCTCGACGCGGCCACCCGCCGGTTGAGGTCGGGGCTCGCGCCGGGCGGTGAGGTCCTCGTCGGGTACGTCGGCCGGCTCGCCGCCGAGAAGGAGCTGGACCGGCTGCTCCCCGTCGCGGGCCTCCCGGGCACCCGGCTCGTGCTCGTGGGCGACGGACCCGACCGGGGCCGGCTCGAGGGCCTGCTCATCGAGGCGGCCACGGACGCAGGATCGCGACCTCCGGTCTTCCTCGGCCGCCGCGACGGCGACGACCTCGCGAGGGCGTATGCCGCGTGCGACGTCTTCGTGCACACGGGCACCCGGGAGACGTTCGGGCAGACGTTGCAGGAGGCTGCCGCGACCGGGTTGCCGGTGGTCGCCCCTGCCAAGGGCGGACCGCTCGACCTCGTCGACCACAGCCGCACCGGGCTGCTGTTCGACCCCGACAGCGCGGACGGGCTTCGCGCCGCGGTCGCCCACCTCGTCGGCGACCGCGTCAAGCGCGAGGCGATGGGCGACGCCGCCCTCACCCGGGTGCGCGGACGCAGCTGGGCCGCCCTCACCGACCAGCTGCTCGGCCACTACGCCAGCGCCCGCGCGAGCCGCGCCGCGGCCACGGCCTGAGCCACGCGGCATACCCCTGGGTAACCGGACCTGTCTGGTTTCTCACAGGCGACCGGTTCGTGACGCCGACACGCCGACCGATAGCCTGAGCGGTGGCACGACGGCCCCGCCTCCGCAAGGACGAGCGACGCCGTGAACACCTTCGCTCGAAAGGGACGCGCACGTGGCGCAGGCAGCAACGGCCCCCCAGGGTGGGGGCACCCTCTATCGCGGCCGGGAAGGCATGTGGTCGTGGGTGGCCCACCGGATCAGCGGGCTCCTCCTCTTCCTCTTCCTGTTCGCCCACGTCCTCGACACGGCACTCGTGCGGGTCTCCCCCGACGCCTACAACGAGGTGATGGAGGCCTACAAGAACCCCATCGTCGGAATCGGCGAGGCCGGGCTCGTCGCGGCGGTCATCTTCCACGCCCTCAACGGGCTGCGGATCATCGCGGTCGACTTCTGGTCCAAGGGCCCGAAGTTCCAGAAGCAGATGTTCTGGGGCGTGGTCGTCCTGTTCGCCCTGTTGTTCGTGCCGTTCGCGATCCGGCACCTGACCATCGTGTTCACGCACTGAAGGGCGCGCTGACATGACTACCACCACCGAGAACACGGCCACGCCCGCACAGTCCTCCCGGCTCTCCCCCTACAAGCGCTTCACCCCGACCCGCGGCAACTTCGAGCTGTGGTCCTGGGTCTTCATGCGCGCCAGCGGCGTCCTGCTGCTCGTGCTCGTCTTCGGGCACCTGTTCGTCAACCTCATGCTGGGCGACGGCATCAGCGCGATCGACTTCGCATTCGTCGCCGGCAAGTGGTCGAGCCCGTTCTGGCAGGTCTGGGACATGCTGATGCTGTGGCTCGGCATGCTCCACGGCTTCAACGGGGTCCGCACGATCATCAACGACTACACCGAGCGTGAAGGCACCCGCTGGGTGCTCAAGACCCTGCTGGTCGTCGCGACGGTCTTCACGATCGTCCTCGGCACGCTGGTGATCTTCACGTTCGACCCGTGCATCGACCCGAACTCCACCCTCAGCGTCTGCACCCAGTAAGGACTAGAGCACCGATGCAGATCCACAAGTACGACGTCGTCATCGTCGGCGCAGGCGGTGCCGGCATGCGCGCCGCGCTCGAGTCGAGCAAGCGCGCCCGCACCGCCGTCCTCACCAAGCTCTACCCCACCCGCTCGCACACCGGTGCGGCGCAGGGTGGCATGTGCGCGGCCCTCGCGAACGTCGAGGAGGACAACTGGGAGTGGCACACCTTCGACACGGTCAAGGGTGGCGACTACCTCGTTGACCAGGACGCCGCGGAGATCATGTGCCGCGAGGCGATCGACGCCGTCATCGACCTCGAGAAGATGGGCCTGCCGTTCAACCGCACGCCCGAGGGCAAGATCGACCAGCGCCGGTTCGGTGGCCACACCCGCAACCACGGTGAGGCCGCGGTGCGCCGCTCGTGCTTCGCCGCAGACCGCACCGGCCACATGATCCTGCAGACGCTCTACCAGAACTGCGTCAAGCAGGACGTCGAGTTCTTCAACGAGTACTACGTGCTCGACCTGCTCATGAACACCGGGCCGGACGGCATCGAGCGCACCGCCGGCGTCGTCGCCTACGAGCTGGCCACCGGCGAGCTGCACGTCTTCCAGGCGAAGTCGGTCGTCTTCGCGACCGGTGGCGCCGGCAAGGTCTTCAAGACCACGTCCAACGCCCACACGCTCACCGGTGACGGCATGGGCGTGGCCTTCCGCCGCGGCCTGCCGCTGGAGGACATGGAGTTCTTCCAGTTCCACCCGACCGGTCTGGCCGGTCTCGGCATCCTGCTGTCGGAGGCGGCCCGCGGTGAGGGTGGCATCCTGCGCAACGCCGACGGCGAGCGGTTCATGGAGCGCTACGCCCCCACCATCAAGGACCTCGCCCCGCGCGACATCGTCGCCCGGTCGATGGCCAACGAGGTGCGCGAGGGCCGCGGCGCCGGCCCCAACAAGGACTACGTCCTGCTCGACCTGACCCACCTCGAACCGGCGCACATCGACGCCAAGCTCCCCGACATCACCGAGTTCGCCCGCACCTACCTCGGCGTCGAGCCCTACACCGAGCCGGTCCCGGTCTACCCGACGGCGCACTACGCCATGGGTGGCGTGCCGACCAACGTCGAGACCGAGGTGCTGCGCAACAACACCGACGTCGTGCCCGGCCTGTATGCCGCGGGCGAGGTCGCCTGCGTGTCCGTGCACGGCTCGAACCGCCTCGGCACCAACAGCCTCCTGGACATCAACGTCTTCGGGCGTCGCGCCGGCATCGCCGCCGCGGAGTATGCCGTGGACGCGCCCTGGGTGGAGCTGCCCGAGAACCCCGAGTGGCTGGTCGAGGGCATGGTCGAGGGCATCCGCAGCCGCGAGAGCGGCGAGCGGGTCGTCGACCTGCGCAAGGCGCTGCAGGAGACGATGGACCGCAACGTCCAGGTGTTCCGCACCGAGGCCTCGATGAAGGAGGCGCTGGGCGTGATCGAGGAGCTCAAGGAGCGCTACGCGAACGTCGTGGTGCAGGACAAGGGCAGGCGCTACAACACCGACCTGCTCGAGGCGATCGAGCTCGGCTTCCTCATCGAGCTCGCCGAGGTCATCACCCTCGGTGCCCTGGCCCGCAAGGAGTCCCGCGGTGGCCACTTCCGTGAGGACTACGAGGCTCGCGACGACGTCAACTTCATGCGGCACACCATGGCCTACCGTCCGCCGGTCGTCGACGGCGCTGCCGACGAGGACCGGGCGGCGCCGTTCGCCGACGAGGTCACCCTCGACTACAAGGCCGTGACCGTGACCCGCTACCAGCCGATGGAGCGCAAGTACTGATGACCGCCACCGCCACCAAGCCCAGCAGCGACGAGCAGAAGGCCGGCGCCGTCCCGACCTTCACCGTCACCCTGAAGGTCCAGCGCTACAACCCCGAGGTCGACGAGGCACCCCACTTCGAGACCTACGAGGTGACCGCGCACGCCACCGACCGCGTCCTCGACGCGCTGCACCAGATCAAGTGGGAGCAGGACGGCTCGCTGACGTTCCGCCGCTCGTGCGCCCACGGTGTGTGCGGCTCGGACGCCATGCGCATCAACGGCAAGAACCGCCTTGCCTGCAAGACGCTCATCAAGGACGTCAACCCGGACAAGCCGATCACGGTCGAGCCGATCAAGGGCCTGCCCCTCGAGAAGGACCTCGTGGTCGACATGGAGCCGTTCTTCGACGCCTACCGCGAGATCCAGCCGTTCCTCATCAACAACGGCCACGAGCCGACGCGCGAGCGCATCCAGAGCCAGGCCGACCGCGACCGCTTCGACGACACCACCAAGTGCATCCTGTGCGCCGCGTGCACGACGAGCTGCCCGGTCTTCTGGAACGACGGGCAGTACTTCGGTCCGGCCGCGATCGTCAACGCGCACCGCTTCATCTTCGACAGCCGCGACGACGGCGGCTCGCAGCGCCTTGAGATCCTCAACGACAAGGAAGGCGTGTGGCGCTGCCGCACCACCTTCAACTGCACCGATGCCTGCCCGCGCGGCATCCAGGTCACCAAGGCGATCCAGGAGGTCAAGCGGGCCCTCCTCACGAGCCGGTTCTGATCCGGGTCCAGCGCCGCCGCGAGGCGGTATGCCGCGGACGCCTGCGCAAGGCGGCCGCGGCATTGCTGTGTGCGGGCGCCGCCGCGGTCACCGGCGTGACCGCGGTCCCGCAGACTGCGCTGGCGGCCACGACCCCGCCACCGACGCCGGCTGCCACGACGACGGCCGGCAGGACACCGACGAAGACACCCACCCTGCCGGTGCCGAGGTCGACGGTGCAGCCCGACCTGTCGGTCGGCGGCGAGAAGCTGGCGTCGATGGGGGTCGTCACCGACCTGCCGGCGGGTGTGCCCGGTCCACCGACCCTGAAGAACGTGTCGTGGGTCCTGGCCGACCTCGACACCGGTGAGGTCATCGCGGCCAAGGCACCCCATGCCAAGCTGCTGCCCGCGAGCACCCTCAAGACCCTCACGGCACTGACGCTGATCCCCAAGGTGCCGCCCACCAAGGTCGTCAGGCCCACCCAGGCCGATGCCAACGCCGACGGCACCCGGGTCGGCCTGGTCCCCGGACTCCCCTACACCGCCAAGCAGCTCTTCCAGGCGCTGCTCATGTCGTCGGGCAACGACGCGGCATACGCCCTCGCCGGCGCAGGGGGCGGCCGCGCCGAGACACTCGCCGAGATGAACTCGATCGCCGCAGGCCTGGGCGCGCACGACACGGTCGCCAAGGACCCCTCCGGCCTCGACGCACCCGGCCAGACCAGCAGCGCCTACGACCTGGCACTGATCGGACGAGCGGCGTTGCAGCTGAAGGACTTCCGCACCTACGTCACGACAAAGCAGGCGGTCTTCCCCGGCGCCCTCGACGCCAAGACGAAGAAGCGCGGCACCTACAAGATCTCCAACCACAACACGCTGCTCTACAACTACCCCGGCACGATCGGCGTCAAGAACGGCTACACCGAAGCTGCCCACCGCACCTTCATCTCCGCCGTCACCCGGGGCGGGAAGACCTACCTGCTGAGCGAGATGTACGGCCTCGACAGCTCGTGGCGGCCCCAGGCTGCGATGTACGACTGGGCGTTCACGTACGGCGCGAAGGCCCGACCCGTCGGGCGGCTCGTCGACCCGGGAGAGGTCCCGACACCGCCGACCCCGACGCCGACGGCGACACCGACGACCCCAGCCAGCCCGGCGAGCCCGGACGCGGCCGGCCCGCTCGGCGCAGCAGGAGCGGCCGTGGCTCCCCCACGGCATACCGACCCGGCCTCGCCGGTCACGCTGACGTGGAAGGTGCACCCCGCCTGGGTGGCGGTCCCGGCAGCGGCGCTCGTGCTGCTGGCGGTGTGGCTCGGCGTGTGGCGGTCGCGGCGGCGTAGGCACCGCGGTCGGCACCGCTTCAGCGGCGCCTGACCAGCGCCCGTATGCCGCGTCGCGCGGTCCCCAGCGCGAACGCACCGACGGCGCCCAGGACTGCGCCGGCGGCCAGGGTCGCGCGGTCGCCCGCCCGCGGCCCGAAGGTGGGCAGCCCGGCGTCGGTGCGCTCCCGGTAGGTGGTCAGTGGCTCGGGGGCCGGCCCCTCCATCGCCTTGTGCTCCAAGCCATCGGTGGTCTCGCGTCCGGTGGTGGCGTCCAGGTCGTTGGCTGCCCAGGACGCCGACAGCAGGAGGGCCCGGGCGATGAAGTTGAGGTAGACCAGCAGCGCCGCGGGGATCGCGACTGCGGCCAGCGCGTTGTTGTTGAGCGTGCCGGACAGCAGCTGGGTGCTGAACACCTGGATCAGCGTGAGCAGCACACCGCCCGCGAGGGCGCCGTTGCGCAGCCCCGACCACGGCAGCGGCACACCCGACAGGAGCCGCAGCAGCAACGCGACGGTGAAGGTGTTGAGCAGCAGCTGGGCCACGATGCCGATGAGCGTGAACAGCCAGCCCTGACCGCCGAGCCCGACGAGGTCGGCGAGCCAGGACGCGGCGGCGTTGGCGGCCGTGGAGACCACGACCGACCCGAGGATGCCGAGACCGATGAGGATGAGCACGCCCAGGTCACGCAGCTTGGCCATGACGAAGTTGCCGGGCGAACCCTCGACACCGAAGATCGCACGGATGCCCTGACGGGTGCTGCTGAGCCAGCCGAGGCCACCCCACAGCAGCGTGGCCAGACCGGCGACGAACGTGATCGACAGCGTCCGGCCGCTCGGCACCGAGAGGGTGATGATGCCGTTGGGGTCGTCAGGGCTCTTCTTGACGAAGCCCGGCAGCTGCTCGTTGATCGCGTCGCGGATGTCGTTGATGAGGCCCGGCTGGTCGCGCAGGACGAGCCCGAAGACCGCGAACGCCAGCGCCAGCACGGGGAAGATCGACAGGAAGGCGACGTAGGAGATGCCGCCGGCGAGCAGCCCGCCGTTGTGGGTGTTGTAGCGGTCCCATGCGCGCCACAGCCCGGTTCGCTTGAGCCGGGCGAACCATTCCTTGATCGTCGTCATGAGCCGGTGCCCCCGTGGACGCCGCCGTTGTCGCCGCCGTTGAGGGCGAACCTGTGGGCCGGGCGCCAGACGGAGTCGGCGCCGTGCTCGTACAGGTGGAACTCGGTCACGTCGAAGCGGCACTCGAAGTCGGCGAGGTCGCTGAAGGCGAGGTCGAGCGCGTCCTCGGGCACGTGGTGGGCGACCGTGACGTGCGGGTGGTAGTAGAAGTCGAGCTGACGTTCCAGGGGTCCACGGCGCACCGCCCGCTCGAGCACCTCGCACTCAGCGAGCCCGCCGGACACCTGCACGAACACCACAGGTGACACCGGGCGAAAGGTGCCGGTGCCGCGCAGCACCATCGGGAACGCGTGTCCGGCGTGGGCCACCTCGCCCAGGTGCTGCACCACCTCGTCCATGGCCGCGTCGTCGACCTCGGTCGGCGGCAGCAGCGTCACGTGGGTGGGGATGGAGTCCGCGAGCGGGTCACCGTAGGACGCGCGCTTGGCCTGCAGCAGCTCGGCATACGGGGAGGGGATGGCGATGGAGACGCCGATGGTCGGCACGGTCGCGACCCTACCGAACGGCAGCGGACAGCAGGCCGACCCGCTCTCGCACGCGCGCCATGGTCGCGTGGGCCACCTCGCGGGCCCGGTCGGCGCCGTCGGCCAGGATGCGGTCGAGCTCGGCCTCGTCGGACAGCAATTCGCGCATGCGCTCCTGGAACGGGGTCAGCGCCTCGACGACCACCTCGGCGACCTCCTTCTTGAGGTCGCCGTAACCCTTGCCGGCGAACGAGTCGGCGACCTGCTGCACCGGCGTGCCGGACAGGACGGAGTGGATGACGAGCAGGTTGGAGACGCCCGGCTTGCCCTCGGGGTCGTAGCGGACCTCGGTGTCGGTGTCGGTGACGGCCGAGCGGATGTTCTTGGCGATCTTGGCCGGGTCCTGCATGAGGTCGATGAGGCCCTTGGGGCTCGAGCCGGTCTTGCTCATCTTCGCTTCGGGCTCCTGCAGGTCCATGATCTTGGCCGACTCCTTGACGATGTAGGCGTCGGGCACGACCAAGGTGTCGCCGAACCGGTGGTTGAACCGCTCGGCGAGGTCACGGGTGATCTCGAGGTGCTGGCGCTGGTCCTCGCCGACGGGCACGTAGGCCGCGTCGTACATGAGGATGTCGGCGGCCATGAGCATGGGGTAGGTGAGCAGGCCGACGTTGGCGTTCTGGCCCTTGGCGACCTTGTCCTTGAACTGCGTCATGCGCCGCGCCTCGCCGTCGGCGGTCAGGCAGTTCATCACCCAGCCGAGCTCGGCGTGCTCGGCAACATGGCTCTGGCAGAACACCGCCGACCGCTTGGGGTCGACACCGCCGGCGATGAACTGGGCCGCTGTCACGCGGGTGCGGCGACGCAGCACCTCAGGGTCGGTGGGCACGGTGAGCGCGTGCAGGTCCGCCACGAAGTAGAAGGCGTCGAAGTCGTCCTGCAGCTTCACCCAGTTGACCAACGCCCCGAGGTAGTTGCCGAGGTGGAGGCTGTCGCTGGTCGGCTGCATGCCGGACAGGATCCGGGGCAGCGCGGTGGGCGTGGACGAGTCAGACATGCCGACCATTGTGTCAGGAGGTGTGGACGCGTCTGCAGCGGCGCGGGTCGGCTGCGTAGGGTGGGTTCGTGAGCGACGGACCCGGCAGCGACTCCACCATGGTCGAACGGGTGGGTCGGCTATTCGAGCACACCTTCGACGCTGCCGCCGACGGTGTCTGGTCGGCTCCCGGCCGGGTCAACCTCATCGGCGAGCACACCGACTACAACGCGGGGCTCTGCCTGCCGATCGCGTTGCCGCAGCGCACCTTTGCGGCTGTCCGGCGTCGCGGGGACGGCCTCCTGCGCATGGTGTCCGACCTGGACGGCACCGTCGTCGAGGTCGAGCTGTCGGGCGTTGCCCCGGACCGTCCCGGTGGGTGGTCCGCCTATGTCGCCGGAGTGCCGTGGGCGCTGCGCGAGGCCGGGTATGCCGTGGAGTCCGGTTTCGACGTCGCCGTCACCAGTGCGGTCCCCGTGGGCGCCGGACTGTCGAGCTCGGCCGCGCTGGAGTGCGCGATGGGTGCCGCAGTCAGCGACCTGGCCGGGCTCGGGCTCCTGGCCGACGACGACGCCCGCGGCGCCCTCGCTGCAGCCTGTGTCAACGCCGAGAACACCATCGCCCAGGCGCCGACCGGCGGCATGGACCAGTCGGCCTCGATGCTCGGGCAGTCCGGCCACGCCCTGCTCCTCGACTGCCGCGACGGCTCGCACGAGCAGGTGCCGTTCGACCTGGCCAGCGCCGGGTTGTCCCTGCTCGTGGTCGACACGCGGGCGGAGCACGCACTCGTCGACGGGCAGTACGCCGAGCGCCGGGCGAGCTGCGAGCAGGCTGCCCGGGAGCTCGGTGTCCCGACGTTGCGCGAGGTGTCGGTGGACGGGCTCGACAGTGCGCTGTCGCGACTCTCCTCCGACCTCCTGCGCAAGCGAGCACGACACGTCGTCACCGAGATCGACCGGGTGGTCCAGGCGCGGGAGACGTTGCGGCGAGGCGACTTCGACGAGCTCGGCCGCCTGTTCCTGCAGTCCCACGCATCCATGCGCGACGACTTCGAGATCTCCGTCGACGAGCTGGACACGGTCGTCGAGACCGCCGTGGCTGCCGGTGCGCTGGGCGCACGGATGACCGGCGGCGGTTTCGGCGGGTCCGCGATCGCACTGGTCCGCGAGGACGCTGTCGACGAGGTCACCGCTGCGGTGACGGAAGCCTTCTCCCGCAAGGGTTTCCGCGCCCCCAACCCGTTCGCGGTGACCGCAGCGGACTCGGCCCACCGCGACACCTGACCGAGCACGTCCGCACTTGAGGCCAGCCGGGCCTCACCCGGACCCGAACACCAGTCGCGAGCGGCCCGAAGTCGCAGCCGTTCTCACCGCGCGGAGGTCAGAGCCTCACCGGCAGCAAAGACGTCGAGGACCACGTTGACGGCGCCGATCGCGCCGTTCTCAGCGGTGCTGAAGGTCGCCTGTCGGCCATCCGCGACCACCACACTCGCGCCACCCGCGACGGTGGCGCCGGAGGTGGGCGACAGCGCGATGGCGGTGCCTTCCGCGACGCCGAAGGCGAGCTGGGTCGGGTCCGCCATCGTCGCGGCATACAAACGGCCCCAACGGTATTCGCTCGTCAGGCTGGGAACGACACTCGCCGACACGAGGCCGAGTCCGGGCTGCCACTGCGCGTCGTCGGCACGGAACGCCGCGATGCCCTGGTCCTCCACGGTGCTCGAGGTCGGGTCGGCCTTGGGTGACCAGCGGGCACCCACCGCGGCCGCCATGTGGTCATCGGCCAGGAAGGCCGGTGCAGTCCGAGCAGCGTCGCTCACCCACCCGCGGAACGCGGCATCGCCCACGGCGGGCGCCAACGTGGTCGCGTCCGCTGCCGTCACCACGACCCCCGCCGCCCCAGCGAGGTCGGGGGCGGTCCAGCCCGGTCCGTAGGTCGAGGTGACGACCGATCCCTTCCACCCCGCCGTCTTGAGCGCCGCGGCATACGCCTGGGCGGTCGCGGTGTCCTCGGACGAAGCCGACACCACGACGATGCGCGACTGCTTCGGCGAGGCGACCGCGGCGGTCGCGGTCCGCACGAACGCCGGCAACGCGCCGTCCTTGACCGCACCGTCGAGCAGGCCGCCGCCGAGGTAGGTCGTCCCGGAACCGGGCGCCGCCGGCGCGCGCCACCCGGTCGGGGCGGGCGCCGCGACGGGGGCACCGTCGATGCTCGGGGTGCGCGTGGTCAGGTCGTATGCCGCCGTGCCCGGCGTGAGCAGGTGCGTCAGCACGTTGCGCGCCGAGAGCAGCGACTGCGGGCCGACCCAGGAGTGGGTGGCACCCAAGGTCTCGAAGTCGACGACCGCCGCCGAGCTCGCACCGAAGACGCCGCTCAGCGTCGTGTCGTCGTCCACCCGCACACCGGTCGCGTAGTCGACGCCGACCCCGAGACGGGACGCCCCGGCATACCTCTCGTCGCTCGTGGCGACCGTCGACAGCAGCCGACCGAACCGGCCACGCTGGTAGAAGTGCTGGTCGAAGATCGCCCGCTGCGAACCGAAGGACAAGCCGCGCTCGAGGTCCGCGTCGTCACCCCACCACATGAGGGTGCTGTCCCGGCGAAGCCCCTCGGCCGGTCCGAGCTGGCCCGTGAACCCGTTGATCATGCTGCGTGACTCGACCGCGGCGCCGGCACTCGTGCCGCCCAGCGCGACGCCCCGCGACACGGCGCGTTCCATCGCCTGCTCGGCGGGCGAGCCGGCCAGCACCTTCATGGCGATGCCCTGGTCGCCGCCGAGCACGTAGATGCCGTCGGTGGAGGCCGCGTCGAAGATCGTGCTGTTGGCCGGGTCCATCGCGTCCTTGCGGTTGAGCAGGACGGCGAGCGTGGCGGTGCAGCCGGTGTAGGGCGGCGGCACGACCGCATCGCACGCGGCGTCGATCTGGTCGGTGCGCTGCTGGGCGAGGACGAGGTTCTCGGCACGGTCCTTGGACTTGTCGCCGTACGAGCTGGGCACGACGACGAGGTCGACGGTCGGGCCGCTCGCCCCCTCGGCGGCGATGCGCGAGAAACCCTCGAGCGATGGCGTCTCGTACCCACCGCCGATCGGCACGAGCGTCCCGGTGGGCGGCGCCGCCCCGGCGGGTGCGACCGCGACGACGGCGGGCACCACGAGGGTGACGGCACAGGCGGACAGGGCGGTGCGGACGGTGCGCCTCATGCAGGCACGGTAGTCCGGTTCGGTCGCCCGCAGGGCGCTGAGCAGCGACTTTTCGGTGGGCGGACTCGTCGACGGACGCGACGACCTCAGCGGAGGTCGTAGTCCGCGACCACCGCCGCGTGGTCGGACCAGCGCTGGTCGTATGCCGCCGCGCGGCCGGCCCACGCGGTCGTCGCCCGCCGGGCGAGTGGCGCACTCGCGAGCTGGTAGTCGATGCGCCAGCCGGCGTCGTTGTCGAACGCCTTCCCGCGCCACGACCACCACGTGTACGGGCCGGGGCCGGGGCCGTGGTGGGCCCGGTGCACGTCGACCCAGGCGCCATCGGCGAACCAGCGGTCGAGGTAGGCCCGTTCGTCGGCGAGGAACCCGGACTTCTTGAGGTTGCCCTTCCAGTTCTTCAGGTCGTGCTCGTGGTGGGCGATGTTGAGGTCGCCGGTCACGACCGCGAGCGCACCCGCCGCGGTCCACGCCTCGACGCGGGCCGTCAGCGCGTCGAGGAAGCGGTACTTCTGCGCCTGCCGGTCGGTGCCGGCCTCCCCGGTGTGGACGTAGGTCGACACGACCGTCACGACCCCGGCCGGGGTGTCCAGGTCGGCCTCGACCCAGCGCCCAGCGCCGTCGAACTCACGGGGCCCGACCGATGTCGAGACCCGCAGCTGGGGGTCACGGCTGACGACCGCGACACCGGCGCGCCCCTTGGACTGCGCCTCGGTGTGCGCGACGTGCCACCCCTCGAAACCACCCTCGTCGAGCGCCGCCCGCAGCTGGTCGTCGCTGGCCCGCACCTCCTGCAGGCACAGCACGTCGGGCTGCTGCTCGGCCAGCCACTGCATGCCCCCTCGGCGGGCAGCGGCTCGAATCCCGTTGACGTTGGCGCAGATCAGTCGCACCCGCCCTATTCTCCGTGTCGCCTCCGAGCCGCCCGCACTAGGGTGCCGACCATGAGCGACGACGCCGCCGACCGCCCGAGCACCTCCACGTCGACCGCCCCGGCGGCGACCGCACCGACCGCCAGCCGCGAGGGTGACACCACGACGACCTCGACCGACACCACCACGGTGACCACCACGCCGGCACCGCCGAAGGACGACCTCGTCACCACCCAGCACACGCTGGCGATCGGCCGCCGCAAGCTGCGCTACAGCGCCACGACCGGCCGCGTCGTGCTGCGCGAGGAGGTCTTCGAGGACGACGTGTTCAAGGGGCTGCGCGCCAAGGCCGAGCTCAACCTCACGGCATACGTCGCCGACGTCCCCGAGGGGACCAACCGGCCGGTGACGTTCGCCTTCAACGGCGGCCCCGGGTCGAGCTCGGTGTGGCTGCATCTCGGGCTGCTCGGCCCGCGACGCGTCGACTCCGGCGACGTCGGTGACCTCACGCCCCCGCCCTATGCACTGGTCGACAACCCGCAGTCGCTGCTCGCGGTCTCCGACCTCGTCTTCATCGACCCCGTCTCGACCGGCTACTCGCGTGCGGTCGAGGGCGGCAAGGCCAAGGACTTCCACGGGTTCACCAAGGACATCGAGAGCGTCGGCGAGCTGATCCGGCTCTGGACCAGCCGCGAAGGCCGTTGGCTCTCACCGAAGTTCGTCGCCGGCGAGTCCTACGGCACCATCCGCGCATCCGCCCTCGCCGAGCACCTGCAGTCGCACTACGGCCTCTACCTCAACGGCATCATGCTCATCAGCTCGGTGATCGACCTCGACACCGTCGAGTTCGACTACCGCAACGACCGCGCCTACGTCGACTACCTGCCGACCTACGCCGCGACGGCGCACTACCACGGCAGGCACGGCCGCAAGGCGCTCAAGACGGTGCTCGCCGAGGCGCAGGAGTATGCCGAGCGCGACTACCCGTGGGCGCTGGCCCGCGGATCGCGCCTCACCAAGGCCGAGCGGGCCGAGCACGTCTCACGTCTCGCCGGGCTGATCGGTCTGTCCGAGGACTACGTCGACCGCGCGGACCTGCGGGTCGAGCACGTCCATTTCTTCACCGAGCTGCTGCGTGACCGGGGGCTGGCCGTCGGTCGCCTCGACTCGCGGTTCACCGGCCCGCTGGCCCACGGCAACGCCGCCACGTGGGACGCGGACCCGTCGATGGACGCGATCGGCGGCCCCTACACCGCCGCCCTCAACCACTACCTGCGCGAGGAGCTCGGCTACCGCCAGGACCTGCCCTACACGACGAGCTCGAGCCGGGCGTTCAAGGAGTGGAGCTTCAAGGAGTTCGAGGGCAAGCCGGTCGACGTCAGCGGCAAGCTCGCGCGGGCGATGCGCGCCAACCCGCACCTGCAGGTCCACGTGTCCTACGGCTACTACGACGGAGCCACCCCCTACTTTGCGGCCGAGGACGCCATGGCCCACCTCGACATCCCGGCCGAGCTGCGCGCCAACCTGCACCACGACTACTACGACGCCGGCCACATGATGTACGTCCACGAGCCCAGCCGGCTGCAGCAGTCCGCCGACCTCGCCGCGTTCGTGGAGAGCGCCAGCAACCAGTGACCCCGCCCGGGCCTTGCGTCCGCGTGGGCGGTGGCTGTGGCCGCCACCCACGCCGACGCAACGGGGCACCGACGTGACCGCCGGCCGGTATGCCGTGGGCGCGATGGGGGTGCGCGTCGTCACCGAGGTGAGTGGTGACCGCGCGGCCGAGGTGCTCGACCGGCTGCCGTCGCTGTGGGAGTACTGCCCGGCCGACGATCTCCCCGAGGACGCACCGACCGTGACGGTCGAGGTCGTCCACGTCTCTGACGAGGCGACCGGTCGCGCGGCCGACGCGGCCGGCCAGGTCTCACGGCGGCATGCCGACGACCTCCTGCAGGTCCTCACGCAACGCATCACGGTGGCGGCCATCGACGCCCTCGCCGGCCGCGTGCACCTGCTGCATGCGGCGGCCCTCGCCGACCCGGGCACCGGGATCGCGCACGCGTTCGTCGCCCCCGGTGGCACCGGAAAGACGACGCTCGTGCGCACCCTCGGCCCCGGGTTCGCCTACGTCACCGACGAGACCGTCGCCGTCGCCGACGACCTCACCGTCAGCCCCTACCCCAAGCCGCTGTCGATCCGCCGCACGCCGGGCAGCCTGCTCAAGGACGAGACCCCACCGCGCGCGCTGGGCCTCACGCCATCGGCAGGTCCCGTGCGGCTGGGCGCCGTGTGGCTCCTCGACCGGCGCGAGGACCACGACGGACCACCGGCGGTCCGGCTGCTCGACCCGCTCGACGCCGTGGTCGCCCTGACCCAGCAGGTCTCCCACCTCGCCGTGATGGACCGCCCGCTCCAGCGCCTGGCTGCCGTCGTCGACGCCGTCGGTGGCCTGCGGCGGGTGACCTACCGCGACGCGACCGACCTGCGGCACCTCCTCGGCGAGGACGCCGCGTCATGAGGGTGCGCGCGGTGCCGCCGACCGACCGCATCGACCACGAGGGTGAGGCGGTCGTGCTCATCGACGACCAGGTGGTGCGGCTCAGCGCCCTGGCGACCACCCTGCTCGACCTCGCCGCCACGTGGCGCGCGTCCGAGGACCTCACCGCGGCGCTGGTCGCCGCTTTCGGGCCGCCACCGGACGGTGCCGACCCCGGCCACGCCACTGCGCTCGTGCTCGAGCAGCTCGCCGCGCTCGGCCTGCTCGAGGTGGACGAAACCGCTCCGTGACCCGCCGCGCGGTGCGTCGCCGTGGGCAAACCGGCGAAGGTACGCCACAGTGGTGCCGATGTGGGCCGGACGGTCCACACGGTTGGACAAGGAGCAGGGCATGGACACACCCCCTCTGCAGCGGCGGATGCTCGCCGAGGCGCTGGGCACCTTCTGGCTCGTGTTCGGCGGGTGCGGCAGCGCAATCTTCGCCGCGAAGTTCCTCGCGCCCAACATCACGGCCGGCGGGGCCGCCGTGCAGCTCGGCATCGGCTTCCTCGGTGTCGCGCTGGCCTTCGGCCTCACCGTCCTGACGATGGCCTACGCCGTGGGCTTCGTCTCCGGCGCGCACTTCAACCCGGCCGTGACGCTCGGCGTCGCCGTTGCCCGGCGGTTCCCCTGGAAGGACGTCCCGGCCTACTGGATCGCGCAGGTCGTCGGCGGACTCGTTGCGGGCCTGGCCCTGTGGGGCATCGCGCGCGGCGTCCCCGGCTTCGAGGTCACCGGCAACCTCGCTGCCAACGGCTACGGCGACCACTCTCCCGGCGGCTACACGCTGACCGCCGTCCTGGCCGCCGAGGCGATCCTCACCGCATTCTTCCTCTACGTCATTCTCGGCGTCACCGATGATCGGGCCCCGGTCGGCTTCGCCCCACTCGCGATCGGTCTCGCGCTGACGCTGATCCACCTCATCTCGATCCCGATCAGCAACACCTCGGTCAACCCGGCCCGCTCGACCGCCGTCGCGTTCTTCAACGGCAACGGGGCGCCGGGGCAGCTGTGGGCGTTCTGGCTGGCGCCGCTGGTCGGCGCGGCCATCGCGGGCGCGACCTACCACCTCGTGACCGGCGTCGACCGTCGGGCCGAGGACATCACCGGTGTGTCGGACCCCGAGCTCGCGGAGGACCAGGCCCTCTGAAGGCCCCGCCTCCACCACGCCGCGGGTATGCCGCCGTGCCCGAGTCGGGCACGGCGGCATACCTTTGCCTGCCCCCGGGTCGGGCCATAGCCTGAGCGCGCCTGGAGTCCGCTAGGATTTCTCTTGACGTCAAGATAATCCGTCCACCATAGCGAGGAGCGTCGACGCGCACCATGGCCAAGATCATCTACACCTTCACCGACGAGGCGCCGATGCTGGCGACCTACTCGTTCCTGCCGGTCATCGAGTCGTTCGCCGGCACGGCCGGGGTCGACGTCGAGACCCGCGACATCTCGCTCGCCGGACGCATCATCGCGGCCTTCGACGACAAGCTGCCCGAGGACCAGCGGATCGGTGACGCGCTCGCCGAGCTGGGCCAGCTGGCGACCACGCCCGAGGCCAACATCATCAAGCTGCCCAACATCTCGGCCTCGGTGCCGCAGCTGAAGGCCGCGATCAAGGAGCTCCAGGCCCAGGGCTACGCACTCCCCGACTACCCCGACGAGCCGGCCTTCGACGACGAGAAGGACACGCGGGCCCGTTACGACGCGGTCAAGGGCAGCGCGGTGAACCCCGTTCTGCGCGAAGGCAACTCGGACCGCCGCGCCCCCCTCGCGGTGAAGAACTACGCCCGCAAGCACCCCCACTCGATGGGTGCGTGGACCGGCGACTCCAAGACCACCGTGGCCACGATGGGCAAGGACGACTTCCGCAGCAACGAGCAGTCGGTGGTCATGCCCGCCGACGACACCCTGTCGATCCAGCACGTCACCGACGACGAGGTGAAGGTGCTCAAGGACGGCCTCAAGGTACTCGAGGGTGAGGTCGTCGACGCCACCGTCATGCGGGCCGCAGCGCTCGACGCGTTCCTCGCCGACCAGGTCGCGCGCGCCAAGGCCGACGACCTTCTCTTCTCGGTGCACCTCAAGGCCACGATGATGAAGGTCTCGGACCCCATCATCTTCGGGCACGTCGTGCGCGCGTTCTTCCCGAAGACGTTCACGCAGTACGGCGCCGACCTCGCCGAAGCCGGCCTGTCGCCCAACAACGGACTCGCCTCCATCCTCGACGGGCTCGCCGGCCTGCCGAACGGTGAGGAGATCCGGGCCTCGATCGAGGCCGAGATGGCCGACGGCCCTCGGCTCGCGATGGTCAACTCCGACAAGGGAATCACGAACCTGCACGTGCCCAGTGACGTGATCGTCGATGCCTCCATGCCGGCGATGATCCGCACGTCCGGCCACATGTGGGGCCCGGACGGCGAGGAGGCCGACACCCTGGCCGTCATCCCGGACAGCTCGTACGCCGGCGTCTACCAGGCCGTCATCGACGACTGCCGCGCGAACGGCGCGTTCGACCCGACCACCATGGGCTCGGTGCCCAACGTCGGCCTCATGGCGCAGAAGGCCGAGGAGTACGGCAGCCACGACAAGACCTTCGAGATCACCGAGCCCGGCCGGGTGCAGGTCGTCAACTCCGCGGGCGAGGTGCTGCTCGACCACGAGGTGCAGCAGGGCGACATCTGGCGCGCCTGCCAGACCAAGGACGCCCCGATCCGCGACTGGGTCAAGCTGGCCGTAACCCGTGCCCGCGCGACGGGCGACCCGGCCGTCTTCTGGCTCGACGAGTCGCGGGCCCACGACCGCAACCTCATCGCCAAGGTCAAGGAGTACCTCGGCGACCACGACACCGAGGGCCTCGACATCCGGATCATGTCGCCGGTCGAGGCCGCGACCCTCTCGGTCGAGCGGATCCGCAAGGGAGAGAACACGATCTCGGTCACCGGCAACGTGCTGCGTGACTACAACACCGACCTCTTCCCGATCCTCGAGCTCGGCACCTCGGCCAAGATGCTGTCGGTCGTGCCGCTCATGAACGGCGGCGGCCTGTTCGAGACCGGCGCCGGCGGCTCGGCGCCCAAGCACGTGCAGCAGCTGGTCAGCGAGAACTACCTGCGCTGGGACAGCCTGGGCGAGTTCATGGCGCTGGCCGAGAGCTTCCGGCACGAGGCCGACGCCGACGACAACGCCCGCGCGCGGGTCCTGGCCGACACCCTCGACCGCGCCACCGAGACGCTGCTGGGCGAGAACAAGTCGCCGGCGCGCAAGGTGGGGCAGATCGACAACCGCGGCAGCCACTTCTACCTCGCGCTCTACTGGGCACAGGAGCTGGCGAAGCAGACCGACGACGCCGAGCTCGCGGCCGCGTTCAAGCCCGTGGCTGAGGCGCTCACCACCAACGAGGCCACGATCAACGAGGAGCTGCTCGCCGTCCAGGGCAACCCCGCGGACATCGGCGGCTACTACCGCCCCGACCCGGCCAAGGCGTCGCAGGTCATGCGCCCGTCGGCCACCTTCAACGAGGTGCTCGCGCGGCTGACCGACAGCTGAGCGACAGCTACCGGCACTCTCCCGGGATGCCGGGGGCGCGGCATGTCGCGCCCCCGGCATCCCGCAGCGTGGGAGCCAAAAGTTGAGGCCCGGACCATCGGGGGGAAATGGTCCGGGCCTCCGTCCTGGGCAGGGGGTCTCAGGACGCCTGCGCCAGCCGCGGAGCCAGTGCACCGACTCGGGCTGCGAGGTCTTCGTAGGCCGCGTCGAAGGCGGCGGGTGTGCCCCTGCGCACCGGGTCGGGCACCGACCAGTGCGCCCACCCGAGCCCGCCGAGCTCTTCGTGGGCGCGGTCGCAGACGGTGACCACGAGGTCGTCGTCGCGCAGCGCCTGGTCGAGGTGTTGCGGCGCCACCTGGGGCAGCGGGAGGCGGTGGCGGCGAGCGGTGGCCACGATGCCGGGGTTGATGCGCTCCCCTGGGTGGGTGCCCGCCGAGGCGGCATCGATGGGGCTCGCCTGCCGCCAGAGCGCCGCGGCGAGGTGGGACCGGGCGCTGTTGGCGGTGCAGACGAACAGCACCCGCCGCGGCAGGCGGTCCGGCAGCACCGGCGCGGTGGTGGGGTCGAGTCCGGGCATCCGGGCCGCCGGGCCCAATGCGAGGTACGAGCGGCGTCGGTCACCCTCGGACCGGCGCCGCACCACGAGACCGGCCCGTTCGAGCGTGCGCAGGTGGAAGGCCAGCAGGTTGGAGGGCACGCCCAGCGCGGCCCCCGCCTCCGAGGCGGTGAGGTTGCCGATCGTGAGCAGGTCGACCAGCTGCAGCCGCGTTGCGTCGGCCAGCGCGGCGTGCACTCGCACCCGCGCGGCAAGCCCGCCAGCGTGATCCCCGACCATTGCCTCAATGGTGGCTGAGGCAATGTCGGCGAGTCAACCTGCCCCCGGACCGGTCGGCCGGCCTTCGGGTGGCAGGATGTCGAAAACTGTTTACGCTCAGGGGGTATGCCGCGTGGAAAACTTTCACAGCCCGCGTCGCCTCGCACCTCGCTCGCGACCCCGCCCCTCACCCGCCGGGCGGTCCTTGGCGCCGGAGCCGCCGTGGCGGCCACGCTCGTGACCGCGCCCGGTGCGGCCTCCGCGAGTGGCGGCCCCGCGGCATACCCGCGTCTCGGCGAAGGCGCAGCGCCACCCTCCTCACCGAGCCCGCGACACATCGAGTTCCACGCCTGGCGGGGGCAGCACCTGCGCAAGGGCAGCCACGACGGCACTCGGGTGGGGCGAGCCGGGCTGACCATCGACCACGCCACCGGCAGCCGCTCGTACACCGATCCGTACGGCGACGGGACCGCTGTCGAGTACGACACGGCGACGTGGACCTCGCCGGTCGTGGCCCCGCCGTTCCCGCTCACCGAGCTGATCGCCTCGTGGAACGCCTCCACTCCGGACGGCACGTGGCTCGAGGTGCTGGTGCGCGGGACCGCCGAGGACGGCACGCTCACCGGGTGGTACGTCCTGGGCCGCTGGGCCAGCGACGACCCGGCCGACGGCGGCGCAATCCACCGCACGTCGGTCGGGCGACAGGGCACCGAGCACGCCACCGTCTACGTCGACACCCTGGCCACGCTGAACGACCACGTGCTGCGCGACTGGCAGCTGCGGGTCGTGCTGTTGCGGCGGGTGGGGTCGACGGCGAGCCCTTCGGTCACCCTCCTGGGTGCGGTCGCCTCGAACCTGCCGAGCGACCCCACCGTGGCGACAAGTGCCCCGGCCGGCGTCGTGCGCACGCTCGACGTGCCGACCCTGTCGCAGGAGGTGCACATCGGCCACTACCCCCAGTGGGACAACGGTGGCGAGGCCTGGTGCTCGCCCACCTCGACGTCAATGGTGTTGGGGCACTGGGGAGTTGGGCCCTCGCCGGCCGACCTCGCGTGGGTCGACCCACCCGTCGATGCCACCGTCGACTTCGCGGCCCGGAACGTCTTCGACTACCGCTACGACGGCGCGGGCAACTGGCCCTACAACACGGCGTATGCCGCGGAGTTCGGGCTCGAGGGCTTCGTCACCCGGCTGCGTTCGCTGCGGGAGGCGGAGGCCTTCATCGCGGCCGGCATCCCGCTGGTGGCGTCGGTGTCGTTCGAGAAGGAGGACATGGACGGCGCGGGCTACGGGACCAACGGGCACCTGCTCGTCATCGCCGGGTTCGCGCCCAACGGTGATGTCGTCGTCAACGACCCGGCGTCGCACCTCATCCCGGACAACGACCAGGTGCGCGTCACCTACCGCCGCGACCAGTTCGAGAACGCGTGGGTGCCCCACTCGGGTGGAACGGTCTACGTGATGCGGCCCCGGAAGGTGAAGCTGCCCAAGGCGCCGCGCGAAGCCAACTGGTGACGTCGCTGGCCGGCGCGGTTCAGTCTGCCAGCGGCAGCTTGAAGCCGGTGTGGCTGGGGACGAACCCGAGCCGCTCGTAGAACCGGCGCGCGTCGGCCCGAACGGCATTGCTCGTCAGCTGGACCACGCGCGCGCCCCGGCTCCGGCTCTCCTGCACCGCCCACTGGACCATCTGCCCACCGAGGCCGCTGCCGCGTCGGTCGGCGGCAACGCGCACCGCCTCGACCTGCGCGCGCCACGCGCCCTGGTGCGAGATCCCGGGGATGAACGTCAGCTGCAGGGTGCCCACGACCTCGCCGTCGTCGTCGAGGACGACGAGCAGCTGGTGCGGGTCGGCGTCGATGGCGGCAAGACCGCGCCGGTATGCCGTGAGGTCACCCTCGTCCTCGCGGGTCGCCCCCAGCTCGTCGTCGGCGAGCAGCCGCACGATGGCTGGCAGGTCGGCCTCGGTCGCACGGCGCACGACGACCTCGCGACCGGCGTCGTCGAGGGTGGCGAGACGGTCGCCCGAGTCGGGCACGGCGGCATACCGGTCGCCGTCGAAGGTGGTGCGACCGGTGAACGCGAGCGCACGCTCGAGCTTGAGCCGTGAGCTCGGGCCGAGGTCGTCCGGAAGGGAGTCCGGGTCGAACCACGCCACCTGGGTGAGCTCGCCATCACCGACGGCGGGTTCGCCCGACACGTGGCTGCACAGGAAGCAGACGTCGAGGTACTGGGACCGGTCGCCGTTCGGGTAGGTCATCTGGGGCAGGGTCCACACCGACACGACCGAGTCCACGGCCACGACAACGCAGGTCTCCTCCTCGATCTCGCGGGCGAGGCCCTCCGCGGGCTGCTCGCCGGGCTCGAGGATCCCGCTCGGGACCGACCACAGACCGGTGTCGGACCGGCGACCGAGGAGCACCTGGCCGGCGCCATTGCGCACGACCCCGGCGACGCCGGAGAGGAAGAGCAGGTCGGTCCCGATCTTCTCTCGCAGCGACACGATGAAATCGGGAGTGGGCACCACACCACCCTACGAGGCCATCAGGTCAGAGTCGTGTTCTCGCCGCGACACGGGCGCTGCCGGGAAGTAGCGTCGGGCCATCCGCCGGTCCGCACCCGAGTTCGGAGTCGATGATGCCCCAGCGCCGCCGTGCCACGCCTGCCCTCGCCGCCACCGCAGCGGCCACCGTCCTGGCGTCATGCCTCGTCAGCCAGTCGGCGACCGCCGCACCCCAGCCGGCCGTGGCCGGTGCCACCGGGCCGGTCGTCGTCGACGGCCAGAGCCAGCCGGTGTTCAACGCCGACCCGAGCTCGTGGATCCGCCAGGAGCTGTGGGTCGAGACCGAGTCCGACTCCGACCGGGACGGGCGCCTGGACCGGGTGCACGTGTCGTTGGCGCGACCGGCCGAGACGGCCAACGGCGTCAAGGTGCCAGTCATCTACGAGGACAGCCCCTACTACGCCGGCCTGGCGAACGCGAGCAACTGGGACGTCGACCACGAGCTCGGCAACCCGCCGTCATCACGCCCCGCCACCCCGCCCTTCACCGCCCGCAGCACCAGCCCGATCATCAGCCGCGGCTACGAATCCGCCTGGATCCCAAGGGGATTCGCGGTGGTTCACTCTGAGTCGCCCGGCACGGGGCTGTCGGACGGCTGCCCCACGAGCGGTGGCCGCAACGAGACGCTCGGCGGCAAGGCAGTCGTCGACTGGCTCGGCGGCCGCGCCAAGGGCTTCGCCACGCGGGGCGCGCAGGAGCCGGTGCCGAGCCCGACGTGGACCACGGGCAACGTCGGTATGACGGGCACGTCCTACAACGGCACGCTGCCCATCGCCGTCGCGACCACCGGCGTCCCGAACCTCAAGGCGATCGTGCCGGTGTCGGCCATCTCGAGCTGGTACGACTACTACCGCTCGCAGGGGCTGGTGCGGGCTCCGGGCGGCTACCAGGGCGAGGACCTCGACGTGCTCGCCGACGCCGTCCTCACGCGTTCGGACCGTCCGGTCTGCCAGCCGGTGCTCGACGAGATCGCCCGAGAGCAGGACCGCGTCACCGGTGACTACTCGCCGTTCTGGGCCGAGCGCGACTACATGCGCGACGTGGGCAAGGTTCGGGCGGCGACGCTGGTGGCCCACGGCTTCAACGACTTCAACGTCATGACCAAGAACGCCGCCCAGTTCTACGCGGCCCTGCGCGCCCAGGGCGTGCCGCACCAGGTCTACTGGCACCAGGGCGGTCACGGCGGGCCGCCGACGGACACGCTCATGAACAAGTGGTTCACCCGCTACCTCTGGGACGTCCAGAACGGTGTCGAGCGCGACCCCCGCGCCTGGGTGGTGCGTGAGGGCGCCAGCCGGCAGGACCCGACGCCGTATGCCGAGTGGCCGGTGCCCGGGTCGGCACCCGTCACGCTGCGGCCCGGCGGCGACGGGTCAGCGGTCGGCACCCTGACCACCGGAACCCGGTCGAAGGCCGACCAGCGCATCGTGGACGACGCGTCCGTGCCGCTGGACACCTTGGCAGCGGCGCAGTCCTCGCCGAACCGGTTGCTGTTCACGACCGCGCCGCTCGCCCGCGACACCCACCTCAGTGGCACCCCGTCGGTGACCCTGACGGCCCGGTACAGCGCACCGCGGATGAACCAGTCGGTGGCGCTCGTGTCGTACGCGCCGGACGGCACCCCCACCGTGCTGACCCGCGGCTGGGCCGACCCCCGCAACCGCACCTCGCTGTCGCGGGAGAACCCGGTCAACGCCAACCAGCCCGTGCGCACGACGGTCAACCTGCAGCCCAAGGACTCGATCGTGCCGGCCGGCTCCCGGCTCGGGATCGTCATCTACTCCAGCGACAACGAGTTCACGGTACGCCCCGCCCCCGGCGGCACCGTAGCCGTCGACCTCAAGCGCACCACCGTCACGCTGCCGGTCGTCGGCGGCCGCCTCTGACTCGGGTGGCCGCACCCCCTGCCAGACCCTTTGCTAGCGTCGGGTGCGAGCAGCGAAGACGCGCCCACGCGGCATACCCCCTCGCTGCCGGACCCGAACTCGGCAAGAAGGGCACACCCGTGAGCACAACCCCCGTCAAGGTCGCCGTGACCGGCGCCGCCGGCCAGATCGGCTACAGCCTCCTGTTCCGCATCGCCAGCGGTGCGATCTTCGGCCCGGACACCCCCGTCGAGCTGCGGCTCCTCGAGATCACGCCGGCCCTCAAGGCGCTCGAGGGCGTCGTCATGGAGCTCGACGACTGCGCGTTCCCGACGCTGGCGAAGGTCGAGATCGGCGACGACGCGGAGAAGATGTTCGACGGCGTCAACCACGCCCTGCTCGTCGGCGCCCGCCCGCGCGGCCCCGGCATGGAGCGCGGCGACCTGCTCGAGGCCAACGGTGGCATCTTCGCCCCGCAGGGCAAGGCCCTGAACAAGGTCGCGGCCGACGACATCCGCGTCACGGTGACCGGCAACCCGGCCAACACCAACGCCCTCATCGCCATGAGCAACGCGCCCGACATCCCGCAGGAGCGGTTCGCGGCGCTGACCCGCCTGGACCACAACCGCGCGATCTCCCAGCTCGCCGCCAAGCTCGGCGTCCCGGTCACCGAGATCCGCAAGATGACGATCTGGGGCAACCACTCCGCGACCCAGTACCCCGACCTGTTCCACGCCGAGGTCGGTGGCAAGAACGCCGCCGAGGCCGTGAACGACCAGGAGTGGCTGGAGAACACCTTCATCCCCACCGTCGCCAAGCGCGGCGCCGCGATCATCGAGGCGCGCGGCGCGTCCTCCGCTGCGTCGGCTGCGTCGGCCACGATCGACCACGTCCGCGACTGGGCGCTCGGCACCCCGGATGGTGACTGGGTGTCGATGTCGGTCGTCTCCGACGGCTCCTACGGCGTGCCCGAGGGGCTCATCTCCTCGTTCCCCGTGACCGTCAAGGACGGCAAGTGGGAGATCGTCCAGGGCCTGGACATCGACGACTTCTCGCGGGGCAAGATCGATGCGTCCACGGCCGAGCTGGCCGAGGAGCGCGAGGCCGTCAAGGGCCTGGGCCTGATCTGACGCGCGGGGCGCCTTCCGCGAAACGGCGGTTGGGCGGCACACAGCCAGCCATTGCTGGTGCGTATGCCGCGCAACCGCCGTTTGTCGTCGGTCGTCAGCCCGGCGGGCGCAGGTCGACGACGCTGGTGATGAACACCAGCGCGACGGCGAACCCGACCAGCACGGTGACGTCAGTGAACCTCGAGCGGACCGCGAGCCCGCCGGCTTCCTCTTTGGGCAGCACCAGTCGGATGATCGCGCCGAGGCCGGCTGCGGCCGCGAGCAGGTAGCCGCCGAGCAGGATCCGGTCGAAGGCGTAGGCGAGCAGACCCAGCGCGAAGAGGGGGGCGACCACCCACCACCAGCCGAGCTTGGGCGTCGCCACGGCGGTCTCCGTCAGGCGTCCGCGCCGAGGGCTGCGGTGCCGGCGTCGTCGGCTGCGCGTTCAGCCGCCGCGACGATGTTGGACAGGAGCATGGCGCGGGTCATCGGACCGACGCCGCCGGGGTTGGGGCTGACCCAGCCGGCCACGTCGCGGACGTCGGCGGCGACGTCACCGGCAACCTTGGACTTGCCGTCCTCGGCGATGATGCGGCTGACGCCGACGTCGAGCACGGCGGCCCCGGGCTTGACCATGTCGGCGGTGATGAGACCGGGCTGGCCGGCTGCCGCCACGACGATGTCGGCCTGGCGGACTTCGGCGGCCAGGTCACGAGTTCCGGTGTGGCACAGGACAACCGTGGCGTTCTCGGAACGACGGGTCAGCATGAGCCCGAGCGGGCGCCCGACGGTGATGCCGCGTCCGACGATGGCGACGCGAGCCCCGGCGATCGGCACGTCGTAGCGGCGCAGCAGCTCGATGCAGCCGGCCGGCGTGCACGGCAGTGGGGCGTCCTTGCCGAGCACCAGCCAGCCGAGGTTGGTGGGGTGCAGGCCGTCGACGTCCTTGCTGGGGTCGACGCGCGACAGCAGCGCGAACTCGTCGAGGCCGGTCGGCTGCTGCACGAGGAACCCGGTGCACTCGGGGTCGGCGTTGAGCTCGTCGATGACGGCCTCGACCTCGGCCTGCGGCGTCCCGGCGGGCAGGTCGCGGCGGATCGAGGTGATGCCCACCTCAGCGCAGTCCTTGTGCTTGGCGTTGACGTACCACTTGCTGCCCGGGTCGTCACCGACGAGCACCGTCCCGAGCCCGGGGACGATGCCCCGCTCGCGCAGTGCGGCCACCCGCCCGCGCAGCTCGTCCTTGATGGTCGCCAGGACCGCTGAACCGTCGAGGATGCCTGCCGTCACGGTCGCCCATCCTGCCATGTCACCTCGCGGCTGCCGCGAGCGCCTCGAGCGCTGCGGTGAAGCACTCGGCGGGCGGGTTCACCAGACCGGCGCCCACCTGCCCGGTGCCGGCAACGCGCCCCGCCATGCCGGTGTTGATCTGCGGCAGGATGCCGGTCCGTGCCACGGCGGTGACGTCGATGCCCGTGGGCGTGCCGCGGAACTCCAGGATCGGCACCTGGTATGCCGTGTGCTCACCGACCGTGATCTCGTACATCGTGCGCGTGGCCCGGAGCGCGAAGGGGACGTCGCCGCCGACGAACCGGACGATCGCGGGCGCCGCAGCCATCGCGAACCCACCGATGCCCGCGGTCTCGGTGATGGCCGAGTCGCCGATGTCGGGGTTGGCGTCCTCGGGTCCGTAGTCACCGAGGAACAGCCCGTCCGGGGTGTTGGCGGGTCCGGTGAACCACCGGTCGCCCGTGCCCGCCGTCCGGATGCCGAAGTCGGTGCCGTTGCGCGCCATCGTCGTCACAACCGTCGACCCGGGGATTCCCTCCGCAGCCATCGTCGAGAGCTTGCACGCCGGCATACCCAGGTTGAGGAAGAAGTGCTCGTTCGCGCCCGAGAAGCGCACGGCCTCCGCGACGTCCGCGGCGGGGGCGTCGGCGGCGATGAGGGCGGGCAGCAGCTCGCGCAGGAGCATGAGCGAGCCGGCGCGGTTGCGGTTGTGGCCCTCGTCGCCCATCTGGAGCATCTGGGTGATGATCGCCTTGATGTCGATCGGCCCGGCGGCCCGCACCGCCTGCTGCAGCAGGGGGCCGAGGGTGGTGTTCATCCAGTGCAGCCGGTCGATGACCTCGGGCCCATAGGCGCCGTAGCGCAGCACCTTGCCCAGCCCCTCGTTGAGCGAGCACCACGAGGTGTGGTCGTGCACCTCGTCGCGCAGCTCGAAGAGCCACATCGAAGGCGAGATGACGCCCGCCATGGGTCCGACCGCGTCGCGGTGGTGGCAGGGCTCGAGGGTGTATGCCGCGGCCGCCAGCTGTCGTTCGGCCTCCTCCGGCGTGTCGGCCAGGCCCTCGAACAGGACGGCCCCGACCAGGGCGCCACGCATGGGACCGGAGGCCCGCTCCCAGGTGATCGGCGGTCCGGCGTGCAGGAACGTCCCACGTTCGAGCCCGAGCGCCTCACGGGCCGGGCGGACGTCGACAAGATCGGCGCCGGCGGCCGTCATCCGTTGGAGGGCAAGGGCATTCGCGTCACGCCGTCGCGGGTCGGCAAGTACGGTCGCCAGGTGGCGCTCGGTCCCAGCGAGAGGAGGCTGCCAGTCGGTCTCGGTGACGGGGACGGCCTGGTCGCGCAGGGCCTCGGCGAACAGCCCGACCCCGGCGGTGGCAACCACCGGGTCGTCGGCCAGGAGTCCCTGCAACGGCCGTGTCATCGGTGGCCTCCTTCGAGCAGTTGGATGGCGCGGCGGGTGGCCTCAGCGGCGGAGAGGAAGACCTCGGCCCCGGCCGCGGCCAACACCTCCGCGGTGGCCGAAAACCCTTGTGGGTCACCGGACGTGCCGACCAGCGCGACGACCACCGGCAGCTCGCGACCATCCGAGGCCGCCGTGGCACGCGCAGCCGTGATGGCGTCGGCGAGCTCCGGCCCGGGGTCGGGGTGGGCGCCGTGACCGAGCACGAGGTCGAGCAGCAGCACGCCGCACGTCGGGTCGGCCGCCTCGGCGACGATCCGCTCCATCCGCAGGCTCGGGTCGATCATCGGGTGCGCCCGGCCGCGCGTGAGGTCGTCGTCGCCGAAGTCGATGACGACATGGCCGCGGTCACGCAGGCCTGAGCCCAGCGCCAGCTCCGGCGACAGCGGGATGTTCGACCGGATGGCGCCCAACCGCTCCCCCGCGACGAGCATCGCCTCGTCGGCGAGCGTGCCGCCCACGAACAACCCACGCAACGACCCGCCCGACCGTGGCGGCGCCCCCGGGCCAGCCTCGGCGTCGACGAGCGGCATCCAGTGCGGCCACTCCTCCGGTATGCCGTGGTCCAGCTCTGCGAGGGCCGAAGCCACTGCGGTCGTGAGGTCCGGCCGTCCCGCCCCGAGCGTCGCCCAGTGGACGGGGGTCGCCAGCCCCGCGGCATACGCCTCGAGCTCGGCGAGCACCTCCGGCGCCGGCGGCTTGGAGACGACGAGGATCGCGGTCGTCGCCTCGTCGGCATCCAGGGCTGCGAGCGCCTGCCTCGTCGACCGGCCGCCCACGGCCGCGGAGAGGTCGCGACCGCCGACGCCGAGGCAGTGGCTCACGCCGACCCCGGCCGCGTCGAGCAGTGCCATGACCTCCTGCGCGCCGGTGCCTGAGGCGGCCACGATGCCGATCGGTCCGGGCTGCACGACGTTGGCGAAGCCCAGCGCCACCCCGCCCACGACGGCGGTGCCGCAGTCCGGACCCATGAGGAGCACCCCGCGCCCGGCGGCCGCGTCCTTGAGTGCCACCTCGTCCTCGACGGAGACGTTGTCGGAGAACACCATCACCGAGACACCACGGTCGATCGCGTCGAAGGCCTCCGTGACGGCGTACTGCCCCGGCACCGAGACGAGCGCCAGCGTGGCACCTGCCTCCTCGACCGCCCGGCCGAGCGTGCGCGGTGGCAGCGCCTCGCCGAAACCACCGGCGGACGCCCCCGTGCCGCGCAGCGCGAGCAGGGCGTCCTCGAGCGCCGCGCGCCCGGCGGTGACGCCGGCGTCGGAGCCGGCGCGGATCGCGATGAGCAGGTCGTTGGGCCCGAGGTCGCCGGGCAGCTCGAACCCCATGCCGCGGATGACCTCGAGGTTGAGGTCGGTGGCCATCGCCACCTGGGCCGCCTCGACGCCATCGGCCGCAGCCACCTGGCGCGAGACCTGCATGAGGCTCACCGAGTCCTGGTAGGCCCCGCGGCGCACCTCCACCACATCGGTCACCGGCGTGCTCCTTCCAGGGCCGTGAGGGGCCGGACCGGTGCGGCCGTCCCCTTGGGTGCGAGGGCGGCGCCGAAGCCGGCGAGGAGGTCGGCGCCGGAGGTGTGGCCGATGGCCAGGACCTCGTCCACCGCGCGGCCGACGGCAGCGAGGTCAGCACCTGCGAGCGCCCGCGCGAGGCGCACGACGGGAGGCACGGCATACCCATGCGAGGCCTCGGTGAGCAGCGACGCCGACAGCGACGTGGTCGCCGCCAGCCACGGCCTGGTCGCGCGCCAGAGCGTCTCGGCCGCCGCGGCCGACCCGCGCAGGCGCAGCCCGAGCAGGATGCCGCAGAGCACGTCGTCCCCACTCGGGGTGAGGCCCACGCCCGCGCCGATGAGCACACTGACCCGCGCGTCCACGTCACCTCCGGCCAGCACCGTGTCGACCACGGTCCTGGCGGCCGCGGACCAGGCGCCATCGACACCGAAATCCGTTGGCACCATTGGTGTGCGCGCACACACAGGCACTCGCGGGGGTCGCCAGGAACGTACTCCGCGCAGCGTCACGTCAGGCAGCCGCACCTCGCCGCGTCCCACGCTCACGCGGTCGCCGGGCTGCACGCCCCACCCGACAAGACGCGCCGGCTGCGCCACGACGACCGACGTCGGGAGCCGCAGCGCGTCGCTCGTCACGACCGGCAGCACCCGGTCGCTCACGAGCAGGTACACGGCGGTCGGGAACGCCCCGAGGACGCGCGCCCGCACCGGCTCGGAGCCGCCGACGAGGTCGGCCGAACGCTGCGACACGGCAGCCGGCCACACCGTCGACGCGGGCACGGGCGACCTCCGGGGGTTGGGTTGACCGACGGTGCGACGCTACCCAGTGCGATTACAGTCACCTCATGGTGAATGTTGCCAACGATCGGGCCCTGCGTGACGCGGAGTTGCCATCGGTGGCGTCTGCCTCTTCGGCCGCTTCGCCCTCCCCTGCCCGCGAGCTCGTGGCCGGGCTGCCACTGCACCGACTCCTCGAGCTGCCGTCGCTGCGCTTGGCCCAGGTGCACGGTGACACCGATGTCGTCGTCACGCGCGCGTCGCTCCACGACCCGGGCCGTATGCCGGGTGCGCACCACCTCGTGTGCGTCGACGCGGCGTCCCTCGACTCGGCGCGGGTCGCGGAGGTGGTGGCGGACCAGGCCGACGGTGGAGCGGCTGCCGTGGTGCTGGCGGGTGGACCGGCACCGACCGCGAGCCGGACCAAGGCCCTGCGGGCAGCCGCCGGCGCGTCCGGGGTGAGCATGGTCGTGACCGACGCCGATCCCGCCACGGTCGTCACCGAGGCGCTGGGCGCGCTGCTCGACCAGCAGGCCGGCATCCTCGCGCGGGTCGACGAGGCGCACCAGATCCTCGTGGAGATCGTGCTCGCCGGCGGTGGACTCGAGGACCTCTGCGGGCGGCTGGCCGAGTTCCTCGACGGCGCGACGATGGTGACCTCGACCGACGGGCGGGTGCTGGCCGAGGCCGGGTCGGCTTCGGCGCTGGAGGCGGCGCACGCGCTCGACTGCTTCGACCGGACGGGTCGGCTCATCACCGAGTACGAGCGCGTCGGCATCCGGCCGAGCGGCGCCGCCGACGCCGGTCGGGCTCTCGTGCGGATCGTGGCAGGACAGCTCAACCACGGGCTGCTCGTGGCGTTCGTGCAGGACCGCGACCTCACCGCCGACGACGTGCATCTGCTCGAACGCGCCGCCACGGTCGCGGCCCTGGCCATCACCAAGGAGCAGGCCGTCTCCGCGGTGGAGAGCAAGTACCGCGCGGAGTTCCTGCGCGACGCCCTGGCGGGCCGGGCCGGCGCTGCGTCCGAGGCGATCCTGCATGCCGCCGCGCTCGGCTGGGACATCGACCGGCGACTCGTCGTCGTGGTGGCCGAGACCGACGAGGACGACGAACACACCACGCGCACCAGCGAGGAGGTGACCGAGCTGCAGCAACGGTTCTCGCGCGCGTGGAACCAGGCGATGGCGGTCCGCGACCCCCGGGCACCGGTGATGGGCTTCAGCCAGGAGGTCGTCGCCCTGCTCGCCGTGGCCGACGACGCCGACACCGAGGCCGTGATGCGCCAGGTCGGTGACATCGTCCGCGTCGTGCGCGGCGACGGTGGCGGCGGTCGTCGCACGTTCTCCACCGGGGTCTCCCGCCCCATCGACACGGTCGCCGACCTGCCCCGCGCCTACGACGAGGCGCTGAGCGCGGTGGGTGTGGGACGGCAGCTGCACGGCGACTCGGCGTTGACGCACTTCGACGGGCTCGGGATCTTCCGGTTGCTGGCACTGGTGCCCGACAGCGCCGACCTGCGCCGGTTCGTGCAGGAGTCACTCGGTCCGCTGGCCGACGACGACGTCGCCGAGAACGCCGACCTTCGCAACACCCTCTCGATCCTCATCGACACCAACATGAACGTCGCCGAGACCGCGCGAATCCTGTTCTTCCACTACAACACCCTGCGCTACCGCATCGCCAAGCTCGAGCGCATGCTCGGTCCTTTCACCACCGACCCGCAGCTGCGGCTCAAGCTGGCCCTCGCGCTCAAGGTCCACCAGATGCGCGGCATCTGACCGACTTCGGGCCACGGACGCTCGACCATGACGTCAGCACCAACCCCGGGTGGCCCGAAGTGCGAGGTGACCACGCGGCATACCGGTGGCTCGGGCCGCAAGGCACGTCTGCCGAAACGCGATGCCACGCCGATAGCAACAATTGCCCAATGAACGGGGCCGGTGGGCCGCTAGGTTGCGCGTATCGAGCAGGGCTGTGAGCCGCGCCACCCCTGACAGCGCGGCAGTGACGAAGGAGTCCGCATGAGCTTGGGCCTGGGTTGGAAGCTGCACGGCGACGGCAACCTCGCCGGACCGGACGACGTCGTCGCACCCGACGAGCGACTCGGGTGGGGCAAGACCGTCGGGCTCGGCGCGCAGCACGTCGTGGCGATGTTCGGGGCCACGTTCGTCTTCCCGATCGTCATGGGCCTCAACCCGCAGCTCGCGATCATGATGAGCGGTGTCGCGACGGTGATCTTCCTGCTCATCGTCAAGGGCAAGGTGCCGAGCTATCTCGGCACGTCCGCGGCGTTCGTCGGCGGCGTCGCGGCGATCCGTGCCCAGGGCGGCGACTCGGCCCGCGTGACCGGCGCGATCCTCATCGCCGGTGTCGTGCTCGCCCTCATCGGCCTGCTCATCCACTTCCTCGGGTCCGGCCTGCTGCACAGGGTGCTGCCGCCCGCCGTCACCGGCGCGGTCGTCATGCTCATCGGCTTCAACCTCGCACCGGTCGTCGCCGGCATCTACTGGCCGCAGGACCAGTGGGTCGCGTTCTTCGTCATGGTGTTCACGATCGTGTGCGCGGTGGCGTTCAAGGGATTCATCGGGCGCATCGCCGTCTTCCTCGCCCTCGTCTTCGGCACCGTCCTGTCGTGGGTGCTCGACAAGACGGTCGGCCCGATCACCTCGGTGCTGGGCGGTGCGACCGAGGCGACCGAGCACAACCGGGTGAGCTTCCAAGCGGTCAAGGAAGCTGCGTGGATCGGCTTTCCCAACAAGACGATGATGGGCGCCGACGGCAAGGAGATCGCGGGCTGGCACATGCCGACGTTCTCGATGGCGGCGATCCTGCTGGTGCTGCCCGCCGTCATCGCGCTCATCGCCGAGAACACCGGCCACGTCAAGGCGGTCGCCGAGATGACCGGCCACGACCTCAACCCCTACATGGGTCGCGCCATCGCGGCGGACGGTGTCGGCACGGCCGTCGCGTCCGCGGTCGGCGGCTCCCCCACGACGACGTACGCCGAGAACATCGGCGTGATGGCCGCGACCCGCGTCTACTCCACCGCGGCCTACTACGTCGCGGCGCTGGTCGCCATCCTGCTCGGTCTGTGCCCGAAGTTCGGCGCCCTCGTCAACGCCGTCCCCGGTGGGGTGCTGGGCGGGATCACCGTCGTCCTCTACGGCATGATCGGCCTGCTCGGCGCCAAGATCTGGAAGGAGAACGGCGTCGACTTCGGCAACCCGATCAACCTCGTGCCGCTCGCCGCCGGCATCATCATGGGCATCGGCAACGTCGAGCTGAAGTTCAGCGACAACTTCTCGCTCTCCGGCATCGCACTCGGCACGATCGTCGCCGTCGCCGGCTACCACCTCGCGAAGTCGCTCGCGCCGCGCGAGCTGCGCGAGCGGGCCGAGCGCCAGGAGGGGGCCGCGATCGCCCTCGGTGGCCGGGAGACCTATGGCGACAGCGATGGCGTCGACGACCTCTACCAGGACGACCGACGGAACCGGTGAGCCGGGGCAGGATGGTTGCATGAAGCCGGCTCCCTTCGTCCACCATGCACCCCGGTCGGTCGACGAGGCCGTCGCGGTGCTGGGCGAGGTCGGTCACGACGGCAAGGTGCTCGCCGGCGGCCAGAGCCTCGTGCCGATCCTCAACATGCGGCTCGCGTCGCCGGGGCACCTCGTCGACATCAACCAGGTGGCCGGGCTCGACGCCGTGGCGGTCGACGACGGCTCGGTGCGGGTGGGCGCGCTGGTGCGGCACACAGGTCTGGAGCGTGACGAGCGGGCGTATGCCGCGTTGCCCCTGCTGCGCCAGGCTCTCGTCCACGTGGCGCACCCCGTCATCCGCAACCGCGGCACCACGGTGGGGTCGATCGCCCACGCGGACGCGGCCGGGGAGATGCCGACGATCCTGGCGATGTGCGACGGGGTCGTGGAGGTGTGTGGAATGAGTGGATCGCGCGAAATCCCTTGGCACGACTTCTTTCTCGGGCCGTTGGAGACGTCGCTGTCTGAGGATGAGCTGGCGACGGCTGTGCGGTTCCCGCGGTTCCCGAGCGGCACCGGCACGGCCTTCCTCGAGCGCGCGCGACGGCACGGCGACTACGCCCTCGCGGGCGTGGGTGCTGCCGTGACCGTCACCGATGGTGTGGTGAGCGGGGTGCGGCTGGGCTTCGTCTCGGTCACCGACGTCCCGACCGTCCTCGACCTCTCCGCCGCGTATGCCGGTCAGGAGCCTGCCGCGGTCGACTGGGCTTCCAGCGCCGACGCCGTCGGTGACGCGGTGGCGCCCGAGGACGACATCCACGCCACCGCGGCATACCGGCGCATGCTCGCGGTCGAGCTCGCCCGCCTCGCCCTCACCGACGCCGCCGGGAGGGCAGCATGAGTGAGCCCGTCGACGAGGAGCTGCTCGACGTCACCGTCACGGTCAACGACGTGCCGCGGCATGCACGGGTGCCGGCGCGGCGGCTGCTGTCGGACTTCTTGCGCCACGATCTCGGCCTGACCGGCACCCACGTCGGGTGCGAGCACGGCGTGTGTGGCGCGTGCACGGTGCTCGTCGACGATGCACCGATGCGGTCGTGCCTGATGTTCGCCGTCAGCGCTCAGCCACACCGGATCACGACGGTCGAGGGGCTCGGCACGCAGGACGCGATGGGCCCGGTGCAGCAGGCGTTCACCGAGTGCCACGGGCTGCAGTGCGGGTTCTGCACTCCCGGGTTCGTCACGACGATCACGGCCTACCTCGACGAGAACCCCGACCCCACGGCCGAGGAGGCCCGCGAGGCGATCTCGGGCAACCTGTGCCGCTGCACCGGATACCAGAACATCGTAAAGTCCGTGCTTCGCGCCGCCGAGCTGCGTCAGGAGGCGAAAGGCCAATGACGACAAGCATGTTCGGAGCGCCAGTTGCGCGGCGCGAGGACCCGCGCCTGGTCACCGGAAACGGCCGGTTCCTCGACGACCTGGGCCACGACGCCCTGGCGGCGGCGTTCGTCCGCAGCCCGCACGCGCATGCCCGCATCGTCGACATCGACGTCACGGATGCCCTCGAGGTCGACGGCCTCGTGGGCATCTGGACGCACGAGGACCTGCCCGGCCGGGTGGGCGAGCCCCTGCCGCTGCTCATCCCCCACCCCACGCTGACGCACGGGCGCACGGCATACGCACTCGCCAAGGACGAGGTCAACCACGTCGGTGAGCCGATCGTCCTCGTGATCGCCCGCGACCGCTACGTCGCCGAGGACGTCGCCCAGCGCATCCGGGTCGAGTACGAGTTCCTCACCCCCGTCGTGGGCATCGAGATGGCAAGGGACGCAACGGCACTCGTGCACGACGACGTGACCGACAACGTCTCCGCGCACATGCTCCAGGAGGTCGGCGACGTCGATGCCGCCATGGCCGCCGCACCCCGCACGCTCGAGCTCGACCTGTCGATCGAGCGCAGCGCCTGCATGCCGATGGAGGGCAAGGGCGTCTACGCGCGCTGGGACGACGACAACGGCGAGCTGCGTCTCTACTCCTCCACCCAGACCTCGACCGGCGTGCGGGCCGCGGTGGCCGCCAAGCTCGACCTGCCGCTGGCCAAGGTCGAGTGCATCGCGCCCGACGTCGGCGGCGGGTTCGGCGTCAAGATCAACCACCCCTGGCCCGAGGAGGTGCTGATCCCTTGGGCCGCAAGGCTTCTCGGCCACCCGGTCAAGTGGGTCGAGGACCGTCGGGAGCACTTCACGTCCAGCGCACACGAGCGCGGCCAGCTCCAGACCGTCAAGGTCGGCTTCGACGACGACGGCCGCATCCTCGCACTCGACGTCAAGCTCTGGCACGACAACGGCGCCTACACGCCCTACGGCATCATCGTCCCGATCATCACCTCGACCCAGCTGCTCGGCCCATACAAGCCGGGCGCCTACCGCGTCGAGTTCTGGTCGCTCTACACCAACACCGTGCTCGTCACGCCCTACCGAGGTGCGGGACGACCGCAGGGCTGCTTCGCCATGGAGCGCACGATCGACGCCATCGCCGACGAGCTCGGCCTCGACCGCACCGAGGTGCGCAGCCGCAACTTCATCCTCCCCAGCGAGATGCCCTACGACCACGGGCTGCTCTTCCAGGACGGGCGGCCCCTGCGTTACGACTCCGGTGACTTCCCCGCGAGCCTCGACAAACTCAAGGCGCTCGTCGGCTGGGACGACTTCGCGGCATACCGGGCCGAGGCTGAGGCCGCCGGTCGCAAGGTCGGGCTCGGGATCGGCTGCTACGTCGAGGGCACCGGGGTGGGGCCCTACGAGGGTGGGCACATCCAGGTCGAGACCAGCGGGCGGGTCAACGTCTCGACCGGCCTCACCTCACAGGGGCAGGGACACGAGACGGTGTTCGCGCAGGTCGTCGCCAGCGAGCTCGGGGTGCCGCTCGAGGACGTCCACGTCACCACCGGTGACACGAGGCGCATGCCGTATGCCGTGGGCACGTTCGCCTCGCGTGCCGCGGTGATGAGCGGCAACGCGATCGCGCTGGCGGCGCGCAACGTGCGGGCCAAGGCGCTGCGGATCGCGGCAGACGCGCTCGAGGTCAGTGCCGACGACCTTGAGATCGTCGACGGTGACATCCGCGTCAAGGGCGCCCCTGACACGCACATGTCGCTCGGCACGGTGTCGGTGATGTCCAACCCGCTGCGCTACGCGTTCGACGAGGCCGCCAAGGCCGCCACCCAGTTCGCCGGCAGCAACGACCCGTCCAAGCCACCGGTGGCCGACGACGACGAACCGGGCCTGGAGGGCAAGGACTTCTACTCCCCCACGCAGGCGACCTTCGCCAACGGCATGCACGCTGCGATCGTCGAGACCGACCCGGTGACCGCCGAGATCCGCATCCTGCGCTACTGCGTGGTCCACGACTGCGGGCCGATGATCAACCCGATGATCGTTGAGGGGCAGGTCCACGGAGGCGTCGCGCAGGGCGTGGGCGGGGCCCTCTACGAGCGGATGGTCTACGACGAGTCTGGCCAGCTGCTCAACGCGTCGTTCATGGACTTCCTGATGCCCTACGCCTCCGAGGTGCCGGTGATCGAGACCGACCACCTCGAGACGCCGTCGCCGCTGAACCCGTTGGGAATCAAGGGCGCCGGCGAGGCCGGGTGCATCCCCGTCAGTGCCGTCATTGCCTCCGCCATCGAGGACGCCGAGGGCTTCCCGATCCGCTCGATGCCCATCTCGCCGGTCGAGCTGTGGCAGCTGCGCCAGCGGCACGCGGCCGGCGACTGGCCCTCGTTGGCGCGCACGCGGCATACCCCGTCATCGTCCACACAGACCCAGGAGGACCGGTGAAGATCTCCGGCACGGCTGCCCTGAAGGCCGACCCGCAACAGGTCTACGACGCCTTCCACGACCCCGAGGTGCTGGCGCGCACGCTGCCGGGCGTCGAGTCACTGACGCCATCCGGTCCGGACGCCTATGCCATGACCATCACCGCAGGGGTCGCCGCGATCAAGGGCACCTACGACGGCACGGTCGCACTGCTCGACCCGCAGCCGCCGGGGCAGTTCCGGATGCGGGCCCGGGGCGCTGGCGCTCCCGGCACCGTCGACGCCGATGTCGTCGTGCGGCTCGCATCCGGTGACGGGGGTGGCACTGCCCTCACCTACGACGCGGACGCGACCGTCGGCGGGGTCATCGGCGGTGTGGGACAACGGATGTTGAGCGGCGTGACCCGCAAGATGGCCGGCCAGTTCTTCGAGGCGGTCGACGACGACATTGCCGGTGTGCGCAAGGAACGCAAGGCGCCGCCGGTGGTCGTCGAGGAAGCGGCCAGCGGTGCCAGACCCATCCCGGGCGTCGGCACGTCGACCGCCTCCCGTGGACCGCACGACTTCAGGCGGGGCGTGCTCACGGGAGGGGCCGTCGCCCTCGCCGGGGTTATCGTGGGATGGGCGATCGGAGGCCGATAGATGCGCGCATTCACTGCAGCCGCAGTCCAGATCGCGCCGGTGCCCGGGCCGTTGTCGCCCGAGGCCGTGCGCAAGAACCTCGACAAGTGCGTCGACTTCACCCGGCGTTGCGTCGACGCGACCGGGGCGGAGCTGGTCGTGCTGCCCGAGACCGCGACCACGGGCTTCACGCCCGACTGCACGGCGGAGCAGCTCTGGGACCTCGTGTCGGAGATCCCGGGACCCGTCACCGAACCGCAACAGCAGGTGGCGAAAGACCTTGGTGTGTATGCCGTGCTGGGCACCTACGAACGCGGGCCGTCGCGCGGGGTGGTCTACAACGCGTCGGTCCTGATCGACCGGTCCGGTGAGGTCGCGGGCGTCTATCGGAAGACACACCCGTTCTGCACCGAGCACGTGGACGGCGGCGGCTGGGTCACGCCCGGCGACACCGTCACGGTGGTCGACACCGACCTCGGGAAGATCGGGATGATCGTCTGCTTCGACGGCGACTACCCCGAGCTGTCGCGCATCCAGGCGGTGCAGGGCGCAGAGGTGATCGTGCGACCGTCCGCACTCTTGCGGTCAGCCGACATCTGGGAGCTGACGTCGCGGGCGCGGGCCTACGACAACCACGTCTTCGTCATCGGTGCCAATGCCACCGGCGCAGACCCTGCTGGTGTCCTCTACTTCGGCAACTCCCACATCGTCACGCCCATCGGCCACATCGTTGCCAAGGCGGCCTCGCACGAGGGGTGGGTGTCGGCCGTGCTCGACCCGGCCACGGCCCTGTCGTCCCTGACGCCGGGTTCCAACATCGGCCAGGGCTTCGACCACCTGCGGGACCGCAACCTCGACCTCATCCGCGGCTACCGCGACGACCTCGAGAGACCCGCGCGGACGTCGTTCCCCCACTGACGCGACCACGCGGCATACCCCTCACCGATGGTGCGAGGTATGCCGCGTGGAGGCTTTGCTCAGAAGGCGGAGGTGCCGTTCGGGGTGCCGAGGCCGGTGGGGCCGTCCCAGCCGGACTTGGCGGTGCACCAGCTGGCGCAGCTGCCGTTGCTGCCGGAGGTCACGTCGAACAGGCCGCCCGGGTTGGCGTAGGGGATGGTGTTGGCGTAGCCGGCGGTGTTGCCCGACAGGGCGTAGACCGCGGCCACGATCGGGGCGGACAGGCTCGTGCCGCCGTACTGCGCCCACGACGAGCTGGTCTTGGTGGTCGGGGCATAGGTGGCAAGGCCGGTGTTCGGGTCGGCGACGGCGGACACGTCGGCGATCGCGCGGCCCGAGCAGGCAGTCATCGCCGTGGTCTGCCCGGCCGGTGCGGCGTTGAGGGTGGTGCAGCCGGATCCCGCGCCGCTCCACGCGGACTCGGACCAGCCACGGGCGCTGCCGTCCTTGACCAGCGAGGTGCCACCGACGGCGGTGACGTAGTGCGAGGAGGCGGGGTAGGAGCCGCCCTGGTAGCCGTTGTCACCGGTCGATGCTGTGACGGCGATGCCCGGGTGGTTGTAGTAGCTGCCGTAGCTGCTGTCGGCGAGGTCGCCACCGCCGTAGCTGTTGGAGATCGCGACGACGCCGGGCTGCTTGGCGGCCGTGTTGACGGCTGTGCCGAGGTTGGTCAGCGAGGCGCTGCTGGCCTGCACCAGGACGATCTTGCAGTCGGGGCAGGTGGCCGACACGGCGTCGAGGTCGAGCGCCTGCTCACCGGCCCAGCCGACGTCGAAGCGGGGCAGCGAGGTGCCACCCGTCTGGTTGATGATGCGCAGGCAGCCGCTTGCGACGGTGCACGCAGGCAGGCCCCACTGGGAGCGGTAGACGGCAAGGTCGCGCTCGGCGTTCGGGTAGCCATAGGCGTCGACGATCGCGACGGTCCGGCCGCCGGAGGAGAGCCCGGCCACCTTGTAGGCGCTCTGGATGTCTGCGGGGCTCTTGCCCGAGATGGCGTTTGGGGTGATGGTGCGGCCGCTGGGGTTGACCGCGAGGCCCTGGTCGTTGACCAGCTTCATCGAGCTGCACGCCGCCGTGGTGGGCGAGCTGGGGGTGGCGCACACACGGGCGGCGTGCGCCCGTCCGTTGCTCGACGCAGCCGTGGCCGTGGTCGCGGCCCCGGTCGCAAGGCCGATCGCGGCGGCCGACGCGAGCGCGGCCGAGAGGATCTGCTTACGCATTCACTGTCTCCTTGGGGGGTGAGGACGGTGGTGCCGTCACGTGGCAACCTGTCCCGAGTTCCCTTGCCGCGCAATGGCTTGCGACACCTCCTGACGACTGCGACGAAGAAATGACGCGCCGTTGGCGAAGAGTTGACGCGAACTCATGACGGATGTCATGGCGGCGGCCGGGATGCGCGTGCGATGGACCGGACGTTCGCGCACTGTGACACCGTTCGCGCAGCGGCGGGTGCGCGACCCGTGGCGAGCTGCGCGATCGTCGCGAACGAACCGGTGGACCGCGGCGGGTGCGAGCACCAGACTGACGGCATGGACTGGACCCTCGAAGTCGTCGTGCTCCCCGTCTCCGACCTCGACCGGGCGATCGCGTTCTACCGCGACCAGGTCGGCTTCACCCTCGACCACCACACCACGAACGAGCACATGGACGTCGCCCAGCTGACCCCACCGGGTTCGGGCTGCTCGATCGTCGTCGGCACCCTGCCGTCGCAGCAGGAGATGGCACCGGGGTCGATGCGCGGGCTCCAACTGGTGGTCGCCGACGCCCGCGCTGCGCGCGACGAGCTGGTCGGCCGTGGGGTCGAGTGCAGCGAGGTGCAGGTGATCGACCCGCGCGACGGCGGGACGTTCTTCGGTTTCGCCGACCCCGACGGGAACACGTGGGCCGTGCAGGAGATCCGGGCGCGAGCGAAGACGCCGCTCATCCCCGTCGAGCACCGCAGCCGGTTCGGCGCCGAGTCAGAGGGGGCGACCGAGCCCACCGAGCCCACCGGGCGCGCCGAGGGCTGACGTGGCGGCACTCCTCCCCGCCAGCACACCGTCCGCCCAGGGAGTCGACGCCCGCGGGATCCTCGACTTCGTCGACGCCTTGGAGCGGGACGGCCATGACCCCCACAGCCTGATCCTCGCCAGACACAGTCACGTGATCGCACGCGGCTGGTGGGCGCCCTACTCCCCCAACCGGATCCAGCTGCTCTACTCGCTCAGCAAGTCGTTCGCCGCCACCGCCGTGGGCTTCCTCGTCGACGAGGGCCGCGTCAGCCTCGACGACCCCGTGTTCGACCTCATCCAGGCAAGCGACCTCCCCACCGACATCGTGATCCCCGAGCGCTACCGGCGACTCACTCTGGGCCAGTGCCTCCAGATGGCAACCGGCCACGACACCGAGGCCTGGCTTCCGGAACCCAACCAGGCGGCATACCTGCCCTCGAACGACGGCACCGACCCGGTCCTCGCCGCGATCCTCGCCCACGAGCCCGAGCACGAACCGGGAACCGCCTGGGCCTACAACCAGATCGCGACCTACCTGGTCGCGAGCGCGGTCCGGGGCGTCACGGGCGGTTCGCTGCTCGACCCGCTGCAGCCTCGGCTGCTCGCCCACCTGGACCCCGACTCCCAGGACGCCGCCTGCTGGCATGTCACAGCCACCGGACGCGAGCTCGGCTTCTCGGGACTGCACCTCGGCACCGACGCGGTCCACGCGCTGGCGCAGACCTACCTCGACCGCGGTCGCTGGCGGGGCGAGCAGCTGCTCTCCGAGGACTGGGTGACCACGGCCACTGCCCCCACGGGCCTGCCGAACCGGGAGGAGGCACCCAACCCGGACTGGACCCAGGGCTACGGCTGCTCGTTCTGGGGCGGTCGCGTCGGCTACCGCGGCGACGGCGCCTACGGACAGTTCGCGATCGTGCTGCCCGACCAGGACGTCGCCCTCGCGATCACCGAGGAGACCGTCGACATGCAGGCCGTGCTCGACCTGGTCTGGACGCACCTGCTCCCGGCAATCGACCGACCGGGCGCCGCCACCGACGACGACGCCCTCGCCGCACGCATGGCCGCGCTCGCCGTGCCCCTGCCCGGTGGCAGCGCCGACGGCCCGAGAGGTGCGACGTGGAGGCGCGCGCCCGAGAGCACCGTCGCCGAGCGGTATGCCGCCGCGGAGCTGGGTCCGCGCGCGGCCGGCGGCGGGTGGGAGCTGAGCCTGGTCGGCGCGGACGCGCCGATCGTGGTCGGCCACGGAGAGTGGGCCGAGTCGGCACTCGTGGTCGGCGACGCGATGCTCCCGGTCGTGGCCGCCGGCGGCTGGGAGGGTGCGGAGTTCGTCGCCGAGCTGCGGCTGGTCGAGCTGCCGCACCGACTGCTGCTGCGCGGCCGACCGGACGGCACCATGACGCTCGACTGGCACGAGGTGCCCCTCTACGGCAGCGACCCCATCGCCCTCGCCGTCCGGACCATCGAGAAGCCTTAGCCAGACTTAGCCATGTGAGCGTAGACTTGCCCCATGCCCACCCAGGTCAACGTCCACGAGGCGAAGTCGCAGCTGTCCAAGCTGATCGAGAAGGTCCTCGCCGGCGAGAAGGTCACCATCGCGCGCGCCGGCAAGCCGGTCGTCGACCTCGTCGTGCACCAGGACGTCGAAGTCACCTTCGGCGTGGAGGGCTGGGTCGGCGTCGAGTACGACCCCGACCTCTTCGACGGCATCGATCCTGAGATCCAGGAGATGTTCTACGGCAAGGGCTGGGACAAGGCGTGATCCTCCTCGACACCAATGCGCTGCTGTGGGTCCTGGGTGACAACCCGCGTCTCGGCGATGGCGCCCGCGACCTGATCCGGGCAGCGGCCAGTCACTACTCAGCCGTCAGCGTCGTCGAGACGTCGATCAAGACGGCCATGGGCAAACTGGCCGTCGACGGCTCGGTCAGCAATGGCGCGGCGGCTGCGGGGTTGCGCGAGCTGCCGCTGACGTCGGAGCACGCGGAAGCGATCGTGTCCTTCCCTGAGCTCGCCCGGCACGACCCGTTCGACCGGATGTTGCTCGCGCAGGCGCGCACCGAGGGAATGCGCCTGCTCACCTCGGACCGCTCGCTGCTCGCTGCCGCACCCGAGCTCACCATCGACGCCCGAGAGTGAGGTGAGGTATGCCGCGTGGCCGGCCACGCGGCATACCTCACCCTCGTCGTGGGGCACGGTTGGCAACTTGTGCCGACGCCCGGCCCCGCGCGCGGTCGGTTGAATCGCACGCATGGCGCGGCGCATCAGGATCGGCATCGACACCGGCGGCACGTTCACCGACGTGGTGGCGCTCGACGAGGCGACTGGCGACCTGGTCACGACCAAGACCCCGTCGACGCCGAGCAACCCGGCGGACGGGTTCATCGAGGGCGTGACGAAGGTGCTCGACCTCATGGGGGCGACGGGCGCGGACATCTCGTCGGTCAGCCACGGCACCACCGTCGCGACCAACAAGCTGCTCGAGGGCAAGGTGGAGCGACTGGGGTTCGTCACGACCGAGGGCTACGAGTTCATGCTCGAGATCGCGCGGCAGGCGGTGCCGGACGGGTATGGCAACTCCTACTTCTGGGTGAAGCCACCACGGATCGTGCCGGCGGACCTGGTGCGGACGGTCGGGGGGCGAATCGACTTCCAGGGCAACGAGATCCGTCCTTTCGACGAGGCTTCAGCGGTGGCTGCCGCTCGGTGGTTCCGCGAGCGTGGGATCACGACGATCGGCGTCTGCTTCCTCCACTCCTACGCCGACGACTCCCACGAGCTGGCCATGCGCGAGGTGCTGCGGCGTGAGCACCCCGAGGCGGTGGTGTCCATCTCGAGCGAGGTGCTGCGGGAGTACCGCGAGTACGAGCGGTCCATGACGACGCTGGTCGACGCAGCGGTGAAGCCGAACGTCTCGCGCTACGTGCAGAACATCCACGAGCGGCTCGACCAGATCGCGCCCGAGATCCCGTTCTCCATCATGAAGTCCAACGGCGGGGTCCTGTCAGCCGACGAGGTGGTCAACCAGCCGATCACGACGGTGCTGTCGGGACCGGCCGCTGGCGCGCTCGGTGCCGGGCTGATCGCGCGGAAGGCCGGGTTCGACAAGGTGCTGACCTGCGACGGAGGCGGGACGTCGACGGACGTGTCGGTGGTGCTCGACGGCGAGCCGACGCTGACGACGGAGGGCACGGTCGGCGCCTACCCCAGCAAGATCCCGATGATCGACGTCGTCACGGTGGGTGCGGGTGGCGGCTCGATCGCGTGGATCTCCCCCGAGGGCACGCTCAAGGTCGGCCCGCAGTCGGCCGGCGCCGACCCTGGCCCGCTCTGCTACGCCAAGGGCGGCACCGAACCGACCATCACCGACGCCCACGTGGTGCTGGGCCGCATCCCGCCGCACCTGCTCGGAGGCGAGATCCCCTTGGACGTGAAGGCCGCGCGAGCGGGGATCGCTGAACTGGCCGAGCAGCTTGGACTCGACGAGACACGTTGCGCCACAGGCATTCTCGAGATCTCCGCGTGGAACCAGGCGAACGCCCTGCGCCAGGTGTCGGTGAAGCGCGGACTCGACGTGCGCGACTTCATGCTGACGACCTTCGGCGGGTCCGGGTCGCTGCTGGCCTGCCGGCTGGTCGACATCCTCGGCCTGGCCGGGGTCGTCGTGCCGCCGAACCCGGGCAACGTCAGCGCGTTCGGGCTGTTGACGGTCGACGTGAAGAACGACTACGTCCAGACCGCGGTGGCACGGCACTCCGCTCTCGACCTGGAATCCGTGCAGGCCATCTTCGAGGACCTCACCGCCCGGGCGGCGAAAGCCCTTGATGCTGAGGGCTTCTCGGCTGACGAGCACCAGTTCGCGCGCAGCGTCGACCTGCGCTACTTCGGACAGGCCTTCGAGGTGCGGGTGCCGGCGCCCGACGGGCCCGTCGACGCGGCATACGCCGACGGGGTGGCGGCCGCCTTCCACGAGGCGCACCGGGCGCTCTACGGCTACGACTTCCGGGCCGACCCGACCCAGCAGGTCGAGTGGGTCAACCTGCGCGTCACCGGCATCGGCCCCATCACCCGCCCCGAGCTGCACCGCCTCACCCCCCGCGCTGGCGAGTCTTCGGAAGATCGTCATGGTTCCAGCCAGGGAAATGTTCCGAAGACTCGCAGCAGCCGGCAGGTGTGCTTTGACGCCGACGACGGGTATGCCGCCACGCCCGTCTACTGGCGGCCAGACCTTCGCGCGGGCGACAGGTTTGCGGGGCCGGCGATCGTGGAGGAGTTCGGGTCGACGGTGCCGGTGCACCCCGGGTTCGAGGTGCGGGTCGACGACTTCGGCAACCTCGTGATCACCCGCATGACGAAGGACGAGGAGGACACGCACTGATGGTCAACACGGCAGGTCTCCCCACGGCATACGAGCACGGCAACCGCCTCACCCCCGAGGGTGCCGAGGTCGACCCGATCCTCGTCGAGATCGTCCAGGGCACCCTCGCCAGCGTCGAGATGGAGGTCGAGACGGCGATCGCGCGCACCAGCCGCTCCCCCATGATCCGCGACGCCCACGACTTCCGCGCCGGCATCCACGACCGACAGCTGCGCAAGCTCACCGGACGGTCCTACTCGGCACTCGTGCACCCGGTCGTCCGCGACTTCCCGCTGGCCGAGATGGCCGAGGGCGACGTCTTCTTCCACAACGACGTCTACGAGTCCGAGGGCGGCATCGGGCACCTGCCTGACCTTTGCGTGACGGTACCGGTCTTCCACGACTCGGGAAGCGGGCCCGAGGTGGTGGCGTTCGTGCAGGCGTTCGGGCACCACGACGACATCGGCGGCGCGGTGCCCGGGTCGATGCCGAGCAACGCGACGAGCGTGCACGAGGAAGGTCTCTCCGTGCCGCCAATCAAGCTGTGGGACAAGGGAGTTCCCAACAAGGCGGCCCTGCGCATCATGACCCGCAACTCCCGCATGCCGGACTCACTGGCCGCCGACCTCGACGCCGAGTGCTCGGCCTGCCTCATGGGCGCGCGGCGGCTGGCCGAGCTCTTCGAGCGCTACGGGCGGGCCCAGATCGAGGCGGCGTTCGACGCGATCCTCGACCGGACCACGGAGACCTACCGGCGCGAGATCCTCGCCAAGATCCCCGACGGCACCTACGTCTGGGAGGACTACGCCGAGCACGACGGCGTCGACGCGCCGCAGCTGCACACCCAGCGGATCACGCTCACCAAGGTCAGCGACGCACCCGCCGACCCCGAGAACGGCCGGCCCGCCGGACCGCGCATCATCATCGACTTCACCGGCACCAGCGCGCAGGCCAAGGGACCGATCAACCACTGCGGTGACTACGTCGGCGGCAACTTCCTCAAGAAGTGGCTCGCCCCGATCCTGCGCAACCTCGCCGACACCCCCGAGCGGATGGCCGAGCTCGACGTCAACGAGGGCATCGTGCCGCTGATCGAGATGCGGTTCCCCGACAAGGGGACGCTGCTCACGCCCATCTACCCGGCACCCACCAATGCGCGCACGTTCGTCATCCTGCGGCTGCTGGGGGTGCTCGCGGGCGTGGTGGCCAAGGCCGTCGACGGCCGGATGCCCGCCGACCAGGAGACGATTCGCTACACCGGTGTCTACGGCAATGACCGCGACGGCAACCCCTACCTCATGCGCGAGGTCCTCGGAGGTGGCTCCGGCGGTCGCTACTACGCCGACGGCGAGGACACCATCCACGTCGTCCCCGACTCCCGCAACCTGCCGACCGAGTTCACCGAGTCGCGCTTCCCGTTCGTGGTCGAGCGGCTGGCCCTGGCGGTGGATTCCGGTGGTGCTGGCCGTTATCGGGGCGGGTTGGGCTACGAGAAGCACATCCGGATGCTCGAGGACGCGCACTTCATGTCGATCGCCGACCGCTCGATCCTCGCCTGCTGGGGGGTCAAGGGAGGCAAGGCAGGTATGCCGTTCAGCGTCACCGTCGACGTCGGCGGGCCGTCCGAGCGGGAGGTCGACGCGCTGGCCGATGCCGAGCCGGTGAAGGCAGGCCAGGTCATCCGCATCCGCACGACGGGTGGCGGCGGCTGGGGCGACCCGCTCGAGCGCCCGTACGACGAGGTCGAACGCGACCTGCGCTGGGGCAAGGTGTCGTTCGAGGGTGCGCGGACGGCATACGGCGTCGTGGCGACTGGCACCAAGGACGAGCCGACCATCGATGTCGAGGCGAGCGATGAGCTGCGGGCGCAACTGCGTGAACAGCGCGCGGCCGCCGGCGACGAGCCGTTCTTCGACCGTGGACCCGGCTATGCGAGCCTTGCCGATGGCAGGACCGCTGCCGACGTCGACTGGCTGTGAGGACCGCTTGCCGTGACCGTTGATCCCAAAGCCACGCTGCGTAGCTACCTGGACGCCCGCCGCGAGGCGTTGATCTCCAAGGTCGAGGACCTCTCGGAACGCGAGGCCCGGCTGCCGAGGACGCCGACCGGCACCAACCTGCTCGGCCTCATCAAGCACGTCACGCACGTTGAGGCCGTCTACCTCGGGACGACGTTCGACCGGCCCTTCCCTCATCCCGAGGATCTGCTCCCCGACGACGTGGCCGACCCGCAGGCCGACTGGTACGCGACCGAGAGCGAGAGCATCACGGGCACGATCGACCTCTACCGGCGCGTCATCGCCCACGGCAACGAGACGATCGATGCTCTGTCCCTGGACGCCGTTGGCCATGTGCCGCACTGGGGCGGTGAGCAGGTCACCCTGCACCAGATCCTGGTCCACCTCCTCACCGACCTGGCCGGGCACGGTGGCCAGGCCGACATCCTTCGAGAGTCGGTCGACGGCAGCGTCGGATGGCGGAGGCCAGCTGACAACGTTCCGTCGGAATACGACTGGGCGGCCTATGTCGGCAGGCTCACCGCCTTGGCGGACCGGTTCGACGGGACACCCGCCGACGGCGCAAGGTGAGGATCCTCCGCGGAGGCGACCGCTCTCAGCCGAGGCTCTCGGCCAGCGACACGATGATGCCCTCCGGCCCGCGCACGTACGCCATCCGCAACGCGTTCTCGTAGGTGCCGATGCCGGCCACGAGCCCGTAACCGTTGGCAGCCAAGCGATCCAGGGTTGCCTGGAGGTCGTCGACGACAAAGCACACGTTGCGGATGCCGAGCTCGTTGGCCATGGCCGTGGGCGAGCCCGGCTCGTGCTCGGGGCGCACGAAGGTCGAGAGCTCGACGGTGGTCCCGCCGCCCGGGAGGCGCAGCATCACGATCTCGGTGCGCGCACCGGACATGCCGATGACGGTGTCGAGGAACTCGCCCTCGACCGTCATCCGGTCACCGGCCTCCAGCCCGAGGCTGGTGAAGAACCCCACTGCCGTGTCGAGGTCGGCGACCGTGATGCCGACATGGTCGAAGCGGATGTCGTTGCTCATGGTGTCATCCTCGCGCGCGGCCGGGCCACGGGTGACTGTTCGCCCCCAATGTCGCCCATGCCTGGCAGCACCGATGCGGTCGGGTTCGGCTCGCTCACCGGTGGCGTCGCCCCCTCCCAGACACGGCCGCACCCTGACAGGATGAGGCGGTGAGCGCACCACTGGACGACATCGTCGTCGTCGACCTGTCCCGAGCCCTTGCAGGCCCACATGCCGCGATGATGCTGGGCGACATGGGCGCCCGCGTCATCAAGGTCGAGTCACCGTCCGGTGACGACACCCGCGGGTGGGGACCGCCGTTCGTCGGCCCCGACGACGACCCCGTGTCGACCTACTACCTCAGCGCCAACCGCAACAAGGAGTCGATCACCCTCGACCTGAAGTCCGACGAAGGCCGCGACGTCCTCGCCAAACTCGTCCGGCGCGCCGACGTGCTCGTCGAGAACTTCCGCCCAGGCGTCATGGACCGCCTCGGCTTCTCCACCGACCAGCTCCACGAGCTCAACCCGCGACTCGTCATCCTGTCGATCAGCGGCTTCGGCCACGACGGACCGCAGGGCGGGCGAGCCGGCTACGACCAGATCGCCCAGGGCGAGGCCGGGATCATGTCGGTCACCGGACCGGATCCCGATACGCCGCAACGGGTTGGCGTGCCCATCGGCGACCTGCTCGCCGGCATGTACGGCGCGTTCGGCGTCGTCACCGCACTCCACGAGCGCGAGCGCACCGGCACGGGCCGCGTCGTTCGCACCAGCCTCCTCGCGGCCATCGTTGGCGCGCACGCCTTCCAGGGCACCGCCTACACGGTCGCCGGCCACGTCGGCCACGCCCAGGGCAACCACCACCCGAGCGTCTCCCCCTACGGCCTCTTCCACTGCAAGGACGGCGACATCCAGGTCGCCGTCGGCAGCGAGTCCCTGTGGGTCAAGCTCGCCGAGGCGTTCGGCATCGACCCCACGACGCCGGCCCTCGCGACCAACCGAGCGCGCATCGAGCACCCCACGGAGGTGAGGGACGCGCTCAACGGCGCGTTCGCGGCATACCCGATGGACGAGCTCCTCCCCCGCCTCGCCGAGCTCGGCGTGCCCGCCGGCGAAGTGCGCACCCTCGACCGCGTCTACGACTGGGACCAGACGCGGTCGCAGGGACTCGTCATCTCCGTCGAGCACCCGGTCCTTGGCCGGATCGAGCTCCCCGGGCCGCCAATTCGCTTTGACGACAACGGGTATGCCGGTGGGCGGGCTGAGCATGACGCCCCGCCTTCGCTGGGCCAGCACGACGAGTCTGTCCGAAAGTGGCTCGACGAGGAGGACTGACGCGGCATACTCCCGCCATGGGGGTGGACGTCCACGAATCAGCCGCGGCGGCGCGGCCCGATCGAGGTGCGCGAACGCCGGAGACCGTGCGAGCCGTTGCTCTGCTCGTCACGGTGAACTTCGCGTTGTGCGTCATGGGCATCTGGACCGGCAACGGCCCCCTCGGTCCGCCCGCCAGCTACGGAGTCGCAGCCACGCGTCCCGTCGGCGTCGAGGTCACCGAGGGCAGCACGGGCCTGGTCAATCACAGCGTGCTGCCGGCCCACATCGAGAGCATCAAGCCGATGGAGGTGGGTGCCACCGCGGACGGGCTGGCGACGACCGCCATCGAGCTGGGTCCCGCCAAGGGACCACGGATTGGGCTGGTGGACGGACCGGGCTATGACCTCATCCCGGCGGCCGATCGCGCCGCAGTCGACAAACGTGCGATAGCACCGGATCACCGGGTCGGTGGTGAGGCTGCAAGCGTGCCGATCCTCGTCCGTCTCCAGGCCACTAAACCTCGATCCACCGATGGGCGTGGCGGTGTGAGGTGATCGGGCGCGTCGGAACATGAGAATGCCCCTGTGCTGCAACAGAATTGGAGTTCTTCAGGCAACAATTCACGCCGCACGCAAGGGGCATCTCGTAGGTGAAACTCTCTCACACCCTGACCCGGACCTCCGCGATCTTCGATGACCCGAATCTCGTGTCGTCGGCCGGGCTGGTGCCGGTCCTGTCGTTGGCCGACCGGGCGGGGCTGCGCCGGCTGGCCGACGAGCATCTGAGCGTTCCCACGGACAAGGGCGCGAACGCCGGGCTGAAGGTCGCCTCGCTCGTGGCCGGAATGGTCGCCGGCGCCGACAGCATCGATGACATGGCGGTGCTGCGCCATGGCGGGATGGGCCGGCTCTTCGCGCGGGCGTACGCGCCCTCCACGCTCGGGTCGTTCCTGCGCGCGTTCACCTTCGGGCACGTACGCCAGCTCGACGCAGTCGCCGCCCGGTTCCTGCTCTCGGTGACGCGCTTGGTCGGGCTGAGCGCAGCGGTCCCTGGCCCGGTAGCCGGCGGCGATCAAGCAGGAGCGGGCGGGTACGCCTTCGTCGATGTGGACGACACGATCATCGAGGTCCACGGCCACGCCAAGCAGGGCGCCGGGTTCGGCTACACCCGCGTGCGTGGCCTGAACGCGCTGATCGCAACCCTCACCACGGACAGCTGCGCGCCGCTGGTGGTCGCGCAGCGGCTGCGCAAGGGGTCCTGCGGGTCGCCGCGCGGCGCGAAACGCCTGGTCGGTGACGCCGTCAAGACGGCCCGCCGCCTGCTCGGGCCGCACCGCGACATCCTGGTCCGGATGGACTCGGCCTACTACGGCCGCGACGCGATCCACGCCGCGATCACCGGCGGCGCGCACGTGTCCGTCACCGTCCGGGCAACCAGCCCGGTCAAGGCCGCCATCGCCGGCATCGCCGAGCACGCATGGACGACGATCAAGTACCCCGACGCGATCTTCGACGAGGCCACCGGCACGTGGATCTCCAAAGCGGAGGTCGCCGAGGTCCCGTTCACCGCGTTCGCGTCCAAGAAGGCCGACCAAATCCCCGGACGACTGGTCGTGCGCCGCATCCCCGACGTCAACGCCGAGAAGAAGAAGGCCGCCGGGCAGGGCACCCTGTTCGACGTGTGGCGCTTCCACGCGTTCTTCACCACCGCCCCCACCGACGGGCCGGGCGGGCTGGACACCGTCGCGATGGACCAGACCCACCGCGGGCACGCGATCATCGAGCAGGTCCACGCCGACCTCAAGGGCTCCGCGCTGGCGCACCTGCCCTCCGGGAAGTTCACCGCCAACGCCGCCTGGCTCGTGCTGGCGGTCATCGCGTTCAACCTCACCCGGACCGCGGCCGCCCTCACCGCGACGACCGACCTCGTCAGAGCGACCACCGCGACCGTGCGCCGCAAGCTGATCCACGTCCCGGCCCGGGTCGCGTCATCCGCGCGCCGGATCACCCTGCACCTACCGACGCAGTGGCCCTGGCACCAGGCGTGGACCCGACTGTTCGACCGGGTCGCCGACCCGCCCGTGACCGCATCGTCCTGACCACCCAGCCCGAGAAGGCGCGACCGAGGAACACGACGTGGAACACCCCGACAGCGAGGTCGGGCGACCAACCACGCCCTCGCTGTCTCCTCAGCCCACGACGACGATCAACGCCGCGCCATCAGACCATCGGTGGATCGAGGTTCAACCTCACCCGAGCCGCCGCCAGCCTCACCGACCCGCAGATCGCGAAGGCCACCACCGCCACGATCCGTCGCAAGCTGATCACCGTGCCAGCACGGGTCGCGACCTCAGCACGACGGGTCACT
>JAEZWF010000010.1 GCA_023420415.1 Actinomycetes bacterium | reverse complement strand
GGGTCGCCGTGAGCGACCCCGACGCGCTGCTGGCCACCCCCGTGCGCACGGTGGCCCGCGACGAGGCCGAGCCCGACCGCGACCTGGCGGAAGTGGTCGCGCTCGTCGCCGAGCACGAGGCCACGCTCGTCGTCGTGGGCCTGCCGCGGACACTCGCCGGGGCCGAAGGTCCCGCCGCTGCGGCCGCGCGCACGTATGCTGGGCGGCTGGCAGGGCGCGTCGCCCCGGTGCCCGTCCGTCTCGTCGACGAGCGGCTCACCACGGTCGATGCGCACCGCTCGCTCCGCGAGAGCGGTGTCGACGGCCGTGCACAGCGTGCGGTGGTCGACCAGGCTGCAGCAGTCCTCATCCTGCAGTCCGCTCTCGATGCGGAGCGCAGCTCCGGGCGACCGCCCGGTGAGCTGGTGAGGACCGACGGGCGCAAGCCCCGCACGAAGGACAGGCGCCGATGACCGAGCCCCACCTGGAGCAGTCGATCTTCGGGGGGACCCAGGACGAGCCAGAGCGCGCGACGTCGCGCTCGCGCTCCGATGTGCACCGCCGGCGCCCGCCACGGCGCCGCGGGCGGCGGATCATCGCCCTCGTCATCGCGCTGGGCATCGTCGGGGGAGCCGCGCTCGCGGCATACCTCGTCCTCAAGCCCATGGTGGCGGGGATGTTCGAGAGCAACGACTATCCCGGCCCCGGCACCGGCGAGGTCCAGGTCGCCGTCAAGGACGGTGACCTGCCGCCGGCCATGGGCAAGGCGCTCGTGGCCGCGGACGTGGTCAAGTCGACCAAGGCGTTCTCCGATGCGGCGCGAGCCAACCCCAAGACCAACGGCATCCAGCCGGGCACCTACACGTTCCGCAAGCAGATGAAGGCCGCGGAAGCGGTCGCCATCCTCGTCGACCCGGGCAACCGGTCGGCCGTGCCCCGGGTCACGATCCGCGAAGGCCTGTGGAAGAACGAGATCTTCGCCGCGCTCTCCAAGGCGACCGGCGTGCCGGTCGCGCAGTACCAGGCGGCGGCGAAGAACACCGCGGCGCTCGGGCTCCCGGACTACGCCAAGGGCAACCTCGAGGGGTGGCTGTTCCCGTCCACCTACGAGTTCGCCGAGAAGTCGACGGCGACCCAGCAGCTGAAGCAGATGGTCGCGATGACCCTGGCCGAGCTCGACAAGGCGGGCGTGCCCGAGGGCGACCGCGAGCGGGTCATGACGGTCGCGTCGATCGTCGAGGGCGAGGTCAGCGGCGACGCCGACCGGGGCAAGGTCGCGCGCGTCATCGAGAACCGGCTCGCCGACCCCAGCGGTCCCACGATCGGGCGGCTGCAGATGGACTCCACGGTCCACTACGCGGTGCAGAAGCGCGGCAAGGCCGGCACGAGCGACGCCGACCGAGCCAGCAAGAGCCCCTACAACACCTACCAGCGTGCGGGCCTGCCGCCCGGGCCGATCAACAGCCCCGGCGCTGCGTCGATCGAGGCGGCCGCCAACCCCACGCCCGGTCCGTGGTTCTACTTCGTGACGGTCAACCCCGACACCGGCGAGACGAAGTTCGCCACGACCTCGGCCGAGCACGAGCGCAACCGGCAGGAGTTCCAGGCCTGGTGCCGCGACCACGCCGACCGGTGCTGAACGCCGCCGTCCTCGGGCAGCCGATCGCCCACTCGTTGTCACCGGTGCTCCATGACGCCGGTTACCGTGCCCTCGGGCTGCAGGACTGGCGGTATGCCGCGCACGAGCTGGGTGCGGCGGAGCTCCCCGGGTGGGTGGCCGGGTTGGACGAGACCTGGCGCGGGCTGTCGCTGACCATGCCGCTCAAGGAGGTCGCGTTCGAGGTCGCCACGACGGTGAGCGACACCGCCCGGCAGACCGGGGCCATCAACACCCTCGTGCGCCGCGCCGATCTCGGCTGGGACGCCCACAACACCGACGTGCCCGGGCTCGTCGAGTCGCTGCGCCACATCGACCATGGCGGACGTGCGACGGTCCTCGGGTCGGGAGCCACCGCGCGCTCGGCGCTGGCGGCGCTGCGCGAGCTCGGCGTCGAGTCGGTGCGGCTCGCCGTGCGAAGCCAGGTGCGTCCGGAAACCGTTGCGCTTGCTGCGGATCTGGGCCTGACCGTCGAAGTCCTCCCGCTCGAGGAGTGGGCACTGACACCGGTGCGTCTCTACGTCTCGACGCTGCCACCGCAGGCCAGCGCGTCGACCGGCGCGTCCCTGGGCGAGACCGGGTCACGCTTCAACGGCGCCACCCTGCTCGACGTCGTGTATGCCGGGTGGCCGACTCCGCTGGCGCGCGACGCCGCCGCTGTGGGCATGACCACGATCGGCGGGCTCGACATGCTCGTGCACCAAGCTGCCGAGCAGTTCCGTCTCTTCACCGGCGAGCCGGCCCCCGTGGATGCGATGTTCGCCGCCGGCCGAGAGGCGTTGGCGTCGTGATCGGCTGGGCGCCCCACGACGCCACACCCTGGTGGGTCGTCCTCCTGTTCGCGCTCGCCGGGGCCGCGGTCGGCCTGCCGACGGCCCGCGAGCTCGCCACGACCGGCTACCGCACCGACTTCGACGAGGTGGGACCACGCACCCCGCGCTGGTCGTGGCTCCCGGCCGTGCTCGGTCTGCTCTGGGGCTGGCTGGCGTGGCGCATCGGCGACCTCGCCGGCTGGGCCGCGCTCCCGGCATACCTGCTCTTTGCCTGGATCGCGGTGGTGCTCATAGGGATTGACGCCGACGTGCACCGGCTGCCGGACGGCATCGTGCTGCCGGCCTACCCGGCGCTGCTCGCGCTGGTTGCCGTGGCGACCGCCGGGCTGGGGGACTGGGGTGCGTTGTGGCGGACGCTCGCCTGCCTGGCCGGCATGTATGCCGTGTACTTCGTCCTGCACCTGGTGTCACCTGGATCGCTCGGCTTCGGTGACGTGAAGCTGTCGGGGCTCATCGGCCTGGTCATCGGCTGGCTCGGGGTGCTGCCGGTGTTCGTCGCGACGTTCGCCGGTTTCCTCGTGGGCGGCGTCATGGCCGTGGTGCTGCTCGTGGGCAGGCGGGCGGGACTGAAGTCCCACATCGCCTTCGGGCCGGCCATGCTGGTCGGCGCGTTCATCGCGATCGCGGTCGAGTACCAGGTGGTCTAGCGAGGCTGGACACCCGGACACCGGCTGCGGCGCCCGTGGGAGGATCGGGCCATGCTCCGCTGGTTGACCGCAGGTGAGTCGCACGGCCCCGCCCTCCTCGCCACGATCGAGGGACTGCCGGCGGGTGTCGAGGTCACGACCAAGGACGTCGCGCAGGCCCTGGCCCGGCGCCGGCTGGGCTACGGTCGCGGGGCCCGGATGAAGTTCGAGCAGGACGAGGTCGAGTTCCTCGGCGGCGTGCGGCACGGCGCGACCATGGGGTCGCCCGTGGCAATCCGGATCGGCAACACCGAGTGGCCCAAGTGGCAGACCGTCATGGCCGCCGACCCGGTGACAGACGAGGCGTATGCCGCGGCGAACGACGTGAACGCCGAGAAGGAGGTCGCCCGCAACCGGCCCCTGACCCGGCCGCGGCCCGGCCACGCCGACCTCGTGGGCATGCAGAAGTACGGCTTCGACGACGCCCGCCCGGTGCTCGAGCGCGCCTCGGCCCGCGAGACGGCCGCACGCGTCGCGCTCGGCGAGGTCGCGGCGAGGTTGCTCCAGCAGGCCTACGGCATCCGGCTCGTGTCGCACACCGTCGCGATGGGTGGCGCGGGAGTCGCCGACGACGCACCCCTGCCGACGCCTGAGGACGTGGAGGCGATCGACGCCAACCCCGTGCGCACCCTCGACGAGGTCGGGTCCGCCGCGATGGTGGCCGAGGTGGATGCGGCCAAGAAGGACGGCGACACCTTGGGCGGCGTCGTCGAGGTCATCGCCTACGGCCTGCCGCCGGGCCTTGGGTCACACGTCCACTGGGACCGCCGGCTCGACGCGAGACTGGCTGCCGCCCTCATGGGCATCCAGGCGATCAAGGGTGTCGAGGTCGGCGACGGCTTCCGCACCGCCACGCGTCGCGGGTCGGCGGCCCACGACGAGATGGAACGCGACGACGACGGCACCATCCGCCGCCGCACCGGCCGCGCCGGAGGCACCGAGGGTGGCATGTCCACCGGCGACGTGCTGCGGGTGCGGGCCGCGATGAAACCGATCTCCACCGTCCCGCGCGCCCTCGACACCATCGACACGACCGGAGCCGACGCCGCCAAGGCCATCCACCAGCGCTCCGACGTGGCCGCAGTCCCGGCCGCCGGTGTCGTCGCCGAGGCCATGGTGGCTCTGGTGCTCGCCGAGGCCTGCCTCGAGAAGTTCGGGGGCGACTCGGTGGCCGAGACGGCACGCAACCACGCGGCATACCTCGCCTCGATCCCGGAGGCCATGCGCACGTGGTGACCTCGTCCACCCGACCCCGCGCCGTCATCATCGGACCGCCCGGCGCCGGCAAGAGCACCATTGGGCGACGCGTCGCCCGTGCGCTCGGAACCGACTGGCACGACACGGATGCCGCGATCGAGGCAGCTGCCGGCAAGTCGATCTCCGACATCTTCGTCGACGAGGGCGAGCCGCACTTCCGCGCGCTGGAACGCGCGGAGGTGGCGCGGGCCCTCGACTCCTTCGACGGCGTCGTGTCGCTGGGTGGCGGCGCCCCGATGGACCCGCAGACGCAGGAGCTGCTGGCCGGCCACACCGTCGTCTTCCTCGACGTGACCATCGCCGACGCGGCGCGACGGGTCGGGTTCGAGGGCGGCAACCGGCCGCTCCTGCTGGCCAACCCGCGCGCGCAGTGGACCGCCATGATGAACCAACGCCGGCCCACCTACGCCCGGCTGGCGACGCACCGCATCGACACGGCCGGTCGCAAGCCCGCGCCCATCGTCGACGAGATCGTCACGCTGTTGGAAGGCCCCGACGTGAAGGACGAAAACCGTTGAGTGACAACGAAACCACGCGGATCAGTGTCGGTGGTGACTACGACGTGGTCATTGGCACCGGCCTGCTCGACGAGCTGCCGGCCATGCTCGGTGAAGGCGTCCAGCGAGTCCTGGTGGTCCACCCACACGCGCTGGCTGCCACCGGTGAAGGCGTGCGGGAGGCGTTGGCCGGCGCGGGTTTCGAGGCGTATGCCGCGGAGGTGCCGGACGCGGAGGAGGCCAAGACCGCGCAGGTGGCGGCCTTCCTCTGGGGGGTGCTGGGTCAGGCCGGTTTCACCCGCACCGATGCGGTGGTGTCCGTCGGTGGGGGAGCCACGACCGACCTCGCCGGCTTCGTCGCGGCGACGTGGCTGCGTGGGGTGAAGGTCGTGCACGTGCCGACGACGCTGCTCGGCATGGTCGACGCAGCTGTCGGCGGCAAGACCGCCATCAACACACTTGAGGGCAAGAACCTCGTGGGGGCGTTCCACCCGCCGGCCGGGGTGCTGTGCGACCTGGCAACCCTGGAGACGCTGCCGACCCATGACTTCGTCGCCGGGCTGGCCGAGGTCGTGAAGTGCGGGTTCATCGCCGACCCGGCGATCCTCGACATCGTCGAGGCAGACCCGCAGGGCGCCGCCTCGCCCACGGGTCCGCACGTGCGCGAGCTGATCGAGCGCGCGGTCGCCGTCAAGGCCGCCGTGGTCGCCGACGACCTCACCGAGCAGGGCCGGCGCGAGATCCTCAACTACGGCCACACGTTCGGGCACGCCGTCGAGCAGGTGGAGCGGTACCAGTTCCGCCACGGTGCCGCGGTGTCGATCGGCATGGTCTACGTGGCCGAGCTCGCCCGGCTCGCGGGCAAGCTCGACGACGCCGTGGTCGACCGGCACCGCTCCATCCTGGAGTCACTGGGCCTGCCGACGTCCTACCGCGGAGACAAGTGGACGCAGCTGCTCGACGCCATGAAGCGCGACAAGAAGTCGCGCGGCTCGATGCTGCGGTTCGTCGTCCTCGACGACGTGGGCAAGCCGACCCGGCTCGAGGGACCCGACCCGGCACTGGTGCAGGCGGCATACGCCGAGATCAGCCGCGACTGAAGGCGTCAGCAGCGGCCGGTGCCCCATGCGCGACAACCCAGGCGGATGGCGGTCGGGGTCCGCACCTCCACACGTTGGCCTGCGTTGACGAGGATCGGTCCGCTGTTGCCCCAGTACTGCCGCAGCCGTGTGGTCGACCCCTTGCCCGCGTGCAAGGTCAGGACCTCACCGGCGCGGACCACCGTGCCCCGCGGGAACTCGTAGGTGAAGCCGTTGGTGCTGACCACGGTCCACGAGAGGTCCACCTGGGCGACGCCCGAGGGCGCGATGCGGATGTACTCCCCGTTGACGTTCGCGGCGTCGGTGCCCTCGGCGTCGGCGCGGACCGAGATCGACAGGCGGCCGGCCCGCGCGTCCGAGCACCCGGTGAGGCACGGGTACATCGACCAGGCGCGCACGTCACCGTCGGGGTCGAAGAGGTAGGCGCCACCGCCATAGATGTTGCGGGTGAGGTCGACGTTGGAGAACTTCGGTCCGCTGTTGCCCCAGTAGAGCCGGGTCGCACTGTTGGTGCCCTTGCCGACCCGCAGGGTCAGGAGCCCACCTGCGGGTACGACACTGCCCTTGGGGAGCACGAAGGTGTCCTGCGCCGCCGTGCGGATCCACCAGCCGCCCACCGGCAGCGGCGTGGTGGAACTGTTGAGGACCCGGACGTACTCGGTGTTGGGGTTGGTCGACTCGTCGCCGTTGCCGTCGTAGTTGACCCACAGCCGCAACGGTGTCGACTGGCTGGGGCCCGGACGGCACAGGTCGCGGTCGAACAACCCGGCCCCACGCAGAGCCGCCTGCTGTGCCGCCGTCGCGTAGGCGCGCCACCGGGTGGTGTCACCCATCCCCGGCAGCGGAAGTGCCTGCCCCTGGCTCAGCATGGCCTGCTGCACGTCGACCCAGGTCGAACCGTTCCACGCATCGACATGACGCACCGGACGGCCCTGGCTGGCCAGGGCGACGCTGGTCGTGGACATCCGCAGCCGTCGCCCGGCCGTCAGTGACGTCATGGTGGCCGCCGCCTGCGCCGCGTGGCACTGACCGGTCTCCATGGCCTGGATGCCGGCGTTGCGCACGTGGGCGGGCGGGGTGCCGCCACCGTCACCCTCGACGGTGATGGCCTCGGTGTCGCCGTCGATGCCGTGGTCCAGCACTCCGTAGGCCGGCGACGTCGTCCAGACCTTCGAGCTGGCCGCGCCGTCGGCGGGTGCGCTGACGGCAGCGGTGCTGACGCAGAGGGTGGCGGCGACGACCAGGGCCGACCAGGTGACTCGGTGGTTTCGAGGACGGCGCACGACACACCCAGACGTGGAGGAGGGACGGGAACTTCATCGTGGCAGTGCGGTGGGTCACGGCCCTCGCATCCGGACAAAAGGGGGCCGAACGGTCGAGGGGACACAGCCACCCCACAGCCGACCCACAAGACCCCGATGGGCCGGGGAGCCACAGTGGTCGCATGAACGAGGACCACGACACCGACCACGGCACAGACCATTTCGGCAACCCCCACGACGACCGCCACGACCGCGGGCTCGAGTACGACGTCCGCACCCTGCTCGACCGGCGTCGGGTGCTCGGGGTGTTCGGTGCCCTGGGCGCAGGCGCCGCGCTCGCGGCCTGTGGCGCCAATGGCGCGGGTTCTGCAACCACGAGCTCGAGCTCGTCGGCAACCGCGACCACCGTCGACAGCGAGGTGCCCGACGAGACGGCTGGCCCCTACCCGGGCGACGGGTCGAACGGACCGGACGCCCTCGCGGAGTCGGGCGTCGTTCGCTCCGACATCACGAGCAGCTACGGCAGCTCCACGACCGAGGCCATGGGTGTGCCCCTCACCATCAACCTCACCGTCACCGACTCCGCTGGCGGGTATGCCGCGTTGGAGGGCGCCGCGGTGTACCTGTGGCACTGCGACATCAACGGCCAGTACTCGATGTACGGCCAGGGCGTCGAGGACGAGAACTACCTGCGCGGGGTGCAGCCGACGAACGCCAGCGGTACGGCGACCTTCACGAGCATCTTCCCGGCCGCCTACTCGGGACGGTGGCCCCACATCCACTTCGAGGTCTACCGGTCGGTGGAGGAGGCCACGAGCGACGGCCAGATCGTCAAGACCAGCCAGATCGCGCTGCCCGAGGCGGTGTGCAGGGAGGTCTACGCGACGAGTGGCTACGAGCAGAGCGTCAGCAACCTCGCCCAGACCTCACTCACCAGGGACATGGTGTTCGGCGACGACGGCGGCATCCACCAGCTCGCGACGGTGACCGGCGACCCGAGCAGCGGCTACGTCGCCAACCTCACCATCGGCGTCTGAGCGACCTGTCCGTCGGCCCCTTGGAGCGCGTGGAATGCTGACCGCATGAACACAGGAGGCGGCTCCCTGGTGGATCTCGTCCTGGCCGGGCTGACGGCACCCAGCACGGACGCGGAACGTGAGGCGTCGCGCAGACCGCCGTACCCGCTCCCTGCGGCTCTGCAGGGGATTCGCGACGCCTTGCTGAGGGAGTTGGAGTCCCGACTTCCCCCGGAGGGAGGTGACGGACCCCTGACCGTGACCAGGACGATGGCCCCGCCCCGCGACTACCGCAGCACTGTGCAGGATCTTCGGTTGCCTCACTTCGAGGTTGCGGATGCAGCGTGCGCGCTCGTGGCGGTGGGCGCACTCAGCGACGCGGATGTCGAAAAGCTGGTCGATGACCTGCCGGCTTCTTGTGGGATCCGTCGACAGCAGGTGTTCAACCATTCGTTGGACGGCGACATCACTGGCGCCCGCGAGGCAGCCGAGAAGATGGGTGAGAGCCGTTGGGTCGGGTACCAAGACATCGCTCGGGTTGCTGCTGATCGCGGTGATGCCGACCTGTTCTTCGCCCACTGGAAGGACTACGAAGCCGGTCGGCATCGTCAGAGCATGCCGGAACTGAAGGAACGACTCGTGTCCGCGGTCGCCCGTAGGGATGGATGGCAGGCGGGCCTGGCCCTCACCAAGGACAAGCGCATCGGCCCAAGCTTCGGGTACTGGGCCTTCGTCCCGTTCCTTGACGGTGGCGACGTCCCGGGGCTGTGGAACGTTCTCGTGGGCGACGCTCAGGGAGTCCTCCCGGAGTTGGAGGAGCTCAGCCTTCTGACCCGGTCCGTCGTTGCGGCCAGCGACCCGGATCCGATCACCGACCATCCAATGCTGGGAGCCGTCGTCGATCGCCTCATCGCCGTCGACCCGACGGTGGACAAGGCGACGATGCGCTGGCGCGACGGCCTCCTGTCTGAGCTGTGGCCCGGCATCGGAGAGAAGGCGACCCTGGACCGCGTGCGCAAGGCGGTTCGCGCGCCGAGCCTGCGTCGCGAGCTCACCAACCTCGCGCGGGACGTCCGCCCCAGGTCGGCAGCCCCGGTCGACACCTAGGGTGCGTTCGGCACCGAGGGTGCGATTCGGGAGAGGGTGCCGCCCACGGCTAGACTGTCGCGGATCCCAAAGCACCCTCCGGTGACGTCCGCGCGCGCCCAGCCACGCGGCATACCGGCTCTCGACCCGAAAGTGACTCACTCGTGGCATCGACCAACGACCTGAAGAACGGCCTCGTGCTCAACCTGGACGGCCAGCTGTGGACCGTCGTCGAGTTCCAGCACGTCAAGCCGGGCAAGGGCGGCGCCTTCGTGCGCACCAAGCTGAAGAACGTCCTCTCGGGCAAGGTCGTCGACAAGACGTTCAACGCCGGGGTGAAGGTCGAGACCGCGAACGTCGACAAGCGCGAGATGCAGTACCTGTACAAGGACGGCACCGACTACGTCTTCATGGACACCTCCAGCTACGACCAGATCCACGTCAGCGACGCGGTCGTGGGCGACGCGGCGAAGTTCCTGCTCGAGAACCAGTCGGCCACGGTCGCGACCCACCCCCGCGCGCCCCACAACGTCCACCAGCCCGCCCCC
>JAEZWF010000033.1 GCA_023420415.1 Actinomycetes bacterium | reverse complement strand
CCGGCAGGCGGTGGAGGCGGCGTGCGCTGCGATGGAGGGGTTGGCGGGGGAGCTGTGGAACGCGCAGGGTGAAGAGCTCGCATCGTTGATGGAGCTCTTCGACCGGGTCGGGGAGCTGGCTGCGGCGAGTCGGTTCGCGGTGGTCAATGAGGCTGTGGACCGCGGTGAGGTCGGCGGCCTCGGCGGGGGCGGGACTGCGGGACTCCAGCGGTGGGTGCGTGATCACGCGCCCTCGTTGCGCGCAGGCGGGTCGGCTGCGGTCGTGACGACGGTCGAGGCGGTGCAGCAGAATCGCTTCTCGGGCTTGAAGGACGCGGTGCTCGGCGCGAGCGTGCCGGTCGCGAACGCTGCGTGTGTGGTCGAGGAGTACCGGCGGATCGCCCACCGCCTGAAGCCGGAGGCCAAGGAGCCCGTCCTGACCGAGCTGGTCGAGCGCGCCAAGGTCGGCACCCGTACCGAGATCCGGCGCCTGCGCCCGGCGCTGATCGCCCGCTACGGGGTCGACGGGGAGTTTCAGTGCGACCAGGACCGCATCCACGAGGCCACCTCGTTGTCCCAGCCGCACGGTGACGGTTCCGGGCTGTACGAGTACCGCATGGTGGCCGACGGTGAGGCGAAGGCCGCGCTCGAGGCCGCTATCCAGGCTCTGTCCGCCCCGCGGCCGGCCGACGGCGAGCCCGACCAGCGCCCGTCGCGCCAGCGCCGGTTCGAGGCACTCCTCGAGGTCGTCCGTCGTGGTGTCGCCTCGGCCGACGGCGTGCCCACGACGCCCAAGGCACAGCTGATGGTCACGATGGACCTGCCCGACCTGCTCGCCCGCACTGGGGCCGGCACGGTGCTCGGGTCGTCCGTGACCGGCGACCTCATCGGTCCCGAGACGGTCAGGCGTATCGCGTGTGGTGCCGGGGTCACCCCCGTGGTCCTCAGCGGCAAGGGCGAGATCCTCGACCTCGGCCGCGCTCAGCGACTCTTCTCCGCTGCGCAGATCCGCGCCCTCTGGCTACGGGACCAGCACTGCACCTACCCCGGCTGCACCGTGCCCGCATCATGGTCCGACGCCCACCATCTGTGGCACTGGGCGGACGGCGGACCCACGGACCTCGACTTCGCCGCACTGACCTGCGACCGGCACCACACCGTCATCCACCGCAAGGGCCTGCACGGTCACGTGCTGGACGGCAAGGTCGTCTGGGACCTCACGCCCGGCTCCTACGACCACTGGCTACGCCAACGGCAGGCCGCTGCGGGCGACCAAGCCGCAGGCCAAGCCCCACGGGGGAACGACATCGACCTGAGCCCGTTCACCCCACAGGTCGACTCTGCCGCATCAGGCATCACCGCCGATCACCGTGATGTGCGTGAGCCTGGTAGATCGCCGGTCAGCCCGAGCGAGTCGGCAAGACATCGACCGTTCCCCACGGCGGGCCGGCGCACCTACGACTTCTGGGGGCAGCTCGACCCCGGCACCCCCGAGCCACCAGCACCCCCGTGGCCACCATGACCCCGCCCCGCCCCCCGTCACAACACGGGGCCTCAACCGTGCCCGCTGAGAGCCCCGAGCGGACTGGGCCGAGCGGGCCGCGAGTCACCAACGCCATCGGACGGTGAGGGTATGCCGCGTGGTGACCACGCGGCATACCTCGGCCTCGCACTGGGTCCGCGTCGAAAGTCGTTGCGCGGCAAGACGAACGGGCCCGGTCACCGCGAGAGAGGTGACCGGGCCCGCCGAGTGACAGCGCCGCTGCTGTGTCCGCTCAGTTGGTGAGCTTGGACAGCGTCGGGTCGTTGGCGTACGCCTCCTTGGCGTTCTCCTTCGTCACGATCATCGGCTCGAGCAGGTTGGCCGGGACCACCTTGACGCCGTTGTTGTACTGCTTGGTGTCGGTGACCTTCGGCTCCTCGCCCTTCTGGATCGCCTCGATCATCTCGATCGTGGCCTTGACCAGGTTGCGGGTGTCCTTGTTGATCGTGGAGTACTGCACACCCTCCATGATCGACTTCACCGACTCGACCTCGGAGTCCTGACCGGTGACGACGGGCACGGGCTTGCCTGCCGCCTTGGTCGAGGTGATGATCGCGCGCGCCAGGGTGTCGTTCGGCGACAGGACGCCGTCGATCGGGGCCGAGGAGTAGGAGCCCGAGAGCAGGGTGTCCATGCGCTTCTGCGCGTTCTCGGCCTTCCAGCCCTGCGTGACGACCTGGTTGAAGCTCGTCTGACCGGAAACGACCTTGACCGTGCCGTCGTCGATCTTCGGCTTGAGCACGCTCATCGCACCGTCGAAGAACACCTTGGCGTTGGCGTCATCGGGCGAACCGGCGAAGAGCTCGATGTTGTAGGGACCGTTCGGCTTCTTCTTGGCCATGCCCTCGAGCAGCGCATTGCCTTGCAGCTCACCGACCTTGAAGTTGTCGTAGGCGACGTAGTAGTCGACCGCGTCGGTGTTGAGCACCAGCCGGTCGTAGGCGATGACGACCGCGCCGGAGTCCTTGGCCGCCTTGAGCTGGGTGCCCAGCTGCGAGCCGTCGATGGCGCCGACGACGATGACCTTGGCGCCCTTGGTGACCATCGACTGGATCTGGTTCTGCTGCTCACCGACACCGCCGTTGGCGAACTGCACGTCGGGCTTGAACCCGGCGGCCTTGAGGTCGGTGTTGAACAGGTTCTCCGCGAGGACCCAGTTCTCCGAGGTCTTCTGCGGCAGGGAGACGCCGATGAGCGAGTCCTTCGGGAACTTCTCGTTCCCGCCACCGCTGGCCGAGCCACCGCTCGATCCGCTGTCGTCGGACCGGCCGCAACCGGCCAGCGCGAGCGCGGCGACGGCCGCGACGGCCATCGTCTTGGTCACAACTCTCATGTGGGTTCCTCTTCTTGTTCCGGCTGGACTGGTGCCGCCGTGGACGGGACGGCCAGGGCCGGGTGGCCCGTGACCTGGGATGGGTCAGGCTTGCTGCTTGGCCGTGCCCTGGGTGTCCTCGGTGGTGGCGCGACCGCCGCCCCCGAAGTTCTTCATCAACATGCCGGTGATCGAGCGCCGGCCCTGGCTCTTGTTGTAGACGTCGAATGCGACGGCGATGAGCAGCACCAGGCCCTTGTAGATCTGGGTCTGGTCGGCGCCGACGCCGAGCAGCTGGAGGCCGTTGTTGAGGACCGCCATGACGAGGCCACCGATGACCGACCCGACCACCGTGCCGACGCCGCCGCTGACCGCCGCGCCACCGATGAACACAGCCGCGATGACGTCGAGCTCCCAGCCCACGCCGTCGAACGGGCCCGACGACGTCGACCGGGCGACGAACATCATGCCGCCGAGCGCGGCCAGCACCGACATGTTCATCATGACGAGGAAGTTGATCCGGCGGCTGCGCACGCCCGACAGCTCCGCGGCCGCCCGGTTGCCGCCCACGGCATACACATGGCGTCCCACGATGGTGCGCGTCGCGATGAAGCCGTAGATCAGCGTCAGCACACCGAGGATGATCGCCGAGACCGGCAGCGAGGTGCCCTTGCGGCCGGAGGCCATGAGCATGAACACAGCCAGGATCGCCACGCAGATCAACCCGAGCCGGATGCCGACGATCCAGCCCGGCTCGAGCTCGGCGCCGATCTTGGCCTGGTTGCGCCGGCTCCACAGCGTGCCGCCCACGATCGCGGCACACAGGAGCACCCCGAGCAGCACGGTGAGGTTGTTGTAGCCCGTGTCGGGCCCGACCTCCGGCAGGTAGCCGGCGCCGATGTACTGGAAGTCCTTCGGTACCGGGATGGTGAGGGAGTGGCCGACCGCCTGGTTGGCGCCGCGGAAGATGAGCATGCCGGCGAGCGTCACGATGAAGGCCGGTATGCCGACCACGGCCACCCAGAACCCCTGCCAGGCGCCGACGAGGGCGCCGATGGCGAGGCCGAGCAGGATGCCGCCCCACCAGGGCAGGTTCCAGTCACGCATGGCGATGGCGACGGTGATGCCGACAAAGGCCGCCACCGAGCCCACCGACAGGTCGATGTGGCCGGCGATGATGACCAGGACCATCCCGATCGCCATCACGAGGATGTAGCTGTTGCCCTGGAAGATGTTGATGACGTTTTCGGGCTTGAGCGTGAGGCCACCCGTGCGCCACTGGAAGAAGGCGATCAGCGCCACCAGGGCGAAGATCATGCCCAGCTGGCGGACGTCTCCGCCGAAGATCTGCTTGACCTTGTTCATGCGCTCTTCTCCTCGGAGGGGACGTCGTCGACGTGCCCGTCGGTGCCGGTGGTGTCGGGGATGTCGGCCACGACTTCGGCGGCCTCGGCGCGCTCGGCCGCGCGCGCCCGCGTGCTGGTCTCGGTCATGAGCCGCATGAGCGACTCCTGGTCGGCGTCGCCCCGGTTGAGGACACCGGTGATGCGACCCTCGGAGATCGTGTAGATGCGGTCGGAGATGCCGAGCAGCTCGGGAAGCTCGGACGAGACGACGATGACGCCCTTGCCCTCGTCGGCGAGCCGCTGGATGATCCCGTAGATCTCGTACTTGGCGCCGACGTCGATGCCGCGGGTGGGCTCGTCGAGGATCAGCAGGTCGGGGTCGGTGAAGAGCCACTTGCTCAGGACGACCTTCTGCTGGTTGCCGCCGGACAGCTTGGCCACGCCGTAGTCGATGGACGGAGCCTTGGTGCGCAAGGCCTTCCGGTAGTCCTCGGCGGCGACGCGCTCGGCCCGCTCGTTGATGACGAAGCGGCGCGCGATCTTCTTGAGCTTCGCCGACACCGTCGTGCTCTTGATGTCGTCGAGCAGGTTGAGGCCCAGCACCTTGCGGTCCTCGGTCACGTACGCGATGCCCGCATCGATCGCGGCAGGCACCGAGCGCAGCCGGACTTCCTTGCCGTTCAACGTCATTCGACCCTTGATGAAGGTGCCGTAGCTGTGACCGAACAGCGAGCGCATGAGCTCGGTGCGCCCCGAGCCCATCAGACCGGCAAAGCCCACGACCTCACCGCGGCGCACGAAGAACTCCGACCCCTTGGCGACCAGCCGGTCCGGCACGTCCGGGTGCGCGACGGTCCAGTCGTGCACCTCGAAGAACGTCTCGCCGATGTTGGGGGTGTGGTCGGGGAAGCGGGACTCGAGGGAGCGGCCCACCATGCCGCGGATGATGCGGTCCTCGTCGACCGCGCCCTCACGCACGTCGAGCGTCTCGACCGTCTGGCCGTCGCGGATGATGGTGATGGCGTCGGCGATCGCCTCGATCTCGTTGAGCTTGTGGCTGATCATGATGGAGGTGATGCCGCGCCCCTGGAGCCCGCGGATCAGGCTGAGCAGGTGCTGGGAGTCCTCCTCGTTCAGCGCGGCCGTCGGCTCGTCGAGGATGAGGAGCTTGACCTCCTTGCTGAGCGCCTTGGCGATCTCGACCAGCTGCTGCTTGCCGACGCCGATGTTCTTGATCGGCGTCTCCGGCTCCTCGCGCAGGCCGACCCGCGCGAGCAGCTCGCGGGCCCGGTTGTTGGTGGCCACCCAGTCGATGGCACCGTGCCGGGTCTCCTCGTTGCCGAGGAAGATGTTCTCGGCGATCGACAGCTCGGGGACGAGGGCGAGCTCCTGGTGGATGATCGCGATGCCGGCGCGCTCGGAGTCGCGGATGCTGCGGAACTCCATGGGCTGTCCGCCGAGGACGATCTGGCCCTCGTAGCTGCCGTGCGGGTGGACGCCGGACAGGACCTTCATGAGGGTCGACTTGCCGGCACCGTTCTCGCCGACGATGGCGTGGACGTCGCCGCGGCGGACCGACAGGTTGACGTCGGAGAGCGCCTTGACGCCGGGGAACGTCTTGGTGATCCCGATCATCTCCAGGATCATCCCGTTGTCGCTCACACAACCTCCTCGTCGAGGGTCCCAGGGCACGTCCGTCGTGGCGCACCGGTGCTCTTGACAACGTTGTCAGAGCGAGTTTTAGTCAGGACGCCCGCCAAGTCAACCCACCGACCCCGAGCGAGTCCTCCCCGTGACCTCGACGCCGATGCGACCACCGCCCCGCGCCACGATGCGCGACGTCGCGGCCCTCGCCGGTGTCAGCGTCAAGACGGTCTCGCGCGTCGTCAACAACGAGCCCTCGGTGTCGGCCGACGTGGCCGGCCGGGTGCATGCGGCGGTCTCGACCCTGGGCTACCGCCACCACCTCGCGGCCAGCAACCTGCGCCGCTCCGCCCAGCGAACGGGCACCGTGGCCGCGTTGCTGCAGGACCTCAGCAACGCCTACTCCGCCAACGTCCTGCACGCGATCGAGGTGGCCGCCGCCGAACGCGACGTCGCGGTCGTCGCCTCGAGCCTGGACGAGGAGCCCGAGCGCGAACGCGAGCTGGTCGAGGGCCTCGTGCGCCGCCGGGTCGACGGCCTCGTCCTCATGCCGGCGACCCTGTCGCAGGACTACCTGCGCCCCGACCTCGAGGCCGGCCTGGTGGCCGTCTTCGTCGACCGGCGACCCCACGGCATACGCGCCGACTCGGTCACCGTCGACGGCGACCGCGGCGCCGCCCTGGCCACCGAGCACCTCCTCGCGCACGGCCACCGCCGGGTCGCCTTCCTCAGCGACGTCCTGCGGATCGAGACGGCCCGGGCGAGGTATGCCGGGTTCGAACGCGCGATGGCGGCGCGCGGCCTCGCGGCCGACCCCCGGCACGTCGTCACGGGTCTGCGCTCGGCGCAGGAGGCGGCCCGGGCCGTCACCGACCTGCTCGACTCCGACGACCCCCCGACGGCGATCTTCGCCGCCCGCAACAGCGTGGCCGAGGGCGCCGTGCGCGCCCTGCACGCCCGCGGTGCGGCGCACCGCACGGCCCTCGTCGCGTTCGACGACATCCCCATGGCGGACGTCCTGCAGCCCGGGCTCACCGTGGTGCGCCAGGACCTCGACGCCATCGGCGCCCAGGTCGTCGGCCGGTTGTTCGCCCGGCTCGACGGCGACACCTCTCCCCCGCGCGCGGTCGAGCTCGACGTCGAGCTGGTGGTCCGCGGGTCCGGCGAGATCAGGCCCCGCCGGTGACCTCACGGGCCAGTGCCGCAGGCATGTAGTCGTAGCGCCGGAACGCACGGGTGAACGTGCCCGTGCCGTGTGACACCGAGCGCAGGTCCACGGGGTAGCGCGACAGCTCGTGGGCGGGCACCTAGGCGTGCACCACGGTGCGCCCCTCGGCCTCGGCTGGCTCGGTGCCGTGCACCTGCCCCCGGCGGCCACGCAGGTCGGCCAGGACCGCACCGACGGCGTCGTCACCGACCTCGATGTGCACCTCGTCGACAGGTTCCAGCATGGAGACGGTCGAGTCGTTGGCCGCGTCGCGCAGCGCCATCCCGGCCGCGGTCTGGAACGCCATGTCGGAGCTGTCGACCGAGTGGGACTTCCCGTCCACCAACGTGATCCGCACGTCGACGACGGGATACCCGGCGAGCACACCCTTCTCCAGCTGCGACCGCGCACCCTTCTCGACGGAGGGGATGAACTGGCGCGGCACGGCGCCGCCGACCACCTTGTCGACGAACTCGACCCCGGCGCCTCGCTCCAACGGCTCGATCTCGAGGTGGCACACGGCGTACTGGCCGTGGCCACCGGACTGCTTGACGAGCCGGCCCTGGACCTTGGTCGGGCGCCACGAACGTCTCGCGCAACGACGTGCGCACGGGTTCGACCTCGACGGCCACGTGGTAGCGCGAGGCGAGGGCCTCGATGAGGTGGTCGACATGGGCCGGACCCATCGCCCAGATCACGAGCTGGTGGGTCTCGGCGTTGTGCTCCAGCCGCATGGTGACGTCCTCGGCGACCAGCCGCTGCAACGCGGTCGCGAGCTTGTCCTCGTCACCCTTGGACACCGCGTGGATCGCCACCGGCAGCAGGGGCACGGGCAGCACCCACGGCTCGACGAGCGCCGGTTTGTCCTTGTGGGACAACGTGTCCGACGTCTCCGCACCCGACAGCTTCGACACGATCACAACCGAACCGGCGATGCCCTCCCCGACCGACCGGGTCTCGTCGCCGGCAGGGGCGGCGAGCGGGCCCACGCGCTCGTCGTCGCTGTCGTGGTCGGCGTGCTCCTCCACCAGGTGGTCGGCGAAGTGCTGGAGGTGCCCGGAGATGTGGACAGGTTCGTCGGGCCGCAGCGTGCCCGAGAACACCCGGACCAGCGACTGCCTCCCCACGAACGGGTCGGTGGTCGTCCGCACCACCTCCGCGACGAGGGGGCCGTCCGGGTCGCAGGCGACGTCGCCGAACGACGCGCCCGCCGGCGTGAAGACGGCAGGGATCGACGCGGCCGCCGGTGAGGGAAATCCCTTCTCGCACAGCTCGATCAGCTCGGGTATGCCGGCTCCGCTCGGCGCGTGCGCGGGGATGACGGGGAAGAACCGCCCGCTCGCGACGGCCAGGCGCAGGTCGTCCGACACCACCTCCACGTCGACCTCCTCACCAGCGAGGTACCGCTCGAGCAGCCCCTCGTCCTCGGACTCCTCGATCACCGACTCGAGCAGCTCGCCGCGCTGGGCGTCGATGAGCTCGCCCTCGTCGGTCGTCGGTTCACGGTCGGTCGCCACCCCGTCGGCGTGTTCGGTCACGGTGCGGCGCAACAGGTTCAGCAACCCCGCGACCCGGCCGTCGTCGGAGGTCAGTGGCAGCGCCAGTGGCTGCGCGTCACCGAACGCCCGTTGGCACGCCTCCACCGTGGCGTCGAAGTCGGCCCGCGCCTGCTCGAGCTTCGTCACGACGACGGCCCGCGGCATACCGGCGACTGCACACTCGCGCCACAGCATCCGTGACGCCTCGTCGACACCGTCCGCAGCCGACACGACGAAGACCGCCGCGTCAGCGGCACGCAACCCGGCACGCACCTCGCCCACGAAGTCGGGGTGGCCCGGGGTGTCGAGCACCGTGAGGGTGACGTCACCGGGCAGGGTCGCAGCCACCAGCGCCAGTGTCGGCTCGGCCCCGTCACGAGAGCGGCGGCCCGGAATCCGAGCCGCCACCACACCGTCGAACAACGCCGTCTTGCCGGCGCCGCTCGCCCCCACCAGGACCACGTTGCGTATGCCGTCGGGAGACGTGGGTCCCGCGGCGCCACTGGCACGGTTCATGGCCCCACGATGCTCCTGATGCCCGCGCCCGACAAGGGCGTGCGTCAGGCGAACGTCCCCGACGGACGCGTCAGGACTTGGCGGGCGCCTTGGTTGCGCTGGGCACGCAGGTGTTGCCCTTCTGCTTGCCCTTGACGAACTTGTCCGCCTCGAGCTCCTTGGTCTGGCCGGGGTCGAGGGTCTCGGTGAACTTCTTGGACCCCACGACGGTGCCGCCTTCGGTCTTGGCGACGGCCACCGTCACCGTGAACGTGGTGCGCTCCTTGTCCGGGTTCTTCAGGGTGGCCTTGAACGACCACGCCCCGTCGCCGAACTTGCACGACACCTTGCTGAGCGCCGCGATCGCACCCGCGGGCTGGCTCGTCTGCGGGCTGGCGGTCACGGTCGTCGGACCGGTCGTCACCGTCGGGTCCTTCGTCCCGCCGTCACCGGAGCACGCGCCGAGGGCGAGCACGCCGATGGCGCAGGTGGCGGTCAGGGCGGTGGTGCGCAAACGCATGGGTGGGGTTGTCTCCTCGGGTGGGGTGGTCGTCCAGGTGGTGCCGATTGTCTCAGGCGTTTTGTGTCAGGCGTTGTCTCAGGCGCGCTCGCCCGACCGGTGCCGTCCCCGGGCCACGACCGGCACGAGGCGACGCCGCGCACCGAGCAGCACCACGCCGAGAGCCAGCAGCACCAGCGAGACCCCGAGCATCACGAGGATGTTGCTGCCGGTCCATGCCAAGGGCTCGCTCGGCGTCGGCGGGGCCGGCGTCGACGGGTTCGGGCTGGGCGACGTCGGCGTCTCCACCGACGCGGCGTCATCGACCGTGCCGCCACCGCCGACCTCCGAGCCGGTGGCGGTCGCGACGTTGCGCAGCGGGTCGCCTCCGGCCTCCGAGCCGGTCACGAGGTGCACCCGGGTGAGTCGGGTGCACTCGACCGTCTCGCCCGGCGCGAGCGGTCCCGCGCTGCACAGCTCGTTGTCGAGGCCGACCATGCGGTCGGTGACCCGGATGTCGACGAGGGTCGTGGTGCCCGTGTTGGTCACCGCGAACTCGTAGCGGACGGACTCGCCGACGTCGGCCACCCCGTCACCGTCACGGTCGAGCAGCGTCGCCGTCTTGGTGAGGCTCATGCCGTTCTCGCGGTGGGTGGGGGTGCCGGTCGAGCTGGTCCCACTGACCGGCTCACCGCCACCACTGGGAGTGCCCGTGACGGTGGCCGTGTTGTCCACCGAGCCGGCGTCGACGTCGGCCTGGGTCACGGCATACTCCGCCGCGGTGCACGTGGTGCTCTCACCCGGCGCCAGGGTCGTGGCCTGGCAGGTCACCGTGCCGACCTTCGGGTCGTTGACGGCGATGCCGGTCACGGTCACGTTCCCGGTGTTCCTGACGGTGAAGGTGTAGGCGATGCTCTCGCCGACGTCGGCCTTTCCGTCTGCGTCGCCGTCCCGCAGGCTCGCCCGCTTGACGAAGTCGATCGAGGCGGCGGCCGCGACCGGGGTGGACACGGTGTCGGAGTCCTCGACCGGCTCACCGGAGGAGTCGGTGCCGGTCACGGTGGCCGTGTTGTCGATCCGACCCGCGTCGGCATCTGCCTGCGTCAGCGTGTAGGTCGCCGTGCACGTGGTCGTCGCACCGGGCGCCAGGGACGTGGCACCGCAGGGGGCGTCGACCAGTCCGAGCTTCGCGTCGCTCAGCCGCACCCCGGTGACGGTGCCGTTCGAGGTGTTCTCCACGGTGAACGTGTAGGTGATCGTGTCACCGGCGTCCGGGCGACCGGACTCGTTGGCGTCGGTGACCTCACCGGCGGTCTTGGTGAGCGTCAGGCCCGACACGCGGTCGAGTGCGACCGTCTCGTCGTCGGTGGCGGTCACCGGCGTTCCGGTGCTGCCGTCGGGCCGGACCGGGGTGCCGGTCGCGGTGGCGGTGTTGTCGACCGATCCTGCGTCGATGTCGGCCAGCGTGAGGACGTAGTCCCGCGGAGCCGTGCAGGTGACCGACGCACCCGGCGCGACCGGACCGGCCGAGCAGGCGAAGTCGGTCAGGCCCAGCTTGGCGTCGGTGACCGTGACCGTGCCGATCGTCGTGGCACCGGTGTTGGTCACCGTGAAGGTGTAGCCCACCGTGTCGCCCACGGACGGCCGCCCGTCACCGTCGACGTCCTGCACCGAACCGCCGGTCTTGACCAGCGAGATCGAGCTGGGCGCCTCCACCGGGGTGGTGACGGTCGACGGCTCGGACGTCACGGGGGTGCCGCCTCCGACCGGCTGGCCGGTCGCGGTCGCCGAGTTGCGGACCGAGCCGGCGTCCACGTCGTCCTGGGTGAGGACGTATGCCGGCGCGGAGCACGTGCGCGACTGGCCGGGGGCCAGCGCGCCGTCACCACACGGCATACCCGCGAGGCCCAGCTTGGCGTCGGTGACGGTGACCGGGTCGAGGGTTGTCGCACCGGTGTTCTCGACCCGGAAGGAGTAGGTGATCGTGTCGCCCGCGTCGACCCGCCCGCTGGCGTTGGCGTCGACGATGTCGCCGGCGCTCTTGGCCACGGTGAGCCCGCCGACCGCGTCGAGCACGACGGCCTCGGTGTCGTTGAACTCGACCGGCGTACCGGCGGGGTCGACACCGTCCACGGTGGCTCGGTTGTCCACGCGCCCGCGGTCGATGTCCGTCTGGGTGAGGACGTAGGCGTCGGCCGTGCACGTCATCGAGGCACCCGGTGCCAGCGACGTCGCCGGGCAGTCGACGGCGATGCCGGCGTCGGCGAGCATCGGGTCGCTGACGGCGAGCTGGCGCAGCGTGAGGTTCGAGCTGTTCGTCACGGTGAACTGGTAGGTGACGGTGTCACCGGCGTCCTGGCGGCCCGAGCCGTTGGCGTCGACCACGGGGCCGGCGGTCTTCTCGAGCACCACGGCGGCGACGTTGTCGAGGTCCGTGGTGGTGCCGTCGGTGTCCGTGACGGCCGGGCCGGTCGGCGTGCCGCCGGTGACCTCCGCCGTGTTGGTGACGACACCGGCGTCGACGTCGTCCTGGGTCAGGACGTAGGCCTGCGGCGCCTCACAGGTGGCGGTCTCACCGGGGGCCAGCGTCGCCGCGCACACGAACCCGGCGAGGTCGAGCTTCGCGTCGTCGATGGTGACCGGTGACAGCGTCTGGGCACCGGTGTTCTGGACCGTGAAGTCGTAGCGGATCTCGTCACCGGCGTCGGCGCCGTTGCCGTCGAGGTCGATGACCGGCGAGGCGTTCTTGGTGATGGTGACCGCGTTGACCGGCGTGAAGGTCGTCGTCTCCGACCCGCTGCCCGCGACCGGGTCACCGCTGGGCGGCGTGCCCGTGGCGGTGGCGGTGTTGGTCACGGTGGCGGCGTCGACGTCGGCCTGGGTGAGGGTGTAGGTCGCGCTGCACTCCACGGACTCACCGGCCGCCAGCGTCGCCGCGCACTGGATGTCCTCGACGCCGATGCGGGCGTCGTCGACCGTCACCGGCGCCAGCGTGCGGCTGCCGGTGTTGGTCACGGTGAAGGTGTAGGTGATCGTGTCGCCGGCGTCGGGGCCGTTGCGGTCGCCGTCGACGACCGGACCGGCCGTCTTCTGCAGCGCGATCGAGTCGGCGGCCTCGATGGTCACGACCTCGGTCGAGTCGTCGCTGACCGGCTCACCCTGGGTGGTGGTGCCGGCGACCGTCGCGGTGTTGTCGACCCGCAGCGCGTCGATGTCGGCCTGGGTGAGGACGTACGGCGCCGCGGTGCACGTGGTGCTGGTGCGCGGTGCGAGCGTCGTCGCCTCACAGGTGACCCCGGAGAGCTTGGGGTCGGTGACGGCGATGCCCTGCACGGTCAGGTTGGAGGTGTTCTCCACCGTGAACGTGTAGGTCACCGTGTCGCCCGCGTCGGTGGCGTCGGGCAGTCGGCCACCGGCCGTGGTCGGGGCACCGGCGGTCTTGGTGAGCACCAGGGTGGCGACGTTGTCGAGGTCGGTCGTGACGTCGTCGGTCGCCTCCGGGTCGGTGCCCTGCGGGGCGTCGCCGGTCGCCGTGGCGACGTTGCGCACCGAGCCGTTGTCGACGTCGTCCTGCGTGAGCGTGTATGCCGCGGGGGCCGGGCACGTGGCCGTGTCACCGGGCGCGAGGCTGGCCACGCAGACGAAGTTGTCGAGGCCCAGCAGCGGGTCGTCGATGGTGACCGGAGCCAACGTCGTGGCACCGGTGTTGGTGACCGTGAACGTGTAGTCGATCGCGTCACCGGCGTCGGCGCCGTTGCCGTCGAGGTCGCGCACCGCCGAGTCGTTCTTGGTCAGCGTCAGCGCCGACCGCGGCTCGAAGGTGACGGTCTCGTCGTCGGACGCCGTCACCGGGTCGGCGCCCGCGGGCGGGGTTCCCGTGCCGGTCGCGGTGTTGCTCACCGACCCGCGGTCGACGTCCGCCTGGGTCAGCACGTACGGCTGCGGAGCCGGGCACGTGCGCGACTGGCCGGGTGCGAGCGGCACGTTGCCACACGGCATACCCGACAGCTCGAGCAGCGGGTCGCTCACGGTGACGGGGTCGAGCGTGGTGGCCCCGGTGTTGGTGACGGTGAACGAGTAGCTGACCGTGTCGCCAGCGTCCGGACCGTTGTCATCGAGGTCGACGAGCGCACCGGCGTTCTTGACCAACGTCATCGAGCTGACCGGGGCGAGCTCGACGGCCTCCGTGGCGTCGACCGGGGTGACCGGGCCCTGCGGCGACGTGGCCGTGAGGGTGGCCGTGTTGTCGACACGACCCCGGTCGATGTCGCCCTGGGTGAGGACGTATGCCGCAGCGGTGCACGTCATCTCCGCGCGCGCCGCCAGCGTGGTCGACGGGCAGGTGACGGCACCGAGCATCGGGTCGCTGATCGCCACCCCCGTGAGGGTCAGGTTGGAGGTGTTGGCGACCGTGAAGGTGTAGGTGACGGTGTCGCCCGCGTCCTGGCGACCGGTGCCGTTGGCGTCCACCACGTCACCGGCGACCTTGTCGAGCGTCATCGTCGCGAGGTTGTCGATCGGGGTCCTCGTCGAAGAGGTGTCCTGCACCGGGTCACTGCCGGCGACCGCTGCGGTCACCGTCGCGGAGTTGGCCACGACACCGGCGTCGACGTCGTCCTGGGTGAGGACGTAGGTGGGCGCCTCGCAGGTGGCGGTGTCGCCGGGGGCGAGCGTGGTGATGCAGGCGAAGTCGTCCAGGCCGAGCTTGGCGTCGTCGACGGTGATCGGGCCCAGCGTGCGGGCACCGGTGTTGCGCACCGTGAAGGTGAACGTCATCGTGTCGCCCGCGTCCGCACCGTTGCCGTCGTTGTCGACGATCGCCGACGCGGACTTGGTGAACTCCAGGGCCGGGGCGCCGTCGACCGGCGTGGTGATCGTGTCGGTCGCGTCGACCGTGTCGCCGGCCGGCGTCGTGCCCGTCGCCGTGGCCGTGTTGGTCACCGCCGCGCGGTCGATGTCGGCCTGGTCGAGGGTCAGCGTGGCGGTGCACTCGGCGGTGTCGCCGGGCGCCAGCGACGCGCTGCAGGCGAAGTTCGTCAGGCCGAGCGTGTCGTCGTCGATGGTGACGGGCGACAGCGTCTGCGAACCGGTGTTCCTGACCGTGAAGGTGTAGGTGATCGTGTCACCGGCGTCGGTCGTCGTGGGGAGCGTGCCACCGTCGACGGTCGGCTCGCCGGCAGTCTTGGTGAGCTCGACGCCGTTGCGCGCCGTGAGCGGCACCGACACGGTGTCGGACGCCGCTACGTCGTCACCCGACGGGTTCTGGGCCGTGGCCGTCGCGAGGTTGTCGACCCGGCCCCGGTCGATGTCGGCCTGCGTGAGGACGTACGGTGCGGCGGTGCAGGTCGTGGTGGCCCGCGCCTGCAGCGTGGTGTCCGCGCAGGTGATGTCGCCCAGCAGCGGGTCGGCCAGGCGCAGCCCGGTGAGGGTGAGGTTCGACTCGTTGGTGACGGTGAACCGGTAGGTGATCGTGTCACCCGCGTCGGTCACCGTGTCGAGCCGGCCCCGGTCGACGGTGGGGGCACCGGCCTGCTTGTCGAGGGTGAGGACCGCGACGTTGTCGACGTCGACGGTCGCGCTCGAGGTGTCGGTCGGGTCCGCGCCCACCGGGGCGTCGCCGGTGGCGGTGGCCGTGTTGGTCACCGCACCGGAGTCGACGTCGGCCTGGGTCAGGACGTATGCCGCGGGGCCGGTGCAGATGGCCGAGTCACCGGGGGCGAGCGTGGCGACGCACTCGAAGGTGCCACCGAGGCGGCTGTCGTTGACCGTGACGGGTGCCAGGGTGGTCGCCCCGGTGTTGGTCACCGAGAACGTGTAGCTGATCGTGTCGCCGGCGTCGGGTCCGTTGCCGTCGTTGTCGACGACCGCGGACGCGGTCTTGGCGAGGGTCAGCGCACTGGTGGGCGGCAGGTCGACCCGGGCGACGTCCTCGTAGTCGACGACGGTGCCGTCGGGGGCCGTCCCCTCGACCGAGGCGGTGTTGTCCACACCACCTGCGTCGATGTCGCCCTGGGTGAGCACGTAGCGGAAGCTGCAGGTCGCGCTGTCGCCGGGAGCGAGCCGGCTGACGCCGTCGCAGGCGACGTCGGCCACACCGAGCTTGGCGTCGGTGACGAGCACCGGGTCGAGCGTGACGGTGCCCGTGTTCTGCACGGTGATCGTGTAGGTGACGGCGTCACCGGCGTCGGTGACGGCCGGGAGGCGGCCGCCGGCCACCGTCGGCGCGGAGGCGGTTTTCTCGATGGTGACGGCCGGCTTGCCCGGCACCGCGGTGGTCACGGTGTCGCTGGCGGTCACCTGCGGGTCGTCCGGGTTCGGCGGGTTGGCCGTCGCCGTCGCGGTGTTCGTGATGCTGCCCCGGTCGACCTCGGCCTGGGTGATGTCGTGTGGCGCGGTGCAGGTGACCGACTCGCCCGGAGACAGGACGGCCTCGCACTGCAGGTTCGTCAGCTTCAGGGTCGGGTCGCTCACCGTGACGATCGACAGGGTGGTGTTGCCGGTGTTGGTCACCGTGAAGCTGTAGGTGATGCGGTCGCCGGCGTCCGGTCCGTTGCCGTCGCGGTCGTCGATGGCCGAGGCGGTCTTGTCGATGGTCAGGACACTGGACGGGTCGATGACCACGAGCGCCGAGTCGGTGTCGGTGACGGCGCCACCGGCCGGGTCGGTGCCACGGACGGTGGCCGTGTTGCTCACGCCACCGGCGTCGATGTCGCGCTGGGTCAGGACGTAGGGAGCTGCCGTGCACGTCGTCGACTCACCGGGAGCGAGGGTCTGCTGGGTGCAGGTCACTGCACCGACCAGCGGGTCGCTCACGGCCACGTCGTCGATGGTGAGGTTGGAGCTGTTGGTCACGACGAACGAGTAGGTGATGGTGTCACCGGCGTCTGTGACGTCACCGACGCGGCCACCGCCCGTCGTCGGCGTCCCGGCCGTCTTGGTGAGGGTCAGGACGGCGACGTTGTCGACGTCCACGGTCTCGTCGTCGGACGCGGTCGCGTCGGGACCGTTGGGGGCGCCGCCGGAGACGGTCGCCGTGTTGTCGACCGCACCGTTGTCGACGTCGTCCTGGGTCAGCACGTACGGCCTGGGGGCTGGGCAGGTGACGCTCGCGCCGGGCGCCAGGGATGCGACGCACAGGAAGTCGTCGAGCCCGAGCTTGGCGTCGTCGATGGTCACCGGGGCGAGCGCGGTGGACCCGGTGTTGGTGACCGTGAACGTGTAGCTGATCGTGTCGCCTGCGTCGGCGCCGTTGCCGTCGAGGTCACGGACCGACGACCCGGTCTTGGTCAGGGTGAGCGAGTTGTTGGCCGGGATGTCGACCCGGGCGCTGTCGCTGTCGGTCACCGCCGCACCGCTCGGCGGGGTGCCGGTCACGCTGGCGACGTTGGTCACGCCGCCGGCGTCGATGTCCGGCTGGGCCAGGGTGTAGGTGAAGGTGCACGTGGTCGAGGCACCGGGCGCGAGGGTGCTGGCACCGGAGCACCGCACGCCGGCCAGGCCGAGCTTCTCGTCGGTGATCTCGACGTCGCGCAGCGTGACGGTGCCCGTGTTGGTGACGGTGAGCGTGTAGGTGATGGTGTCACCGGCGTCGGTCGTGGTGCCGAGACGGCCACCGGTCACGGTCGGCTCGCCGGCCACCTTGTCGATGGCGATGCCGGGGCTGGCAGGCAGGGTCGTGGTCGCGGACGCGTCGTCGGTGACGGGCGTCGCGCCGCCGGGGGGCGTCGCCGTCGCGGTGGCCGTGTTGCGCACGGTGCCCGCGTCGAGGTCGGCCTGGGTCAGCGTGTAGGTCGCGGTGCAGGTGGCCGTGGCTCCGGGCGCCAGCGACGGTGCGCACACCAGGCCGGTGACATCGAGCCGCGCATCGGCGATGGTCACGTTGGTGAGCGTCTGGTTGCCCGTGTTGGTGACCGTGAAGGTGTAGGTGACCGAGTCACCCGCGTCGGTGCGCTGCGAGTCGCTGCCGGCCGCCACGGTGGGGGCACCGGCGGTCTTGCGCAGGTCGACGGAGTTGCTGCCGTCGATCGTCACGGTGGCGGTGTCGGCGTCGCTGACATCGGTGCCGTCGGGCTGCGTCGCACCCGCAGTTGCGGTGTTGACGACGCGGCCGGCGTCGACCTCTGCCTGGGTCAGCACGTGCGGTGCGGCGGTGCACGTGGTCGAGGCGCGCGGCGCGAGCGTGGTCGCGCGGCAGGTGACGTCGCCCAGCATCGGGTCGACGACCTCGAGCCCGGTCAGGGTGAGGTTGGAGTCGTTGGTGACGGTGAACGTGTAGGTCACCGTGTCGCCGGCGTCCGTGACCGTCGGCAGGTCGCCGCCGGCGACGGTCGGGGTCCCGGCCGTCTTGACCAGGCGCAGCACGGCGACGTTGGTGACCGCCGTCGTCGTGGTCGCGTCGTCAGTGGGGTCGGCTCCGACCGGCGCGTCACCGGTGGCGGTGGCGGCGTTGGTCACGGCGCCTGCGTCCACGTCGGCCTGGGTGAGCACGTATGCCGCGGGGGCCTCACACGTGAGCGTGGCACCCGGTGCGAGCGACGGAGCGCACGTGAACCCGTCGAGACCGAGCATCGGGTCGTCGATCGTCACCGGCGCCAGCGTCGTGGAACCGTCGTTGGTGACCGTGAACGTGTAGTCGATCGTGTCGCCGGCGTCCGGGCCGTTGCCGTCGAGGTCACGCACACCCGAGGCGGTCTTGGTGAGGCTGACGGCGTTGGTCGGCGCCAGCGGGACGGTGACGTCGTCGGTGGCAGTGACCGAGCCCCCGGTCGGAGTCGTGCCGGTCGCGGTCACCGCGTTGGTGACGGACCCGGCGTCGACCTCGGCCTGGGTGAAGGTGTGGCTGACCGTGCACGTGGTCGTGTCACCGGGGGCCAGCGAGTCGTCGCCGCCACAGACGCGACCGGACCAGCCGACGAGCTCGTCGGTGACGCGCACCGGGCTGAGGGTGACGTTGCCGGTGTTCCTGACCGTGATCGTGAACTCGACCGTGTCACCGGCGTCGGTGACCGTGTCGAGCCGGCCGGCGGCCACCGTCGGCGCGCCCGCGGTCTTGGACACCGCGATCGCCGGGGAGGCCCCGACGGTGACTACGGCGTCGTCGGTGGTCGTCACCGGGGTGCCCCCGCCCGGCGGGACGGCGGACACGGTGGCGACGTTGCGGAACCCGCCGGCGTCGACGTCGGCCTGGGTCAGCACGTAGGCCGGCGAGGTGCACGTGCGCGAGGCGCCCGGCGCCAGCGGACCGGCACCACACGGCATACCCGACACGTTGATGCGCTCGTCGGTGACAGCGACGGTGTCGACCGTCGTGGCACCGGTGTTGGTGACCGTGAAGGTGAAGGTGACCGTGTCGTCGGCGTCGGGACCGTTGCCGTCGACGTCGACGACCGGCCCTGCCGTCTTGTCCAGGGCGAGCGTGCTGGTCGGGGCCAGGACCCGGGTCTCGACGTCGCTGTCTGTGACCGGACCGGTCGGGCTGGTGGCGTCGACGCGCGCGGTGTTGGTGACGCGGCCGGCGTCGATGTCGCCCTGCGTCAGGACGTACGGCGCCGAGGTGCAGGTCATCGACGCGTTCGGCGCGAGGCTGGTCGACGGACAGGTGATGGCGACACCCGCGGACGCGAGCATGGGGTCGCTCACCGCGACACCGGTGAGGCGGGTGTTCGAGGTGTTGGTGACCGTGAAGGAGTAGGTGACCGTGTCGCCCGCGTCGGTGACGTCGGGGAGCCGGCCGCCGGCCGTCGTCGGCGTGCCGGAGGTCTTGTCGATCGCGATGCTCGTGACCCGGTCGATCGTGAGGGTCTCGCTGTCGCTGTCGCTCGGGTTCGCACCGGCGGAGGCCGTGGCGGACGCGGTGGCGGTGTTCTCGACCGTGCCCGCGTCGATGTCGTCCTGGGTGAGCGCGTAGACCTTGGTGGACTGGCACGTCGTGGAGGCACCCGGGGCAAGAGGTCCGGGCGTGCAGACGAACCCGTCGAGGTCCAGCTTGGCGTCGTCGATGGTGACGTTGGTCAGGGTCGAGGCGCCGGTGTTCTGGACGGTGAAGGTGTACTCGACCGTGTCGCCCTCGCTCGGTCGGCCGTCACCGTCGGCGTCGACGATGCTGCCGGCGGTCTTGGTGAGGACGATCGAGTTGCGCGGGGTGACGGTGCTCGTGGTGCCGTCGCTGCCGGTCGCCGTGCCCGTGGGGGTGTCGACCGTGACGGTGGCGGTGTTGGTGGCCGCGCCGGCGTCGACGTCGGCCTGGGTGAGCGTGTAGGTCGCGGTGCACGAGGTCGAGGCCCCCGGCGCCAGGCTGGTCGTGCCGCAGGCGAAGCCGCGCAGGTCCAGCTTGGGGTCGGCGATGCGCGGGTTCGACACCGTGGTCGCACCGGTGTTGGTCACCGTGAACGTGTAGGTGATGGTGTCACCGGCGTCGGGCCCGTTGCCGTCACCGTCGGAGATCGCACCGGCCGACTTGGCCAGTCGCACCGAGCTGGCGGGGGTGAGCTCCACCGTCGCGGGGTCGGTGGCGCTGACCGTGGCGCCCTGGGGGTTGCGCGCGGTCGCGGTCGCGGTGTTGTCGACCCGGCCGCGGTCGATGTCGGCCTGGGTGAGCGTGTAGTCCCCGGAGGTGCACGTCAGGGATGCGCCGGGCGCGAGAGTCGTTGCGGGACAGGTGATCCCGACACCGGTGCCCGACAGCAGCGGGTCGGTGACCGTCATGCCGGTGAGGGTGACGTTCGAGGTGTTGGTGACGCGGAACGTGTAACGCACCGTGTCGCCCGCATCGAGGCGTCCCGACCCGTTGGTGTCGGCGACCGGGCCGGCGTCCTTGGCCAGCGTGAGGCTGGCCAGGTTGGTGATCGGCACCTCGTTGGCGTCGGTCGCCGTCGGGTCGGTGCCGGTGGCGGCGTCGCCCGTTGCGGTGACGGTGTTGCGCACCACACCGTTGTCGACGTCGGCCTGGGTCAACACGTATGCCGCGGGGGCGGCGCACGTGGCCGACTCGCCCGGCGCGAGCGAGGCGACGCACTGGAAGTCGGTGAGGTCGAGCTTGGTGTCGGTGACGGTCACCGGGGCCAGGGTCGTCGTGCCCGTGTTGGTGACGGTGAAGGTGTAGCGGATGGTGTCGCCCTCGTCGGCACCGTTGCCGTCGACGTCGACGATGCCGGCGTCACGCTTGTCGACCGTCAGCGAGCTGGTCTGCGGCACGGTGACGGTGGTGCTCGAGGTGTCGGTGACCGGGCCGGTCGGGGAGGTCCCGTCCACGGTCGCGGTGTTGTCGACTCGACCGCCGTCGACCTCGGCCTGCGTGAGGATGTGGGTGGCGGTGCAGGAGACCGTCGCCCCGGGGGCGATCGACCCGTCGGCGCAGAAGTAGTCGGTGAGGCCGAGGGTCGGGTCAGTGATCGTGAGCGTGGACAGCGAGGTGCCGCCGGTGTTGGTCGCCCGGAAGGTGTAGGTGACCGTGTCCCCGGCGTCGGTGCGGTTGGGGTCGGTGCCGTTTGCCGTCGTGGGCGCGCCACCGGTCTTGACCAGGTCGACGGCGCTCGCCGGGGCGACCGGGGTGGAGACCGTCGCGGAGTCCGTGACGTCGGCGCCGCGGGGGTCCTGGCCGGTGACGGTGGCGGTGTTGTCGACCCGCAGCACGTCGACGTCCGCCTGGGTCAGCGTGTAGGTGCGGGTGCACGTGGTGCTCTGGCCCGGCTCGAGCGTGGTCGTGCCGCAGGTCAGGTCGGTGACGTTCAGCTTCGGGTCGTCGATGGTGACGCCGGTGAGCGTGACGTTGGAGGTGTTGCGCACCGTGAACGTGTAGGTGATGGTGTCGCCGGCGTCGGTGGAGCCGGGGAGGCGTCCGCCGTCGGTCGTCGGGGCGCTGGCCGTCTTGGTGAGGTCGATGCCGGCGACCTGGGTGACCGGCCGGGTCTCGGAGTCGCTGGCGCGCGGGCTCGTGCCGGACGCGGCCACCGCTGTCGCCGTCGCGGTGTTGTCGACCTTGCCGGCGTTGATGTCGGCCTGCGTCAGGCGGTAGGTGACGGGCGCGGCGCAGGTCGCGGTGGCACCGGGCGCGAGCGGGCCGGCGGTGCACAGCCAGCCGGACAGGCCGAGCTTGGTGTCGGTGACCGTGACGTTGCTCAGCGTCGCAGACCCGGTGTTGGTGACCGAGAAGGTGTAGTCGATCGTGTCGCCGGGGCTGGGGCTGCCGCTGTTGTCGACGTCCTTGACCGCGCCACCGGTCTTGGTGAGGGTCATCGAGTTGACCGGCGTCAGGGGCGAGACCTCACGGTCGCTGCCGGTGACCGAGCCACCGGTGCTGGGGGTGGCGGTGACGGTCGCGGTGTTGACGACCTGGCCGGCGTCGACGTCGGCCTGGGTGATCGTGTAGGCCGGGCTCGTGCAGGTGACGCTGGCGCCGGGGGCGAGCGGGCCGGCACTGCAGACGAACCCGTTCAGGCCGAGCTTGGCGTCGGTCACCCGGATGTCGCTGAGGCTGGCTGCGCCGGTGTTGGTCACCGTGAACGAGTAGGTCAGGGTGTCCCCCGCGTCCGGGCCGTTGCCGTCGACGTCGACCACGTCGCGCGAGGCCTTGTCGAAGGTCAGCGAGGAGCGGGGCGTGACGGGGACCGTCTCGGCGTCCTGCGCGGTGACACTGCCACCCAGGGCAGGGACGGCGGTCGTGGTCGCGGTGTTGACGACGCGGCCGGCGTCGACATCGGCCTGGGTCAGGACGTAGGGGGTGGGCGCCTGGCAGGTGACCGTGGCCCCGGGGGCGAGGGGGCCGGAGCTGCACAGGTAGCCGGACAGCCTCAGCTTCGGGTCGCTCACCGTGATCGTGGACAGCGACTGCGCGCCGGTGTTGGTGACCGCGAACGAGTAGACGATCGTGTCGCCGGCGTCCGGACCGTTGCCGTCGAGGTCGTTGACGGCGCCGCCGGTCTTGACGAGGGACGCCGATGCGGCCGGCGTGTACGTGACCGACGTGGTGGAGCTGTCGGTGACGGTGTTGTTGTTCGGGTCGGTGCCGCGGACGCTGGCCGTGTTGTCGACCCGGCCGGCGTCGATGTCGGCCTGGGTCAGGCGGTAGGCCGGGCTGGTGCAGGTGATCGTCTGGAACGGGTCGACCGTGCCGGTCCCGCACTGGTAGTTGGTGAGGCCGAGCTTGGCGTCGTTGATGACGACACCGCTCAGCGGGACGTTGGAGGTGTTGCGCACCGCGAATGTGTAGGTGACCGTGTCGCCGGCGTCTACCCGGCCGGAGCCGTTGGCGTCGACGACCTGGCCGGGCGTCTTGGTGAGGTCGATCGAGGCCAGGTTGGCGATGCTCGTCGTGGTCGAGTCCGAGTCGGTCGGGGCGGTCCCGTAGGGCGGGGTGGCCGTGACCGATGCGGTGTTGTTGACGGCGCCGGCGTTCACGTCGGGCTGCGTGATGATGTAGACCACGCCGGTGCGGCAGGCGGCCGTCGCGCCGGGCGCGAGCGGTCCGGCGGTGCAGAGCAGGTCGTCCTGGCCCAGCTTGGTGTCGTCGATGAGGACGTTGGTCAGGGTCGTCGTCCCGGTGTTGCGGACGCTGAACGAGTACTCGATCTCGTCCCCGGCGTCCGCCACGCCGTTGCCGTTGGCGTCCATGACGCCAGAGGCGGTCTTGGTGAGCTCGATGCCGTTGGTGCCGGTCGTGGTCAGCGTCGCCGTGCCGGTGGCGCTCACCGGCGTCGCGCCGCCGGGCGGGGTGCCGACGACACTCGCGGTGTTGGTGATGGAGCCGGCGTTGATGTCGCCCTGGGTCAGCGTGTAGGTCGCGGTGCACGTGCGCGACGCGCCGGGCGCGAGCGTCCCCGTGCCACAGGCGTAGCCGGACAGGCCGAGCCGGGCGTCGTTGACGACGACGTTGCTCAGGGTCGTGTTGCCGGTGTTGGTGACCTGGAAGGTGTAGACGACGGTGTCGCCCGCGTCGCGGCCGTTGCCGTCGGGGTCGTTGATGGCCCCGACCGACTTGGCCAGGGTCATCGAGGCGGTCTGGGTCGGGGTGCTCGTCGACGACGTCGCCGTGGGCTTGGGCAGGTTGTTCGGCGGCGTGCCCGTCACCGTGGCCGTGTTGCTCACGGTGCCGGCCGCCATGTCGGAGGCGGTGATGGTGTATGCCGCGGACGGCGCGCACACGGTCGTCTCACCGGGCGACAGGACGGGGTCTGCGCAGGTGATGGTGATCCCGGCACCGGCGAGCTTCGGGTCCGAGACGGTGGTCGCGGTCAGGTCGACCGTGCCGGTGTTGCGCACGAGGAACGAGTAGGTGATCTTGTCGCCGGCGTCCGTGAGCCCGTTGCCGTTGACGTCCTGGATCGAGGAGACCGACTTGGTCAGCGACATCGACGTGGTCGGCGGGGTCGGCGGCGCGACACAGGCGGCGTTGTCGGTGGTGGCCCCCTTCTCCTGTCCCGCGGGGAGCGCGACGGAGTTGTACAGGCCCGTGCCCGGGCCGCCGCAGGCGGTCGCGGCCGTGGTGGTCGTCGAGTGCGCGGTGACGGTCACGGCATACGTCTGGGTCGTGGAGCCGCCGATCGCGGTGCCCGCGGGGGCGAGCACCCACGGACCGGCCGTCGAGCTCGAGCCACTGACCGGGCCGCTCCAGGTCGCACCGTCGATGGCGATGGTGCTGGCGAACTGCGGGGTGTCGGTCAGTGCGCCGTACGTCGTCGGGGTCTGGCCGCTGTTGGTGACGGTGACCGTGTAGGTCACGGTGAACCGGCCCGTGGTCGGGTCGACAGTGCTCACCGAGCCCTGCGTCTTGGTGACGTTGAGGCTGGCCGGGGTGGCGACGGTGACCGTCGCGGTGGCCTGGTTGGACGTTGCGGTGCCGGCGCTCGAGGTCGCCGACGCCGTGGCGGTGTTGGTCACCTTGCCCGCGGTCTGGTCGGCGGCGGTGACGGTGTAGGTCTGCGTGGGCGTGCACGTGACCGACGCACCCGGGGCCAGCGGCCCGGCGGCACAGGTGACGGTGCCACCCAGCTTCGGGTCGTTGACGGTGATGGAGCTCAGGGTGGTGTTGCCCGTGTTCGTGACCCGGAAGGAGTACTGCACGGTGTCACCCGGGTCGGTGACGTAGTTGCCGTTGACGTCCGTCACCTTGGCGACGGACTTGGCGAGCGAGATCGTGGCCGTGCGGGCGAGCGACGTGCTCGTCGAGGAGGGGTCCTGCACGGCCGTGCCGCGCGCCGAGGTGGCCCTGGCCGTCGCCGTGTTGTTGACCGCGCCCGCGTCGACGTCGGGCTGCGTGACGGTGTAGGTGACCGACGTGCAGGTCATCGTGGCGCCGGGGGCCAGCGAGGTCTGCGGGCAGGTGATCGTGCCGAGCATCGGGTCGGTCACGGTGATCGCGTTCAGCGTCGTGTTGCCGGTGTTGCGGACCGTGAAGCCGAAGGTGATGGTGTCGCCCTCGTCGGGCCCGTTGCCGTCGACGTCGGTGAGCCCGAGGGCCGACTTGGTGAGGTCGATCCCCGGGTTCTCGACAATGGGGGCGGTCGCCGTGCTCGGCGCGGAGGTCACAGGTGTGGTGCTGTTCGCCGCGGTGCCCTGGGCCGTCGCCGTGTTCGTCACGGCGCCGGAGTCGACGTCGGCCGCAGTGGTGGTGTAGGCGCACGTGAAGACCCAGGTCTCGGCGGGCTGGAGCAGACCGTCACCATTGGTGTCGCCGGAGGAGTAGCGCGGGGTGCACCGGTTGTCGTTGACACGCACGCCCGACAGCTCGACCGGCCCGGGGTTGGTGACGGTGAACCGGTAGTTCACCGTCTGGCCGGGCCCGGTGAGCGGGCTCGGCACCGTCGAGGCGATCGACTTGGTCAGCGCGATCTGTCCCTGTGGCGGTGCCGGTGGCGCGATGCAGGCCGAGTTGTCGCCGGTCGCGCCCTGCTCCTGCCCCGCAGGCAGGCTCGCACTGTTGTACAGCCCCGTACCGGACCCGGCGCAGGTGGTCGCCTGAGTGGAGTTGGTGTACCGGAAGGTCACGCGCACCGTGTAGGTGTGGGTCGCGCCCGCGGAGATGGTGGTGCCGGCGCTGCCGATCGTGAACGGCCCGGCGCCGGTGGCGTTACCGGTGGCCTGACCACTCCAGGACGCGCCTGTCACCTGGAGGTTGGAGGCGTATGCCGGGGTGTCGGTGATGGGACCGTAGGACCCCTGACCGTCACCGCTGTTGGTGACGGTGACCCGGTATGTCGCAGTGAATGTGCCGGTGGCGTCGGGGCCGGTCACCGAGGTGCCGGACTTGGTGAGGTTGAGGCTCGGCCGGGTGACGGTGACTGTCGCTTGGTCGGTGTCTGTGGCCGTGAGCCCAGTGGTCGCGCCGACGCCGGTTGCCGTGGCCGTGTTGGTCGTGGTGCTGGAGAGCGTCTGAGTACACGTGTACACCCAGAGCTCGCGGAGGTCGAGCAGACCGTTTCCGTTGATGTCGCCGGTGCCGGTGTTCGGGTCGGCCGGCTGCAACGTGGGATTGGCGCACTTGTCGTCGGCGAGGGTCACCGACCGCATGGGCTCGTTGCCGCTGTTGGTCACCTCGTAGGTGTAGGTGACCGGACCACTGACGTTGACCGTGGTCGGGTTGGCGGTCTTCGCCACCGTGATGGCGGGAGCGAGCACCTCAACGCATGTCGGGTCCGTGGCGCCGGCTACGGACGGGTTGTCGCTGGGGACGTCTGTGAGGCCGGTGGAGCGGCCGACGCCCTGGTTGCAGATCGATGTGCCTGCAGCCAAGGGGGCGTTGACCCGCACGACCATGGTGATGGTGGCTGTCGATCCGGACGGGAGCACCCCGGCCTGCGCTCCGGATCCTTGGACCGCTCGCGGGGTGGCCCAGGGGTTGCTCGTCCCTGGAACTGCCGTGCCGTTGAGGGTGGAGCTCACATAGGTGGTGTTGGCCGGCGTGGGGTCCTGGAAGGTGACGCCCGTCGCCGACAACTGCCCGATGTTCTCGACCCGGATGGTGTAGGTCAGCAGGCCCCCAGCCGTGGCGGCATCCGGGGTCACGGTCTTGGTGACCTTGAGCTGGGGCCGGGGCGTGGCACACGACGCCAGGTCCCCGAGCAGACCGTTGGAGCCATCGAGGCCGACGACCGGCGTGGCACTGCCGTTGTCCTTGTTGATGAGGTAGAACGACGAGCTCGACGATGTCGGCCGGGCGGAGCCGTAGAGGTTGCCCTGGGTGTCGAAGGAGATGCCGTTGAAGGTGAACGAGCCGGCCACCCCGACGTAGGTGCCCGTCACGCTGTTGCCGCTGAGCTGGGCCGCGGAGATCGTGTACATGTAGCTCGTTCCGCCGGCCGACCCGACCAGCCACATGTTGCCGAGGCCGTCGAAGGTGACGTCACCGGAGGACAGAGTGCTCGGAGTGACCGGCGACCCCGATGCCGTGAAGGTGCCGTGGTTGACCCAGGTCGTGCTGCCCGAGGCGAGGCTGTAGAGGTTGCCGTTCGTCGACCACGACCAGAGGGTGCCGTCGGGGGCGAATCCCAGCCGCGCGGTGGCCGTCTCGGCCGATGGTCCGACGACCTGGGTGGCAGACCCGGTGTCGACGTTGTAGACCCACACGCCGCCAAAGGTGGTGGACGTCCCCAGCGCGCGCGGCACGTAGTAGATGAGCGAGGGGGTCGCCGGATTGATGCCGACCGCCACCGTTCCCGTGCCCTGCGAGGCCGAAGGCAGACTCGCCAACGAGACGATGCGCTTGGCGCCCCCGGCCTGGGTCCAGGTGCCCAGGTAACCGGTGTTGGCGCTGGTGGCGCCGTTCGGGTCGCTGCCCCAGACCTGGGTGTCACACGAGATCGTCGGGATGGTCACGTTGACGGTCGTCCGGGCCGTCGCGGTGCTGCGGGTGCCAGAAATGGAGGAGAAGCTCGCGGTCGCGGTCGAGGTGACCGAGGACGTCACCGTCGTGGTGCACCGGAACGTGGCGGTGCCGCCGGCCGGGATGTACTGGTTGGGAGCCGTCCCGCTCATCCCCGAGACGTAGGAGATGGCAGCACAGTTCGTGTCACTCAGCGAGTCGTAGTAGAGCAGGCCGGAGTAGTTGTTCTTGACCGTGTAGGTGTAGGTGACCGAGCCGCCACCGACCGGCAGGGACGAGGGGTTGGCGGTGACGGTGAGGTTGATCCGCCCGTCCGGCGACGGGTCGGCCTGCGCCTTCTGGATGGGCGTGGCCTGGACCACTTGCATCGCGAACGACAGCATCGACAGGACGAGCGCGAACGAGAGCAGGCTCGCGACACGACGAAGTGCGCGCACACCGCGCGCTGAGTCCCACGCGAGCAGATGCACTGCTCCAACCTTCGACCCGTCCACCGGAACCCTCACTCACGTCCTCCCTGCTGGAACGGACCCAACCAGCCGCACGCCCTGCGTGCCCGACCAGCCCAAACCGTTCCAAGAACGTACGAACACTAGCGTGCCGCACTATCGGTAAAGGACTGGTAAAGGTCCGTTAGGTGACGCTTCAAGTAGCGAGGAGTCGCAAGACTGGCCGAAGGGACTAGGCGCGTCGGCGGCACACGACCGCCCGTGCTCACCGTCTGGGCTCATCGGGAGCCGGCGAACGCCACGGCCAGCGGGAGGCACGAGGCCAGGACGAGCAGGACGTCCGACCGCGTCCACGCCGCACGCGATGCCCAGGTGCGGCGCCGCGCGGTGGCGAAACCGCGGGCGTCCATCGCGACCGCGAGCTCGGCCGCGGTCTGCAGGGACCGCACCAGCATCCCGAGCGTCATCGCCCACAGCTGGAGCAGCACCGACCGGGGCGAGGACGCCCGGGCCGCGATGCCGCGCACCCGTCGCGCCCGGCCCAGCTCGGCCCAGATGTCACCGAACGTGTGCACCCGCTGCAGGGCGGCGCCGACCGCGACCGCCAGTCGGGCCGGCACCTTGAGCAGCTGCCCGAGGTGGTCGGCGAGCGCGTCGGCGTCGACGTGGCGGATCAGCACGGCCGACGGGAAGACGATGATGAGCACCCGCAGCCCCGCCGTGGCCGACACCTCGAGGTCGCGCGGACCCAGCAGCCAGGTCGACCAGGCGACCGAGACCGCCCCGATGGCCCCGGGGACCATCCGCACCAGCGTGCCGGTGACCCGACCCGGCGGCGCGGGACCGCGACCCGGCGCCCACAGGCCCACGACCGCGAGCAGCAGCTGCACGCCGAGCACCGCCAGGCTGACGGACCAGTGGGTGGGGATGATGCCGGCCGGGATCGCGAGCGCAGCGGCGCCGAGCAGGGCCAGCGGTCCGCAGCGGGCGACCAGGGGTCGCCGCGGCGCGGGCGGGTCGGGTGGCTGCACCGGGCGGGTGACGGCGGTCGTGCGGTCGGCACGGTCGACCACCGCGTCGTCGTGGGTCGTCAGGACGACCGCCGAACCCCGGTCGCGCATGGCCTCGACGATGCCCAGGACGGCCGCCCACGTCAGCCGGTCCTGGCCGACGGTGGCCTCGTCGGCGAGCAGCACCTCGGGCTGGTGGACGACGGCCGACACCATGGCCAGCCGCCGCTGTTCTCCCCCGGACAGGTGCCGGGGGTCGGCCTGCTCGAGGTGCCCGAGGCCGACGAGGTCCAGCAGTGCCCGGGCCCGCGCGAGCGCCTCGTCCTCGACCTGGCCGAGCGCCCGCGCGGTCGTCATGACCTCCTCGAGGACCGTGCCCGCGACGATGGTCGAGGAGGCCCACTGCGGCACCCAGGCGACGAGGCCGGCGACCTCCGTGGTCGACCACGTGCGCGGGTCACGACCGTCCGCCGCCGGGGCGCGGTGCCCCGGCACGAGGTCGGCGTGGGCGGCCACGGTGCCGCTGTCGTGGTCGAGCAGGCCCGCGAGCGCGAGCATCAGCGTGGACTTGCCGGCCCCGCTGGGTCCGACGAGCGCATGCGTCTGGCCGGCCCGCGCCTCGAAGGACTGGTCGGCGACCGCGAGGCTGCGCCGGGTCGACCCGTTCAGACGTCGCACCGTGCGGCCCACCGTGACGTCGTGCGCCGCCAGGGCGACGACGTTGGCGCCGATGTCACTCGGGGTGAAGACCCCGGCGGGTATGCCGCGTGGTTGCGGCGCGGGGACGCCCGGCACCCAGATCCCTTGTGCCGCAAGGCTTTCACCGTGCTGAGCCAGGACGGTTGCGGGGTCGCCGTCGACGACGACGCGGCCGTCGCCATCCAGGACGAGGATGCGGTCGGCGAACGACACCCACGGACCCAGCTTGTGCTCGACGACCACCGTCGTGAGCTGGCGGCCGGTGACCACCTGCTCGACGCTGTCGCGCACGGAGGCGGCGTTGACCGGGTCGAGCATGGCGGTCGGCTCGTCGAGCAGCAGCAGGGACGGCTCCAGCGCGAGCGCCCCGGCGAGCGCGAGCCGCTGCTGCTCACCCCCGGAGAGGGCATGCGTCGGTGTGTCCTGCGGCAGCTCGAGACGGACGGCGGCGAGCGCTGCGGTGACGCGGGCAGGCATGTCGCCACGCGGCATACCGATGTTCTCCAGGCCGAAGGCGACGTCGCGGCCGATGGTGGCGGACACGACACCGGCGCCCGGCTCCTGCAACACCAGGCCGACGGCTCCCGGCCGGTCCCCCGGCGCGGCACCGTCGATCGTCACGGCTCCCGACAGGTCACCCGAGGCTGTCGTCTCCAAGGCCCCGGCGAGCGCCCGCAGGAGGGTGGACTTGCCCGAGCCGCTCGGGCCGACGAGCAGCAGGCGCTGGCCCGGCGCCAGGTCGAGGTCGAACCCGTCGATGATCGGGTCGCGCCGTCCGTAGGGGCGCCAGGTGAGGTCCCGAACCTCGACGCGGCCGCCGCGGGGGGTGCTGGTCGCGGTGGCCACGCCGAGATCGCTCGCGTCAGACAGCGCGCTGCTCCCGCACTTCCTGACCGGGTGGGAACGCGTTCAACGCCCCCGCGCGGGCGAGGGCCCGGGTGACGAGCCAACCGCCAAGACCCGCCCAGACCAGACCCGAGAAGGCGAGCACCGCGGCATACGTGAGCTTCCAGTCCAGGCCCCAGTCCTTGGCCCAGGTGAGTGACTCGTATGCCGCGGCGAAGGGCCCGGCGAGGGCGCCGGCGAACAGTGCCGCACCGAGACCGAAGGCGCGGTAGCCGAGGATCGCGAAGGCGAGCTCGGCACCCAGGCCCTGGACGAGGCCGGAGACGAGCACCGTCGCGCCCCACTCGGTGCCGGGAAGCATCGAGACGAGGGCCGCGATCACCTCGCACAGCAGGGCCGCGCCCGGGCGGCGGACGACGAGGCCACCGATGACGCCGCCGAGGAACCACGGCCCGGCGAACAGGCCGGCCAGCGGCGGGATGGCGAACTTGATGGCGCTGATCGGCCCGTTGTAGAAGATGCCCCAGCCCCAGAAGGCGATGCCGATCGCGGCACCGAGCATCGCGATCGTGAGCAGGTCGACGGTGCGCCAGCTGGTCAGGGGCATCGAGGCGCGGATGCTGCCGCGCCGCAAGGGGGTGGGTGCGGTGCTGCCGGTGGTGCCGGTGCTGCCGGCCGGACGATTCGTGGTGCTCATCTGCTTCTCCCGTGGGATCCGGTGGATACCTCGGGGAGACCCCGGCCGGGTCGGCGCACCCGGTCAGGTGCGATGACCCGACAGGTGCCTGAGAACTCGACTCCCTACGCCGGTGCGAACCGGATCAGGTGTGAGGGTCTGCGGTTGCCCGCACTCTCAGCGCTCGCGCGCTCCCCTGTCGTTACCCGCGTCACTGTACTCCTGCCTGTGGCAGGGTGGAGGGGTAGGTCCACGCGACTTCGAACGCCAGAACACCAACGCCCGAACAGCAAGCCCGAACAGCAAGCCAGAACACCTCGGAGGCAGTAACACATGGGTCCACTCGTGTGGCGCGTGATCGGCACCGGCTCGGCCGTGCTCGCCGGCATCGTCGCCAACAAGCTCGTCACCACGGTCTGGAAGAAGGCCGGCCGCGACGCGGTCATCGACCCGCGCGACCCCCGCACGCCGTGGAAGGACGCCCTGGCCTTCGCCGCGCTGACTGGCCTGGCGGCGGGTGCGGCCAAGGTCCTGGCCACCCGCAAGGCCGCCGAGTACTACCAGAAGTCGGCCGGGCACCTGCCCAAGGCGATGCAGCAGGGCGACGCCTGAGGGCGACGCCTGAGAGTCACGCTGCCGAGCCGGGAACCACCCGCGTCAGGATGTCCTGGACCGTGACCACGCCGACCTGACGGTCGCCGTCCACGACGACCGCGAGCTGCTCGCGGGCCGCCTTCATCGCGGCCAGGCCCTCGTGGAGGGGCAGGTCCTGCTCCACGAGCTGGGCGGGCCGGGACAGTCCCGACACGGGCTGCCTGGCGTCCTCGAGCAGGGTGTCGCGGACGTGCACCACGCGCACCTGCCCGCCGGAACCGCCTCGGTCCGGCGGCGTCTGGGGGTCGGCGACCAGGATTCGCATGTGGCCGGTGCGGGCCGACAACGCCTGCACGTCGGCCACCGTGGCGTCGGACGGCACCATCACCACCGGCCGGCGCCGGTCCACGAGCTCACCCATCGTCACGGACTCCAGCCCGATTGCGCCCGCGAGCGGCGGGTGGAACTCGGGGTCGAGCGCACCCACGCGCACCGAGTGCTCGATGAGGTGCCGCAACGTGTCCGGGTCGCGGCCACCACCCTCGGCCCGTTGCACCGGGGTGACCCCGGACGCCCGGACCAGCCGGTTCGCGAGGTCGTTGATCCAGGTCAGCAGGGGGCGCAGGGGACGCACGAACGCACGCGCTGGGCGGCCGACCAGCAGCGCCGCGCGTTCGGGGAACGTGATGGCCCAGGACTTGGGCGCCATCTCGCCCAGGACGAGGTGCAGGAATGTCACGAACAGCAACGCCAGGACGAAAGCCACGACGTCCGCCGCCCAGTCGGGCAGCCACGGCTCGAACCACGGCAGGATCGCGCGGTCGACCGCGGGCTTGGTGACGGCCCCGAGGGCAAAGGTGCAGGCGGTGATGCCCAGCTGGGCACCAGCGAGCATGACGGTCAGCTCGTGCGAGCCGGCCAGGGCAGCCCGGGCCGAAGCGCTGGTCGCGGCAAGCTCCTCGAGCCGGTGCCGGCGCGCGCCGAGGAGGGCGAACTCGATGACCACGAAGAAGCCGCTGGCAACGATGAGGGCGGTGGTCACGGCCACGACCACGAGCGGGTTGGTGAGCATCAGTCCTCCTCGCCGTCGCTGTGAGCATGGACCTCGCCGTCGGCGTCGCCGCCGTCGCCGTCGTCGTCGCCGTCCATGACGAGGGACAGCCGGACGAGGCTCGGCACGTACCGGTCGACCTCGAGGACCTCGAGGTCGACGGCCCGCACACGCTGCGCGCCCGGGTCCTCCCACGGCATACCCGGCAGGTCGACCCGCACCACCTGGCCGACGCTCGGCAGCTCACCGGCGGTGGCGATGAGGAGGCCGCCGAGCGTCTCGTAGTCACCCGCCGGGAGGTCGTGGCCGACGGCCCGCTCCACCTCGTCCACCGGTGCCTGGCCGTCGACGACCCACGCCCCGTCCTGCGCCACCACGAGTGGGTCGAGGTCGGTGTCGTGCTCGTCGTGCAGCTCGCCGACGACCTCCTCGGCCAGGTCCTCGAAGGTGAGGATGCCGCTGAAGTCGCCGTACTCGTCGACGACACAGGCGAGCTTGACCCCGGCGGCCTCCAGCGCACGCAGGGCATCCGGCAGGCTCATCGACTCGGACACGACGACCGGGTCGCGGGCGAGCTCGGCGACGGTCACCTCGTCACCGCGGGCGCGCAGCAGGTCGCCGAGCTGCACGAGCCCGACCACCTGCTGCCCGTCGACCACGGGGTAACGGCTGTGCCCCTCGGCCATGAGTCGGCGCAGCTCCGTGACGGTCGTGTCAGGCCCGACGGTGTCGACCTGTGAGCGCGGCACCAAGGCGTGCTCGACGGTCTTGTCGGGGAAGTCGAGGATGCGGTCGAGCATGAGGGACAGGCCTGCGGGGAGGTCACCGCTGTCCCGCGACTCGGCGACGATCCGCTCGAGGTCCTGGGCGGTGGCGCTGCTGTCGAGGTCGTGCAGGGGCTCGATCCGCAGGAGGCGCAGCAACCGGTCGGCGGCCACGTCGAAGACCGTGATGATCCACCCGAACAGGCGCAGGTAGATCACCGTCGACCGGGCGAGCCGGCGCGACAGCCGGTCCGGCTCGGCGATGGCGAGGTTCTTGGGGTAGAGCTCGCCGAAGATCATCTGCACGATCGTGGACAGGAGCAGGGTGGCGGTGGTGCCCACCGAGATGCTCAGCGCCGCCGGCACACCCGCGTGCCCGAGCAGCTGGCCGAGCGCGGCCCCGACCAGGGGCTCGGCGACGAAGCCGACCAGGAGTCCCGTCACGGTGATGCCGAGCTGGGCGCCGGACAGCATGAACGACGTCCGCCGCGTCACGGCCAGGGCTCGCGCGGCAGCCTCGTCACCGGCGCTGGCCGCCGCGCTCAGGCGCTGCCGGTCGACCGCCATGAAGGCGAACTCCTGCGCGACGAAGTAGCCGTTGGCAGCGATGATGACCGCGATCGTCAGGAGTCCGGCGAGCAGCTGGAGGACAACCATCAGCACGGCCCGTCACTGGTGTTCACGGGCGCCCTGCAACCTCCGCTCGTCCACCCGCGCCTGGACGGTCCGGTCGCCAGGGCTGGGTCCCTACGGGTGGAAAGAGATGCCAGCCTAACCCGGCTTGCCCCCGTCCGCCCAAGGGCGCGGGCGGGGGCTCGCCGGCTGGCGGGACTACTGCTCGGGGAAACTGTCCTTGCTGACGGCCGAGTGCGGCTCCCCGAGGTAGGGGAAGTCGTCGGACAGGTCGGTGTGCGGCGGGATGTTGTCGCTGGTGATCTTGCCGTTCGTGATCATCGCCAGCCGTGCGCTGGTGACGTCGTCGGTGAGGGCACGGCCGTTGGGGTATGCCGTGGGCTTGCTGCGGTCCCAGCGCAGCGTGTCGGGGACGATGGTCGCCAGCAGGGTCTCGCGCGCCTTGTCGGCTTCCCAGCTGCCGAGGTGCTCGAGGACGCCGACGAACCGTTCGAGGTGGTCGGCCTCGTCGGTGGCCGGGGTGCCCTGGTTGTAGGCGATCTTCTCGTCGTTGTCCTGGTTGAAGTAGGCCGTCACCGAGGGGTTGGCGCCGCGGTCGATCGACTCCCAGCCGCTGTCACCTTCCAGCGCGACCCGCGCCCACACACCGATCGGCCCGTCGCCGAGCTCGGAGTCGGGCACCTCGAGCACGAGCCCGTAGACGTTGGCCTCGGCCATGGCGTCACGGCCGGTGAAGTTGAAGTTGTCGATGATGCCCTCGAGGTCGGCGAAGAACGGGTCGCTGCGCAGGGCGACGGCGATGCGGTGGTCCTCGGAGGTGTCGTCGGTGACCTCGCCGGACATGCCGACGACGAGACCGTCGGCGAGGGTGCGTCCGACGGGCTCGAGGCCACCGGCCTCGGCGCCCTTGGCCTGCAGGACCGAGACAGTCTGGCCCGCGTCGTCCAGCTCGGAGAACGTGAAGTGGTAGGTGATGTCCGGCTGCAGGTCTCCGTCGGTGTCGACGTGCACCTGGTAGACGGCGTCCGGGTGCAGGCCCGGCGCGTTCGCCGGGTCGGGGTTGACGTCGAGGATGATCGCGGTGCGGCCCTGCGTCTTCGCGGGGAAGACGAACAGGTCGGTCATGTCGAGCCGCGGGTCGTCCTTGGGCGAGCGCAGGTCGGGGCCACTGAGGTGGTGGGACATCGGGTTACTCCGTTCAACGCGAATGGATCGAGCGGGACCGTGCCCGCCTGAGTCAACCCGCGCCACCCGGTCACGGCAACCGCAGTAGGGACGAGATTGGGTCGCGTTGACGATCAATCAGTCGGCGAGGTCCAGGGCTCGCGCGATGGGCACACCCGCGCGGTACGACAGGTGTACGTGCGACGGGGCGTCGAGCACCGTGAGGTCGGCACGCGCACCGACGACGATCTGTCCGATGTCGTTGCGACGCAACGACTTTGCGGCACTTGCCGTGGCGGCATACACGGCCTGCCCTGGCGTCAGTCCCATCTCGCGTACGGCGAGCGCGATGACGAACGGCATCGAGCTGGAGTAGCACGTGCCGGGGTTGCAGTCGGTCGCGAGCGCGACCGAGACCCCGGCCGCAAGCAGCCCCGCGGCGTCCGGGTAAGGGGACCGGGTCGAGAACTCCACCCCCGGCAGCAGGGTGGCCACCGTGGTGTCGGCGGCGTCGGCGAGTGCGGTCACGTCGGCGTCGGACAGGTAGGTGCAGTGGTCGACGCTGGCGGCGCCGAGCTCGACGGCGAGCTGCACACCGGGTCCGTGGCCGAGCTGGTTGCCGTGCACGCGCAGCCCCAGGCCCGCGTCGCGTCCGGCGACGAGCACCTCGCGTGCCTCGTCGCCGGTGAACGCGTGCGCCGAGTTCGGCTCACAGAAGACGTCGACCCACCTCGCGTGGGGAGCCGCGGCTTCGAGCATGGGACCGGTGACGAGCGAGAGGTATGCCGCGCGGTCGGCGGCGTACTCGGCCGGCACCACGTGCGCCCCGAGGAAGGTGGTCTCCGGGGTCACCTCGCGCGCGATGCGCAGGGCGCGGGCCTCGTCGTCGACGGTGAGGCCGTAGCCGCTCTTGACCTCGACGGTCGTCGTGCCCTGGGCGCGCATCTCGGCCACCCGCGCCGCGACGAGGGCCCGCAGCTCGTCGTCGGTGGCCGCGCGGGTCGCCGCCACCGAGACGCCGATCCCCCCACCGTCGTAAGGGGTTCCGGCCATCCGGGCGGCGAACTCGGCGCCGCGGTCGCCGGCGAAGACGAGGTGGGCGTGCGAGTCGACGAACCCCGGCACGACGGCCCGGCCATGCAGGTCGATCCGGTGGTCCGTGGTCGCGACGTCACCGGTCGCGGCGGCGGCATCACCGACCCAGGCGATCGCACCGTCCTCGACGACGAGGGCCGCGTCGGTGCGCAACCCGAGGCCGTCGTCGCCGGTCCCGTCGCTGGTGGCGAGCTCGCCGATGCCGGTGACCAGTGTGCTGCTCATCCTTGGTGCTCCCTCAGGGTGCTCAGGGCGGCACCCAGCAGCCCGGCGACGTCGCCGAGACCGGTGTGCTCACCTCGTTCGACGATGGTCCGCCCGCCGACGACGACGGTGTCGACGTCGTGGCGGGTCGCGCTGTAGGCCACCTGCCCCGGCTTGGTGCCGGCAGTGCCCACCGTGTCCAACCGCACCGCCACGAGGTCGGCGAGCCGGCCGACCTCGAGGCTGCCGCCGTCGTCCCAGCCGAGGCTGCGGTAGCCGGCCGAGGTCGCCGCGGCCAGCAGCTCGTCCGGTGTGAACCGACCGCGTTCGTTGCTCTCGAGCCGTTCGTGCATCTCCAGCCCGCGCAGCTCCTCGAACGGGTCGATCACTGCGTGCTGGTCGGACCCGAGGGACAGGTGTGCCCCAGCATCGGCCAGGGCCCGGGCCGGGCCGATGCCGTCGGCCAGGTCGCGTTCGGTGGTCGGGCAGAAGCAGGCGGTGGCCGCCACGTCGCCGAGCAGGGCGACGTCGCCGTCCGACAGGTGGGTCGCGTGCACGGCCGAGAACCGGTCGGTCAGCAGGCCCGCGTCGGCGAGCAGCTCGGTGGGTGTGCGGCCGTAGAACATCTGTGCCGCAAGGTTTTCCGCAGGCTGCTCGCTCACGTGGGCGTGCACGACGCGACCCCGCGTGACCTCGCCCATGGCGGTCAGCTCCTCGCGCGGCACCGCCCGCACCGAGTGGACCGCGCCACCCACCCGGGTGGTGGCGTCGGTCGCCTCGGCCTCCAGCCGCGCGACCCGCGCCGCCCAGGCATCGACGTCACCGTCGGTGAACCGCACCTGCACCTCGTCGAGCGGCAGGTGCCCGTCACCGGTGAGGCCACCGGCGAGATAGCACGTGTCGAGCAGCGTCAGGCGCACGCCGGCGTCGCGCGCCGCGGCGGCCAGGGCTGCCCCCATCGCGTTGGGGTCGGCATAGGGACGACCCGACACGTCGTGGTGCACGTAGTGGAACTCCCCCACCACGGTCATGCCCGCCAACGCCATCTCCCCGTAGACCGCCCGGGCCAGCGCGTAGTAGGTGTCGGGGTCGAGGCGACGGGTCACGGCATACATCAGCTCGCGCCACGTCCAGAAGTTGCCGCCGCCCCCGTGGGTGCGACCGCGCAGCGCCCGGTGGAACGCGTGGCTGTGCGCGTTGGCGAGCCCGGGGAGGACGACCCCCGGGAGGCGCTGGTCGCCCCCCCGCGGTCTGACGTGGGGCTGGACGACGGTGAACCGCCCGTCCTGCGCCTCGAGCCGGACGTCGGTGGCAACGCCCGTGGGCAGCCAGGCGTGCTCGGCCCACCAGCTGGTCACGGTCATGGGGTGTCGCCCGCCAGGTCCTCGAGTACGGCGGTGAGGGCGGCGACGCCTTCGAGGCAGTCGCCCAGCTCGGCGTGCTCGGCCGGGGAGTGCGAGATGCCGGTGGGGTTGCGCACGAAGAGCATGGCGGTCGGAATCCCAGCATTGGCAAGGATTCCCGCGTCGTGGCCGGCTCCCGTGCCAAGGACCGGTATGCCGCCGAGCCGGGTCCGCAGTCGTGCCGTGAGTGCGTTGTCGAAGGGCGTCGAAGGGGTCCAGGACTCCTCGGCCACCTCGCCGCCGGACTGCTCCACCATGGCGCGGACGTCGGCCACCGCGCGCCGGACGGCGCGGGGGCTGGCGCCGCGGGCGTCGAGCCAGCCGGTGACGTGGCTGGGGATCGCGTTGACCCCGCCGGGCGTGACCGCGACCTTGCCGATGGTGGCGACGCAGCCGTGCGCGATGGCGGCCTCGCGCGCGGCGAGCACCGCCCCGGCATACCCGAGCATGGCGTCCTGCCGGTCCTCGAGGCGGGTGGTGCCGGCGTGGTTGGCCTCGCCACCGAAGTCGAGCCGCCAGCGGCCGTGGGGCCAGATGTCGGAGGCGACTGCGACCGGGTGGTCGAGGTCGACGAGACCGCGGCCCTGCTCGACGTGCAGCTCGACGAACGCGCCGACCCGGTCCAGGGTCTCGGGGTCACGGCCGATGTCGTGGGGGTCGCGACCGGCGGCACTGAGCGCCTCGGCCATCGAGACGCCGTCGGCGTCGGTGAGGCTGCGGGCGCGCCGGGCCGTCATGGCACCGCTGATGACCCGTGAGCCGGCGCAGGCTACGCCGAACCGCGCGCCCTCCTCGTCGACGAAGTTGACGATGCCGACCGGGCGGGTGGGCTCGAAACCCTTCTCCCGCAAGGCATCCACGGCGGCAAGGGCGCTGACGACGCCGAGCGGGCCGTCGAATGCACCGCCGTCGGGGACGCTGTCCAGGTGGGAGCCGGTGACGACGCCCTTGCGGCCCTGCCGTGCCGCCTCGTCGGGGTCACCCCACCAGGCCCACTGGTTGCCCATCCGGTCCTCGACCAGGTCCAGGCCCCGCGCCGCGCACTCCCCCACGAACCACTCGCGCAGGTCGTGGTCCTCGCGCGTCCACGCGAAACGGCGGTAGCCCCCGGACGAGGCGTTGCGGCCCACCGGCTCCAGGGCAGACCACATCGACTCGAAGCTCACGAAGCGCTCTCCTTGCGGGGACGGGACGGTGCTGCCTCGACCTTCCCACACCGTCCGGCCCGGGGCGCCGCTGGGGACGGAGAGGCTGTCTGGCATACCAGACAGCCTCTCCGGCGGTCAGCCGCGAGCCGGGCGCCGTCTCCCGCCGTGGACCTCAGACAAGGACCTCAGACGACGACCTCAGACGAGGACGACGCCGCGCCACGCGACGGCATACTGCCCGAACCAGGTGTTGGACCACGGGGAGTAGATCTTCGCCTCGATCGTGCCGGCCGACGGGTTGATGGTGACGAGCCGCACCGGGTTGCCCTGGCGGTCGTGCATCGACTGCATGAGCGTGTAGACCGTGTTGCCGGCCACGCCGCGGTCGGTCCTGCTGGCCGCGCCACCCACGTGGCCCGACAGCACGAGCTTGACGTTCGGGTAGCGCGAGACGACGGTGTCGAAGAGGTACTGCGGCGAGGTGGCGCCGTAGCCGCCGTTGCTCTGTCCGATGCTGCCGTCGGCGTCGAGGTAGGCGTGCGTCTGGATGACGACGTTGCGGTCGGGGTTGTCCTCCACGACCCTCGCGGCCCAGGAGACCACCTCGGGGCGGGGCCACACTTCGAGCGTGAGCACCAACCAGCGGCGGCCTCCTGCGGTGAAGGTCGAGTAGACGTTGTCGACCTTCCCCGGCTCGAACGCGCCGGAGACGTTGCGGTAGCGGCTGGCGGTGAACACGCCGTTGAACTCCTGGGTGCGACGCACGAGCCTCCACGAGACGCACTCGGTCGCCGGGAACCTCGTCTGGCACTCCGGGTTGTTCTGGTAGGCGGAGCCGCCGTACTCGGTGCTGCCCGGCACTCCGTTCCAGCCGACGGCTCGGGTGTCGTGGTTGCCGAGGGACAGCGCGTAGGGCACGCCCACGGCCTCGACCTCGCGCATGGCGTCACTGGCGACCCGCAGCTGCTCCGGCGCCAGCCAGCCCCAGTTCGTGACGTCACCGGAGCCACCGACGAAGGCGAGGCCCAGGCTCGAGCGGTTCGCGGCGAGCCACCGCATCCGCTGGGCGAAGCGGCCCCAGTCCGGTCCGCGCGAGGTCTCCTCCTGGGTGTCGGGGAGGACGGCGATCGTGAAGGCCGCACCGGCCGTCGTCGGCGGCGCGGCCGCCCAGAACACCACACCCTCGTCCTGCCAGCCGGCGGCGACGAGCTGGGCTCGCACCGCCGGGTCCGCGGCCAGGCGGTGGTAGGTGTTCTTGAGGAACCGGTGGACCGCGACGCAGCCGTCGGACCAGGTCGGCGAGGCGTGGTAGGCGACCCCCTGGTCGACGTAGCCCGCGGCACGGGCCGCGTCCAGCTGGGCGCCGCGCAGGACGTCGACGAAGTCGGGCGGGGAGGCCCGGTAGGCACGGTGGACCGGGGTGAGGCCGGTCGCCGCGGCTCCGGCGGCGTCGAAGACCACCCCACGGTTCTCGGTGTAGCCGTAGCGGTCACGAGCAGAGAGCGCCTCGCTCGGCCACCGGGTGTCGAGGGTCGGTCCGGGGAACGGGCGAGCGACCTGCAGGACGGACGTGCCCATCGTGGTGCACGCCCCAGCGGCGGTGGCCGCGGTTGAGGTGGCCGAGGTGGTTGAGGTGGCCGAGGCGGGGTCGGCGGAGGCGCTGGTCGCCGCAGGAAGCCCCGTGGCGAGGAGGGCGGCGGCGAGGAGGGCGGCGCGGACGTGGCCGCGCCGGGTGGTGCTGTTCATGGTGGTCCTCCTCTCTGGTCCGGGCACAAGGCCCACCGAAGAGCAACCACCTCAAGGGAATCGCGCACCGGGACCGGCCACGACACCATCGGCGCAGACCCGCGGTCAGCAGGCGCAGGTCGCAAGCCGCACGCCCGGTCCCGGACGCGAAACGACGCCGGTCGGGCACACCGCCCGACCGGCGTCGTCACCGTGCCCGCGCCACTCGCCGGGCGTCATCCCGGCAGGTGGCGCGACGCGTCAGCCGACGAAGGTCACGCCACGGAAGGTCGCGGCATACTGCGACAGCTCTCCGCCGGTCCACGGGACCCGGATGGTCGTCGAGATGGTGCCCGCCTCGGTGTCGACCCCGATCAGGCGGACCGGGTTGGCGTTCCGGTCGTGCATGCAGGTCAGGAACGAGTAGATCGTGTTGCCGTTGACCCCGCGGTCGGTGCGGGTCGCCGCCGAGCCGACGGGCCCGGAGAAGACCATCTTGATGTTGGGGTACTGCGACACGAGCCGGTCGTAGAGGTACTGCGGTGAGGTGGACCCGTAGCCGCCGTTGTCCTGGGCGATGGTGCCATCACCGTTGAGGTAGCTGTGGGTCTGGATGATGACGTTGTGGTCCGGGTGCTGCTCGACCACGCTGCGGGCCCAGTCGACCGCGGCGGGCCGCGCCCACAGCTCGAGGGTGAGGACCAGCCAGCGCTTCCCACCGGCATTGAAGGTGGTGAAGACGTTGTCGACCTTCCCGGGCTCGAAGGCTCCGCCGACGTTGCGGTAGCGGCCGGCGTTGAAGACCGAGTTGAACTCCTCGGTGTGCCGCACCAGCTTGGGGCTCTGGCACTCACTCACCGGGAAGCGTTGCTGGCACTCGGGGTTGTTCTGGTAGGCCGACCCGCCGTAGCCGGTGCTGCCGGGAACGCCGTCCCAGCCCACCGCCCGGGTGTCGTGGTTGCCCAGGGGCAGCGCGTAGGGCGTGGTGGACCCCTCGATGTTGCGCATGGCGTTGCTGGCAACCGTCAGCTGGTCGCGCGCCACCCAGCCCCAGTTGGTCACGTCGCCGGACCCACCGACGAAGGCCAGGTTCAGGCCCGACTTGTTGGCCGCCAGCCACCGGGTCCGCTGCTCGAACCGGCCCCAGTCGAGACCGCGCGACGTCTCCTCCTGGGTGTCCGGCAGGACGGCGATGGTGAATGCCGGCCCGCCGGCTGGCCGCGGCGGCTCCGTCGTCGTGGTGGTGGTGGTCGGCGTGGTGGTGGTGGTCGGCGTGGTGGTGGTGGTCGTCGACGGCGTGGTGGTGGTGGTGGTCGTCGGGGTGGTGCTGGTGGTCGTGCTCGGCGGCGTCGTGGTGGTCGTCGTGCTCGACGTGGTGGTCGAGGTCGAGGTGCTCGACGTGGTCGTCGAGGTGGACGTCGTGGGCGTCGGGGTCACCGTGGTGGTCGTCGGCGTCGGCGACGTGGTGGTGGGCACGGGGGGCTCGACCTCGCTGGCCTCGGTCCAGAAGGCCACGCCCTGGTCCTGCCACCCCTGCGCCTCCAGCGCCCGCCGGGTGGACTCGTTGGCCACCATGCGGTGCTTGCCACCCTTGGCGTACCGGCGCACCTCGGAGCAGCCGCTCTTCTCGGAGGGGTAGGCGTAGAACCAGGCACCCTCGTCGACGTACCCGGCGGCGACGGCGGCGTCGAGCTCGGGTCCGGCCGGGAGCATCTGGAAGTCGCCCTGCCGGTAGAGGCGGTGGATGCCTCGCAGGCCGGTGGCCGGGAACCACGAGGCCTCGTACTCCACGCCCGGGTCGTCGGTGTACCCGTAGCGGGCCGCGGCCGACTGGGCCTCGGCGAGCCAGATCGTGTCGATCGACGCGGAGGTCTCGGGGTTGACCCGCTTGAGAACGGGAATCGAGCTGTCGAGGCAGCTCGACGCGTTGGCCCAGGCCGGCACGAGCAGCCCGGCGACCATGCTGGCGAAAGCCACCAACAGGGCTAGTCCTCGGCGTCCACGGCGCATACGTCGTGATCTCCGGGCGCGATGAACCCGGCTGGTGTGGCGACCCATTTAGGCATCCCGTCACTAGGCAACCTGCGTTTGGTATCACGGGATGGTCACGGTGCGACTCCACCATTGGGGTGGTTTGGGGGGATCTACCTGCTCTCTGGGGAGATCTACGCTGTGCGGGTGACCGAGCTTCCAGCAGATGACGGTGCCGAGCGCGCTGCCCGGGCCCTCGCCGACAGCGGCATCGACCACACCATCACCCGGCACGGCCGGGTGAGCTCGCTCGAGGAGGCGGCCGCCGCCCGCGGGGTGCGCCCGGCGGCGGTGATCAAGACGATGGTGGTGCGCCGCGGCAAGGGCGACTACCTGTTCGTGCTCGTGCCCGGAGACCGGGAGATCTCGTGGCCCAAGCTGCGCACCCACCTCGGGGTCAACCGGCTCTCCATGCCCGATGCCGACAAGGCGCGTGAGGTGACCGGCTACGTCCGCGGCACGATCACGCCGTTCGGGGCCACGACCGCGTGGCCGGTGGTCGCCGACGCGACCATGACCGGCCACGACATCTCCATCGGTGGCGGCGCACCGGGAGTGGCCGCCACGGCATACGCCGACGACGTCATCCGCGCCCTGGGCGCGCAGGTCGCCGACGTCACCGACCCGATCGCCTAGGCCCTATCCCTCACGCATCGGCACGCGCACGCCCTGGGCCTCGGCGGTGCGCTCGGCGATGTCGTAGCCCGCGTCGACGTGCCGGATGACGCCCATCCCGGGGTCGTTGGTGAGGACCCGCGCGAGCTTGCGCGCGGCGAGCTGGGTGCCGTCGGCGAGGGAGACCTGCCCGGCGTGCATCGAGCGGCCGATGCCGACGCCGCCGCCGTGGTGCAGCGACACCCAGCTCGCACCGGAGGAGGTGTTGACGAGGGCGTTGAGCAGCGGCCAGTCGGCGATGGCGTCGGAGCCGTCGAGCATGGCCTCGGTCTCGCGGTAGGGGCTGGCGACCGAGCCGGTGTCGAGGTGGTCGCGGCCGATGACGATCGGCGCGCTGACCTCACCGGTGCGGACGAGCTCGTTGAACGCCAGACCGGCCTTGTCGCGCTCGCCCTGGCCGAGCCAGCAGATGCGGGCAGGCAAGCCCTGGAACGCGATTCGCTCCTGGGCGCCCCTGATCCACTTGTGCAGCCGCTCGTTGTCGGGGAAGAGGTCGAGCACCGCGCGGTCGGTCGCGGCGATGTCCTTGGGGTCGCCGGAGAGCGCCGCCCACCGGAACGGGCCCTTGCCCTCACAGAAGAGCGGACGGATGTATGCCGGGACGAAGCCGGGGAACTCGAACGCCCGGTCGTAGCCGCCGAGCCGGGCCTCGTCGCGGATCGAGTTGCCGTAGTCGAAGACCTCGGCGCCGGCGTCCTGGAACTCGACCATCGCCTGCACGTGCTTGGCCATCGAGGCGCGCGCCCGGTCGGTGAACTCCTCGGGCTTCTTCTCCGCGTACTCGTGCCAGTCATCGAGGTCGATGCCCTCCGGGAGGTAGGACAGCGGGTCGTGCGCCGAGGTCTGGTCGGTCACGATGTCGATCGGCACGCCACGGCGCAGCAGCTCGGGGAAGATCTCCGCGGCATTCCCCACGACGCCGACGGACCAGCCGCGCCGTTCCTCCTTGGCGCGCAACGCCTTCTCGATCGCGTCGTCGAGGTTGTCGGCGACCTCGTCGAGGTACCGGTGCTCGACGCGGCGCCGCAGCCGCGACTCGTCGACGTCGACGATGAGGCAGGCACCCTCGTTGAGCGTGACCGCGAGTGGCTGCGCGCCACCCATGCCGCCGCAGCCACCGGTGAGGGTCAGCGTGCCGGCCAGGGTGCCGCCGAACTTCTTCTCCGCGATCGCGGCGAACGTCTCGTAGGTGCCCTGCACGATGCCCTGGGTGCCGATGTAGATCCACGAGCCGGCCGTCATCTGGCCGTACATCGTCAGGCCGAGCTGCTCGAGCCGGCGGAACTCCGGCCAGTTCGCCCAGTCGGGCACGAGGTTGGAGTTGGCGATGAGCACGCGCGGGGCCCACTCGTGGGTCTGCATGACCCCGACGGGGCGGCCGCTCTGCACGAGCATCGTCTCGTCCTGCTTGAGGGTCGAGAGGGTGCGCACCATGGCGTCGAAGGACTTCCAGTCGCGCGCGGCACGACCCGTGCCGCCGTAGACGACGAGGTCGTCGGGGCGCTCGGCGACCTCGGGGTCGAGGTTGTTCATGAGCATCCGCAAGGGGGCCTCGGCGCCCCAGTGGGTCGCGTGGGTGAGGCTGGTGCCGCGCGGTGCACGGACGGGGCGAGCGCCTTGCATGATGTTCTCCTTGAACGGGTTTCGTGCGACTCGGTATGCCGCGTGCTTCAGTTGAGGGGGCCGGTGGCGGTCTCGGCCGCGGCCACGACGGTGCCGTCGACCACCAGCTCGTAGGCGGCCTCGAGGTCGGGGGCGAGGAAGCGGTCGGGGCCGGGGTCGACGCGCCCGTTGTCGGCGAGCGCCGCGATGACGGCGGCCGCCGCTGGTCCCGGCTGCTCGGGTGCGCGGAGCTGGAGGCCGCGGGCGGCGGTGACGAGCTCGATCGCGAGCACGCGCTCGAGGGCGTCGACCGCGCGACGGAGCTTGCGGGCGGCGGACCAGCCCATCGAGACGTGGTCCTCCTGCATGGCGCTGCTGGGGATCGAGTCGACCGAGGCCGGTACGGCCATGCGCTTGAGCTCGGAGACGAGGGCCGCCTGGGTGTACTGCGCGATCATCAGCCCGGAGTCGACGCCGGGGTCGTCGGCGAGGAACGGCGGCAGCCCGTTGCTGCGGGCCTTGTCGAGGAAGCGGTCGGTGCGCCGCTCGCTGATCGAGGCGAGGTCGGCGGTGGTGATGGCGAGGAAGTCGAGCACGTAGGCCACGGGTGCGCCGTGGAAGTTGCCGTTGGACTCGACGCGGCCGTCGGGGGTGACGACGGGGTTGTCGATGGCTGAGGCGAGCTCCCACCCGGCGACGCGTTCGGCGTGGTCGAGGGTGTCGCGCATGCCGCCGGCCACCTGGGGCGCGCACCGCAGGGAGTAGGCGTCCTGGACGCGCGTGCACGCCGACGGGTCGCGGTGGGACTCGCGGATCGGACTGTCCTGCATGACCTTTCGCATGTTCTCGGCCGACTTGCCCTGACCAGGCTGGGGCCGCAGGGCGTGCAGGTCGGCGGCGAACACGTCGTCCGTGCCGAGCAGTCCCTCGACACTCATGGCGGCCGCGATGTCGGCCGTCGTGACGAGGCGGCGCAGGTCTGCGATGGCGAGGGCGAGCATGCCGAGCATGCCGTCGGTGCCGTTGATGAGGGCGAGGCCCTCCTTCTCGCGCAGCTCGACCGGCGTGATGCCAGCCGCCGCAAAGGCTTGCGCCGTGTCCATCTGCTCGCCGCTGGCGTCGCGGACGACGCCCTCCCCCATGAGCGCGAGCGCACAGTGGGAGAGGGGAGCGAGGTCGCCCGAGCAACCCAGGGAGCCGTACTCGTGCACGACCGGGGTGATGCCCGCGTTGAGCATGGCGACGTAGGTGGTGAGCGTCTCCTCGCGGATGCCGGTGCGCCCGGTCGCCAGGGTCGCAATGCGCAGCAGCATGAGAGCCCGCACGACCTCGCGCTCGACCTCCTCGCCCGCGCCGGCGGCGTGCGATCGCACGAGCGAGCGCTGGAGCTGGGCGCGCAGGTCGAGCGGGATGTGCCTCGTGGCGAGCGCCCCGAAGCCGGTCGAGACCCCGTAGTGCGGCACCTCGTCGTCCGCGAGCGCCTCGACGACGGACCGCGTGCGACGCACCTCTGCCAGCGCCTCGGGCGCGACCTCGACGCGTGCGTCGTGCCGGGCCACGGCCACGACGTCGTCGATGGTCAGCGGGGCGCCGCCGAGGGTGACCGTGGCGACTGGGGGTGCAGTGGTCGTCATGCCCCCATTGCAGCGCACGGTATGCCGCCCACGCGCCGCGCGTCGGCGGCATACCGTCTCGAATGCGAGACGAGAGGGTCCGCCGGTGGATGCCGCGGCGACTTCATCCAGGTGAGGTCGAACGATGAGTCGCTGCTGCACTCACCGACTCACTGCTGCACTCACCGCAACACCAGACGGGCAAGCCGCCGCGGCGGCGGGCCGGTGGGTCACGGTGTTCGCTGCTGCTGCGTCACTGCTCCGCCCAGCGGGCCACGGGGCCAACCCGCTCGCGCCACTTCTGAGTCACTGCTCCCCTCAGCGGGCCACGCGGCCTTCCTGCGCCTCGATCACGCCATCGCCGACCGGCATTGCGGTCACGGGCGGAGCAGCCCCGCCGCGACAGCCCGCGCTTCAACGCCGTGGCCCGCTTTCCGGAGCAGTGACCCACTGCCCGCGAGCACCTCACCAGCTCACCGCCCGCTCCACGGAGCAGCGACGCAGTAGTTCCTGCACCCACCTGCCGACCGACCGCAAACGCGGCGCCCGCCAGCGACCTCACAAATTTGCACCGTCGTGCAAACTTGCCCTAGGGTGCAGATATGAGCACGACGCCAGACCAGCCGACCGACTCCGCGCCCGACTCCGCGCCCGACTCCGCGCCCGAGGCCGCCCCCGACGGGCTGCGTGCCCGCAACCGGGCCGAGACCGCGCGCCGGCTCGAGGAGGCGGCCTGGCAGCTAGTCGCCGAGAGCGGGTTCGAGGCCGCCACCGCCGACGCCATCGCCCAGCGGGCCGGAGTCTCGCGGCGCACCCTGTTCAACTACTACCCGCGCGTCGAGCTCGTCCTCCAGGAGCGGATGCGCGAGGCGATCGCCGGACTCGTGGACCGGTTCCTGGCCCGGCCCGACACCGAGACCATGCGTGAGTCGCTCACCGCGATCCTCACCGAGCCGCTGGACACCGAGGTGCTCGAGAAGGCCGTCGTCGTCTTCTCCCAGGCGTCCACCTCACCCGCCGCGCGCTACTTCCTCGTCGACGCCCAGGGCGCCGAGGTCGCGCAGATCGCCGAGGCCGTCATGGCCCGGCTCGGTGACGCCGCCGACCCCCTCTACGCCCAGGTCGTGGCGCGCGCGGTCATGGCCGCGGGCACGGTCGCGACCATGGCGTGGCTCGACCAGTCCCGAGGCGTGGTCGACGACGACACCCGCTGGCTGCACCTCGAGCTGCTCCGCCAGGCGTTCAGCCACCTCTACACCGCGTTCGCCGAGCCGGCCGCACCCGGCGCCGACCTGGACACCCCCATCTCTCGCACCGCCACCCAGGAGTCCTGACCCATGGCCACCTTCCTCTACCGGCTCGGCCGCCTCGCCGCCCGCCACGCCTGGCGCACCATCGCCGTCTGGGTCGTGGTCCTCGGCCTGCTCGGCACCGCGATGGCCGCCTTCTCCTCACCGCCCACCACGGAGATCTCCATCCCCGGCGCCCAGTTCCAGAGGGTCATCGACGATCTCGGTCAGGAGATCCCCGCCAGCGCCGGCGGCATCGCGACCATCACGCTCGAGAACGAGCGCGACGGCGCCTTCACCGCCGCCCAGCGGGCCGCCATCGACCAGACCATCGCGCAGTGGGAGAAGGCGCCCCAGGTGCAGTCGGTGATGAACCCGTTCGAGCAGCAGGCCCGCCTCGACGACGCGGCCGCCAAGGCCCACGACGGCCAGGCGAAGATCGACGAGCAGCAGGCCGAGCTCGACAAGGGACACGACTTCCTGCGCCTCGCCACCCGCGACCTCGCGACCGCGCGGGCCGACCTCGCCGAGCTCGAGCGCACCGGGCAGGGCGACAGCGCCAAGGCCCAGGAGCTGCGGGCCGAGATCCCCAACCGCGCGAAGGGCAACGCCGACCTCGAGGCCCAGCTCGACTCCGGTGACGCGAAGATCGCCGCGGCCCGCGCCCAGGTGCAGCAGGGTCAGCGCATGCTCGACCTCAGCGACGGCCTGCGGTTCGTCAGCAAGGACGGCAGCACCGCCATGCTGCAGATCCAGTTCGACGAGTCCGTGGCACAGCTCTCCCCCGAGGTGCGCGCCCACGTGCCCGAGATCGGCAAGGCCCTCGCCGACGACGGTGTCCGCGTCGACTACAACGCCGACATCCTGCAGACCCGCAGCCTCGTCGGGGTCGGGGAGATCGTCGGGTTCGTCATCGCCGGCATCGTGCTGCTGCTCATGCTCGGCACCCTCGTCGCTGCGGGACTGCCCCTGCTCGTCGGCCTCGTCGGGGTCGGCGTCGGCATCGTCGGCGCCATGGCGGCCACCGCGTTCTTCGACATGAACTCGATGACCCCCGCACTCGCGCTCATGCTCGGCCTCGCCGTCGGCATCGACTACGCCCTGTTCATCGTCAACCGGCACCGCCAGCAGCTGCTCGGCGGTGTCGAGCTCCAGCACTCGATCGGCCTCGCCACCGGCACCGCCGGCAACGCAGTGGTCGTCGCCGGCACCACCGTCGTCATCGCCCTCGCCGCGCTCACCGTGTCGGGCCTGCCGATCCTCGCCCAGATGGGTCTCGTGGCAGCCGGGACCGTCGTCGCCACCGTCCTCGTCGCCATCACGCTGACGCCGGCGGTGCTGAGCCTGATGGGTCGCCGAGTGCTGTCCCGGCGCGCCTGGGCCAAAGCCGGGTATGCCGCGGACTCCGGCAAGCACACGGGGTCACCTCGCGCCCGGGGCCGTTGGGTCGAGGTCGTCACGGACCGCCCGTGGCTGGCCATCGCCGGCACCGTCGTGCTGATCGCCCTCATGGCGCTGCCCGCCCTGTCGCTGCGGCTCGGCCTGCCCGACGGCAGCAGCGAACCCAAGGACTCCAGCGCCTTCCACTCCTACGTCACCATCGAGGAGAACTTCGGTCCCGGCGCGAACGGCCCGATCGTGGCCGTCATGAGCCGCGACGAGCCGATCAGCCAGGCCGAGGTCGCGCCGACCCAGCTGCGCGTGGGCGAGCGGCTCGCGGACCTCGACGGGGTGCGTCAGGTCGTGCCGTTCGGGGTCAGCGAGGACCGTGACACCCTCGCCTTCCAGGTGGTCCCGACCGACGGACCCACGTCGCAGCGCACCGTCGACCTCGTCCACAACCTCGACGAGCTCGGCTCCGACCTGGGGCAGGGGCAGAGCCTCGGCATCACCGGTCAGACGGTCGCCAACATCGAGATCTCCGAGCGCCTCGCGAGCGCCCTGCCGCTCTACGTGCTGCTGGTCGTCGGGCTGTCGCTGCTGTTGCTCATGGCGGTGTTCCGGTCGGTGCTGGTGCCGCTCGTGGCGACCGGCGGGTTCCTGCTCTCCGTGGCAGCCGCGTTCGGTGCCGTCGTCGCGGTCTACCAGTGGGGTTGGCTCGGCGACCTGCTCGGGGTGAGCCGCCCGGGCCCGATCATGCCGTTCTTCCCGACGCTCCTGATCGGCGTGCTGTTCGGACTGGCGATGGACTACCAGATGTTCCTCGTCTCGGGCATGCACGAGGCGCGGGCGCACGGCGAGGAGGCGAGGCGTGCCGTCCGCACCGGGTTCCGGCAGGGCTACAAGGTCGTTGTCGCGGCCGCCGCGATCATGATCTCGGTCTTCGCAGGCTTCATCTTCGCCCACCTCACCATGATCCGGCCGATCGGATTGGGCCTCGCGATCGGTGTGGCGGTCGACGCCTTCCTTGTGCGAATGACGTTGATACCAGCGGTGATGCACCTGCTCGGTGACAGGGCCTGGTGGATCCCGCGCTGGCTCGACCGCGTGCTGCCGAACCTCGACATCGAGGGCACCGGCCTCACCCGCCACCTCGCCCGCACCGACGCCGAACGACAGGGTGGCGACGACCGAGACGGCGACGACGGGGACGAAGGGGACGACGACGCGCAGCCACAGCGCGACGGTGACGACGACGTCGCGGGTGACCGGCCGGCATACCAACGGGTCTGAAAACCGCTGACACGCAAGGCGACGCCCGCCGACGAGGTCATCGTCGGCGGGCGTCGTCAGTCGGTCAGGACGGCTTGACCGCCAGGACCGGACAGGTGGCGTCGAGCAGCACGCGCTGCGCGGTCGAGCCGAGGATGAGCTTGCCCACCGGCGTGCGGTGGCGCAGGCCGATGACGACCACCGACGCGTCCGCCTCGCGCGCAGCGGCCAGCAGTGCCTCGGCCGGGTCGCTCCCGTGCTCGATCCGACGCACCTCGGCGGACAGGCCCAGCTCGTCGAGGTCACGGCGGACCCGGTCGAGCTGCTCCTCACCCGCGCGGTGGGCGTCGGCGAGCACGTCGTCGCGCGACATGTTGACGACGAGCAGCGGCTCCTGCCGGCGCCCGGCTTCCTCGACGGCTGCGGTCAGCGCCGCCTCGCCATAGTTGTTGGGGACGTACCCCACGAGAACGGTCATCTCGGCTCACATCCCCATGTCTGGAACGTTGCCACCACGCCCGAAATGCGTGGTGGCGGTCTTGACGGGGTCTGGGCCGTCCCCGCCTCCGTCTGCGTCGCCGCCGCCGCGGATGCGGCGCACGATGGCGGCGATGAGCGGCCACGCCAGGACCAGCAGCACGATCGCGTAGCACACGTAGGTGACCGGTCCCGCGAGCAGACCCGACCACTCGCCGCCGCTCACCTGCAGCGACCGGCGCAGGTGCTTCTCCGCGAGCGGGCCGAGGATGACGCCGACGATCAACGGCAGCACGGGCAGACCGAACCGGCGCATCGCGAAGCCCACCAGGCCCAGGATGAGCAACAGGTAGAGGTCGAACGGCTGGCCCTGCACGGCATACGCACCCATCGACGCGAAGAAGAGGATGCCCGCGTAGAGGTAGGGGCGCGGCACCTGCAGCAGCTTGGCCCACGCCGGCGCGAGCGGCAGGTTGAGCAGCAGCAGCATGGCGTTGCCGATGAAGAGGCTGGCGATGAGCGCCCAGACGAGCTTGGGCTCGCGGGCGAGCAGCGTCGGTCCAGGCTCGATGCCCCAGCCCTGGATCGCGGCCAGCATGATCGCCGCGGTGGCGTTGGTCGGCAGGCCGAGGGCGAGCAGCGGCACGAGAGTGCCTGCGGCCGAGGCGTTGTTGGCCGCCTCGGGGCCGGCCACCCCCTCGATGGCGCCCTTGCCGAACTCCTCCGGGTGCTTGGAGAGCTTGCGCTCGGTGATGTACGACAGGAACGTCGGCAGCTCGGCGCCACCGGCCGGGATCGCCCCGAACGGGAACCCGAACGCCGTGCCGCGCAGCCACGGCTTCCACGACCGCTTCCAGTCCTGCCTGCCCATCCACGGCTGGCCGACGGGGATCACCGAGGCGGCCTTGCGGCGCAGGTGGGCGGCGACCCACAGGGCCTCGCCGACGGCGAAGATGCCGACCGCGACGACGACGACGTCGATGCCGTCGGCGAGCTGCGGGATGCCCAGCGTCATCCGCTGCTGCCCCGTGACGAAGTCGATGCCGACGACCCCGATGGACAGGCCGACGAGCAGCGAGGCAAGCCCGCGCACGCGCGACGATCCGAGGACCGCGGAGACAGCCACGAACGCGACGACGATGATCGCGAGGTACTCCGGCGAGCCCAGGCTCACCGCGAACTTCACGATCTGCGGCATCACCAGGACCAGCAGCATCGTGCCGATCGTGCCGGCGATGAACGACCCGATGGCTGCGGTCGCGAGCGCCTGGGCGGCGCGCCCGGCCTTGGCCATCATGTTGCCCTCGATGGCGGTGACCACCGAGGACGACTCACCCGGGGTGTTGAGCAGGATCGAGGTGGTCGACCCTCCGTACATGCCGCCGTAGAAGATGCCGGCGAACATGATCAGGGCCTGCGCAGGCTCGAGCCCGTACGTGACCGGCAGCAACAGCGCGACCGTCATGGCCGGACCGATGCCGGGCAGCACCCCGACTGCGGTGCCGATGATGACGCCCGCCAACGCGAACAGCAGGTTCGTCGGCGTGAGGACGTCGCCGAAGCCCTGGAGCAGGGCGTTCAGGTTGTCCATCAGAGGATTCCTTGGAGTATGCCGGCCGGCAGGTTGACGCCGAGGCCGATCGCGAACACGTAGAACGTGACGAGGGCGAGCACGACGGCGACGACCAGGCCGCGGATGTGGTGGCGGTTGCCGAGGGCGAATGCGCTGCCCCAGAACAGGATCGAGCCACTGATCACCCAGCCGAGCCGGTCGATGAGCAGCGCGTTGAGGAGGAAGAAGAAGGCGAGCAGGCCGAGCGTCTTCCAGTCTGCTCCGTGGCCCAGCTCGACGTCCTCACCTTCCTCCTCCTCGCCGCGGCCGCCGCGCAGGATGTCGACGAGGTAGAAGGCGGAGACCACGAGCAGGGCGACGCCGAGGACGATCGGGACGGCGCGCGGCCCCACCGGGTCGTTGCTGCTCGCGGCGTGGCCGATCCGGCTCGCATCGACGAGCAGGGCCACCCCGAGCAGGGCAAGGCCCGCGCACACACCGAGCTGTGCGCGGTCCTTGATCCCTGCCCGGGGGCGGGAGTCCTGCAGGCTCATGCCAACCCGAGCTGCTTGAGCAGGTCGGCGACGTCCTGGTCCTGCTGCTTGAGGAAGGTGCCGAACTCGTCACCGGTCTCGAACGCGTCGGTCCACCCGCGCTTCTTCTCCTCGTCCTTCCACGCCTGCGACTGCTGCATCTTGGTCAGCGCGTCGATCCAGACCTGCTTGTCGGCGTCGGAGATGCCGGGAGGGGCGACGATGCCGCGCCAGTTGGTGAAGACGAGGTCGATGCCCGAGGACTTGAGGGTCGGCACGTCCTTGAGCGCCTCGACGGGCTCCTCACTCGTCACCGCGAGCACCCGCACCTCGCCGGCCTCGACCTGGTCGAGGAACTCACCGAAACCGCTGGCGCCGAACTTGATCTTGTTGCCCAGCAACGCCGGCAGCAGCTCGCCACCACCGTCGTAGGTGACGTAGTTGACGGTCTTGGGGTCGATGCCGACCGTCTTGGCGAGCTGCATCGGGAGCAGGTGGTCGGGACCACCCGGCGACGAGCCGCCACCGACGGCGAACTTCGCAGGGTCGGCCTTCCACGCCGCGACGAGGGCGTTGACGTCCTTGTAGGGCGAGTCCTTGGGCACGACGATCGCGCCCGCCTCCTCGATGAGCTTGGCGATCGGGGTCGTCTCGGCGAGGGTCGCCTTGGACTTCTGGGTGTATGCCGCGCCGACGACTCCCAGCCCCATCTGCATGGCGAGCTTGCCGTTGCCCTTCTCGTTGACGATGCGCTGCAGGCCGACCGTGCCGCCGGCGCCGGGCAGGTTGAAGACCTGGACGCTGCCGGTGATCTTCTCGGCCTCCATCACCTTGGCCGCAGTGCGGGCTGTGGTGTCGTAACCGCCACCGGGGGCGTTGGGGACCATGAGCTGCAGGCCGGTGGCCGGCTTGTCGTCGCCGCCACCGGACGACGACGAGCCGCCGGCGTCGGTCTTCGTGGCGCCGCAGGCGGACAGGGCCAGGGCGGCTGCCGCGGCGAGGGCGGCGAAGCGGATCGTGGAGCGGGTACTCATCATCGAGACCTTTCGCTGGATGGGGGGCGAGCGGTTGAATCGTGTCGGCCCGCACGGCGCGGGTCTCGCTTCTGTCAGCAGTGAAGGTTGAGTTCATAGTGGTCATGCGTGCACGCCGGGCGACCCTGGCGGGACAGCTGCTGTTCCTGCAGGTGGTGATCGTGCTGGCCGTGGCGGTGACGATCGGGGCGTTGTCGGTCGCGCAGTCGTCGGCGACGTTCACCCGCGTCGAGGGGCGCCGCGTCTCCGCCACCGCGGAGCAGCTGGGTGGCAACCCGCTCGTCCGCAACTCCTTGCGCATCCCCGAGACCCGCACGGCCCTGGCGACCCTCGCCCAGTCCGTGCTCACCCAGTACCGGGTCTCGACCGTGAGCTTCGCCGACGCCGACGAGCGGATCCGGGTCTCCACCGACCCCAGGCTCGACGACACCCGACTGCCGCTGCCCCGCCGTGAGGTGGCCGACGGGGCTGGCTGGTCGGGCACGCTCGAGGTCGCCGGACGCACCCAGCTCGTGTCCCAGGTGCCGGTGCTGGAGGCGGCGACCGGCCGCCAGCTCGGCACCGTCATGATCGGCGAGGACGTGCCGACGATCTGGCAGCGACTCGGAGACGCCTCGTCCTACCTGCTGACCTACCTCGGCACGGCCCTCGCCATCGGCCTGTTGGGCTCGTGGCTGCTCGCCCGCCGCATCAAGCGCCAGACCCTCGGCATGGAGCCGAGGGAGATCACGGGGCTCGCCGAGCACCGCGAGGCCCTCCTCTACGGGATCGCCGAGGGCGTCATCGCACTCGACCCCGCCAAGCGCGTCACCCTCGTCAACGACGTCGCCCGACGTCTGCTCGACCTGCCCGAGCACGCGATCGGCATGAGCCTGGACGACCTGCGCATCAAGGGCCGGTTGTATGCCGTGTTGTCGGGTGAGGCGACGGGCGTGGACTCCGGCGACGGAGGACGTCGCGAGCCGGGAGCCGTCGAGGGCGACGAGGGTGGCCGCCCGCAGCTGGCCGATGAGGTCGTGGTCCGCCGTGGCCGGGTGCTGGTGATGAACCGGATGGAGGTCGAGAAGGACGGTCGGCGGCTCGGCACGGTCACGACGCTTCGTGACCGGACGGCCCTCGCCGACCTCGAGCGCCAGCTGGGGTCGTTCCGCAGCAGCACCCAGCTGTTGCGCGCGCAGGGGCACGAGTTCGCCAACCAGCTGCACACCATCAGCGGGTTGATCCAGATCGGGGAGTACGACGAAGTGGTGCGGTACGTCGACGCGGTGAGCCAGCGACGGCAGTCCTTCGACCTGTCGGTCAACAGCCGGGTCCGCGACCCCGCCGTCGGGGTCCTGCTCATGGCGAAGGCCTCGGTGGCCGCCGAGCGCCGGGTCGACCTGCGCATCAGCGACGACACCAACCTCGACCGGTTGCAGACCGAGGACTCGGCCGACGTCGCGACGATCGTCGGCAACCTCGTCGACAACGCCATCGACGCCGCCGCCGGACGCCCGGACGCCTGGGTCGAGGTGGAGATCGCGCACGACTCGACGACCGTGCGGATCACGGTGCGCGACAACGGTTCCGGCGTGCCCGTCGACGTCGCTGCCACCATCTTCGACCAAGGAGTGACGACCAAGGCCACGGGAGCGGACGAGCACGGCATCGGGCTCGCCCTCACCCGCCTGGTCTGTCGTCGTCGGGGAGGCGAGGCCGAGTTCCACAACACGGCCGACGGTGCCGTCTTCACGGCATACCTCACCGTCGCCCCGGTGCCCGAGGCTGTGGCGCGATGACCGACGACGCAACCAACCCGTCCACCGGCGGCGCACCGGCGACCCGCGTCCTCATCGTCGACGACGACTTCATGGTGGCTCGGGTGCACACCGGGTTCGTCACTCGCACAGCGGGTTTCGAGGTTGTCGGCACCGCGCACACGGGCTCGGACGCCGTCACGCTGGCCCGCGACCTCACGCCAGACCTGGTGCTGCTCGACCTGTACCTGCCCGACCGGTTCGGGCTCGACGTCCTGTCCGACCTGCGCGCCGCCGGACTCGCGTGCGACGTCATCGTCATCACCGCCGCCAAGGAGGTCGAGGCGGTGCGCGGTGCGATCCGGCTCGGCGTCGTGGACTACCTGCTCAAGCCGTTCGGCTACGACGACCTGCGCGAGCGGCTCGACCGGTATGCCGCCCGGCACCGGATGCTGGCAGGGCAGGAGGTGCGTGGACAGGACGACATCGACCGGGCGCTGGCGGTGTCGTCGCGGACACCCTCCGCCGTGCTGCCGAAGGGACTGAGCCCGGAGACCGTCGCCCTGGTGGAGGCCGCCCTCGCCGACGCCGAAGGCAGCCTCTCGGCATCCGAGGCGGCGGAAACCGTTGGAATCTCACGCGTTTCGGCCCGCCGCTACCTCGAGTACTTCGTCGGGATCGGCACCGCCGAGGTCAACCTCAGGTACGGCACCACCGGACGCCCCGAGCGTCGCTACCGGCGGGTCTGACCGCATGCCCAACGCACCCGCCGCCCGGCACGCCCTCGAGGTGCTGACCCTGCTCGCCCGGCACACCGAGCCTTTGCCCGCGGGAACGATCGCCCGCGAGCTCGGCCTGCCGCGGTCGACGACCTACCACCTGCTCACCGCGCTCACCGACACCGGCTTCGTCACCCACCTGCCGGAGGAGCGCCGCTACGGGCTCGGCGTGGCCGCCTTCGAGCTCGGCACGGCATACCAGCGCCAGGCGCCACTGCAACGCATCGCCCGTCCCCTCCTCGGGCGACTCGTCGACACCACGACCCACAACGCCCACCTCGCGGTCCTCCACGGGCGGGACGTCCTCTACGTCATCGAGGAACGCGCGCCGGGACGCCCGCTGCTCGTCACCGACGTCGGCGTGCGGCTGCCCGCACCCCTCACCGCCAGCGGCCTCGCGATGCTGGCAGCGCTGCCGGCCGCCCAGCTGCGCGCGCTCTTCCCCCACAGGGACACCCTCGTCGACCGGGACGGCCGCGGGTTCGCCAGCGTCACGGCGCTGCGGCGCGAGCTCACGACCATCCGGTCGCGCGGGCACGCTGTGGAGGAGGGAACCGTCAGCCCCGGCCTGTCCTCCGTCGCCCGCGCCGTCATCGACCACACCGGTCACCCGGTGGCGGGCGTCGCCCTCACCTTCCCCACCGATGCCGTCGATGCGGACGAGCGGAACCGGTTGGTGGCCGCCGTGACTCGCACGGCCGCGACCCTGACGGCGCGGATCGGCGGCCGGCCCTGAGGTCAGCCGCGGTTGCGCTGGCGGCCGCGGCCCTCCTCGGCCTCACCGGTGAACCCGCGGCCGAACGCCCACCAGAAACCGCTGATGATCGCCACGACCACCAGAACCGCGACCGGCAGGTCGGCCATCCCGACCAGCACACCGCAGATCGCGACCAGCATGCTGAGCGTCCACGCGACCTTCAGGTAGTTCGACATTCCCCGTCCCCTTCGTCCGCGGCCACCCGGCGTGGCCCGTGCTTCAACCCTCGCACGGGTGGTCGCGGGGACGGGTCCACCGACCGGTGGACCCGAGTCGTGTGGGTGGCGGTGCGCCATGGAGCACCGTCACCCACACGACTGCGATGGGGATGAGTCAGACGCCCATCCGCTGCCACTTGCCCCAGATGGCGAAGGTCAGGCCTGCACTGGCCTGGATGTTGACGAACAACGTCGACCCGTCCGGGCTGAACGTCGAACCGGCGAACTCGTCGTCGTAGCGCGGCTGCCCGGTGCGTGAGCTCTGGACCCGGTTGAGTGCGATGTCCCAGAGCTGGCCGCCGCGGTTCAGGCCGCGCACGTAGTTGTCCTCGTTGTTGTCCTCGCAGACGACGAGGGTGCCGCGCTTGCTGACGGTGATGTTGTCGGGGAAGTCGAACGTCTGCTTGCCCGGCGACTCGTAGACCAGCCGCAGCTTCTCGCTGCGCGTGTCGTAGGCCCACACCTGCCCGAACCCGCGCCCGTAGCCTGCGGAGCTGTCCGGCCCCGTCATCGCCGCGCCACCGCCCTGGGTGGAGGTGAAGTAGACGACGCCGTTCTTGTAGACCTGCCCCTCGAGCCGCGAGAAGCCGGCCGCACCCTTGGCCCGCCCCTGGTCGCCCACGTGGACGATCGCCGTGTCATTGGGCGTCGGCGCGGTCTGGCCGGGCGTGTAGGGGTAGGTCGGGTCCGGGTCGTCGATGTCGACCCACTCCACGGCATACGTGGCGCCCTTGGGCTGGTGCGCCTCGAGGTGCGCGTTCGGCTGGCCCTTGACCGCGAGCATCTGGAGCCGGCCGTCGTTGGCGAGGTGACCGGTCTCCATCGGGTTGGTCGAGGGCGTGTAGCGGTAGAAGCCCGACGGGAATGCGAAGTTGTCCTCGGTGAGGTAGAGACGTCCCTCGCGCGGGTCGAACGACACCGCCTCGTGGGCGAACCGCCCGGCCCGCGTGAGCGGCTCACCGCTGGCGCGCCCGTCGACGGGCACCTCGAAGACGTAGCCGTGCGGCTTGGTGAGGGGCACGTTGGATGCGCCGGTGAAGTCCGGCCCGACGTCCGGCCCGTTCACCGTCTCCTCGCACGTCACCCATGCGCCCCAAGGCATCTGGCCGCCGGAGCAGTTCATCATCGTGCCGTTGATGGCGGTGTATGCCGCGCGGACCTCACCGCGGTTCGTCACGTCGACGTGGGTGCAGCCGCCGCGAGCCATCGGGTCGTAGGTGTGGTCTCCGACGGGCCCGAAGGCGGGACCGGGGTTGTTGACCTCGTGGTTGCGGATGAGGGTGACGAGTCCGCCCGGCCCGGCGAAGGCGCCCATGCCGTCGTGGCGGCCCGGCAGCAGCGTGCCGTCGTCGAGGGTGATCGGCTGCTCGGTGTCGTGGAAGGAGCGGTAGGCGAAGCCCTCCGGCAGGTGCAGGCGCACCTTGCCGTCCCGCTGGTCCGGGATGGGTCGCAGCCCGCGGAACGGTGCGCCTCCGATCGCTGCGGCCGGTCCTGCGACGAGACCTGCGAATGGCCCGCCCAGCGCCACTGCTCCGGCGGCTGCGGCACCGCCCTTGAGAATGGTCCTGCGTTCGATCGCCACGTGATTCTCCCTTCAGTCGGCGAATCTCGACACGCTATGCCTTGGGCCCCTGCGACGGAAGGGCCGCGAGCCCGCAGAATGGGCCCGTGACCAGCGACGATGCGAGTGCTCCCGCCCCGACCGCGGCCGCCGCGACTACCGCCGCCGCGACTGCGCCCGCGGTGACCGCGGTGGCGCTGTGCGGGGGCGCCGGCCGGCGCTTCGGGTCCGACAAGACCCGGGCCCTGGTCGAGGGGCGCCCGTTGTTGGACCACGTGCTGGATGCCCTGCCGGCCACCTGGCCCGTGCGCTGCGTTGGCGACCGGCGCCCGACCGAACGCGACGTCGCCTGGGACCGGGAGGACCCACCCGGTGGCGGGCCGGCCGCCGGGATCGCCGCCGCGCTGCCTCACGTGTCCACACCCTTGGTGGTCGTCGTCGGTGGCGACATGCCGTTCGCCGGATCCGTTGTGCCACAGCTGGTCTCGCGGCTGACCGATGACTCACCGGAGGTCGATGCCGTCGTCGCACGCGACGGCGACGGGCGCCTGCAACCCTTGCTCGCGGCATACCGACGCGACGCCCTGGCGACCGCGCTGGGAGGTGACGTGAGGGGTATGCCGCTCATGCGGGTGCTCGACCGGCTGCGCCTCGACGTCGTGCCCGTCGCGGCGCCGGCCACCGTCGACGTCGACACCCCGGGCGACCTGGACCGGGTGCGCCATAGGCTCGAACCATGAAGGCCATCACGATCCCGGAGCCCGGCGACGCGGACGCGCTCGTCCTCGCCGACGTCGACGACCCACAGCCCGCGCCGGGCGAGGCGCGCATCAAGGTTGCCGCGGCCGGCGTGAACCGCGCAGATGTCATGCAGCGCAAGGGCTTCTACGACCCACCCCCCGGCGCATCGCCCCTGCCGGGTCTTGAGGTGAGCGGCACCATCGACGCCCTCGGCGAGGGAGTCGAGGGCTGGAAGGTCGGCGACGAGGTCTGCGCCCTGCTCGTGGGCGGCGGGTACGCGGAGTACGTCACCGTGCCTGCCGCGCAGCTGCTGCCGGTGCCGGCCGGGGTCCCCCTCGTGGAGGCGGCGGCCCTGCCCGAGGTCGTGTCGACCGTCTGGTCCAACGTCTTCATGACCGCGAATCTCCTTCCGGGACAGACGATCCTGATCCATGGCGGCTCCTCCGGCATCGGCACGATGGCGATCCAGCTGGCCCGCGAGATCGGTGCACGGGTCGCGGTGACGGCCGGCTCGGCCGAAAAGCTGGAGCGCTGCCGCGAGCTCGGCGCCGAGATCCTCATCAACTACAAGGAGCAGGACTTCGTCGAGGTGCTGCGCGAGGCGACCGACGGTGCCGGCGCCGACGTGGTGCTCGACAACATGGGCGCGAAGTACCTCGCGCGCAACGTCGACGTCCTCGCCACGAACGGCCGACTCGTCGTGATCGGCCTCCAGGGTGGCACGAAGGGCGAGCTCGACCTGGGGCTGCTGCTGCGCAAGCGGGCCGCCGTCATCGCGACGTCGCTGCGCGCCCGGCCGGAGGCGGAGAAGGCCACCATCGTCGCGGCGGTGCGCGAACACGTCTGGCCGTTGCTGGAGGCCGGCCGCGTGAAGCCGGTCGTCGACCGCACCTTCCCCCTGGCCGAGGCCGCCGCGGCCCACCGGGCGATGGAGGACAGCGGACACATCGGGAAGCTGCTGCTGATCCCGTAGACTGGACCCAGCAAAGGGTTCCCTGTGCGCCTTGGAGGCGGGTGCGGCGCACGCCACCTTCGGCGTACCCCCGCCCCGCACAGGACGAGAACCCGTGTCACCGATCGCCAGCTACCGCAGGCTCTTTCGCCTTGCCGGTCCCCTCTATGTCGTCACTGCCTTCCTCGGCAGGCTGCCCCTGGCCATGAGCCAGATGGGCGTCCTGCTGCTCGTCTCGTCCACGACCGGGTCGTATGCCGCGGGCGGCCTCGCCGCCGGCTCGCTCGCCGTCGCGAACGCCCTCGGCTCACCCGTGGGCGGCTCGCTCGCGGACCGTTACGGCCAGCGCCCCGTGGTGCTGGTGCAGTCTGTCGTCGGCGGGCTGGGCCTGCTGACGATCGTGGCCCTGTCGGAGGCTGATGTGCCGAGCCGGACGCTCGTCCTGGCCGCCGCCGTCACCGGGCTGTTCCTGCCGCAGATCGGCCCACTCGCCCGGGTGCGCTGGCGCCCGATCACCGCCGGCACGGGCGCGCGACGCGACCAGCTGGTAGCCACCGCGTTCTCCTACGAGGGCGCCGCCGACGAGGCGACGTTCGTCCTCGGCCCGATGCTGCTGGGCCTGCTCATCGCGGTGGCGGCGCCGGGCGCGGGCCTGGTGCTGGCGGCGGTGCTGCTGCTCGTCTTCGGGTGCGCCTTCGCGCTGCACCCGACGGCGCGGCTCACCCATGCGGCGCGTGCGAGCGGCGCCGCCCGTGGCCGCCTCTGGACGCCCGCCCTGCTCGTGCTGATGGCCGCCCAGCTGCTCATCGGTGCGGTGTTCGGATCGGTGCAGACGGGCACGTCGGTGCTGGCGATCGGAGCGGGTCATGCCGGAGCGGCCGGGCTCGTGCACGGCCTGCTCGGCATCGGCAGCGTGGTCGCCGGCCTGTCCTTGGCCGCCGTGCCCGAGCGGATCGGCCTGCCGGTGCGCATGCTCGCGAGCGCTGCGGCCCTGGCCGTGCTGTCCGTCCCGCTGCTCGTCGTGAGCTCGCTCGGTGCCCTCGTCGCGGTCGTGCTGGTCCTCGGGTTCGCGGTGGCGCCGTACATGATCACCAACTTCACGATGGGTGAGCGCGCGGTGCCACTGTCGCGGGTGGGGGCCGCCATGACGTTGCTCGCCGCCGCGACCGGGCTCGGGTATGCCGTGGGGTCGGCCATCGCGGGCCGGCTCGCCGACACGCACGGTCACCACGGGGCGTTCGTTGTCACCGTGGTGGCAGCGGCCGCGACGCTGCTGCTGGCGCTGGCCGCCCGGCCCGTGCTGCGCCGCATCGTCGGCCACGCCGACGTGGCGGTGGCCGAGACCACCGTGGCAGGTGCGGTCAGCATCCCGAACTGACCCCACGGCATACCCGGCGCGGCGCTTGCTTGCGTCCGCGGATGTGGCGGCCCCAGCGACCAGAAGCGCGGACGCAAGCGAAGGGGACGGACCGTTGACGGGGTCGCCTATACCCGGTATATCTGTGCTCACCGGGGGCTGCATACCGGGTATAGGGGACACCGCACGGGGGAACTGGGGAGGGCCGATGTCGGTCAGGCAAGGGCTCATGGCACTGCTGGCGACGGGGCCGATGTACGGCGCGCAGCTGCGGGCCGAGTTCGAGGCCCGCACCGGCGGCACGTGGCCGCTCAACGTCGGACAGGTCTACACGACCCTGGGCCGGCTCGAGCGGGACGGGTTCGTCGAGGGGATCGGCGCGGATGACGAGGGGCGGATCAGCTACCGGCTGACTGACACCGGGCGGCGCGAGGTCACCGCCTGGTGGACCTCGCCGGTCGACCGTGAGACGACACCGCGCGACGAGCTGGTCATCAAGCTCGCGCTCGCGGTGACCGTCGACGGGGTCGACGTGCCGACCGTCGTGCAGACCCAGCGCACCGCGACGATGCGCCACCTGCGCGACCTCACGCGCCTCAAGCAACAGGCCATGGCGGCGAGCGACACCCACGCCGGCCAAGCCGGTGATGACGTGAAGCGCGACGACCAGGGCCGCATCGACCTCGCCTGGCTGCTCGTCCTGGAGAACCTCATCTTCGCCGGTGAGGCCGAGGTCCGCTGGCTCGACCACGTCGAGTCGACGCTGGTGCGCGAAGCGGTCCGGGGGCCGGGCGCGCGACGCACGCCCCCGGCATACGGGCACGACACCGATCGCACGACGGAGGGGGCACGGTCATGAGCGAGACGATCCTGCGGCTGGAGGACGTCACCCGCATCCACGGCACCGACGAAGCGCAGGTGACCGCGCTCGCCGGCGTGAGCCTCGAGGTCGCGGCCGGCGAGCTGGTCGCCGTCATGGGGCCCAGCGGGTCGGGCAAGTCCACGCTGCTCAACCTCGCCGGAGGTCTCGACGCGCCCACGACCGGCAACGTCGTCATCGAGGGGCAGGTGCTCGGTCAGCTCGGCAAGGACGGGCTGGTGCGGCGGCGTCGGGTCGGGTTCGTGTTCCAGGACTTCAACCTCATCCCGTCGCTCACCGCCGCGGAGAACGTGGCCCTCCCGCTCGAGCTCGACGGCCAGCGGGTCGGCAAGGCGCGGCGGCGGGCGGTCGACGCCCTGAACGTCGTCGGCGTCGGCGAGCTCGCCGACCGCTACCCCGACAAGATGTCCGGCGGCCAGCAGCAACGCGTCGCCATCGCCCGCGCGCTCGTCGGTGACCGTCGCCTCGTGCTCGCCGACGAGCCCACGGGCGCGCTCGACTCACACACCGGCGAGGGTGTGCTGCGCGTCCTGCGCGAACGCTGCGACGCCGGAGCCGCCGGTCTCCTCGTCACGCACGAGGCACGGCACGCAGCCTGGGCCGACCGGGTCGTGTTCCTGCGCGACGGGGTCGTCGTCGACTCGACCGGCGGAGACGTGGCCGAGTCGCTCCTCGAGCCGACGGCCTGAGACGCACGGCCATGGCTGCGGTCGTGGAGCGCGAGGCGCCGGCCGGTATGCCGCGTGGAGACGCGCCATTGGACGTCCCTTCCTCGCGCTGGTCGAGGTGGGTGGCGTCCTGGCGGGTCGCGTTGAGGATGGCCAGGCGGGACCTGCGCCGGCACCGGGGTCGGGCCGTACTCGTGTTCGTCATGGTGGCGCTGCCGGTCGGACTGCTCGTGGGAGGACTGGCGTTCAGCACGTCCGGGACCGTGACTGCGGCCGAACGCATCCCTGTCTCCTTGGGCAAGGCGCAGGCCATGCTGCGCGGGCCGAACGCGCGAGTGGTCTGGCAGACCGCCGACCCCGACGTCGGCTACGGCACCGCAGACGGTGAGCAGCCGCCGCCGGAGGCCACCCCGGTGCCGGGCTTCGACCCGGGCGCCGGCGGCACTCCCGGCAACGCCGCCGCCCTCGAGCGCCTCACTGGCGGTGTGGTGGTCCCGGTCGGGTCGGAGACCGTGCGTCGCGTCCTCGACGACCGGCGCTCTCGCATCATCACGGTGGAGAACCTCGACCTGGCAAGCGTCGATCTCGGTACGAAGGCGGTGCTGCGGTCGGGGCGATGGGCCAAGGCCAACACCGAGGTCGTCGCCACGTCGTTCGGGGTCAGCCGCGGTATGCCGACGTCGGGCACCGTTCTGCTGCGATCCGGCGGCAAGGACTTCCGGGTCACCGTCGTCGGGGTGGCCGACTACTTCACCAGCTGGGGTGGCCAGCCGGACGCCGTGACGGCGGCGCCATTCAACGCCGCGAGCGTGATGGACTGGAGCTACCTCGTGCTCCGGGATAGGGCGATCCCGTACTCGGAGGTGAAGCGGCTCAACGGCTATGGGTTCCAGGTGATGAGCGCTGACGTGCTGCGGCACCCACCGACGGCAGCAGAGCTGCCGCCCCAGATCCAGCAGGTCTCCAACAGCAGTGCCGACGACGTGCGCGTGGCCGTTGCGATGGGCGGCGTCATGCTTCTGCTGGTCACCACGCTGCTCGTCTCGCCGGCCTTTGCCGTGGCGGCCTCCCGGCAGCGGCGCACTCTCGCCCTCGCGGCCAGCAACGGCGCCGAGACCCGTCAGCTGCGACGGACCGTGCTCGCCCAGGCGCTGGTCCTCGGCGTCCTGTCGGCACTGGTTGCCGCGGCCCTGGCCCTCGTCGTGCTGCGCGCCGTCATGTGGGCTTGGGTGGCGGCGCGGCCGTGGACCACGTTCCGGTTCTTTGAGGTGCCCGTATGGGCTGTGGTGGCGGTCGTGCTCATGGCCGTCGTGAGCGTCCTCATCGCGGCACTCATCCCGTCGATGCGGCTCGGGCGCCTCGACATCGTCGGGGTCATGAAGGGACAGAACGTCTCACCCCGCCTGAACCGGGTCCTGCCGGTGCTGGGTGCGCTGATGGCCGGCGGTGGCGGTGTCGGTCTCGTGATGACAGTGGCCCGGCGGACGTCGGAGATCCCCGTGATGCTGATGGCGATCGTCCTCGTACTGGGTGCGCTCCTGCTGGTGCCGTTTCTGCTCGTAACGGCCGGCCGCCTGGCTGCGAACCTGCCGGTCGCCCCTCGGCTCGCCGCCCGGGACGCCGCACGGCACCGCACCCGCGCCGTCCCCACCGTCGCCGCGATCATGGCGGGGGCAATCGCATTGACCGCGTTCGGGATCGGGCTTGCAAGCGACAGCGAGCAGCAACGACGCGACTACCGTCCGCAGCTGCCCGCAGGCATGGGCCAGCTCTATGTCAACGGCGACCCCGCGAACGGCGCCCAGAGCGAGGACGACCTCGCCAATGCCGAGCGCCTAGTCCGCTCGGTGGCACCAACACTGCGCCTGGTCCGGTTGGGCATGGTCACCGCGCTGTACGACCCGGCCAACCCCACAGCCCCCACCCCGTTCGTCACCGCCGTCCCGCCGAGCTGCACCGCGGAGCAGTCGGTCAGCGGCACGGAGGCGTTTGCCAACGGTCAGTCGAAGTGCGGCCGTCTCGGGACGAACTCGCAATACACGATCGGTGTGCTGCCCGCGGACGAGATCATCCGGCTCGCCGGACTGACGGGCGCCGACGCAAGCCGCATCAGGAACGGCGGCATCCTGGTGCGCGACCGGGGCCTGGTCACCGGCGGCAAGGTTGCCATGGCCGTCGGCACGGTCAAGGTCGACAACCAGGGAGGCACCGCCCCGAGCCTGGTGGGCGTGACCCGCACCGACCAGGTGCCCGCCGTGGTCGGGCGCCTCCCCATCGGTGCCAGCATGTATGGCGGGGTCGTGAGTGACAAGGCGGCCAAGGCGCTCGGGTGGCCGGTCGGCCAGTACATGCTGCTGCTGCGCAACCCGGACGGGGCCATCAGCGGAGCCGACGAGAAGGCCCTGACCGAGGTCCTCGACGAGAACACGCTCTACGTCGAGCGCGGGTTCTCCCGCGACGACGCCGTGTTCATGGCGATCATGTTCGGGGCGTTCGCCCTGCTGCTGCTCATCGTCACGCTGATCTCGACGGCCCTGGCGCTGGCCGAGCAGCAGACCGACCTGGGCACCCTCGCCGCCGTGGGCGCCACCCGCGGCACTCGTCGCCGGTTCGCCGCCGCGCAGGCCGCGACCGTCGCCTTCCTCGGCGCCCTCGTCGGCATCGCGGTCGGGCTCGCACCCGGCATCGCGATCACCTACCCCCTCACCACCGTGACCTGGGACCCCGAGACCGGTCAGCAGCTCCAGCAGGACCCGATCACCGTCATCCCCTGGCTGCACCTCGGTCTGGTCCTCGTCGGCGTGCCGGTCGTCGCCGCGCTCATCGCCGCCGTCGCGATCCGCCGGGCACCGACCATGACCCGCCGCGCCGGCTGACGCGATGGCGACCGTGACGGAGTCACAAACCACGGCGGGTATGCCGCGTGGCGGCGCGCCCGTGGACGTCCCGTCCTCGCGGTGGTCGAGGTGGGTGGCGTCGTGGCGAGTGGCGCTGCGGATGGCCAGGCGGGACCTGCGCCGGCACAAGGGACGGGCCGTGCTGGTCTTCCTCATGGTGGCGGTGCCGGTCGGCTTGATCGCTGGCGCTGCGACCGTAGGGTCCACCGGTCAGATCGACGGCCGCGACCTGGTCACGGCCCAGATGGGCTCCGGGCAGGCGCTGCTCACCGGACCCGAGCCGGCCAAGGTGTTCCAGAACGCCGACGCCACGGCCACAGCCGGCTACGGCATCGACGGTTCGGTGCAGCAGGTCCCCGAGTACGCAGCCGGCCAGGGCGCTGCCTCCAACGCCAAGGCGATCAGCGCCGTGGTGGGTCAGCCTGTCGTCGCCACCCAGGACATCCAGCTGCGTTTCGTCGTCGGAGAGCGACGGGTTCGCATCGAGAGCCTCGTCATCGACCCGCGCACGATCGACGTCGGCGCCAAGGCACACCTCACGGGCGGGCGCTGGGGCGCCACCGCCGACGAGGTGGTCGTCACCCCGGCAGGCCAGCAGGCCGGCATACCCACCTCCGGCCGGGTGACCATCTCCTCAGGAGGCACCGAACGAAACGTCACCGTGGTCGGCACGGCGACGGCGTGGGGTGCGTTCGGAGGTCAGCCCGACCTGGTCATGCCGCAGCCGCCCGAGGGCCTGACCGCGACCGACGCGATGTATGGCACCCCGGGCTGGATCGTGGCCGGGTCGAAACCGGTGACATGGTCAGAAGTGTTGCGGCTCAACGGATATGGGTTCACGGTCATCAGTCGCGCGGTCCTGGCCGACCCGCCCTCCGACAGCGAGATCCCGCAGGAGGTGCAGGCGCCGAACACCTTCATGCAGGACACCAGCCAGCTCATCGCCGTCCTCGGTGGTGTCATGTTGTTCATCATCACCACGCTGCTCGTGGGACCCGCGTTCGCGGTGAGCGCCGCCCGTCAGCGGCGCACGCTCGCGCTGGCCGCCACCAACGGTGCCGAAGTGAGACAGCTGCGCCGCACGGTCCTCGCCCAAGCCCTCGTGCTCGGCGTCATCTCGGCCCTCGGTGGCTGCGCGCTGGGGCTCGTGGCCGTCGGGGCCGGTCTGCGGTGGTGGGCTGAAAGGCACCCGGCATCGATGTACGCGTCGGTGCCGCTGGACATCCCGTGGACCGCCATGGCGATCCTCGCGCCGTGCGCCGTCCTCAGCGCGGTGGTCGCGGCCCTGCTGCCGGCCCGGCGGCTCGGCCGGCTCGACGTCATCGGTGTGATGCGGGGCCAGAGCGTGTCTGCGCCACTGAACAAGGTCGCGCCGGTCATCGGACTGGCCGTCGCCGGCGTGGGCGGGCTGCTCGTGATCACCGGCTCCCAGATGCGCGGCGGTGGTGACACCTCAGTGGGCGTCGGCGCGGTCGCGTTGGTGCTGGGCGTCCTGCTGCTCGTCCCCGCCCTGCTGGTCATAGCCGGTCGCCTCGCCCGCAGGCTGCCGGTGGGTCCACGCCTGGCAACGCGGGATGCTGCCCGGCACCGATCGCGCTCCACCCCCACGGTCGCGGCAATCCTCGCCGGCGTGGCGGCGCTGACGATGGGGTCGATCGGCCTGGCCAGTGACACCGCCCAGCAGATGGCCACTTACCGTCCCCAGGCGCTGCCGGGCGAAGGCACGATCTTCACCGGTGACACCGAGGCCAAGCTGTCCGTCGACGCGACGTTGCGCCAGTTCGCCGGCGTGGTGTCAGTGACTCCCCTCCTGGTCGTGCGCGGCACGGAGGACCCGATGGCGCCGCCCGCGCCGGGGACGAGCCAGGAGCCGCAGCCCTTCGTGGCCGCGGTCGCCAACGGCTGCACGGTCGAGCAGTCGCTGTTCCAGAACGGTCCGGACGGCAAGTGCGTCACGCTCGGGACGATGGCCTACGACAACGGGTTCATCGGTGTCCTGCCGGCGGCGGAGATCGCCCGGCGCCTCCAGCTCGGACCCAGCCAGCGTGCCGCACTCGAGAAGGGCGCCATCGTGGCCGCCACCCCGGCCCTGCAGAAGGCGCCGACGGTCGACGTCTCCGCCGGGACGTTCGTGATGGACCAGAAGACCTACCTGCCCTCCCAGGTGAGGACCACGCGCACGGACACCTTGCCGGTGGTCGCCGTGCCGACGACCGAGCGCGGCAGCGGCTCCATGCCGGGACAGACCGGTGCCTTTGTCACCCCGCAGACGGCCACGCGGCTGGGCTGGCCGACCTACCAGGCGATGGTCCTCGTCCACGCCCCGGACGGCGGCGCCATCGACAGGGGCACGGAGCAGCAGCTCGACGAGCTCGTCGGGGGTGACGGGGGCCTCTACGTCGAGCGCGGGTTCCAGCGTTACGACCAGAAGGTCATGCAGATCCTCATGGCGGCCGGGGCCGCGCTCGTGCTCATCGTGACGCTGATCTCGACGGCGCTGTCCCTTGCCGAGCAGCAGACCGACCTCGGGACGCTGGCTGCCGTCGGGGCGACACGCCGCACCCGCCGCGGTTTCGCAGCGGCCCAGGCCGTGGTCACCGGGTTGCTCGGCGCGTTGCTCGGACTCGTCGTGGGCCTCATCCCGGGCCTCGCGATCGCGGTTCCCCTCACGACGGACTACTCCGTCGACCCGGCCACCGGCCAGGAGGGAATGACGGGGCCCTACCTCGTGGTGCCCTGGTTGCCCCTCCTGCTCGTCACCGTCGGGGTGCCCTGTGTCGCCGGCCTCATCGCGGCCGTCGCGATCCGGCGCGCACCGACCATGACCCGTCGCGCCGGCTGAGTTGCCTTGGCGCCAAAACGGGGGTTGCTGGCGTGAAACGGGGGCAAGTGACGCCCGTTTTGTGTCAGCAACCCCCGTATTGCGGGAAGCGCGCGGGCGGGACTGCCACGGCACGGCCCGTGGGGCAGGATGGGTGACATGAGCGACCAGCCGACGCAGCAGTCCGACCAGCCGCAGGAGCAGGAGCAGCCGAGCGAGGGCGACCAGCAGCGGGTGGTCGTCGTGACCCAGGACGGCATGGGCGTCGCCCAGCCCGACGACGAGCAGGACGGCACCGCCAACCCGGCCGCGCAGGTCGAGCAGCCGGCCAAGGTGATGCGCATCGGGTCGATGGTCAAGCAGCTGCTCGACGAGGTGCGCAACTCCCCGCTCGACGAGGCCGGTCGCGCGCGCCTCGCCGAGATCCACCGCCGCTCGATCAAGGAGCTCGAGGACGGCCTCGCCCCCGAGCTGATCGACGAGCTCGAGCGGATCTCGTTGCCCTTCACCGAGAACGACACCCCCACCGACGCCGAGCTGCGCATCGCGCAGGCTCAGCTCGTCGGCTGGCTCGAGGGCCTCTTCCACGGCATCCAGACCGCGCTCGTGGCCCAGCAGATGGCTGCCCAGCAGCAGCTCACCCAGATGCGTCGCGCGCTCCCGCCCGGCGCGGCACCGCAAGGTGTGCCGGGGCAGATGCCGGGAGCACCCGGCATACCGACCGACTCGGGTGAGTCGAGCGGACCCACCGGGCAGTATCTCTAGGGCTCACCCCGCAGGGACGAGGTCGCCGCGCGCGATGCGCGGCAGCGGTGAGAGCCACGCGTATGCCGCTGCGAGCACGCCTACGCAGGTCAGCGCCAGCATGGCGTGGGGCACGCTCACACGTTCGGCGAGCTGGCCGGCGACGAGGGCTCCGAGGGTCCAGCCGACGCCCCACGAGAGCATGCGGCCGGCGGTGTTGACCCGGCTGAGCAGGTGCTCGGGCGTGACCTGCTGGCGGTAGGTCAGTGAGTTGATGATGACGACCTGGTAGGCCAGTCCCCACACCACCATGAGCAGGCAGGCGACCACCCAGTGGGTCGCGAGCGCCACAGCGATGCCCGCGAGCGCCGACACGGGGATCGCTGCGAGGGTGAGGCGGGCCGGCGTCCACCGGCGCAGGAGCCTCGGGGTGAGGGCGGAGGCGGCGATGCCGCCGACACCCCACACCGAGAACACCAACCCGAACCGCCAGCCCGATGTGCCGATGCCGAGCGTTCGGTCGGCCCACGGCACCCAGAGCGCCACCCAGCCCGCGCCGGCGGTGGACTGGAGCATGCCGATGAGGGTGTTGGAGCGCACTCCGGGGTGCCGCCAGAGGAATGACAGGCCCTCACGGATCTCGGCGAAAACCCTTGCGGTTGCTTGCTTTCCGAGGCGTTCAGCGGAAGCCGCGGCGCGCTTGCGTGGCAGCGACATGGCCCGGCCGATCGAACGCACGAGGAGCGCGGAGGCGAGGAAGGTCAGCGCGTCGAGGAGCAACACGTCGGCCGGGTGCATCACCGCGAGCGCGAGACCGACGGCGGCGGGCACGGTGAGGTCGAGGACACCACCAAAGCCCCACACCGCGGCATTCGCCTCACCGACCCGGTCGCGCCCGACGAGCACAGGCAGCGCACCGAAGTTCGCGCCGTCGAAGAACGTGAACAGCGCCTGGGCCACGAACCCCGCGACCAGCACGTGTGCCACGGTGAGGTGACCGAGCCACCACGCCACCGGCACCGACCCGATGATCGCGACGTTGGCGAGGTCGGCCGTGACCATCACGCGCTTGCGGTCGAACCGGTCGCCGACGACACCGGAGAAGAGCCCGAACAACAGATAGGGCAACGCCTCCAGCACTGTCGTCAGCGCGGTGAGGCCAGGTGAGTTGCTGAGCCGGTAGACCAGGACGGGCATGGCGACCGCCGTCGCGAGCGACCCGGTGAGCGAGGCCATCCGTGCGGTCCAGTAGCGGCGGAAGTCGCGGTCGGAGCGCAGCGGGGTCGAGGTGGCGGGCGCGGTCACTCGCTCAGTGTGCAGGGTGAAGTGGACTTCATCTCAAGGGAGTTTCCGGTATGCCGCGTGGCCGGCTCGGCGTTCGCGGCTCGGACCCACTTGCTGGCGTCTGCGTGAACGGATGGGGGCATAGGGTCGCGTCCATGAGTGACACCACCTCCGGCAGCGATGCCGTCCGGGTCCTGGCCGACGAGTTCCACTCCTGGGAGTTCGAGAACAGCCCGACGTGGGCCCACATGATGGGCGACTACAGCCACGCAGCGCGGTTCGAGGACGCGACCCGCGCGGCGGAGGACGCGGCCATCGAGAAGGCGCGCGGCTTCGCGCAGCGAGCCCGGGCGATCCCGGACGACGGGCTCAGCGACCAGGACAGGATCACCCGCGACATGGTCGCGTTCGACGCGGACAGCCAGGCCGACCTGGCCGAGGCACGTCTGGCCGAGCTGTCCGCCGACCCCATCTTCGGCATCCAGGTCGACCTCCAGATCACGGCCCCGATGCTGGCGCTGCCGACGGTGGAGGTGGCCGAGGCGCTGCCGTCGAAGTACCGCGCGATGGGGCAGCACCTGTCCGACCTGGCCGAGCGGCACCGTGAGGGTGCGGCAGGCGGCCGGGTGCCGGCGCGGTTCGCGGTCGACGGGGTGGTGGAGCAGATCGACGAGTGGCTCGCGGGTGACCTCGAGGACGACCCGATGCTCACGACCGCCACCGCACCCGAGGGCCTCGACGCCGACGAGTGGCGCCAGTCGCTGCGCGCCGCGATCGAGGAGTCACTGCGGCCCGGGCTCGCGCGGTTCCGTGACGTGCTGCGTGACGAGGTCGCTCCCGTCGCCCGCGACGACGAGCACGTCGGGCTGCTGCACGTGCCCGGCGGCCCCGCGGCATACACCGCCTTGCTCACCCATCACACGACGACTTCCCTTGGGGCACAAGAGATCCACGACATCGGGCTCGCCCAGATCGCCAAGCTCGACGAGGAGTATGCCGCGCTCGGTGCGGAGGTCTTCGGGATCGACGACCCGGCGGCGGTGCGCGACCGCCTGCGCTCGGACCCCGAGGGGCGGCACACCAGTGCCGAGGACATCGTCGCCGCCTCGGAGGCCGCGTTCGCCCAGGCCCGCGAGGCGATGCCGCAGTGGTTCGGCCGGTTGCCGAAGTCCGAGTGCGTCGTGCAGGCCACCACCCACGGCGCCGCCGCCTACTACTACCCGCCGGCCGACGACGGCTCGCGACCCGGCACGTTCTTCGTCAACACCGAGCCGCCGTCGCGCTGGGGGCGGCACGAGATCGAGGCGCTGGCCTACCACGAGGGCATCCCCGGGCACCACCTCCAGCTCGCCATCGCGACCGAGCTGACCGGACTTCCCGACTACCGGCGGCACGTGAACTTCAACGCCTACGCCGAGGGCTAGGGCCTCTACACCGAGCGGCTGGCCGACGAGATGGGCCTCTACTCGGGACAGCTCGAGCGCCTCGGCATGCTGACGATGGACTCCATGCGGGCGTGCCGGCTCGTGGTCGACACCGGCATCCACGCCCTCGGCTGGTCACGCCAGCAGGCGGTCGACTACATGGCCGCCCACTGCGCGATGGCGCTCGAGGCGGTGCAAGCCGAGATCGACCGCTACATCACGCATCCCGGGCAGGCGACGAGCTACATGATCGGGCGGCTCGAGCTGCTGCGGATCCGCGCGGCGGCCCAGGAGCGCCAGGGCGAGGCCTTCGAGGTGAGCGCGTTCCACGACGCGGTGCTCGACTCGGGCTCGATGCCCCTCACGGTGCTCGAGCAGGTCGTCGAGACCCGCCTGGCCTGACCGGGACCCGCCCCTCGCAAACCCCACGTTGCGCGGCATACGTTGGGCTAGCAAGCCGAGGTATGCCGCGTGGCGCGGGTTTTGCGGGGGTGTCGCCTACGGGCGGTGTCACCTAGGCGGTCGCGGCAGCGATGGCGCGACCGGCCGTGCGCCCGCTGAAGATGCACCCGCCCAGGAACGTGCCCTCGAGCGCGCGGTAGCCGTGCACCCCACCGCCGCCGAACCCGGCGACCTCGCCCGCGGCATACAGGCCTGGCACCGGCTCGCCGGCCGCGGACTGGACCCGGCCCTTGAGGTCGGTCTCGAGCCCACCGAGGGTCTTGCGGGTGACGATGCCGAGCCGCACCGCGATCAGCGGCCCGGCCTTGGGGTCGAGGATGCGGTGAGGGGTCGCGGTGCGAATCAGCTTGTCTCCGCGGTAGTTTCGCGCCCCGCGGATCGCCGTGACCTGGAAGTCCTTGCCGAACGCGTTGTCGATCTGGCTGTCACGAGCGCGGATCTGGCGCTCGAGGTGTGCCGCGTCGATGGGGGCGTCCGGTGTGAGCTCGTTCATCCGGGCCACGAGCTGCTCGACGGTGTCCGCCTGCACGAAGTCGGCACCCTGGTCGAGGAAGGCACGCACCGGCGCCGGCATGTCGGCCCGCGCGCGCCCGAGGACGTCCTTGACCGACTTGCCGGTGAGGTCGGGGTTCTGCTCCGAACCGGAGAGCGCGAACTCCTTGCCGATGATCTTGTGGGTCAGCACGAACCACGAGTGGTCGTGCCCCGTGCGCCGCAGATGCGCGAGCGTGCCCATCGTGTCGAAGCCGGGGTAGAGCGGCGCCGGCAGCCGGTCACCGTTGCCGTCGAACCACATCGAGCTCGGGCCCGGCAGGATGCGGATGGCGTGGTCGGGCCAGATGGGGTCCCAGTTCCGGACGCCCTCGACGTAGTGCCACATGCGGTCGCGGTTGACCACGCGCCCGCCGGCCGACTCGGTGATGGCGAGCATGCGGCCGTCGACGTAGGCCGGGACGCCGGTGATCATGTGCTGCGGGGGCTCACCCAGCCGGTCGGTCGGCCATGCCGCGCGCACGAGGTCGTGGTTGGCACCGATGCCGCCGCTGGTGACCAGGACCGCCTGGGCAGTCAGCTCGAAGTCGCCCACCTCGTCCCGGTTGGTCGGGCGGCCCCGCTCGGCCGGGTCATCGGCAAGCCGCTGGCCCCGAACCCCAGTCACCGCACCGTCATTCGTCACGAGCTCATCCACCCGGTGACGGTGCCGGAGCTCCACCCGACCGGCTGCGACGTGCTCGCCCACGCGGCGCAGGAACGGCGCGAGCACCCCCGGGCCGGTGCCCCACGTGATGTGGAACCGCGGCACCGAGTTGCCGTGCCCGCTGGCGTCTCCATCGCCGCGCTCGGCCCACCCCACGACGGGGAACCACCGCATCCCCTGCTCGTGCAGCCAGACCCGCTTCTCGCCCGCGGCGAAGTCGACATATGCCTTCGCCCACTGCACCGGCCAGCGGTCCTGGTCCTCGACCCGGTCGAACCCGGCCGTGCCCTGCCAGTCCTGCCACAGCAGGTCCGCGTTGTCCTTGATGCCCATCCGCCGCTGCTCCGGGCTGTCGGCGAAGAGCAGCCCGCCGAACGACCAGTGCGCCTGCCCGCCAAGGTTGGCCGCGCTCTCCTGGTCGACGACCACCACGCGGCGGCCGGCGTCCGCGATCTCGGCTGCAGCGACGAGCCCGGCGAGACCGGCACCCACGACGATGACGTCAGCGTCCATGGGCCCAACCTAGGCCAGCGCGGCACCCCACGGGCCGGTATGCCGCGAGCTCACCCCCGCGGCATACCCACCTGCACGCGGTCGCCGACGACCGTGAAGGTGACCTCACCGAGGTCGGTGACCACGGCGTCGGCGACGAGGTCGGCGCGTGGGGTCGTCGTGGTGACGGCGAGCGTCGCGCACCCGGCGGCGCGGGCGGCCTCGAGCCCGGCGGGCGCGTCCTCGACGACGAGGCAGTCGGTCGGGTCGACCCCGAGCCGTTGCGCGGCAAGGAGCCAGGGGTCGGGCCAGGGCTTGCCACGCTCCACGTCGTTCGCGGTGATGAGCACGTCGGGTGTCGCGAGCCCGGCCGCGGCGATCCGCGCCGCCGCGAGGGGTGCCGTGCTCGAGGTGACGATGGCCCAGTGCTGCGCGGCCCCCACCGTGAGCGCCTCGGATGCCGCCCGCGACCCGGGCAACGCCACCACGTCGGCGACGTCGGCGACCTCGAGTGCCTCGATGCGGCCCAACGACTCCGAGACGCGTTCTGCCGCAACGAACTTCGCGACGATCGCCCTCGCCGGCACCCCGTGGTGACCGGCCAGGTCCCGCGGGTCGACCCCCTCCTCCTGCGCCCAGGTGACCCAGCTGCGCACGACCGCAGGCGTCGAGTCGAGCAGGGTGCCGTCCATGTCGAAGAGGACGGCGGCGAAGCTTCGGTCGGCAAAGGGAGTGGGTGCGCCCGGCATGCGCACCAGCGTAGGAGGGGTCCGGCGAGGCCTGGCAGCCGGTGGTTACGGTGGACCGGTGAGCGCGCCCGACAGCACACCAGCACGGCCCTCGAGGCTGCGCCCGTGGCTGCTGCGGCTCGCCGCCCTGCTGGGTGTCGTGGTCGCGTGCACGGCGGGCGGCGTGGCGGCCACCACGCTCTTCCCCACCTCCGTCGGGACGCTGAACTACGGTGCCACGCTTCGGCTTTCGATCTCGCCGACGGATGCGTCGGCCATCCAGTCACCGACGATCTTCGGCGACATCCGGATGCGGTTCTCCGGTCCGGTGCCCGCGCCGGGGGTGCTCGCGCAGGTGCAGATCAAGGAGCGCATCACCGAGATGCTGTCCCGCCCCGGCGTCTCGGTGCGCGACCTCGAGCCGGGACCGCTCGAGCTGGAGAAGGCCGCGCGGGACGCCGCGGTCTCGATGGGCCTGCGGTTCGCGGGTGGGGCGCTGCTCACGGGGTTGGTCGTGCTCCTCGGGTATGCCGCGTGGCGCCGCGGGCGCACGGTCCGCCGGTCGCTGGGGCCGGCTTCGGCCGTGGTCGTGGGCGGCTGGGTGCTGGCCTGCGCGGCGACCGCCGGCTCGATCGGCGTGACCTACCACCCCGAACGCCTCGAGTCCTTCACGACGACCGGGATCCTCGGCACCGTGCAGCGCAACGCCGATCTGCTCGCGGGGGTGGAGGAGCGGGCCGAGCAGACCACGCCCTACCTCAAGAACCTCCTCGCCCTGTCGGCCGCACTGCAGGAGAAGTACGCACCGCAGGCACTGGGCCGGCCGGTCGCCGCACGCATCTTGTTCGTGTCGGACGTGCACGGGGCCAACCAGTACCCGCTGATGCGGACGATCATCGAGGAGGAGAATGTCGACGCCGTCGTCGACACCGGCGACCTCGTCAACTTCGGCACCGCCACGGAGGGCGACGCGGCCGGGGTCTTCAGTGGCATCCAGTCCCTCGGTGTCCCCTACCTGTTCGTCCGGGGCAACCACGACGCGACGTCGGACGTCGACCAGGCCCTGCTCAACCGCTTGGCCAAGGTCTCGAATGTCGTTCTCCTGCAACCGAACGCCACGACCTACCAGGTCGAGTCGGTGGCGGGGTTGCGGATCGCCGGGTTCAACGACCCGCGGTGGTTCGGTGACGACAACCGCAACAACGCCGCCAAGCAGAAGCCCGCGGCAGAGGCCTTCGTCCGGGCCCTGGGCGACCGCCCGGCGCCCGACGTCCTCGTCTCGCACGAGCCAGCCGCGGTCGAGGCCGTCGACCAGCCCGGCGGCATACGGGTCAACGGCCACCTGCACAAGGCCCAGCTCGAGGGCAACCGCGTCGGCGTGGGGACCTTCACCGGCGGTGGCCCCTTCAGGCACTTCGTCGCCCAGGGCGAGGACGGCGCCGAGCTGACCGGCCAACCGTCGTCGTTCGACATCGCGACGTTCGGAGAGGACTGCCGGCTCGCCTCCCTCACGCGCTACCAGTTCCGCAACGTCATCGAGGGGCGCCCGGCCTACGACGACGTCACCCTGGTCAACGGCGCCCGCATCGAGACCGAGCTGCCGGGGACCTCGGTGGCCGGCGCGAGGCTGGAGGCCCCGACCGAGCCCCGTACGTGTTCGGCCACCACCCCTCGCTCCACCGAACGCGTCACCGCCCCGGCGAGCTGACCTTCACGCCGCGAGCAGCCAGCTGGCACCGAGTGCCAGGCACGCGGCATTCACCGACAGGAAGACACCGACCCACGCCACGCCCGGCACTCGCGTGAGTCCCGCGAGCTGGTCGGCGTCAGACCCACGCGCGCGCCCGCGTCGACGTTCCACCTGCAGCTCCCACGGAGGACGTACAGCCGCGAGCAGCAGGAACCACGTGATGACGTACGCCACCGTCGACTGCGTCTGCCCCGGCGCGAACCACGACACGAGGAACAACGGCACCCCTGTCGCCACCAGCAGCCACAGTCCGTAGAAGTTGCGAATCTGCAGCAACAGCAACGCCATTGCGAGCAACAAACCCCACAGGACGGCCACGGCATACCCCCGCGAGAGCAGCCACGCGGCGCCCAGCCCGATGACCGCGGGGCCGGGATAACCGGCCGCCAGGGTCAGCACCATGCCAGGGCCCGTCCGCGGCCCACGCGAGACGGTGAGGCCCGAGCTGTCGGAGTGCAACCTGATGCCGCTCAGACGACGCCCCGAGACCAGCGCCGCGACCCCGTGTGCACCCTCGTGGGCGATCGTCACCAGCCGACGCGTGACCGGCCAGATGTCCCTGACGAGGACGAGCGCCGCGGCGACGGCAGCAGCGACGAGCACGACACCGGTCGCCGGGCGCGCCTGCGTCGTCGTCACCGCCGCCCACACCTCGCGCACCGCATCCACGTCCGCAGGCTAAGGGGCACGCCTGTGCCACGATGACCAGGTGGCATCCACCGGCGAGGACATCGTGCCGATCTTCCGCGTGCGCGACGCCGCGGCTGCCCTTCCCTGGTACGAGCGGCTCGGGTTCGTGCACGTCTCGTCCCACAGGTTCGAACCCGGGCTCCCGGTCTACATGACGATCCGCCGCGGCGACGTGCACCTGTTTCTGTCCGAACACACCGGAGACGCGCACCCGTTCGGCCTCGCCTACCTGTGGGTCGACGACGTCGACGCGGTGGCAACGGAGTTCGGCACCGCGGTCGAGGACAACCCGTGGGCGCGCGACACCGAGCTCACCGACCCCGACGGCAACCGCCTGCGCGTCGGTCAGCGCCCGTCCTGACCCAGCCGGACGGCATACACGTATGCCGTCGTGGCAGCCGCCCCGTGGCAGGTGAGCTGCGCCGGCGGCTGGGTCGAACGGGTGACGGTCACGATGCTGCGCGGCGGCAGCGTGCCGCGACCCAGGACCTCGACCACCCACTCGTCGGGCCCGGTCTGGTCGACGCGACCCGCGGTCACGTCGTCGGGGGCCCCAGGCCCGTGGCCGCGCAGGACGGCAGCGAGCGCGTTCTGCACGACCGGCGGGTGCGCCGAAAAGCCGCGCAGGTGAACGGGATCCACGTTTCCTGCGAGGTGACCCTCCACGACCCGCAGAGCCGACTCCGGGTCCAGGCCGCCATAGACCGTGCCGTCCGGCACCACGAGCAGGTTGGCGGCGAACCGGTCGCCACCGATGTGCGAGCACTCCCAGGTGCGCTCGGGCCACCTGCGCGAGAGAGCGTCCGCGACGGGCCGCCCGCGGATGGCACAGCAGGCGTCGTGCCGACCGTGGGTGCAGACGAGCAGGAGCGGGTATGCCGCCGGGCCGGGCTCGCCGCCAGCGTCACCGGTCGCGTCGCCGGTCGCGTCGCCGCCAGCGTCACCGGTCGCTGGGGCCGGGCCCTCGCGCAGCACCCGGGCCGCCTCCTGCAGGTCGGCGTCGTCGCGCCACCAGCCCCACTGCTGGGCTCCCCCGTGGTCCACCACGCCCCACCGCCGAGGTGCGTCCTTCGGCTGTCGGCCGGGACGGCGGATCAGCACCACCCGGCCCCGCACCGACAACGCGGCCCGCTCGAGCAGGTCCGCTGCGCCGGGCGGGAAGTCGGGGCTGTCCAGCGCCGCTCGCGCCCAGCCGGCGGGGTACTCGATGAGCAACCACCTCCGACCCGGCGCGGCCGTGCCGAGCATCGGGTCGTGGCGCTGGCGGGCAGCGGTGGCACAGCGAAATGGCGCTTCCCTCACCAGCTCACGCCGTGCGCTCACCTCGTCCACGAGGTGCAGTCCATCACGAAGCCATCCCTGCCGGACCGGCCGCCGCTCATCCCGGGACGACGACGCCGCCGGTCAGCAGCGTGTGCGCCAGCTCCACGCCGAGGTCGCCGGCGCGGGCGCGTCCGGTGTCGAGCAGCGCGCCCACGGCGGCCAGGTCGCTGTGTTCGACGGCCACCACACCGGCCCGGCTGCGGACGACGGTGCGCCCGCCGGCGACCGGCTCGAGCCGGGCAGCGATGTGCTCGCGCAGCGCCAGCTCGGTGTCCTCGGTGAGAGCCCGCGCGGCCTCGGCCTGGGCCAGTGGCGCGAGCGGCGCAGGGCGCTGGGCAGCGCGGGCCTGGGCGGCGAGGGCGGCAGCGAGCTCGGTCGCGTCAACGGCCTGGATGGCCTCGACCAGCGCGGCCCGCACCGCCTCGACATCGGCGGTGCCGGCGCCGTCACGGACGAGGTCGACCCCGACCGGCAGCGAGTCGCGCAGGGTGGGCCCGGCGCTGGCCGACCGCACCGCCGCCTCGACGAGCCGGTCAGCGACGTGCCGACGGGTCCAGGAGTGGACTCCGATGGTCAGGTGGATGCTCGTGCCACCCAGGGCGGTGGCGGAGTGGAGCCAGCCACGAGGCAGGTAGAGGCAGTCGCCGGGGCGGAAGGTCTCCTCGATGACCGGCTCCTGCTGCGCAGCCGCCTCGACCGCGGCGCGGTGGTCGGTCCACGGTTCGTCACGCAGGGGGAGGTCGTGCACCGGGCGACGGATGCGCCAGCGCTTCTCGCCCGCGATCTGCAGGACGAAGACGTCGTGCACGTCGTAGTGGTCGGCGAACCCGGTGCTCTGCGGAGGGGTGACGTAGGCGTTGACCTGCACCGGGTGACCGAGCTCGGCCGCGAGCCGTTGCGAGAGCTCCAGCACCGGCCCCCAGGTGCGGTGCAGGCCCTGCAGCACCAGGGTCGACCCCTGCGCGAAGTGCCGCAGCACCGCATCATCGCTGGCCTGGTCGGCAATGGCCGCGCCGATGCCGCCGCCGCGCGTGAAGCTGCGCTCGGGCAGCGTCGTCCCGTCCTTGGCCATGCGCAGGAACGGTGTTCGCAGCCCGCGGCCGGCCACGAGCTCGTCCACGGCGTCGGCGCTGAACAGGTCGGCGAAGCCGGTCGTGCCGTCCAGCTCCTCGGCCCGGCTGAGCAGTGGTTCGCGCGACCAGACCCGGTCGGCGAACTCCTGTGAGGTGACGCGCACGAGACGCGACAACACCGGGCGCCCACCGTCAGCGGCGGGCACCCGGTGCTCGGGTGAAGCGGTCGAGGTCACAGGCCCTGGTCGTTGCCCGTGCCGCTGCTCGACTGGCTGCCGCTGTCGCTGTCGCCGGAGCCGTCACCGCTGTCGCTGGAGCCGTAACCGCCGTCGCCGGCGCCACCGTCGGCACCGCCGTCCTGGCCACCGGTGTTCGCGCCGCCGTCAGCCGGGCCCTCGCCACCGGAGCCACCCGCCCCGCCAGCGCCACCATCGGCGCCCCCATCAGCACCACCGTCGTGACCACCGGGGTTGGCGCCACCGTCCGCGGTGCCCTCACCGCCGTCAGCGCCACCGGAACCACCCGCACCGCCAGCGCCACCGCCGGCGCCACCGCCGGCGCCGCCATCGGCACCGCCATCGGCACCACCGTCGTGGCCACCGGGGTTGGCACCGCCGTCGGCCGGGCCCTCGCCACCAGCGCCGCCACCAGCGCCGCCACCGGCGCCACCATCGGCACCGCCGTCGAAACCACCGGTGTTGGCGCCGCCGTCAGCCACGCCCTCGCCGCTCTGCTCCGGGTCAAGACCGGGCGTCGTCGGAGTCTCGCTCATTCTTGTCTCCCTTGTGTCTGAGCAGCGCGATCGTCACGCCGCTCGTCTTTCCTATTCCTTCGCGCGTCGACTCGCATCCCGAGCGCGCCATCCGCGCAGGTCAGACCCAGATTTCACCCAGTCGACCCGTCGCGGTCGGCCACACCCCACGGTGTTCACCGGCGCCACTGCGGCGACCACGCGGCATACCGGGCTCGTCGTCTCTGGCGCAGGTAAGGACTTGGCATGGGCATCACCACGAGACCTGTCGCAGCCCGACCGCGCGCTCCTAGGGTGCGAAGGCCCCCACCGGGGCGAAGCACTCACCGACTGAACTGCAGGGAGATGTCAATGGCGATGACCCGGATGTTCGGAGTGACCGCGGTCCTTGGGGTGACGGCCGCGCTCACCGTGGCGGCCGCACCAGCCCAGGCTGCGAACTCCTATGTCGCACTGGGCGACTCGTACTCCTCGGGCACGGGGACCCGGAACTACATCAACGACGGCACCAGCTGCCAACGCTCCACCAGTGCCTACCCGTCGCTCGTCGCCGCTGCCAAGGGGCTGACGCTCAACTTCCGCGCCTGCTCCGGCGCGAAGGTCGCCGACGTGACCAATACCCAGCTCTCCGCGCTCACCTCCGGCACGACCCACGTCACGATCTCGGTGGGGGGCAACGACGCCGGCTTCGCCGATGTCCTCACCGAGTGCGCGCAACCGGGCTGGATGAGCGACTGCAACGGCGCGATCAACGGCGCCCAGAGCATCATCAACAACACCCTCCCCGGGCGGCTGTCCACGCTCTACTCCTCGATCCGCAGCAAGGCACCGAACGCCAAGGTGGTCGTGGTCGGCTACCCGCGCATCTTCATGGGCGAGGACTGCAACGCGTTCACGTGGTTCTCCCCCGACGAGCAGACGCGGCTCAACCAGACCGCCGACCTGCTCAACAGCAAGCTGTCCGCCGCCGCCTCGGCCCGCGGTTTCACCTTCAGCAACCCCACGAGCCGCTTCGTCGGGCACGCGGTGTGTGACACCCCCGAGTGGGTCAACGGCCTGTCCAACCCGGTCAGCGAGAGCTACCACCCGAACGTCGCCGGGCACCGTGACGGCTACACGCCGCTCGTCGCGCCGGCCCTCACCGGGACGGCGCTCACGGTGAACGCCGCGACGATGCGCCAGGCCGAGCGGTCGGGTGCGGCCCAGGCCGCCAAGCAGCGGCAGTATGCCGCGGCCGACCGCACCATCTCGCCCGAGGTCTTCCGTGCGCCCGACCTCAGGACGGCGAAGGCCAAGGCCGCTGCCGCGAAGGCCGGTGTCGACCTGTCGAGCCGCGCCAGCATCGACGCCGCCGACCGGCAGTGGTCGACGCGCCAGGCGGCGGCGCAGGAGGCGACCGCCACCCGCTGACGCCGGGACACCTCCCCAAAACCCTCGTTGCGCGCCAAACGTCGGGCTATCAACCCGAGGTATGCCGCGCAACGAGGGTTTTGCGTCAGGGTCGCCGAAGGGTGAGGCCGTGGCCGAAGGGGAACAGCGGGTCGTCGTAGCCGGGGACGTCCTCGGGGTGGCGGCGCACCTGATCCATCGACCGCGGCAGGTCGAAGGGCAGCTTGCCGACCGGCTCGATCGCGCCGGTGAGGGCGTCGACGAGGGCGTGGTCGCCCGTGCCGTAGCTGCCGACGACCGCGGAGGCGAACGGCAGCAGGGGTGTCAGGACGGCCGGCCGGTCGAGCACGACGTCGACGACCAGGGGACAGGCCGCGGCGATGCGGGCGAGGCGCGACACCAGCCCCGGCTGGAAGTCGAGGCTCCCCTGGTGGAACCACGACTCGAGAAACAGGTCCGCCCGCGGGTCGAACGGCGCGAGCAGCCGCACGACGGCGACGTCGGCGTCCTCGGGCCGGTCGACGACCTCACCCAGACCGGCTGCCGCCTCGGGTGAGAAGTTCTCGACGTAGACCTTGCGACGAGCGCCCTCCCCGGCACCACTCGCAGCAGCAGTCGCGAGCGGCAGCACCGGCGCGAGCCCGTCCGTGCCGTTCTGGAGCACGGTCACCGACCTGGCCTGCGCGGCATACCCGGCGTCGCGAAAGTCCTTGCGCCCCACCGTGACCGCGGCAGCATCCTCGTCGACGTAGGGGTTGTCGAAGAGGCCGAGGCGGAACTTCACCGCGAGCAGCCGGGCCGCCGACTCGTCGATGCGCGCCTCGCTGACCCGACCGTCGCGCACGAGGTCGAGCAGCAGCTCGACCGACTCCTCGCCGCCGAACTGGTCGGTGCCGGCCTCGATGATCCGCTGCACCCGCTCGTGCGGGGTCAGGTGTTCGACGCCCCACGCGCGGGCCGGCAGGACCTGGTCGCCGACGTGGTTGTCGTTGACGAGCTCCCAGTCGCTGAGGACGACGCCGTCGAAGCCGAGCTTCTCGCGCAGCAGGCCGGTCACGATCTGCCGGCTGTAGCCGAAGCCGACCTCCTCGATCTTCTCGCCGTCGATCTCGAGGTCGATGGGCATGCCGTAGTAGGGCATGATCGCGGCGGTCCCGGCCTCGATGACCGGCGGGAACGGCTTGAGGTGGTCGGCGAACCGCCCACCCGGGTAGACCTGCTCGCGGCCGTAGGGGAAGTGGGCGTCCTCGCCGTCCTTCTGCGGTCCGCCGCCGGGGAAGTGCTTGCTGACGCACGCGACCGAGTCCGGTCCGAGCGAATCGCCTTGGAAGCCAACGAGATAGGCGACACCCAGCTCGGTCACGAGGTCGGGGTCCTGCCCGAACGTGCCCGACTGCCGGGCCCAACGCGGCTCGGTCGCGAGGTCGAGCGTCGGGTGCAGCGACATCCGGATGCCGACCGCGACGTACTCCTGCCGCGCGATGTCGCCGAACTCGCGCACGAGGTCGGCGTCGCGCAGCGCCGCGAGCCCGAGCGCCTCGGGCCACTGCGAGAAGGCCTTGGCGGCGAAGGACGCCCCTGCGTTCTCGATGAACGCGTGGCGGGGGTCGGTCGAGATGGTGACCGGTATGCCGTGGGGTGACTGCTCGGCGATCGCCTGGAGGGCGTTGTACCACCGGGCCGCCATGCGGGCGTCGTCGAGGGCGTGGACGTTGAAGTGGGTGAGGTGCTTGTCCAGCACCACCTCGCTCGTTGGCGACTTGCTGATCGCGCCCGGCGCCTCCTTGACCGTGCCGTCCGCGCCCGCCTCGATGACCGTGTGGAACATCAGGCCGACCTTCTCCTCCAAGGACAAACGCGGCACCAGGTCGGCCACTCTCTCCTCGACGGTCAGCCGGGGGTCCTCGAACGGGTCCATCACGCCGTTGTCGTTGAGGTCCCGGTACTCCACGCCATCCGGCGAGGTCTTGCGCGCGGGCTGCATCTCTCCCTTTCGGTCATCTGCCCCTGGCTGCGTGCTGCGAGGGGTGCGCCCCCGACTCAGGGGGGTTCCGGGGGCGCACCCTGCTGGTTGGCTCTTCAGACGGGCCCGGCGCCGAACTCTTCCACACCGATGACCGGGCGCAGCGCGCGCTCGACCTCACGGGTCGCGAAGGCGCGCCGGATCACGTTGTCGCCCATGACGTTTCCGATGGCACCCATCACCATCGCCTGGTCGAGCGACAGGTAGCGTCGCGCGATCTGGCCGGACTTCACGGCCACCGCGTCGAAGAAGCCACCGCGCCCGTAGGCGCCGAGCTCGTCCTCGATGCCGACGAGGTTGGCGTAGGCCTCCTGCGGCTCGTGCAGCAGCGCGAGGAAGGCGGCGTGCGGCGTCACGACACCGTCACCGAACGTCGGGGTCGGGTTGGTGGCGGGCCGGCAGTCGCCGAACCCGATGTCGTAGTTGGTCATCTCCTGGTCGGAGAAGTAGCCGTTGCCGGGGTTGCCGGCCTCGTTGCCCGGGCCCATGCCGAGGGCGTCGACGCCGTACTCGCGGTAACCGCCGGCGGGGTTGCTCGACGGCGAGAAGCCCCAGTAGCCGTACTTGGCTTCGAGCAGACCGTGCTCACGCTGGGCGCGCACGTGGAGCGGGTGGTTGAGCCCCCACGAGCGCGGCGCCCAGCTCGCCTCCGGCACGAACACGTCGGGCATGAGCTCCTCGAACATCGAGCCGCCCCACCCGGGCACGATCTTCATGCCGCGGTAGACGTAGGCGCCCTCGTAGACCTCGATGCCGTAGTAGGTGCGGTTCTCCCCCACCGGCTGGCTCTCGTGCCACGACCAGTCACAGCTGGCCGGGAAGGTCCGCCACATCCCGAAGTACTGCTTGCCCGGGATCTGGCCGGTGATGATGCCGAGGTAGCTCGTGATCCGCGTCTCCGACACCGTCGTGTCGTAGTGGTGGGTCGTGAGCCAGACGTCCTCGCCACCGATGTGCGTGCCGCGGTAGACGCCACCGGGACGGTTGTGGTCGTAGGGGAAGAAGCCGCCGTGGATGAGGCCACCGGGGCGCACCGGGTGGGCCGGGTCGTCACCGGGGTTGTAGAACGCGTCCCACCGCATCCGCTCGAAGATCCGCCTGGCGTGCACGCCGGCCGCGGTGTCGGCGCCCATGACGACGCGCAGGGCGGCACCGAGCCAGCCGTTGTCGACGCTGGAGCAGAACGGGTAGACCGTGTCGCCGCTGCCGGGCCAGGTGCGCAGCGCCTCACCCGTGGCCTCGTCGTACCAGTTGTAGTACATGCCGCTGGCAGTGTGGTGCTCCATCCGCTCGACGGTGCGCAGCGTCTGCAGCAGCCGCCGCGTGCACTCGCCGCGGCTGATGATGCCGAGCTCGCGGGCGACGATCGCCGACCACAGGTAGCCGCCGATGTTCGTCGGCGACGTGTAGCCCGAACGGTCCTGTGCCGCAAGGGATTCGGGGATGTTGTCGGCAGGCAGTCCGGTCTTCGGGTCGGTCATCGCGACCAGGCTGCGCCACGTGTCGGTCGCCCACCGGCGCACGCGACTGGACTCCACGGCATACCCCTGACTGCCCTTGAGGTATGCCGGCGGGCTGGCGAGCGCGGAGGCGTTCGCCGCGCGCGGGGTCGCGAGGCCGACAGCTGCGGCGGCGGACGCTCCCACGAGGAGCTGGCGGCGCGTGGGTGTGGGGAGGGACGAGGGGACGGACAGGTGCTGGGCCATGGGTGAGTCTCCGATCTGGTGCGTCCGGTGCGGTGTCACTTGATGCCGGTGGTGGCGATTCCCTCGATGAAGCGACGCTGGAAGGCGAGGAAGATCGCCAGGACGGGGATGACGACGACAGTGGCGCCCGCCAGCAGCAGGCCGTACTGCGTCGAGTTCTGCCCCTTGGAGTAGAGGGCGAGCGCGACGGGGAGGGTGTACTTGCTCTCCTCCTGCGCGACGACCAGGGGCCACAGGAAGTTGTTCCACGAGCCGAGGAACGTGAGGATCCCGAGCGTCGCCAGCGCGGGACCGCACAGCGGCAGGAAGATGCGCGCGAAGATGCGCAGTTCGCTCGCGCCGTCGACCCGGCCCGCGTCGAGCAGGTCGCGCGGCAGTCCGCTGATGTACTGCCGCATGAGGAACACCCCGAACGGGCTCACGAGGAACGGCAGGATCAGCCCGGGCAAGCTGTTGGCCAGCCCCACGTTGGTGACGAGCACGAACAACGGAACGAACGTCACCACACCGGGGATGAGCAGGGTGCCCATGACGACGAGGAACAACGCCCGCCGCCCGGGGAAGTCCAGCATCGCCAGGGCGTAGCCGACCATCGAGCAGAACAGCAGGTTGCCCGCGGTCACGGCAACGGCGACGATCGTGGAGTTGACGAAGTACTGCGAGAAGTTGAGCCGCGAGAACAGCCGCGTGTAGTTGTCGAGCGTCGCGGTCTGCGGCCACCACGTGGGCGGCGTCTGCAGCAGCTCGCCCTGGGTCTTGAAGCTGCCGAGGACCATCCACACGAACGGCGCGATGACCGCGAGCAGGACGATCGTCAGGACGGCATACAGCCACCACTGGGAACGGGTGCGAGTCATGGAAGTCTCACGTCCTCAGGTGTTCTCACGCAGCAGCCGAAACTGGATGGCGGTCACGATCGCGACGATGACGAAGATGATGTAGCTCATCGCCGACGCGAGCCCGTAGTTGCCGAAGCCGAACTGCTTGTACGTGTACATCGACATCGAGATGGTGCTGTTGAGCGGCCCACCGTTGGTCATGACGAACGGCTCCTCGAAGAACTGCAGGTAGCCGATCGCAGTGGTCACCGACACGAACAACAGCGTCGGCCGCAACAGCGGCAGCGTGATGTGCCGGAACCGCTGCCACGCACCCGCGCCGTCGATCGCGGCGGCCTCGTGCAGCATCCACGGCACCGCCTGCAGCCCGGCGAGGAAGATGATCATGCCGGTGCCGAAGTTGCGCCACGACGCCATGAGGATCAGACCGGGCATGGCCCAGTTGGGGTCGCCGAGCCAGTTGGGTCCGTCGATGCCGACCCACCCGAGCACCGTGTTGATCAGGCCGTACTCCCGCTCGAGCAGGAACCGCCACACGACCGCCACGGCCACGATCGAGGTGATGACGGGGGTGTAGAACCCGAGGCGAAACAGCCCACGCAGCTTGGTGATTCCCTTGTCCAGGGCCACCGCCGCCGCCAGCGCCATCGCCATGGTGAGCGGCACGCCCACCACGACGAAGTAGGCCGTGTTGAGCATCGACTTGCGGAAGATCGGGTCCGAGAACGCCTTGGTGAAGTTGTCGAGCCCGACGATGTCCACCGCGAGCGGTGTGCGCAGGTCGCGCGACCGGGTGTCGGTGAAGCTCATGAACAGCGACTGGATCACCGGCCACGCCGTGAAGACGAGGAACAGCAGGCAGAACGGCAGCGCGAGCGTCCACGCCGCCAGGCCCTGGCGCCGGCGGCTGGCACCCGCGCCGGCGTTCACCTCGGGCCGGGCGTCCCCGCCCTTCCCCCGGGGCGACGAGCCACGGCCCGTCGCCCCGGAGGGGGTCACCTCGGTGGTGGAGGACATCGTTACTGCCCGGTGCCGACCGACTCGGCCTGCTGCTGCGCGCTCTTGAGCGCAGCCGCGGGGTCGGCGCCCTGCTTGGTCACCTTCTCCATCTCGGTGTCGAAGCCTGCGACGACCTGCTCCCAGGTGGGGAAGCTCGGCGGCGCCTGCGCGGTCTCCAGGGCGGTGCCGAACTTCTTCAGCTTCGGGTCACCGGACAGGGCCGGGTCGTCCCACGCGGACTTCACCGACGGCAGGTCGGTCGACATGCCGTACCACTTGGCCTGGACCTTCGGATCGCTCAGCCACTGCACGAGCTTCCACGCGCTGTCGCGGTTCTTCGACTTCTTGAAGACCGCGAAGTTCGAGCCACCGACGAAGGACGACGAGGTCTTCTTCGCCGGCACGGGCATGACGTCGTACTGGTCCTTCTTCACACCGACCTTCTCGACGGCCGACATCATCCACGGGCCCGAGATGAACATCGGCACGCGCCCGCTCTTGAAGTCCGGCTCGGTCGTCGGCTGGGCCGGGGCGGCCTTGTCGGAGATGCCGTCGGTGAAGTAGCTCTGGTAGTACTTCACCGCCTCGAGCAGCTCCGGGCTGTCGAAGTTGTAGGCCTTGCCGTCGTCCTTGGTGAGGTTGGCCCCGTCGGACCAGGCGAACGGCATGATCGACTGCCACGACCCCTGGCCGCCGGCCTGGAAGCCCATGCCGAACTTGGCTCCGGCCTTGTCCTGCATGGCTTTTGCCATGTTCTTCAGGCCGTCCCAGTCGGTCGGGGGCGTCGTGATGCCGGCCTTCTTCGCCAGGTCGGTGCGGTAGAAGATGAGCCGCGTCTCGACGTACCACGGCACGCCGTAGTTGGTGCCGTTCACCTCGTTGGTCTTCTGGGCGCCCTCGAAGTAGGCCGAGGTGTCGATCGACGGCGGCACCGGGTCGAGCGCGTCGAGCCCGGCGAACTCGCCCATCCAGGTGCTGCCGACCATGGCGGCGTCCGGCGTCGTGCCGGCGGTGATCGCGGTCGTGAACTTGTCGTGGGCCGAGTCCCACGGGATCGCGGTGACGTTGACCTTGACGCCAGGGTTCGCCGCCTCGAAGTCCTTCATGAGGTCGGGCAGGATGTCGCCCTCGTTGCCCATCGCCCAGACGGTGAGCGTGCCGGTGGCCTTGCCGCTGGAGATGTCCTTGGCGGTCTCGCTGCTGCCGGCACCGCCGCCGTTGTCGCGACCGCACGCGCTCAGGGCGAGCGCAGCGGCCGTCAGGGTCGCCACCGCTGCTGCGGATGTGCGTCTCATCGGGTGTCTCTCTTTCCTTGGGGGGCTGGGGTGGGATGGTCGGTATGCCGCGTGCTCGCCTCGAACGCGCGGGCGTGGGTCGGTCAGCCGAGGGGGTCGGGCGCGCAGCCGCAGGAGGACCGCAGGACGAGCTGGGTGGGCAGGACCTGCGTCTCGTCCACGGTGTCGGCACTGGTGATGCGGGCGTGAAGTCGTTCTGCCGCAAGGGCGCCCAGCTCGCGGACCGGCTGACGCACCGTGGTGAGGCCGGGCTCGACGTACCTCGCGGTCATCACGTCGTCCCAGCCGACGACGGCCAGGTCGTCCGGGACGCTCCGCCCGCCCTGCCGCAGGCGCTTCATGACGGCCAGGGCCAGCTCGTCGTTGGCGCAGACGAGCGCGTCGGTGTCGAGGTCTCCGGCCAGGACGCGGTCGGCGAGCGCGGCGCCCGCGCTCTCGCGCAGCTCGGTGGGCAGCGGTGCGGCCGCGGTGAGGTGGGCATCTTCGTGGGCGGCGACGAAGCCGGCATACCGGTCCCTGATGTCCGGACCCGACGCGGGGTCGCCGGCGAAGACGAGACGACGCCGTCCGTGGCGGAGGACGTGGGCGGTGAGGGCCTGGGCGCTGGCGGTGTTCTCGGAGGTGATGGCCTCGACGTCGGGCTTGGCCTCGCCCGCGATGACGACGACGGGTTTGCTGCCGCGCAGCATCTCGGGCAGCGCGTCGGGGATCGCCGCCGAGGCCAGCATGGCGACGCCGTCGACCCGGGTGGCGAGGCTGCGCGCCGCCCTGGCGACGTCGTCCTTGCCCTCGGCGAGCATCAGCACGACGCTCTGGCCGAGCTCGGCCGCGCGGGACTCGAAACCCATGAGCAGCTCGGAGTAGTAAGGACCCGAGAGCTCGGGGAGCAGGAGCCCGTGGGCCTCGTGGTGGCGGACGGCCAGGCTGCGCGCGGCGCCGAGCGGCATGTAGCGCAGCTCCTCGACGGCGGTCATGACCCGCTGGCGGGTCTTCGCGGAGACCTTGTCCGATCCCTGGAGCACCCGGGAGACGGTGGCGATCGAGACGCCGGCGGCCTCGGCGACGGAGTAGATCGTCGCCCCGCCGCGCTGCCCGGGGATGCCCGCCATGGCCAGCCGCCTCTCGTCGTTGAAAGTCGTGATCTGTAAGCGCTTACATGTGGTGCTCGGCTTGACCTTGCCACACCGGCCGGAGATCGCGCAAGGGCCCAGGAAAACCCTCGTTGCACGGCATACGTCGGGTTATTGGCCCGAGGTATGCCGCCCAGCGTGGGTTTTGCGGGGGTGTCGCGTCAGTCGGCGAGCAGCACGTGGGCGAGCGGGGCGTCGACGACGAGGCCCTGGACCAGGCCACCCTCCAGCGCCGCCCGGACCGCCGGCGCCTTGGCCTCACCCGAGACGACCGCGATCACCTCGCGGAAGCCGCCCAGGACCTCCGGCTCGATCGTCATGAGACGCGCGGCGACCTTGGGGCGCAACGGTTTTCCGTTCCGGTCGAAGAACACACCGGCGAGCTCACCCACGACCCCGGCCCGGCTGAGCTCGGCCTGCTCGGCCTCGTCCAACAGGTCGTGGATCGTGGACTCCCCTGGCGCCCAGAGGCCGATGCCGACCACGGCGTGGGTGACCCGGGCCGCGGCCTCGAGGCCCTGGCTCACCGCCGGCTGGCGACGCAACGCATCGGCGCTGGCCTTGGTGTCGAGGACGAAGGGCGCATAGAAGACGTGTGCGCCACCACCGGACAGGCGCGCGGCGCGGCGCACGATGTCGACGGCGCTGCTGTCGAAGTCGGACAGTGCGATGGCACCGGTCAGCTGCACCACCTCGACCCGGGGCAGGCGCGGCAGGGCCCCGACGACCGCGTGGACGTTCCGCGACCACGGCAGGCCGAGGACGTCACCATCGCCCAGCACCTCCGCGAGCAGGTCCGCCGCCGCACGCCCCAGCTGGGCGCGGACCGCCCCGGGGTCCTGGTCGGCCGTCTCAACGACGACCGCGTGGCCGAGCCCGTAGCGCTCCTGCAGCTGGGCGGAGAGGTCGACGTCGAGGGCTCCCTGGCGCACGATCTCGATGCGCACCAAGCCCTTCTCCCGTGCGGCCTCCAGCAACCGGGCGACCTTGAACCGGCTGATGCCCAGTTCGTCGGCGATCTCGACCTTGGACCGGTTCTGCAGGTAGTGCCTGCGCGCCACGGCAGCCTGCAGGACCAGCTCCGCGGGGCCTTCGTCGATCACCAGGCGGTCCTTCCCCGTTGACAGCACCTGTCGGCACCGATTTACTCGTGATACTCGTTTGCGCATAGTGGCGCTCATTTGAGCGCCGTGTCAAGGAGCGGTGCTGGTCGCACCGCGGGAACGCCGGCACCGGCGACGGAGGAGGACGCGTGCGAATCTCCAAGATCGCGCTGGTCGCGACCACGACGATCGGCGCGCTCGCGCTCACCGGCTGCGCCGGCTGGGGTGGCGGGGCCGGGGGAGGCGGGTCGGACAGCATCAACGTGCTGATGGTGAACAACCCCCAGATGGTCGACCTGCAACGGCTGACCGCCGACAACTTCACCAAGGAGACCGGCATCACGGTCAACTTCACCGTGCTGCCCGAGAACGACGTGCGCGACAAGATCAGCCAGGAGTTCTCCAGCCAGGCCGGCCAGTACGACGTCGCCTCCCTCTCGAACTTCGAGATCCCGATCTACGCCAAGGCCAAGTGGATCGCCCCGCTCGACGACTACATCGCCCGGGACTCCGAGTTCGACCAGGCCGACATCCTGAAGCCCATGACGACCTCGCTGTCGAGCGAGGGCAAGATCTACGGCGAGCCGTTCTACGGCGAGTCCTCGTTCCTCATGTACCGCAAGGACGTGCTGGAGGCCAAGGGCATCACGATGCCGGCCAAGCCGACCTGGCAGCAGGTCGCCGACATCGCCGCCAAGGTCGACGGCGCCGAGCCCGGCATGAACGGCATCTGCCTGCGCGGCCAGCCCGGGTGGGGGCAGCTCTTCGCACCGCTCACCACCGTCGTCAACACCTTCGGCGGCACGTGGTTCAACGAGGACTGGACACCGGGCGTGAACGCGCCGGAGTTCAAGGAGGCCACCAACTTCTACGTCGACCTGGTGCGCGAGCACGGCGAGAAGGGCGCGCCGCAGGCCGGCTTCACCGAGTGCCTCAACAACCTCATCCAGGGCAACGTCGCCATGTGGTACGACGCCACCTCGGCGGCCGGGTCGCTCGAGGCCGAAGGGTCGCAGTTCAAGGGCAAGTTCGGCTACGCACCGGCGCCCGTCGTCAAGACCGACTCCTCCGGTTGGCTCTACGCCTGGGCGTGGTCGATCCAGCAGGCCAGCAGCAAGAAGGACAACGCGTGGAAGTTCATCTCGTGGGCCAGCGGCAAGAAGTACGAGGAGCTCGTCGGCAGCCAGCTCGGCTGGACCAAGGTGCCGGCCGGCAAGCGCGCCTCCACCTACGAGAACGCCGACTACCTCAAGGTCGCCTCGGCCTTCGCCGAACCGACCAAGTCCGCGATCGAGGCCGCTGACCCGGAGAACCCGGGCGTCCAGCCACGCCCCGCCATCGGCATCCAGTTCGTCGACATCCCCGAGTTCCCGGACCTCGGCACCCAGGTGAGCCAGGACGTCAGCTCCGCGATCGCCGGGAAGACCACCGTCGACGAGGCCCTCGACAAGGGCCAGAAGCTCGCCGAGGACGTCGCCGAGCGCTACCAGAAGAGGAAGGACCAGTGATGGCTGCCGACACCTCGGTCTCGCCGGAGCCGGCGGCCGCACGCGAGCCGGCCACGCGGCATACCCCGTCGCCTGCCCTCCGCAAGGCCGGCGACTGGTCGCGGCGCGCGCCCCTCCTGCCCGCGCTGATCTTCGTGATCCTCATGACCCAGCTGCCGTTCCTGGCGACACTGGTCATCTCGTTCATGAACTGGAACGCGTACTACCCGGACGAGCGCGGGTTCGCCGGGTTCGACAACTTCGTGCGGGTCTTCACCGACACCAACACGAGGAACGCCGTGTGGGTGACGATCCTGCTCACCGTCAGCGTCGTGTTCGTGAGCCTCGTGCTCGGTCTGCTGATCGCGTTGCTGCTCGACCGCAAGTTCCGCGGACAGGGCATCGTGCGCACGCTGATGATCACGCCGTTCCTCATCGTGCCGGTGGCGGCCGCGCTGTTGTGGAAGCACGCGCTCTACAACCCCGAGTACGGCCTGTTCAACGGGCTGCTGCGCGCGGTCTTCGGTGAGAACGCGCCGCAACCGGACTGGATCACCAACAACCCGCTCATCGCGATCATCGCCGCGCTGGTGTGGCAGTGGACGCCGTTCATGATGCTGATCCTGTTGGCAGGACTGCAGTCTCGCCCGCTCGACGTCGTCGAAGCCGCGCGGATCGACGGCGCCAGCTCGTGGCAGATCTTCACCAACATGACGCTGCCGCACCTGCGCCAGTACATCGAGCTGTCGGCGCTGCTCGGCGCGATCTACGTCGTGCAGAACTTCGACGCCGTCTTCACCATCACCTCCGGCGGCCTCGGCACGGCGAACCTGCCGTACTTCATCTACCAGACCTTCTACACCGCCCAGGACTACGGCCGGGCCTCCGCCGCCGGCGTCGTCGTCGTCATCGGCACCATCATCATCGCCACGCTGGCGCTGCGATCCGCGTTCAGCCTGTTCAAGGAGGAAGGACGATGAGCACCGCCGCCCAGCCCGAGACCGAGGGCACCCCCACCGGGTCGGCACGCCGCTCCGGCACCGTGCCGGGTTCCGGTCCCACGCAGGAGATCCGGCACGCCAAGCCGCCGCGTAGCGGGGTCCTGCTGACCGCCGCGGCCTGGGTGGTCGGCATCCTGTTCGCCCTGCCCGTGCTGTGGATGATCCTCACGTCGTTCCACAGCGAGGAGGACGCGGCCAAGAACCCGCCGGATGTCCTCGCCCCGCTCTCGCTCGACGGCTACCGCGCGTTCTTCGACGCCGGTCCGTGGCCGCCGCTGCTCAACTCGCTGACGGCCAGCGTGATCTCCACGGCGCTGGTGCTGCTGCTGGCCTTCCCCGCGGCCTACGCGCTGTCGATCCGGCCGGTCAAGAAGTGGACCGACGTCCTGTTCTTCTTCCTGTCGACCAAGATGCTGCCCATCGTCGCGGGCATCCTGCCGCTCTACCTGTTCGCACAGAAGGTCGGCATCCTCGACAACATCTGGTGGCTGATCCTGCTCTACACCTCGATGAACCTGCCGATCGCCGTGTGGATGCTGCGCTCGTTCCTCGCCGAGGTGCCGGTCGAGATGCTGGAGGCCGCATCGGTCGACGGCGCCTCGCTCACCCGCACGTTGCGTGACATCGTGGCTCCGGTCGTCATGCCGGGCATCGCCGCGGCCGCGCTGATCTGCTTCATCTTCAGCTGGAACGAGCTGCTGCTCGCCCGTGTCCTCACCGGCACGGTCGCAGGGACCGCCCCGGTGTTCCTGACCGGCTTCGTGACCTCGCAGGGCCTGTTCCTCGCCAAGGTGTGCGCGGCGTCGTTCGTCGTGTCGCTGCCGGTGCTGGCCGCCGGTTTCGCGGCGCAGGACAAGCTGGTCCAGGGCCTGTCGATGGGTGCCGTCAAGTGACCGATGCCGACACGGCGGGTATGCCGCCGTCCCCCACGGAGGAGAGAAGGGTGCCGACCGCACCGATCCCGTTGTCCGACAAGACACTTGGTGAGCTCGACCCGCGCGTTGCCGTCCCGGCATACGACCGCTCGAAGCTGTCCGCGAGCATCGTCCACTTCGGGGTCGGAGGATTCCACCGGGCGCACGAGGCGATGTACCTCGACGCGCTGATGAACCAGGGCGAGGCACTGGACTGGGCCCTGTGCGGGGTGGGCGCACTGCCCCACGACCGACGCATCATCGACACGCTCCGCGCGCAGGACGGGCTCTACACGCTCGTCGTCAAGCACCCGGACGGCCGGTTGGAGCCGCGGGTCATCGGCAGCATCGCCGAGGTGATGTTCGCCCCGGACGACCCCACCGCGGTGGTCGACCGGCTGGCCGACGACCGCACCCGCATCGTGTCGTTGACGATCACCGAGGGCGGCTACCTCGTCAACCAGGTCACGGGTGAGTTCGACGCGAAGGACCCGTCGATCCAGGCCGACCTGGCCGCGGACTTTGCTGAAGGCGACTCTCCCACAACGGTTTCCGGGTTCATTGTGGCTGCCCTCGACCGGCGTCGTCGGGAGGGGCGGGCGCCGTTCACGGTGATGAGCTGCGACAACCTGCCGGACAACGGCGACGTCGCAAAGCGGATGATGACGGCGTTCGCGCGGCTCAAGGACCCCGAGCTGGCCGACTGGATGGAGTCGGACGTGCCGTTCCCCAACTGCATGGTCGACCGCATCACCCCGGTGACGACGCCGGAGGACATCGCGCGGCTGGCGGAGGAGTTCGGGGTCGAGGACGGCTGGCCGGTCGTCTGCGAGCCGTTCACGCAGTGGGTGCTCGAGGACGCCTTTGGGGTGGCGGGGCGCCCGCCCTTCGAGGATGCCGGGGTGCAGCTGGTCGACGACGTCGTGCCCTACGAGCTGATGAAGCTGCGGCTGCTCAACGCGAGCCACCAGGCACTGGCCTACCTCGGTTACCTGTCGGGGTACCGCTACGCGCACGAGGTGGCACAGGACCCGTTGTTCGCGAAGTTCCTGCTCACCTACATGGAGCGCGAGGGGTCGCCGACGCTGCCCGAGGTGCCGGGTGTCGACCTCGACGGCTACCGCCGCCAGCTGGTCGAGCGGTTCGCCAACCCCGAGGTGCGCGACACCCTGGCGCGGTTGTGCGCCGAGTCCTCCGACCGCATACCCAAGTGGCTGGTGCCGGTCATCAGGGAGAACCTGCGCACCGGTGGCGAGGTCGGGCTCAGTGCGCTCGTGGTCGCCTCGTGGGCGAGGTATACCGAGGGCGTGGACGAGCAGGGTGACCCCATCGAGGTGGTCGACCGGCTCCGGGACAAGGTCATGGCGGCTGCCGCGGCGCAGAAGGACGACCCGCTCGCATTCATCCGCGACCGCGACCTCTTCGGTGACCTCGCCGACGACGAACGGTTCACCGCGGCATACCTGTCATCGCTGGAGAGCCTGCACGCGCACGGCGCACGTGAAACGCTCGAGGCGTGGAGCAACCAGACCAGGTGAGCAACGACCCAGCAACGCCGCGACTCGTCGCCGGCGTCGACTCCTCGACGCAGTCCTGCAAGGTGGTCGTCGTCGACGCCGCGACCGGCGACGTGGTGCGCACCGGCCGCGCCGCACACCCCGACGGCACGTCGGTCGACGCGGCGCGGTGGTGGGACGCCTACCTCGAGGCAACGAAGGACGGGCTGCTCGAGGGCGTGCAAGCCATCGCCGTCGGCGGCCAGCAGCACGGCATGGTGGCTCTCGACGAGTCCGGCGAAGTGATCCGGGATGCGTTGCTGTGGAACGACACCCGCTCCGCGCAGGCCGCCCGTGACCTCACCGACGAGCTCGGCGGGGTCGCGGCGTGGGTCGACTCCGTCGGCATGTCGCCGCTGCCCAGCTTCACCATCACCAAGGTGCGCTGGCTGGCGGAGAACGAACCGGACAACGCTGCCCGGGTCTCCGACGTCGTGCTGCCCCACGACTGGCTGACCGGGCAGATCCTGAGGGCTGGCAACGGTTTCGAGCGCTGGGTGACCGATCGCAGCGACGCCTCGGGCACGTGCTACTTCGACTCGGTGGGCGACACCTACCGGTCAGACCTGCAGCGCCTGGCGCTCGGCCGCGAGTTCGGGGTGCCGCAGGTGGTGGGTCCGCACGAGGTCGCGGGCCGCACGGAGGGCGGGCTCGTGGTGGGCCCAGGCGCTGGTGACAACGCCGGGGCCGCGCTCGGGCTGGGGTTGCAGCGCGGTGACGTGGTCGTGTCACTGGGGACCAGCGGTGCGGTCTTCGCCGACGCCGCGGAGCCGGTGCGCGACGAGCGCGGGCTGATCGCGTCGTTCGCCAGTGCCTCGGGTGCCCACCTGCCGCTCATGGCCACGCTCAACGCGGCGCGGGTCCTCACGGCCGCTGCCCAGCTGCTCGGCACCGACCTGGCCGGGCTGGACCGGCTGGCCCTGGCCGCTCCGGTCGGCGCCGATGGCCTGACCCTGCTGCCCTACCTCGACGGCGAGCGCAGTCCCAACCTTCCGGACGCCACCGGGACGCTCGGCGGGCTCACCCGCACCAACGCGACCCCCGAGAACCTCGCCCGCGCCGCCGTCGAGGGCATGCTCGCCAACCTCGTGGCGGGGGTCGACGACCTGCGTCACCTCGGGCTGCCCGTCGAGCGTGTGGTCCTCATCGGCGGGGCGTCGGCGTCCGAGGCCGTGCGCGCGGTGGCGCCGGGGTTGTTCGGGGTGCCCGTGGTCGTCCCCGCGCCTGGGGAGTACGTCGGGCTCGGCGCCGCCCGGCAGGCGGCCTGGGTGCTGTCCGGCGCGGATGAGCCGCCGGCCTGGTCGGTCGCCGACGAGGTCACCCTCGACCCGCCTTCCGGCGGCGCCGCGCAGCCCGGCGCCGAGGTCCTGGCCCGCTACGCCACCCTCCGCGACACCGTCCACCGTCGCTGACCCCGCCCAAGGGCCCGCCCCACAGCAACTGGGCGCCGCGTCCGACTGGGCTCAGGCCGGAACTTTGGGGAGATCTTCGCCCTGCTGTGGAAGGTTCCCAGCGCTGGCGAAGTTTGGCCCAAAGTTCGCGGGGCGGCGAGCGGCGAGGCGGTCGGCGACGACCAGCACCACCAGCGCGCCCAGCGCCAGCGCCGCACCGTCCCACAAGGTCGAGGCGTAGCCCAGCCCGGCGGTGATGGTGAGGCCACCGAGCCAGGCACCCGCGGCGTTGCCGACGTTGAAGGCCGCGATGTTGGCGCCACTGGCCAGCGTCGGGGCCGACCCGGCATACCGCATGATCCGCATCTGCAGGCCGGGCACGGTCGCGAACCCGAACGCCCCCATCAGCACGAGCGACACCACCGCCATGACCGGCGACGACGCCGTGAGCGCGAAGACGGCCATGACGACCGTGAGGGCCGCGAGCACCACGGTGAGGGTCACGGGCACCGACCGGTCGGCCGCCTTGCCCCCGACCCAGTTGCCGACGAACATGCCGAGGCCGAAGAGCACCAGCAGCCACGGGACCGTCGCGCTGGCGAACCCGGAGACCGCGGTGAGGGTGTAGGCGATGTAGGTGAACGCACCGAACATGCCACCGAACCCGAGCACCGTCACGAGCAGCGACAACCACACCTGACCGGACCGGAACGCCCCCAGCTCACCACGCAGCCCAGCGCCGTGGCGGTCCGCCGCCTGTGACGGGACGAGGGTCGCCATACCGGCCAGGGCGAGGACGCCGATGCCGGTGATGGCCCAGAACGTCGAGCGCCACCCGAGCTGTTGCCCGAGGAGCGTGCCGAAGGGTACGCCGAGCACGTTGGCCGTCGTGAGGCCCCCGAACATCATGGCGATGGCGCCCGCTTTGCGTTCGGGGGCAACGAGATTCGCTGCGACGACGGCACCGATGCCGAAGAATGCACCGTGGGTCAGGGCGGCGAGGATGCGGCCCAGGAGCATGACCTCGTAGGTCGGGGCGATGGCCGAGACGAGGTTGCCGGCGATGAACAGCACCATGAGTGCGGTGAGGACGTGCTTGCGGTTGAAGCGAGTGACCGCCGCGGTGAGGCCGATCGCGCCGACGGCGACGCTGAGCGCGTAACCCGAGATCAGCCACCCCGCCGCGGCCTCGTCGACGCGGAAGTCGGTGGCCACCTCGGGGAGCAGACCGGCGATGACGAACTCGGTGAGCCCGATGCCGAAGCCCCCGATGGCGAGGGCGAGGAGTCCGAGTGGCATGACGTGTCCTTGGGTGGTGGGTGGAGATTTCCTGAGCCGGTATGCCGCGTGTGCAACTAACGACGTGAACCTCAAGTTAGTTGCACACGCGGGTTATTGCAAATGCGGGCTATGATGGCGGGGTACGACTGCGGAAGGACCACCATGGGAATCGCCGACGACGCCATCGAGGTGCGCGCCCAGGGCTGGCGCACGCTGGCCGCGCTGCACGGGCTCATCGAGACCGCGCTCGAGCGCGAGCTCACCAGCCGGCACCAGCTCTCGGTGGTCGAGTTCACCGTGCTCGACGCGCTGTCCCGCCAGGACGGCTGGCACATGCGGATCAGCCAGCTGGCCCGCGCCGCGGCCCTGTCCCCCAGCGCCACCACCCGTCTGGTCAACCGGCTCGAGGACCGCGGCCTGCTGCGCCGGGTGCTGTGCGCCGACGACCGACGCGGCATCTACACCGAGCTGACACCGGCCGGGTCGAAGCTGCACAAGGCGGCCCGCCCCACCCACGACCGGGTGCTCGAAGAGGCCCTGACCACCGGCGAGGAGACCCCGGAGCTCGCGCCCCTCGTCGACGCCCTCCACCGGCTGCCGGCGCCCGTCGCCTGAGGCGACGGGGCCAGCGACGGCGACCACGCGGCATACCAAGCGACCGATCAGCTGCCGCTGACGACCCGGGTGTTGCTGTAGTAGTGGCGCAGGATCGTGGCGTAGCCCTGACCCCGGTTGGCGAGGTCGCGCGAGCCGTACTGCGAGAGCCAGTCGCCGTTCACCCAGGCGCCGCACGCGGTGGTGGTGGCGCAGTAGTGCGCCTTGAGCACGTCGCCACCGCGGGTGAGCCGCACGTTCCACGTCGCGTCGACGGCGGCGCTGGTCGAGGCCTTGGCCGAACCCGGCTTGTAGACCTGGTCGCCGGTGTCGTCGCGCACGTCGTAGCACTCGCCGAACGGTGTCTTGCGGGTCGAGTGCAGCGCCCAGTACCAGGCGTAGCTCTTGGTGGCCACGGCACCGGACTTCAGCGACTCCTTGGGCCAGCTCGAGATCCACTCGTTGGGCAGCACGTTCTTGACGTAGGTCTTGAACGGGACGCGGTCGACGCGGCCGAGGTTCGTCCGGTAGACGAGGATGGTCGAGGGCAGCCGGGTGTTCGTGCCGTCGGTCTTGCAGCCCGTGGGGCCGGGGTTGCCCGACAGGAACCGGTGCGAGGCGTTGTCGTTCTTGATGGCCGCCTTGAGGTTACCGCGGGCGCCGGGCTTGAAGTCCTGGAAGGCGCCGGCATACCCGCTGTTGAAGTAGACCCGCACCGTCTTGCCGCTGCGGTTCCACACTGACGCCGCGTGGTTCTTGACGCACAGGCCCTTGCCGGCGCCGCGGCCCTTGAAGTCGTAGCACGACGGCTGCTTGTCGCCGTAGTCGGAGATGGAGCCGCGGAAGTCCGAGACCGAGCCCTGCTGGTTGCTGTTGTAGTAGAGGCAGAACTCACTGCTCTCACACTTGCCGTCCCGCGACGCCGCCATGGCCGGCGACACGGCGACCACCGGTGCCGCCACGGCCAGGGCGAGGCCGAGTCCCGCCGCGATCTTGGTCCTGCGCTTCATGGTCTTTCCCCTCAGTTCGTGGTGCCGTTGGCGGGTCAGCAGACCCGCGTTGACTTGCCACGACTGTCCCGGCCGGCAGCCAGCCCGACAATGGGGAGGACTCCCCCGGCACCGGCACGGCAGGATGACTGCCATGAGCTACCCGCCCCCGATCTACGACAAGGACTCAGGCGAGGTCAGCGCCTGGCTCGTCGGCGCCGACTCTGAGCCGAACGTGGTGTACCCCAACGGAAATCGCGTCCGCTATCTCGCCATGGGCGAGGCCACCGGAGGCACGTACGGCCTCTACCACTGGGAGTTCGCCGGACCGCGCAGCGGCCCGGACGCCCACTTCCACAAGACCCTCACCGAGTCCTTCTACGTGCTGACCGGCGAGGTCACGATCTACGACGGCACCGCGTGGAAGCCCTGCCACCCGGGCGACTACGTGCACGTCCCCGCCGGTGGACTGCACGGCTTCCGCAATGAGTCAGGCCCGGCGTCGATGCTGCTCCACTTCGCGCCGGGCGCGCCCCGCGAGGGCTACTTCGAGGGCCTGGCGCGGGTCGCGGCGGGCGAGACGATGAGCGACGCCGAGCGCGACGAGTTCATGCGCTACCACGACAACTACTGGGTCGAGCAGGACTGAGGCGCCGAGGGTCCCGCGCGTCAGGCGACGGTGCCTGGTTCGAGCCGGGCGCCGGCGGGCACCTCGACTCGCCGGCCGATCCGGCTGTCCTGCCCGACCATGGTGATCTCCTCCGGCACCGGCGCGCGCCGCGACGACGGCTGGCCCACCCGGGCGCCACGCCCCACGACGACGTCCCGGTCGACCAGGGCCGTGCCCACGTGCGCGCCCGCCTCGACCTCCGCGCCACGGAAGACGACCGAGTCCTCGACGACCGCGCCGCGCCGGACGTGCACGCCCGGCGACAGGACGCTCCCGCGCACCGTGCCCTCGATGACGCAGCCGGGGCTGAGCATCGAGTCGGAGACCTCGGCGCCGTCGACCACGCGGGCCGGCGGCAGCTCCGGCCACCGGCTCAGCACCGGCCGACCCGGCACGTCGAACACGTCGAGCTTGCCCGCCAGCAGGTCCCGGTGGGCGGCAAGGTAGGTCTCGGGCCGTCCGACGTCGCGCCAGTAGGTCCCCACCGGCACCGCCTGGACCTTGCCGCGCTCGACCAGCCGTGGCAGCAGGTGCTCGCCGAAGTCGCCGATGCCACCGTCCTCGAGCTCGCCGCTGCGGGACAGCTCGACCCGCAGCCGGTCGAGCAGCTCGAGCAGCACCGTGGTCTCGTAGACGAACACCTCGGTGGCGACGACCCCGGTCGACGGCCGGCTCGGCTTGTAGTCCAGGCGACGCACCAGCCCCGTGGCGTCGGCCACGACCACGGCGTTGTGCGCCGCCTCCTTCTTGCTGACCTCGGCCGTCACCACGGTGCACTCGGCACCCCGCTCGCGGTGCTGGGCGATGACGCGGTCGAGGTCGGTGGCGAACACGTGGTCGGCACTGCTCACGACGATGTGCTCGGGCGCCTGCTCCTCGATCTGGGCGCGCAGTCGCAGCAGGTCGTCGGCGTTGCCCTGGGAGAAGCCGGACTCCGCGACACCGTCACCCTCCTGCGGCACCACCCGCCGGTAACCCCCTCGCGTCCGGTCGAGGTCCCACGGCCGTCCGCCGGCGAGGTAGGGGTCGAGCGACGAGGCGAGGTACTGGACCGACACCCACACGTCGCGAATTGCGCTGTGCGCCATGGCAGACAGCGCGAAGTCGATCAGCTGGTAGGTCCCCGCGAAGGGCAGCGCGGGCTTGGCCCGCTCCCTCGTGAGGACGTCCATCCGGCTGCCCTTGCCGCCGGCCTGCACGATCCCCAGCACGTGCCCGTCACGTCCATCCTGCGTTCCACCCGCCATCAGCCAACCCTAGGCAGACGACTCGCCACCTCGCACGCCAGCGAGCTGCAGCCGCACGGCCAGACGCACCACGGGGTCATCGAGGTCGAGGCCGGCCAGGTCGGCAATCCGCCCCATGCGGTAGCGCATCGTGTTGGGGTGCACGTGGATCGCGCGGGCCGCGGCCGTGGGCGCGCCCGGGTGGTCGAGCCACGCGGTCAGCGTCTGCAGGTAGTCGGTGCCGCCGACCTCGTCGTGCTCCTGGAGCAGTCGCAGCGGACCGAGCGCCTCCTGCGGGAGTGCGGCGGCCGCGCGGGCGACGGTGACGGCGGCCCACAGGTCCTCGTGCTCCACCACCGCATCACTGCGCGAGTCGCGTTGCCCTGCAAGGCGACTCGCCTCGTTCGCCTCCGCCCTCGACCGGTCGAGGTCGATGGGCCGGTATGCCGGTCGGCCGGCTCGTGCGGTCAGGTGGAGTCCCTCGGCGCGCACCTGGGCGACCACGCCGCGCAGCCAGGCCCACGTCCCCGGCGACGACTCGTCGGTCTCACGCGTCACGGCATACAGGCGTCCGTCGAGCTCGGCCACGAGTGGCTGGTTCCACGCGTGGCGCCGCAGCACCGACTCCCACACGTCGAGGCCGCGCAGGGAGGCGTCGTCGACACCGAGGGCGACGACCCGCCACGGGCCGTCGGGGAGCCACTCATCTGCGCCGGAGTCGTTGCCGGACAACACTGCTCGCACGCGGTCGGCGGCGACGCGCCGGGTCAGGTCGGCCTGCGCGCGCAGCCGCAGCAGGTGCAGGGCGACGACCGACGAGGTGTGGACGAGCTCGGCCACGACGGCGGCGTCGGGTCGCTCCTCCACCACCGCCCAGATCGAGCCGAGCCACTCACCACCGGCGCGCACCGGGATGACCAGACGCGGGCGCAGCAACGGTGACGCGGGCACAAAGATGGGTTCGCCGGACTTCGCCATCCGACGGAACACGCCTTGCGCGCGCAGCGCGGACAGGACCTCGTCCGGCACGCGCCGGCCGACGATCGTGGAGACGCGCGCCGGGTCGGCGTCGTCCTGGCGCGAGGAGTAGGCGAGGACGCGTGACTGTGCGTCCTCGACTGTCACGGGCGCGTCGACCAGCGCGGCGGCGGCATCGGCCAGAGCGAAGAGGTCGTCCTGCACGGGCGCGTCGTCGCGCCGGCCCGGCCCGACCGCGGCGCGGTCGAGGACACCACGCAGCAGCCACACGAGGTGCGCCCACGACGCCTGCTCGGCGAGCTCGACGAGTGCCACGCCCTCGCGCCGGGCGCGGTCCCGCACGCCACGACCCCGCGCCAGGGAACGCCGCAGCACCACGCCACCCGCCCCGGCAGCCGCGGCCGCCGTCACCAGCGCCGCCGCGGCCTCGGCGGTCTCCACCCCGACCCCGAGGAGCAGGTCGCCCGGCTGGCCGAAGATGCCCTGCGCCGGTTCGGCGATGGTGAGGTCGTCCACCTCTGCGCCCTCGCGGGGGACCCCCAGGGTGAGGAGGCCACCGAGGGTGGCGACGAGATCCGGTACGGCGAGCACCCGTCCACTGTCGCAGCGTTTGTGCTCCGGGCACAAGCGAGGGGTGAGAGTTCGGGCTCTGCCGCCAAGGCGGCATACCTGCGCCGCTGTCACTCTCGATCCATGGCTCCCATCAATGCTGCTGGTCTCCCCGTTCCGCAACGCGTCGCCGTCGTCGGCGCCGGCATGGTCGGTCTGTCGACCGCCTGGTTCCTCCAGGAACGCGGTGTCGAGGTCGTGGTGATCGACCGCGAGGGTGTCGCGGCGGGCTCGTCGTGGGGCAACGCCGGCTGGCTGACGCCGGGCATCGCGACGCCGCTGCCGGAGCCGGCCGTCCTCAAGTACGGCCTGCGCGCGGTGCTGTCGCCGAGCTCACCGGTCTACGTGCCGCCGAGCGCCAACCCGAGCTTCCTCAAGTTCGTCACCGGGTTCACCGCGCACTCGACGATGAAGGCCTGGAAGAAGGCCATGGGTGCACTGGTGCCCGTCAACGACCTGTCGCTCGAGAGCTTCGACCTGCTGCAGGCAGGGGGCGTCGACGCGCAGACCCGTGAGGCCAAGTCGTTCCTCGCGTCCTACCGCACCGCGCAGGAGCGCACGACCCTGCTCGAGGAGATCGAGCACATCCACGCCGCCGGGCAGTCGATCGAGTTCGAGGCCCTCACCGGCGACCAGGCCCGCGCCATCGAGCCGAGCCTGTCCGACGAGATCGGCGCCGCGATCCTGCTCAAGGGCCAGCGGTTCATCGACCCGGGTTCCTACGTGCACGCGCTCGCCGACTCGGTGCGGGCCCGTGGTGGCAAGATCCTCACTGGCGCAACGGTTTCCGACATCCGTGACACCGGCCGCGGGGTCGTCGTCACCACCGCCGAGGGTGCGGTCGAGGAGTTCGACGCGGCCGTGCTCGCGACTGGCGCGTGGCTGGGCAAGCTTGCCCGCCGCTTCGGCGTCCGCAACGTCGTCCAGGCCGGTCGCGGCTACTCGTTCTCGGTCGCGATCGACCACGTGCCGAACGGTCCGGTCTACTTCCCGGCGCAGCGCGTCGCGTGCACGCCGATCGGTGACCGGCTGCGCGTCGCCGGGATGATGGAGTTCCGCAAGCCCGAGGCCGCGCTCGACCAGCGCCGGATCCGCGCGATCGCCGAGGCCGCCCGGCCGCTGCTGCGTGGCGCCGACCTCGACGCGCGCCAGGACGAGTGGGTGGGCTCGCGCCCGTGCACCGTCGACGGGCTGCCGCTCATCGGCGCCACGCGCTCACCGCGGGTGTATGCCGCGGGCGGCCACGGCATGTGGGGCATCACCCTCGGGCCGGTCACCGGCCGCCTCCTCGCCGAGACGATGGTGACGGGCAAGCAGGTCGAGCAGCTGCGCCCCTTCGACCCCATGCGCTGAGGCGGCTGCCTTCCGCTCTCCGGGGTTCAGGTCGCGAGGGCGGTGAGCAGCTCGACGGCGCGGGCCAGCGCGGCCGACTCGTCGTCGGCGCGCACACCCACGGCGAGTTCGACCGTCGCGTCGCGGGCGGACAGCGGGCGGTAGGTCACGCCCGGCACGCCGAGCTGTGACACGGGCTCGGGGACGACGGCGGCTCCCAGCCCGGCGGCCACGAACGTGACCAACGTCGACGTCTCCGACACCTCGTGACGCACGCGCGGCTCGAACCCCGCGCGCCGGCACAGCTCGACCACCGCCCCGTGCATCACCGACCGCGCCGGGGCGTGCACGACGAGGTCGACGCCGCGCAGGTCGGCGACCCGCAGCCGCTTCCGCGCCGCCAGGGGATGCTGCTCCGGCAGGGCGACGATGAGCTTGTCGCGGCGCAGCGGCCGCATCCGCACGAGCGGCTCGTCGACCGGTGGGCGGAGCAGCGCCAGGTCGATGTCGCGGTCGAGGAGCGCGGTCACCTGGGCCGGCACGAGCATCTCGCCACGGAAGCTGAGGTCGACGCCGGGCAGCTCCTCGCGCACCGTCCGCGCAAACGCCGGCAGCAGGCTGTACGTCGCCGAGCCGACACATCCGACGACGAGTCGCCCCTCGAGGCCGGCCGAAACCCGGATCGCCTGCTCGCCTGCCGCGTCCACCTCGGCGAGGATCCCGCGGACGCGGTCGAGGTATGCCGCGCCGGCGGCCGTGAGCGCGACGCGCCTCGTCGTGCGGTCGAAGAGGCGCACGCCGAGCTCGGCCTCGAGCTGGCGGATCTGGTGGGACAGGGGTGGTTGCGCCATGTGCAGCCGTTCCGCGGCGCGCCCGAAGTGCTGCTCCTCCGCGACCGCGAGGAAGTAGCGCAGGTGCCGCAGTTCCATGGGTCGAGTGTCGCAGACGTGAGAGTGGATTCGGACCCGCAACGTCCCTATCCGTGCCGAATGGGTATTTCCCCATCTGGGTCTGCGGCCTCTACCGTCGTCCCATGGACGATGTCGTGATCTGCAGCCCGCTGCGCACCCCGGTCGGACGCATGGGCGGCGCCCTGTCGACCGTTCCCGCCGCCGACCTCGCCTCGGGCCTGCTGCGCGAGCTGGTGTCCCGCACCGGGCTCACCGAGGGCGACGTCGACGACGTGGTGCTCGGCCAGGGCTACCCGAACGGCGAGGCGCCGGCGATCGGCCGCATCGCCGCCCTCGACGCCGGCCTCGGCACCGGCGTCCCCGGCATACAGGTCGACCGTCGGTGCGGCTCGGGCCTGCAGGCCGTGTTGTATGCCGCGGGGCAGGTCGCGACGGGAGCCGGCCGGGTGGTCGTCGCCGGCGGGGTCGAGTCGATGTCGCAGGTCGAGCACTACGCGCTGGGGCTGCGGACCGGGGTGAAGCAGGGCGGGGTCGACCTCGCGGACCGCCTCGACCGGGCCCGCGAGACCGCCGGTGGCCGCTCGCATCCCGTGCCCGGCGGCATGATCGAGACGGCCGAGAACCTGCGTCGTGAGTACGGCATCAGCCGGGAGGAGCAGGACGAGCTGGCCCTCCAGTCACAGCAGCGCGCCGGGGCCGCGCAGGCGAACGGCCGGTTCGACGCCGAGCTCGTGCCGGTCACGGTGGCGGGCCGACGTGGGCGCCCGGACACCGTCGTCGACCAGGACGAGCACCCGCGCCCGGACACGACCTCGGAGCAGCTGGCCGGCCTGCGCCCGGTGCGGCTCAAGCTCGACCCGGAGTCGACGGTGACGGCCGGCAACGCCAGCGGGCAGAACGACGGTGCGGCGATGTGCGTCGTGACGACGCGCACGGAGGCGCAGCGGCTGGGCCTGGAGCCGATGCTCGCCCTGCGCAGCTGGGCTGTCGCCGGCGTCGGCCCCGAGGTGATGGGCATCGGCCCGGTGCCCGCGACCGCCGCGGCGCTGGAGCGGGCCGGGATCACGATGAGCGACCTCGACCTGATCGAGGTCAACGAGGCCTTCGCCGCGCAGGTGCTCGCGGTGCTGCGCGAGTGGAAGCTGGACCCCACCGACGACCGGCTCAACCCGAGCGGTTCCGGCATCTCCCTGGGCCACCCGGTCGGCGCCACCGGCGCGCGAATCCTCGCCACGATGGCGCACGAGCTGCGCCGTCGTGAGGGCCGTTATGCGCTGGAGACCATGTGCATCGGCGGCGGCCAGGGCATCGCCGCGGTGTTCGAACGAGTCGTCTGATGCCTGCCGTCGACGTCCACCACCTGGTGACCGGGCCGCCGGACGCGCCGGTGGTGGTGCTGTCGAACTCGCTCGGCTCCGACCACCGCATGTGGGATGCGCAGGTCGCCGGGCTGTCCGAGCATTTCCGGGTCGCTCGCTACGACACGCGTGGACACGGCAGATCGCCTGTGCCGCAAGGGAACTACACGATCGACGACCTCACTGATGACGTCGTGGCGCTGCTCGACCGGCTTGGCGTGGACCGCGCTCACTTCGTCGGCCTGTCGCTCGGCGGCATGACCGGGCTGCGGCTCGCGGCTCGCGAGCCTGACCGCGTCGATCGCCTCGTCGTGCTGTGCACGGCGGCCCACCTGCCGCCGGCGAAGGGGTGGACCGACCGCGCGGCGACCGTGCGCGCGTCCGGCACCGCGGCCGTCGCGGACGCGGTCGTCGCACGCTGGTTCACCGCGGCATACCTCGCTGGCCACGACGACGTGCGCGAAGCGAACGTCGCCATGGTGGCCGCCACGCCACGCGAGGGGTATGCCGCGTGCTGTCACGCGATCGCGGCGATGGACCAGCGCGAGACCCTGTCAGACATCGCGGCGCCCACCCTGGCCATTGCCGGGGCGGACGACCCGGCGACCCCGCCACCCTTCCTCGAGGAGATCGCGGACGGGGTCAAGGACGGACGGCTGCTGGTCGTGCCCGACAGCGCCCACCTCGCGAATGCTCAACAGCCCGAAGCGATTACGACCGCCATCATCGAGCACCTGACGGGAGCAGTCTCATGAGCATCGACAAGGTCGTGCCGAGCGCGGCAGAGGCCGTCGCCGACATCGCAGACGGGTCGAGCCTGGCCGTTGGCGGGTTCGGCCTGTCGGGCATCCCGTGGTTCCTCATCGAGGCACTGCTCGAGCAGGGGGCGACCGACCTGGAAGTGGTCTCCAACAACTGCGGTGTCGACGGCGCCGGGCTCGGTCTGCTGCTCGAGGCCCAGCGGATCAGTCGGGTCATTGCGTCGTACGTCGGGGAGAACAAGGAGTTCGCACGGCAGTACCTTGCGGGCGAGCTCACCGTCGAGCTGACGCCACAGGGGACACTGGCCGAGCGGCTGCGCGCCGGAGGTGCAGGAGTGGGGGCCTTCTTCACGCCCACGGGGGTCGGGACGCTGGTGTCCGAGGGCGGTCTGCCGTGGCGTTACCACCCGGACGGCACTGTCGCAATCGCCTCTCCTGCCAAGGAAACTCGCGAGTTTCGCGGGATCGAGATGGTCCTGGAGGAAGCCATCGTCACCGACGTTGCGCTCGTGCGCGCCGCAGTCGCGGACCGCGCGGGCAACTGTGTCTTCCACGCGGCCGCGCGCAACTTCAACCCCGCTGCCGCGATGGCTGGACGGCTCACCGTCGTCGAGGCCGAGCGGGTCGTCGAGGTTGGTGACATCGGGCCCGACGAGGTCCACCTACCCGGAGTCTTCGTCCAGCGGATCGTTGAGCTGACGCCCGAGCAGGCGGCTCGCAAGGACATCGAGAAGCGCACGACGCGCGGCGAGCGACCGGCGGACGGCGAGGCCGCGGCATACGAAGGAGTGAGCTGACATGGCATGGGACCGAAACGAGATGGCAGCCCGTGCCGCCCAAGAGCTGCGCGACGGCGAGTACGTGAACCTCGGGATCGGCCTGCCGACGCTGATCCCGGACCACCTGCCGGAAGGCTCGAGCGTCACCCTCCACGCGGAGAACGGCATCCTCGGCGTCGGGCCGTTTCCCTATGAGGACGAAGTGGATCCGGACCTCATCAACGCCGGCAAGCAGACGGTCACCGTGCTGCCGGGTGCGGCCTACTTCGACTCGCCGACGAGCTTCGCGATGATCCGCGGCGGCCACATCGACACCGCCGTCCTCGGGGGCATGCAGGTGTCGGCGAGTGGCGACCTGGCCAACTGGATGGTCCCCGGCGCGATGGTCAAGGGCATGGGTGGCGCGATGGACCTCGTCAGCGGTGCGGGGCGCGTGATCGTCCTGATGGAGCACGTGACCCGCAAGGGCGACCCCAAGCTGGTGCAGGCGTGTTCGCTGCCGCTGACTGGTCGCGGGGTCGTGTCGCGGGTCATCACCGACCTCGGGGTCTTCGACGTGTCGGGTGAGGGTTTCGCTGTCGTCGAGCTGGCTCCTGGAGTGAGCCTCGAGGAGGTGCGCGGCGCGACCGGCGCGCCGGTCCTGGAAGCCGACCACGCGGCATACCCAGCGTGAGCCATGAGGGGCACCGGGACCTGACCTTTGACGGCGTCATCGTCCTGGCCACCGGGGTCTTCCGGTCGACCGACCGGGTGATCACCCGTCGCTGTTCCACTGGGCGGCGAGCTCGGTGCGGGAACGGACACCGAGCTTCCCGTAGACCCGAGTCAGGTGGTACTGCACCGTCTTGGTCGACACGAACAACTCATCCGCCACCTCACGGTTGGAGCGTCCCTGGGCGACGAGCTCCGCGACGGCACGCTCCTGTGGAGTGAGGTCGAGCGGGGTCCGTTCGCCGCGAGTGGCGTTGACCCCGCCGGCCTTGAGCTCCCGCTCGCACCGTGCGACGAGCACGACCGCGCCAATGGCGGCATACCCGTCGCGCGCCGCCGTGAGCAGGGGGTCGGCCTCACCACGCTTGCCCGCCCGCCGCAGCACCTGGCCGTAGGCGAACTGCGTGTGCGCCCGTTCGACCCGCAAGGGCAAGCCCTCCAGTGCGGTCATTGCCGCGTCGAACGACTCCCGCGCGGCGTCGAGCTCACCCCGCGCCGCGAGCAACCGCCCCCGCGCACGGGCCAGTCGCGCGACCGCCGATCGGTGACCACTCGCCACCACCCGTTCCTCGTGGCGCCCCAGCAGCTGCGCCGCCTCGTCGAGCCGGCCGAGCGACACCAGCGCGGTGCTGAGCAGCTCGACCCAGGGCCACCAGCCGGGCTCCGCGACCGCCTCGGCCAGCTCGGGCGTCGTGAGCGGGGTCAATGCCGCCACCACCCGCTCGTGGTCGGAGTGGGCGTCGGCGTATGCCGCCCGCGCCAGCAGCGTGGGCACGCGCATGGTTGCGTAGTCCTGCGCTGCCGCCTCCGCATCACGTAGGGCCGCCTGTGCGGCGGCGTCGTCACCCCGCAGCACGTGCACCTGCACCAGGGTCCAGTCGCACAGCGGGCCCGTGAGCACGATCCCAGATCGCCTCACCAGCTCCCGCCCCTGCGTAGCCGTGCGAACGGCGGCATCCCACTCGCCCGACCGGAACTGTGCCCTCGCCAGCCAAGCCCTGGCCCACAACGAGATTCGCGTCGAACCGCCCTCGCGCCGCAACGGCACCGCGCGCTCCAGGGCGGCGCGAGCCCCGGTGACGTCGTCGGTCGCGAGCTGCAACCAGCCGAGACCCAGCTGCACGCGTTGCGCCTGCGCGCCGTGGGTCACGCGCGCCACGAGGTCGTCGTATGCCGCGTGCGCGCCTTCGAGCTCCCCCTTGCCCACGAGGCCCAGACCCCGGATCGCCGCAGCCTCCACGACGGCTGGGTCGTCCGGTCCGACGAAGTCACTCGCCCGGTCGGCCCAGGTGACGAGGTCGGTGTAGGCACCTCGACAGAGCGAGTCGAGCACGAACCGTTGGCAGATCAGGGCTGCGACACCTGGCTCGCGCTGGGCGTTGACGATGTCCCACGCGCGACCGAGCTGGACCGCGGCATCGCTGCCGCGACCACGCAGGATCGCCAGGTAGCCGAGGACCGCATCGCGCAGTGGCGTCTCGCGCAGACCCTCCACCTCCGGCAGCAACGACATCGCCTCCCCGACGTCGCCAGCACCCACCAACGCGTCGACAGCCCGGGTCAGACGCAGCTCGCGCTCGCGCCGGTCGTCCGACAGCCGACTGGCGTCGACGAGGAGTCGGGCAGTCATTCCCCAGACGCCCTGTGCTGCAAGGGATTCGGCAGCAACCTCGAGCTCGTGCGCCAGTCTCGCGTCGGGACCGATGCTGGCTGCGACCCGGTGCACCAGGGCGACAGTCGGCTCGGTGGCGAACTGGGCGGCACGCAGGTGCAGCCGCGCAGCCGCTGCGGGGCCAAGGCTGGCCCGCACTGCCGCACGAACCATCGGGTTGACCGCCACCAGCTGCGGCGCCCCGGCCGGCCCCTCGAGGCGGACCAGACCGCTGGCCACGGCCGCATCAACGGCTGCCCACAGTCCCGCACCGTCATCAGTGTGGGGTGTCTGGACGCTCGGGTCTCCGTGCACCTCGGCTCCCCTGCCGGAAGCAGGGGGTGGGGCTGGCGCAGCGACAGCGGTCGTGAGGGCTAGCGAGTGGTCGAGCTCGAGCAGCGCGGAGGCTTCGACGAGCGCGCGCGCCGGTGGCTCGAGGTGCTCGATCCGTTCGGCCACCCAGGTGGCGACCGACCGGGGCGCGGGGAGGTTCACCGGAGGGTTGTCCCATGTCGACGGCTCGACTTCGGCCAACAGCTCGGTCAGCGGTCCGGGCAGACCGAAGGTGTGCCGACGAAGTCGTTCAGCCACCCATGGGCTGAGCGAGATCCCCTGTCGCGCAGCAACCTTCTCCACCGACTCGGCCGACAACGGGACGAGCTCGACGACGAGATCTGCGAGGTCGACAACACCCGCCGCACCGGGTTCCGCTGACAGCAGCAGACGTATGGGGGCATCGCGTTCGTGCCTGACCAATGAACCCAAGACCTCCACCGAGGCGGCATCGGCGAGGTCGGCGTCGTCGACCACCACCAGCACCGGGGAGTCACCGTGTCCAGCACCGCCGCCAGCAGTTACGAGCCGTTCGCGGAGGTCCCGAGCCGCCACCAACGGGTCCGGGTCGACGTCCGCCGACCCGACCAGCTGGTCCAGGAGCGCCCCGGAACGCGAGGCCTCCCACGGGAGGGCGACCACGCGGCATACGGGTCCGTCGAACGCGGCGGCCACAGCTGCGAGGACGGTCGACCGGCCCACACCGGACGCCCCAGTCACCAGGGCGACGGACAGGCCGAGGTCGCGCGGCTGGCGCACCATCTGCACCAGCCGCGCGACCTCGGCGTCACGTCCGATCGGCTCCGTCGCCGTCACACCGCCACAGTAGAGGCCTCGGGCCCCACCGGTGCCGTGGTGGGGGCGGAGGGCTCGGTGTGCGGCGACCGCGGCACGAGTGAGGTGACCAGCGCGCCGAGGAGCGAGACCCCGGCGAACACGTAGAACGCGGTTGTGCCACCGACCCCGGCGCTCACAAGGGCGCCACCGATGACCGGTCCGACGATCCCGCCAAGTCGGCCGAACCCGGCGCACCACGCGACCCCAGCGGCCCGCGCCCGCGTCGGGTAGTAGTTGGAGACGAGGCCGTAGATCAGCACCTGGGTGCCGATCGTGCCGATGCCGGCCAGCGCCACCGCGGCCACGACCACGGCGAAGGGCAGCTTGAGCGGCAGGATCGCCAGCGTGATCGCGGCCAGCACGAAAGTCGTTGCCACCACTGGCTTTGCACCCCGTCGGTCAGCCACGCGGGAGGCGAGCAGGCCGCCCACGATGGCGCCGAGGTTGAGCACGAGCAGGAAGGTGAGGGAGTAGGACTTTCCGTAGCCGTTGCCCTGCATGATCTGCGGCAGCCAGGTGTTGAGCCCGTAGGTCAGCAGCAGCCCGCCGAAGCTCATCGTGCCGAGCAGGAGGGTGGGCCAGGCGAGGGGCGGGCGCACCAGCGCGCCGAATCCGACGCGCGAGGCGTCTGCCGCGGGGGCGGCCTGCGTGGTCGGTCCGGCTTCAGTCAGGGGGACACCGGTGCGAGCCGCGAGCTCGCGTGCCTCGTCGAGGCGGCCGCGGGCCACCAGCCACCGGGGTGACTCCGGGAGCTTGACGACCGCCAACGGGAGGAGGAGCACGATCGGCAGGGCACCGATCCAGAACAACGGCCGCCACCCCGCCGCGTCGGGCACCACCAGGGCAACCAGTGCAGCAAGCACACCGCCGGCCGGAACCCCGCTGTAGACAACGGCATTCAGCAGGTTGCGCTTCTCTGCCGGCGCGAACTCGGCCACCAGTGCACCGACGGTGGCGACGAGCGCCCCGACACCGATGCCGGTGAAGAACCGGAAGACCCCGAAGGTCTGCACCGAGGTCGTGAGCGCCGTGGCGCCCATACCGATCGAGAACCACGCGAGGTTGACGAGGATGACGCGGCGGCGGCCGATCCAGTCCCCGACCGCACCCGCGGTCAGGGCGCCGACGAGGACACCGATGAGTGCGTACGAACCGAGCGCGCCGGCCTGGGTCGGCGTGAGCGGCCCGAGCTGGCTCGGGTCGTTGAGCAGGGTGGGCACGACGGTGCCGTAGACGACGAGGTCGTAGCCGTCGAAGACGAGGGCGAGCATCGACAGGACGACGACCCAGGTGGTGCTGCGTCGACGTAAGGCGTTGCCGTCTGAGGTGATGGTGGACATGAGGGGACTCCCTTGGGGCTGGGTGCTCGCGTGAGCAGAGGTGCGGACTGGTGCCGGCGGGTTTGCGACAGACGTCAGCCGAGGTCGCCGCCAGCGACAGGCAGGACGGTGCCGGTGATGTACGACGCCTCGGGTGAGGCGACGAAGCAGATCGCTGCGGCCTGCTCGTCGAGCGTTCCGTAGCGCTTGAGCAGCGAGCTGTCGACGGTCTGGTCCACGATCGTCTGGTACCAGTCCTTCTCCTGCTCCGACTCCGGGGAGGGACCGCGCGGGATCCGCCGCGGGGGCGCCTCGGTGCCGCCGGGTGCCGTGGCCACGACGCGCACGCCGGAGGGGGCGAGCTCCATGGCCAGGCTCTGGGTGATGGCGTTGACGCCACCCTTGGCCGCGGCATACGGGACTCGGTGGAGTCCTCGCGTCGCGACCGACGAGACGTTCACGATCGTGCCGCTGCCGCGCTGCGCCATGTGGGGCGCCACCGCGCGGCACCCCCACAGCGTGGGGAAGAGTGACCGGGAGATCTCCGCCTCGACCTGCTCGGGCGGGTACTCCGTGAACGGCTTGGCCCAGATGGTGCCGCCGACCGTGTGGATGGCGACATCGACCCGGCCAAACCTGGCCAGAGCGGCGTCGATGACTGTCTTCGCACCCTCCCAGGTCTCGAGATCCGCTGTGACAGCGAGGGATTCGCGACCTGCGGCGGCCAGCTCGGAAGCCATCCCCTCCACGAGGTCGGACCGGTCCGCCAAGATGACGGAGCCACCCTCGGCGCTGATCCGACGGGCCACCGCCTCGCCGATGCCCTGAGCGGTTCCGGTGACGAGGACCGACAGCCCGTCGAACCGGCCCGGGCTGAGGAACGCCGGTCGCAGCCTTTGCTGCGCGTCCGCCATCGCACGGCGCATCGTCACCTTCGAGCGCTCCGCGTGCTCGGTGACCAGTCGACGGGCTGTCTCCCGGTCACCGGCCTCGAACGCCTCGACGATCTCGACGTGGTCGGTGGCACACCGAGGGTGGCACCACGTGGCGCCGCGCAGCACCTGGTCCATGTGCCCCTTGACCCCGAGCGCCTGGTAGGCCTGCAACAGGTGCTCGTTGCGGGTCTGGGCAAACAGGTAGTCGTGGAACGCCGCGTTGGATTCGGTGTAGGCGCCGGCGTCGACGAACCGCTCGGCCGTCGTGTCGACATAGCGCAGCGTGGACTCGGCGAGCAACCGGTAGCCGGCGAGCTGCTGGGTGCTGAGCCGGCCGATGGTCAGCTCGATCGCCCCGAGCTCCAACGCCTGTCGCGCCTCGAAGACCGCGTCCGACTCGTGCACCGACGGGTGCTCCTCGCCGATCTCGTATGCCGCGGGCTCACCCGGGCGCCCGGGTTCCACGGGCGTCGTGGTCGACACGGGAGCCTCGGGATGAGCGGGAGGCGCAAGAGATGCGGGAGGCGCGGAGACTGTCGGGGCGACGAGCTGTTCGACGTCGCGGGCGGGGAACACGGTCTGTCGCGTGACCTCGCGTGCAGCGGGGTCGAGGACGAGCCCATCGTCCGCCACCAGCTGGACAGGATCCGACGCGGATCCCGTTGCGGCAGAGCCGAACACGGTCTGCCGTGCCACCTGACGGAGCAGCGCAGCGTCCGCCGCCGGGTCCAGCTCCGCGGTCACCGCATCCAAGGGCGCTGTCTCCCGCGGCACGAAGACCGGCTGCCGGGCCACCTCGCGGGCCAGGCCGGGGTCGGGCACCACGGCGAGGGGAGCCACGCGAGGTGACACGGCGGCATACCCGGGTGTCGGCGACGTTGCCGACGGGGCCAAGGGCGACTCCGCGACGCCCCCCTCCGACGGGTCCGCCTCCGGCTCCGCTCCCGCGGCAGCGAGGGCGAACTTCTCGTAGTAGAAGCCCGTTGGGTTCAATCCCTTGTCCGAGAAGTGCTTTCGCACCGACTCGACCATGGGCGGCGGCCCGCAGAGGTAGACGGCGACATCGCCGCCATGCAGGTGCTCGTCGCGGATGAGGGTGGTGACGTAACCCTTGTTGGGTGCGGAGCTGCCCTGGTCGGAGACGCAGTAGTCCCAGGTGAGGCCGGGGAGGTCGGCGGCGAGCTCCTCGATGGTGTCGAGCTCGACCAGGTCGTCGTCGGTGCCGACGCCGTAGACCAGGTGGATCGGTCGTTGGTTGCCGTCGGCCCGCAGCTTGCGCAGGATCGCGAGGATCGGCGCGAGCCCCGTGCCACCGGCCAGCAGCAGCGCCGGCCGGGCCGTCTCGCGCAGGAAGAAGCTCCCCAGGGGTCCGGTGAAGGTGACCGAGTCCCCCACTGCCGCAACGGAGTTCAGGTGCTCGGTCATCAAGCCACCGGGCGACAGCTTGACCAGGAAGCTGAGCTCAGCCTCGTCCGGCGCGCTGCTGAAGGAGTACGACCGGGTCTCGTCGCTGCCCGGCACGGCGATGTTGACGTACTGCCCGGGCAGGAAGGTGAGCTTGTCGCGGTCCGGGATCTCGACGGACAGCGCCACCGTCGTCGGCGACAGCCGCTCGAGCCGCGTCAGCGTCCCGGTAAACGTCGCAGCCTGCGTCTTGGCCACCGCTGACGTCGACGCGATCTGGAGCACGAGGTCCGAGCGTGGCTTCATGCTGCACGGCAGCACGTAGCCCTCGGCGGCCTCGGAGTCGCTCAGCGCGTCGTCGATGTAGGTGCCCCCGTCGAAGTCGCCCGACTCGCAGAACGCCTTGCACGTCCCGCACGCGCCGTCGCGGCAGTCGAGCGGGATGTTGATGCGAGCCCGGTAGGACGCATCGGCGACCGTCTGGTCCTCACGACAGGTGATGAACCGGGTGACGCCGTCCTCGAACGACAGGGCGACCTGGTGTCCGCCACTGGGCGGCGCGGCATACGTCGTCATGACTGCTCACCCGACCCCTCAGAAGTGGTAGACGTCGACGACGTGGTGGATGTAGTCGTTCTTGAGCACCACGGTCTTGCGGCGGATGAGCGGCGAGTCCCCGGAGAAGTCGATCGTGTAGAACGACGTGCCGTAGTAGGGGTCGACGGTCTTGTAGCGGAAGTACATGGTGTGCCAGTTGAAACGCACGTCCAGCACGTCCCCGCGCCGCTCGATCACCTCGACGTTGCTGATGTTGTGGTTGGTCCGCGGCTCCGGGATGGACGTCGCGCTCGAGCGCTCGGTGCGGATCCGGAAGATGCGGTCCTCGAGACCGCCCTTGTTGGGGTAGTAGATCAGCGAGATCTCCTGCTGCGGGTCGTCGGTGAGCCGGTCGTCATCGGCCCACGCCGGCATCCAGTACTCGCAGTCGTCGGCATAGCACTCGAGCCACTTCTCGAACTCGCGGTCGTCGAGATGCCGCGCCTCGCGGTAGAGGAACTGCTCGATGTCGTTCTGCGACAAGGCCTTTCCCTCAGCGATCGCAGCCGCGGGTATGCCGCCTGGTTGGGTCGTCGGGGCGGGTGCGCCGTTCGTCGTGGTCGTCATGACGCCACCGCCGTCCCGGTCGTCGCAACCTGGCTCGCCTCGAGCTCGTCGGCGGCCGCCTGCTCCTGGGCCACGGCCTCCCGCATCACCATCAGCCAGTAGCCGTGCTGGACCGGGTACAACCCCTCGTCCTCGTTCTTGAGACCGGCGGAGACGACACCCGGCATACCCAACGACTCGGCGACCTCGTCCGGACCCGACAGCCAGTGCTGGGCGCCACGGCTCATGTCGTTCCACGGCGCAGCCGAGGCCTGGAAGGTCAGCTGGCACGACCGGAACTCCTCGAGGTCGTCAGGCGTCGCCATGCCCGAGGCGTTGAAGAAGTCCTCGTACTGCCGGATACGCCAGGCGCGCGACTCGGCACTCTCGCCCTTGGGGGCGATGCAGTAGATCGTCACCTCGGTCTGGTCCGGCGCGATCGGGCGGAAGTGCCGGATCTGCGTGGAGAACTGGTCCATCAGGTACACGTTCGGGTAGAGGCACAGGTTGCGGCTGCCCTTGACCATGAACTCGCCCTTGGCGTCGCCGAACCGCTCCTTGAGCTCGTCCATCCGGTCCCAGAGCGGACGGTCCTGCGGGTTGCCGGCCCAGGTCCACAGGCAGAGGTGGCCGTTGGGGTAGGACCAGTAGCCGCCGCCGGACTTGCCCCAGCTGCCGGCGTCGAGGGTCTTGGTCTGGTTGGCCGAGTCGCCGGTGTTGCGCCGGGAGGTCGTGGCCGCGTAGTTCCAGTGGGTCGCGGTGACGTGGTAGCCGTCGGCGCCGTTCTCGGCCTGGACCTTCCAGTTGCCGTCGTAGGTGTAGGTGGACGCACCGCGCAGGACCTCCAGGCCCTCGGGCGACTGGTCGACGAGCATGTCGATGACCTTGACCGTGTCGCCGATGTGCTCCTCGAGCGGCAGGACGTCGGCGTTGAGGCTGCCGAACAGGAACCCGCGGTAGGAGTCGAACCGGGCCACCTTGGTCATGTTGTGCGACCCGTCGGTGTCGAAGGTGTCCGGGTAGCCGGCACCGTCGGGGTCCTTGACCTTGAGCAGGGTCCCGTCGTTGCGGAACGTCCAGCCGTGGAAGGGGCAGGTCAGTGTGGTGCGGTTGTCGGTCTTGCGCCGGCAGATCATCGCCCCGCGGTGGGCGCAGGCGTTGATGAGCAGGTGCAGCTCGCCGTCCTTGTCGCGGGTGATGACGACCGGCTGGCGACCCATGTAGGTCGTGAAGTAGTCGCCGGGGTTCGGCACCTGGCTCTCATGGGCAAGGTAGAGCCAGTTGCCCTCGAAGATGTGCTTCATCTCCAGCTCGAAGATCTCCTCGTCGGTGAAGATCCGCCGGTTGGCGCGGTAGACGCCCGACTGGCTGTCATCGACGACGGCGTTCGACAGCACGTCCTTCAGGTGGTCCAGCGACTGGGTCATGGCTCCTCCAGGTGCCTCGTTGCTTCCCGGTTGGCTGATTCGAACCACCGTGACAGCGCGACGCGCCCGGCACACCGGGCAGGTGCCCAGTCCTGACCCAGGGGGCCATTGATATGGCCAGTCGATCAATAGTCGGCAAACAAGACCTTGTGTTGACTCAATATCCATCCCTACCGTGAATGAATCGCCTCACCGCCGAGGCGACGAAGCCAAGGAGGGACCGATGGAGCTGCGTCACCTGCGCTACTTCGTGGCCGTCGCCGAGACGTGCCACTTCGGCCGCGCCGCCGAGCGGCTGCACATGGCCCAGCCGGCGCTGTCGCAGTCGATCCGCCAGCTCGAGGCCCACCTCGGCGCCGCGCTCTTCACCCGCACCTCGCGCCAGGTGGCCCTCACCCCCGCCGGCGAGTACCTCCTGGAGGAGGCCCGCCGCATCCTCGACTCGGTCGAGGCCAGCACCTCCGGCGTCCAGCGCATCGCCGACGGCCGCCGCGGTCTGGCGCGCATCGGGTTCACCGGCACGGCCGTCTTCTCTCAGCTGCCTCGCATCGCCCGCGCCATCGAGCGCGAGCTGCCCGAGGTGGCCCTCGAGGTGCACGCCGACCAGCTCACGCCGCAGCTGTGCGACGGCCTGCGTGCCGGCGAGCTCGACCTGGCGGTCCTGCGCCCCCCGGCGACCGGCGCGGGCATCGTCACCCAGACGATCGAGGCCGAGCCGCTCGTGCTCGCCCTGCCGGCCGGGCACCGGCTCGTCGACGAACCGGAGGTCGCGCTCGCCGACCTGCGCAGCGAACCCTTCGTGCTCTACGCCAGCAAGGACTCCGCGGTCAACGAGGCGGTGATGGAGGTATGCCGCGTGGCCGGCTTCGCGCCGAGGCGCGAGCACGTGGCCCCCGGCACCGCCGTCCTGCTCGCCCTCGTGGCGGCGGGACTCGGCATCGGCCTCGTGCCCACCTCGGCCCGGTCACTGCCGCTGGAGGGACTCGTCATCCGGGACGTCGTGGATGCCGGCAGCGTCGACCTGGCCCTGGCCTGGCGGGAGCACCCCCCGGCCCTCGTCGAGTCACTGGTCGGGGTGCTCACCGGCGATGCCACCTCCGGCACTGAGTCGGCCGAGCGGGAGCGGGCCCGGCGATGAAGGTCATCAGTGTCGAGGCGATTCCCTACGCCATCCCGTACCGCAAGCCGTTGCGGTTCGCCAGCGGCGAGGTCAGCGTGGCCGAGCATGTCCTCGTGCGGGTGCACACCGACGAAGGAGTCGTCGGGGTCGCGGACGCGCCACCTCGTCCCTTCACCTACGGCGAGACGCAGGCCAGCATCGTCGCAGCGGTCCGTGACCTCTTCGCCCCTCAGGTGGTCGGCACCCGCCTGCTCGAGCGCGAGGTCATCGGCACCCGCCTGGCGCGCACCGTCGCCAACCCGGCCGCCAAGTCGGCCGTCGACATGGCCGTCTGGGACGCCCTCGGTCGCACGCTCGACACCTCGGTCACGGACCTCCTGGGTGGCTACACCGACCGGATGCGCGTCTCACACATGCTCGGCTTCGACGAGCCCGCCGCGATGGTGGCCGAGGCGGAGCGCATCCGCGACACCTACGGCATCACCACCTTCAAGGTGAAGGTCGGCCGCCACCCCTACCGGCTCGACACCGCTGTGGTGCGCGCACTGCGCGAGGGACTCGGCCCCGACGCCGAGCTCTACGTCGACGGCAACCGCGGCTGGTCGGCGTCGGAGGCAGCGCGAGCCCTGCACGAGATGGCCGACCTCGACCTGCTCTTCGCCGAGGAGCTGTGTCCCGCCGACGACGTCCTCGGCAGACGCTGGCTGGTCGAGCAGTGCAGCGTCCCCTTCATCGCCGACGAGTCGGCCGTGACCCCCGCCGACGTCACGCGCGAGCTGCTCGCCGGCGCCGCCACTGCGGTGAGCATCAAGACCGCGCGCACCGGGTTCACCCAGTCCCAGCGGGTGCACCACCTCGCGGAGGGCCTCGGCGTCGAGGTCGTCATGGGCAACCAGATCGACGGCCAGCTGGGGACGGTCGCCACGGTCGCCTTCGGGGCGGCATACCGGCTCACGGCCACGCGAGCAGGTGAGCTCTCCAACTTCCTCGACATGAGTGACGACCTCCTGACCGAGCCACTCACGATCCACGGCGGCCACCTCGCCGTCCGGTCCGGCGCGGGCCTGGGCGTCGAGATCGACGAGGCCAAGCTCGCCCGCTACCGCACCGACCACTAGCTGCACCCACCCACCAGTAACCAAGGAGAAGGAACCATGCGTGAAACCACCACCACCGAGACCGCCACCGCAGCCAAGTCGGGCGCCTCCGCCACCGAGCGGTTCCGCAGCGACAAGAAGGCCGGCGCAGCCGCCGACCCCGAGCGCGTCAACCTCCTCGCCCGTGAGGTCATCGAGGCTGTCCACGACACGATCCGCAAGCACAAGGTGACCTACGACGAGTACAACGCACTGAAGTCGTGGCTCATCAGCGTCGGCGATGACGGCGAGTGGCCGCTGTTCCTGGACGTGTGGATCGAGCACGTCGTCGAGGAGGTCGCCACCGAGCACCGCGAGGGCAACAAGGGCACGATCGAGGGTCCCTACTACGTGCCGGGCTCGCCCGACCAGGGCGCCAGAGGCACCCTGCCGATGCGTGACGGCGAATCCGGCACCCCGCTGGTCTGGACGGGCAAGGTCACCTCGACCACCGGTGAGCCGCTGTCCGGCGCCAAGGTCGAGGTGTGGCACGCCGACGCCGACGGCTTCTACTCCCAGTTCGCCCCCGGCATACCCGAGTGGAACCTGCGTGGCACGTTCACCGCGGATGAGAACGGCGACTTCGAGATCACCACGATCCGCCCGGCGCCCTACCAGATCCCGACCGACGGCTCCTGCGGCAAGCTCATCGCCGCCGCCGGATGGCACGCCTGGCGCCCGGCGCACATCCACGTCAAGGCCTCGGCCGACGGGCACGAGCTGCTCACCCCCCAGCTCTACTTCCCCGGTGACGAGCACAACGGGGACGACATCGCCTCGGCCGTCAAGCCCGAGCTCATCCTCGACCCGAAGCCGGCCGGCGACCACGAGACCATCGAGTACGGCTTCGTCCTCGACCCGGTGCGCACCGGCGAGCAGGCGGCCTGAGCCCCATGCTGTTCCACGTCCGCATGGACGTGCAGCTGCCGGCGGACCTCGACCCGGGCGAGCGGGATGCCCTGCTCGCCAAGGAGAAGGCCTACAGCCAGGAGCTGCAACGCGACGGCCGCTGGCCGCACCTGTGGCGGATCGCCGGCGAGTACGCCAACGTCTCGATCTTCGACGTCGGCTCGAACGACGAGCTGCACGAGCTCCTCTCGGGCCTGCCCCTCTTCCCCCACATGCGGATCCACGTCACCCCCTTGGCGCACCACCCCAGCGACATCCACGACTAGCCCGCGCCGCAGCAAACCCCTCGTTGCGCGGCATACCTCGGTTTGACAGCCCGACGTATGCCGAGCAACGAGGGGTTTGTCGTGTCCGGGGGCTTGACTGGATACCGTAGGGGGGTATGGTGTCTGTCATGGACAGCACGGAACACCCGACCCACGGCTACACGCCGATGAAGGAGAGCCACCTCAAGCGGCTGCGTCGCATCGAGGGGCAGATCCGCGGCCTGCAGCGCATGGTCGAGGAGGACAAGTACTGCATCGACATCCTCACCCAGGTGTCCGCGTCGACCAAGGCGTTGCAGTCCTTCTCGCTCGAGCTGCTCGAGGAGCACCTCGAGCACTGCGTCGTCGACGCCGCGCGCAAGGGCGGCCCCGAGGCGCAGGACAAGGTGCGCGAGGCGTCCGACGCCATCGCGCGGCTCGTCCGATCCTGAGCTGCTCCCCCAAACCCCCCACACCACAAGGAGATTCGCCATGAGCACCCAGACCTTCGACGTCGACGGCATGACCTGCGGCCACTGCGCCAGCGCGGTGACCGAGGAGCTCAAGGCCGTGGCCGGAGTGTCCGACGTCAAGGTCGACCTGGTCGCCGGCGGCACGTCCGCCGTGACGGTCGAGGCCGACCACGAGCTGACCCCGGCTGAGGTGTCCGCCGCGCTCGACGAGGCGGGCAACTACAGCCTGGCCCAGTGAACACCGGCACGCGCCTGGCACTCTTCGCCGCTGGCGTGGCTGTCGTGTTCGTCGCCGCCTTCGGCGTGGGCCGGGTCGCGAGCCCGGGTATGCCGGGTGGTGACCCGACGGAGAAGGGCGCCGGTGAGCAGATGGCCGGTCATGGGATGACCGAGCCGAGCGGCTCCGCGACATCGGCGGCTGAGGGTCATGGTGACTCGCACGGGTCGCAGGCCCCCGCCGCAGCCGGCGCCGCAGAGCTCCCCGCAGGACTCCAGGTGGCCGAGTCGGGGCTGCGGCTCGTGCTCGACCACCCGGAGCCGCAAGCGGGCAAGGCCGTCACGGTCTCGTTCCGCGTGCTTGACGCGGACGCAAAGCCCGTCACGGCATACACGCCCTCGCACGACAAGGAGCTGCACCTCATCGCGGTGCGCCGCGACCTGTCGGGGTTCCAGCACGTCCACCCGACCCGCGACGCCGAGGGCACGTGGTCGACGAAGCTCGACCTCACGCCGGGCGCGTGGCGGTTCTTCGCCGACTTCGACCCGGCCGGTGAAATCGATCCGGTGACCCTCGGCGCCGATGCCCTGGTGGAGGGATCCTTTGCACCACAACCACTTCCGAAGCCGAGCACGACCGCGCAGGTCGACGGCTACACCGTCACCCTCGACGGCTCGCTCGCTCCGGGCAAGGACTCCAAGCTGACGCTGTCGGTGAGCAGGGACGGCACCCCGGTGACTGACCTGCAGCCCTACCTCGCGGCATACGGGCACCTCGTGGCACTGCGCCAGGGCGACCTCGCCTATCTGCACGTGCACCCCGACGGCGAGCCCGGCGACGGACGCACCCAGCCCGGGCCGCAGGTCGTCTTCCACACCCAGGCACCCAGCGCCGGCACCTACCGGCTCTACCTCGACTTCAAGCACGAGGGCGTGGTGCGCACCGCCGAGTTCACCGTGACCGCAGGGAAGGAGGCCGCCAGCCATGGCCACTGACACGAGCACCCAGCCCGACGCCACCCCGCGTGAGGTCGAGCTCGTCATCGGCGGCATGACCTGCGCCTCCTGCGCGGCCCGCGTGGAGAAGAAGCTCAACAAGCTTGACGGCGTCACGGCCAGCGTCAACTACGCGACCGAGAAGGCCAAGGTCACGTATGCCGGCGACCTCACCGAGGACGACCTGGTCGCCACCGTCGAGCAGACCGGATACACCGCGACCGTTCCCCAGCCGAAACCCGCGCCGGGGAGCACGGCTGCCTCACCGGATTCCGCTGCCGCAGAGGAGGATCCGCTCAAGTCGCTCCGCGACCGGTTGGTCGTGTCGGCGCTGTTGTCCCTGCCCGTCATCGCGCTCGCCATGGTGCCGGCCTGGCAGTTCCGCTACTGGCAGTGGCTCTCGCTCGTGCTCGCCGCACCCGTCGTGGTGTGGGGCGCCTGGCCGTTCCACCGCGCCGCGTGGGTCAACCTGCGGCACGGCCAGGCGACGATGGACACGCTCGTGTCAATCGGCACCCTCGCGGCATTCGGGTGGTCGGTCTATGCGCTGTTCTTCGGCACCGCGGGCGAGCCCGGCATGACCCACCCGTTCCGGATCGCGTTGGAGCGCACCGACGGTGCGGGCAACATCTACCTCGAGGCTGCGGCGGGCGTGACGACGTTCATCCTCGCCGGCCGGTATGCCGAGAAGCGCGCCAAGCGCACGGCCGGCGCGGCACTGCGGGCGCTCCTGGAGATGGGCGCCAGCGAGGCATCGGTGCTGCGGGCCGGGCCGGAGGGCCGTGAGGTCGAGGAGCGCGTGCCGGTCGACCAGCTCACCGTGGACACGCGGTTCGTCGTGCGTCCCGGCGAGAAGATCGCCACCGACGGGGTCGTCGAGTCCGGCTCGTCAGCCGTCGACGCCTCGATGGTCACCGGTGAGTCCGTGCCCGTGGAGGTGCGCGCCGGCGACGACGTCATCGGTGCCACCGTCAACGCCGGCGGACGCATCGTCGTGCGAGCCACGCGGGTCGGCGCCGACACCCAGCTGGCGCAGATGGCCCGGCTCGTCGAGGACGCCCAGAACGGCAAGGCCCAGGTGCAGCGGCTGGCCGACCGCATCAGCGGCATCTTCGTGCCGGTCGTGCTGGTCCTGGCCGCCGCGACGCTCGGCTTCTGGGCGGGCACGGGCGCGGGCTGGACTGCCGCCTTCACGGCCGCCGTCGCCGTCCTCATCATCGCCTGCCCCTGCGCGCTCGGGCTCGCGACGCCGACCGCGCTCATGGTCGGCACCGGGCGTGGCGCCCAGCTCGGTCTGCTCATCCGCGGCCCGGAGGTGCTGGAGTCGACCCGCACCGTCGACACGGTCGTGCTCGACAAGACCGGCACCATCACCACCGGCGAGATGACGGTCGCCGATGTCGTTGCTGCCCAAGGCCAGTCAGCCGACGAGGTGCTCGCCGTCGCGGGGGCCGTCGAGTCCGGGTCAGCCCACCCCATCGCCGCAGCCATCACCCGCGCGGCCCGTGCCACGCGTGAGCTCGAGCCGGTCCAGGACTTCGTCAGCGACGACGGTCTGGGCGTCCACGGTGTCGTCGGCGGTCGCGCCGTGGTCGTCGGCCGACCCCGGCTGCTCGCCGACTGGTCGGTCCACCTGCCCGCCGAGCTGGCCGAGGCCCTCGACGCCGCCCAGCAGCGTGGGGCGACCGCGGTCGCGGTGGCGTGGGACGGCATACCCCGCGGTGTCATCGTCGTCTCCGACACGGTGAAACCCACGTCGGCACAGGCGATCCGCGAGCTGCGCGCCCTCGGGCTCGCCCCCGTCATGCTCACCGGCGACAACGAGGCAGCCGCCCGCACCGTAGCCGCCCAGGTGGGCATCGACGAGGTCGTGGCCGAGGTCATGCCCCAGGACAAGGCCGACGTCGTCACGCGGCTCCAGCGCGACGGCAAGGTCGTGGCGATGGTCGGCGACGGTGTCAACGACGCGGCCGCCCTCGCCCAGGCCGACCTCGGTCTGGCCATGGGCACCGGCACCGACGTCGCCAAGGAGGCCAGCGACCTGACGCTCGTGCGTGGCGACCTGCGCGCCGCACCCGACGCGATCAGGCTCGCCCGGCGCACCCTCGGCACCATCAAGGGCAACCTGTTCTGGGCGTTCGCCTACAACGTGGCCGCGATCCCGCTCGCCGCGTCCGGCCTCCTCAGCCCCATGCTCGCCGGCGCCGCGATGGCCCTGTCGTCGGTCTTCGTCGTGACGAACTCGTTGCGACTCAGGCGATTCCAGCCCACATCCTGAACGGCCGCACTGCTCGCCTCGCTGCGCCGACCGCCCGTTGTTAGCGTGGCGAGGCCATGCAGTCTGATGCCATCTTCCTCGTCGCAGGCCTGTGCCTGCTCCTTGCCGTCGCCCTGCCCCGAGTGCTCGGGAGGGTCGCCCTGTCGCCGCCGATCGTGCTCGTCGCGATCGGCATGGTGCTGGGCCTGACCCCGCTCGTCGACGGCATACCGCTCGACCCGGTCGAGGGCGGCAAGGTCGTCGAGCACCTCACCGAGCTCACCGTCCTCATCGCCCTCATGGGTGTCGGCCTCGCCCTCGACCGTCCCCTGCTGCTGCGCAGCCGCGCTTCGTGGCGGGCCTGGTCACCCACGTGGCGGCTGCTCGCCATCACGATGCCGCTGTGCATCGGCGGGGTGGCGCTGCTCGGCTGGTGGGTGCTCGGCATCGCCCCGGCCGCCGCGCTCCTGCTCGGCGCGGTCCTGTCCCCCACCGACCCGGTGCTCGCGTCCGACGTCCAGGTCGGCGGCCCCGCCGACCTGGAGAACAACGGCCTCGACGCCGACGAGGTCGACGAGGACGACGAGGTGCGCTTCGCCCTCACCTCGGAGGCGGGGCTCAACGACGGACTCGCCTTCCCCTTCGTGTATGCCGCGATCCTCCTCGCGAGCGCCGGCACCTTCGCGGACTGGGGGCTGAAGTGGGTCACGTGGTACCTCATCGGCAAAGTCGCCATCGGGGTGCTGGCCGGTCTGGTGGTGGGCTGGGTGCTGGGCAAGGTGGCGTTCCGTTCCCGCTCGACCTCGCTGCGGCTGGCCGAGCAGAACGAACCGCTGCTCGCGCTCGCCGCCCTGCTCACGGCATACGGCGTGGGGGAGGTCGCGGGTGGCTATGGCTTCCTGGCGGTCTTCACGTGCGCCATGACCGTGCGCGCCGCCGAGCGACACCACGACTACCAGCGTTCGATGCACGAGGTGGTCGAGCGGCTGGAGCGGCTCTTCACCCTCCTGGTGCTGCTGCTGCTCGGCGTCGAGCTCACCAACGGACTGCTCGCCAACCTCGACTGGCGGGGGGTCGTGGTCGGGCTGGCGCTGGTCTTCGTCTTCCGTCCGGTGTTCGGGATGGTCGGTCTCAGCATCGCCCCGCGTCCCCGGGGCGAGCCTGGCGGCCTCGGACCGCGCGAGCGGCTGGCGACCGCGTTCTTCGGGGTGCGCGGCATCGGGTCGCTCTACTACCTGTCCTACGCCCTCGGAAAGGCGGACTTCCCCGAGGCCCGGTGGCTCTGGTCGACGGTCGCCTTCACGGTGGTGCTCAGCGTCTTCGTCCACGGGGTCACGGCAACTCCCGTCATGGGCTGGCTGGACAAAAGGCGCGCCGCGACCGGCGCGCGTGCGCGATGATCGAGTCATGACCACCGAGGGCAGGGGCGCGGCGACCTCGATCGCCGAGCGGCTGCGCGCTGCCCTCGTGCCCGCCATGCGGTCCCGGGAGACGGCTGCGGTCAGCGCGATCCGTTCCGCCATGGCGGCCATCTCCAACGCCGAGGCCGTACCGACTCCCGAGCTGGACACCCGGGCCGGGTCCGGGCCGATCGCGGGGGCGGTCGGCGTCGGCGCCGCCGAGACCGCTCGGCGCGAGCTCACCGAGGACGACCGGGTCGCCATCGTCACCGAGGAGGTGCGCGAACGCGACGCGGCTGCCGACGAGCTCACCCTCGCCGGCCAGCCCGAGGCCGCCGAACGCCTGCGGGCGGAGTCAGCTGCCCTGCGCCGCCTGCTCGGCTGACCGGTCCACCGGCCCGCCGGCCGCAACCCGCTCGAGACGCCAGACACTCGGTAGGGCAAGCGTCGCCAGGCAGATCACCAGGTAGCCGACGCCCGCCACCCCGGCCAGCCAGCGCGGGTCCGACACAGTCGACAACGCGCCGAACACGGTGGTGCCGACGGGGATGGCGATGTAGGACCCGAGCATGTCGTAGGACACCACCCGCGACATGGCCTGGGGCGGGACGTTCTCCATCAGCGAGACGTTCCAGCCGGTGCCGAACACCTCGATGCCAGCACCCGCGACGAACGCGGCAGGCACCAGCAGCACGACCGTGGGCGCAAGGCCCAGCAGCACCAGCGGGACCGCGATGAGGCTGACGCCCGCCATCCCGGCCCGCAGCGGGTGCCGAAGCTGTCCGCGCATCAGCACGAGGGTCATGAGGATCGCGCCCGCTGCCTCCGCGGCGAGGACCAGTCCCCAGCCGCGCTCGCCGAGGGTGTCCGGGTGCTGTTTGGCCACGAAGGGGCCCAGCACCATCCACACGCCCATGTGGATCGCGTTGAGGAACCCGAAGGCGACCACGATGACCCACAGCCACTGGTAGCGCGTGAACTCGGCCCAGCCGTCGCGGAGGTCGCGCACCATCGAGGAGGCGGTCCGGGCGATCGGCGGGATGACGAGGCGGGTCAGCGCGAGCGCTGCGCCGGCATACGCGAGGGCATTGACGGCGAGTGCCCACCCCGCTCCGGGGCCTGCAACCACGACGCCGGCCACGGCGGGTCCGACCACCAGGGTTCCGTTGCGGGCGAACGACATCAGCGCGTTGGCCTGTTGGAGCAGGCGCCGTGGCACGACCTGGGCGACGACTCCCTGCAGCGCGGGCATCGTGAAGGCCGACACCGCTCCGTTGAGGCACTCGAGCACGAACACCGAGGCCACCGTGGCGTTGCCCGAGATGACCAACCAGGCGACCAGCCCCTGGGTCAGGGCCGTCACCGCATGCGACGCGATGAGCACCAGCCTGCGGGGGAAGCGGTCGGACACGATGCCGCTGACGAGCAGGAACACGACGAGTGCGGTGGTGCGCCCGGCCAGCACCAGGCCCAGGGCCTTGGCCGTCCCACCCACGTCGAGCACCGCGAACGCGAAGGCCACCGGGGCCATGGAGGCTCCCGACAGCGAGATGGTGCGGGCGATGAAGAGCCAGCGGAAGTTCTTCTCCCGCAACGCCTCCCACGAGTCGGTGAGCCTCACGCGGGGCCCTCGGCCTTCTCGGGGTCCTCGCGGTCTTCGGTGTCCTCATCCAGGCCGAAGAGGATGGCCGTGAACGACACTGGCACGGTGCCTTCGCTGCGGGCGGGCTGGGCTCGCTCGTGGGCCAGGGTGCTGGCGCGTTCGACGAGCTCGACCACCTCGGTCCAGGTCTGCGGGTCGAGCCAAGTCTCGAGGTCGCTGAACACGGTGTCGCGGGCCAGCTCGGGGCGCGGGCGGTGGTGGGCCGCGCGCCGCTGCAGCTCGGTGGCGGTCGCGGCGAGGATGAGCTGGAGCGCCTCAGGGTCGCCGGCGCCCGCCCGCAGCCGCTGCGCCGTGCCACCCCTGCCGGGACCGGTGTCCGTCTCCTTGGCGTAGCGGTACTTCTTGGCGACCCCGCCGCGGACCTTCTCGGTGCCGACGACGTCGATGCGCCCCGTGTCGGCGAGCCGCCGCAGGTGATAGCTCGCGTTGGCCTGGGTGATGCCGAGCTCGCGCGCGACCTCGGCGGCCGACATGGCCGACCCCGTGAGGAGTGACAGGATCCGCAGCCGCACCGGGTGGGCTACCGCGCGCAGCCGCCGCAGCCTCTCCGGCTCGGTCTCATCTCCCAAAGGCATGTTTGGGAGTATGGCGAGCGCGCGGCATACTGTCAAACATCCCTTTGGGAGGTTGCGTCAGGCGGGGACGGTGACGCGGCCGCGGGTGCGCACCAGCCACGCGCCGAACGCCAGCCCGCCCACCGGGATCTCCATGCCGAAGATGAACGCCCGGTAGAGCAACACCCCGGCGGCGGCCGGCGCCGCCTCGACCCCGAGCGCCACCAGCACGCCGACCATCCCGAGCTCGACGATCCCCGTCGCCCCCGGCGTGATCGCCGCCATCGTGAGGATCCGCTCCACCGCGAACGCCGCACCGATCACGGCCGGGTGCACCTCCGCCCCGATCACGCGAAAACACAGCCACAGCAACACCGCCTGCAACGCGGCATACGCGAGCTTGCCCCCGATCATCCGGCCCCAGCCGCGGGCGACCAGGTCGGCGCTGTCGCGGCGGAACGACGCCGCCCACGCGGCATACCCACCCTCGGGCGGGCGCACGAAGCGCACCCGCTGCACGACCCGGTCGGCCACCTGCCCGAGCCAGCGCACCGCGCGGTCGTCGCGGGCGACGAGCCAGACCGCGAGGACCGACGCGGTGAGCAACCCGAGACCGACGTATGCCGCGGTGCTCACCGAGCCCTTCACCTCCAGTCCCGCGGCGCCGAGCCACAGGAGGGCGATGCCGGGGAGGACGAACTTGAGCAGGGTGTCGACGAGGTTGGTCAGGACCGCCCACCGCCCGAACGCCGCCGTCGTGAAGCCCCAGGTGCGCGCCATCCGCCAGTTGGCCACCGTGCCGACCGCGCCCCCGAGCGGCATGAGGTTGGAGACGAACGAGCCAGTCAGGTTGAGCAGCAACGCCCGTCGGTGCGTGAGCCCCGGCATCGCCGCGGTCAGGGCGGGCGTCTGCACCCACAGCCCAGCGAGCCAGACCACGGTCAACAACACCAGCTGCGCGCCGCTCAGACCCCCGAGGACCGTGGCGATCTGCGACCACTCGGCGCCCGCGACCTTGGGCAGCGCGATCGCGATGATGCCCGCGGCAGCGGCTCCGGAGAGCAGCAGCTTGGCGGCCGTGCGAGGAACCGGGGCGAGACGGGTGGCCATGCCAGCAAGGATGTCGGCCGCGGCACCCGCGGCACATCAGGGCAGATACCCAGTCGACCCTGAGCGCACCCTGAGTGATCGCCGGGTGCGAGCGGTGGGTCAGCCGCGGAACGGGATGGCCGAGCGCAGCACCGGCACGTCGGGATAGCCGCGCGAGGCCAGCAACCGTTGCAACGACGTCGTGGCCTCGGATCCGTTGGGGGACGGCGAGATCGCGACCGCCCGGATCGGCAGCGGATGTGGCCGAGGCGCGACGACAGCGTCGGCCGACTGGTCGGGGGCGGCGCCGGTCAGCTCGAGATAAGGGGCGATGCCGTATGCCGTGGAGCGGTAGCGCAGAAGCCGCGCCTCGAGCCGTTGCGCTGCCTCATCGGCCGGGTCGGAGAACAGGACGAAGGCGTGCCGGGTCTCGTCCTCGTCCTCGAACCCGGCGTGCTTGATGAGCAGCAGCGCGTGCTCGAGGGCGTCGCGGGCGGAAGCCACGTCGGCGGCCAGCTCCGGCGGCAGCTGCGGGGTGTCGGCCAGGTCCTCCTTGGCAACGCCGAGCCGGGCGGTGCCGTCGCGCATCCGGGCCATCTGCTCGGGCAGGTCGTCAAAGACGGCGTCCACGAGGGCGAGCTGTTCGGACTCGGCGTACTGCACCGGCTTCCACGGCATCCGCCGCAGGTAGAACCGGCGGAACGACGCGTTCAGCACCGTGTCACCCTCGAAACCCTCGTCCCCCAACACCATCAGCGGGCTGCCCGCGTCGAGCCCCACGGCATACGACTCCGCCAGTCCCCCGTAGTTGCGCCACATGACCAGGCTGTCCCAGGCACGGGCGGCGCTGAGGATGAAGAACCCGGCAGCGCTCGGTCCATGCCCCTCCTCGACGCTGCCGCGGACCCGGTCGGCCATCGCCGTGAAGAACTCGTCGTCGCCCTGGTCGGCCAGCTCCAGCAGCCGCCGCACGATGAGCTCGCCGCCGAGTGCGACCTCCTGCTGGTCGTTCAGGAACGACGCGCTCGTCGCCCACAGCACGTGGTGGGTGAGGATCGAGATGAGACCCGGGCCGTCGGTGTAGTGCCAGACCAGGTCTGGGTCGGCAGCGGCCTGCGCCGCCGCGCCGGTGTTGGGGAGCGGCTCGCGCGCAGTGCCGGTCACTGGTTGATGAGCTCCATCCAGTTGTCGGGCACCTTGCCCTCGGGCCCCGGGACGGGCTGGTCGGCCGGGTGGCTCTGCGGGTCGGCCAGTGCCGGCCCGAGGAAACCCTTCTGCTCACGGAAGTCCCAGAACCAGTCCTCGCCCGGCTCGTAGCTGCGGATCACCGGGTGACCGGTGTCCTCGAAGTGGTGCGTCGCGTGCTGGCTCGGTGAGGTGTCGCAGCAGCCGATGTGGCCACACTGCGCGCACCGGCGCAGGTGCACCCACCAGCCGCCGGACTCAAGGCACTCCACACACCCCGGGCCACTCGGCGGCACCTGCGGGTCGATCCCGTCCCTGTCCTCGCTCATGCTTTCGAACCTAGGCCCGCGACCGCACGAGCGCCAGCGCTCAGACGTCAGAGGTATGCCGCGTGGCCGGGTGCCGCTCAGCGCCTCAGCTCAGCGCCTGCCGCTCAGCGCCTCAGCTGGGCGCACCGCGACGGCGGGGCGCTCTGGCGCGGCACGGTCGGCGGCAGGGTCAGCACCTGGAACCGGTCCTTGGGCAGCTTGGCGAGGGAGGCCCAGTCGCTCGTCGTGCCGAACAGCGACGGATACGGGTCGGAGCCGAGTCCGTAGGGGTGCGCGGCGTAGAGCGTGAAACCACCGCTGGTGTCGCCGAGCACCATGCCGTACTCCTGCAACGCCGTGGCGACCACCCGCTCCGCGGGACGCAGACCCAGCGTGGACAGGTCGAGCCTCGGGTCGAGACGCACGCGAGCCCCGATGGGCAGGGCGTCCGGTGAGTCCGTCCGACCGTCCGAGCGCGTGGCCGGTGGCACGGGCAGCCCGGCCCGGGTGAAGGGGTAGGCGAAGACGAGGGCGTGCTCGATGCGGCCGCGCTCGATCTCCTGCGGCCACACCAGCCCGAGCGCAGCGGAGAAGCCGGCCGCCCGGGTGCCCATGCCGTCGCGGTAGATGCCCGAGCCGCCGAGCTCGGTCGCGTTGCCCCAGTTGGCGACCCAGCGACCGTCCTCCTGACGGGCGCGGTAGAGGTCGTACATGCACCCGGTGCCCGGCTGGGCGACGCTGAGGTGCCCGTCCGCCTCCGGGTCGGGCCGCACCCCGCGGGGGATCGGCACGCCGGCGAGCGTCGTGATGCCGGTGCCCCAGGTCTGCGTGAGCGGCACGTCGACCCGCGGGGTGCGCAGCGACGCGCCGAAGACGGGAACGGTCCACCGGCGCAACGAGATCACGAGGTTTTCGGTGCTCATCCTGCGCACGTATGCCGCCGAGTCGGGGTCGATGGGGCGGGTGTCGACGCGTTCGCGCAGTGGCCCGGTCGGGAACACCCTGGACGGGTCGACTGGCTGCGCCTGCCGGCTGTCCCGCCAGACCCACTGGGTGGAGGACGGGAACGCACGCTGGGGTGGGGTGATGGGTTGCGCCGACGTCTGGGGCGCAGTGAGGACGAGGGTGGTGCAGCAGAGTGTGGCCAGGCCGGAGGCAGCAAGCCACGGCACAGAGGTGGGCACGGTCGTTCCTTCCGATCGTGCCGCGGAGAGGCAGGCTCGATCCACGCACGCACCATCAGACGATGCTCACCCGGTGCAGTGGTCAGGTGGGATGCCCCACCGCGGCGAGTGACACCAACCACGCTAGGTCGCCCGGCCCACCCGTCCTACCCGCAATGCGAAGGGCAGCGCACCACACACGCACTGGGGCGCGAACCGTTGTGTCGCAACGGTTCTCGGCTCAGAGTCTGCTCAGCGCAGGGCGGAGCAGGCGGACTGGGGCGCGGTCTTGCGGCTCACGGTGGGCGGCAGGGTCACGACCTGGAACCGGTTCTTCGGCAGCTTGGCCAGCGACGCCCAGTCGCTGCCCGTGTCGAACATCCCCGCGTAGGGGTCGCTGCCCAGGCCGTAGGGGTGCGCGGCGTAGAGGGTGAAGCCGCCACTGGTGTCGCCGAGCACCATGCCGTACTCCTGCAACGCCTTCGCGACCACCCGCTCGGCCTTGGTGAGCTTGAGCGTGGACAGGTCGAGCTTGGGGTCGAGCCGCACCCGCGCACCCATCGGCAGTGCGTCGGCCGCGTCGGTCCGACCGTCCGACCGGGTGGCGGGCGGCACCGGGAGGCCGCTGCGGGTGTAGGGGTAGCCGAAGACCAGCGCGTGGTCGATGCGACCCCGCTCGATCTCCTGGGGCCACACCAGACCCAGCGCCCCGGAGAAGCCGGCGGCCCGGGTCCCGCCACCGTCGGTGTAGATGCCCGACCCGGACATCGGTGTGGCGTTGGCCCAGTTGGCCGCCCAGCCGGTGCTCGTGGTGCGGGCCCGGTAGAGGTCGTAGACGCAGTCGTTGCTCTGCTTGACCACGGTGAGGTGGCCGTCGGCCTCGGGGTCCGGGCGTGCACCCGAGGGCAGGGGCAGGCCGTTGAACAAGGTGATGCCCGTGCCCCAGGTCTGCGTCAGCGCCACCTTCGACAGCGGGGTGGTGCTGGTGGCGCCGTAGACCGGAACGGTCCACCGCCGCAACGAGATCACGAGGTTTGCGGTGCTCATCCGCTCCACGTATGCCGTGTTGCGCGGGTCGAGTGCCATCGTGTCGACCCGCTGCCGGAAGGGGCCGGTCGGGAAGAGGGTCGTCGGGTCGGCCTTGGTCGTGGTGACCTTGGGCGCATAGGCCTTGGGGGCGAGCGTCCGGGTCGTCGCGGTGCGCGTCGTCGGCGTCCTGGTCGTGGAGGAGGCCTTGACCGAGGCGGTGAGGGTGCGGCTCACGGCGAGCGGCGAGGTCTGCGGACCGACTGGTCGGGCTTGGGCAGGGCCGGGGGCAGCCAGCAGCCACAGCATCGCCGCAGTCACGGCGACGGCCGGCCAGGCCGCACGGGGGAGGGGGTTCGGTGCTCTCATCGCAGCGGAACCATAAGCAAACGAAAGCCTCCGTCGCGGCCAAACACCTACTGCCACTGACGATTTGGCCAAGGCCCCATCGTCCGAACGGATGAGGCCGGGGCTACCCGGCCGACTACTCCAGCGTGCCGCAGGCGGACGCGGTGCCCGAGCCGCCCGCGGACTCACCCGGCAGGTCGACCACCTGGAAGCGGTCCTTGGGCAGCTTGGCGAGCGAGGCCCAGTCGGAGGTCGTGTCGAACAGCGACCGGTAGGGGTCGGCGCCGAGGCCGCTCGGCTGCGCGGCATACAGGGTGAAGCCCCCGCTCGTGTCGCCGAGCACCATGCCGTACTCCTGCAACGCCTTGGCCACCACCCGCTCGGCCCGGTTGAGGCCCAGCCGCGACAGGTCGAGGTTCGGGTCGAGCCGCACGCGCGACCCGATGGGCAGTGCGGCCGGGTCGCCGCTGCGCCCATCGGACCTGGTCGCGGGCGCGACCGGGTCACCCGTGCGGGTGAAGGGGTAGGCGAAGACCAGCGCGTGGTCGATGCGGCCGCGAGCGATCTCCTGCGGCCAGATCAGGCCGAGGGCCGCGGAGAAACCGGCCGCGCGGGTGCCCCCACCGTCGGAGTAGATGCCGGACGAGCTCATCGCGATGGCATTGCCCCAGTCGGCGGCCCAGCCGTCTGCGGCGCGACGCGCCCGGTAGAAGTCGTACACGCACCCCGAGCTCGGCTGCACCACTGTCAGGTGGCCGTCGCCGGCAGGGTCGGGCCGGGCGCCCGACGGCATCGGCACGCCGCTCAGCTCGGTGATGCCGCTGCCCCACGTCTGCGTCAGGGCCACCGTGCTGCGCGGCGTCGACGCCTGCGCGGCATACACCGGGACGGTCCACTGCCGCATCGAGATCACGAGGTTCTCGCTGCTCATCCGCTGCACGTAGGCCGCCGAGCGCGGGTCGACGGGTGCACCGCTCACCACCCGCCGGAACGGGCCGGTGGGGAAGAGGTTCGCCGGGTCGAAGGCGCCGGGCCGCACCTGCGCCTGCGGGCTCGGCTTGCGACGTGACGCGCTCGGCGTGGGCCGGGGCTTGGTGCTGGGTGCGGGCTTCGCGGTGGTGGTGCTGGGTGCGGGCCTGGTCGTCGCGGTCGTGGTCGGCGTGGCTGGCGGGGTGGGCGTCCACGGGGGCCGCACATCGGTCTCCCGGGGCGTCGACTCGCCCACCGCGACCCGGGTCGGCGCCGGCTCGGGCGACCACTGCAGGGTCAACAGCACGGAGACCAGCGCCAGCACGAGCGCGACGACCGCCGCGACGGGCATGACCCTGGTCCCCCTGGCTGCGTGCCGTGGCGGACTCAGGCCTGTCTCCTCTCCAGCGCCGTGGTGCCAAAGGCCTCATCGTATGCCGCGTGCACGACCTCGGGTGAGTAGCGCTCGGCATACAGGCGGGCCGCCTCCCGGCTGGCCAGCTCACGCTGGCCGGGATCGGCGAGCCGCGCGAGCTCGCGCCCGGCCTGCCGGGCGGAGGCCGCCACCACGAGGCCCTCGGACGACTCGGCGATGCCCTCGGCGCCCACCGCGGTGGTCACCACGGGCAGCCCACGCGCGAGCGCCTCGAGCACCTTGATCTTCACCCCGGACCCGAAGCGCAGCACGTTGACCATGGCGCAGCTGGGTGCCACGAGCGCGTCGAGGTCGTCGACGAAGCCGTGCAGGCGGACGCTGTCGCCGAACTGCGCGGCCAGCTGCACCACCTGCGGCGACGCCCCGCGCCCGATCACGTGCAGCACCGCGTCGGGCCGCTGCGCCAGCAGCTCGGGCATCCCCTCGCGCAGGAACCACGACAGCCCATCGTCGTTGTGCGCGATCGACAGCAGGCCGACGAAGCAGAACTCGGGACGTCCGGACCAGGCCGCGCGCGTCGTCGACGGCACCGACACCAGCGGCGGCACGGACCGGACGGCCGCACCCGACCGCTCGCGCAGCAGCTCCGCCTCCTCGGCGTTGAGCAGCAGCGACAGCTCGGCCTGCTGCGCGGCCCGCTGTTCGCGCCGCTGCACCAGTCGGCGCTCGAGCAGCAGGAGCCAGCGGCGGACCGTCTGGTTGCGCGTGAGACCGCTCAGCGCCGAGGGCACGTGGACGGTGAACTGGCCGAGCGGGTCGAAGTGGCTGCCGCGGTCGTCGTCGAGCACGTCCAGCATCCGCCGGTAGCGCTCGCTGAACAGGTCGTCGAGGTAGAGGACGCGACGGCCGCGTCCCTCGTGCCGCTCGACGAGCTGGGCCATCCGGATGGTGTCGATGACCTCCAGGTCTGCGTCGATGTCGTCCAGGAGCGCGCCGAGCCGGTGCGCCACCTGCCCCGAGGCGGTGAACGCCTCCTGCAGGCTCAGCCGCTGCACGGGCACACCCCACAGGAGGCTGCGGACCAGCTCGTGCCGCGCGCGCCGCCCCACCTCGTGGACGACGACGCCCTCGAAGCCCTCCCGGCTCTCCAGTGGGCGCCCGACGTGGACGTAGTGGATCTCGGCCTCCGGCATGCGACGGCGGAAGTGGTCGAGGAACCCGGCGATGACGACGCTCTTCCCGCTGTCCCGCGGGTAGGGCGCGACGGCGCTGACGATGGCCACGCGTTGCACGGTCATGTGCGTCTCCCTGCGATGGATTCCCCGGCCACCTGGGTGTAGAGCTCCTGCAGTCGCGACGCCCACACGGGCGCGGCGAACTCGGTGAGGTACCGCTGTCGGCCGTCCGCCCCGAGGGCGTCGCGGCGCGCGCGGTCACCGGTCAGCTCGATGACGGCGTCGCGCAGCTCAGGCACGGACCCGGCGGGCACCAGGACGCCGGCGCCCGCACCCACGATGTCGGCGAGCCCACCGACGTCGGTGGCGACGACGGCCCGCCCGCTGGCGATGGCGCTCACCACGGACGTGGGCAGCGCATCGGCGCGGCTGGGATGGATGACGAGGTCGCTGGCTGCCAGCAGGTCGTCGACATCGGTGCGAAAACCGAGCACCCGCACGCGATCTCGCAGCCGCGGGTCGCCGTCGACCCGCGCCCTGATGTCGTGCAGGAGCGGACCGTCGCCTGCCAGCGCCGCGACGAGCGGCACGTCGTCGGGTATGCCGGTGAGCGCGTCGAGGAGGTCACCGTGCCCCTTCTCGGGGCGCATGAGGGACACCGTCATGGCCAGCACCTGGTCGGGTGCGACCCCCAGCTCGGCCCGGACCTGCTCACGGGTCCGGACCGGTGCGGGCTCGGCAACGCCGTTGGGCACCAAGGCGATTCGCTCCGGGTGAGGTGCCCACACGGCATACCAGTCACGCTGGGCGCCCGACACGGCGACCGTCCTGGCGGCCAGGCGCGAGCGCACGGCCGCGGCGAAGCGCACCCGCAGGCGCGCCGCGGCGGACGTCGGGTCCTCAATGACGTGCAACGTCGACACCGCGGGCACACCGACTCGGCGGGCAGCCGCCCCACCGACGACGTCGGCGTGCTTGAGGTGGGTGTGCACGAGGTCGATGCGCTCCGCGCGCAGCAGGTCGGCGACGGCGCGCACCACCGTCGGGTCGTAACGGGCACGGTGCAGCTCGTGGACGGTGGCGCCGAGGGCACGCAGGCGCTCGGCGGTGCGGTTGTCCTCGGCGTCGGACAGGCCGATGACCACGACCTCGACACCGGTGTCGGCCGCGGCCGGGACCAGGTGCTCGAGCACCGTCTCGGCACCGCCGGCCCCGAGGGAGTGGATGACGTGCGCGACTCTCACGGGACCTCCTCCATGGTCCGCCAGGCCGGACGTGGACGGATCCGGCGGATGGACGCAAGGACACCGGCCAACGCACCGAGCACGGCACCACCGGCGCCGGCGAGGACGACCGAGACGAGCCGGTCGCTCGACGGCACGACCCGCACCTCGCTCCAGCGCACGGTGTAGAACCGGTCGAGACCGGTCCGTTCGAGCACCGCGGGCGTGCGGTTCGCGACGTCCTCGAGCAACGAGGTGGCGTCCGCCTCGTCGGGACCGGTGGCCGTGAGCGTCACCAGCCCGCTGTTGGGGTCGCCCTGGGAGTCCACCAGCAGGCGCGAGTGGGAGCCGAGAGCCACCGCGAAGGTGGGCAGGACGGCGGTCCGGGTGCGCAGGCTGAGGGCGTAGGTGCCGTCGTCGACGGGCACGAGCCACCCGGACAGCGTGGTGCGGGTGCCGCCGGTGAGCGCGAGCGAAACCGCGACCGCGACGACTGCCGTGACGACACCGGCGCCGAGCGCCCAGCCGGCCCCGGCCCGGACCTCGCCGACGAAGGAGCCGCGGTCCTGGCGGTGCGTGCCCACGTCGTGGACGACGGCCGGTTCCCGTGCCGCGGCCGCCCGCGCCTCCCGGTCGAGCACCGCGGCCAGCACGATGACGATGAGCAGGATCCGGACGTAGGACAGGTGCAGGAACGCGCTCGCCACCGACCAGGCCACGATCCCGGCCAGCGCCGCGGCGGCATACGGCCGAAGTCGGGCGACGACCGGGTCGGGTGAGGCAGCCGAGGCGCGCAGCGCGCGCACCGCGAGGTAGCCGGCGGCCACGACGAGGGCCACCCAGGCGAGCAGGCCCAGGATGCCCGACTCGGACCACAGCGCCAGGTAGAGGTTGTGCGGCGCGACGACGCGGGTGAGCGTCAGGTCGGTGGTCGCGGCCTCGCGGGCGAACGCCTCGGCATACCCGCCGGGACCGATCCCGGTCAGGGGCGACTGCTCGATCATCCGCAGTGCCACCTCCTGGGTGGCGAGGCGCTCGACGACCGACCCGTCCGCGCCGGCCCGCTGGGCGCTCTCGGAGACGCTGAACGTGCTGAGCAGCCGGCTGCCGACGCCGGGGATGAGGAAGACCAGCCCACCGGCCGGGACGGCCCACCACAGGCGCCGCAACGGCACCCCGGCGGCGAAGACGAGGACGGCCAGCCCGACGGCAGCCGCGAGGAAGGTCCCCCGCGAACCGGTGAGGTAGATGCTGACCACGATGGCGCCCACCCCACCCGCGGTCACCAGCGCGAGCAGGACCGAGCGGCGCGGTGCGCGGCGGGCGACACCGCGCCACAGCAGGGAGGTGATGACCAGCGCGAACGGCAGCGCCAGCACGAGGAAGCGGCCCCAGAAGTTCGCGTCCGGGACCGGGCCGGCGTGACGGGCCGCGATGACGCCGACGCCGAGCGCGGTCGTGACCGTGTCGAAGCCGGCGAAGGAGTAGCTGTTGCCGAGGACCCACTCGTTGATCGGCGCGAACACGCAGATCACGGCCAGCGGCGCCGCGAGGCTGGTCGCGAGCGCCGGCCACCGCGAGCGCCGCGGCGAGGCGGTGACGAGGGCCAGCAGCACCGCGACGAAGGCGAGCTCCTTGAGGGCGTCGGTGACCGCGGTCGCGGTCACGCTCGGGTCGACCTCGGACTGGCTGGCGGAGACCGCGAGGGCCAGCACGTAGGCGGCCATCGCCCCCAGGACGACCAGCGGCACCTGGCGGAACCAGTCGCGCACCGTCAACGCGGCCGCGAGCGCACCGACCCCCAGCAGCACCGTGAACCCGGAGAAGGGCAGCATCGGGTCGAGCACGCCGTAGGCGCCGGAGAACTCCGCGGCGACCAGCAGGCAGGCGACGACGAGCGCGCCGACCGAGCCGTCACGCCGAGGGGCTGGGGTGGTGGTCACGCGCCGCGGGTGCTCCTGCTACCAGCGGCGAACCGCCACACGGCCGCACCGGCGACGACGGCGGCCACGAGGACGAGGACGAGCATGAGACCGCGTGACAGGCCCACCACGTCAGCGGTCGGGGCGGTCTGGTCCAGGCGCGCCACCTGGTAGGGCGCGAGCGCCTTGTCGATCTCGGGGTCGGCTGCGGTGACGACGGCCTGGACGAGGCTGGTGGCCTTGGCGGCGCTGTCCGCCTGGGCCGTCACCTGCACCACGGCGCTGGGCGTGACGACGCCGGCCTCGACCGTGCCGTCCTGCCCGTCGCGCCACCGCTCCTGGCGGAAGATCTCGGCGGCCGTCGCGGCCACCTGCCCGCGGCTGAGGGAGTCGAACAGTGCCGCGGCGTCGGAGTCGTTCGCCGCCTTCCCCGGGGAGACGAGCACGTCGACCTGCGCCTCATAGACGGGGTTCTGGGCGAGCACGTATGCCGTGCCCAGCGCGCCGACGGCCAGCGCGGCCACCAGCGCGAGGGCGACGGCCCAGACCGGGCGCCGCTCCTGGTGGGTGGCGGGAGAGTCCGTGGTGGACGTCATGGTGTCCTTTCCTTGCTGCGGGTGCCGAGCACCTCGGTGTAGAGATCGGTGAGCTGGTCGACCCAGCGGGACATTCCGAAATGGTCCTGCGCGTGGTGGCGGGCCGCATCGCCCATTCGGGCCCTGCTGGCCGGGTCGTCGACGAGTGCGGTCAGGGCGTCGGCGAGCCGGTCGGGCTTGTGCGCTGGCACCAGCCGCCCGGTCACCCCGTCGACCACCACCTCCGCCGTGCCGCCGACCGCGGTGGCGACGACGGGCAGGCCGCTGGCTGCGGCCTCGATGAGCGCGGTGGGAAGTGCCTCGGTGTGGGACGCGGAGACGACGCCGTCGACCTGCCGCAGCAGCTCGGGCACGTCGTCGCGGGCACCCAGCAGCTCGACCTGGTCCCGCAGGCCGAGCCGCACGACGAGGTCGCGCAGGTGGTCGGCCTGGGGACCGTCCCCGGCGACGAGGAGGTGGGCGCCGGGATGTGCCGCGCTGACCTTGGCCCACGCGTGGAGCAGGTCGTCGTGGCCCTTGGGCGCCCGCAGTGCCGCCAGCGCGAGCCACGTCGGCGGCCGCTCGGTGGGGTGCTCCGGCGGCCGGAAGCGGTCGAGGTCGACGGCGTTGTGGATGACCCGCCACGAGTCCTGCGCGGGCCCGTGGCGGCGCGCGAACTCGTCCTCGGCGTACTGCGACACGAAGACCAGCCGGCCGAGCCGCGTCGGCACGCGCACCGACATGCGCTCCTTGAACCACTCGCCGCGCGGGAGGTCCTCCGGCACATGGTGCAGCGTTGCGACACAAGGGATCCCGGCAAGGCGAGCCGCAAGCGGCACGACCGTCGCGGCATACCCGAGGTGTGCGTGCACGACATCGGCTCCGCTGCGGCGCAGCTGGCCGACCAGCCGTGACAGGCCGGGGGCGTCGAGGAGCCGGCGCACGCCGAGGTGGACGGGCCGCAGCCCGGCCGCCTCGAGGCGTGGCAGCATCGCGTCGCGACCGAGCCCGGTCGGGGCGAGGCTGGCGGCCCGCACCTCGAGTCCGGGTGACGGGTGGGCGCCGAGGCTGGCGACGAGCTGCTCGGCCCCGCCGAAGCTGAACGAGTCGAGCACGTGCAGGGCGCGGATCGGTCTCATGCCCGCACCTGCCCCATGGCGGCGGGACGCCACGGCGACCCGTCACGCTGCCACGCCTGCCAGACCGACTCGACGGCGGCGAGCCACTCGCGCTGCCTGGCCTCCGACGGCGTGGCCGGGCCGCCCTCGAGGGCGATGAGGACCAGCTGGGCGAGCACGAGGGCCTCGACGTCGTCGGTGTCGAGCTCCTGGTCGATCGCGGCCAGCAGGGAGGCCACGCGCTCGGCCGTGACTGCGCCGTCGCCCTCGACGGTGAGGGCCTCGGTGAAGGCCGGGCCGACGGGGCCGCCCGAGCTGCGCTGGGTCACGACCCAGGTGAGGAGGTCGAAGACGGGGTGGCCCACGCGGGCCGACTCCCAGTCGATGACCCGCAGCGAGGTGCCATCGGGGGCCTGCAGCACGTTGCCCCGCCACAGGTCACCGTGCAGGACGCTGGGGCGTTCCTTGGCGACCACGAGCCCGCGCAGCACCGCCTCAGCAAGGCCAGGGTCGTCGAAGTCCCCTGCGACCGTGGCGGCGACCGACGGGTCGGTCGCGGGCAGCTCACCGAGCGCGACGCTGCGGCTCGCCAGCGCCAGCTCGCGCACCCAGGCCGAGACCCGCGAATCGAGGTCGTGGAGTGTGGTCGCGGCACCGGGGGTGCCGGGTGCCGGCGGATGGATCGCCCGGCCCGCCAGGTGGGACTGGGTGAGCGTGAGCCAGTGGGCCGCCTCCTGCCACTGCGCGAGCCGCGGCACCGATCCTTCGAGGCCGCCCATGGTGGCCAGCACGGTCAGGGTGTGGGCCTCCACCGAGAGTCCAGCCGAGTGCTCCGAGAGTCCGACCTTGGTGTGGGCCAAGGGATTTCCGGACTCGTCAGCCCACGTGAGCACGGCCCGGCCGGAGCTGGTGCCACTGGCCAGGTGCAGCACCGCCGGCGTCGAGCCCGCCGTGACGGCTCCCGGCCAGCGCAGGGTGTCCTCGCGCGGGGCGAGCAGCAGCGCGCGGCCCTCGAAGAAGCGCTGGCCGATGGCCGGCACCTGGTTGGCCAGGGCCCCGATCCGGCTGCGCCAGCCCCACCGCTCGCGGACCGCCGCGCCGAACCACCGGGTGGCCCCACCGGGGCCCTCGCGCACGAGGTGGACCGGCGCGGACGGCGAGGCGGTGCAGCGGAACGCCGCGTGCACGGCCAGTCGGGCCCGGGCTGCGGCGTCCTCCACCGCTCGTGCGCGCTGGCCGCGCCACAGCACCCAGACCGGACCACGCAGGGTGTTGGTCTCGCCCACCTCGGCGGCGACGGCGTCGAGCTTCGCGGCGGCGTCGTCGACACCGTCGGCGACGATGACCGCTGCCGTGTCGCCGCCCGGCCGGTCGACGAGCAGGTGGCGTCCGCTGGCCCACAGCGCGGGGTCGACGTCGTCGGCGCGCACGTGGACGCTGCGTGCGTCGCCGATCACGGCCGACAGGACGGCGAGTCCGGCCAGCCGCTCGGTGTGCCCACTCATGCGCGCCCCCGCACCCGGCCGACCAGGGAGCGCAGCTGACCGATGGCCGACCGGTCGAGCACGACCAGCGCACCCAGGTAGACCACGGCGCCCACCACCATCAGCAGGACCAACCGCACGAGGTGCGGCCACTCGGGCAGGAGGGCGCCGACGAGGGCGACCGCTCCCCACATCACGGCCCCGGCCACGACGGGCGCGATCACGGCCCGCACCTGGGCGCCCACGCTGATCCCCACGTAGCGCCGGACGATGCCGGCGCGCAGCACCGCGAAGACGACGTGCAGCCCGACGAGCGCGCCCGCGACCGCGGTGATCGAGTGCCCGGCCGCGATCCACAGGGTGGGCAGCATCAGGACAAGCTTCACCACGGCCAGCCAGAGCAGGATGTGCGCCCGTCCCGTGGCCTTGTAGAGCTCGCCGGCGTGGAAGGTCAGCCCGTAGACCAGGCCGTAGATGCCGAGGAACTGCAGGACGGGCACGCTCGCGGAGAACGCGTCGCCCAGGACGACCGGCACCACGTCGGGGGCCGTGGCGCTGAGGCCGGCGCCGATGGGGACGATGACCATGGCGACGACACTGGTCGCCGCGAGGTACTGGCCGCGCAGACCGGCGCCGTCGTCCTGGCGTGCCGAGAACGAGGAGAACAGCACCTGGCCGATGACGGTGCAGATGCTGATGACGAGCAGCTCGGGCAGCCGGAACGCCACCGTGTAGTAGCCGAGCTGCTCGGCCCCGAGCCGGCGCCCGATGAGGATGTAGTCGAGGTTGTCGAGCAGCAGGGCGGCGAGCGACACCCAGGCGAGCTGACCGCCGTAGGTCAGCAGCGACTTCGCGACGGGCCGGTCCCACCCCGGACGGATGGGCTCGTCGGAGTGGCGCCGGTAGGCGATCCAGTAGCCGATGGTCGTCGCGGCGGAGCCGGCGACCTGACCCCAGGCGAGGCTCCACACGCCCCACCCGGCGAGCGCGAGGGCGATCGACACGACGCCCTTGGCGACGGCGCCGGCGAGCTCGGGTGCGGTGCGCTGCCGGAAGTACATGTGCCGTCGCAGCGCCGCGTCGGGAAACACGGCCAGCCCGCTGACGGCGAGGCTGATCGCGAGCACCTGGAGCACCGGTGCCAGGGCGCGGTCGCCGAGGAGCTCAGCGATCTGCGGGGCGAAGACCGCACACAGACCGGCCAGCACGATGGCGCCTGACACGGTGAGGGTGAACCCGGTCGGGGCGAGCCTGGACCACGGTCCGGGACGCTGCACCAGCCCTTGGCCGACACCGACGTCCTTGAGCCGGTCGAAGACGCCGAGCGCGACGAGCCCGAGTGCGAGCAGACCGAACGCCGACGGCTCGACGAGGCGCGCCAGCACGATGGTGACGACGAACGTCACGAACCGGCCGGCACCGAACTGCGCGAGGTTCCACAGGACACCGGTGACGAGGCTGTTGCTGCGTCCCTGGGTGCTGCCCTGCTGGGTGGCCATGCTCACCGCTCCCCCCAGACGGCGTCGACGGCGGCCGCGACCTCGTCCCACGACGAGCCGGCCGCGAGCAGCCGCTCACCGGCGTCGCCGAGGCGCTCGGCGAGGCCGGGGTCGCCCAGCAGCTCCACGAGGGCGTTCGCCAGCGCGACCGGGTCGCCCGGCTCGACCAGCAGCCCCGTCACCCCGTCGTTGACGACGGCCGGGATGTCGCCGACCCGCGAGGCGACGACGGGCCGGCGGAAGGTCTGGGCGAGGTGGGCGACACCGCTCTGGCTGCTGCGCAGGTAGGGCAGCGCCACGACCCGGGCGGGGTCGAACACCGACGGGACGTCCTCGACGGCGACGTAACCGGTGTGCACCTGCGCCCCGACCGCGCGGGCGCGGCGGTCGAGGTCGGCCGCGTCGATGTCTGCGCTGAGCGGGCCGACGACACGCAGGGTCGCCTCGGGCACCCGGGCGGTGACGTGCGGCCATGCGTCGAGCAGGACGTCGATGCCCTTGTATGCCGTGATGGTGCCGAACGTGAGCACGTCCGGGCCGGTCGCGCTGACCGGCTTCACCGAGTCGGCGGGGTAGATGCGCTCGTCGCCGTGGGGGATGACGGTGACCGTGGCGCGGGTCGGCCAGGTGTCCTGGAGGACCCGGCGCGTCTGCTCGCCGAGGACGTGGACGTGGTCGACGACGGCATACGCACCGGCGAGCGCCCGGGTCAAAAGACCGCTGTCCCGGTATGCCGCGCCGTCACCACCGCCCTGCTCGACCAGCGGGCGTGGCTCGTGGGCGACCATGACGAGCTGGGCGTTGGGCAGCACCCGCCGCACGACCTGCACGCCCCAGCCGTCGACGGGGAACCGCCACGCGGACCACATGACGACGTCGGGTCGGCGCACGGCGAGGAGGGCGACGACCTGGACCCAGGCCAGGACGTGCTGTCCGGCGCGCACGACGCGGCGCAGCTTGCGCCACCACGCGGGCGGTGGCTTCTCGTCGTGCGGGTGCCAGGTGGCCAGCACCGGGCTGATGCGGCAGTGGGGCTCGCGTGAGCGCAGCTCCGGCCGTGGCCCGGTGAGGACGTCGACGTCGTGGCCCCGGCGGGCCAGACCCTCGCCCAGCTGCACGGCGAACTGGAACAGCCCGCCGGCAGGGGGGAACTCGACCATGACGACGCGCCTGGCCCGCGCCGACTTCCCCGGCTCGGGCACCCCGAGCCGGCCGGCGAGCTCGACGAGCCTGGCGATGTGCCGTGCGGGTGAGAAGTGGGTGGTGACGAGGTCCTGGGCAGCAGCCCGGATCCGTTGCACCGCAACGGTGTTCGCGGGATCGAGGGCCCAGCGCAGGGCGTCGGCGATGGCCTCCGGCGTGGGCTCGACGACGATCCCGGTGACGCCGTCCTCGACGTGCTCGCGCACCCCGAGGCTGTCGGTGACGACGACGAGCTTGCCGAGCGCCATCGCGGTGAGGTAGGTCGACTGCCCGGCGGCGCGGTCGTCGCGCTGCTGCAGCGGCACGACGACGACGCTGGCCGCCCGCAGGGCCTGGTCGTAGGCAGCGGGTGCGAGCTCGCGCACGTCGACCTCCGGCGGCACCGGGGTGTCGTGCGGCAGCGCGAAGTCGGGTGCGGACACCAGGGCCGGCACGCGCAGCAGGGCCATGGCCTCGAGGAACGGCCGGTAGTCGCGCACCGACTGCCCGCCGGCGAAGACCGGCCCGTCGTGGCGCACGTCGTCGAGCGGGTCGCCGTCCGGGACGCCGTGGTACCACGAGGCGTAGGTCACCCGGTCGGGGGCGATCCGCCACGTGCGCGGGAAGACCTCGGCCTCGGCCTTCGACCCCACGCTGAAGGTGACGTTGGGCCGGTCCAGCAGCCGCACCCCGAACCGGGTGAGTGCCCGGTCGAGCAGCGAGCCGCCGGTCGACCAGGTGCAGTCGGTGAGCAGCAGCGGGGTCCGAGGCGCGACCCGCGCAGCCACCGCGGCCGCGACCTGGTCGGCGCGGCCGGAGCCGTCGAGGACGACGCCCTTCCCCGTGCGGGCCGCGCGGGCAACGCGAGTGACCCTGCGCACCAGGCCCGGGTCATCGGGCGTCAGGCACCGCGTGGCTTCGACCCACTCGGCCCTGTTCGGGTAGCGCAGGGTGGTTGCGACCAGCGCCATGTGGCTCTCCTTGCAATCCCTGCCTTGCAGCGCCCAACCCTACGGAGTGGTTGAAGACTCCACTTACGACAAACGCATGAGTCCGGGGTGGACAGTCGATGGACACTGCCCCGGCCTCGGGACTGCGTGCGGCTGCGGGGGTGGCGGCCATGGCCGCCTGCCATGCGGACGCAGGCGGTATGCCGCGGTGCCGCGTGTGCGCTGGTCAGTCACCGTCCAGCGCGGCGAGGTCGGCCTCGGCGGCCTTGCGCGCCCGCACGGCGTCGGTGACCGCCTCGAGGGCGCGTTCGTCGGCGGCCCGGGCCTTGGCGAGCTGGCGTTCGACGACGGCCAGTCGCTCCCGGGTCTCCTCGGCCTTCGCCCGGGCGGCGTCCACCGCCTCCTGCGCCGCGGTCAGCGCGGCCCGCAGCCGGTCCAGCTCGGCCTCGCGGTCCACGGTGTCCTCGTCCGGGTCACCACGGTCGCCACCGGCCTCGCCGTCGGCCACGCCATCGGCCTCGCCACCTGCGGAGCTTGCGCGCGGCGTGCTCTCGTCGCTCTCGTCGGCGCCAGCCCCGGAGCCACGGATCACGGTGAGGATGGCGCCACCGGCGGTCCGCGCCACCGCGTCGCTCAGGTCGACCTCGCCGAAGCCCGAGTACGACAGCGCCCGTGTCAGCTGGCCGGAGGCCACGGCGGACTGGGCGCTCTCGTCCGCCAGCGCGGCGATGCCGGTGGCCCGCACGGTGTCGAGCACGGCGGGGCTGAGCCGCCGTTCGCGTTCACCGGCGACCTCGACGGCGGCCTCCACCAGTGCGGCCAGCGCCGCATCGCGTTCGCCGCGCATCCCGGTCAGGGCAGCGGTGTCCATGCGCGACTGGGCGCCGCGCATCCGCTCCCCGACGTCGGCGAGGCCCTCGACCACCGAAACCCGTTCGCGCGCAACGATGTTGAGCGCCCACGCCGCGAGGCTGGGCTTGCGCAGCTGCCCGATCTCCTTGGCGGTGGCGGCATCCCCCGACGCCTTCACCTCGGCGACCACGCTCTTGCGCAACGCCATGAACTCGTCGGGCTCCACGGCATACAGGCGCTGCATCGCCTCGCCGAGCGCATCGGGCACGCGGTCGCTCACGCCCCCGACGGTAGCGGTCCGCGGACCGACCGCGATGAGTTCTGGCTCCCGTGCCGGTCAGAGCAGGCAGACGGTGGGCAGCAGGCCCGCCGACCCACCGACCCCGGAGGTCACCATGCCCCGCACCTACCCCTGCCTGTGGTTCGACACCCAGGCGCAGGACGCCGCGCAGTTCTACACCTCGGTCTTTCCCAACAGCGAGATCACGACCGTGACGCGCTATCCCAGCAGCGCCGGAGACCGCGCCGGTGACGTGCTCACCGTCGCGTTCGAGCTCGACGGCGTGCCGTACGTCGCGCTCAACGGCGGACCGCAGTTCACCTTCGACGAGGCCATCTCGATCACGATCGACTGCAAGGACCAGGACGAGATCGACCACTACTGGACCGCGCTGACCGCCGACGGTGGCGAGGAGGGGCCGTGCGGCTGGCTCAAGGACCGGTTCGGGCTGTCCTGGCAGGTCGTCCCCGAGAACTGGGACGAGATCGCCGCCAGCGACGACCCGGAGCGGGCCGCCCGCGTCTTCGACGCCCTCATGAAGATGGGCAAGATCGACATCGCGGTCCTCGAGGCGGCCGGCGCCGGCGCCGCCTGAGCCGGCGGGCGCGCGGCGCGACCGGTCACCCTGGCCGGGTTGCTGGGGATTCGTGACCGGTATGCCGGGAATTTCCCCGCCCGGAGAAAAAGTTGGTGAGATCGGGCATAGACCGTCGCTAGCCTTGGTTGGCCTGTTCCGGGTGCACCGCAGCGTCGCGATGACCCCACGGTTTTCTTCCCTATCCGATTCTTCGCCTTTCAAGAGGTATCGCCTGTGGCTGCACCTGCCCAGATCGAGTACCCCGAGAAGATCGACGCCGCCGTCCTCAAGGTCGCCGGCGTGGTCGTTCTCGGGGCGATCATGTCCATCCTCGACATCACCGTCGTCAACGTCGCGCTCCGCACGTTCCAGACGGCCTTCGCCGACGGGGGTGAGCCGCTTGCCTACTCCACCGTCGCGTGGACCGTCACCGGGTACACGCTGGCCCTCGCCACCGTCATCCCGCTCTCCGGTTGGGCCGCCGACCGGTTCGGCACCAAGCGCCTCTACATGCTGGCGATCCTGCTGTTCACCGCCGGTTCGGTGCTGTGTGCGGCCGCGACCTCCATCGAGATGCTGATCGCCTTCCGCGTCCTGCAGGGCCTCGGCGGCGGCATGCTCATGCCGCTCGGCATGACGATCATGACCCGCGCCGCCGGCCCGGCCCGCATGGGTCGCCTCATGGCGATCCTCGGTGTGCCGATGCTGCTCGGCCCGATCTTCGGTCCGATCCTCGGTGGCTGGCTGATCGACCACTTCTCGTGGCACTACATCTTCCTGATCAACCTGCCCATCGGCCTGATCGCGCTGGTCTACGCCTACTTCGCCCTGCCGAAGGACAACCCGCAGCCGTCCGAGTCGTTCGACTTCGTCGGCATGGCGATGATGAGCCCCGGCCTCGCCGCGTTCCTCTACGGCGTCTCCTCCATCCCGGAGGCGGGCGGCATCGGCCACGCGAAGGTGCTCGTCCCCGGCCTGGCCGGTCTGGCGCTGATGGTGGCGTTCGTCCTCTACAGCTTCAAGCCGGCGCACCCGCTGCTCGACCTGCGGCTCTACCAGAACCGCAACCTCACCGTCGCCAGCATCACGATGTTCATCTTCGCGGCGGCGTTCTTCGGCGGGCTGCTGCTCATTCCGCAGTTCCTCCAGCAGGTGCAGGGTGAGACGCCGCTGTCCGCCGGCTGGCTGGTCGCCCCGCAGGGTGTCGGCGCCATGCTGACGATGCCCATCGCAGGTGCGCTCGCCGACAAGTTCCCGGTGGGCCGGATCGTGCCGTTCGGGCTGCTGCTCATCACCGGTGGCATGTTCGCCCTCACCCAGATCGAGGCGGACTCCTCGCACTGGGGCTTCCTCATCCCGGTCCTGTTCGTCATGGGTCTGGGCATGGGCGGCACGATGATGCCGATCATGACCTCGGCGCTGAAGACGCTGAAGAACCACGACGTGGCCCGCGGCTCGACCCTGCTCAACATCACCCAGCAGATCGCCAGCTCGGTCGGTGTCGCGATCTTCTCGGTCGTGCTCACCAACCAGTTCAACGACCGTCCGCTGGTCACCCAGGGTGGCGAGGTGCTCCAGGCCGCGGCCAAGGACCCGTCCTCCGTTGGTGGCCTGGTCTCGCAGTTCCCGGCGGTCGGCGAGTTCCTCGCGAAGTTCGGCGGCAACATGCAGGCCGGCCTGCAGGCCCTCGGCAGCGAGGTCGCCAAGCTGTCGGCCGAGGCATTCGCGCACACCTTCTGGGTGGCCGCGTTCCTCGTCGCGCTGACGCTCGTCCCAGCGGCCTTCCTCCCGCGCAAGCGTGAGGAGTCGCACCTGCTCGACGACGGCGAGACCGAGGGCACGCCCGCGGTCATGATGCACTGAGCGAGTCGCGTTCTCGCGCAACGCAGTCGGCGCCCATCCCGTTCGCGGGGTGGGCGCCGTTTGCGTGCTGGTATGCCGCGTGGTCGCCCGGGCGACCCTGGGCACCTCGCCGGCTGCGCGGCATACCCCGGTTGTCGAGAGGTGACGGATGCGGCAGGAATGCACCCACTCAGGCCCGGCCCCCGTGCACTCCTGCCAGAACTGCCACTTCCCGACACACTGACGACATGACCACGACACCGTTTGCGACGCCGTCGGGCCGTCCCGGCATGACGCGCTTCGCCGGGCGCACGGCTCTGGTGACCGGTGCCGCGCACGGCATCGGCCGGGCCATCGCCACCCGGCTGCACGCCGAGGGAGCCAGCGTGCTGCTCGCCGACCTCGACGCCGACACCGCGACCGAGGTCGCCGGCCGGTTGGGTGACGGCAGAGCGGTGGCCCGTCACTGCGACGTCACGGCCGCCGACGAGGTCGCGGAGGTGGTCGCGGCCTGTGTCGAGGCCTTCGGGGCCCTCGATGTCCTGGTGGCCAACGTCGGCGTGGCCAGCGGCGAGGGTTTCGACGCTCTCGACGACGAGGCGTGGGACCGCCAGGTCGGGCCCTCCCTGCGCGGGACGATCCGCTGCGTCCAAGCCGCGCTGCCCCACCTGCTCGGCTCCGCTCACGGCGGCGCGGTGGTGATGACCGGGTCGGTCAACGGGCTGGCCGCCTTCGGCAACGTCGGCTACTCGGTGGCCAAGGCCGCATTGCCCAACCTCGCCCAGAACCTCACCGTCGAGTACTCCGCGGCGCGGGTCGGCGCAGGGCAGCGCCCGGTGCGGTTCAACGTCGTGGCGCCCGGCACGGTCCGCACGCGGGTGTGGGACACCCAGCAGCCCGACGCCCTCGTGCCGCTCTACCCGCTCGGTCGCTTGGGCGAGCCGGATGACATCGCCGCGGCGGTGGCGTTCCTGGCCTCCGACGACGCCGCCTGGGTCAGTGGGGTCACGTTGCCGGTCGAGGGCGGCATACTCGCCGGTCCTGCGCTCGGCTTCCAGGAGCGCAACCCGGGTTGAGTGCCTGACCCCGACCCATGGGCCGGTCTCAGGCACACGACTGGGCTCAGATGGGCTCCATGATGCGGCGCAGGAACGCCTTGGTGCGGGCCTGCTGCGGGTCGCCGATGACCTGGTCCGGGGTGCCCCGCTCGACGACGAGGCCGTCGTCGATGAACAGCACCTGGTCGGCAACCTGGCGCGCGAACCGTAGCTCGTGGGTGACGACGACCATCGTCCAGCCTTCTGCGGCAAGGGTTTTCATCACTCCGAGCACTTCGCCGACGAGCTCGGGGTCGAGCGCCGACGTGGGCTCGTCGAAGAGCACCACCTGCGGGCGCAGCGCGAGGGCTCGGGCGATGCCGACACGCTGCTGCTGCCCGCCGGAGAGCTGGAAGGGGTACTTGTCGGCGTGGGCCGACAACCCGACCTCGTCGAGCAGCCGGCGCGCACGCTCGGTGGCCCCAGCGACCGGCTCGCCCTGGACGACGACCGGTCCCTCGAGCAGGTTCTGCAGCACCGTCTTGTGGGCGAAGAGGTTGTGGGCCTGGAACACCATGCCGCTCTTGGCGCGCAACGTTGCCAGCAGCTCACGGGTCCGCCGGTCGAGCCGCCCCTTGGGCCCGGGGTGGATGTCACCGAAGTCGACGGTGCAGTCGCCGATGCGCACGACACCGGAGTCCGGGATCTCGAGGGCATCGAGCGATCGCAGCAGCGTCGTCTTGCCCGAGCCCGACGGACCGATGACGCAGGTGACCGTGCCCGGCTCGACGGTGAACGAGATGTCCTTGAGGACCTCGTGCGCGCCAAAGGACTTCGCGAGGTGGTCGACGGCGACGAGGGGTATGCCGCGTGGTGCCGTGGGCGGTGCGACGGAGCCGCCGTCGGGGGTCGACGGGTCGGGGGCCGACGGGTCGGGGCGGGACGTGTGGTCGGGGCGGGGCGTGTGGTTGGTCATGAGGCGACGAACCTGTTCAGCCGGACCTCGGTGCGGGACTGGATGAAGGACAGCACGAGGCAGGCGAGGTAGTAGTAGACGGCGGCCATGAGGTACATCGTGAAGAACTGCAACGACGGCGCTGCCGCGATCTGGGCCTGGCGCAGCAGGTCCACGACGAGGATCACCGAGGTGAGCGAGGTGTCCTTGAGCAGCGAGATCAGGGTGTTCGACAGCGGCGGCACCGCGGTGCGCGCCGCCTGCGGGATGATGATGCGCCGCAACGTCGTCACCCGGTTCATGCCGATCGTCTCGGCCGCCTCCCACTGCCCCTTGGGCAGGGACTGGATGGCCGCGCGGATCACCTCCGCGGCATACCCGGCGACGTTGAGGCTCAACGCGATCACCGCGGCCGGGAACGGGTCGATCTTCACGCCGAACTCGGGCAGCCCGTAGAAGATGATGAACAGCTGCACGAGCAGGGGCGTCCCGCGGATCACCGAGATGTAGAACCGTGCCAGGTTGGAGAGCACCGGGTTCGGCGACATGCGCCCCAATGCGACGAGCAGCGCCAGCACGAGGCCGATCGCGAAGCTGATGAAGGTCAGCGGGATGGTGACCTTGATGAGCTGGCGCAGCATTGGCCAGGCGTTGTCGCGCACGAGGTCCCACCGGCTGGGGGCCTGCGCCTTCGGCGTGAAGTACTTGTCGTAGATGCGTTTGGTCGTGCCGTCCGCCTGCAGCTCGCCGATCGCCTTGTTGATCGAGGGCATGTAGCCGGATCCCTTGCGGGCCGCGAACACCGAGCGGCTCGTGTCGTCGGTCTCGGCGACCACCTTCACGCCCGGGTCGGGGCGGGTGGCGAGGTAGTTCTGGATCGCGAGCTTGTCGTTGACGACGACGTCGACCCGACCCTGCCGCAGGTTGTCGATCGCGAGCGCCATGGCATCGACGCCCACGATGGTCGCGCCCGCGTTCTTGGCCACCTCGGCCCAGTTGCTCGTGAGGTTCTCGGCGGCGCGCTTGCCCTTGAGGTCGGCGAGGCCCTTGATGGAGTCGTCGCCGTCGCGGACCACGATGACCCCGGTGGTCTCGATGTAGGGCTCCGAAAGGTCGTAGAGCGCTGCCCGTTCCTCGTTGTAGGTCACCTGGTTGGCGACGAGGTCGAACCGGTCGGACTCCAGCGCGGCGAACATCGCGTCCCACGGCGTCTCGACGTACTCGACCTTGGTGCCCAGCTTGGCCGCCAACGCGTCCATGTACTCGATGTCGAAGCCGGTGAGCTTGTTGGTCTTCTCGTCGTGGTAGCTGAACGGCGGGTAGACGCCCTCGGTGCCGACCCGCAGCGTCGCCGGTATGCCGGGTGCTCGGGTCGGTGCGGGCGCCGGTGCCGATCCGGTGGGCACCGCCGGCGAGGTGGGGGGCGTGGTCGCCGCTGGTGCAGCCGCCGACGCAACCGCGGGCGACACGGCATACAGAAGCCCGAGGAGGACCGCGATCGCGGTCAGGACAACCCGTTTCACCGCTTTACCCTAGACCCGCCGCACCACTGAGCGCGCACTCACATCCCGCAACATGCCGTGGAAACGCGCGATCGGCGGCATGTTGCGGGACATGAACCGCCGCGCGGCGCCGCGGCGCCGTGACGTGGTCAGTGGTCCGTGGTCAGGCGCGCAGCTTCTCGAGCCGGGCGCGCAGGGCACCCTCGCGGTGTTCGTTGCCGTGCAACGCGATGTAGCGCTGCCCGAACACGGCAAGCAGCGCGTCGTCGAGGCGGCGCACGGCGGCCGGCGGGTGCCGGTACCCCATCCGCGCGTTGATGCCGGCCAGGTCGATCGAGCGCAGCAGCCCGGTGAGCTCGTCGAGCGAGGTGATGCCGAGCTCGAGCAGCAGCCCGGAGATCCACGCGTAGTGGTCGGTGCGCGACCAGCGGGCGTCCTGGAACTGCCCGGCGAGGAAGGTCGCGAGGTCGGCCGAGCTGATGCGCGGGTCGTCCTGCCCGGAGGGCACCTGCTGGCCCTCCATGCTGGCCTGCAGCCGGTCGCGGATCTCGGTGAACTCACGGTCGGCCAGCTCCAGCAGCCCGGCCGCGAGCGTGAACCTGCGGTCGAGGTCGGGCGCCTGTTCGACGGGAATCGTTCCCTTGTAACGCACGTCGTGCTCGAACTCGGCCCACGCGTGCTGCAGGATCGAGCGCAGCTGCACCGACGCGGTGCGTCCCTTGAGATCGGCGTATGCCGCGGGCAGCGGCTTGAGCGGGTCGGGTGCCACGAGCAGGTGGCGGCTGGAGTAGCCGAACCGGCCCTGCCGGGCCGTCTCCTGACCCATGTCGCGGTCGTCGAAGACGCTGAACTGGTCGGACAGCACCTCGGCCACCGCGGTGACGTCGCCGCGCAGGTAGGTCACGACGCGCACGCCGATCTGGTCGGTGATCTCGGTGAGCGGATCGCCATACATGGCAACGGTTTCGCCATCAGCGGCGACGATCGTGCGAGCGGCCTTGGCGGCGAAGGACTCCACGCTCTTGGTGCGCCCGGTGATGCTGACGTAGTTGATGCCCGCGTCGTCGAGCAGCTCGGTCACGAACTCGATGAACAGCTTGGTGAGCCGTTCCAGCTCGGGCCGCTGCGCGGCATACGTGCGCGCAGCGGCGGCAGCCGTCTCCTCGATGCTCACGCCCGACAGGCTAGAGCAGGGCGGCAGCGAGCAGCTCGAGCGTCTCCTCGCGGGCGGGCGCCTGGTCGGCCGGGGTGCCCGTGAGCGCCCCCGCGACCGGGTGCACCATGACCTCGTCGACGTCAAACTGGTCGGCGAGCTCGGTCAGTCCGGCAGCAACCTGGTCGGCGGTGCCGACGTAGGCGCGTCGACGCATCCCGTCGGCGATGGCCTCCTGGTCGGGGGTGAGCGGCGCGGCCTCGGCGTCCTGGACGAGGAGCTGCGGGGTGAGCGGGGCACCCGTGCGCAGGGCCGCCATCGAGTGCAGGTTCGGCAGCAGCAGTCGCTGTGCCTCCTCCTCGGTCCCGGCCACGACGACGTTGGCGGTGAGGAACGTCCGCGGCGCCGCGGCATACTCCGATGGCTTGAAGCCGCCCCGGTAGAGCGCCAGCGCCTCCGCGGTGCCCTGCCCGCTGAAGTGGTGGGCGAAGACGTAGGGCAGCCCGAGCTGCGCGGCGAGCCTGGCGGAGTAGTCGGACGAGCCGAGCAGCCAGACCTCCGGCACGCTGGTCGCCGCCGGGGTGGCGTGCAGGGGGTACTGGCGGCCGCGCAGGTTGAGGCCGACCCCTTCCGGGCTGAGCATCGCCATGACGTTCTCGACGTACTCGGGGAAGCGGTTGACCGCCTCGTCGTCGACGCCGCCACCGCCGTGCCGCAACGCCCACGACGTCACCGGGTCACTGCCTGGTGCGCGGCCGATGCCGAGGTCGATGCGGCCCGGGTTGGCCGCCTCGAGCAGGCCGAACTGCTCTGCGACGACGAGCGGCGCGTGGTTGGGCAGCATGACGCCACCGGACCCGACGCGGATGCGTTCGGTCGCGGCAGCGAGCATGGCGATCAGGACGGGCGGGTTGGTGGCGGCGACGGCGGGCATGTTGTGGTGCTCGGCGACCCAGTAGCGGGTGAAGCCGAGCCGGTCGGCCGTCCGGGCCAGCTGCGTCGAGGCGCGCACCGCATCCGACGTGGTCTGGTCGGAGCGGACTGGGACGAGGTCGAGGACCGAGAGCGCGAGTGCCATGACTACGGCAACCGTATGCCGCGTGGTGCCATTCCGCGCGCCGCGTTCGTACTGCAACGCGCAGGCGGGTCAGCGCAGGTGGGTCAGCGCAGGCGCGAGGCGAGCAGGGTTGCGAGGCGGTTCAGCTGCCGCACGTGCGCGGAGTCGCCGTCGGTCTGCACGACGGCCGGTCCGTCGCCGGCGGTGATGATCGCGACGGCATACCCGTCCACGATGCCCATCTGGCGCGTCTCGGTGTCCGCGCGCAGCCAGCCACCCTTGAACGACGAGGCGCCGATGGTGCCGAGGCCCCACCGGTGCGCGCCGATCGGGTGCATCTGGTCGAGCAGGAACGCACTCGCCTTCGGTGAGACGACGCGACCGTTCGCGAGCGCCGCCATGAACCGGATCTGCTGGCGCACGCTCCACTGCATCGTGCCCTGCGAGGTGTCCGGCGCGCGTGTCGTGGTGTCGCCGATGTCGCGCAGCACGCGCTCGATCGCCGCGCCCGGGCTGCCGGGGATCTCGCCCCGGATGGCCACCACCGCGTCGCCGTCGCTCGCGGTGAGGGCGGCCTTGATCCAGTTCCGTTCTCGCGCAGGGGTCTTCGCAGGGTCGCCACCCACGACGGTGTCGAGGTATGCCGCGACGACGAGGACCTTGGAGGTCGACCAGGCGCGTGCGCTGGGGACGCTGCCCTCGATGGTCACGTTGCCGGGGTTGGTGATCGGCGCCCACGCGATCGCGTTGCGGGTGTTGCCCTTCAGGCTGGTCAGGCTGCTGGCGCTGGGCCGCGGTGATGCGGTGGCCGGCGGCGTCTTGGCGCCACCGGCGGAGGGCTTGGGCGGCGGCTTGGGGCTCACGGTGGTCGCCTTGGTGGTCGAGGCGGGCGGGGTGGTGGTTGTCGTCGTGGTCGGGGACGCGCTCGGGGAGGTTGTGCTCGTGGGCGAGGCGCTGGTCGGGCGGGGGCTCGTGGGTGCGTGGTGGGATCGGCGGTCTGCCCACACGAGGTGGTCAGGATGACGGCCAGGGTGAGCACCGCGGCGGGCCGGAGCGGGCGTGGCATCCATCGACCCTAGCCCGCGCAGCGGCATACCCATCGACGACAATGCGAACCTGGGTTGCGCAGTTCCGCAACCCAGGTTCGCATCTCGCATCACCCCTATACGCGTGTGCCGAAGCGTGCGACCAGGTGCCAGACCTTCTTCAGGTCCTGCGGGTGCTCACGCCCCCGCGCGACCGCGCGACCGATGACGGCGGCGTCGAGGACGTCGTCCTCGGCGACCCGGAGTCCGACCTCCACAACGTGGGGGCCACGAAAGTCCTTGTGCTGCACCAATTCCTCGGTGGTCAGCCGTCTGCCCTCGTGCCACTCGACCGGTATGCCGTGTCGCCGGCTGAACGCCCGCGCGTGCGTCTCGGTCGGGGTACCGCGGTAGCAGGGGTCGAGGAGGAGCGCCTCCACGTCGGTGGCGATGGCGACCGGGCCGTGGACATGTGCCTCGACGTAGTCGTCGAGCTGTCCGCCCTCCTCCAACTCCTGCGCCTCCGTGCGCGGCACCGCGTCGAACGCGTCGGCGAGCCGAATCAGGTCGAACCGGCGGGCCGTGGCGAAGTGCTCCGGCTCGAGGAACGAGTCGGGGAAGCAGAACGTGGTCCGGTCGAGCACGTGCGCGCGCAGCCGCAGGTGCGCCGAGCCGAACCGGGGCGCGCCACCCAACCCCCGACCGCGGTGGTCGAGGGCGCCGTACTTGGGCCGCTCAACCGGTGGTGCCTCGTCGTAGGCGTGGCCGAAGATCCTTTGCTCCCAACGCCATCGGTCGCCGCCCTCGTGTGCTGTGAGCCCGCCGTTGCTCGTGCCGGTCTCGAACTGCGACCGGTAGACGCCTTCATCCGCCAGCCGTTCGAGCACCGTGCTGGTGTCGCCGGGCACGGCCGCGCGGTCGGGGTGGAAGTTGAGGGTGACCCGCAGCGACCGGTCCAGCGGGCCGCCAGTGCTGAGCTGCTCCACATGACCAAGGGCGGCCCGCGCCCACCGGCTCGGTGCGCTGGGTGGCGAGCTCACGGCATACTCGCGTCGTTGCCCGGACGGCGGGCGAGCCAGTCCTTCCGACGCAGCTCGTACTCGACCTCGCCATGCTCGGCACCGGGAAGCGGCTCGTCGAAGGTCATCTGGAAGCCCCGCACGAACTGCAGGCCGAGCGACTCCATCGTGGCGCGGGAAGGGGCGTTGACGGCCATCGTCTGGGCGAAGATGCGGTTGAGGCCGAGGTCGTCAAAGCCATACCGGAGCAACTCGCGCGAGCCCTCGCTCGCGAGGCCCCGCCGCCAGAACCGGCGCATCACGCGGTAACCGAGGTCCGCCTCGTCGGGCCGGAACACCTGGTCGGGGCCGTGCGGTGGAGTGAGCATCCAGAGGCCGACGAACGGTGGGGCACTTGACGATCCGGCTCCCTCCGTGAGGAACCCGGCCCACATCCCGAGCCCGTCCACGCGGTCCGAGTGCGCCAACCGCTCGACGTGGCTGCGCTCCACCTCGGCGCGCGTGCGGGCCCGACCCCCGTGGTACCGCAGGACCTGCGGATCGCTGTCGAGCTCGACCTCGTGCTCGAGGTGCTCGTCGGCAAGCGGCTCCAGCCGGAGACGTTCGGTGAGCAGGACGACCTGGGGCACGGGCCCACTGTGGCATCCGCCGGGCGGGGTCGTCAGGTGGATTTCGCGGCCGCGTGCAAGGCTGGCCGAGTCCCTAATGCAGAGTCCCGAGTACGTGTTCTTCGAGTTCTCCCAGAGCGTCGAGGACCCTTCGACCTTCGTGTGCATCGAGGGCTTCCGCGACGGTGACGCCGGGGCCGAGCACATGAAGCAGGACCACGTCGCCGAGTTCATGGCGGCCATGCCGGACATCGTCTCCGCCCAGCCGCAGATCATCTACGTCGACGCCGAGGAGGTCGACGGCTTCGGCCCCATGGGCGAGATCCAGCCGCGCCAGTGAGGGGCTAGTACGGTCGGAGCCATGGCTGGCAGCGCCGGCGGCGGTGCGGCGCCGCGGACCATCGACCTCAATGCCGACCTGGGCGAGTCGTTCGGCCGGTGGACCCTGGGCGACGACGCCGCGATGGTGGGCCTGGTCACGAGCGCGAACGTTGCCTGCGGCTTCCACGCCGGCGACCCGCTCACGCTGCTGCGCACGGTCGAGCTGGCGGTCGCCGCGGGCGTCCGCGTCGGGGCGCAGGTGTCCTACCGCGACCTGGCCGGGTTCGGGCGCCGGTTCGTCGACGCGAGCGTCGACGAGCTGCGGGCGGACGTGATCTACCAGCTCGGTGCCTTGGACGGGGTATGCCGCGCGGCCGGCACCCGGGTCACATACGTCAAGCCGCACGGAGCCCTCTACAACACCGTGGTGCACCACGGTGCGCATGCCGAGGCGGTCGTGGGCGCCGTCCTCGCTTACGGCCCCGAGCTCGGCATCCTCGGCCTTCCCAATTCCGAGCTCCTGCGCCAGGCCACTGCTGCCGGAATCCGTTGCCACGCAGAGGCTTACGCCGACCGTGCCTACAACGCCGACGGCACCCTGGTGTCACGGCGTGACCCGGGGGCCCTGCTCGACGACCCGGCCGTCGTGGCGGAGCGGGTCGTCCGAATGGTCACACAGGGGAGACTCACGGCCGTCGACGGCACCGAGCTCGAGATCGAGCCCGACTCGGTGTGCATCCACGGTGACAGCCCGGGCGCCGTCGCCATGGCACGGCAGGTGCGTGCCGCGCTGGCGGGGGCGGGAGTCGGCATCGAGGCCTTCACGTGACGGTTCGGCTGGTGCCCTACGGTGAGCAGGCCGTGCTGGTCGAGCTTGATGACCTCGAGGCGGCACTGGCCGCTGATCATGTCGTGCGCGAGCTGGTTTCGCGAGAGGACCTCGGTGTCATGGATGTCGTCCCGGCAGCCCGGACCGTGCTCGTGACGGCGCAGTCACCGGGGCTGGTCGGCCCCCTCACGGCCCGGCTCGACGCAGCGTTGCAGACCATGCCAGAAGGCGCCGCGCCACCGGCCGAGGGTGAGGTCGAGGTGCCGGTCGTCTACGACGGGCCCGACCTGGCCGATGTCGCCACCGCGACCGGGCTCACCGAGGCGGCGGTGGTCGCAGCCCACACCGGCACGCCCTGGCGAGTGGCCTTCGGGGGTTTCGCGCCCGGGTTCGCCTACCTCGTCGGCGGCGACAACCGTCTGCGGGTCCCTCGGCGAGCCACTCCGCGCACGTCCGTCCCGGCCGGATCGGTAGGTGTCGCAGGGGAGTTCAGCGGCATCTACCCCCGCACCTCCCCAGGTGGATGGCAGCTGCTCGGCCACACCGACCTCGTGCTGTTCGACGTCGACCGCGACCCGCCCGCACTCCTGCGGCCGGGGTGGACGGTGCGGTTCACGGCGGTCCGATGACCTCGCGACCGGCGCTCGAGGTGGTGCGCTGCGGGCTGCCGGTGCTGGTCGAGGACGGCGGGCGGCCCGGTCTGGCCGCGATCGGCGTCGGCCGTTCGGGGGCCGCCGACAGGTCTGCGTGGGCTCTCGGTCAACGGCTCCTCGCCAATCCCGTCAGTGCTGCTGCTCTCGAGATCACTTACGGCACAGCGGAGTTCGTCGCCCGTGGCGCACTCGTCATCACCCTCACCGGCGCATCCGTGCCGGCCACCGTCGCCGGACGACCCGTGCCCATGGCGGCTGTCGTGGCACTGCGGGACGGCGACCGGCTCGTCCTCGGGCCCCCGGACAGCGGCCTGCGCACCTACCTGTCCGTGCGGGGTGGCGTCGTTGTCGACGCCGTCCTCGGGTCGCGCTCCACCGACGTGCTGTCCGGCATCGGCCCCGCCCCACTGACAGCCGGCGACACAGTGCCGGTCGGCACTCCACCCACCGACGTGTTCCCGGTGGTCGACGCCGCCGCACCCCACCCGGTGCCGGCACCACTGCGGCTGCGCACCACTCCCGGTCCGCGCACTGACTGGTTCGCCGATGCCGGCGGGCTGACCGCCGCCACCTGGACCGTCTCCCCCGACAGCAACCGGGTCGCCGTGCGCCTCGAGGGACCACCACTCGAACGAGCGCAGGAGTATGCCGGTCGCGAGCTTCCCAGCGAAGGACTCGTCCCTGGGGCGGTGCAGGTGCCTGCCGACGGAAGGCCGCTGGTCTTCCTCGCCGACCACCCCGTGACCGGCGGTTACCCCGTCATCGCCGTCGTGCGGCATACCGACCTCGATCTCGCCGCCCAGGCCCGCCCGGGTGACCCGCTCACCTTCACCACCTGACCCACTGCCCCACTCATGTCCCGCAACATGCCGTCGATCGCGATTTTCCACGGCATGTTGCGGGACATGAAGGGGCAGTCAGGTCAACCTCTCGAACGCTCCGCGGGTTCGGCATGCCAGCCGGGCAGGGGCAGGAGATCGGCCAGGGTGCTGGTGTGGTCGGGGCCGAGGATGATCTGCGCGTCGAGGTTGGCCTGGTCGAGCACCCGCATGAACTCGCGGCACCGCCCGCACGGAGGCAGGATGTGGAGGGCACCGTCAGCCGGGTCCCGCCACACCGCGACGACCCTGCGGATGCGGGGCGCGGTCGTCGACACGAGCTGGGTGAGGGCGCTCTGCTCGGCACACACGGCGAGGTAGCCGCCGATCGATGCGCCGGTGAAGACCTGTCCGTCCGCGGCCTCCACCGCGGCACCCACGTCCGCGGCCCACGAGCCGTCCGCGAGCTGTTGTGGGTTCAGGGCCTGGGCCGCTGCCGCGATGAGGTCCCGGTCCGAGATGTGCATGCCCGACATCCTGCCGCTGCGCCGATCCAGACGCCCATGGGACAGACTGGGCTGGTGCGGGCGGGCCAGGGCGAAGGCGCGGTGCGGGCGGCATACGACGTCGTGGCCGACCTGTATGCCGACCGCTTCCCCTCGACCGAGCCGGAGGCGCCGCTCGACCTGGCGATGGTCGAGCACTTCGTCTCGCTGCTGCCCGATGGCGCCGCCGTGCTCGACGCGGGCTGTGGCGCCGGGCGAATGATGCCACTGCTTGCGGGGCTCGGGTGTCGTGTCGAGGGTGTCGACCTCTCGCCGGAGATGGTGCGGCGGGCACGCGCCGACCACCCCGAGCTCGTCACGAGGCAGGGCTCGCTGACCGACCTGCCCCACGGCGACGAGACGTTCGACGGTGTCTTCTCGTGGTACTCCACGATCCACAGCCCTGACGCGGAGCTGCCCCGGATCGCCGCCGAGCTGCGGCGGGTCACCCGGTCGAACGGTGTGGTGCTGGTGGCGTTCCAGTCGGGCACCGGTGTGCGGGACGTCGCTCCTGCGTATGCCGCGCACGGCCTCGAGGTGGCGCTCGAGCGGTACAACCGGACGACGGATCAGGTGGTCGACGTCCTCATCGACGCAGGCATGACGGAGGTGGCTCGGATGGAACGAGAACCGTTGTCTGACAACGAACGCGACGCACAGGCCGTCGTGATTGCGAGGGTCCCGTGAGCGCCCGGCGGACGCTCGTCATCGACGGCGCCAACGTGGTCGGCTCGCGACCGGACGGATGGTGGCGCGACCGCGCTGGCGCGGCACGCCGTCTCCTGGCCCAGGTGGAGCAGGCGCGCGAACGACTGCCGTACGACCGGGTCGTGCTCGTGCTCGAGGGCGCGGCCAAGGCTGGGTCAAGCGAGTCCAGCGACGCGGCGGTCGAGGTGGTGCACGCACCTCACGAAGGCGACGACGAGATCGTCGCGCAAGCTGCAGCCGCGCGCGACGCCGGTGACGACGTCACTGTCGTGACCGCCGACCGCGGTCTGCGCGCCCGCATCGAGCAGGTGGGCGCCGTCGCCGTCGGGCCTGGCGAGCTGCTGAGGCTGGTTGCGCCCGCAGACTGATCGGGCCGTCGCGGACCCGGACCAACGCGGGGCCAGAAGTTTGCCCGGGTCTCTCCCGCGCGTACCGGCGGGTAGCGCATTAGCGTTCCGTCATGCGCCGCACCGCTACCGTCACCGCTGCCGGTTTGTCCGCCGTCGCCCTCACCACGAGCTTGCTCGTCCAGGGCCCGACCGCTGCCCCAGCGGCAGCCGCGAGCGACCCCCCGGTCGCCAAGCTCGTCCGCATCCAGCTGCCCTCGACCGCGGACATCCAGCGCCTGGAGGCCGCGGGCTACGACGTCGGGCACGACGTGTCCTCCGGACCGGACGGCACGATCGAGGCCACGGTCGTCCTGGAGGGCGACGCCGACACCTCGGCCCTGGCTGCGCGGGGCGCGAAGGTCCTGAGCACCCTCGACGGGCCGACCCGCTCGCAGGTCGCCGCGCAGCGCAAGGGCGTCGCCGCACGCCTGTCGGCTGCCGAGAAGGCGGCGCTGGCCCCGAAGTCGGCCAAGGCGTCGAAGTCGTCGTCCAAGCCCGGCGGCTCGCGTCCGCCGGTCGTGTCGCCCCGAGGCACCCTGACGGTGCTTAGGTCCGACACGTGGACCACCGAGGGCAGCCGCTTCGTCAGCCTCGAGATCCGCAGCAAGGTCGGGCCCACCGACACGGTGACCGCCACGACGGACACCGGGCAGACCTTGCAGCTCAGCGCGTTCGTCGACCGCGGCGTCTACCTCTACCACCGGTTCACCGAGCCACAGCTGGTGGACGGTACCGCAACCAAGGTGACCGTGAAGTCCGGCGACGGGACGTCCGTGACCGCGCCGCTGAAGGCGTGGACGTCGGGCGGCACCACGGCATACCCGGCCGGTTTCCAGTGGGGCTTCACCGACGACGGTTACGTCGATGCCACCCAGACCGACGCGGTCATCGAGCAGCTCGCCGCCGACCGACCGGACCTGGCCGAGGTCGTCGACCTGCCCAACCCGACGCTTGGCTACCCGGAGGGCAGCCAGTACAAGGCTCCGGCCTCGTACCCGCGAGGACCGTTGACGGTCAAGGCGATTCGCATCGGCAAGCACCGCGACGGGTCGAAGACCGGAGTGCTGATGTACGCCCAGGAGCACGCGCGTGAGTGGGTCACCTCGCTCGTGGCCATCGAGACGGCGCAGCGGCTCATCCGCAACGCTGACACCGACGCACTGACCGGCTCGCTGCTGGAGAACCTCGACATCTTCATCATCCCGCAGGTCAACCCGGACGGGTCGGCCTACTCGCTCTACGACGACCCGATCCAGCGCAACAACCTCAACGTCAGCGGCTGCGAGCGTCCCGACGGCAACCTCACCAACCGGGGCGTCAACATCAACCGCAACTTCTCGGTCGGTTCGCTCTTCGACGGGTACGTCGGGGCGACCGCCACGTGCGGTTCGAACTTCGCCGGCAAGGCCGAGCTGTCCGAGCCCGAGTCACGCAACGAGACCTACCTGACCAAGACCCACCCGAACATCAAGTTCGCCATGAACACCCACTCCTACGGTGGCTACTTCATGTGGTCGCCCGCGTCCTACCGGCCGGACCGCACCACCCTCCCGCGGCCGAGCCTGGGCACCGAGAACTACTTCTTCGCCGCGTCCGAGAAGATCCTCAGCGAGGTGCGCGAGTACCGCGACACCGTCGTGTGGCCGGGCCAGACCGGCACGGTGGTCGACGTCCTCTACTCGGCGGCCGGCAACTCCGGCGACGAGACCTACTACGGCGGGGTGAACGAGCCCACGTCCGGCAAGCCCGAGGTCTACGCCTGGGACTTCGAGGTCGGGCTGCCGCGGTGGGACAAGGCGACGAACTCGTGGCAGGACACCGGGGCGTTCTGGCCGGAGTTCCGCGACGAGGGATTCTCGCAGGCCATGGAGTTCGCCAACGGCTGGTACGGCATCTTCGAGGTGGCCCAGGCCTACGAGCTCGACAGCACCGCACCGAAGTCGACGCCCAACGTCGACGGCAAGGGCAGCTACTCGGGACCGGTCGACGTGCTGTGGCAGACCAGCGAACCCGCGACCATCTACTACACGACCGACGGCTCGCGACCGACGCTGAGCTCGCCGACGGTGCAGCAGGACGGCGTCCGCGGTGGCGCCCTGCCGGTCACGCTGACCGCGAAACGCACTGTGCTGCAGTGGTTCTCGGTCGACGAGAAGGGCAACATCGAGGGCGGCTACGACCCGAACGGCAAGAGCAGCAAGGGTCTCAACCGGGAGGTCATCAAGATTCGCTGACCCGTCTCCGTCCGCCTCGCGCACCCCGTGTGCCCGAGGCGGGCGGCCCGCTCGACTCCACCGGTGAGGAGTACTGAAGGCCATCGAGCAGGAGGTTGGCCGTCTCAGCAAACCCCTCGCTCGCAGTCAGCCCGGTGCGTTCGGTGATCTGCCCGCGCTGCACGGCGTCAACCGCCAGCACGATCAGCTCGGAGGCGAAGGCTGCGTCCACCGGACGGAACTGTCCGGCGGCGACCCCCGCAGCGATGATCTCGCGCACACGCCGAGCGGCCGCGTCGGAGTTGAGCCGGTAGATCTCGGCGGTCGGCGGATAGTCGACGACGTCCCGGTAGAACGCCGGTGAGTACCGGCCCATCTCGGCTCCCACGGCGTACAGGTACGTCTTGATCTTGCCCCGGTTGTCATCCTCTGCTGCCGTGACGTCCTCGACGCGCCGGGTCGCCGCGGCGAAGAACCGGCGCACCACGGACTCGACGAGGTCACGCTTGGTGCCCACCGCGGCATACAGGGTCGACTTGGAGCAGCGCAGCCGCGCTGCGAGCGCGTCCATGCTCAAGGTGGCGAAGCCCTCGGCCAGGACGATGTCGGTGGCCTGCGTGACCAGCTCGGCCACCCGGCCTTCGTCGACCCGGCGTCCCGGTGGTGTCATCGACCGGCCCTCATCGCAGCGACGACCCGATGCCGATCCCGCCGTCGACGTCCAACACGACCCCCGTGACGTACCGCGCTTCCCGCGAGCAGAGGAACGCCGCGGCGGCGGCGATGTCGGTCGGGTCACCGGTGTGCCGCACGGGGATCTTCGCGACGAGCTTGTCGCGGGCTGGGCCGTTCATCGACGCGAGCATAGGCGTTTCGATCAGGCCTGGCGCGATCGCGTTCGCGGTGATGCCGTCCCGAGCGCCTTCGAGCGCGATGCCACGGGTGAACCCGACGACGCCTGCCTTTGCCGCCACGTAGCTGGCCTGGCCGTAGTTGCCACGCCAGCTCATCGAAGAGAACGACACGACCCGGCCGTAGCCGCGTTCGCGCATGTGTGGGAACACCGCCTGGGTGCACAGGAACGCGCCCGTGAGGCTGACGTCGAGGACAGCGTGCCAGTCCTCGACGGAGATGTTCTCGAGGCGGTTGTCGCGAATCACCCCGGCGTTGTTGACGAGCGCATCGATCCGTCCACGTTGTGAGGCCACACCCTCGACCCACCGTGTCACCGATGTGGGGTCGGTGACGTCGACCCGGTATGCCGTGACGTCACCACCCGTGGCCCTCGTGGGACCGGCGCTGGGCGAGGGGTCGGTCGGGTGTACGTCGGCGTAGTGGACGTGAGCGCCTTCTGCGGCGAAGCGGTCGACCATGGCGCGCCCGAGTCCCTGGGCGCCGCCGGTCACCAGGACCACCTGGTCGGCGTACCTGCGGGTGGTGTTGTCGTTCATGACTGTTCCCCTCTCCGGGTCGGTCGTGTGGTGAAGGCGCGCAGGTGTGCGGCTGCCACGCCGTCGCGCCAGTTGCGGTCGAAGGCATCGAGCTCGCGGGCGCGCTGCTCGGTGGTTGCCGAGGATCGTTGCGCTGCAAGGAGTTCCTTGAGGGTGTGTTGGGCGTCGGCGGGTGGCACCAGCAGGTCGGCAACGACGTCCTCGACGGTCGCGTCAAGCTGGGCCGGCTCGACCAGCGCACGCAGCCAAGGACCGAACACGGGATCCTCGGCCGGCAGCAACGCGCCGGTGAGGCCGAGCCAGGAGGCGCCAGCTGGACCGAGGGCGCTGGTCATCCGCACGCTGGAGCCGCCTCCGGGCACCAGCCCGTTGCGCAGGTGGCCGTCGCCGATGAGTGTCCCGCGGGCGGCCATCACGACGTCACAGGCGAGGGCCAGCTCGAACCCTCCGGCGATGGCGTGGCCGTGCAGCGCTGCGACGAAGACCACCCGGCTGCGCTCGATCGCGACCGTCAGGTCCCAGATCCGTTCGAGGAACGCCCGTGGTGTGGCGTCCGTCGCGGGGTCGTGGGCAAGGAGGTGTCGCAGGTCTGCGCCCGCGCTGAAGCCCATTCCGGCTCCACGCAGCACGACGACGCGGACACCCTCGCCCTGCGCGCGGCACACCTCGTCGTGCAGGCTCTCGACGAGCTCGGGGTCGAGGGCGTTGCGGGCGCCCGGCCGGTTGAGGGTCCACAGCTCCCACCGGGCAGTCTCGCCGCCTTTCGGCGAGACCACGACGCGGGGCTCGGTCGTGACCGCGGTCATGACGCGGCGTGCTCGAGACGAGCGGTCTCGCGCAGCTTGGCGCGCTGCACCTTGCCGCTGGGCGTCTTCGGCAGAGTGTCGACAAAGGTGACCCGGCGCGGGTAGGCGTGTGCCGCATACCGTGTCTTCACCCACGTCTGGAGCTCAGTCGCCAGCTCGGGGTGCGGCCCGGTCGTACCGTCGTCGGTGACGACGTAGGCGTGGACCACCTCACCTCGCACCTCGTCGGGTGCGCCGACCACGGCGACCTCGGCGACGCGGGGGTGCGCCAGGAGGACGCTCTCGACGTCCACCGGCCCGATCCGGTAGCCAGCCATGAGGATCACGTCGTCGTCACGGGCCGAGAACCGGATGATGCCCTCGTCGTCGATGGACGCCTGGTCACCGGTGACGAAGTGTGTTCCACCGCAAGCGAATCGATCGCCCGGGTTGTCGCGGTCCACGCCGTAGCCGGTGAACGTGAAGTAGGGACTGTCCGCGATGTCGATGGCGAGGCGACCGATCGTGCCCGGTGCAGCAATGACGTCCCGGTCGAGCTCGAGTACGGACAGCGTCCACCCCGGCAGGGCACGGCCCATCGCGGCCGGGCTCGTGGGGATGGCGAGCTCGGGGTGGTGGGCGAACCCGGCCGCCATGCCGAGCTCGGTCTGGCCGAACTGGTCGTGCACGTCGACGCCGAACCGCGTGCGGGTCCACTCGCCGACGTCAGGCGTGAGCGGCTCACCAGCGCTGGAGAGGCCACGCAGGTGCGGCAGCTCGGTGCCCGGGTCGGCGGCGCGCATGGCCCGGTAGACCGTGGGTGCCCCGGCAAAGTCGGTGACCTCGAGCTCGCTCAGCACCCGCCAGGTAGCTGAGGCGTCGAAGGTCCCTTCCGTGACGATGCTGGTGACGCCGGCCGCCAGCGGTCCAGCGATAACGGTGTAGAGGCCGAAGGCCCAACCGGGATCGGCGCCGCTCCAGTAGGTCTTGCCCGGGGCCAGTCCGTGCTCGAGGTAGGACTGCCACCCGGCGAGATGCGACAGGGGGTGCACGACCGACTTCGGCTTGCCCGTCGTGCCCGAAGTGAAGATGTGGACGAGGGGCGTCTCCGGCCCACTGACGGGGCAAGCCTGGGTATGCCGCGGGCCCGACTCGAGCGCAGCAGTGAAGTCATGGGTGGGGGTGGCGTCGGTTGGGAACTGGTCGGTGTTGGCGAGCAATACGGTGGCGCTCACGCCGGCGGTCTTGGCGACCTGGTTGGCGTCGGTGACGACCACCTTGACCTGGGCGTCCTCGACGCGCTGCGCCACGGTGTCTGCGGCGAATGCGGTGAACAGGGGCACATAGACGGCGCCGAGACGCCAGACGCCGAGCATGAGGGCAGGCAGGTCGGCACCCTTACCGAGCAGGCTCGCGACCCTGTCGCCGGGGCCGACCCCGTGGTCGGCAAGGATGCCGGCGGCGCGTTCCGACCGCGCCCGGAGCTCGCCGTAGGTCTGCGACCGTGTCACGAGATCCGGTCCCACGAAACGGAATGCGATCACGTCCGGGTCGTGCCGGTCACAGGTGAACCACACCGCCGGCCGATCCTGCTGGAAGTCGGCGTGGATCTGTCGCGTCCTTGCCGCGACCCCGCCGCGCGTCGTCGTCGAACTGCGCTCCATGGCTCTGCCTTCCGCTCTGGGTACCCGTCTTGGTACGTTGTTAAGGTACGAATGTACCGCTTTACCGTACCCTGCGCCAGATGCGGAAGGTCACATCCGCCGAAGCGGGCCCCACGCGTTCGCTCAGCCGGTCCCCCCGGCCACCCTCCGCTCGAAGGTGAGGTGCGTGACACCGCTTGGCGTGGACACGGCCTCGATCGCGTAGTCGACCTCCAGCGCCGCCAGCCCGTCCCACACCCGCACCCCGCGTCCGAGCACGATCGGCACCTGGACGAGGTGCAGGTGGTCCACCAAACCGGCCGCCACGAAGTCACGGACGACCGTCGCGCCGCCACCGATCCGCACGTCCCTGCCGCCCGCCGCCGCACGCGCCTGCTCCAGCGCCTCCGCCGGTGTCGCGTCGAGGAAGTGGAACGTCGTCCCGCCCTCCATCTCGATCGGGTCGTGCGGCCGGTGCGTCAGCACGAACGTCGGGGTGTGGAACGGCGGGTTCGGCCCCCACCAGCCCCTCCAGTCGGGGTCTTCCTGCCACCCGGGCGGCCCGAACTTGTTCGCCCCCATGATCTCCGCACCGATCCCGTCCTCGTGCCGCCGGGCGATCGCGTCGTCGACACCCCGCGCGCCGCCCTCACCCCAGAAGCTCGTCGCGAACATCCACTCGTGCAGGCGTTCACCCGCGTGGCCGAACGGCGCCTCCAGCGACTGCGGCTCACCGGTGGCGAAGCCGTCGAGCGAGATGGACAGGTTGTGAACCCTGGTGCGGGACATGACTGCTCCTTGCCGATGCGGTCTGACGTGGTTGGTCTGGAAGGCAGACTCCTCGCCCGCCGCGTTCTCATCGGCCCCTGACGTGCACAGGTATGCCGCGTGGTTGCCCCGGTGCCCAACCGGCGGCGGCCCGCGCCCACCTCAGTCGGCGAAGACGCCCCAGCAGATGTCATTGCGTCGCGCCTGGTCCTCCAGCACCAGCTCGCGCACCGCGTCGGGCAGCTGGGTCCGTTGCCAGTCGCGTTCGCGTCGGCCCGCCTCGGCGGCATCGGCGTCGCGGGGGACGGACGCCCGAACTGCCTTGATCGCGTAAGCCGCCGCCCCCAGGTCGTGCTCCGCGACGTGGGGGACGCACCCGGCCTGCCCCGCGGCATACGCAGCGAATCTGCTTGCGCCCGTGAGCGATCGGGCCGCACCCATGGCATGGCCCCCGGCCGCCCGCGACTCCATCATGGGCACCTCGCCGCGAGTCCACGCCCGTGCGTGCTCTACTGCCACACGCGGTCGCGCATCGCCGGCGCAGGCCTCCTCGAAGAGCGGCAGCACGTGCTCGGCACACGCCGCGGCCCACAGCGTGAGCAACCGGTGGTCCTCATCGGTGAGGCTGCCGCCGCGGCGGATGGTGACCAGACGTGGGTCGCGGACCTTCGGCAGGATCACGCCCCCAGTCTGCCCTGCCGGCGGCGATGCAACGTGGTGCAACCCTGTGCCCGCCACCGACCGGCGACCTAACGTCGCGTGCATTCCGCAGTGAGGTTCCGCGGGGACAGCGACGACGAAGGAGTGCAGGGATGAGCAACGTCCACGTGACCGGGGCGGCCCGGGGCATCGGCAAGGCGATCGCGCATCGGCTGGCCGCCGACGGACACCGCGTCGCCGTCTCGGACCTGCCGTCCATGGCTGACGAGCTCGAGACGACCCGGGCCGGGTTGCCGGCGGTCGACGCCGGTGACCACGTCGCGCTCACCGGTGACGTGTCCGACCAGGACTCCGTCACGGCGCTCGTGCGCGACACCGCCCGCGAGCTCGGGTCGCTCGACGTCATGGTCGCCAACGCCGGCATCGCCCAGACCAAGCCGCTTCTGGAGGTGTCGCCCAAGGAGTACGACCAGGTGCACGCCGTCAACGGCCGCGGCGTCTTCCTCTGCTACACCGAGGCCGCGCGGCAGATGATCGAGCAGGGCACCGGCGGGAAGATCATCGGGGCGGCATCCATCGCGGCGCACAAGGGGTTCCCACTGCTCGGTGTCTACTGCTCCTCGAAGTTCGCCGTGCGCGCGCTGACCCAGGCGGCCGCGCAGGAGTGGGCCGAGCACGGCATCACCGTCAACGCCTACTGCCCCGGCATCGTCGACACCGCGATGTGGGAGCAGATCGACAGCGACCTCGGCGCGATCAACCACGTGGGCAAGGGCGAGTCGATGGAAGCCATGGCCGCGGGCATCACCCTCGGCCGGGTCTCCACCGGCGCGGACGTCGCGGGGCTCGTGTCCTACCTCGCCGGCCCGGACTCGGACTACATGACGGGCCAGTCGGTGCTCGTCGACGGCGGGATGCTCTTCGTCTGACCTCGCCCGTCTCGTCGGGTTCCGTTGCGGCCGTGGGAGTATGCCGTGTGCCCACCCCCCGTGTCGCCGCCGTCAGCCGGGACCAGACCCACCGGTTCTCCAAGGTGCCGGTGGACTCGATCACGCTGGTCCCCGGGCTCGGCGTCATGGGTGACGCGCACGCCGGCACGCTGGTGCAGCACCGGTCCCGGGTCCGGCGCGACCCCAACCAGCCGAACCTGCGGCAGGTGCACCTCATCCACGCCGAGCTGTTCGACGAGGCCCGGGCACTGGGCTACGAGCTGGCGCCCGGCGACCTCGGCGAGAACGTCCTCACCGCCGGAGTCAACCTGTTGTCCCTGCCGACCAACACGCTGCTGCGCCTCGGAGACGAGGCGGTCGTGCGACTGACCGGGCTGCGCAACCCGTGCGTGCAGATCAACAACTTCCGACCCGGGCTGCTCAAGGTCGTGCTGTCCCGCGGGGACGGCACCCCCACCGACGAGCCGGCGCCCTCGAGGGCCTCGCCCGACATCACGCGGGTTCCCTACATCCGCAAGGCCGGCGTGATGGCCGTGGTCGAGGCCGGTGGTGAGGTGCGGCCGGGCGAGCCGATACGCGTGACTCTGCCGGACGGCATACCCACTCCGCTCGCGCCGGTGTGAGCCGGCCCCTCACCCGAAGAGGGTGCGACTCTCCTCGTCGAGGCCGGTCACGGTGATGTCGAGCCGTTCGGTGCGGGCGTTCCACCGGTCCTTGGTGAGGCGCAGCCGGTCGGAGACGAGCCACTCGTCGCCGCGCCGGTCACGGGTGATGCCGTCGGGCTCATAGCCCAGCTTGCGCGAAACCCCTTGGGACGCATGGTTGTCCTGAAAGACGCCGGTGGTGGCGTCGAGCGCCCGGAGGTGGTCGAACGCGAGGCTGAGTATGCCGTGCCGCAGCTCGGTGCCGAGGCCTTGTCCCGGCGTCAACGCCGAACCGCGTGGCCGCTCAGTGCTCACCCTTGATGACGAAGTAGGAGCCGCGGATCGTGCCGGCTAGCTTGGACTTCTGCCGGGCGAACTTGAAGCCGCTCAGCTCCTCCGGCACCTCCATGCCTTCGGACAGCTTGAAGCCGACGGCGCGCTTGCCGCTGTCGTCGAGCGTGTACAGGACGTTGACCGCGAGCCCGCTCTCGTAGAAGACGTGCGCCCAGCGGATGCCGTCGACGTGCAGCTCGGTGGCCTCGAGCGCCGGCGAGGAGATGACGATGTCCCGCTCCTCCTTGAGCACCTTGGCGACCCAGTCGACGATCTCCTTCGCCTCGGCGGCCGGCTCCGTCGTGAAGGTCACGTCGTACTTGTTCTTGAAGTAGCGCGCCTCGTTCGCCCGCAGGCCCGCAAGTGCGTCCGCGACGGGCGACGACTCGAGGCCGATGGTGGAGACGTCGGTGAAGTCCACGGCATACGACATCTGTCTTTGTCCTTGCGTCCGAGGGGAAGAGGCGGGGCGACACTATCCCGAGAAGGTCTGTAGCACAGTGCGCTGTCCTGATCTCGGCAGCTGGACGCGTGATCAGAGCAGTGCAGCGACCTTGGTGGCGGTCTCCTTGGCCGACCCCGGGTTCTGACCGGTCACCAGGTTGCCGTCGACGACGGCATTGGACACGAAGGGCAGCAGCGCCTTGGAGTAGTTGGCGCCGCGCTCCTGGATCTCCTCCTCGATGTTGTAGGGGACGAGCTTGTCGACGCGAGCCAGCACCTCCTCGCGCCACGAGAAGCCGGTGAGGTTGCGACCGGCCACGAGGTAGTCGCCGTTCGAGAGCTTGGTGTCACGCAGGCCGCAGTAGCCGTGGCAGACCGCGCCGACCACCCCACCCCGCTCGAAGATCTCGCGGGTGATCTGCTGCAGGCCCTCACTGCCGGGGAAGTCGAACATCACGGCGTGGCCACCGGTGAAGTAGATCGCGTCGTAGTCGGCGGCGTTGACCTCGTGCGGCGCCTTCGTGGTCTCGAGCAGGGCCATGCGTGCCGGGTCGTCGTGCCAGGCCTTGGCGGACTTGTCGTAGTTCGGGAACTTCAGTGAGCGCGGCTCGAGCGGGGAGCGGCCACCGGCCGGGCTCACGATCGTCTGCTCGAAGCCGTGCTCGTCGAAGATGTCCCAGGCATGGGTGAGCTCGGAGAGCCACAGGCCGGTGGGGTGGGATGGGTCGACCTCGTAGTGGCCGACGTTGGTGACGACGACGAGGATGCGCTTGGTCATGGGTTCTCTCCTTTGGTCGGTGGCTCAGCCGGTGGTGGGCAGGACTGCGGTGAATGCCGCCCGCACCCGCTTGTCGACGGTCCGCGGCTTGTCGTTCGACAGCTTGCCGTCGAGGTGGAGGAAGGCCAGTCCGTGCGCCAGGGCCCAGCCCGCGGTGGCGAGGTCGTCGGCATTCGCCTGTGGGAAGACCCGTGCCATGACGTCGGCGAGGTACTCGTGCAGGGCGGACGAGGCGCGGACCCGAGCATCGTCCTGGTCGTCGCACTCCCTGCCGAACATCAGCTTGAAGAGGGCTGGCCGCCGCAGGGCGAAACGGACGTAGCGGACACCGAGCTCGGTGACGTCCTTGGCGGTTGTGGGGGCAGGCCTGCCCGACGTCAGGTCGTCGAACAGGTCGCGCAGTCCTTGCACGGCGAGCGCAGACTCAAGGGCGTCCTTGTCGGCGAAGTGGCGGTAGGGCGCGGTCGGTGACACCCCGGCCCGACGGGCCAGCTCGCGCAGGGAGAGGGGCTTGTCCTCCTCGAGCAGCTCGCCCGCGGCGACGAGCAGGGCGGCACGGAGGTCACCGTGGTGGTAGGTCGAACGAGCAGCCGTGGCTGTCATGCATCAGTCCTTGCACTGTCAGGAGCACTGTCAGGAAGTAAGCCCTGCTCACATCATAGCGTCGCAGTTCCGCACCCGAGGCTGAGACCAGCGCCACATCACCGCGGGAATTCTTCGCGGATGGGTCTATGTTAGCAATGTCAACATTACCGAAGACCTGCCGGCGGCAGGCGCCGACCACGGGAGACGAAGGAGCTGGGGACATGACGAACCCACAGGACACGACGCAGGGCCAGACCGGCAACGACACCGTTGAGGTGACCCTGGGCAAGCGCACGGTGAGCGTGCCCCAGGGTGGGCTGTACGACCGCTACCGGATGCAGACCGACCTCGACGAGGTGGGACGTGACCCGCGCGTCGCAGGCGTGGGCTGGTTCCGCGACCAGCCCAAGACCGAGGTCCAGTCGAACATCGGACCCACCTTCACCCCCAACTTCTACTACGCGATGTCCAACGCCCGGCTGACGATGGTCGCTCCGACCCGCAACCTGCGCCGGCGCCTGCCGGACGAGCTCGACCCGCTCGAGATCGCACCGGGATTCGGCCTCGCCTCGGTCATCCTCTTTCGCTACGACGTCGCCGACATCGACGCCTACAACGAGGCCGCGGTGGGGATCGCGGTCCGGCCGCCACACCACGGCGGGCTCGGCCCCGTGGACCTGCTCGCCGCCCTCAAGAACAAGCACCTCGACTCCTACGTGCTCTCGCTGCCCGTGAACACGCAGATCGCCCAGGTCCGCGGCTTCGACGGCTACGGCTTCCCGAAGTGGGTGACCGACATCGACGTCGACATCACGCCGACGACCACCTACGGCCGCGTCGCGAACGACGACGGCGGGCTCGACCTCGAGCTGGCCGCACCGACCCCGGCGCAGAAGCAGCACCGCTCCGGCGACGCCGTCTCCGCACTCACCTCCTACACCCACTACGACGGCGGCTGGCACTCCACCTTCAACCAGACGAACGCCCTGGCCTCCGGGACCCGCTTCCTGCCCCGCGACGTCAAGCTCCGCCTCGGCACCGGCCGGCTCTCCGACGATGTCCGCTCGCTTCGCCCCGTGCGCAACCTCATGTTCGACGTCATGACCTCGGGCCAGCTCGCGCTGCACATGCCGCGGGTGCTGTCCCTCTGAACCTCCACCAGACCTGAGATTCGACCACCGGGAGAACTCCCCCATGACCACCGTCACCAACCACCAGCTCACTCCGAGGATCGACACCGACCGGCTGCAGCGCCTCAGCAGCCGCGTCGTCGTCGCCGACCCCACCTCCACCCAAGAGGTCACGAACGCCCTGACCGGTAAGGTGCTGGGCACCGTCCCGCGCAGCACTGCCGACGACGTCGCCGCCGCAGCGGCCCGTGCTCGGGCCGCGCAGAAGGCTTGGGCGAGAAGGCCGGTCAAGGACCGCGCAGCCATGCTGATGCGTTTCCACGACCTCGTGCTGAACCGCCAGGACGAGGCGCTCGACCTGATCCAGCTCGAGAACGGGAAGGCCCGCCGCCACGCCTTCGAGGAGATCATGGACGCCTCGCTCAACGCCCGCTACTACGCGCACACGGCGCCGGACTACCTGCGGCCGAAGCGCCGCCAGGGCGCCCAGCCGGGCCTGACCCGCGTCTGGGAGCTGCACCACCCGAAGGGGCTCGTCGGGGTGATCTCGCCGTGGAACTACCCCCTCACCCTGGGCATCAGTGACGCCCTCCCGGCGATCGTCGCGGGCAACGCCGTCCTCACCAAGCCGGACGCGCAGACCCCCTTCACCGCCCTGTGGGCCGTCGACCTGCTCGAGGAGGCCGGCATGGAGCCAGGTCTCGTGCAGGTCGTCACCGGCTCCGGCGCCGAGCTCGGCAAGCCGATCATCGACAGCTCGGACTTCCTCATGTTCACCGGCTCCACCGCGGTCGGGCGGACGGTCGCGGCCCAGGCCGGCGAGCGGCTCATCGAGAGCTCGATGGAGCTCGGCGGCAAGAACGCGCTGCTCGTGCTCGAGGACGCGGACGTCGACAAGGCCGTCTCCGGCGCGGTCCGGGCGAGCTTCTCCAACACCGGGCAGCTGTGCATCTCGATGGAGCGCATCTACGTGCCGGATGCCCTGTGGGACGAGTTCACGACGAAGTTCGCCACGGCGGCGCGGGCGATGACCCTGTCCGCCGGGGTCGACTACTCCGGCGACATGGGTTCGCTCATCTCCGCCAAGCAGCTCGCAACGGTCGAACGGCACGTCGACGACGCTCGCGCCAAGGGTGCGACGATCCTGGCCGGCGGGCGGGCCCGCCCCGAGCTCGGCCCGTTCTTCTACGAGCCGACGATCCTCACCGACGTCGACGAGACGATGGAGGTCTTCGCGCACGAGACGTTCGGGCCTGTGGTCAGCGTCTACCGCGTTGCCGACGACGAGGAGGCGATCGCGCGTGCCAACGACAGCGAGTACGGCCTGAACTTCAGCGTCTGGACCTCCGACGAGGCCCGCGGACGCGCCGTCGCGGCTCGCCTGGAGGCCGGCACCGTCAACGTCAATGACGCGTATGCCGCGGCGTGGGGTTCCATGGACGCCCCCATGGGTGGGATGAAGGCGTCGGGCCTCGGGCGGCGACACGGCGAGCACGGCATCCTGAAGTACACCGAGTCCCAGACGATCGCGGTCGAGCGCGGCATACCCGTCGGCGTCCCTGACGGGGTGAAGCCCGGCCTCTATGCCCGTCTCGCCACGATCGCCCTCAAGCGGTTGAAGAACCTGCCCGGCATCAAGTGACCACGAACCACCAGGAGAAGAAGACCATGCAGACCATCCTCGGCGCCGGCGGACCGATCGCCGACGAGCTCGCGCGCGAGCTGTTTCGCAACCACACCAAGGAGATTCGTCTCGTCAGCCGCAAGCCGGTCAAGGTCAACGACACCGACGAGCTCGTGGTGGCGGACCTCACCGATGCCGAGGCCACCAGCCGCGCCGTCGCCGGCAGCGAAATCGCTTACCTCACAGTGGGACTGCCGCTCAACTCAGAACTGTGGGAGCGGCAGTTCCCGGTGATCATGCGCAACGTCATCGACGCGTGCGCCGAGCACGGCACCAAGCTCGTCTTCTTCGACAACACCTACATGTACCCGGGTACGCCCGCCCCGCAGACCGAGCACACGGCATACCAACCGGGCGGTCGGAAGGGGCGCGTGCGCGGCCAGCTCGCCACCATGCTGCTCGACGCCATGGACGCCGGACGCATCGAGGGGCTCATCGGTCGCGCGCCGGAGTTCTACGGGCCGGGGAACACCAAGAGCTACACGAACACGCTGGTGTTCGACCGGATCAAGGCCGGCAAGCGGCCATTCGTGCCCGTCAACGCCAAGGCGAAGCGGTCGCTGATCTGGACGCCGGACGCCAGCCGCGCGCTGGCGCTGCTCGGCAACACCCCCGACGCGTACGGGCAGACGTGGCACCTGCCGATCGACCCGAACCGCAAGACGTATGCCGAGCTCGTCGCCATCGCGAGCAAGGTCACCGGTCGCAAGATCGGCTACACCGTGCTGCCGATGTTCGTGTTCCGGATCGGGCGGCGGTTCAACCCGACCCTCGACGAGATGTTCGAGCTGTTGGTGCGCTACCGCGGCGACAACATCTTCGACAGCTCGAAGTTCGCGGCCCGTTTCCCCGACTTCCCGGTCACGACCTACCGCGAGGGCATCGAGCAGATCCTCGCCGACTGAGCCCCGGCAGAGTGGGTCCCGGCCGTGTGAGCCCGCCGATCACTCCCGTTCGTTGACGCGTGACGCGATGCTGAAGCGGTTGCGGTACTCCGACGGCGTCACTCCGGTGGCGCGCTGGAAGAGCCGCCGGAAGTTGGACACGTCGAGGTAGCCGACACTGCGCGCAACCTCGGCGACCGAATCCGTTGTCAGCTCAAGGGTTTCGCGTGCCTTGGCGATGCGCGCGGTCTGGACGTACTCGGTCGTGGTGAGTCCGGTGGCCTGCTTGAAGCGGCGCTGGAGGGTGCGCGGGTGCATCGCCGCACGGCGTGCGAGGTCCTCGACGGACAGCGGCTCGTGCAGGTTGGCGTGCAGGTGGGCCTGCACCTCGCGGATGTCGGCGTCGCCGTGCTGGAGTCGGGGTGTGAACTCCTGGTAGAGCGACTGCTGGCGTCGCGGCGGGTCGGCGAGGACGAACCGCGCGGTGTGCAGCATGACGCTCGGCCCGAGCATCCGGTCGACGAGGGTGAGGCCGAGGTCGACCCAGGCGAGGATGCCCGCGGCGGTCACGATGTCGAGGTCGTCGATGACCATGCGCGACGCGTCGACGCGCACGTCGGGGTGACGGCGGGCCAGCTCCTCGGCGAACGCCCAGTGCGTGGTCGCGTCACGGCTGTCGAGCAGGTGCGTCTCGGCGAGGACGAACACCCCCGCGCACACCGCACACAGGGTCGTGCCCTCGGACCGCAGCCCGACGAGCCAGTCGGTGAGGGCGTCGACCGACTTCATGAGCTCGGGTACGACGAGGCTGGGCGGGATGATGACGTGGCTGAGCCGGTGCTCGAGGTCGGGGTGGGTGTCGGAGGTGCACTCCATGACCGGGCCGTCGTCGGTCGCGGTGACGCTCCACGTGCTGACCCGGATCACGCTCGGCGGGTCACCCGTCTCGACGGCGTGCTCGCTGGCGACGCGGAAGATGTCGCGCAGCCCGTGGATCGCCGACACCTGGCAGTCGGCGTACTCGAGCAGGCCGACCTCGGCGACGACGCGCGCACCGGTCGCGTCGACGTGGGGGCCGGTCGCGGTGGGGGTCATCGCGGTGGGGGTCATCGCGGCCTCCTCGGGCTGGGTGGTGACGGGCGCGCCGACGCGAGCGGGCGGCATACCTCATTGTGGGTATGCCGCCCGCTCACCCGCGCAGTGAGGCTCACCCCTGCGGGTTGAGGGCCTCGCGGATGGCGTCGACGGAGAGCTTGCGCGCGACGTTGGTCGCCGGGGTGTCGCGCAGGCTGTCCAGGAGCATGAAGTCGTGGACGGTGCCGCTGATGCGGACCCCGGTGACCTCGACGCCGGCCTCACGCAGCTTGTTGGCGTAGAGCTCGCCGCCGTCGCGCAGGACGTCGGCCTCGGCGGTGATGACGAGGGCCGGCGGCAGACCCTTGAGGTCCTCGAGGGTGGCGCGCAGTGGCGAGGCGTACTTCTCCTCGCGCTTGGCCTCGTCGGTGGTGTAGGCGTCCCAGAACCACTTCATGCCGTCACGCGTGAGGTAGTAGTGCTCGGCGAACTGGTGGTAGGACTGCGTGTCGAAGTCGGGGCCGGTCACGGGGTAGAGCAGGATCTGCGCCTTGAGGTCGAGGCCGCCGCGGTCCTTGTTCATCTGCGCGAACACCGCGGACATGCACCCGCCGACGGACTCACCGGCGACGACGACTCGCGAGGTGTCGAGTCCGTGCTCAGATCCGTTCTCCTGCAACCACTTTCCGACGGCGTAGTTCTGCTCGACCTGGGTGGGGTAGCCCTTCTCGGGCGCCCAGTCGTAGACCGGGAAGACACCGGCCGCGCCCGCGCCGACGCTGAGCTCACGGAAGAGCCGGTCGTGGGTCTTGTCGTCGCCGAACACCCAGCCGGCGCCGTGGATGTAGAACACGACGGGCAGCGGGCCGGTCGCGCCCTTGGGCTTGATGATGCGGGTGCGGACGGTGCCCCACTCGCCCGCGTCGACGTCGACCCACTCCTCGTCGACCTCGGGCCGCTCGACGCCCTCGCCGCTCTGGAGGTCGCTGAGGATCTTGCGTCCCTCCTCCGGCGAGACTTCGTAGATGCGCGGGTGCGGGTCGGTGTCCTCGGCCAGCTTCTTGGCCTCGGGCTCGAGATAGGGGGTGGTCGGGGCTGGCAGGTCGGTCTTGTCGCTCATGGCGGGTTCCTTTCCTCGTATGCCGTTCGTATGCGTCATCGACGCTACGAACTTGGCGGCGGGGAGACGAGTGCCGCCTACGACACCCTTCGAGGCAATCGCGACACTCGTCTCACCGGGCCCTGAGCCGGCGCCCGCATGGTTGCGTCGCCAGTTACCAGTTGTGGGTCAAGTGGTAACCGGGCGCTCGGGTGCGCCGAGGATGGTTGGCGTTTCCTGCGGGTCATCGGGGCATGCGACCACCGTGTATCCATCGCTCTCAGGAGCGAAGGTCGTAGACCACACGCTGAGCCCGACAGTGCGCAGCTGCGCCACGAGGTCGTCGTAGCGGTAGGGCCAGATGGACAAGCGCTCGGAGGCGGCACGCACCGCCCCGTCCTCTCCGAGCGGGGCAACCACGATCTCGAGGAAGTGCTCCTCCTCCCAGCGCTGCGCGATCTGCCAGTAGTAGCTGACGACCGCGTCGCGACCGTTGCGCCGGACGAGCCGGTCGCAGACGTCCACCCGCGACCCGGCGGAGCGCACGCGCTCCCAGTTGCGCGAGGTGAGCACGAGCCGTCCGTCCGGTTTCAGCAGCCGCGCCATCGCGTCCAGCGCGGCCAGTCGCCCGGACTCGCCCTCTGCGTGCCCGAGCGAGTTGCCGACACAGAACACCAGGTCGAACGTGGAGTCCTCCAGGTGGTCGGGCAGCTCGGCCCAGGCCGCGTGGAGCGTAGGCAGGTCCACTCCGTGTGTGTTCGCGAGCTCGTCGGTTCGCCGGACCATGCCCTCGCTGGCATCCGCGGCGACCACGTCGAGGCCGAGGCTCGCGAGACCGACGGCGAGCTGGCCGGTTCCGCACGCGCTGTCGAGGACGCGCGCCTTGGGCGGCAGGGGGTCCACGACATCGCTGTAGTAGGCGGCGGCTGCCTGAGCCGGGGTCAGCTTGTCGTCCCCGATCAGCCACTCGTACACGTCGGACAGCGCGCCGTACCCTGCCACCGCGATCACCTCCGCCGCCTCCACAACGCCTGGCAAGACAGTGCCCGCCAGTCGTCCGTGACTCGTCCCTGTGCCGGCCAGATTGAGCCGACACTGATCAGGACACAACCACGCCGGCTGGCTCAGACTCCACGGGATATCCAGGCACCGGCTTCAAAGCGCGTTCGACTTCTCCGTTGGTCAGCAGCCTCAGCTGGCAACGGCCTCGATGACGATGTGAGCCACGAGCTGCGCATATCGAGTGTCGCGGTCGAGGTCAGGGTCGAGGATCCCCACGGTCATTCCGGCGGCTCCGGGCCACAGTTGGCGCAGCAGAGCACTCAGCACCTGAGGGGATACGCCGCCGGGGTCTGGACTGTCGACAGCGGGAAGGAAGCTGGGGTCAAGGACATCGACATCGACGTGGACCCAGTAGCCGTCGAGGTCGCCATCCGCGGTCAGGCTCTGCACTGCCGACTTGACGGCATCGGCGCTGTGGTTCCACTCGCTGGCAGTCACCACGGCTCGAAGGCGGCTGCGGCATTCGTCGAGATGCTCGTCCTCCAGCCGGCACCCGATGTGAATGGCATCCCTCGGGTCGACGTAGGGCGCCAAGCCGTCGATGTTGCTGAGCTGCGGATAGTGCAGGCCGCACGCGGCCGCCAGGTCCTCGCCGGCGAGGTTCGCAACGTTGGTCGAGTTGCCCGGGTGGAGGAAGTCCGTGTGTCCGTCGATGTGGATCAGCCCGTAGCGGCCCCGACGCCGCAGGTTGAGCGCGACACCCAGCAGCGTCGAGCAGTCTCCGCCCAGCACGAGTGGCCGGTCACCCCCCGTCATCGCATGGCCCAGGCGCTCGGCGAGCCGGGTCGCGTGGTCGATGATCGCTGTCTGATTGCGGACGGTGCCGGATTGATGCTCGGGGACGTAACGCCCTGCCAGGACGACCCCACCCTCGCGCCAGCCGGTCGTGAGCAGATGCTCGTGCAAACCCACGGCGCGAAGGGCCGCCGGGGCCTTGTCTGCACCCGGCACGCTGCCGGCAACAGGCGGCTTGAGGCCCAGGTTGGTCGGCACGTCCACGACGACATCCATGTAGTCCATGATCACCGACCCGCGTGACAACTCGCCGAAGACGCCGAGGCCTCGTTGAGCTGCACTTCAGATTGGTGGGTCGAGTCACGAGCGCGCGGCGTTCGCGACCTCCCAGCTGCGGAGAGATGCGATGGCTGGGCCGGGACCGGTTGTCAGTACCAACGACTACCGTCTGTCATAGTTGACAACCACGATCTGGAGGTGCGCACATGGGATCTTCCACCACTGTGTCCATGACGCCGTCCGAGCTCACTGATGAGCTCCGCCGACTCGAGACGGAACTCGGTATGACCGTGGAAATTGCCGAGCACCTCGCTGCTGCGGACGCCCTCGACGCAGACCTGTACCAGGTGCTTCGACGTATTCGAGACCTCAGGTGGCTCCAGACCGCGTGAGCACGCTTGAGGATGAGTCCGACGCGTTCGCGCGCCGAATATCCGATGCTGTGTCGGCCTTCATCGGTGACACCGTGCCGTTCAAGGCCACGAGCAGTGGTTCACGCTTTGTGGTGTCGGACGACACCGACGGCATTGTGATCCCGGTTGGCGACGTGGGGACTCTGGCGCTCGAGGTGAACTACCGCTGTGAGCTCGACGGTGCCGGTCTGTACCTAAAGGTGTTGAGTTCCAAGGTCGCGGTCTATGCCGGCAGTCGCCCGAAAGGGGACCCACTCTTTAGGTACGAGTATGTGTACGACCAGGGCGGAGGCCTGCCTGCCGGGCACCTGCATGTCCACGCTCATCGGGATCAGTTCACACGGGTCATGACCTTGGCCGGGGTCTCGGGCGCTGCTCGGCGTAAACCGGCTCCAGACGCGGAACTCGAGGCGGCGCGAATGTCACGGATTCACTTCCCCACAGGCGGACACCGGTTCCGGCCCACCCTCGAGGACGTGCTTCAGATGATTCAAGAGGAGTTCGGAGCCAAGTCAGGCCCGAACTGGCCTGAAGTCCTACGTGCCAACCGCGTTCAATGGCGCCGCCACCAGACGGGTGCTGCCGTTCGCGACTGCCCGAGCGAGGCGGTGCGCGTGCTCGAGGAACTCGGCTACGTTGTCAGTCCACCCGCGGGGGGTCCAGCGCCGGACCGCGAGGACCGTCTCGCAGCATTCTGAACAGCACACGACAAGCTTCTCCATCAGAAGCCGTCGCGGGCCATGTTGGCGAACCGGCTGTAGTGGCCCTGGAAGGCGAGCACCAAGTCCTTGGTCGGACCGTTACGGTGCTTGGCCACGATCACGTCAGCCTCACCCTCGCGACCACTCTCAGGTGACTTGTCGCGGTGAAGGAGGATGACCATATCCGCATCTTGTTCGATCGACCCGCTCTCGCGAAGATCGGACATCTGGGGGCGCTTGTCAGTGCGCTGCTCGGGGCCACGGTTCAGCTGGCTGATCGCGATGACCGGCACCTCGAGCTCCTTGGCTAGCAGCTTGAGCGCACGCGAGAACTCCGACACCTCCTGCTGGCGCGACTCGACCTTCTTGCCGGAGGACATGAGCTGGAGGTAGTCGATGACGACGAGCTTGAGGTTGTGCTGCTGCTTGAGCCGGCGGCACTTGGCGCGGATCTCCATCAGCGACATGTTCGGCGAATCGTCAATGAACAGAGGCGAGTCCGAGATCTGGCCCATGATGCGCGCCAGCTTCTGCCAACCCTGGTCACCGATCGTGCCCTTGCGCAGGTCCTGCAGCTGGATCTGCGCTTCGGCGGACAGGCAGCGCATGGTGATCTCGGAGCGGCTCATCTCGAGCGAGAAGATCGCGGTCGCCTGCTTGTGCTTGATCGCGGCCGCCCGCGCGATGTCGAGCCCCATGGTCGAGTTGTGGGTCGGCACGCGGCCCTCACCGGCGAGGTAGAGGTGCTCGTCGTTGTCGACCTGAACGCACCGCACCGGCACCGATGCGACGGGCCGGATGTGATGGAACGACCGGTCGTCGTGCGCCACCTTGGGCCGCTCCCCGGACGCCACCAGGTCGGCGGTCGTGACCACCGCGCCACCGAGGACCGCCCACTGGTGCTCGGCGTCGGCGACGATCACCGAGCCGTCGGAGAACTCGACCTCGAAGCACGGCCGCCCCTCCATCACGTCCGTCGCGGCCGTGACCATCGTCGGCCGACCGGACGCGTCGAGCAGCAGGTCGCCGACGGCCACCTCGCCCATCGTCGTCCACCCAGTCGGTGTCGGCAGCGGGGTGTCGAGCGCGAGCGCCTTGCCGACGGCGGGCCTGGCCGCGAGGACGATCATCTGACCGGGGTGCAGGCCGTGGGTGAGCTCGTCGAGCTCGATGAACCCGGTCGGCACCCCCAGCATCTCGCCCGGGTCACGCCCGGCCGCGACCTCGATCTCGTTGAGCGTCTCCTCGAGCACGTCGCCGAGCACGACGTAGTCCTCGCCGCCGCGCTTGTCGGCCACGGCATACACCTCGGCCTGGGCGGCGTTGACGATGTCCTCGACGTCGCCGTTGCCCTGCTGGTAGCCGAGCTGCACGATCCGCGTGCCCGCCTCGACCAGCCGCCGCAGCACCCCGCGCTCGCGCACGATCTCGGCGTAGTAGCCGGCGTTGGCCGCGGTCGGCACCGCCTGGATCAGCTGGTGCAGGTAGGCCTGCCCACCGACCCGCTGCAGGTCGCCGCGCTTGGCGAGCTCGTCGGCGACGGTGATCGCGTCGGCCGGCTCGCCGCGGGAGTAGAGGTCGAGGATCGCGTCATAGATCAGCTCATGCGCCGGCCGGTAGAAGTCGGCGCCCTTGAGCCCCTCGACGACGTCGGCGATCGCGTCCTTGGACAGCAACATGCCGCCGATGACCGACTGCTCGGCGTGGACGTCCTGGGGCGGGACGCGCTCGTCACCCGGAGGCCCGTCACCGGCCGAGCCGAAAGCGCTCGTGCTCAGCTCCGCGAGTGACACCGGCCCTTGACTCCCTGCTCGATCCGCACAAACTGCATCCGTGTAGTTCCCAGTGAACAACACCCCACCGACACGCCTGCGACGAACCCTGGCGCCCCGGCGGATCGTGGCCCGTCCCACGTGGTCGGCCCACGCTAGGACCGGCCCCCGGCACCCCTCAAACCGACGGTGTGGACGAGCTGGGGACAACCTGTGCGCAACGCCCGAACCCCTTGTGCACAGCCCGGGGATAACTCTGTGGATTTCGTGGCCGCCCCTGCGCCAAACCCGCCCTGACCTGCGCCGACGCGGTCCACCGGGTGTGGACCGCAGAAACTTCCGGGCGTGTCTTCACCGGGCTCGCAGATGTCCGCGAGGTGACCACGAGGAGACGCGGGTATGCCGCGTGGTCACCACGCGGCATACCTCGCCGATGTGTGGGTATGGCACCCGCGCAAGTCCCACGAACAACGCGACCGGGAGGACATCCATGCCCACGGCCAAGCGAGCCACGAAGAAGACCGCCGCCAAGAGCGCCGCCAAGACCGCCACCGCGAAGAAGGCGACCGCCACGGCAGCCACGAGCACGTCGGCCAGCGCCAACGCACCCGCCATCGAGCCCGCGACCCCTCCGGCCACACCGCCGCAGAGCACCCCCGACACCCTCGGCGCGGGCGGCGAGCTGCACCAGGGCGTGCAGGACGGCGACCGGATGACGACCGCCCAGGGCATCCCGGTCTCCGACAACGAGAACAGCCTGCGCGCCGGCGACCGCGGTCCCACGCTGCTCGAGGACTTCGCGATGCGCGAGAAGATCTTCGCCTTCGACCACGAACGCATCCCCGAGCGGGTCGTCCACGCCCGCGGCTACGGCGCACACGGCACCTTCGAGTGCACCCAGGACCTGTCCGACGTCACCGCCGCCCACGTCCTCGGCGCGAAGGGCCGCCGCACCGAGGCGTTCGTGCGGTTCTCCACCGTCGCCGGGTCCAAGGGCAGCTTCGACCTGGCGCGCGACGTGCGCGGGTTCGCCGTCAAGCTCTACACCGCCGAGGGCAACTGGGACATCGTCGGCAACAACATCCCGGTCTTCTTCATCCAGGACGCCATCAAGTTCCCCGACCTCGTGCACGCCGTGAAGGAGGAGCCGGACCGCGCCTTCCCGCAGGCCCAGAGCGCGCACGACAACTTCTGGGACTTCGTCGCCCACATGCCCGAGTCGACCCACATGACGCTGTGGCAGATGTCCGACCGGGCGATCCCGCGCTCGTTCCGGTTCATGGACGGGTTCGGGGTGCACACCTTCCGGTTCGTCAACGAGGCCGGCGAGTCGACGTTCGTGAAGTTCCACTGGCGCCCGCTGCTCGGCAAGCAGTCGGTCGTGTGGAACGAGGCCGTCAAGATCAACGGCGCCGACCCCGACTTCCACCGCCGCGACCTGTGGAACGCCATCAACTCCGGCGACCTGCCGCAGTGGGACCTCGCCGTGCAGCTCATCGACGAGAAGACCGCTGACGCGCTGCCGTTCGACATCCTCGACCCGACCAAGATCATCCCCGAGGAGGACGTGCCACTGCAGGTGGTCGGCCGCCTCACCCTCGACCGGGTCGTCGACAACGACTTCGCCGAGACCGAGCAGGTCGCGTTCTGCACCGCCAACGTCGTGCCCGGGGTCGACTTCACCAACGACCCGCTGCTGCAGGGCCGCAACTTCTCCTACCTCGACACCCAGCTGTCGCGGCTCGGCTCGCCCAACTTCACCAAGCTGCCGGTCAACGCACCCCGCTGCCCGGTCGCGCACTTCCAGCGCGACGCCAAGATGCAGACCGACATCCCGTCCGGCCCGACCAACTACGAGCCCAACGGCCACACCGGCTCCGACCGCGGCCCGCGCGCCCAGGACGCGTCGTTCCTGTCGTTCCCGCAGGAAGTGCAGGGTGAGAAGCGGCGCATCCGGGCCGAGTCGTTCGCCGACCACTACAGCCAGGCGCGGGTCTTCTGGGAGAGCCAGACGCCGGTCGAGCAGGAGCACATCGTCGACGCCTACGTCTTCGAGCTCAGCAAGTGCGTCGACCCGACGATCCGCCGCGACGTCGTCGCCAACCTGCGCAACGTCCACGAGGACCTCGCCACCCAGGTCGCCGACGGCCTGGGGCTCGAGCTGCCCCCGGCGAGCAAGCCGTTCGTGCCGGTGCGCACCGACCTGCCGCCGTCGCCGGCCCTGAGCATGCTGGCCTCACCCCCGGACACCTTCGAGGGGCGCCGGCTCGGGCTGCTCGTCACCGACGGCACCGACGCAGCAGTCGTCAAGGCCGTCCAGAAGGCGTTCGAGGCGGCCAAGGCGACCGTCACGATCGTCGCACCCAAGGTCGGCGGCGTGACCCTCAGCGACGGGAAGAAGCTGCCCGCCGACGAGCTGCTCAAAGGCGCCCCGTCAGTGCTCTTCGACGCGGTCGCGGTCGTGCCGTCGGCCGACGGCGCGGTCGAGCTGGCCAAGGACCCCGCGGCCAAGGACTTCGTCAACGACGCGTTCAACCACTACAAGTACATCGGCGTCGGCGCCGACGCGCTCCCCTTCTTCGAGGAGGCGGGCGTGCCCGTCGAGGGCGACCCGGCGAGCCCGGAGCTCACCGCCAAGTCCGCCAAGGACTTCGTGAAAGCCGCCTCGGCACTGCGTTACTGGGACCGCCCCGTGGCCGGCTGACGGCACCCCACTGCGGTCACCACCGGTGACCCGGCCACGTGGGCAAGGCGGGGTATGCCGCGAGGTCAGCTCGCGGCATACCTCGCCTGGGCGCGGGCGCGGGCCTTGGCGGCCTCGACCTCCCGGTCCTTCGGCGGGGCGCTCGTGGTGAGGTGGTCGAGCAGGTGCTGCGTGGCGTGCGCGACGGCGGCGACCGCCTCGTCGAACGCCTCCTGGTTGGCCTGGCTCGGCTTGGTCGAACCGCTCACCTTGCGCACGTACTGCAACGCGGCCGCCCGCACCTCCTCGGAGGTGGCGGGCGGGGCGAAGTTGTGGAGCTGACGGATGTTCCGGCACATGCCTTCAGGGTAGGCGAGGCGTGGTCACCGGACGTAGGGGTTGCCCTTGGCGTTCCAGCCGAGCGTGCCGATCCAGGTGGTGCGCACCGCGTTCGTGGACCGTGACGCGGGCACCCCGCCCTTCCACACGTGGAACGCGATCCGGAAGGTGCCACGGTCGTTGACCACCTCGGCTCCACCGGGACCACAGAACCCCGAGTTGCTGGGGGTGAGCAGCGCGGAGGCGTAGTTCCACTTGCCGCTGCGGATGCTGGTCGACCGGTAGGCGAAGGTCGAGTACTCGCAGTCGCGGTAGCCGCCGCGGGAGGTGAACAGCCACAGCGTGTTTCCGCGACGGATCACCTGGGGCGCCTCGATCACCGCGCGCGAGCTGCCGCGGAAGTCGTGGTGCGCCGCGTCGGTCAGCAGGAACGACGCCCCCGCGTCACGCGTGCCGGTGGCGTTCATCGGGTTGGCGCGGATCTCGAAGCGTCGCGTGTCGTAGTTGCCGACCTTGTAGATCATGTACCGCTTGCCGTCCCGGTCCTGGAACATCGACGGGTCGATGGCCTCGTTCATGCCCTTGCGCGGGCACAGGAAGGGCGCACTCTGGCTGGTCGGCACGAAGTCGTTGACCCGCTTGGTCGAGGTGGCGACGCCGATGCAGTTCTTGCCCTTGGTCGGGCTGCCGCGGCGGCCGTCGCGGCCGACGAAGTACATGACGTAGAGCGGGCTCTGTCCCTTGCGGTTCACCTGGAAGACGCTCGGCGCCCACAGGCCCCGGTCGCCGGTCCTGACGACCCAGCCGGGGGCCTTCGGCATCGCCGGCCCGTTCTTGGCGAACGTGCCCGCCTTACCGCTGCTCGACGTGGCGGCCCGGAACCCGGTGCCCGTCGCGTAGAGGTGGAAGCTGCGGTTGCCCTTGCCGTCGGTGAGGATCGAGAACCCCGGGTCGGCGAAGTAGAGCCCGGTCGCCCGCACGCTCGACGGGTGCTTGGCCGCCGCCTGCGAGCCGCCCGCCCCGACCGACAGCCCCGCGGCCGTGGTGGCGAGCGCCAGGCCGAGACCGACTGCCCTGGTGCGCTTCGTGATGGTCATGGTCGTCCCCCTTCAAGGAACCGTTGTCCTGCACCGAAAGTAGGCAGCGCCGCCCGGTCCGTCGATGGGGAGGAGTCCCCGGTGCGCTCACCCCACCGGGCTGTCAGACCTCGGTGGTGTGCTGCACGGGTGTTGCTGCATGCCGACGCCGATGCCTTCTTCGCCTCCGTCGAGGCGCGTGACGACCCGAGCCTGCGCGGGCGCGCGTTCGTCGTGGGTGATCCGGTGGTCGCGTGCGCGTCCTACCCCGCGCGGGCGCTCGGCATCCACGCCGGTATGCCGGTCGGCCGGGTCCGCGCCCGCTGGCCGGACGTGCGCGTGGTCGGGTTGCGCGACGGGGTGCACGAGGCCGCGAGCGACGCGCTGTTCGGGTTGTTCCGCGAGCTGACTCCGCTCGTCGAGCCCGGGTCGATGGAGGAGGCGTTCCTCGACGTGTCAGCCGTCGCCTGGGACGCGGCGACCGCCGCTGGGGTGGCGGCGAGGCTGCGCGCACGGTGCCGCACCGAGGTCGGGCTGCCGGTCAGCGTCGGCGTGGGGCGCACCAAGCTGATGGCCAAGCTCGCCAGCCGCCGCGCCAAGCCCGACGGGCTGCACGTCATCGCCCCCGCCGACGAGCGCGGCGTGCGGGATGCGTTGCGGCTGGAGGAGATCTGGGGCGTCGGCCCACGCACGCAGGCACGGCTGCGCGAGGCCGGGCTGCGCGACCTGACCGCCGTCCGGTCGGTGTCGCGGGAGGGGCTCGAGGACATCCTCGGCCGCACCATGGGCCGGCTCCTGCACGACATCGCCCACGGACAGGAGAGCAGCACCGTCGTGCTGCCCAAGCCACGGCTGTCGGTCAACCGCACCCGCACCATCTCCCCACCCAGCCGCTCCCGCAGCCGGGTCGAGGCCGTGCTCGCCGACTGCATCGACCGCGCCTGCGGCGTCCTGGCCGACGACCCGCGCGTCCCCACCCGGGTCGACTTGGTGCTGCGGTACGACGACGGCGTCGAGCTGCTGGTCCACCGGCCGCTCGACCTGCCCGGCCCGGCCCCGACGCCGGCCACGATCACCGGTGAGGTGGCCCCGATGCTGGCGGCCACGGCATACGAGGAGGACGGGCGCGGGGTCGCCCTGGTGGGCGTCACGGCCCACCTGCCCCGCGCGCAGGAATGACTTTCGCCGGCCATGTCGAAAACTCGGTTGCCGCTTCGTCGCCTGGGTGGACAGACTCGCTGGCATGTCGCAGCGATGAGTTCCGAGACCGACACCGGTCTGACCGTTCGAACCCGCCGACCTCCCTAAGGACCCACCACCATGTCATCCCAGACCGAAAGCCCACGCGTGCCCGACGGCGCGGGAGTCAACACCACGCTGGTGCTGCGCATCCTCGTGCTGTCGACCTTCGTCGTGATCCTCAACGAGACGATCATGGTCAACGCGATCCCCCGCCTCATGCGCGACTTCGCCGTCCCGGCGACGAGCGCGCAGTGGCTGTCGACCGCGTTCATGCTGACCATGGCCGTCGTCATCCCCGCGACCGGCTGGTTCCTCCAGCGGGTGCCCACCCGCACGGCCTACGGCCTGGCGATGGGGCTGTTCCTCACCGGCACCGCGCTCGCCACGGTGGCCCCGACCTTCTCGGTGCTGCTCGGCGCGCGCGTGATCCAGGCCAGCGGCACCGCCGTCATGATGCCGCTGCTCATGACGACCCTCATGACGCTGGTCGCGCCGCAGGACCGCGGCAAGGTCATGGGCAACGTCATGCTCGCCATGTCCGTGGCGCCCGCGCTCGGGCCCGCCGTCTCCGGCCTGCTGCTCCAGCTCGGGTCGTGGCGGCTCATCTTCGCCGTCGTGCTGCCGATCGCCGCGGTGACCACGGTGCTCGGGCTGCGTGAGCTCGTCGACATCGGCGAGCCCACGGCCTCGCGCATCGACGGCTCCAGCGTGGTGCTGTCGGCGGTGGGGTTCGGCGCGCTCGTCTACGGGCTGTCCGGTCTCGGTGAGGGGTCGCGCGCGACGCACGCCGTGCCGCCGGCCGTCGTCACCGCCGTCGGTGTCGTGTCGCTGGTCGCGTTCGTGCTGCGCCAGCTGTCGCTGCAGCGCTCGGGCCAGCCGCTGCTCGACCTGCGGACGCTGACGTTCCGGCCGTTCACGGTGGCGCTGACGCTGATGTGCACCGCGTTCATGGCGATGATGGGCGCGATGATCCTGCTGCCGCTCTACCTGCAGGACGTGCTGGGGCTGTCGACGCTGATGACCGGGCTGCTGCTCATGCCCGGTGGCCTGGCGATGGGTGTCCTCGGGCCGGTCGTCGGCCGGGCGTACGACCGGTTCGGTGCGCCGCGGCTGGTCGTGCCCGGGGCGGTGCTCATGCTCCTCACCCTGGGGCTGCTGACCCGGGTCACGCCCACGACGTCGCCGTGGCTGGTGCTCGCCGACCACGTGGTGCTCATGGTGGCGCTGGCGCTGATCTTCACGCCGGTCTTCACCTCCGGCCTGTCGGTCCTGCCGCCGCACCTCTACGCCCACGGCTCGGCGATCCTCGGCTCGCTGCAGCAGGTCGCTGCCGCCGCGGGCACCGCGGTCGTCGTCAGCGTCATGGCCGGCCGGGCCGCCAGCTCGGCTGCCGGTGGGGCGGCTCCGCTGGTCGCGATGAGCGACGGCATCCGGTGGGGCTTCGGCGTCGGCGCCGTGCTGGCCGTGGTCACCGTGGCCATCGCCTGGGCCGTCCGGACACCCAAGGTCGACCCGGCGGGCGCCCACGGTGCGCCCGCCACCGAGCCGGGCGAGGCCCTCGAGCCGGCGCTCGACTGACCTGCCGCGTCGTCCGGCCCTACACCCGCGCTGATCTCGACCACCCGCGCTGACATGGCAGCGCGGACGGGCGAGGTGAGCGCGGGTGTTGCATGTGCGGGGTGGGTCGCGGGTGGGTCGCGGGTGGTCCATGCTGGCTGCCGTGACCCACCCGCTCGTCGCGACCATCCGGTCGACGCTCGCCGAGCACGGCGACCCCGAGCGCGCGGCGCAGCAGCAGGCCTACATGAAGTCGGCCATGCCCTACCGCGGCATCACCTCCCCCGAGCTCAAGGCGCTGCTGCGCCCCGTGCTCACCGACCCGGCGCTGCGCATCGCCGACCGCGACGAGTGGGAGGGTGCGGTGCGTGACCTCTGGGACGCGGCCGCCTTCCGCGAGGACAGGTATGCCGCGACGGCGCTGACCGGGCACCGCGCCTATCGCTCGTGGCAGGACCCCGACCTGCTCCCGCTCTATCAACACCTGGTGGTGACCGGGGCCTGGTGGGACCACGTGGACGAGGTTGCGGGCAACCGGGTGGGCCCGATCCTGTTGGCGCACAAGGAAACCGTCGAGCCGGTCATCCGCAACTGGGCCACCGACGGCGACCTGTGGCTGCGCCGCACGGCCGTCCTCAGCCAGCTCACCTTCAAGGCGAACACCGACACCGACCTGCTGCGCGAGGTGATCGAGGCCAACCTCGACGACACGAGCTTCTGGCTGCGCAAGGCGATCGGGTGGTCCCTGCGGCAGCACGCCCGCACCGACCCTGACTGGGTGCGCGAGTTCGTCACCGAGCACGAGGGCCGGCTCAGTGGGCTCAGTCGACGCGAGGCCCTGAAACACCTCTGACCACAGCCATCGCCACCGCCAGCGCCAGCGTCGACGATGCCGCTGCGACGAGGAAGGTCGCGGCCAGGTGCCCGGCGTCCGACAGCGACCCGGCCACGGCCGCACCGACCGACGAACCCACGAGGAACGCCGAGATCAGCCACGCGAACGCCTCCGACGTGGTGCCCACCGGGGCGAGCCGGTCGACGAGCTGGAAGACGCACGTCAGCACCGGCGGCAGACCGACCCCGCTGGCGATGGTGAGCACCGCCATGAGCCACGGGTTCGCGGGGGTCAGCGACAACGCGGCATACGTCACCACCAGCACGGCCAACCCGAGCGGCAGGTCACGTCGCGGGTCACGGTGCGGGGCGCGCGGGCTGTAGGTGACCCCGCCAACGAGGGCGCCGAAGGCGTTCGCGGCGACCAGCCAGGGCGCGAGCCCGCGACCGCCGTTCGCCTCGGCCCACGCGACGAGCGCGACCGCCGGGACGCCGATCGTCAACCCCACCAACAGGATCGAGGCGTAGAGCACGACGAGCGGGCGCGAGCGCAAGGGCCCCAGCCAGTGCCGGTCCTCGTGGACCGCCGGGCGCCAGGTCGTCGACGCGCGTGAGCTCGTGAACCACCACGCGCCGGCCAGACCGACGACACCCGCCGCGACCAGTCCGCCACCGGCACCGGTCAGCTGCGCGGCGAGGACGACGAGCGGGCCGAGGACGAAGATGAGCTCCTGGGCTGCCGCGTCGAGGGCGAACGCCGCGGGCACCTGGCGCGGCAGCAGCACCGACGGCCACAGCGTGCGCAGGGCCGGCTCGAGCGGAGGGGTCGCGAGGCCGGCGACCAGGGCGACGGGGAGTGCGGCCGCCGTCGGCGCCCACGGCAGGACCGCGAGCGAAACGGAGGACACCAGCGCGCCGGCGACGAGCGGCGCGCGTTGCCCGCGCAGGTCCATCGCGCGCGAGAGCGCCGGCCCCCCCGAGGCAACACCCCAGGGAGTAGGCCGCGGTGAGCAGTCCCGCACGGCCGAACCCCTCGCCGCTGTCGCGGGCGAAGAGAACGAGTGCCAGCGGCACCATGCCGTTCGGCAGGCGACCGACGAGGGCGGAGAGGAGCAGGCGTGCCACCTGCGGTCGGCGCAGCAGGGCACCAGGGCTGACCGGAGCCGGACCGGCGGACTCTGCGGCGGGCTCAGTCACCGAACGGCCAGCCCACGCGCATCCCGGATGCTGCGCCCGGCTCGATGTAGTGCTCGGTGCCGAACATCATCGCGAAGACGTCCTCGGGCACGCCGAGCATGCCCTCGATGTCGGTGGCCTGGCTGCGGTGGGCCTCCAGCGCGGCGCGGCGCTGGGCGAGGTAACCGCTGACGTCGACCTGCCAGGTGATCTCGGACTCCGGTGTGCCCAAAGGGTTTCCGTCGTCCATCGGCTGGTCCGGGTCGAATGCCTCATTGGCCTGACCCGCGGCCACGGCAGCCTGGTAGGCGCGGCGGACCGCATCGCGGTTCATCGTCGACTCGAGCAGGCGCGGGCGCCGCCGCGCGAGCTCGGCCGCGCGGTGGACGACCGGGTGCACCTTGACGTGGTCCGGGTGGCCGTAGCCGCCGTGCCAGTCGTAGCCGACGAGGACGTCGGCGTCCTCCTCGTCGAGGATGTCCGCGAGGCGGCGGGCGGCCTCGTCGACGTCGGCGCCGTGGAACGCGCCGTCCGCGGTGTTCTGCTCCCAGCCGCTCATGCCCGAGTCGGCGTAGCCCAGCCACGCGATCCGCTGGACCCCCAGCGCATCCGCGGACGCCTGCGCCTCGCGGCGGCGCCAGTGCACGAGCGTCTCGCCGTCGGGCAGTCCCGCGGCGGGCAGCTCGCCGTGGTCACCGTTCGTCGCGAAGACGGTCACGACCCGGTGGCCCTCGGCCACGGCGCGGGCCATGGCACCGGCGGTCTGCGACGCCTCGTCATCGGGGTGGGCATGCAGGAACACGATGGTCGTCACGAGCCGCCATCATGCCAACCGCCCGCGACCAGCGACGACTCACGCCGGCACGCACGCGGGCCGGACGATCCCAGCCGGGAGCCCACCTCGGCGGGCTGCGGCCCCACGTCGGCGAACGGGACGCCCGGACTACGGTGACGTGGTGGTCACGGGAGCGGAGCCGTCGCAGGCGCGGGCGATCCTGCGGCTGGCCGTGCCGGCCTTCCTGGCGCTCGTCGCCGAGCCGCTGTTCCTGCTGGCCGACACCGCGATAGTCGGGCACCTCGGCACGGCACAGCTCGCCGGGCTCGGAGTCGCCAGTGCCACCTTGATCACGGCCGCCAACATCTTCGTCTTCCTCGCCTACGGCACCACCTCGATCGTCGCCCGTCAGGTCGGGGCAGGCAGCGAGCGGGGCGCACTCGAGGCGGGCATCGACGGCACCTGGCTCGCGATCGGGCTGGGCGCCGCCACCGCGGTCGTCGTCGCCGTGGCCGCCGAACCCCTGTGCCGGGTCTTCGGCGCCTCCGACGCCGCCATCGGGTATGCCGTGACGTACCTGCGGATCTCCGCGCTCGGCATACCCGCCATGCTCGTCGCGCTGGCCGCGAACGGTGTCCTGCGCGGGCTCCAGGACACGCGCACGCCGTTGGTCGCGTCGATCGCCGGGTTCGGCTCCAACGTCGTCCTCAACCTGGTCTTCGTCTACGGATTCGGTTGGGGCATAGCGGGATCCGCGTGGGGCACGGTCATCGCCCAGACCGGTATGGCGACCGGTCTCGTCGTCGTCCTCGTCGCGCATGCCCGCCGCGCACACGCCTCGCTCCACCCGCATCCGGGACGTGTCCTCGCGGCCGGGCTCACCGGCATACCCCTGCTCGTGCGCACCCTCGCGCTGCGCGCGATCCTGCTCGTGACGACGTGGGTCGCCGCCGGTCTCGGTGACGTGCCGCTCGCCGCGCACCAGGTCGCGATGACGGTGTGGAGCTTCCTCGCCTTCGCACTCGACGCCCTCGCCATCGCCGCGCAGGCGTTGACCGGCAAGGCGCTCGGGGCCGGTGACGTGGCCGGAGCGCGGGCGGCGACGGGTCTCATGATGCGCTGGGGCGTGTGGGGTGGGGCGGCCCTGGGCGGGCTGGTGCTGCTGGCGCACACGCTCCTGCCGGGGCTGTTCACCGGCGACGAGGCGGTGCGGTCGGCCCTCGCCGCGGCCCTGGTCGTCGTCGCGATCGGGCAGCCGCTCGCCGGGTACGTCTTCGTGGTCGACGGCGTCCTCATCGGTGCCGGCGACGGCGCCTGGCTGGCCAAGGCGATGGCCGCGACCCTGGTGCTCTACCTGCCGCTGGTGCTCGCCGTCCACGCTGCCGGCGACCGGCTGCTGGCGCGCGGTGCGCCCGCCGCGCTGGCGGTGCTGTGGCTGGTGTTCACGGCGTTCATGGCGATCCGGGCGCTCTTCTTCTGGCGCCGCATCCGTGGCGACCGGTGGGCCGTCGTCGGCGCCACCCGCTGACCGGCCCCTCCCCCCGGTGTGCAGCAACCTTGGTAAGCAGAGGTTCCTGCAGTCAGCGTCGGCCCGACACCCGGGTGGCCGCCGCACGCCTCGGGTCACCGGCCGCCGCCAGCGAGCCGTCGCCGCCCACCCACGCAGCCCCCACCCCGCCGAAGAACATCGACAACGGGCCGTGGGAGTAGGTCGGCAGCCCGAGCTCGGCAGCGGCCGCCACGATCGCCTCGTCGTCCTCGTGGTCGACCCGCACCGAGTCCCCGTCGAGGATCCGCACGTGCGCCCGGGGGGCATCGATCGCCGCACCGATCTCCATGCCCAGCAACGCATGTCGCCCGAGCACCTGCATGAGCGCGGTGGTGATCCGGTCCGCACCCGGACTGCCCACCGCGAGCGCCGAGCCGTCGTCGCGCCGCCCCACCGACGGCGCCATGTTCGACGCGAGCCTCGTCCCGGGGACGAGCGCGTGCAGGCCCAGCCGGTTCAGCTCGGGTTCGCCGAGGCAGTTGTTGAGCATCATCCCGGTGCCGGGCACGGTCGCCCCGGAGCCGTACCCGCTCGAGGCCGTGACCGCACACACCGTCCCGTCGGAGTCGGCCGCCGACACGTGCGCCGTCGACGACGACGTGGGCAGCCCGACCAGGCCGTGCCGCTCGACCTGCTCCAGCAGCGCGTAGCCGTCCTCCTCGAGATCCATCGACAGGTCGTGCACCCGCGCCCGGTAGGTCAGGACCCGCCGCTGCACGTCGATGACCCGCTCCCAGTCCCAGTCACCGCCGTCACGCCCGTGCTTTCCGGCGAGCTCGCGCAGCATGACCGCCAGCATCGGCCCGCCGACGGACGGCGGCGGGTTGGTCGCGATGTCCCAGTCACCGACCGAGAGCCGCACCGGGACCCGCACGACCGCCCGGTATGCCGCGAGGTCGGCTTCGGTGACGAGCCCACCTCGCGCTTGGCTGTCGTCGGCGATCCGCGCCGCCAGGTCCCCGGTGTACAGGCTCCGGGCGCCCTGCGTGCCGATCTGCTCGAGGGTGCCGGCGAGGTCGGGGTTGATGGCGATGTCGCCGGCCTGCAGGGCGCTGCCGTCCCCGCGGCGCACGAGCGGTGCGGTGTTCGGGTCCCACGCGAAGACCGAATCCCCAGTCAGCGCAAGGTAGCTCGCAGCCGCGCCACCGACCGCGTACCCGCCCCGCGCCGCTGCCACGCTCGGTGCCAACACGTCGGTCCACGCCGCCGAGCCGTGTCGGTCGTGGGCGACGCCCAGGGCCGCGAAGGCGCCGGGCGTCGCGACCGAGCCGTGGCCGGCATACAGGGTCAGCCCGCCACCGTAGGTGGTGGTGATCTCGCGCAGGCCCTGGCCGAAGCGTTCGCGCGGGAGCCCGCGACCCGGCATCTCGACGTTGCCGTCGACGACCTCCGGGTCCCCGCCGGCCGGCCAGATCGTGACGAACGCACCCCCGAGCGGCGACACGATCCCCGGCTCGGTGGTCATGGCCGCGACGATGGCGGCGATGGCCGCATCGACGGCGTTGCCACCCGCGGCAGCCGCCGCCATGCCCGCGTCAGCCGAGGCCGGACCCGTCGCTGCCACTGCCACGCGCCGACCCATGCGCTGATTGTGCCGCAGCCCGCGCCGACCCGCCCCCGCCACGACCGCTGACTGGGCGGGGGCGGCAGGGGGCGGCAGCGGCGGCTACGGCGGCTACTTGGTGGTCAGCCGCAGGGCGAAGTCGCCGGACTTGCCCTCACCGGACACCGTCATCCCCAGCGCGGAGAACTGTCCGAGGTTCTTGCTGACGTCTGCCGGCACCTCGTCCTTGAACGCCGCCAGCACCCCGGCGATGTCGACGTAGGCCGCGACCCGCGAGCTGTCGACGTCCTTGACCGCGTCCTTGAAGCCCTTGCTGTCACCCAGGCCGTGGGTGTTGGTGAGCTCGGTGGCCCAGCTGTCGGACAGCGCGACCGCGGTGTTCTTGTCGGCGCCCTTGAGCGTGAGGCCACCCGCACCCATGCCCTGGCCGGCGGCGTCGCTCAGCTTCTGCAGCACCGCCTTGTCACCGTCGGTGACGAGGCCGACCTTGATCTCGCTGTTGTCGGCGCCCATGCCGCCGAACGCGATCGAGAACTGCGACCCCAGCGCCTTGACGATGTCGTCGGGGATGCTGATGCCCAGCGCCTGCTCCGCCTCGGCCACCCCGTCGGTGAACTGCTGCTCGCCGGCGGTCTCCTTGATCGTCGACTCCAGCTGCGGCCACGCGGTCTTGAGCTGCTCGCCGGCGTTGGCGACGGTGACCGCCGCGAGCGTGCCCTTGGGCAGCTCGGCGATCGACCTGGCATTCGCCGACCCGACGAAGGAGGTCTTGGCGTCGTTGACGTGACCAGCCAGCTCGAGGTTGGGGCCGTCGAACCGCAACGCCATCGCGAACCGGCCGGCATCCTGCACCGACCCCGTCCCACCCGTGAGGCCGGACAGGAAGCCCGGCGCGGCCGCCGACTGCCCGGCCTCCTTGGCCAGGTCAGCGAACTTCGCGGAGTCACCCCACGCGGTGATGATGCCGGTCTCGCCCAGGTCGCCCAGGTCGGTCTTGAAGTTGTCCGAGTCCGCGAGCGTGGCCTTCTGCGTCGCCGACACGAACGAGTCGAGCTGGTCCTTCTTCTCGGCGCACAGCGCGAAGTCCTCGACGACCCGGCACTCGCCGCCGTCCATCGCCTTGGCCAGCTTCGGCAGGCTCTTCTCGGCCTCGCCCTTGTCCTTGACGGCCAGCGCCAGCACCGGCACCGGGTCCTCCCCCTTGGCGCCGGGCACCGCACCGAACGCCGCCCGCTCACCCAGCCACGGCTCCACGTCCTTGGCGTAGTCGACGTCCTTCAGCCCGCCCTGGTCCTTGATCGCGTCGAACACGACCTTGCGCAGGTCGGAGTCCTCCTTGACCTTCGCCTGCGCGTCGGGGAACTTGCGGATGAACCGGATCGCGTCGACCTTCTGCCCGGCCGACGGGTCGAGGTCGACCTTGGCGAACGCGACCGTCGTCGACGGAAACACCGACTCCGGCTGGGCGCCCCCGCCGCTGAGGGCGGAGTATGCCGCGATGGCGCCACCGCCACCGAGCAGCGCCACAGTGGCGACGACTCCGCTGATGACGGCACCACGCCGGCCCTTGGGCTTGGCCTCGGGCTGGCCGTCGGCGAGCGCCCCCTCGGGCAGCGGGCTCTGCGGCTGTGCGGGCTGCGTCGGCTGTTCGGGCTGGGCAGGGTCGAACGGGTTGTTGGGCGTGCTCATGCGGGTTCCCCCCAAGGAAATGTGCTGGTACGAGAGCCGGAGTCAACGGTTGCGCCCCGACGCGGCCAGTGTAGGGGGGACCGCCCGATGCCCGTGACCGAGTTCGCCGACCCCACGCCGGATCGTTACCCGCCGAGGTGGCCACGCGGCATACCGACGACGAACGCCCGGCCCCCACCAGGGGGACCGGGCGTTCGCGCGTGCTCGCGTGAGGAGCGAAACCTCAGCCGGGATCTTCTCGGCCGACTCCTCGGCCCTGCGGACCTCCCTCGCCGGAGCTCGGTCGGGTCCTCGGGCTGTCGTCGTCAGCCGGCGACGACGTCGAGCTTGACCGTCGCCTGCACCTCGGGGTGCAGCCGGACGAGTGCCTCGTGGGTGCCCACGACCTTGATCGGCGTGGTGATCTCGATCTTGCGCTTGTCGAGGTCCGGGCCACCGGCGGCCTTGACCGCCTCGGCGACGTCAGCGGTCGAGACCGCGCCGAACAGGCGACCGGAGTCACCCGCGTGCGCGACGACCTTGACGGTGCCGTTCTCGAGGTTGCCCTTGACCGACTTCGCCTCCTCGAGGGAGTTGATCGCGCGGACCTCGCGGCCCTTGGCGATCGAGTCGACCTGCTTCTGCCCGCCCTTGGTCCACGCGGTGGCCAGGCCCCGGCGGAACAGGAAGTTGCGGGCGTAGCCGTCCTTGACGTCGACGACGTCACCGGCGGTGCCGAGGTTCGAGACCTCGTGCGTCAGGATGACCTTCATGTCAGTTCCTTCCTAGCGCCCGGGATCAGCGGGACGAGCTGGAGTAGGGCAGCAGCGCCATCTCGCGGGCGTTCTTGACCGCGGTGGCGATGAGCCGCTGCTCCTGGACGGACACACCGGTCACCCGACGCGCGCGGATCTTGCCGCGGTCGGAGATGAACTTGCGCAGCAGCGCGGTGTCCTTGTAGTCGATGTTCTCGACCTTCGCCGCCTTCAGCGGGTTGGCCTTCTTCTTGGGCTTGCGCACAACGGGCTTGGCCATCGTGGTGCTCTCCTTGTCATTCAGGTGAGCCCTGGTCTCCCAGGGATGGTGTTCTTACGTGTCTTGCTGTGGTTGCGTCTGCGTGGTTGCCCACCAGCGGGGCAAAAGCGCAGACGTTGCGGGTATGCCGCGTGGCCGGCTAGAAGGGGGGCTCGTCGTACGACGGGGCCTGGCCCCAGCCGCCCTGCTGTCCGCCACCTTGCTGACCACCCTGGCCCTGACCACCCTGGCCGCCCTGCTGCGGGCCACCCTGGGGCGCCGACGGTCCGGTCGCCCACGGGTCGTCCTGCTGCTGGCCGCCGCCGTAGCCACCGCCACCCTGCTGGCCACCGCCGAAGTTGCCTCCGCCGGAGCGCTGGGTCTTGTTGACCTTGGCGGTCGCGTACCGCAGCGAGGGGCCGACCTCGTCGACGTCCATCTCGATGACGGTGCGCTTCTCGCCCTCTTTGGTCTCGTACGAGCGAGACTTCAGGCGGCCGCTGACGATGACGCGGGCGCCGCGCTGGAGCGACTCGGCGACGTTCTCCGCCGCGTCACGCCACACCGAGCAGCGCATGAACAGCGTCTCGCCGTCCTTCCACTCGTTGGCCTGCCGGTCGAACTGGCGCGGCGTGGAGGCCACGGTGAAGTTCGCGACGGCGGCGCCGGACGGAGTGAAGCGCAGCTCGGGGTCACCGGTCAGGTTGCCGATGACGGTGATGACGGTGTCGCCTGCCATGGAGCGTCCCCTTGTCTGTCATTGCGTGCTGTCAGGTGGTTTCGGGTTGGGTGGTGCGGCTGCTCAGGCGCCGGGGCGCAGGAGCTTGGTCCGCATGACCGACTCGTTGAGGCCGAGCTGGCGGTCCAGCTCCTTGGCCGTCGCGGGCTCGGCGGTGAAGTTGACGACGGCGTAGATGCCCTCGGACTTCTTCTTGATGTCGTAGGCCAGGCGACGACGGCCCCAGATGTCGACGTTGTCGACGGTGCCCTTGTCCTTGGTCACGACGGTGAGGAACTTGTCGAGCGAGGGAGCGACCGTGCGGTCGTCCAGCTCGGGGTCGAGAATGACCATCAGTTCGTACTGACGCATGCTGTTAACCCGCCTCCTTTGGTCTGTGGCGGTCACGGTCCTTCCGTGACAGGAGGGTTTGCAGTGCGATCCCGAGACCATTTCGCCTCGGGAACTTCACAAGGGTACCGGCCGCACGGCATACCCAGAAATCGTTGTCCACACCCCCGGAACGATCGCGCAGCTTGGCACCTGTCGCGCGCCCCGGGCTGCGCGACCCGTGCCGAACTGCCCGAACGTCAGGTGAGGCGGACGAGCAGCCGGTCCGGTGCGTCGGCGAAGTCGCCGTCCGCCTCGTCCGTGCCCTCCTCGTCCGCACCTTCCTCGTCGGGGTATGCCGCGGCGGTGCGCCAGGTGCGCACGACGAGGTAGCCGACGGCGGCCACGCGCAGGAGGAGGAAGACGCAGTACCAGCCGGCCGGCATACCCCGGTCCGGTCGCGACAGGCCCCCGAAGTAGAGCCAGACCGCCACGAAGTGCAACGCCTCGGTGAGCGCCCACACCAGCTGGTCGCGCCAGCGCAGGCCGGCGAGCGCGATGAGCGGCACCAGCCACAGCGACGCCTGCACAGGGAACGACTTGCCCACCACGAGGGTGAGGCCGACGAGGACCAGGGCGACCTGCGGCACCGACGGGCGGCGGTAGGTGCCGAGCGCGAAGACGGTGCCTGCGACGACCGCGAGCGCCGTGGTCGCCGCCGACAGCATCGTGGCGAGCCCGGCGGGCACGGGGTCGAGGCCGACCAGCTGCGGCACCATCCAGATCGAACCGAGGCCGGGCGCGGCGTCCCACCACACCTCGTAGGTCCGCCACAGCGCACCGAGGTTGCCCAGGAACGGCAGGGCCACGACGACGACCGCGGCGAGCGCCCCGAGCAGGGTCCGCCGCAACGGCGCCCAGCTGCCGGTGCGGACCGCGATGAGCGCGATCGCGAGCAGCACCAGCAGGGGGTAGGTGCGGGCCATGACGGCCAGCCCGAGGAACGCGCCGGCCAGCGCGGGTCTGCGCCGCGCCCACGCCCACAGGCCGGCGCTGACGAGCATGACCCCGAAGATGTCGGCCGAGACGAGCGGGGTGAGGACGAGGACCGGGCTCAGCGCGACCTGCGCGGCGGCGCTGACGTGCCGGGGCCGGGTCGCGGCGGTGAACCACACGATCGCCAGCGCGCACACCGTGGCGAGCACCGCCCACAGCGCGAAGTACCACCGCGTCTGGTCGACGAACACGCCGTCCGGCACGAGCCCGCCGAGGAACGCGCTCACCGCCCCGGTGAGGGCCGGGTGGTCGGACCGCGCGCCGCTGTCGGAGAGGTATGCCGCGAGGCCGTCGTCGAGGTTTCCGCCCTGGTACATGGCGGGCAGGTCGGAGAAGCACGCGTGCCAGAACTGGTCGGCGCCGCTCCAGCCCTGCTGGATGCAGGAGGCCTTCTGCACCACGGCGAGCGCCATCGTGCCCACGGTCGCCGCGAGCAGCGGCACGACCGTCGCCAGCCACGACCCGGCCCGCTCGGACGCGTGCCGTCCGAGCGGACCACCCACCACTGACAGGCTCACGGCGCCAGCCTGTCACAGCCGGCCGGCGCGGCCCGCACTACGGAGTGCTGGTCGAGCGCGGCCGGTCGCCGAGGATGGTGATCGTCGGTGTCGGCTTGCCGGTGCCGTTGGTCTTCGAGGGGCTGCTCGAGCTCGACGACGAGGAGGAGCTCGAGGAGCTGCTGGTCGGCGGCGGCGTCGAGGTGGTGGTCGGCGGCTGGGTCGTCGAGGTGCTGCTCGAGCTCGACGACGCGGACGAGCTGCTCGACGGCGGCGGCGGGGTGTAGGAGCTCGACGGCGGCGGGACGTAGAGCTCGTCGTCACCGAGGCCGGCGCGCTCGGGGAAGTCCTGCACCTTCATCCCCTCCATCGCCGTCTCCATGTAGTCGGTCCAGATCCGCACCGGGATCGTGGCGCCGGTGATCTCGGCGTAGCCGCCGACGTTGGTCATCGACAGCTCCTCGCCGTTCTTGCCCGAGGAGTAGATGCCGACGGCGGTCTCCAGCTGCGGGGTGAACCCGTTGAACCACGCGGCCTTGTTGTCCGACGTCGTGCCGGTCTTGCCGGCCACCGGCCGACCGAGCTCCTGGGCGAACGACCCGGAGCCGCGCTGCACGACCTGCTGCATCGCGTCGACGGCGTCGGCGACGACGTCCTTGTCGAAGCCGGCCTTGGCGGCGACCTTGGCCTTGTAGTCGAGCCCGCCGGGCCCGCCCTTGACCGACTTGACCATGTAGGGCGTCACCCGCGTGCCACCCGAGGCGAGCGTGGAGTATGCCGCGGCCATGTCCTTGACGGTCACGCTGTCGGTGCCGAGGACGTTGGCGACGTTGGTGCCGAGCGGGCGCAGGCCGCGCGCCTTGGCCTGGGCGTCGGTGGGAAGGCCGGCCGCGATGGCGGCCTTCTTGGTGTTCTCGGCGCCGACCTCGATGTTGAGCTTGGCGTAGACGGTGTTGACCGAGTTGGCCGTGGCGGTCCGCAGGTCGATGCGCCCGAAGCTCTGCCCACCGAAGTTGGTGACCTTGCCGCTGGAGTTGGCGGAGTCCTCGAACTCGGTGAAGTACTGCGGGCTGGCACCGTTGAAGCGGGTCTTGGTGCTGATCGGCTGCTCCTGCATGAGCCCGGCCAGCAGCGCGAACGGCTTGAACGTCGACCCGGCCTGCATGGTGGCGTCGACTGCGGTGTTGAGCTGCTCCTTGCGGTAGTCCTTGCCGCCGTACATGGCGACGATGGCGCCGTCACCGGGCTTGATCGACACCAGGCCCGCGCGCATGGTCGCGGCCTTCTTGTCCGTGGGCATCCGCTCCTCGACGGCCTTGATGGCGGCGTCCTCGGACTTCTTGTCGATGGTCGTGACGATGCGCAGGCCGCCCTTGTCGATGTCCTCGTCGGTGAGCTTGAGCTTGCCGCGCAGCTCCTGCTTGACCTGCTCGACGAGGAAGCCCTGCGGCCCGCCGACGCCGGTGTTCGGCACGTACTTCTTCAGGGTCTTGCTCGGGAACGCCGCCTTGGCGCGCTCAGCCGGGGTGATCCACCCCTCCTTGACCATGCCGTCCATGACGTAGGTCCAGCGGGCCTGCGCGTTGGCCTTCTGCTCGGCCCCGAGACCGGGGTCGAACAGCGAGGGCCCCTTGACGACCGAGGCGAGCAGGGCCCCCTCCGACGGCGTCAGCTTGGAGACGTCCTTGCCGAAGTAGGCGCGCGAGGCAGTCTGGATGCCGTAGGCGCCGCGGCCGTAGTAGATCGTGTTGAGGTAGTTCTGCAGGATCTCGTCCTTGGACTCCTGCTTGCCGATCTTGATCGAGATGATGATCTCGCGGGCCTTGCGCGACAGCGTCTGGTCGGAGGTCAGGAAGTAGTTCTTGACGTACTGCTGGGTGATGGTCGACCCGCTCTGGGTGCCGCCGCCGCGCAGCGTCGCCCACGCGCCGCGGATGATGCCGGTCGGGCTGATGCCCGAGTTCGTGTAGAAGTCACGGTCCTCCGCGGCCAGGTGCGCCTTCTGCACCGCGTCGGGCACCTGCTTCAGCTGCACCGACTCGCGGTTGCCGCCGTCGACGGACAGCCGGCCGATCTCGGTCTTGGCGTCGTCGTAGTAGATGATCGACGTCTGGGCGTTGACGAGGTCGTTGGGCTGCGGCTTGTCGATCATCGCGTAGGCCGCGAAGAACGCGATCAGCGCCAGGGCCAGGCCGAGCAGCGCCGTCAGCCCGAGCCGCTTCGCCCACCGCTTCCCGGCTCCCCCCTTGCCTTTCGCGACACGCGCCTTGCTGTTCTTGGCACGCTGCGCCTGGGCCTTCTTGGCACCGGCGCGCGACGTGGGACGTGAGGAACTCATCTGACCTTCCAGGTTCGACTGTCCTCCCCGGCGACGCCACAGGCCTGCGTTCGGTTGGCCGCGATGGGGGTGACCTGCGTCGGAGGACCGGGTCCCAGTATGCCGTCCGCCCACCCCCGTGCCCGAATCGCCGCAGGTCGGGGGGTTGCCACCGGTGTCGTCACCGGCTGGGCCACCGGCGGCGTCACCGGTTGGGACGCACCCAGGCGTAGCCGTACGGACCCAGCTCCAGCGGTGCGACCGGGGCGCCGGTGAGGACGTCGGTGCCGGTCACGTCCGGCAACCGAATGCGTTGCCCCGTCACGTTCGTCACGCACACCAGCTCCTCGGGCGTCCCCGCCGCCCGGCGGACCGCGAACACCCGCGGGTCGAGCACCTCGACGGCCTGGCTGGCGTCCGGTGCGAGCCCCGGCTGGGCGGCCCTGGTGCGCAGCAGCCGCGCCAGCCCGTCGAAGACGGCTCGGCGCCGGGGGTCGGCCCGCAGCTGCTCGCCGAGGGTGTCGGCATCGAGGGCCTGACGGTTGATCCGGCGGTTGATGCCGGAGGCCGCCATGCCCGCGACGTCGGAGCGTGACCCGAACAGCGAGTGGTAGTAGATGGCCGGCACGCCGACGAAGGACACCAGGATGCTGTGTGCCGCAACGGCTTTCGCTGCCGCGAGCTCGTCGTCCGCCACCTCATCGGGCGTGGACAGGGCGTCGAGGTAGCTCACGTTGAGCTCGTAGACGCGCTCGCTGCCATCGGGTCGGGCCGCCATCGAGACCCGTCCACCGTGGGCCTCCGCACGCTCCACCAGCGCGGCACGCTCGGCGTCGTCGAGCAGGCCCTGGGCCGGCGTCATGCCGATGCCGTCGTGGCTGGCGAGGAAGTTGAACCACGTCATCCGCGGCCCGACCGGACCGATCCCTGCCGCCCACTGCGACAGCCGCGTCGTGTCACCGGCGACGAACGAGTGCAGCACCAGCGGCGGCAGCGCGAACTGGTAGACCATGTGCGCCTCGTCGCCCGCACCGAAGTAGGAGATGTTCTCGGCGTGCGGCACGTTCGTCTCGGTGAGCAGCAGCGTGCCGGGGGCGACGTGGTCGACGACGACTCGCCACAGCTTGACCACCGCGTGGGTCTGCGGCAGGTGGATCGAGGTGGTGCCCGACTCCTTCCACAGGTAGCCGATAGCGTCGAGCCGGATCGCCGACGCACCCCGCTCGAGGTAACCGAGCAGCACGTCGGTCAGCTCGAGCAGCACCTCGGGGCTGGCGACGTCGACGTCGACCTGGTCGGCGCCGAACGTCGTCCACGCCTCGACCTCACCGCCACCGGGTCGTGGGTAGCGGTGGTGCAGCGGCGAGACGCGCGGCCGCACCACCGCGCTGGTGTCGAACGCCGGGTCGCGTTCGAGGAAGAACCCGCCGTATGCCGGGTCGCCGGCCAGCCAGCCGCGGAACCAACCGCTGCTGCTCGACACGTGGTTGGCGACGAAGTCGAACATCAGGTCGTGGTCGGCGGCCAGCTCGGCGACGTCGGCCCACGTGCCGAGCGCCGGGTTGACCTGCCGGTGGTCGACCACGGCGAACCCGTCGTCGGACGTCCACGGGAACATCGGCAGCAGGTGCACCCCGCTCACGAGGTCACCGACGTGGTCGTGCAGCACCGTGGCGAGGGTGTGCAGCGGCGGTTCGCCGGGGCGGCGGACGGCGTCGCCATAGGTGATGAGGTATGCCGTCCGCTCGCTCAGGGGCGGGTGCCCGGGCCCGCGTCGTCCGGCGACGAGGTCGACCAGGCGGCCGGTGACCTCCTCGACCCGGTCCGGGTAGAGCTGGGCGACGAGGTGGGCGATGCGTGCCCGGAACGTCGCCCCCGTGTCCGCCGCCGCGACACTCATCCGGCGACCCCGGCCGGCTCGACCAGCGTCGTCGCCAGCAGCGCGTCGTCGAAGGGCTGGGTCGTCGAGGGGGCGTCGAGCACCTGCCGCGTCGCCGCGAGCCCCCACTCGTCGAGCTCGTCCAGCCGGTCGGAGACCGACCGCAGCCCGCCGTAGGTCGTGACGGTGTCGACCCACTCCTCGCGCAGCCGGTAGCCCGGCCGGGCGACGAGGCAGTCGGGGTCGTTGGTCCACAGCCGGCCCTGCTGCCACGCCCGCGCCACAAGGCTGGGGCGGCCCCGCAGCCCGCGCGACCCGTCCTCACCACCCTCGTGGAAGGTGTCGGGCGAGACCCGCATGCCGTCGACCAGGCCGAGGCTGGGCACGAGCGGTGCGCCCGACCCGAGCAGGTAGGCGCCCGGCCCGGCCGCGGCCCGCACCAGGCGCAGCCCGGAACGGTAGTCGCGCACCGCCCGCGCACCCGCGTCAACGCTCTCGTCGGCGGCGAGCGCACCGGCATACAGGAAGTCGAGCTTGAAGTAGTCGATGCCGAGCGCGGCGAGGCGCGCGACCGCGTCGTGGAGGTAGGCCCGGACGCCGAAGCTGGACAGGTCCAGCCCGCGCAGCTGCTGGCCCCAGTTGAGTCCGGCGTCGCCGGTGAGCCAGTCCGGGTGCTGCCGGGCCAGCTCGGTGTCGGCGCCCACGACGAACGGGGCCAGCCAGATGCCGGCCCGACGCCCGGAGCTGCGGATGCGGTCGACAAGCCGGGGCAGGTCACCGAAACCCGGTGTGGGAGAAAGCCATTCGCCGATGCCACGGCTCCACCCGTCGTCGACCTGCACGACGTCGACGGGCAGGTCCAGCCGGTCCATGGCGGTGAGGTTCTCCTCCACGTCGCTGGCGCGCACCTGCTCGAAGTAGCGGTACCACGTGCACCAGACCCGCGGTGGCTGCGGCCCCGAGCCGACCCCGGCAGCCGCGTGCCAGCGGTCTCCGACAGCGGTGAGAGCAGCCACCGGACCGGGGTGCTCGGTGCGGGTCACGGGCGCATCGGACGTGACGACCAGCTCGGCCCCCTCGTGCCGCGCCCGGATCGACGGCACCACGCCGTCGCGGTCGAGGCGCTCGCGCTCGACGTCCGCGGCATACGCGACGACCGGTGACCCGTCACCGGGGTCGACCACGAGGAGGCCCTCGCCCTGCACGGTGTCCTCAGGCACCGGCCGGCCCGGCCGGCCGCGCATGGTGACCTCCCACGGTTCGAGCGCGGGTGAGGCCCCGCGCACCCAGCCGGTGCGGCTCCAGCTCTGCCAGCCCTCGGCGTAGCAGCGCAGCCCGGCCGGGTCGATGGCCAGCCGGTCGACCTCGCTCACGGTGTCCCCGTCCCCTGCGCGGCGAGGTCGACCGGCGCCCCGCCGCCGGCCGCCGAGTCCCGGGCGGCAAGCACGAGCCGCACGGTCTCGAGGGCGTCGGTGGCGGAGTTCTCGGGCTCGCGGTCCTGCGCGATGGCCGTCAGCAGCTCGCCCATGCTCGCCGCGAAGGCGTCGGTGAACCACGCGCCGGGTGTGGGCAGGGTGCGCACGTCGCCGTCACGGTCCAGCTCCACCCGGTCCGAGCGGAGCAGGACGCTGCCGCGGATGGTGCCCTGCGTGCCGTGCACCCAGAACGGCGCTCCCCCGCTCGTGGCCTGCGCGTCACCCACGACCCGGATGCACGCGGTGGCGCCGGTGTCCGCGGTGAGCAGCACGGTGGCCGACCACGGGTTGCGCGACGCCACCGGCTGGCCGGGCACCCGCGACTCCGTCGTCTGCACCCGCACGACCCGGCCGGGCCGCAGCCAGAGCCGGGTGATGTCGAGCCAGTGCACGAGGTAGTCGGTCACCAGCATGTGCTCCAGGTCGTCGAACGGCGTGCCGACGAGCGGCGGCAGCGGCTTGTCGTGCAGGTGGGTCACCCCGACGACGTCACCGACCGCGCCCTGCCGCAGCAGCAGCGACGTCACCCGCCACGGCGGAGCCCAGCGGCCGTTGTGGTTGACCGCAACCCGCACACCGCGGCGGTCGGCCTCGGCGAGGATCTCCTCGACCTCGACGACACCGGCTGCGTCGGAGGTCAGCGGCTTCTGGGCGAGCACGTGCTTGCCTGCCTCTACCGCGGCCCGCACCCACGGCAGCCGCACCGCGGCCGGGGTGGCGACGTCGACGACGCGCACCGCATCGTCGGCCAGCAGCTCCTCGGGCGTCGCGAACTCCCGCTCCACGAAAGGGAACTCGTCGCGCACCGGTGGTCGGTCACCGCGGACCGCGCCGGGCGACCAGGTGCCCACGACGCCGACACCCCAGTGCCGGTATGCCGAGAGGTGGGCGGTGCGGGCGATGTCACCTGCGCCGAGGATCGCGACGCCGCCGCGCAGCGCCGGGTCGGCGGGCAGCTGCGGGCGCGCGTCCAGCGCCGGGTCGGGCGCGGGGTCCGACGCCGAGTCTCGTGGTGCCGGGTCGGACCCACTCATGCAGGCGCCCCCTCGAACCGCAGCAGCACCTGCAGGATCCGCGGGTCACCTTCGTCGAGCCGCTCGAACACCTCACCCACGTCGGCGGCGTCGACCACGTCGGTCACGAGCGACTCCACGTCGACGCGCCCGGCGGCGACCTGGCCCATGAACACCGACACGAGTCGCTGCGGATCCCAGCGGGTGCCGAGGATGACCGGGGTGCCGGAGATCTGGCTGGCCACGATGCGCACCCGGTTGTGGTGGAACTCCTCGCCGAGGCGCAGGTTCGGGGCGCCACCCTGGTAGTAGCCGGAGGCGACGACCAGGCCGTCGGCGCCGACCGAGCGGACCGCGTGGTGCAGCGCCATGTCGTTGCCGCTGACCTCCAGGGCCACGTCCGCTGGCCCGTGGAAGGCCTCCCGCACCGCCTCACCGGTGTCCACCTTGGGGGTGGCGACGACGGTCGTCGAGGCGCCGAACTCCTTGGCGTGCTCGAGCCGGCTCGGGAGCACGTCGATCGCGAGGACCTCGCTGCCGCTGAGGACGCTGAGCCGGGTCGCGAGGAGACCGATGACGCCCTGGCCGAAGATCGCCACCTTGTCCCCGAGTCGCAGGTCGCCGGCGAGGATGGCGTTGAGGGCGATGGCCCCGACGCGCGCGAAGGCTCCGCGGCGCGGGTCGACGTCCGGCGGCAGGACGCGGCCGACGAGCCGGTCGGCGGCCACGACGGCGTCGCTGCGGTGACCCCAGATGCCGTAGACGACGTCGCCCACCTGGGGCGTCGTGACGTCGTCGGCCACCTCGACGACCTTCCCGACCTCGGAGTAGCCCCAGCCGACCACCGGGTAGGCGAAGGTGGGTGGCCCCGGCCGGAAGATGCGGGCCTCGGTGTCCCAGGCGCCGTTGAGATAGGTGTTGGAGCCCCGGTATGCCGTGAGCTCGGTGCCCGCGGAGATGCCCGAGTACCACGTCGCGACCCGCACGTGCCCGGGTTGCAGCTCCTGGGGCTGCGTCGAGACCAGGTCGACCTGGTAGGGCGCGGTGAACTGGACGACGGACGGCAAGGTCAGCCCTTCTCGGCTCCGGCGGTGAGGCCACCGGTGAGCCAGCGTTCGCTGATGAAGAACAGCACGATGATGGGCAGGGTCAGGATCACCGAGCCCGCCATCAGCGTGGTGGTCGGCACCTCGATGCTCCCCGAGAGCTGGGAGAGGCCGAGGGAGACGGTCCAGTTGTCGCGGCGTTCGACGAGGAACAGCAGCGCGAAGAGGAACTCGTTCCAGGCGATCATGAAGATGAACAGCCCGTTGGACACGATCGCTGGCATGGCCAGGGGGAGGCTGATGCGGCGCATCACCTGCACCCGGCTGGCGCCGTCGATCGCGGCCGCCTCCTCCAGGCTCTGCGGGATGGTGTCGAAGTAGTTGCGCAGCATGTAGATCGACACGGCGACCACCTGGGCGACGTAGACGAACAGCAGCCCGAACAGCGACCCGCGCAGCCCGATGCGTGTGTAGAACACGAACAGCGGCACCGCCAGCAGGATGCTGGGGAAGAAGTAGATCGCGAGGAACAACGCCGAGATCTTGCGGCGACCGAAGAACTCGAGCCGGCTCACGGCATACGCACCGGGGATGGCGACCAGCAGCGACAGGATCACCGTGCCGATCCCCACGAGCAGGCTGTTGCGGATGAAGGTGAGGAAGCCCTGGCCGCCGTCGTCGGCCGACTTGAGCACGTCGACGTAGGTGCTCGGGTCGAACTCGTCCGGCGTGAAGAACAGCCGCCCCGGCGACTGCAGCACGTTGTCCAGTGGCCGGAAGGACAGCACGAGCATGTACCAGAACGGCAGGACGGCGATCGCGATGAGCAGCACGATCGTGATGGGCCGCAGCACCCGCAGCACCCGTTCCTCGATGGCGTTGCGCCGGGTGTGGGCCTGGCCGGCGTTGTCAGCGGTCACGGTGCTCATGCGGCGTCCTCCGATCGGCCGAACAGCTTGAGGTAGACCAGCACAAGCACCGCCAGGATCGCGGCCAGCACCAGCGCCTGGGCTGCGGCCGCACCGATGTCGTAGCGGGCGGTGAGGTAGTTGAAGACCCGGACCGCGACGACCTCGGTGCCGGCGCCACCGCCGGTCAGCAGGTAGATGTCGTCGAAGTTGTTGAAGGTCCAGATGAAGCGCAGCACGGACAGCACGGCCAGGGTCGGCCACAGCTGCGGGAAGACGATGTAGCGGAACCGCTGCAACGGGGTGGCGCCGTCGATGACCGCCGCCTCCTCGAACGTGTCGGGCATGGCCTCGAGCCGCGCGGTGAGGAAGAGGAAGGCGAACGGGAACGACCGCCACGCCTCGAACGCGATCACCGTCAGCAGCGCCGTCGGCACCCCGATGTCGAGCCCGAGGATGGACAGGTCGTCCGAGCGCGAGGACAGGAACGCGATCGGTTCCTGCCACCCGAGCAGCCCCTGCCCCCAGTCGTTGACGATGCCGTACTGCGGGTTGAGCGCGGTCGACCACACGAACGCCGCCGCGACCACCGGGGCGACGTAGGGCAGCAGCAGCACCGCCCGCACCAGGCCCCGGCCGCGGAACGGCTTGCGTAGCGCGAGCGCCGCGACGAGCCCGACGGCGAGCGCGAGGGCGGTGCCGAAGACCGAGTAGGCGAGGGTCGTGAGCAGTGCCTGGAGGAAGCCGCCGGAGGTGAGCACGGCGGCGAAGTTGTCGAGCGTGTAGTCGCCGATGATGCCGGCGTTGCGCAGGTCGAGCAGCTTGATCTTCTGGAACGCCAGCGAGACCGTCCACAGGATGGGCAGCACGACCATGACCAGGACGATGATCAGCGTCGGCGAGATGAACGCCAGCCCGGTGCGCGCCTCCTCCGCCGCCTGCACCGACTTCTTGCGGCGGCCCCGGCGGACACCGGGGCCGGAGCTCGATCCACGGCCGCGGGTGTCGCCGCTGCCGCTCGAGGGGGTGACCAGCTCGGTGCTCATGACAGCGACTCCTGGATCGCGCGGACGGTGTCGGCCGCGTCCTTGGCGGCCTTGTCCGGGTCGGTGCCCGAGGTGACCTCGTTGACCGCCGTGGCGACCGGCTGCTCCCCCTGCAGGGCGCCGAGCAGGTTGCCCTGGCCCTGGTCGAAGGCCCAGCGGGACAGCTGCTCGGTGCTGCCGGTGAGGGCCTGCAGCACCTCGGGCTTGTAGAACTTGCTCAGCGCGGCCTTGGTGTCGACGCCCGCGGGCAACGTGGCCCAGGCGTCGGCGAACTTCTTGGGCTGGTCCGGCGTGCCCTGGCGGACGGGCAGCTTGCCCTCGGGCGCGATGCCGATCCACGGCACGTAGCCGTCACCGAACATGTACTCCACGAACTTCGTCGACGGCTCGGCGGCGGACTGGGCCGTGATGGTCCACGACGTCACCTCACCGAAGGCCGCCGGACCCTTCCCCGAGGGGCCGGAGATCGAGTTGACGACCCCGGTGTTCTTGGCGAGGAAGGTCGGGTCCTTGGTGCACTGCGGGCAGTTGGGCTTGGCGTCGTTGCGCAGCCCGGCCATCTCGTCCAGCGCGAACGTCGACCAGATGAACATCGCCGCCCGCCCCGCGAAGTAGGCCGCGCGGGTGGTGTCGACGTCCTGGGCGCCCGGCACGGAGTACTTGTCGATCAGGTCGCCGTAGAAGGTGAACGCCTCGAGGCAGGCCTTGTCGTCGAGGCCGACCGAGCCGTCCTCCTGCACCAGCTGGCAGTCGTTGCCGAGGGCGACCTGCTCGAAGGTCTGCTCGGTGAACGCGTCGCCGGGGGCGGTCGCGCCGACGAACCCGGCCATGTCGCCCTTGTCGAGCGCCTTGGCCGCGGCCATGACGGCGTCGTAGGAGGTCGGCGGCTCGAGGCCGGCCTGGGCGAACAGGTCGGCGCGGTAGTAGAGCAGCTGCATCCAGGTCTCGCTGGGCACGGCGAGCGGGGTCTGCCCGTCGCGGGTGAGGCTGAGGGCCCGGTCGGAGAAGGTCGACGGGTCGAGCGCCTGCAAGGCGCGGCCCACGGCGGCGGTGTCGATGAGCTCGTTGGCCGACATCGAGCGCACCTGTGCCAGCGGCACGCCACCGACGACGTCGGGCAGGTCACCGGCGGCCGCGGAGGAGATGAGCAGCTGGTTGAACTGGTCCTCGGCCACCGGCACCAGCTCGACCGGTATGCCGCTGGCCTGGGTGAAGTCGTCGACGATCGCCTGCGTGGCCTTGACCCGGTCGGGGAGGTCCTCGACGATCCAGACCGTGATGCCGGGCCCGGCGTTGCGCGCGGTCGACCCGCCCGAGCAGGCCGCGAGGACCGCGACGACGCAGCCGGCCAGCAGGGCGACGAGCGCCTGTCGCAACCGGTGTGGCCGACGTGGCCGGCGCCGTTGTGGCCCAGGTCGGCGCGCCGGCCGTGCGGCGGTCGATGAGTGTGTCGTCATTGGCCCACTTCCTCACACGGTCGGAGGGTCCGCCGAAGGTGGCCACCGCCCCGTCGCGGCAGCCCTTGCTGCGGCCTCGTCACGCAGTCCCCGTTTGATGCACGCTTTTAGACATCAAATGTCCACGGACTTGGCATCGAGGTTCCAGTGTCTATCCTCGGTGTGGCACTCGCCACTTGAACGGTGCAGGTCAGCGGCCTGCGCCCCCTGCAAAGGAGCCCGCGATGCCCACCGGTCCGGGAGACGTGCTGGCCCTCATCCGCGCGGGCGAGGCGACGACCCGGGGCGCCCTGCTCGAACGGACCGGCCTGTCGCGGATGACCCTCAGCCGCCGCGTCGACGGCCTCCTGTCCGCCGGGCTGGTCGTCGACGACGGCGGCGCCGGCACCTCCTCGGGGCGTCGTGCCCGGCTGCTCGGGTTCAACGCCGACCACTCCCGCGTCGTGGCCGTGGCGGTCGACACCACCCATGCGCGGATCGCGCTGACCGACCTGCTGGGCAGGCCCGTCGCGGTCGAGGAGATCGTGGTCGACGTGACCGACGGGCCGGCACCGACCCTGGCCGCCATCTCCGCTGCCACCACCGCGCTCCTCGCACAGACCGACACCGCCGTCTCCGGGGTCTGCGGTTTCGGCCTCAGCATCCCGGGGCCGGTGGACCCCCTCACCGGCCGCCCCAACCAGCCGCCGATGATGCCGGGCTGGGACGGCTACCCCATGGCCGACGAGGTGGCCGCCGCGCTGCCCGGCATACCCGTCCTCACCGCCAACGACGCCGACGCGGCCGCGATCGGTGAGGACCGGACGCGAGACTCGGCGACCCGGGCGATGTGCCTGCTCAAGGTCGCGACCGGCATCGGCACCGGCATCATCATCGACGGCCGCCCCTACCGCGGGCTCGACGGCGGCGCCGGCGACATCGGCCACGTGCGGCTGCGCGACCACCCGGATGCCCTGTGCCAGTGCGGTGCCCGCGGCTGCCTCGCCGCGGTGGCCAGCGGCCGCGCGGTCGCTGCCAAGCTGCGCGAACGCGGCATACCCGCGCAGTCGGGTCGCGACGTGGGCCGACTCGTCGCCCACGGCAACGCCGAGGCCGGCCAGCTCACCCGCGAGGCCGGCCAGCTCATCGGCGAGGTCCTGGCGACGGTGGTGTGTGTGCTCAACCCCGAGGTCGTCGTGGTCGGTGGCGCCATGTCGTCGGCGCCCCTGCTGGCCGGGCTGCGCGAGACGCTCTACCGGCTGACGCCGGCCCGGGCGACCCGCCACCTCAGCCTCGAGATGGGGCGGCTCGGCGACGACGCCGCCGTGGTCGGCCTCGCCCACGCCGTGGTCGACGAGGTCTTCTCCGCCGCCGCCGTCAACGCCCGCCTCGGCACCTGACCTTGCGTCAAGCAGATATATCGGGGCGATATATCTGGGTGTTACAGTACGTCGGTCGGTCACCTGCTCGGTGCCTGACGTCCACCACGAGTTCGTATGCCGCGTGCGGAAGGGAGGTGCCGTGAGCCGCCGGTCGGAGCTGTTGGAGTTCGCCGTCCTCGGCCTGCTGCACGAGTCCCCGATGCACGGGTACGAGCTGCGCAAGCGGCTCAACGCCGCGCTCGGCGTCTTCCGCGCCCTGTCCTACGGCACGCTCTACCCGTGCCTGCGGACCCTGCTGGACCGGGGCCTGATCACCGAGAGCCAGGACCCGACGGTCACGGCCATCACGGCCGGGTCCAAGCGCGGCCGGATCGTCTACGAGCTGACCGCGGACGGCAAGGAGCACTTCCAGGACCTCGCCAAGAAGGCCGGGCCGACCGCGTGGGAGGACGACACCTTCGACGTCCACTTCGCGTTCTTCGCCCGCACCGAGGCCGAGGTCCGGCTGCGGATCCTCGAGGGCCGGCGCAGCCGGCTCGAGGAGCGGCTCGACTCGATCCGCGCGACCTCGGCGAAGAACCGCGAGCGCCTCGACGCCTACACCGCTGCGCTCCAGCAGCACGGTGAGGACGCGGCCGAGCGGGAGGTGCGTTGGCTCAACGAGCTGATCACCGCCGAGCGGAACATCCCCGCCGAGGCGACCACCCGGCATACCGGCAAGACCCCGAGCACCACCTCCAGCACCACCTCCAGCACCACCCGAACCACCCCCTCCCCCGGAAACAAGGAGTAACACCATGGGATCCGTGCGCGTCGCCATCGTCGGCGTCGGCAACTGCGCGAGCTCGCTCGTGCAGGGAGTCGAGTACTACAAGGACGCCGACCCGGCGGGCACCGTCCCCGGGCTCATGCACGTCCAGTTCGGTGACTACCACGTGAAGGACGTCGAGTTCGTCGCCGCCTTCGACGTGGATGCCAAGAAGGTCGGCTTCGACCTCGCCGAGGCGATCAACAACAGCGAGAACAACACGATCAAGATCGCGGACGTGCCGCCGACCGGCGTCACCGTCCAGCGCGGCCACACCCTCGACGGCATCGGCAAGTACTACGCGATGACCATCGAGGAGTCCGACGCGGAGCCGGTCGACGTCGTGCAGACGCTCAAGGACAACAAGGTCGACGTCCTCGTGTCCTACCTGCCCGTTGGCTCGGAGGACGCGGACAAGTTCTACGCCCAGTGCGCGATCGACGCAGGCGTGGCCTTCGTCAACGCGCTGCCGGTGTTCATCGCGTCCGACCCGGAGTGGGCCGCGAAGTTCGAGGCGGCCGGTGTGCCGATCGTCGGTGACGACATCAAGTCCCAGGTCGGCGCGACCATCACCCACCGCGTGATGGCCAAGCTGTTCGAGGACCGCGGCGTCACGCTGGACCGCACCTACCAGCTGAACGTCGGCGGCAACATGGACTTCAAGAACATGCTCGAGCGCGAGCGCCTGGAGTCCAAGAAGGTCTCCAAGACCCAGGCCGTCACCTCGAACCTCACCGGTTCGCTGGCCGGCAAGGTCGAGGACAAGAACGTGCACATCGGCCCGTCGGACTACGTCGCCTGGCTCGACGACCGCAAGTGGGCGTACGTGCGCCTCGAGGGTCGCGCGTTCGGTGACGTGCCGCTGAACCTCGAGTACAAGCTCGAGGTGTGGGACTCCCCGAACTCGGCCGGCATCATCATCGACGCCATCCGCGCGGCGAAGATCGCCAAGGACCGCGGAGTGGGCGGTGCGCTGATCAGCGCCTCGTCCTACCTGATGAAGTCGCCGCCGGTGCAGCGCGAGGACACCGAGGGCCGCACCAAGCTCGAGGCCTTCATCGCCGGCACCGAGGAGCGCTAACGAAGCACGCATGCGCAGGTTGGCGGTGAGGAACGAGCCGTCGGCCGAAGCGGAGTGCGAGGAAGCGCGACCCGAAAGCGCAGAGCGCTGACGAAGCACGCATGCGCAGGTTGGCGGTGAGGCACGAGCCGCCGGCCGAAGCGGAGTGCGAGGAAGCGCGACCCGAGAGCACGGAGCGCTAACGAACTCGCTCGCACCACGGCATACGAGGAAGGGCCCCTGACCGAGACGGTCGGGGGCCCTTCCCGTGCGTATGCCGCGTGCTCGCCTCAGGCGTCGACGCGCACCGAGTTGAGCACGCCCTGGACGGCGGGGATGTCGGTGTCGATGCCGGCGCCGCCGGTCGATCCGGTGAGGTGGTAGAAGTCCTGCACGACCTCGTCGCGGGGGATGCCGGTCGACAGGTGCTCCTGCCGGATGGGCAGCCCCTGCGGGTCCGACCAGGTGACGACGATGCGAATCCAGCTGCGCCCGCCGAGGTCGAGCGTCTCGGGTTCGCTGACGGTCGAGCCGGGGCGGTCCTGCATCGCACCGGTCACCTCCATCACGACGTCGGCCGGCTGGTCGAGCGCCGGTCGGGTGCCGACGCGCACGATCACGTTGGGGGTGAAGTCAGGACGCTGCTCGGTCTGGCGTGCGGCCAGGACCACGTTCGGCAGCGGCTTGAACTCCCAGGTATCGGGCACCTCGATCTGCACCGGTGGTGGTGCCGGGAACTGCTCGCTCGGGTAGGTCGCGGTGGGCATGGGGTGGGCCTTCCTGTGGTGCGGGTCGTGGGTGGGTGCTCAGGCGGTCGGGGTCAGTCCCAGAAGGTGGGGTCGAAGCTGACGTCGACGTTGATGCCGCCCCCGACGCCGAACGTGGCACCGATGTCGAAGTCGACACCGACATTGTCCCTGGAGACCTCGGCGTCGACGTTGGCGTGCGCGCCGAAGCCGTAGGAGACCTCGCCGCCGACCCCGAGGTCGACCGGTCCGACGGACTGGTTGATCGAGCCCTCGGCCTTGCCGCCGACGAAGACCTCGCCACCGGCGCCGGCCTTGAGCCCGTCCTTGCCGAGTGAGGCACCGGCGTTGGCGCTGCCCTCGGCGCCGACGTAGGCCTTGCCCTCGGCCGAGGTGCCGTAGGAGTTGGAGTACTTGCCCTCGACCTTGGCGAGGTAGCCGCCGGCCGTCACGGAGCCGGCTGCGACGAGACCGTCCTTGGTGAGGCCGAACTGGCCCTCGGCGTTGGCGTCGGTGGACAGGGCCTCGACGCTGACGTTGTTGCCGTTGGGGTCGCCCCAGGTCTTGCCGTAGGCCTCCTTGTCCCAGAGCTGCTTGTCACCCTCGAGGAAGGTGACACCGCCGTTGACGTCGGGCTTCTTGTCGAACTCGGTGTTTTCCCAGACGGTGCCGTCCGGGTCGTCGTTGCGGTGCTCGGGGTCCTTCTCGTCAGGAGTGCCGTCGTTGTCGTCGTCACTGTCGTCGACGTCGGGCGTGCCGTCACCATCGTCGTCGAGGGGGTCCTCGTCCTCGTCCTTGATGCCGTCGCCGTCGTCATCGTCGTCGTTCTTGTCCTGGACGCCGTCGCCGTCCTCGTCCGGTTTGTACGGCCCTTCGGGCGCCTCCGGCAGGGTCGGGGCGCCGTCCTCGTCCTTGCTGTCGGGCGTGCCGTCGCCGTCGTCGTCGTTGTCCTGGCTGTCCGGCGTGCCGTCGTTGTCCGAGTCCGGGTCACGGCTGTCGGGTATGCCGTCGCGGTCGGAGTCGCGTCCGGCGCCGGCCACCTCGGAGGTGACCTTCTGGTCGTTGATCTGCTGGCGCAGCGTCTTGCGCATTCCCTCGACCGCGACCTCGACCTCTTCGAGGGCGCGCCGGTTGGCCGGCCAGCCGTTGAAGAACGTGCGGGCGTCGTCGCCGTGCCAGCCGCCCTTGAGGGCGGTCGCGGCCTCGTCCGCCTTCAGCTTGGCGGCGGTGATGGTGCGGTGCGCGGAGTCGAGGCGCTGGGCGATGGCCTGGACCTTGTCGGTCTCCATCCCCTTCTTGCCGTCACCCATGGGTCCTTCTCCTGTGGTGTGGGCGCGCGGACCGGTGCTCGGTCGATCGGCCCCAAGTGGTCAGATGAGTGCGGTGGTGACCACCCGGAACCGGGCGGTCACCACCGCGCTGGCGTCACTTCGACGCGGCCTTCTGGTCGGCGATCTGCTTGTTCAGCTTGGTGACCATGCCGTTGACGGCCGTGATCGCGTCCTGGATGGACTGCTTGTCCTTGGTCCAGGTCTTCTGGAAGCGGTCCGAGTCCGGGCCGTGCCAGTTGCCCTTGAGCGTCGTCGCAGCGTTGGTGGCGCTGGTCTCGGCGTCGGTGAGGGCCTTCTTCGCGGTGTTCAGCTTCGTGACGATCTGCTCGACCTGTCCGGTCTGCATACCCTTCTTCTCGCCGCTGCCGCCGCCATCCGGGGTGGGAAGCATGATGTCTTTCTCCTTCTAGTCAGTTCGTGGTTGCTGTGGATGTTGGTGTCCCGGTCCCCCCGGACCGGGCCGTCCTCAGTTGGACGAGGTGGTGTCCTGCTGCTTGGCGTTCTGGCGCACGTCGTTGGCGGCGGTGGTGAGGTTCTTCGCCGCGGTGACCAGCTTCTGGGAGTGGTCGTTGTTCCACGCGGACGCGAACTGCTCCTGGTCCGGGCCCCACCAGGAGCTCTTGAGCTCCTGGACGGCGCTGTCGATGTTGCCCTTGGCGGTCTTGATCTTCTTGGCCGCCTCGTCCAGGGCCTGCGCCTGGTTCCGAGCGACTCCGGTGTTCATGGACAGCTCAGGCATGTCCACTCCCCTCTCTGGTTGTGTGAGCCCTTGTCGCTCACGGGTTTTCGTGATGTGTAGAAACTATGGGCGTTGCTGGGAGAGCTCAATGGGGAGCACTCCCCGCCCGGGTTGACCGCCTTGACCTGCGGTCACTTCCCCCTAGGTGCCGGCCACCTCCCCGGCATCGGTACCCAGTGGCAGAGCCACCTGGAGGAGTTCTGGGGTGCCGCGGCGCACGAGGTAGCCACGGCCGTCGAGCTTCTGGCTCTGGCTGAGCCCGCGGTAGTCGCTGGCGAACACCATCGACTCGTCGCCGGAGGCCTGCAGCGACACTCCGGACCGAGCGATCTTGAAGGAGTAGGGCAGACCGTAGTTCGAGTTGAAGAACGTGGTGTCCGCCTCGCCGATGAGCGCCTGCTCGGACTGCACCACGGTCTTCGTCAGCTCGATGAGGGCGTCCTCCGCCTCGGTGCCGTCGAGGTCCTGTGCGCGCTCCACGACCACCAGCACCGTGGCGCCCTCGGGACCGGCCTCGGTGATCTCCGGCCGGAGGCGTTCGGCGAGCTCCTGGCAGGCACTCGCACCCACCGCACAATCGGTCCAGACACCCTCGGTGCGGGTCAGCGCCGACGGGCGTGGGCTGAACAGGTAGGTGCGCAGGCCGGGCTTGGCCCGCTTGGCTGCTTGCACCATGGTCAACACGGTTGTCGTTCGCCCACTGCCAGAGGGGCCCACGACGAGCTGGCCACCACGCAGGTCGAATCCGACGGGCTCCAGGGTCGAGGACAGCACCCCGATGACCGGACGGCCCGCCTCGTCGCGGGCGGGCAGGTCCGCCAACCGGATCTTCTCGGCCAGGGACTCGATCGACGGCACGTCCTGTGCACCGGCCCGGCGCATGCCCTCGGCGAAGCCGGCGATGGCCCGGGCCTGGACAGTGGAGTCCGACGAGCCACCGAGCACCGCGATCTGCAGCTCGCGGTCGCCCTTGAGCGCGCGACCGGGTGCCGAGCCCAGCGAGAGCACGTCACCCGGCACGTCGAGGGCGATGTAGTCGTCCGGGTTGGCCATGCGCATCACCAGGCGGCTCTGCACCGCCGAGGCGAGCGAGCCCCACACCCCGGAACGGGAGTCGGCCGTGACGACGAAGTGCAGCCCCACCGGCCGGCCGTCGGAGGCCAGCGAGGTGAGCAGGTCGAGCCACTTCTGCCCGGCGTAGTCGTCGTAGGCGCCGGCGAGCGCCGCCAGGCCGTCGACGAGCACGATGACGCGCGGCTCGTCGGTCTCGCCGGTCAGCCGGCGGTAGTCCGTGATCGTCGTGGCGTTGACCTTGGAGTAGCGCACCGCTCGCTCGTCGACCATCTCGCGCAACATGGTCAGCAGGCGGGCGAAGCGTTCGTGGTCACCGGCGTAGATGATGCTGCCGACGTGCGGCAGGTCCTCGAGCATCGCCAAACCACGGTTGCCGAAGTCGAGGCCGTAGACGCGGCACGGCCCACCGCGCACGGTGAAGCCGGCGGCCACCGCGACGGTGCGCAGGAACGCGCTCTTGCCCGAGCCGGACGCGCCGTAGACCGCGAGGTTGCCCTCCACGTCGGGGCGGAAGCTGATCGGCGGCTGGGTCTGGTTGTCGGGGTCGTCGCTGATGCCGATGACCAGCTCGTCGTCGCGCCGCTTCGTGGGCAGGTCCGCCAGCTCGTACGTCGCCGCGAGCTCGGGCAGCCACGGCTTGCGGGGGATGTCGATCTGGGCGCCGACGCGGGCCGCCTCCACCTGGGTCACGACCCGCTGGATGTCGGTGGGGCCGAGGTCGTCCTGCACGGTGACGTGCTCCTCGACCACCGGCAGCTCCCACGGCACGCCGGACCCGAAGCCCAACGTCTCCACCTCGAGCTGCGCGGGCGGCGCCTCCCCGGTGGTCCACCCACCGGCATACCCGGTCTGGAAGGGGGTGAGGCGACCGGGTCCGGCCTTGGAGACGGCGCGACCGGGCAGGGACGGGTCGAAGAACGCGGCGACGTTGGTGCCGAGCACGTCCTCGCTGTCGGCCTCGTCGGCCATTCGCAGGGCCATGCGCAGGTTGGTGTTGGCGCGCAGGTTGTCCTTGATCACGCCGGCCGGACGCTGGGTCGCCAGGATCAGGTGGAGGCCGAGCGAGCGACCGCGCTGGGCGACGTTGACGACGCCGTCGACGAACTCGGGCACCTCCTGCACGAGCGCGGCGAACTCGTCGACGACGATCACCAGGCTCGGCGGTGCGGCGGCCTCGCCGCGACGTTCGAGCTCGGCCAGGTCCTTGGCCTTGTACTGCGCGAGGATGTGCTCGCGGTACTTCAGCTCGGCCGACAGCGAGGCGAGGGCTCGGCGCACGAGGTGCTGGGACAGGTCGGTCACGAGGCCGACGGTGTGGGGCAGGTTGACGCAGTCGCGGAACGCCGAGCCGCCCTTGTAGTCGACGAGCAGGAAGGTCAGCCGCTGCGGCGAGTGGGCCACGGCCATCCCGAGGATCCACGCCTGCAACAGCTCGGACTTGCCGGCACCGGTGGTGCCACCGACGAGGGCGTGGGGCCCGTCGGACTTGAGGTCGATCGAGAACGTGCCACCCGCCGACTGGCCGATGACGGCACGCAGGTTGCCGGGCTTCGGGCGCGCGACGGGCGCCGCGGCATACGGCCCCGTGATGATCGACCGGTTCTCACCCCAGCGTTCGATGACCGACTCGTGCGACTCGGCGATCTCGGTGCCGACGAGAGTCAGGAAGGACACTGACCGCGGCAGGTCGCTCTCGTCCTCGACGGGCACACCGGAGTCGACGAGGGGTGCCAGCGCCCGCGCCATCCGGGCGGTGTCGGCCGCCGCGAGCGCGTCGGCGGTCACCGGCATCCGGACGACTGCCTCGCCGACGAAACCGGCGACCGCGTCGTCGGGTGCGGTGCCCTGCTCGAGGAAGATGCGGCACGCAGCCGGCAGGCGCACGGTCGCCGGCGCCAGCCAGAGCACGATCACACCGCGCCGCCAGCCCTCCTCCGCGATCTGCACCATGCGCGAACGCTCGACGGGGGCGTCGTCCTCGATGACGACCAGCACGACCGGGCGGTCCTTGGGCATCTTGGGCGGCACGAAGTCGCCCTGGCGCGGACCCGCGTCCTCCTCGCGCGTCTCGGCCTCGACGGGCTCGCTGACGAGGTCCTCGAGCTCGGTCAGCAGCGCGGCGCACCCGGGCCCGGTGTTGGCGAGGTGCTTGGCCTCGATGGGGCTGTGCGGCGATGCCGTGTGCGGCACCCACTTCAGCCAGTCCCAGTCACGGGCCGAGCTGGGCGACGCCAGGGTGGCGACGACGAGCTCGGCGGGCGAGTGGAGCCCGACGGCCTGGGCGACGATCGAGCGCGCGGCCGCGAGGGTCTGCTCACGCGGGCCGGCGACGCCGATTGCCCCTGCCCGCAACGGTTCTGCGACGACGGGCACGGGGCTCACCTCGCCCAGGCCCTCCAACGCCTTGGATGCCTCGAGCCACGCCTCCGCTCGTGAGCGACCCAGCTGGGGCACCTCGAGGTAGTTGCGGCTCGGCATCGACCCCAGGCCCAGCCGGAACTCGGCAAAGCCCGGGTCACCGGCCCGCCTGGTCCACAACAGGGCCGACCCGGCGCTGGCCGCCTCGACCGTCTCGGTCGCGGCGGGGTGCTCGGCCTGGCGGCCCTCGACCTCGACCTCCTGCTCGGTCTGCAGCTCCTCGATCATGAAGCCCAGGTCCTCGCGGAAGTCCTTCATCGCGTCCTCGTAGTCGAGGCGCGCGTGCCGCTTGGACTCCCAGTAGTGCCCGAACAGCATCAGTGGGGTGAGCAGGATGAACAGGCCGAACAGCGGGTTGCGCGTGATCGCCACGAGCGCGACACCCATGATCGCGGGGATGAACGCGGTGAGCCACGGCGGCCGCTCCGGCTTCGGGCGCTCAGGCAGCTCCGGCACCGGGAACTTGGTGCCGGTGTAGAGGGGCGCGATCCGCGGCGAGCGCGAGAACGGCACGGAGGTGCCGCGCCCCGGGGCGAGGCCGGTCGTGCCGCCGGCGACCCGCACCTCTATCTCGGTGTCCCCCAGCCGGAACCGGTCGCCCGAGCGCAGCACCGCCCGGTCCACCTGCTGGCCCTGCACGTCGATGCCGTTGGACGAACCGAGGTCGATCACCTCGAGGATGTCGGTGACCAGCAGGCGGGCGTGGCGTCGCGACACCTGCGGGTCGCTCACCCTGATCTCGCAGCCCCTGCCGCGGCCGATGTATGCCGTGCCGGCGGACAGCGGGTACTCGCGCCCCTCGTCCGGGCCGGCGACGACGACCGCCGTCGCCACGGCCGAGCCACGGTCGGCATACCCCCCGGTGCGGCGGGTGACCGCGAGGTGGGCGCCCGAGCGGATACCGCTCTCCGCAAGCGTGGAGCGGGGGTCCACCGCCCGGAAGTCCTCGTCGACGTGCGAGAAGGTGAAGTCACCCAACGAGTCCGAGCCGCCGGGCACCGCGGACCTGGACGGGTCGGCGCGCACCAGGAAGTCAGCCAGCTGTCCCACCGTGGTGGTGCCGTCGACGGTGGCGACGAGATCGGTGTCCGTGTCGCCTTGACCACGCAGGGTGAACTTCAGCTTCACGAGGCGGTGGCCTTTCGGTTGAAGGACAACGGAATTCGCGACCGCAACGACTGCTGGTCACCGGTCTGGGGTCCGCGGGTGAACAGCGGGCGCGGGTCGATGTCGGCACGCAGCCTGCGCCAGAAGTCGACGTTGGAACGCAGGTCGCTGCGCGCCTCGTTGACCGATGCCCAGTAGGCCGCCGCCTCCTCGTCCGAGGGAACACCCGGGCCGAAGATGTGGGCGTTGGCCCGCACCGCCAGCTCGTGCGCCGCGGGGATGCGTTCGAGGGCGGCCGCCTGCTCCAGCCGGGTGGCCCGCTTGGGCACCTTCTCGCCGAAGCTGCGTGCGGTGCGCACCAGGTCGTCCCACGCCCACGCCACCCGGGTCGGCGTCGGTCCGCGCTGGGCGTGCCGGCCTCGCCGCCACGCCTTGGCTCCGCGGATGGCCCAGTAGAGGGCGAAGAGGACCAGCAGCGGCAGCAGCACGTAGAAGACAAGCCACCGCAACCACGTCGGCCACGCCGAGGGGTCGAAGAGCTTCTTCGGCGGCTTCTTGAGGTTGACGGCGTTCTGCGCCTGGTCCGGTCCCTGCAGCACGCTCGGCGGGTTCACCCCGGCCGGCGGCGGCACCTGGGCGCCGACCTTCTGCTGCTCGGTCTTGGACTGCAGCTGGTTGGGCTTCTGGTTGCGGTCGGGCAGGAAGGTGTTGGGCATGATGGGGATCCACTGCCCGTCGGTGTCCTGCACCTCCACCCAGGCGTGGACGTTCCTGCCCCGGACGACGCCGTCCTGCGGCAGCTGCGCCCCCATGACCACGCGGGTGGGGATGGACAGGCGGTTGGCCGCCAGGGCGAGCGTGGCGGCATACTGCTCGTCGTTGCCCGCCAGCTGGGTGACCCCCACGAACCGCGTGAGCCGGCCGAAGGAGTGGCCGGCCAGGTAGTAGCTCTCGACGCTGTTCTTGGTACCACCGTCGGTGTAGGCGCCGTCGCTCTTCATCGCGTTCGCGATGGCCAGGAACTGCGACCAGGCGCCCTCGGCGTTGCTGGTCCAGCTCTCGAGCTTGGCGTCGAGGAAGCTCAGCTCCTGGTCGGGCACGAGGTCACCGCTGGCCGGGTTGAACGACTCCGGCAGCTTCTGCTGGACGACCTTGCCCGGCAGCAGGACCTGCATGGTGTAGCGGTCACCCGAGCGCAGCCGGTCGGGGACGATCGCGGTGCTCGTGTCGATGTTCAGCCACAGCCGGGAGGCGAGCAGGTCCTGGCGGGTGCCGCCGAACTTCACGCCGGTCACCTGGCCGATGGTGGGCAGCCACACGTCGGTGTACCCACCCTCCGGCACCGTCACCTCGATGGTCGCGGGCTTGCCCTCACCCCGCGGCGCCACCCGCTCGCCAACCTGCTGGAAGGCGGTGCCCGGGTCGGCCGAGTCCTCGCTCGCACGCTGGCCGGCGCCCCAGACGGTGCCGTCGTAGCTGTCGAGCGTGGCGAACCGCAGCGGCGTGCCCGCAGGAGCGCCCTTGACCGTGAGCAGCGGCTTGTCCCACAGCTTGGCCTCGTTGGGTTCGGTGTACTGGCGGAACCCGGCGAGCGGGCTCGGGAACTGGGCGATGTCGAACGGCGGCACGACCTCGGTGCGGGCCACCTTGCGCAGCTCGGGCTGGGTGCCCGGCGCGAGCGGGCCACCCACGAGGCCGATGACACCGGCGAGCACGAGCAGGCCGGCACCGATCCCGGCCCGAGCGCCCCGTCCGGCACCGTTCTGCAGCGGTGCCCGGGTGCGGGCGCCGCGCACGACCAGCCACCCGATCAGCCCGAGCGCGAAGACCACGCCCTGGGCCAGGAGGGAGGCCGGCTGGAGCGTGCCCAGGACGATCACGAGCGCGAGCACGACGAGGGGCGGGACGGCCACCGCGTAGATGCGGTAGCCACTGCGGGCGAAGCCGTAGGTCAGCGCGGTGCCCACCAGGGCGACGATGAACGGGATCGCGACCAGCTCGGCGGTCGCGTCGACCGGGGGCAGGAGGGTGAGCAGCCGCTTCCAGCCGTGGACCGCGGTGCTCGCCAGGTCGGCGAACGTGCGACCGGTCGGGAAGACCCCGAGCGCCAGGTCGCCGCGCACGGCCAGCGGCCCACCGAAGAGGAAGTAGACGACGACGAGGCCGACGAGAGTGACGACCGCGGGGAGCTTGTATGCCGTGACGAGGTGCGTCACGACGAGCGCGAGCAGGATGCCGCCCACCGCGGCGAGGATCCACTCCCAGCCGAAGAACACGGTGCGGAACCCGACGAGCGCGAGCCCGATGAGCAGGACGGTGAAGCCGGCGTCGACCAGGTCGTCGCGGGTCGGCAGCAGCCGCTCGCGCCGCTCGGCCGCACGCTCGGCGCGGCTGCGCTCCTGGGGCAGGAGGGCGTCCTGCGGTGCCCGCAGCGGGTTGGCGCTGGCGCTCATGCCGCCATCACTCCTGCCAGGACCGCCCGCAGGTCATCGAGGCGGTGGATGTTCATGAGGGTGAGCCCTCCGACGTTCTTGACGCCGACGCGCTGCCGGCTGTCGATGGTCAGCGCGACCTTGAGCACCTCGGTCTCGAACCGGCCGAGGGCGCGCTGCACCTGGATGAAGGGGGTGGCCGTGCCCGTGATGAGGACGGCCATCGAGGTGTCGGGGGCCAGGGCCAGGCCTTCGCCCGCCTGGGCATAGAGGTCGCTCGTGCCGAGCTCGACCCTGGCGAGCTCGTCCAGCGCCAGTGGTGCGCTGGTGCGCGAGGCGCTGCGGTCGCGGCACAGCACCGTGAAGTCCTGCTCGTCCATGTGCGCCCGCACCGCCAGGGACGCGGCGACCGAGATCGCGGTCTCGGCGTCGTCCTCGCCGCCGTCGTACTTGTCCGGGTCCGCGTCCACGATCATCGTGAGGTGGGAGCGCCGGGTGTCGAGGAACTGGCGCACCAGCAGGCGGCCGGCCTTGGCCGAGGAGCGCCAGTGGATGTACCGCCGGTCGTCGCCGGGCTGGTACTCGCGCAGCGCGTGGAAGGCGAGGTCGGACATCGACATCTCCTGCGTCGTCTCGCCCTCGAGGTCACGCAGCAGACCCGAGCCGAGGCTTTCCAAGGAGATGGTGCGCGGGTGCACGTACAGCTCGGTGATGTCGGTCCAGCGCTCGGTGCGGCGCACGAGGCCGAGCGGGTCACCCTGGACGGTCGACGCCGGCCCGACGGCGATGACACCGCGTCGCTCGGTCGGCACGACGAAGAGCTCCTCGTGCACCTTGCCGGATCCCAGTGGTGGCAACGTGAAGCGGGCGGCGCTGACCCCGACGGGCAGCTCGACCAGCAGCGGCAGCATGCCGCGCCGGGACTCGTTCGTCACCAGGATGCGGCCCGTCGAGGGCTCGCCGACGCTGACCCGCAGCGGCTCCACCTCGGTGTCGATCCGCACGCGGGTGCGACCGAGCGCGAGCAGCAGGCAGCACACGACCAGCGCGACCGCGGCCACGCCGATCATCGCCCACTCCTGCCAGTCGGTGTAGGCCGCGACGACCCAGCAGACGACCCCGAGGGCCGCGATCGTCCACCCCAGCGGTGACACCCACCGGAAGAACTCCAGCACCGGTGCCCACACCGGCCGGGTCGCGGCCCGCACCGGTTCGGTGCGCTCGGCCAGCAACCCGCCGACCCGTTCACCGGTCTGGGTGACGAACGTCGGCAGCTTCGGCCGCGTGACGGTGATGCTGGGCAGGCTGGGCAGCCGCCGCGGGCGAGTCGCACTGCCGCCCGTGCCCTCCGCGGCATACGGCGGTGGCGCGGTGAGGGGGGACCCGGACGCGCCACGGCTCCGACGGCGTCCCTTCTTCAGGTCCGACCGCCGCGTCGTGTGCTCGGCGTCCCCGCTGTCGGGAACGTCGTCTCGGCTCATGGTCAGGCGACTCGCTCTGCCGGCGGCGCGACCTCGGACAGGATCTGGCCGATGACCTGGTCGACGGTGATGTTGGCGAACTGCGCCTCGGCCGTCAGCAGCAACCGGTGGTTGAGGACCGGGCCGGCGAGCAGCTTGATGTCGTCGGGGATGACGTGCGTGCGCCCCTGGCTGGCTGCCCAGGTCTTGGCACACCGCACGAAGGCCAGGCAGCCGCGCACCGACAACCCCAGCTTGACCGACACGTGCCGGCGCGACTCCTCCGCGATGCGGGAGACGTAGGCCAGGATGGCCGGGTCCACGTGGACCTCATCGGCCAGCTTGGCCATCTCGACGACCACGTTCGAGGTCACCACCGGCTCGAGGACCGACGTGCGGTCACGGGTCTTGGCGTCGGCCAACACCGCCACCGTCGCCTCGTGGTCGGGATAGCCCAGCGACGTCTTCATGAGGAACCGGTCGAGCTGCGCCTCGGGCAGCCGGTAGGTGCCGGCCTGCTCGATCGGGTTCTGGGTGGCGATGACCATGAACGGCTCGCCCACCTCGTGCCGCACCCCGTCGACGGTGACGCGGCCCTCCTCCATGACCTCCAGCAGCGCCGACTGCGTCTTCGGCGAGGCGCGGTTGATCTCGTCGGCCAGCACGATGTTGGCGAAGATCGGGCCTGGGTGGAAGTCGAAGGTCTGCTTGCTCGGGTCGAAGATCGTCACGCCCGTGACGTCACTGGGCAGCAGGTCGGGCGTGAACTGGATGCGGCTGTTGGTGCCCTGCACGGTGCCCGCCATCGCCCGCGCGAGCTGGGTCTTGCCCGTGCCCGGGAAGTCCTCGAGCAGCAGGTGCCCCTCGGAGAGCATGCAGGTCAACGCGAGGCGGATGACGTGCTGCTTGCCCAGCACCGCGCGGTCACAGTTGTCCACCATCTGCGTGAACGCTTGCGCAAACCACTGAGCTTGCTCGTTCGTGACAGTCATCGCTGTTGCTTTCCGTTCTCTTTGTTGTGGATTCGTGCGTGCTGGGTATGCCGCGTGGCCGGCTTCGTGGTGACGGTGGCGGTCGTCGTGGTCACCGGGGTCAACCCCAGTAGACGGACCCGGTATGGCTCCCGGAGCCGTTCCTCAAGGTGACGTACACCGTGCCGACGTTGCTGCCGAAGTAGCAGCTGCCCGGCCAGCGGTAGCTGCTGCCGTTCGACCCCACCGTCAGGCGACCGCTGGAGGTGAAGGTGTCGGTCCTGGTGCTCCGGCAGGAGACGGTCCACGACGAACCCGGCGGGAAGTTGCTGATCCCGACGTTGACCTTCCAGCACAGGGAGCTGGCCGACGCGCACGACCCGCGGCTGGAGTGGCCCCGGGCGCCCTTGCTCACGTTGACCTTGGGGTTGGGTGGCGCGACCTTGCCGGTGACGTACCCCGTGTAGGACGACCAGCCCGCAGCGGAGTAGGCCTTGACCCTGAGCCGGTAGGTGCCGGGGGCCTTGTTGCTGATCGTCACCGAGGTCTGGGCGCTGTTGAACGTGCGGTTCACCGCCCCCTCCACCTGGACCCTGGTGATGGGCCGACCGTTGGTCGGCAGGCTCCACCGCCAGGTGACGTTCTTGTCCTTGGAGTTGCCGTCGGACCGAAGCCCCGTCGGCGTCTTGGTCGGACCGTAGGCGCGGTAGGTGTTGCTCGAGCCGGACCAGGACGACCAGTTGGTGCCGTTGTAGGCCCGCACCTGCAGGGTCTGGTTGCTCGTGTTGAGACCGCTGATGACGAACTCCCTGGTCGAGCCCTCCGCACAGCCACAGCTGACCGTGCCGGTGCGCCCGTTGCTGTTCTTCCACTGCAGCTGGGTGAAGCGTGCCGACCGCGAGTCGCGCACGGCGACGCGGACGACCGCCTTGTAGTCCGCCCGCGGCGTCGTGACGCTCGGTCGACCGGGTGCCTGCGGGATGCCGATGGAGGAGAACGACGTCGGGTTGGCCTTGGGTCCTTCCTTGTTGCCGCCGTTGGTGGCGGTGACGACGTAGCGGTACTTCGCGCCGTCGTAGACGGTGGTGTGGCCCAGGCTGCGAGTGCCGGGCGACGTGGTCCCGATGGATTTCCACCCCCCACCGTTGCGGCTCTGGTAGACGGTGTACTTCGTCAGCGGCGGACCGTTGGGGCGCACCGCCTGCCACGAGATCGTCAGGCGTGACGATCCGGCCGCCGGGCCGGTGCCCGAGTTCGTCACCCGGGGCGCCGGGACGGCCGGCGGCGTGCCCGCCGACTGCATCTTCACGGCCGGGCCGAACGGGCCCCAGCCCAGGTCGTTCTTGGCTCGCACCCGCACCGACTGCTCGTTGTCGTTGACCAGTCCGCCGATGGCGGCCTGCAGGGTGGGCGCGGCGACCTGCTTGGCCTTGAGCGTGCCGTTGGTGGTGTCCGTGACGCGCACCTCGTACGTCTTGACGTCGCTGCCCTTCTTGGCCGGCGCCTGCCAACCGATGGTGAGGGTGCGGTCATCGCGGCTGACCATCCGCACACCGCCGACGGCGTTGGGCAGGGTGTCCGGCTTGACCGGGTTGCTCGCCCGGCTGGGCGGGCTCTGCCCGATCGCGTTCACCGCGACCACGGTGAAGGTGTAGGTCTCGCCGTTGGTGAGGCCGGTGATGGTGCACGGCGACGCCGAGCACTGGGTGGTCTTGGCGCCCGGGCCGTTGCCCTGCACAAGGTAGTGGGTGATGGGGCTGCCACCGTCGCTGGCCGGGGGGGCCCAGCGGACGCGGGCGAACCCGCCGCTGACCCGGTCGGCCTGGGCGGTGACGCTGACCGGGGCGTCCGGCTTGCCGAGGACGGTGACGGTGCCGCGTCCGGTGGCGTCCAGGCCGGGGCGGCCGTCGCTGACCGAGACGAGGATCGAGCCCTGGCCGCGGGCCTCACCAGTGGCGGTGACCGTGAGGGTGCAGCCGGAGAACGATGTGCTGAGGCCCCGGGCCCCGGATGCGGCCGCCGAGGAGATGGCGCACTTGGGCGACTCCAGTGGCGAGTCGAGGTAGCCGCGCAGGTCGATCGTCGTCGACGACCCGGCATTCAACCCGGTCACGGTGAACGGACGCAGCCGCGGCGGCCCCAGGCTGGCCAGCGGGTTGCTGTCGTCGACCGTGCCGTCGTCGGCCCCGAGCACGGTGACGGCGATGAGCGACTCGGGCCCACCGCGGGCCTTCACCGACACCCGGCCGTCGTTGCTGCTGGGTGCCTTGTCGCCGGCCTTGAGCTCGACCGTGCGGTTGCCGTTGCCGGTGCGCGTCAGGTCGACGCCCTTGGCCTCGGTCTTCCAGTTGCTCTCGAACGTGACGTCGTCGAGGGTCATGCCGATCGGCACCCACGCGTGGCACAGGGTCGGGATGTCGATGCTGCGCGGCAGGCCGCCGGCGTTGAGCTTGACCGAGTAGTTCGGGCAGCGCAGGAGCGGGATCTTGGGCCCGATCTGCACCGGGATCGAGACGTATGCCGTCTTGAAGTCCTTCTGCTCCACCGTCTCCTGGTCGCTGACCTCGAGCATCACCGAGGCAGGTCCGACGTAGCCGCCGGAGGAGGTGAGGCGCAGGCCGGATCGACCGTCGGCCTCGGCCCGCAGCTTGTCGGAGGGCGACGCGCTCACGTTGTCGGCGGTCGTCAGGCTCACGACCCGGGCCCGCGGCGACTTCACGTAGTCCGAGAGCTTGACGCTCTTGGTGGAGTCCTTGTCCATCTGGATCAGTGCGCCCGACACCACGAAGGGCAGGCCGGCGTCGCCGGTCGGCACGTAGATCAGGGCCATGCCGGTGAGGCCGTCCTCGTCGGTGATGACGTAGGGGACGGTGTAGGGGTAGGGCTTGACGGCGACCTGGACCTTGGTGCCGTTCTCGACGATGGTGCCGTCGGGTGAGAGCACATCGGTGACCTTGAGCGACTCACGCGCGCCGTCGATGTCGCGGTCGTTGGCCAGCACGTCGACGGTGGTGGTCGTGTCACCCTGCTTGGGCTTGGCGGTGTCGTCGACCGCGACCGGCGGGTTCTTCGCCGTCGGGTCGGGGATGACGGTGATGGTCGACTTGCTCGGGTCGAACAGCCCGTTGCTGATGCCGTAGTTGAGCACCTGCACGCCGGCCTTGGCCTCGGGCACCGTGGTCGTGAAGTAGGTGTTGGCCTCGTCGACCTTCCACTTCTTCAGCTCGGCCTCGGAGTTGTTGGGCGCCTTGTAGAGCAGGTCGACGCTGTCGCCACGGGCGATGAGGTCGTTCTGCGTGGCGTCGACGGTCACCCGCTTGCCCGGCTTGGCGCGGACCTCGTCCTCGACCGCCACGGGCGGTTGCGGGTCGCCCGGCTGCACGACGCCGATGCGCACGAAGCCCGTGCTGGTGGCGCCGAACCGGTCGCGCACGACGTAGTTGAGCACCTCCGTGCCCGCGGACGTCGGGTAGGCCTCGTACTTGATCGTCGAAGGACCGAAACCGGTCACCCGCCCGTACTTGAGGTCGACCGCGCCCGCGTCGGCGCCGGTCAGCCCGACGACGGTCACGCTGTCACCGTCGGGGTCGACGCCCGAGCTGGGCACGGTGATGGTGAGCGGGTCACCCGCGGTGACGCTGGTGGAGAAGCTGCGCGCGACCGGCGGCTGGTTCGGGGTCTGCTGCGTCGGCAACGGCATGACCGTCACGCTGATGCGTCCGGTGGTGGCCTTCTCCTTGGCACCCAGCGGGTACACGGCATACTCCACCGTCACCTGCTGGGGCGAGGTCGGCGTGCGGTCCTTGGGCACGAAGCGCACGACGTTGCCGGACGCGAACGCCGAGCCCGACCCGACGAGCACCTTGACGCTGGCGGGGTCGAGGACGAGGGGTATGCCGTCGGCCATGGAGTCGTTGTCCATCACCGGGATCGTGACCGAGTCCTGGGCGCGGACGACGGCCTCGTCGTCCTCGACGATCGGGGTGTTGCGGTCGTCGGCGGGGTACTGGGTGACGGCGACCTCACCGGTCGTCGACTTCGAGCCGTCGCTGATCGTGTACTGCACGGTGCCGGTGCGCGGCTTGCCGCCGGGCGACGCGACGTCGAGCGACTCGATCCGCACCCAGCGGCCCTGGTAGATCGACGGGCGCAGCCAGGAGTTGTCCGAGCTCACCGACACCGACCGGGTCACGAGGACGTCGGCGCGGGGGCTGTAGTCGTTGGCCAGCACGTCGGTCAGCACCGGCGTCTGGTCACGAAGCGTGGCCGAGTCCGGCACCGCCACGGGCGGCGCGTCGGGGTCGGGGTTGGCGATGAGGTCGACCCGGATGCGGCCGGCGTCGATGCCGCCGCCGACCTGGGCGCCGTAGCTGAGGTCGTAGGTGCCCGGCGAGGTGCCGGTGATGGTGACGAGACCGGTGTCGAGGTTGGTGTCGACCGACAGCCCGTCCGAGGACTGCAGCTCACGGCTCAGACGCATCTTCGCGTCCGGCTCGGTCGGGTCGGCGCCGGGGATGTCGTTGCCGAGCGGCTCGAGCTGCAGCGGCTTGCCGACGACACCGCGCACGACGTCGGGCTGGGTCTGCGGCTTGACCAGCTTGTCGTCGGGGTCGAGCACCTGCAGGCTCACGGTGCCCTTGCTGCTCGCGCGCCCGTCACCGACGGAGTACTCGACCGGGTGCGTCCCCGGGTCGGTCGGAGCCAGGACGTTGAGGCGCCCCAGGCCGTCGACCGACGACCCGTCGGCGGTAGCCTGCAACGTCAGCGGGTCGTTCTCCGGGTCGCGCCAGTCGCCCACGACCTGCAGCGGGAGCAGCTTGCCGGGGTTGACCGGGTAGACCTTCTTGGACAGGTTGGCCGTGCCCTGGCGCAGGCCGGGCGGACCGTTGACCTCATCGGGGACGAGGGTGACCGTGACGCGGCCCTGGTCCTTCTGCGGCGACTTGCCGTTGTTGACCTTGTAGGTGAAGGAGAACGTCTGCTGGTCGGGGTCGGCGGGCACCGACACGTCGATGCTCTGGCCGTCGGCCGCGACGCTCGCGCTGACGCCCGGCAGGTCGGGCTGGGACACGTCACCGGGGTCGATGGCCAGGACCGACCCGACGGCGTCGGTGTCGTTGTCGAGCACGTGCAGTTTGGACACCCGGCCCGGGCGCACCTTGAGGTTGTCGTCCTCGGCCTTCGGCGGCTGCGTCACCGAAGCCTCGTCGATGAGGTTCTCGTCCTTCTTCTTGTTCTTGTCATCGCGCTTCGGCGGCGGGATCAGCGAGTCCCACTCGTCGAGCTTCTTCGGCTTGCTGTCGAGGTCCCAGACCTCGCCGCCGTCGAGGTCGTTGAGCACCACGAGGCCGTGGTTCTGCCGCAACGCGACACCGTTCTTCACGGCCGCCTCGGTCGTCCGCTGGATCGACACCGCCGGCTGCGGGTCGGATGAGCCGCAGTCCTTGCCGTAGTAGTTGACCAGGGTGCTGGCCCACGCGGCGTGGATGCACGAACCGGTGCGCAGGGGACGCGACACCATCGGCGGCGCCTCCTTGTCGCCGATCGTCACCTCGACCCCACCGGTGCCGCCCCCTTCACCGCCGACACCGACCAGCCGCAGCGTCGTCGAGTCCTGCAACCCCACCGTGTCCGCCGCCGGACCCGGCTGCTGCAACGCGGCATACGCCGGCTGTCCCTCGGTGCGCGTGGTGCCGGCGTCGATCGCCTTGCCGTTGCCCCGCACCCACAGCTTGTCGTCACCGGCGCTGTAGACGACCCACTGCGAGCCGACCGCGGTGATGTCGATGACCTTGGCCCCGGAGAGCTTGATCGACTCCTCGACCGGCTTGCCGAACCCGTCACCGGCGCGCGGGATCGACACCACCTTGCCCGTGTCACCCGAGACGGCGTGGATGCCGCCCTCGACGTCGACCGCCACCGCGGCCGTCCCGCCGACCGTGGCCAGCGGCTTCGCGCCGACGGTGAGCCCCTCGAAGGTGCTCAGGCCCTGGTCGGGGTTGTACCGCTGGCCCCACACCTTGCCCGACTTCGGGTCGACCATGGCGACCGTGCCGCCGCGCATGTCGACCGTGCGGGGCACGAACACCTGCAGGTTGGTGCCCGCCTGGGGGGCGGGGACGGAGATGCCGGACCCCTGGGCGACCGCGCTGGTGCGGGTGTCGATGGGCGTCAACGAGCCGGAGCCGAGCACCAGGCCCGCCACCGCGTTGTCGTCCTGGAGGATGTCGACCGGGTCACCCGGACCACTGTCGGAGGCGACACCGCCGTCGAACTGGCCGACCGCCTTGTTGACGCGCGCGAACCGGCCGTCCTTGGCCGACGACACCCAGACGCTGCCGTCGTCGAGGTCGGACCGGTGCACGGTCTCGCCCTTGGACGACACCGCGGCATACGTCAAGACGCTGGCGGTCAACGCGACCACCAGTCCGGAGGCAACCCCCACCCTCCGACGGGACATCGGACCCACTGTTACTGCTCTCCTTCGTCGCTTCCCCCGGCGACCTGCTCGTGGTCGAGCAGCACCAGATCCGCCTCGGTCACCAACCGCGTCGACAATGCGTGCTCCACGAGTCGCGCCTTGCGGTTGCTGGCGAGCTTGCCCGGACCTCCGTGGAGACCACGTGTACCAGCATCTGCGAGCTTTTGGCACACGTTGTCCAGTTTTCGATTGAATCTCGTGACTTTCCAGCCCAGCCGCTCGGCCGCGTCGGCCGACGACGGGATCTGGGTGGCACCGCCCTGGCCGCGCCGCAGGAACGGCTCGGCGAGGGCGATGATCAACAGCTTCTGGTCCGGCGTGAAGGAGACCCGGCCGACGGTGGTCTCACCGGAGTCGGCCTCCTCCTTGGTCTCGGTCTCGGTCGCCACGAACGCAGGGGTGTCGACGATGACGTCGAAGTCGTAGGTCGTGGGACCGGCGGTGAACCAGACCGTGAACCGCTCCAGGGCCAACGGGATCCGCGCGCCTGGATTGAGCCAGGCCTGGAACAACCCCTTCTTGTCGGCCACCGTCGCGGTGAGCGTGGTGCCGACGTTGGCCAGCCACCACAACCCGCCCTCCTCCACGACCTGGAGGAAGTTGCGGTGCAGGTAGGGGTTGTCGTCGATCTCGACGTCCCCCGTGCGCCCGATGGTGAGCGGCTCGGCCGGGTCGGCCACGAACAGCTCCCCACAGAAGTCGACGGTCACACCCATGAGCCCCTCACCCTGCCTTCTCGCACTGCGGCGCCGACCAGTTGGTCCAGACGCCACCGCGGATCACCCGCGCCTGCCCACACACCTGGGTGCCCTTGCGGACCTTGACCACGTAGTTCGACGACTTCGGCGTCACGAACGGCGGCTTGGCCTGCCCGAGCTTGTCGATCGCCGGCGCCCACCGGAACCGGAAGGTGTCGCCCTTCTGCGCGGCGCCGTAGGACCAGCTGAACGCCACCGCACCAGCAGCGCCGCGGGCGGTGACGGTGGGCACCTGCGCGGGACCACCCTGCAGCGGGTCGTCCTCGCCGGGCCCGGCCACGGTCGACGCGCTCGTCTGCGGGGTGGGCTGGTCGCTGCCGCCGGCCTGGCTGATGGCGTAGATGGTGACGCCGACAAGCACCGCGATGACGGCGCCGACCGCGGCGAGTAGGGTGCCGGGCTTGATCTCGTGCTTGTCCTGCGCGGTCTCCGTTGCGGGCGGCTGCTCGGCGTCGTCGGTGACGCGGGCGCGGCGGACCGTGCCCTCGTCGGCGCCATCGAGCGGCACCGGCGCCCCCGCGTGCGCGGAGCGCGGGGAGGTGACGGTGGTGTGCCCGGCTGCCGGGATCGAGGTGGAGCCGCTCATCGGCCGGTGTGCCGCGGGCGCCGGGCTGGGCGTCTGCGCGCGGACCGCCTGCGGGGCCCGGACACGGGTGCGGTCGTCGTCGGTGCCCGGCGTGGGCGAGGTGTCGGCGAGAGTCGTCTGGCCCTGCTCGTCGAGCACGACGATCTGGGTGCGCGGGAACCGCTGCTCCTGCTCGATCTCCTGCAACGCACGGGCGAACGCCAGGGCGGTCTGCGGCCGGTTGGCTGCATCCTTCGACATCGCTTGGGACAGAAGACGTTCCAGCGACACCGGCACGTCGGCGCGACCGGTGCTGGGCACCGGGTTCGACCGGATGCGCGGCATGAGGGCGTATGCCGAGTTGTCGCCACCGGGGACCTCGAACGGCGAGCGCCCCACGAGCAACTGCCACAAGGTGGCGGCCAGGCTGTAGACGTCGGACCGGTGGTCGCCGTTGGACTGGCCGAAGAGCACCTCGGGCGGCGCCCACGGCACCGAGACGCCGACGTCGTCGTCGTCCTCCTCGGCCGCGGCTCCTCGACCGGCGATGCCGAAGTCGGTGAGTCCGGGCGCGCCGTACTGGCTCACGAGCACGTTGGCCGGCTTGATGTCACGGTGCACGACCCCGGCGCGGTGTGCGGTCTCGACCGCGCTGGCCAGCTGGATGCCGGTGCGCAGCACCTCTTCCACGGTGAAGCGCTCGGCCCTCGCCCGCATCGCCAGGTTCGGCGGCGGGTAGTACTTCATCACCAGGTAGGGCCGGCCGTCGGCGGCGGTGTCGGACCGGAACACCTGGACGATGTAGGGGTGGTCCGCCAGCTGGGCCATCGTGTCGGCCTCGTCGGTGAACTGGCGGCGCAGCGACGGGGTGAGGCCCTCACCCTTGAGCACCTTGACGGCCACGTTCATCCGCGGCATCTGCTGCTCGTAGAGGTACACGTCGGCATACCCACCAGACCCCACGGGCTGGACGTAGACCAGACCGGGGATCTCCGGGGGCGCCGAGGTGCTCATGCCGTCGGCACCTCGAAGGTGATGGCGACCTCGTCGGCCAGGGTGATGACCGTGCCGGGCTCGAGCACCTGCTGGTCGCTCGGGCGCAGCCGGACCGGCAGCTGCCCGGGCAGGGTGACGGTGGTGCCGTTGGTGGAGCCCAGGTCGCGGATCAGCACGTGCCAGCCCTCGAGCACGATCTCGACGTGGTTGCGGGAGATGTCGTTCTCCGGCGACGGCACCCGCACCAGGTGGGGCTGCATCCCGGCGTCGAGGTCGGCATTGACCTTCGGCGAACGACCGAGCAGGACGCCGCGGTCGAGCATGACGACGTCCCCGGTCGGCAGCCGCAGGACCCCGAGCGAGGGCCGCGGCGTCTGGAACGGCTGCTGGGGCGGGATGTCGCGACCGCACACCCGGCAGGCGCTGGAGTGCGGTGGGCTCGCGTGCCCGGCCGGGCACAGCACCGCGAGCACGAGCGGTCCGCTCGCCGACGGCCCACCCCCGAGGAGGGCGGAGCGGTCGACGGTGGCCTCGGCGTCCTCGCTGCGAGCACCTGCGGGTGGGCTCGCCGGTTGCGGGGTTGACGCTGGCGGCTGGGCGGGCGCAGGTGGCGGGGTCGCCGGCTGCGGCGGCGGCTGGGGTGCGACCGGTTGCGGGGATGCCGCTGGCGGTGCCGGGGGCGGCGCCTGGGTGGGGCTCGCCGCGGGCGGCGCGGGCGGTGGCGTCTGCCGCAGCGACGGTGCGGGCGGTGGGGTGTGCGTGCCACCCGCCGGGGTCGCCGGTGGTGCGGGTTTCGGCTCGGGGGCGGGCACGTTGGAGCCGCCGCTGCGCCAGGGCACGGAGTCGATGATTCGTCCGCCCGGGGCGGGAGCCGGGGCTGCCGGCGGCGCCTGGGGCGCGGGGGCGGCGCTCGGCTGCCCGGGTGGCGGCTGGGGTGCCGGCGACTGCGTCTGGGCGGGCGGGGCCAGCGTGTGGTCGGACGCATCGGAGGCGTAGCCGCCCGCGGACTCGATCGGCGCGTGCCCGATCGGCGGCTCGTCGATCGTGCCGGTGTCGTGCTGCTCGATGTATGCCGGACGGTCCTGCTGGGTGGCGCCGAAGAGGTGGTCGTAGCTCGGCAGCTCGTCGACCTCGTCCTCCTCACCCGCCGACGAGGCGGAGGGCGAGGACGAGGGCGCAGGGGGCACGGGCTGCTGCTGGGCCGCGGGGGTTTGGGGCTGGTCGGCAGCGGCAGGCTGCTCCGGCTGGGCCGGGGTGGCGGGCTCGGGGGCCGGGGTCACGGGCGGTGCGGCGGGGGCGGGCTCGGTGCGTCGCCTGAGCAGGTTGGGGGGTCGCCAGCCGCTCGGTGCCGGCGGTGGCGCATCGTCCGCCTCCGGCGCCGGGTGCACCGTCGCCTCGGGTGCCTCGGTGGACGGCTGGCGTTCGGGGACGACCGGATCGGCGGGTTCCGTGACGGCTTCGGTCACGGTTGGCTCGGCCGGCTCCTGCTCGGTGATCGGCTTGGGCTTGGCCTGCGGCTCCAGCTCGGGTTCTGGTTCTGACTCGGGTTCTGGTTCTGGCTGTGCGTCGGATGCCTGGTCCTGGCCGGTCGGGCGCGGCTGCTCCGGCTGCTCCGGCTGCTCGGGCTCGCTCACCGACTCGGGCGCCGGCTCGGCCGCCGGCTCAGACACCGGCTCAGACACCGGCTCGGAGGCCGGCGGGGTTTCGGGCTCCGACGGGGACGGCGGGCCGACCTCGGTGCCGGTGGGCTCGGTCGGCTCGGTGGGTGTCGTGGCACCGGGCAGGACCACCGCCACCTGCGTGACACCGTCGGGGGCGTCGACATCGGTCCAGCTGCCCCGGCGGGGGCCACGCACCTGCGTCTCGCCCTCGGCGCCGGACACCACGGCATACCCCTCGCCGCGGACGACGACGCGCACGGGGTCGCCCTCGCCGACCACGACGAAGTCAGGGGTCGAGCGCAGCCCGCCACCGGCGAGCACGTCGAGCACGGCGTCGACGTCACCGTCGACGGCCGCGGTGCGCAGGCGTTCGACCAGGGCGCCACCGCCACGCACCACGACATGCAGCCCGGACACCGAAACGGTGCTCCATCCGGGCTGGTCGGGAGGGTCGAAGCGCAGCTCCGTCATCGGGCGGCTCCGGTGCCGGCACGCGGTGCCGTGTCGACGTCCTCGTCATCGTCGTCGCCGGCGTCGAGGGCCACCACGACGACGGAGACGTTGTCGCGACCGCCGGCCTCCACGGCGGCGGACACTAACGCCTCGGCGCACTCCTGTGGGTCGTCGAACTCGCTGACGAGGGCGTGGATGCGCTCCAGCGGCAGCTCACCGGACAGCCCGTCGGAGCAGACGACGAACCGCTCACCCGGGTGCGGCGGGAAGACCCACACGTCCGGGGTGGGGGCGGGGTCGGAGCCGAGCGAACGGGTGACGACGTTGCGCAGCGGGTGCTTGGCCGCCTCGGCCTCGGTGATGATGCCGGCCTCGACGAGCTCGCGGACCTCGGAGTGGTCGACCGTCACCTGCCGGGTGCGCCCGTCGACGTAGCGGTAGACGCGGGAGTCGCCGACGTTGAACACGGCCCAGTGGTCCGAGCCGCCGGCGTTGACGACGGCCAGACCGGCGGCGGTGGTGCCCATGCCGGTCTGCTCCGGGTGACGGGCCACCGACTCCAGGATGCGCCGGTTGGCGAGCTCGAGGGCGTGGACGAGGTCGTCGCGGCGGCGCACCGGCGCCCCGGCCAGCGGCTCGAACGCGTCGATGGCGATCTTGCTGGCCACCTCACCGGCGGCGTGACCGCCCATGCCGTCGGCCACCATGAAGACGGACCGGTCGGCCAGGACGCTGTCCTCGTTGACCTTGCGCACGCGCCCGACATCGGTGGCGGCCCCCGCCCGCACCGTCATGCCGACGCCACGCGTCGTGTCGCCGCTCAACGCGTGACCCGCACGGTCTGCATGAGCTGCTGCAGCGTCTCGTAGTCGCTGCTCACCTGCTCGCCCCCGACCGAACCGGTCACCTGGATCAGGTCGACCACCTGACCCCGGCGGGCCCCCGCGAACAGGTGCGCCTGCACCACGTCCCCGACCTTCTCGTCGGTCCAGGACACGTTGACGCCCACGAAGGGCACGTCCTCGATCTCGACCGAGAAGGGGGCGTCCATCTCGCCGTCGACGCGCTCGTCGACGTACGCCTTCAGCTCGCCGAGGGCGCGGCCGATGGTGAAGTCACCGGAGCGGGTGAAGCCACGGACCACCACGTTGGGGGCGAACCGCCCACCGGACTCCGCCTGTCGCGCCGCGAGCAGCGTCCCGGGCACCCGCACCGGGGCCCAACCCTCGGGGATCTGCACCGAGACGCTCGGGGGACCCGGGAACTGAGCACTCGGGTAGGTCAGCGTCGTCATTCTGGCCCTCTCACTGGCGGTGCCGTCGTCGCACGTCCGGCGCATGACGTGCCACGGACGGGTGCCCCCGGCGTGGGGAGCACCAGGTCAGCGTACGAGCCGAGAGCCCCTCACGGCATGGGGAGCACTCCCCATGAACGCGCCACAGAATTCCACAAGCGCGCGCGGGGAGGAAACCGGCAATCCGGACTTCGGGCCGTTCGGATGATGGCGGAGTCAGTCCGCCCAGCCGGCCAGGGCGGGCAGCGTCCGCGGCACGTCGTCGACGACGACCGCGTCGACCCCGGCCTCGAGCAGGGTGCGCGCCTGCTCGACCGCCGGGCACCAGGCGACGACGGTGAGGCCGGCTCGGTGGGCGACGTCCACGGCATACTCCGCCGACCGGAACGTCGGTGCGTGGTCGGAGTCGTTGGGTCCGAAGGACTCCCAGTGCGCGGCCACCGCGTCGACGCCGAGGTGGGCGGCGGCGGGGATGGCCTTGCGCAGTGGGAAGCGGATCCAGGTGAGCAGGGAGCGGGGTATGCCGGGTGCGGCCTCCCCGAGGACGAGCAGGGCTGCCGGGTCGAAGGACGAGACGAGCAGTGGGTGGTCGGCGGCGATGGCGGGTGCGACCCGGGCGAGCAGGCCGGCCGTCGTGGTGGCCGGCGGGCGCAGCGCGTCCTCGAGGGCGGTCTTGAGGTCGAGGTTGACGCCGGTGCCGGCGGGCAGGGCGCCCAGGACCTCCTGCAGGGTGACGGCGCCGAGGTCGCGCGCCTGGGGCAGGGTCATGTCCGCGACGAACGTGGTGGCGTCGACCGTCGGGTAGTGCCCGACGACGAGCTCGTCGTCGGCGGTGCGCCGCACGTCGAACTCGACCCAGCGCAGCCCACACGCCGCGGCGGCCACGATCGACGGGGCGGTGTTCTCGAGCAGCCCGTCGACCCGGTCGCGTCCCAGGCCCCGGTGTCCGAGCACCGTGGGCCTGCCACCGAACACCGCCGCCCTGGCCATCGCACCGTCCCGTCGTTCGCGGCCCGCGCAGCCAGTCCACGCCATCCAGCCCACGCCAAGCCTTCGGTGCCATAGTGAGGTACTCCGCGGTGAACAGCGAACGGCCACACCGTGAACGCACCACGCACCCGACCAACCCCCGACGGCTAGGAAGCGATGAAGCGCCACGAGTTCCTCAGTGCAGCCCACGAGAAGCTGCAGCCCCGCAACTACCTCGAGATCGGCATCAACGACGGCCGCGGACTGCAACGGTCCAACACGCGCACCATCGGCGTCGACCCGGCATTCAAGATCACGGCCGAGTTCGAGTGCGACGTGCAGATGGTCAAGGCCACCAGCGACGACTTCTTCGCGCGCCCGGACGCGATCGCCCGGTTCCCCGAGGGCGTGCTGGACTTCGCCTTCATCGACGGCATGCACCTGTTCGAGTTCGCGCTGCGCGACTTCATGAACATCGAGCGGCTCTCGGCACGGTGCTCCGTCGTCATCTTCGACGACATGCTCCCCCGCACCGTCTCGGAGGCGGCCCGCGACCGGCACACCTATGCGTGGGCGGGCGACGTCTACAAGGTCATCCCGGTGCTGGAGCGCTACCGGCCGGACCTGGTGGTCGTCCCGCTCGACACCTGGCCGACGGGTCTGCTGCTCGTGGCGGGTCTGGACCCCACGAACACGGTGCTTCGGGACAACTACGACGCGATCCTCGCCGAGCACGTCGTCGACGACCCGCAACCCGTGCCGCAGGACATCCTGCAGCGGTCCACCGCTGCCGACGCGGCCCGCGTCCTCGACTCACCCGTCTGGGCCGCCGTCCAGGCTGCTCGCGCCGGTGGTGAGCGTCCGAGCGGTCTGGAGGCGCTCGCCGAGCTGCGTGGCACGGCCAGCTACACGTTCGACCCGCCGGACCCCAAGCCGTGGCCGCCGACCCCGGCCAAGCCCGCCCCGCAGGCCAAGCCGGCCGCGCAGGCCAAGCCGGCTGGCAAGGCCGCTCCGGCCGAGGTCGCACCCGCCGACGCCGCGAAGGTCCTCGCCCGCGAGGCGCAGGTGCAGGCCCGGCGGCTGGCCGGGCGCGCCCGTCGCGGGCTCCGGAAGGTCACCGACCGCTAGCCGGTCACCGCGGCCGGGGGCGGCGCCGGCCGGGCCGCGCCCCCCGGCTGGGGCACGCCGGCACGACGGTGCGCACCCGGCATACGTCGGCGGTTGTGTCCCGCTGGGGCTGTTTTGCCGCAGTGGGCGTCAACAGTTCAGGGGTCCGTTACCATGGGCGGCGCGTTCGGCGGGAGAAGTCGGAGTTCATGGTCGTGCTGCGAAGGGCAGTCAATGCGGTCCCTCTCCCGGTGAGGGAACAAGCCCACCGGGTGCTTCCGCGACGGGTCTGGCGTGCGCTGCGCGCCGTCGGCCGCGAGCAGACCGGTCTGCAACGCACCGCTCGCCGCGCGCGGATCGCCGCCGCCCAGCTGCCAGGCCCGCAGGGCTGGCGCCAGCCGACGACCCGGATCGACCTCGAGGGCCGTGCCGTGGTGGCGCTGACCACCGAGCAGTTCCGTTCCAGCGCGGCCCTGGCCGAGCACCTGTCGATGGTCGCCGACGCGCTGGAGGCCGGTGGCGTCGACTACTTCGTGCTGGTCGCCGAGCCCGAGCGGCGACGGGTCGTGGTCGTGCCCGCCAGCGAGCGCAAGGCGGCGGTGGCCGCGCTCACCAAGGGGCTGCGCGGATCCCCGACCTACGTCGCGCGGGTGCGGGGCACCGCGCTCGACGCGCCTCGCCTGATCGGTCGGTCGGGTATGCCGCGGGGCAACGTGCTGCGTCTCTTCCACGTGTATGCGAGCACCTCCGGCGGGTTCCTCGGGGGACCGACCCTGGGGTGTGACGTCGAGTTCTGGCAGGAGGCCGCCGGCTCACCGGCCGGCGACAACGGTGAGGCCGTGCCCGCGGGCGCCCTGCTGGCCCCTCGGCGCAACCCGTGGGTGGACATCGTGCGGCCGGACCAGCGCACCGCTCGCCGTGTCGTCGACGGCCACGAACGCACCGTCCTGTCGACGCTCAACCTGCCGCACCTGTTCACGGTCACCCAGCCGATCGACGTGGTCTACACGTGGGTCGACGGCAGCGACCCGGACTGGATCCTGCGCAAGGCCGCCGCCCAGGACGAGCACCTGACGCGCGCCACCGTCATGCACGCGCTCGCGGCCAACGACAGCCGGTTCGCCTCGCGCGACGAGCTGCGCTACTCGCTGCGCTCGCTCGACATGTATGCCGACTGGGTCAACCACGTCTACCTCGTCACCGACGACCAGGTGCCGCCGTGGCTGGACACGAGCCACCCGCGGCTGACCGTGGTCTCGCACAAGGAGCTGTTCGGCGACCGGGGCGTCCTGCCCACCTTCAACTCGCACGCCATCGAGACCCAGCTGCACCACATCGAGGGGCTGAGCGAGCAGTACCTCTACCTCAACGACGACGTGTTCTTCGGGCGGCCCGTGTCACCGTCGCTGTTCTTCCACAGCAACGGGCTGGCGCGGTTCCAGACCTCACACGCCAAGATCGGGCTGGGGTCGTCCGAAGCCGAGGACATGCCGGTCATGAGCGCCGCCAAGAACAACCGCGACCTCATCGCCCACCAGTTCGGCCGCACCATCGCCAACAAGTTCAAGCACGTGCCGCACGCGCTGCGCAGGTCGGTGATGACCGACCTCGAGCAGGAGTTCGCCGAGGACTTCAAGCGCACAGCGGCCTCGCAGTTCCGCAACCACGCCGACGTGTCCGTGTCGGCGTCGCTCGGTCACTACTACGGGTACATCACCGGGCGCGCGGTGCCGGGGTCGCTGCGCTACTTCTACGCGGACATCGCGCGTGAGGACACCCCGTCGCGGCTCGAAGAGCTGCTGCGGCGGCGCAACTTCGACGTCTTCTGCCTCAACGACCACGACTCGAGCAGCATGTCGCTCGCGATGCAGACCAAGCTCATCGAGGGGTTCCTCGGTCAGTACTTCCCACAGCCGAGCTCTTTCGAGCGACCCGACTCGATGACGAACCGGTGATCAGCAGCCGGTCCGGTCTGGTCGTTGCGGCCATGGCGATCGTTGCCGTGGCCGTCGCGGCGGGGCTGGTGACGCGTGCATGGTCAATGGCCGTCCTGGTGCTCACGGTCGGGTTGATCCTGATGGCGACCGTGCTGATGGTGCAGGTACTCCACCTGCTGCGCGGGACCACCCGCACCCACCGCCGACTGGCGAGGCAGGCTCGTGCCACTCACGAGCTGCTGCAGCAGGCCAGGTCCGCCATCGACGACCACCACGGCGATCTGGCACGCCGCACCGATGCCAGCGGGCGTCAGCACGCAACCATCGACCGCGACGTGGCACGAGTGGCCGAGGAAGTCCGTGCGGGCGACAGCCAGATCCAGGCGGCTCTCGCCAAGCTGGCAGGCGAGGTGGAGGACGCCACCGACCTGCTCCGGACCGTGAACGGCTCCGTCGACCAGCTCAAGTCCCGGCCCGCCCCCGCCAAGTCCACCCAGGCCCCGGTCCGAGTCACCAGCGCCGTCCCCGGTCAGGGGGTCGTTCTGTCGATGAAGCCCCTCGACGACACCCCGAGCGTCAACCTCGTGTTGAGCACCTTCACGCCGAGCGGACTCTTCGCCGGTGTCAGGACGGCGATCCTGGCCGGTGCCGAGGTGGCACAGCAGACGGACCGGGCGCTTCGGCTGGTCGTCCTCACCGACGCTGGGCCCAGCGCGTCCGATGCCCGCCAGGAACTCTCTGCCTGGATCGTGCGGGAGACCGGTGACGAGCGCCTTGCCCAGAGCGTCACCATCACCACACCCCAGCACTCCGACCGGCCCGGTTACCACCCCGAGGACCTGTGGATTGCGACCTACTGGACGACAGCCGTCACCATGCAGCGCGCGGTCGAAGCAGGGATGACGGAGACGGACCGCGTCATCTACCTGGTCCAGGACTGGGAACCGGGTTTCATGCCCTGGGGCACCGACTTCGCCCTGGCGCGCGCCACCTACGACGCGGGATTCACCATGGTGGTCAACAGCACACCACTGGCGCAGTACGTGCAGAGACAGACCGGGATGGCGCTGCCGGAGGAGCACGTCTTCGCCCCGCAGGTGGACCGGACCCGAGTCCATGCAGCGGCACACGCCTGGCATCCCAGCGACCCAGCTCGGCCGCGACTACTGGCCTACGTGCGCCCGTCGAAGCCGCGCAACCTGGCCGGGCTCACCCTCGACGCGCTCCGCTGCTGGGGCGACACCCTTCCTGACGGCACGCGACCGGTTGTCACGTTGGCCGGGGAGGACATGGCGACGGTCGACCTCGGCCCGCGCCTTGACGTCGTCGTGCGGGGACGCATCGACCTGGACGACTACTTCACCCAGCTGGCCGCTACGGACCTGGCACTCGCCCTGATGTACAGCCCCCACCCGAGCCATCTCCCCCTCGAGCTGCCCATGGCCGGCATACCGACGGTGACCAATGAGCTCGACGGCGCGCGCAAGCCCTGGGTGAATGGCCTGACCGTGGCTCCCGCGACGGTCGGTGGTCTGGCCCGCGCCCTCAGGACCGCCCACGACCAGGCTCGCGGGCTGACGACTCACACCGCACATCCGCTACCCGACGGCCTGGGGTCCACCCTGGCGGAGGCGATGACGGCCGCCGTCAAGAGCCGGCGCTGAGCCAGCTCCGCCGTCCGGCGCGCTGCACGGTGAGCTGTGCCGCTCCGTCGGCAGACGCACCGAGCGCCAACGTTCGTCCCCTACGAGTCACCGTCGTCGACGACACGACACGAAGGCGCCCGGACCTCTGCTCGCCGGCAGTCAGCTCGAGCACCGCGCGCAGGTCATGGGTGCCGTCGGCGAGCTCGTCCAACGGCAACCTGACGGTGAACTCGCTGACGGTCAGCGCGTTGTCCCCAAGTGCGCGCTCAAGTGCCATGGGCACGGTCAGACCTGCGCCCCGGGCTCTCAGGCTGACCGATACCGGCAGGTCGACGAGGGCGGGCGCCCCAGTGAGGCGAATCGATCCGGTCAGCACCGCGAAGTCGCGGGTCAAGGACATCCCACCGACCGAGCCTCGCAGCCGACCCACGGTCATCGCGTCCCTCCACAGCGGACGTGTCGGGGCGACGAGCCGCAACCCCGACTCGTCACCACGCACCTCACTCACCCGCCGACCGGCCTGGGCGAACATGACCGGGTCGTCGTCGAGGACGGCGGCGTAGGGGAGGACGTGCACCGCAGCCTCGGCCGCCTCGAGGACAGTGCGCGGTTCGACTCCCGCGTAGACCTCGCGAACTCTTCGGTAGAGCTCCGAACGGTCGGCTTCTGGCAGCAGGAATGCTCGCGCCAGGAAGCCCTGAAAGCTGCGCACCAGGAATCGGTCCAGAATGAGGGCCCGGTCGGCCTCGATCCTCTCGCGCAGCGAGTTGAGGTGCTCCACCACTTGGAGGTGGTCCCACGTCGACTTCGCCCGGGTGTAGCGCTGGTCCATGATGCTGCTGCCGTCCGAACGGCGTCGGTAGCGCTGGACCACGGACCGAAGGATCGTGATCCGCGCCGGGCCCAGGACGGCAGGCACGGTCACGTACGTGTCCTGGTGATGGATGCCCTCAGCGAACGACAGGTCGTGCTGGCGCAGGTATGCCACCCGAAAGAGCTTGTCCCCCGGCGCAGGATGGTGGATGAGGTCGGGGAAGTGGTCGATGGTGCCCGTCCTGACTGTCCCGTCCAGCGGCTCGAAGAGGTGACTCCACAGCCAGGTGCGCGGCACGGGGACCTGCTCTGCTGCTCCCACGACGACATCAGCACCGGTGGTCCTCGCCGCTTCCAGCAAAGCTTCCATCGCGGTGGGCTCGAGGACGTCATCACCGTCACAGAAGAGCACGTACGGTGCGCGGACCATGGACAGTCCAGCATTCCTTGCCGCACCCGGCCCCGGCCCGGCGTTCTCCTGGTGGATGACGGTCCATTGCGCGCGCCCGCGCGCCCACGCGTCGGCCACTTCCCCCGACCCGTCGACGCTGCCGTCGTCCACGAGCACGACCTCGAGCTGTCCGGCGATCGTCTGCGCAGCGATGCTCGCGAGACATTCGTCGAGGTAGTCGCGGACCCCGTAGATCGGGACGACGACCGCTGCCACCGCTGAGGCGTCAGAGGTCACGCCCCGGACTCCCACTCGGGCACGTCCAGGCTCCGCAACTCGTCGTCGGACAGGCCCACCAGCTCCTCCCGGGACAGGCCAGGGCCCTGGCTCTCACGAGAGAGGTTGATGAAGAACTCATGCCCCACGGTGTCGTGGAAGTGCGCCTCGGCGACCTCGATGTACCCCAGTGTCCGCAGGTCGTGCAGCAGCAGCCTGAGGTGGTTGGGGGTGAACACCCAGTGGTGGACGTCCACGTACCGTCCGCTGGTGGCACTGCGACGAATCCGGTCGATGTCTGACTCACCGTTCACCCAGCTGTACCGGCCGGCATGGACAGGTGCCCACGACGTCGTGCCGCGGTGCTTCACGGCATTGACGGCGAACTCGGTGAGGGTGCCGACGGTGTGTACCTCATGCGGTTCGAGATGCGCGTCGATGACCGACCCCAGGGACGACCTCTCCCGGAACCGGTCGAAGCAGAACCGGTGATCCGGCACCACGAGGGCGATGACGCCGCCCGGTTGCAGCAAGCGGGTGCACTCATTGAGGAAGTCCACGAGCGAAGTGGTGTGCTCCAGGACGTGCGAGGCCAGCACCAGGTCGAAGCGAGTCTTGATGATGTCCCCCATGGCGGCACCCGGAGGCAGCACGAAGTCCACCTCTTCGATGTCGTCCGGGGAGTAGTTGTCGTGAGCCTTGTACTTGTCGATGAGGCCAGCACGGTCCAGGTAGTCGACCGTCTTGGTGTCGAAACCCTCCCGCTTGGGAAGGATGCCGTTGTGCGCCGGACCGATCTCCAACGCGGCGCCGTGACGCTCGGCCGTCGCAAAGATCTGCGCACGGCGCAGATCAAGCCTTGACTCACCATCCTTGGCGCGTCGAGGCCCCGTCACCTTCGGGCTGCCGCCTGCCGCTGGCATCGCTCGAGTGGCAGGCACTGGCGCAGGGGACGGCGCAGGAGCCGGCGCATCGGGACGCTTACCCACCGGGCCCGCACCCACCGAGGGGCGAACTGGTGCTTGGCCCAGAGCCGCTCGTTTGACCTCTCGTAGCCGCAACCGTGCCTTGGCCGGCAGCCTCCTCACCGCTGCCCGGCCGACCAGGCCAGCCGTCACGCGAAGGCTTGATCGCTGACGTGAGTCCTTCACGGTGCAACTCCTGACATCGGAACGGGGTGAAGGGCTAACCAACTACGCCATCACTCTGCTGACGGTGAACATCCCATCGACCGGCCCCAAGCTCAGCGGCGGTCTGCACCAAGGTCCGGGCACGCGCTTCGAAGGAGTGTTCCGCATGGACCTTCGCGGCAGCGGCCCTTCTCTCGTCGTCGGATCCGAAGACCGCGTCCAGATCGGCGGCGTTCACGAGCTTGCCCAGCTCCGCGGGATCGTCCACGACCTGCACCGACCGGCCGAAGAGGCCATCGATGCCCGCCACGTGGTCGGTGACGACGCGACTGCCACTGGCGACGGCGTCGAACAGGCGATTCGAGATGAATCCCTGCTCTCGCATGTCGTCCCAGTGGTCGTTGAGGACCACTCCGGCTCGTCGGTAGGCCTCGCCCACCAGGTCGTTCCCCAGGTACTCCGCCTTGACGTACCTCGCGGGGATCAACCCGTCCCACTGGTGACCGATGACCGACAACGGAAGGCCTTGGTCGACCGCTGCGCCCACCAGTGGCCGCAACACCTTTCGTGAGCTGCCGACAAACAACAGTGAGTGGCCGGTGTCCGGCTCGCCCCGGTCAGGGTGGAACAGCTCCGGGTCGGTGGCTTGGAGAAGCGGGTCGATCCGAACTCCCCACTCCTGCGACATCTGGCTCGACCAGGTGCGACTCGCAGCGAAGACCCTGTCGTAGGACTGGGCTTCTCGCCGACTCATCATCTCCGGGTGTGAGATGAGCCAGCACAGCGACACCTGACCGTAGATGGGCGTGTACGGCGCCACGCCACGCAGGACCAGCACGACGTCGTCGAATCGCCCTGTGGCACGGTCGAACTCGGGCCGGTGGTCGATGATGACCTCTTGACCCAGTGCCTCCAGTGCCGCACCGAGGCGACGAATGAAGTGGGTGTCACCCCAGCGTTCCGCCTCCGGTCCCGGAGGGGCAGGGTTCTTCAGCGCCCAACGCAGCGAAGGAAGTCCTTCGCTGACGTGGGCAGTGGGTCGGCGCCGAGCCAGCACGGGTTCCGGCACCGAGACGCGACGGTCGGCGGACACTACGTGTCGGACCTGATGTCCCGTGACGTCGTAGCCGACGGCGCCCCACAAGGACACGTCGTCGCGCGGCACGGACTCTGCGTGCCGATCGAGGAAGAGTCGTCTGTTCACGAGGGACCGCTCGAAGCGTCCCGGGGCACGCGACTCGTGGTGCACGACCTTCGACGTCGGGCATACGGTGAAGCGACCACCTCGCAGGTCCTTCATCCGCAGGCCGAGGTCGACATCCTCCATCCCGTTGAGGAACAGGGGGTCGAACCCCCGCCCTGCCACGACATCGCTGCGACGCATGGCCAGACTGGCAGCGGTGCAGGCATTGAAGGGAAGCGTGGCAACGAGCCGGGCGTCCTCGACGGGGAATCCCTGGAGAAGGGGGTGGGGCACGCCGCCCGTCGTCGGAAATGCGATACCGGCTGACTGAATCGATCCACTCGGGTAGATCAGCAGGGACTGAGCTCCGAGGACCTCCGGGTCGTCGAGAGCCGCGGTCAACGGCTCGAGCCAACCGGGTAGCACCTCGGTGTCGTTGTTGAGGAACACAATGACGGCGCCTCGTGCATGACTCAGCGCAAGGTTGTTGCCCATGGAGAAGCCGCGGTTCACGGGCTCGTGGGCGACAACGGTGCCGGGGAACTCCAGAGGTAGGGAGTCGAGGGCAACCGCGATGTCGGCCGCGCACCCGTTGTCGAGGACGACGACTTCGACGGCTGGCGGCTCTGGACCCTCGCCTCCTGCCTCTTCCCAGGCGGAACGCGCGACATCCTGCGCCGCATGGATGCTGGCAACAGCTCTGTGGGTCAGGTCGTGGTCGGCGTGGGTCGGGATGATGACGGAGACGACTCCCTCATCTCCGGCGTCGAGGCGGTCCCAGTCGATCAGGTGGCGTTGCACGGCCACGTGGTGCCAGGTGGCGAGTTGCTCCAGGTCGAGCCGGGGACGAACCCGCAGGGGCACGGCATCCGCCGCAGCCTTCTCTGCAGCCGCAGACGTGCGCACACCGACCGTGGGGACGATGTCGACCGTGCCGCGCGAGGCCAGGTGGAGCTCGAGGTCGTGCATCGCTGCGCTGCGCAGGGATGGATCGATGCCGCCTGCATCCTCGATGGCCTTGCGACGTACGACCAGACCAGCCGGGTGCAGCTGTGGCGTCACGACGGAGCGCTCCACCGTCACCGGCCCCCGGGCATAGCGGGGCCTGTTCTCGGAGTCGACTCGTTCCACCACATCGCTGGCTGCGTCGAGCCCCTCGGTGATCGCGTGGCCGAGGACGGTGGAGAGGTGATGCTCCGCCCACTCAGCCGTGGGCAGGCAGAAGGCGACCCATTCGCCCTGAGCAACCCCGGCGCCCAGGGCCAGGGCGGACGACCGGTCCGGACTGTCGACGGCCAGGAACCTGACGCGTGTGTCGTGCGCGACCGCGTCACGGACGTCCTGCAATTGTTCCTCCCGAGCGGCGTCGTGGACGACCACGATCTCGGTCGGGCTGAGATCCTGCCGCTGAACCGACGCGAGAGCCGCTGACAGCTGGTCGGTGTTTGCCCCCGCGGGCAGGACGACGGTGACAGTCGCAGCGATCTGGTGGGCCTCGGCAGTCGATGAGCTCGACTCTTCGTCCGGGGCGTCCGTCGTCCAGGTCGTGGTCGCGTTGCGCCGTCTCTCGACCCACTCTCGGCGGCGTTGCCGCATCCAGTCCGCCAGCCCTTCGGGCTCGTCGACGGGGTTGGGCTGGTACCAGGTCGTGGGTGCGAAACCCTTACGGGCACCGACCTCGAGGTAGTGGCGGGTGGCCCCTCGCGAGAAGCGACGCGCCTCAGGGTGCGTCCGCTGGTAGGTGCGGTAGGCCATCAGGGGCTGGGTTGAGGCGGTGCGCATGCGTGGGTCGCTGAGGTATGCCACAAGGGGGTTTCGGTCCCCGATGATCTCCGCGTACCGCTTCATCAGGTGTCTGTGGTCGAAGAGGGGGTGCGCCGTGTGCCCCTGCTTCCATCCGCCCTCGAGGTAGTGGTTCGCCGCCGTGACGGGGTCAGGGGAGCAACCTGCCGTGGCTGCATACCACTCCGGGTCGAACAGCCCGCTGTGCAGGATCAGATGGGCGTCCGTCGATGGCAGGTGCGAGGTGACGGCGTGCTTGGTGCGGCGCAGGCGCCACACACCACGGCCATTGCCCTTCGTGCCTTCCGGTGCGGTCGGTCGGGGGGAGGGCGGAATGCTGGGGTCGGTCATGACTTGAGCAACCGGCGGTGGACGCCCTTGGCGGCCCGGCGTGCCAGGGCCCGGGCGTCGTCGACGAACGGCCCCTCACCCTTGGCCCGCCGCAGAGCGGCGCGTGCCTCGTCCCGTTGTCGCGAGAGGCGGTTCGCCAACGCACGGTTCTCATCCGCACGCTTTCGTTCGGCGTCTCGTTCGCGCTCGAGCTCGAGGAACTGTCTACCCAGACGGCTCTGCTCCTCGACGAAGTCCTCTTCGAATTCACCGTCGTCGGAGTCCTCGAGCAGGGGTGCCAGCCGATCAGGGAGATGCGCCGAACCTGCGAGGTCTCGAAGATGTTGTCCGAGCCATGGGTCGCGGACGAACACTCCGTCACGCTGACCGTCATCGAGCTCTGTTCGTGAGGGCTGGCGCATCAGGAATGCGGGGAGGAGACGGCCGGACTTCGACCTGCGGTAGTCGTTCATGCCGTGGTGGTTCTTGCTCGGTCGAAGATCCGGGCTGGCCTCGTAGGCCCGACCGGCGTGGTTCACCTTCTGCTCGAACTGCGACCAGCTGCGCCATGGGAGGTGAAGCACCTCCAGCGCGACGTCATCACTGGGCTGACCGTTGCTCTCGATGTTGACGAAGTGGTTTCCCTGAGCGACGACGACGTCGGGCTCGCCTCGGTGCACGGCGTTGGGCGTGGGTTGGGCATGGATCCCCACGGCCTGAAGCTCGTCGTCGGAGCGAAGATCTCGCCAGACGAGTCGATTGAAGCCAGAGCCACGTCGCGCGGGTGGACCGACAAGATTGACGACGGGCACCACGAAGGCGTTCAGGCTCAGGGGTGTGCGCTCGAGTGCCGTGCGAAGGGTCATGGTCCTGTCGACAGGCACCCAGAACTCGTCCGCGTCAGCGTTGACGACCCAGTCCGCCGAGTACTTGGTGCGAGCTCGACGTGCCATTCCCGTAACCACCGAGCCCTGCTGCTTGCGGTGGACCGGGTCGTGATGGAGCTCGACCAGACCACGGTCTGCGTACTCCTGGAGGACCTCGGCGGTCCCGTCCACGGAACCGTTGTCGGTCACGATGACGACGTCGGGTCCCTGGGCCAGGGTGTGCTCGATCATCGCCGCAATGACGTCGATCTCGTCGCGGACCATCAACGTCACGACGAATTTCATGGCTGCATCCTAGACAGGCACAAAATCACGACGGGGGCTGTTCGGCCCACCAGGTGCGAAGTTCTTCGGCGGCCGCCTCCTTGCCGATGAGGCCGCGGTCGAGCCTCACCTCGAGCAGGTGGTTGTAGGCCTTGCCGAGCACCGGTCCTGGGGCGATGCCGAGGATCTCGGCGATCTCGTTGCCGTTGAGCTCGGGCCGCACGGCCGCCAGCTCCTCCTCGGCCTGCAACCGTTCGATGCGCTCCTCGAGGTCGTCGTAGGTGCGCGACAGCAGGGCGGCCTTGCGGGCGTTGCGGGTCGTGGAGTCCGACCGGGTCAGCCGGTGCAGGCGCTGCAGCAGCGGCCCGGCGTCGGTGACGTAGCGCCGCACCGCCGAGTCGGTCCACTGACCGCCGCCGTACCCGTGGAAGCGCAGGTGCAGCTCGATCAACCGCGCAACCGCGCGCACCGTCTCCTTGTCGTAGCGCAGCGCCTTGAGCCGCTTGGTCGCGAGCTTGGCGCCGACGACCTCGTGGTGGTGGAACGACACCCCGCCACCGTCCTCGAACCGTCGCGTCGCCGGCTTGCCGATGTCGTGCAACAGCGCGGCCAGCCGCAGCACCAGGTCGGGCCCCGGCACCGACGACGGGTCACCATCGGCAGGCCCCTCCAACGCGATCGCCTGGTCGAGCACCGTGAGCGAGTGCTCGTAGACGTCCTTGTGCCGGTGGTGCTCGTCGATCTCCAGCTGCAACGCGGGCAGCTCGGGCAGCACCTGCTCGGCCAGCCCGGTGTCGACCAGCAGCCGCAGCCCGGCCCGCGGTGCGGGCGCCATGAGCAGCTTGGTCAGCTCGTCGCGCACACGCTCGGCCGACACGATCTCGATCGAGGCCGCCATGGCCTTCATCGCCGAGCGCACCTCCGGCGCCACCTCGAACCCGAGCTGGGCCACGAACCGGCAGGCCCGCATCATCCGCAGCGGGTCGTCACCGAACGACACCTCCGGCGGCCCCGGCGTGCGCAGCACCTTCGCCGCGAGGTCGGGCAACCCGGCATACGGGTCGACGAAGTCCATGCCCGGCAGCCGCAACGCCATCGCGTTGACGGTGAAGTCGCGACGCACCAGGTCGTCCTCGAGGTTGTCGCCGAAGGCGACGACCGGCTTGCGGGTCTGGCCATCGTAGGCATCCGCGCGGTAGGTCGTGATCTCGACCGTGTGGTCGCCGCGGCGGGCGCCGATGGTGCCGAAGTCGCGCCCGATGTCCCAGTGCGCGTCGGCCCACGGCTTCACGACGGCGAGGATCTCGTCCGGGGTCGCGCTGGTGGTGAAGTCGAGGTCGGGCGAGGTCCGTCCGAGGAACGCGTCGCGCACCGGTCCGCCCACCAGCGCCAGCTCGTGACCTGCCTCCGCGAACAGCGACCCGAGCTCGGTGAGCAGCGGCACGACTGGCGCGAGGTGCGCGGTCGCGCGACGCAGCAGGTCCAGGCGCGGCGCGCTGGGATCGGCGGAGGACATGGGGACCAAGGGTAGGCGCTCGTTAGAGTGACCGGGTGACCTCCCCTGCACCCGACCCGGCCCGAATGGCCGGTCGGCTGCCCGCGGTGGAGGAACGCTCAGCCGGGGGAATCGTCGTCGACGTGCACGACGGCCAGGCGCGGATCGCGGTCATCGCCAGGCGAAACCGGGCCGGCCGGGTCGAGTGGTGCCTGCCGAAGGGCCACATGGAGAACGGCGAGACGCTCCCCGAGACCGCCGTGCGCGAGGTCGCCGAGGAGACCGGCATCGAGGGCCGCGTCCTCACCGAGCTCGGCACCATCGACTACTGGTTCGCGACGTCGGACCGGCGCGTGCACAAGTTCGTGCACCACTACCTGCTCGAGGCCACCGGCGGGCACCTCACCATCGACAACGACCCCGACCACGAGGCCATCGACGTCGCCTGGCTCCCCCTGCGCGAGGCCCACGAGCACCTCACCTTCCCCAACGAGCGCCGCATCGCCCGGCAGGCCTGGGCTCGTCTCGCCGGGGAGGGGTGAGGGTGCGCGGTTCGGTATGCCGCGTGCTCGCCACGGCGGCGCTGGCGGTGCCTGCCGTGGTGGTGCCCGTCGGCGCCGACCAGTCCGCCTCCGCCGAACCGAGCTCCGGTGGGCACGCGGTGACCAGTCCGGCGGCCGCGCCGGGTGCGGCCGCCACCGACCTCGACGTGCAGCTGACCGGGGTGAGCCCCGCCGTGGTCGCGGACAACGAGGACCTCACCGTGACCGGCACGGTGCGCAACACCTCCGGCGCCACGATCGACCGCCCGACCGTGCAGGTGGTTCTGGGCAGCAACCGGGTCGACCTGTCCCGTGACGCCGTGCGCGAGTGGGCCGCGCAGACCGGCCCGGCCCAGGGGTCGGTTGTCGGGCAGACCAGGGTGGGGGTGGCGCTGACGCCGGGCGACAGCGCGGCATTCCGCGTCACCGTCAAGAACCTCGGCCACCGCGGCAACGTCACCTACGGTGCCCTCCCCCTCAGCGTGCAGAGCGGTGGCGACAGCGTGCGCACCTTCGCGGGGTTCCAGTCGGTCAAGCAGTACGAGCCGTTGTCCCTGGCCGTGGCGGTGCCACTCACCCTCGACCCCGACCCCGACCTGTTCGGCGCCGAGGGTGCCGCCCGAGACGCCGCGTGGACCAGGGCCCTGGGACCCGACTCCCGGGTTGCGCACGTCCTCGACGCCACCAGCAGCACCGACGTGACGTGGGCCATCGACCCCACCCTCACGCCGACCCTGCTCCCCGGGTTCGGCGAGTTCCCCCAAGGGGGCACCGGCGAGGAGGAGAAGGTGCGCACCCAGACCGAGAACCGCATCCGCACCGCCGCGAGCCAGCACCGCCCGTGGGTGCTGCCCGACACCGACGCCGACCTCGCGGCCGCCGCCGGAGCCGACGAGGGCGCACCCCTGATGGCCAGCCTCGTCGAACGCTCCACCCGGGTGGCGACCTACCTCGGCGGTCGCTCGGACGTCGCCTGGCCGGTCGACGGGCAGTACACCTCGGCCCGCGAGACGGCCCTGCGCGGGCTGTACCGCACACCGCAGCTGGGCGGCCAGGTCATCGCCGGCAGCGCGCTCGGCGAACGCAACCCGTCCAGCACTCCCGTTGCCACCCAGCGCTCGCAGGGTGGGTTGCCGATGCTGGCCTACGACGACGAGCTCAGTGCCCTGCTGGCCCGCACCACGTCCCAGGCCGAGGCGGTCCTGTCGACCCAGCAGTTCGTCGCCGACTCCGCGGCCCTGCTCAACGAGCTCCCGGGCACGGCGGGGCGCAACGTCTTCGTCGTCGCACCCCGCACCTGGGCGCCGGACGCCTCGGCCGCCAAGCGCTTCCTCGACACCGTCGCCGGCATACCGTGGCTGTCGCCCACCACGACGCAGGAGCAGCTGGCCAAGGCGGCCCAGGCCGTCCCTGCCTCGGCCGCCCCGATCACCCGTCCCGCGCAGCCCTCCACCGGAGGCGCCCCCGTGCTCACCCCCGCCCGGCTCGGCCAGCTCGAGCAGACCGTGCGCACCGTGCAGGGCGTGGCCACGATCCGCGACGACGGCGACGTCTTCTCCCGCACCTGGACCCGCGCGGCCCAACAGCTCGCGTCGACACGCTGGCGAGCCGCACCGACCGCGTGGAGCACCCTCGACGGCCGCGTCACACAGGCCGCCGGCCAGACCACCAGTGCGGTCAAGGTCGCGGCCGGCACCATCAACTTCCTCGCCGACTCCGGCCGCCTGCAGATCACCGTCACCAACGACCTCGACGTGCCCGTGGAGGACGTCAAGCTCACCGTCGAGGCCTCCAACCCGCGACTGCGCATCGACAGCCAGCCACCCGTCCTGCGCATCGGCCCGGGCAGCCGCGCCACCGTCACCATCAACGTCACTGCCCTCGCCGCCGGCACCGTGCCGCTCCGGACGACCCTGACGACGCCCGACGACACGGTCATCGGGCAGGGCGCCGACGTGCGGGTGCGGGTCACGCCCACCGGCGACGGTGTCTACTGGGCCCTCGGCGGTTTCGCCGGGCTGATCCTCGTGATCGGCCTGTTCCGCACCTACCGCAAGCGTCCCCGCACCCGCCGCGCCACCGCGCCCGTCACCACGATCGGATCCTCGTGAGCGACCAGAGCCTCGCCCGCTCCTCCGCCGTCATGGCCGCCGGCACCCTGGTGTCGCGGCTGCTGGGATTCGTCCGGACCGCGCTCCTGCTCGGCATCGTCGGCACCGGTCTGTCCGGTGACGCCTTCGACGTCGCCAACACGCTGCCGAACCAGTTCTACCTGCTGCTGGCCGGCGGGGTGCTCAACGCGGTACTCGTCCCCCAGATCACCAAAGCGGCCACGCAGGAGGACGGTGGCCAGGACTTCGTGAACCGGCTGCTCACGCTGTCGCTGGTCCTCCTCGCCGGTGCCACCGTCGTGGTGACGGCACTCGCGCCTGTGCTCGTACGACTCTTCTCGCAGGGCTGGTCCGCGCAGACCACCGCCTTGTCCACGGCCTTCGCGTTGATCTGCCTGCCGCAGATCTTCTTCTACGGGCTCTACACGGTGCTCGGTCAGGTGCTCAACGCCCGCAGCCAGTTCGCCGCGTTCATGTGGGCACCCGCTCTGGCCAACATCGTCGCCATCCTCGGCCTCGTCTGGTTTGCTCGCGTCGCCCCCCACCAGCCGACCATCTCCCAGTGGACGAGCCAGATGATCTGGATCGTCGCCGGGAGCGCCACCCTGGGCGTCGTCCTGCAGGCACTGGCCCTGATCGGGCCACTACGCCGCGGCGGGTTCCACTACCGCCCCCTGTGGGGCTTCCGGGGTGTCGGTCTCGGCTCGGCGTCACGCGTGGCGATGTGGACCTTCGCCGCCCTCGCGGTGAGCCAGCTCGGCTTCGTCCTCACTTCCAAGGTCCTCACTCGCGCGAACGACCTGCTCACAGCCAGCGGTCACGTGGGCGCGGGCAAGGCGGCATACAGCGGTGCCTTCCTCCTCTTCATGCTCCCGCACTCGCTGATCACGCTCTCCTTGGTCACCGCCCTCTTCACGCGCATGTCCGCGGCAGCTCACGCAGGCGACACGCGGGCAGTGGTGGCAGACCTGGGCCGGGGGCTGCGCATGCCTGCGGTGCTTCTGGTTCCTGGGACCCTCGCCGTCCTGCCGCTCGGCGTCGCCGTCGCTCGCATCGCGTTCTTCCGCAACACCGTGCCGCAGGCCGACGCCATTGCGGCAGTGATGATCGCGATGATGCTGGGGCTGCTCCCCTTCGGGTGGCTCTACCTCATCCAACGGGTCTACTACGCCTACGAGGACGCGAAGACCCCGTTCTACCTCCAGCTCGTGGTGACCGCCGTGGCCACGGCTGTCAACCTGGTCGCGCTCTTCGCCGACCCCGCCCGAGCCGGGATCCTCGTCGGCATCGGCCAGACGCTCAGCAACCTCGCCGCCGCGGTGGTCGGATTCTGGCTCCTGCGGCACCGTTTCGGTCTGCTGCACCTGAAGGCCACGGTCCGGCTGTACGTACGGCTGGTCCTCGCATCACTCGCGGGGCTTGCCGTGGCTTGGCCGGTCATCGCCCTCATCGGCAGATTCGGACTCGGCCGGTATGTGGAGGCCGCAACTCAGCTAACCGTGGGGGGGTCGCTGTTCCTCGCGGTGGTGCTCGGGGCGGCGCATCTGATGCGGGTCGAGGAGGTCGGGCAGCTGCTCGACCCGGTGACGCGCAGAATCCGTCGACGGGCCTGACGTGCCCAACCGCCTATGCTGGCCGCACCGCCGACGACAACTGGGGAGGACACAGTGCACGGGGTAGGCCCCTCGACGGTGCTGGGTGGCCGGTATGCCGCGCAGCGCCGGCTGGAGAAGTTGCCGAACGCCGAGCGCTGGTCGGCGCACGACACGACCCTCGAGCGCGACGTCGTCCTCGTCTGCTTCGCCGAGACCGAGCAGCACGCCGACGCCACGCTCGACGCCGCCCGTCGCGCGGCCGGCATCGACAACCCGCGCCTCGTCCGCGTCCTGGACGTGGGCCGCTCCGACGGCATCGCCTTCTTCGTCGAGGAGGCCCTGCCCGACACCCACACGCTCACCCAGCTGCTCGACCAGGGCGGCCTGCCCGCCGAGGAGGCCCGCCGCGTCGCCGGTGAGGTCGCCACGGGCCTCGAGGCCGCGCGCGGCCGCGGGCTGCACCACCTGCGCCTCACCCCCGACTCGGTGCTGCGCCTCCCCGACGGCACCATCAAGGTGCGCGGCCTCGCCACCGCGGCCGCGATGGCACACGCCGACGACGTCGACGCCGACCGGGCAGCGCGCACCGATGCCGTGGGCATCGTCGCCCTCACGTATGCCGCGTTGACCAGTCGCTGGCCGCTGCCCACCCCCGTGGCCGGTCTCGAGGCCGCGCCCCGCGTCGTCGGCGGAGTGCCCGCGCCGTCGGAGATCGCGGCCGGGGTGCCGGGCGACCTGGACGCGCTGTGCCGCCTCACCCTGATCGACGACCAGGGCCCGGTCAGCCCCGGCGACTTCGCCGCGCAGATCGCCCCGTGGGCACTCAGCCAGGTGCAGGGTTCGGCGGTGCCGCCACGCTCCGCCGGCGAGACCTCACCGACCATCGCGCTGCCCACCGACCAGCTCCCGCTGCGGCCGGCCGCCCCTGGTCAGGGACGGGGCGCAGGCGCCGGGGCGGACGACGCCGACCGGCGCGCCGGGTCGGCGCAGCGGGCGTCATCCTCCGCACCGTCCTCCGCGTCGTCCACTGCGCCCTCCACGGGCGCCGCTGCGGCCGGTGCTGCGGGTGCGGCCGTGGCCGGTGGCGCGGCAGTTGCTGCCTCCGGTGGTGGCGGTCGCGAGGAGTCGGGGGCGGACACCGCCGACGACACCCGTCCGCTGGACCTGAGCCGGGACACGGCTGCTCCCCGCACCGAGCCGATCCCCCGACCGTCCTCCTCGCCAGCCACGCCGACCGGTGCAGCCGGTGCGGACCCGGCTGACCCGGCCGGTGAGCCGGCCGCGGACGGTGCCGAGGGCGGCATACCTCAGACGACCCTGCCGAAGTATCCCGAAGGTCCCGGTCGAGGCACGGCCGCCGCGAGCGCTGCCGGTGCCGCGGTCGCCGGGGCGCTCGGCAGCGCCGGTCAGGCGGCCGGGCAGGCCGCAGCGGGCGCCGCGCAGAAGGTCGGCAGCTTCGCCCGCGCCGCCGCCGACAAGGCTGCCGAACGCCGCGCCCAGCGCCAGGAGGCCGCGGCCCGCGCCGAGGAGCGCCGCGTCAGCCTCGACGGCACGCTCGTCGAGGCCGGTGAGCCGCTCGACCCGCCCCTGCCCATGCTGCCGCAGGAGCTCGGCGACACCCCGACCCGGGAGCAGTCGCGGCTGGTGCTGCTGATCGTCGCCGTGTTCGTGGTCGTGGCGATGGTCGTCGGCTTCTGGGGCGTCTCGCAGATCGGCAGCAACACCGACCTCGGGCTCGGCTCCAACGCCCCGAAGAACACCGTCACCGTGACCGCACCCCCGACCACCGTGGGCGGCACCACGCCTGAGTCCACCGCCACCGAGGGCTCCCCCGAGGGCGGCGACTTCCCCATCCTCAGCGCCACGGGCTACGACCCCGAAGGTGACGGCTCCGAGCGCAACAGCGAGGCCGCCCGCACCTACGACGGCAAGGACTCCACCTTCTGGAGCTCCGAGGGCTACGCCAGCGCGAACCTGGGCGGGCTGAAGAAGGGGGTCGGCGTGCGGCTCGACCTCGGCCAGGTGCGCTCGGTGTCGACGGTGAAGCTGTCGCTGCCCGACGCCTCCGACGTCACCGTGTCGGTCGGCCCCAGCCGCGATCGCAGCGAGGCCACCGAGATCGGCCAGTCCGAGGGCAAGTCGGGCGAGGTCACCCTCAAGGCCGACGCCCCGGTCAAGGGCCAGTACGTCTTCGTGTGGTTCACCAAGGTCTCCCAGGTGGGCGATGGCCGGTTCCGCGCCACGCTGGCCGAGGTCACGGTCAGCTGAGCGGTGGGGACCGCCGCGCCATGGGCAGCACACCGCTGGACGAGCGCGACGACCGGGAGCTGATGCGGGCGCACGTCGCCGGTGACCCCGACGCGTTCGGCGAGATCTTCCGGCGGCACCGCGACCGTATGTGGGCCGTTGCGCTGCGCACGACCCGCCACCGCGAGCTCGCAGCCGACTGCGTGCAGGACGCGTTCATCTCCGCGTTCCGCCGAGCCGACACCTACCGCGGCGACGCAGCCGTCACCACCTGGCTGCACCGCATCGTCGTCAACGCCTGCCTCGACCGGCTGCGCCGCGAGCGCCCCACGAGCGAGCTGCCCGAGTACGAGCTCGCCGACAGCCACGACCACCACGCCTCCGTCGACGCCCGGCTCGACGTGCGCGAGGCCCTGGCCAGGCTGCCGGAGGCGCAGCGGATGGCGCTGGTGCTCGTCGACCTGCACGGCCTGCCGGTGGCCGAGGCCGCCGCGGTGCTCGAGGTCGCCGAGGGCACCGTGAAGTCGCGCTGCAGCCGCGGCCGCGAGGCCCTGGCGGCCCTGTTGCGCGACCGGCCGGCCGAGCCCTCCCGGGAACCATCGGAGCAGCCGTGACGTCCTACCCATGTCGCCGCCGCCCGGTTCGGGCCGGTTCCGGCGACACCCTCAGCCAGCAGTCCAGTCCCGCAGTCCGGAGGTCGTCGTGGTGAGCACACCGCCCACGCCGTCGAACCCGAACCGCGGCGAGCGTCCCGACCTCGAGCCCGACCCGACCGGTATGCGCGAGCTGCTCTCGTCGCTGCCCGACCCCGGGCCGATGCCCGAGGACCTGGTGCGGCGCATCACCGCCTCGCTGGCCGCCGAACAGGCCGCCCGGGGTGGCAACGGTGGCAACGGCGACCGCGACGACACCGTCGTGGCACTGGACTCCCGGCGCCGGTGGAACTGGCGGCACGTGGCCGCTGCGGCAGCCGCGGTGGCCGTCATCGGCGTCGGTGTCCCCGCAGCCCTGTCCGGCGGCAACGGCGGTCTCATCGCGTCGCTGTCCGGTGGCTCGTCGCAGGAGGCCGACAGCTCTGCCGGGTCCGCCCAGTCCCTGGCCGACTCCAGCGGCGACTCCACCGGCGACTCCAGCGGTCGCGGCGAGTCCGGCGCACCGGGTTCATCGGGCTCCTCCGCACCTACGACCGTCCCCCCCACGCAGCCCGACGCCGCGGCGTCCAAGGACGCGCTCGCGGCCGCGACGGCATACACGACCGCCCAGCTCGTCACCCAGGTCGCGGCCAAGCGCGCCCGCGACGCGTCCAACCAGGATGCCCGGCAGCGCGGCCCCGCCGACACCGAGCAGGGCCTGCGCGACTGCCTCCTCGCCCTCGGGACCGGCGCCGACAGCGTCGCCTGGTCCGACCGAGGCACCCTCGACGGACGCCCCGCGGTGGTCGCCGTCGTCGACGCACCGGGCGGCCAGACGGTGTATGCCGTGGCGCCCGACTGCGACGCCGGGCACGCCGTGGCCCTCGCCGGCCCGCTGCCGGCGCGCTGAGCGCGCCACGGCGGCCCACGATGTGGGTGTCGCGGACGCCGGTGGAACATCGAGGCCCTACGATCGGTTGCAGCACTTGAACACCGCATCTTGCGGTGCCGACCCATCCCGACCACAAGGGGCTGTAGCCGCGTGAGCACCTCCGCACCTGCCGACATCCGATCCCTGATCATCATCGGTTCCGGCCCGGCGGGCTACACCGCAGCGGTCTACGCCGCGCGCGCGAACCTCCAGCCGCTGCTGTTCGAGGGCGCCGTCACCGCAGGTGGCGCGCTGATGAACACCACCGACGTCGAGAACTTCCCCGGCTTCCCCGAGGGCATCATGGGCCCCCAGCTCATGGACAACATGCGGGCCCAGGCCGAGCGGTTCGGTGCCGAGATCATCACCGACGACGTCGAGTCCGTCTCGCTCGACGGCCCGGTCAAGTCGGTCACCGACGCCGAGGGCAACACCTACCGCGCCCACGCGGTCATCCTCGCCATGGGGTCGGCATACCGTGAGCTGGGCATCGAGAACGAGAAGGCACTCTCCGGCCACGGCGTCTCGTGGTGCGCGACGTGTGACGGGTTCTTCTTCCGTGACCAGGACATCGCCGTCGTCGGCGGTGGCGACTCCGCCGTCGAGGAGGCGACCTTCCTCACCAAGTTCGCCAAGTCCGTCACGATCGTCCACCGCCGCGACGAGCTGCGGGCGTCCAAGATCATGGCCCAGCGTGCGCTGGACAACGACAAAATCAAGTTCGCCTGGAACAGTGAGGTCGCCGCGATCCACGGCGACGGCAAGCTCACCGGCGTGACCCTGCGCGACACCGTCACCGGAGCCGAGACCGAGCTGCCCGTGACCGGGCTGTTCGTCGCCATCGGGCACGACCCGCGCAACCAGCTCATCAAGGACTCCGCCGACGCGACCAAGGTCGAGCTCGACGACGAGGGCTACGTGCTGGTCAAGGGCCGCACCACCCACACCAACGTCCCGGGCGTCTTCGCCGCGGGTGACCTCGTCGACCACACCTACCGGCAGGCCATCACCGCCGCCGGATCCGGCTGCGCCGCCGCGCTCGACGCAGAGCGCTTCCTCGCCGACCACGACGAGGCCGGGCTGCCCGCCGCCGACGCCGCGCTGGTCGACGAGCCCGAGCTCGTCATCAGCTGAGCCGTTGTCACCCCGTGGTGCGACGCTGGCGCCACGGCCGCACCACCCGACTCGTCTTCATCCCGACCGCACCACCACCCCGACCGCAACACGAGAGGAGCCCCCGAAGTGGGAGCCATCAAGGACACGACCGACGCCACCTTCGACGCTGACGTCCTGCAGAGCGACAAGCCCGTCCTCGTCGACTTCTGGGCGCCGTGGTGCGGGCCGTGCCGCGCGGTCGCCCCGATCCTCGAGGAGCTGGCCGAGCAGCACAAGGACAAGATCGAGGTCGTCAAGCTCAACACCGACGAGAACGTCCAGGTGAGCAGCCGCTACGGCATCACCGGCATCCCGACCCTCAACGTCTACGTGGGCGGCGAGGTCGTCAAGACGCTCGTCGGCGCCCTGCCCAAGCCCAAGCTCGTCCGCGAGCTCGCCGACTACCTGGGCTGACCCACGGTGCGCACCGCGTGTGGTGCGCACCAGTTGACGCGCGAGCTGGCCCACGACGAGGTATGCCGGCCGACCCCCTGGCGTTTCAAGGGGACGGCCGGCATACCTGTGTTTCGGGTGGGGTTCGTGGGGACGCGTCGTGGCGCGGCGATTGGTCGCACGCCCGACTCTGACCTAGGCTGCAGCGTCGGCTCCCCCAGCGACAACGCTCTGACCTGCACAAACACGATCCGGAGGCTCTGTGTCCGACAGCAAGCACGGCCTGCTCGGCCTCGGTGACCACGGCCCAGCCGTCGCCGACGTCCGCGCCCGGCTCGCGGCCCTGTCGCCGGACCACCTGCCCGAACGCCCCGCCCTCGACGGTGCCTCCGACCCGATGAGCTTCGACGCGGGACTCGAGCGGGCCGTGCGGTCCTTCCAGCAGCACAAGGGGCTGATCGTCGACGGCGTCGTCGGGGTCGAGACGTTCACCGCGATCGACGGCGCCCGCTGGGAGCTCGGCGACCGGATCCTCCTGCACACCCCCGGCAAGCTGATGCGCGGCGAGGACGTCGTCACCCTGCAGGAACGGCTCAACACCCTCGGTTTCGACGCCGGACGGGTCGACGGGCGGTTCGGCTCGGACACCGAGCGCGCGGTGCGCGGGTTCCAGCGGGCCTACGGCCTGGCCGGTGACGGCTCGGTGGGTCCGGAGACGCTGCGCGCCTTCGCCGACCTGCGCCGGTCGGTCTCCGGTGGGTCCTCGACCGTGCTGCGTGAGCGCGAGGCGGTGCGGCGTGCGGGCCACAACCTGAGCGGCCGCATCATCGTGCTCGACCCCGGCCACGGTGGGTCCAACACCGGCGTGGTGGCGGGCGGCCTGGTCGAGGCCGAGGTCGTGATGGACCTGGCCCGTCGCATCGAGGGGCGGCTCACCGCGATCGGTGTCTCGGTGGTCTACACCCGCACCGAGCACAGCGACCCGACCGAGGAGGAACGCGCCTCCATCGCCAACGCCGCCGGTGCGGACCTCGTGCTGTCGCTGCACTGCGACTCCCACGACGTCACTGACGCCAGCGGGGTCGCGACCTTCTTCTTCGGCCGCGACCGCACCACCTCGTGGTCGGCGGTCGGCGAGCAGCTGGCCGACCTGGTGCTGCGCGAGGTCGTGGCCCGCACCGGCCTGGCGAACTGCCGGTCCCACGGCCGGTCGTGGACGCTGCTGCAGCAGACCCGGATGCCCGCGATCCGGCTCGAGGCCGGCTACCTCTCCTCACCGGCCGACGCGGCTCAGCTGGCGCAGCCGGCGTTTCGCGACACCCTGGCCGAGGCGGTGCTGGTGAGCCTGCAGCGCATGTACCTCGGCGAGGACGACACCGCCACGACCGGTGTCCTGCACCTCGGCGACCTGCGCGCCTACCTCGCCGCCCACGGCTGAGCGCTGCTGTCGTCTGGGGGTGCGAATCCCCTTCTGCCCCAAGGGTTTTCGCCAACTGTTGCTGGCGCTATCTCAGCCGCTCGTGTGGCTGTGCGTCAGTCGCGCGGATCGACGCCGAGCAGCTCGACGATCCGGTTGAGGTCCTCGACCGAGGCGAACTCGACCGTCAGCTTGCCCTTGCGCTGACCGAGGGCGATGTTGACCCGGGTGTCGAAGCGGTCCGACAGCCGCGCCGCCAGGTCGTCGAGCTGCGGGTGCCGTCCGCCCGCGCGGGGACGACGGGCCTTGGCCTTCTCGCCCTGGTCACCGCCCAGGGTGACGATCTCCTCGACCGAGCGGACCGACAGGCCCTCGGCGACGATGCGCTGCGCCAACCGCTCCATCGAACCGCCGTCGTCGAGAGCCAGCAGCGCCCGGGCGTGGCCCGCTGACAGCACCCCGGCGGCCACGCGCCGAGCCACCAGCGGGGGCAGTTTGAGCAGGCGCAGGGTGTTCGAGATCTGGGGACGCGACCGGCCGATGCGCCCCGCCAGGTCGTCGTGGGTGCACCCGAAGTCCTCGAGCAGCTGCTGGTATGCCGCCGCCTCCTCCAGCGGGTTCAGCTGGCTGCGGTGCAGGTTCTCCAGCAGGGCGTCGCGCAGGAGGTCGTCGTCCTCGGTCTCCTTGACGATGGCCGGGACGGTGTCCCTGCCGGCCTCGCGGCTCGCCCGCCAGCGCCGCTCACCCATGATGAGCTCGTAGTGGATGCCTTCGGGAACGTCACCATCAGCCCCCTGACCTGCGGAAACAGGCCGGACGACGATGGGCTGCAGGACCCCGATCTCACGGATCGAGTGGACCAGCTCGTCCATGTCGTCCTGGTCGAAGACCGTCCGCGGCTGGCGCGGGTTGGGGCGGATCTGCTCGACCGGGATCTCACCGTAGGTCGCGCCGGGCACGGGCGCGAGGTCGTCGGTGACCGAGGCGTCGTCTGTGGAGTCCGCTGTGGAGTCCGCTGTGGAGTCCGCCGTGCCAGCCGAGTCCGCGTCGCTCGTCGAACCCGACGACCCGGGCTGCCCCGGCCCCTGCCCGGGCGCCTGCTCGTGCTGCCGCGCGGTGCCGGGCTCGGTGTCGCGCTGGCCGTCGCCCGACGCGGTGGGGCGGTCGACCACCTCGGTGGCGGTGCCCGTGCGGCCCTGGTCCCTGCCCTGCTCGGGGAAGAAAACGTCCACGGGCCGGCTCGACGCCGGGGCCGTGGGTGCGTTGGGGATCAGGGCTCCGAGGCCACGGCCGAGGGCACGACGCTTCTCACTCATGGGTCACTCTCAGTTCTGCGCCGGGGCGCTGGGTTCGGACGCCGCACCGCGGTCGGCGAGCTCGGACGCGGCAGCCAGGTAGGACAGGGCACCGCTGGAGTTGGGGTCGTAGGTCATGACGGTCTGCCCATGGCTCGGGGCCTCGGACACCCGCACCGACCGCGGCACTGTGTTGCGCAGCACCTGGTCGGGGAAGTGTGCGCGCACCTCGTCGGCGACCTGCGCCGACAACCGGGTCCGACCGTCGTACATGGTGAGCAGGATGGTCGAGACGTGCAGGTCCGGGTTGAGGTGGTTGCGGATCAGCTCGATGTTCTTGAGCAGCTGGGACAGCCCCTCCAGCGCGTAGTACTCGCACTGGATCGGGATGAAGACCTCGTGCGCCGCGACGAACGCGTTGACGGTGAGCAGTCCGAGGCTGGGCGGGCAGTCGATGAGCACGTAGTCGGGCACCACACCACCCTCAGTGGCCGTGTGCTCGAGGTAGGCGGCGATGGCCTTCTGCAGGCGGGTCTCCCGGGCCACCAGTGACACGAGCTCGATCTCGGCGCCCGCCAGGTCGATGGTGGCCGGCGCACACCACAGACCGGGCACGTCCGGGCACTCCTGGACGACCTCGTGCAGAGCGGTCCCCTCGACGAGCACGTCGTAGATGCTCGTCACCTCGGCATGGTGCTCGATGCCCAGCGCCGTGCTCGCATTGCCCTGCGGGTCGATGTCGATGACGAGCACGGTGAGCCCGGCCTGGGCGAGGGCGGCGGCGATGTTGACCGTCGTGGTCGTCTTCCCCACGCCGCCCTTCTGGTTCGCGACCGTGAGGACCCGGGTCTGGGCCGGTTTGGGGAAGACCCGGCCGGTCAGGGCGATCCGCTTGCGCGCATCCTCGGCCACGGCCCGGGCCAGCGGGGTGTCGTGGTCCGAGGGCGGCAGCGACGCCGCGAGCGCGTCTCGCTCGTCCGGCGCGGTTTCACGTGAAACCGAGACCGCCGCGAGGGCCTCCTCGGCCGCGGTCGCCGACGGCTCGGACACCTCGGAGGTGGCACCAGGCGCTTCTTCGGTGGCTTCAGTGGCGCCGTCGCTCGGCGCGGCCACTGCGTCCGGAGACCGTGGGGACTGGGGGGATGGTGCGGGCTGCGACGCTGGCTGGCTCACGGCCTGGTCCCCCTCATCCATCGCCGCGGCTGTTTCACGTGAAACATCAGCACGGACTATCTCGTCGTGGCGGACCGACTCGGGGCTGGGCCAACCCACCGGAGAAGCGGTGGACCCGACCAGCGACGGCCATCCGAGGCCTCGTTCCAGCTGGAGAACTGCTGTGCTCACTCGGTCACCTCGTCGGCCATGGGTTCCATCCAACCGTACGGCGGTGACGTGCCACAACGCGGGTGCCACGCGCGTCGATCCGTGCGCAAGACTGGGTCCACGATCGGGTCTCTTGCTCCCCGGACGTGTCGATCGGAGCCTCGTATGCCGTCCCAGCCAGTCCCGCTGGACCTCACCGTGGGAGGGCGCGTCAGGTCGGCTCTCGTCTGGCTGCCCGACGACGCCGCCGGTGCGCCACTCGTGCTCGACCTGCACGGCAGCGGGTTCGACGCCGGCCGACACGCGGCGGTGACCGGCACGCCGCGCTGGTCCGCCGAGCACGGGGCTGTGGTGGTGGCACCCACGGCGGCGGTGCCGTTGCAGTTCAAGGGGGTGGCCGAGGCCGGTTTCGCGTGGTCGATCCCCGGCGTACCCCTGTTCGGGGTCCCGCCCGGCGCGGCGACCACCGAAGTCGACGACGCGGCATACCTCACGGCACTCGTCCAGCACGCCCACGAGGAGTGGGGCACGGACCGGCACCGGGTGTTCGGCCTCGGGTGGTCGGGCGGTGCGCGGCTGCTGTCGCACTGGGCCGGGCTGCCGGACTGTCCGCTGACCCGCGTGGCGTGCATGAGTGGTGTCCGCACCCCGCCCGGTCGACCGACGGCGACGCTCCTGGCGGTGCACGGCGAGCACGACGCGATCAACCCGTGGGCCGGTCTGCACCAGCCGCGGTGGGACGAGTCGGTGCCGGAGGCGGTCGAGGCCTGGGCGCGGGCGCTGGACGCGGATTCCGTTGTGCGGGAAGAGCTTTCGGCCGAGTGGGTGACCACGTGGTACACCGCCACGGGCACGGTTGCCGCGCGTCTGCACTGCCTGGCTGGCGTGGGACACGCGTGGCCCGGCACGTCGGACGCCGAGCAAGCGCGTCTCTTCGGCGACCCGGGTCCGGTGCGCGCCACCGACGTGGCCGCGCGCTTCTTCTTCGGCTGACGTGGCCGCAGGGGCTCAGCGCCGGCGTCGGCCCTTCGCGCTGCTCTTGCGTCGCTGGGTCTCGCCGACGGTGAGCTCCACCGTCGTGGTGGGCGGGTCCAAGACTTCTGCGCCGTAGCGCTGCACCTGGGCCGAGACCATGCCCAGCCGGCGCAGCGCTGGTTCGTCCGCGGCCAGCTCGTCCGCTGCGGAGGAGCCCTTGAGCGCGACGAGGGTCCCGCCGGGCGTCAGCAGCGGGAACGTCCACCGGGCGAGCTTGTCCAGCCGCGCGACGGCCCGCGCTGTCGCCCAGGGCACGCGGACGGTGCCCGCCAGCTCCTCAGCGCGCCCCCTGTGCACCGTGACGTTGTCCAGACCGAGGTCATCGACGGTGGCGGACAACCACGTGGTGCGCCGCAGCAGCGGCTCGACCAGGTGCAGCTCGAGATCGGGGCGGGCGATCGCCAGGGCAAGACCAGGCAGCCCCGCCCCGGACCCGATGTCCCCGACCGCGACCCCGGCCGGGAAGGCCGCCTGCACCACGGCGCAGTTGAGCACGTGCCGCTCCCACAGGATCGGCACCTCACGTGGACCGATCAGGCCGTGGCTGACCCCCGTGTCACTCAGGATGGCGGTGAAGCGTTGGGCGAGGGAGAGCCGGTCGCCGAACACGGTTGCCGCCGCGGGTGGCGTGGCCGGTGCTGCAGCAGCCGGCGCCGCTGGGGTGGCAGCGTTGGCAGAGGTGGCGGAGGTGACTGGATCGGCCGGATGCGCGACGGGCGCGGCCCCCGTCTGGGGGTCGCGCCCGTCGTCGTGGCTCGTGCTCATCGGTCGTGTTTCACGTGAAACAGCGCGGTGTCAGGCGCTCAGGAGGCCGGCAGGACCACGACGTAACGCCGCGGCTCCACACCCTCGGACTCCGAGGCGAGGCCCGCAGCGAGCACCTCGTCGTGCACGACCTTGCGCTCGAAGGCCGTCATCGGGTCCAGCGACGTGGACTCACCGCTGTCCTTCACCTGGGCGATGGCCTGCTGCGCCAGCGTGACCAGCGCGGCCCGACGCTCGGCTCGGTGGCCGGCGATGTCAAGCATGAGCCGGCTGCGCTCTCCGGTGGCGGACTGCACGGCCAGTCGCGTGAGCTCCTGGAGCGAGTCCAGCACGGTCCCGTCCTGACCGACCAGGCGACGCGGGACGCGGCCCTCGTCGGAGTCGACGATGCTCACCGAGGCGCGGTCGCCGTCGACGTCCACGTCGATGTCGCCATCCAGGTCGGCGATGTCGAGCAGCGTCTCGAGGAAGTCGGCCGCGACCTCGCCCTCTCGCTCCAGCTGCTCCCGGGAGGCCGCGGGCCGCGAACGGCGAGCCGTCTCGGTCGGTGCGGTCTCGGTCGGTGCGGTGTCGTCAGCCTCGGCGCCTGCCGACGCCTCGGTCACGGCCACGTCGTCCGTGCTCTGGTCGCCCTGGACACCACGGTCGTCCTGGTCACCCTGGACGGTCTGGTCGGTGGTCTGGTCCTCGACGAGGGTCTCGTGCTCGCTCATGTGGTCTGTTCCGTTCAGTTGTCGGTCTTGGGCGCGTTCTCGGTCACAGCCGATCCGCCCTGGGTCGTGGAGGCCTGAGCCTTGCCCTTCTTCTTCCCCTGGCCCTGCTTTGCCTTGGCCTGTCCGGTGGCCTGCCCATTGGGTTGGCCGTTCGCGGACGAGCCGGCGGACGTGCTGGCGGACGAGGTGGTCGCGGGCTGCGGGCTCTTGACCTGCGGGTTCTTGGGCTGGGCGCCCTTGCGCTTCTTGTTGCGCGACGGCTGCTGGCGCTGACCGCCCGCCGGCTTGGGAGCGTCGTCCTCACCGGCCTGGTCCAGCCCCTTGACCGTGAACTCCTCGTGCACCTTGCCGCGCTTGGCCTTGCGGTCGCGCAGCGCCTGCTCGGCAGGGGAGCCCGGGGCCGGCATGCGCCGGATCACGTAGAACTGCTGGCACATCGACCACACGTTGGTGGTGAGCCAGTAGAGCAGGACACCGATGGGGAAGTTCACGCCGGAGATGGCGAAGAAGATCGGCATGGCGTAGAGCAGCAGCTTCTGCTGCTTGGCGAACGGGTTGTCCAGCGCCGACGCCGGCATGTTCTTGCGCATCAACTGGTGCTGGGTGGTGAAGGTCGACAGCGACATCAAGATGATGAGGATGACCGTGACGACCTTGACCGTCGTCGTCTCCGACCCGATGAACTTGTCGGACAGCTGGGCACCGAAGAGGGTCGACTGCTCGGCCTGCGCGGCGAGCTCTCGGGTGAGTGGCCCGATCGTGTCCTTGGTGCCGTCGGCCATGCCCTGCAGCCCGTTGAGCACCCGGAAGAGCCCGAAGAAGAACGGCGACTGCAGCAGGATCGGCATGCACGAGCTGAACGGGTTGGTCCCCGTCCGCTTGTACAGGTCCATGGTCTCCTGCGTCATGGCCTGGCGGGACTCGGGGTCGGTCTTGCCCTTGTACTTCGCCTGGATCTTCTGCATCTCGGGCTGGATCAGCTGCATCCGCCGGGAGGCGTGGATCTGCTTGACGAACAGCGGGATCATCGCGGCGCGCATGACGACCACGAGCCCGATGATCGACAGCACCCACGCCGCGCCGGAGGCCGCCGGGATGCCGATCGCGGTGAACAGGCTGTGCCAGCCGTACAGGATCCAGGCGACGATCCACTCGAACGGATAGATCAGGTCACTGAAGCTCATCGTGTCCTCGGGTCTGGTGGCGAAGCGGGCTTCGCCGGTGGTTCCGTCCTCGCGGTGGGTATGCCGCGGGGCCGGCAGGTCGTGGTGGTCGCCTCAGGCGGCGGCCGGGTGGGCTGGGTCGTCCGGGTCGCGGTCGACGGGCTCGGGCATGGGGTCACGGTAGGTGCGACCGGTGCCGGGCACGTGGTCGACCCCACCGGAGCTCCACGGATGGCACCTTCCCAACCGGTGGAGCGTCAGCCAGGTTCCCCGGAAGGGTCCGTGGGTGCGCAGCGCGGTCACGGCATACGCGGAGCAGGAGGGGTAGTAGCGGCAGGTGGCCGGGCGCAGCGGTGAGATGAACCGCTGGTAGCCGACGACGAGCCCGATGAGGGGCGCCGTCAGGATCCGCTGGAGCGTCCTCATGTCAGGCTCGCCTTCGCACTCGCCTTCGCGCCGCGGTCGGCCACCCGGGCGAGCACCTTGGGCAGCAGTGCATCGAGCTCGGCGCTCAGTTCGTGCGAATTCGATTGTGCTGCAACGGGATTCGCACGAAGGACGACATCGGTGCCGAGTGGGAGCCGGTCCAGTCGGGCAGCCATCAGCGCCCGCAACCGTCGCTTGGTTCGGTTGCGCACGACCGCCGTTCCCACGGCCTTGGAGACAACAAAACCGACCCGCGGCGGTTGTCCCGCACGCGCGTCGGTCTGGTTGGCATGCACCACGATCAGGGTGGAGCCGGCTCGGGCTCCCCTGGGCCCCCGGAACACTGCCGCGAAGTCCGAGCTCACCCGGAGCCGGTTCCCCGCAGGCAGCACGGGGTGGACCTCAGGCGGAGAGCTCGGAGCGACCCTTGCGACGACGAGCCGACAGGATGGCGCGACCCGCACGGGTGCGCATGCGCAGGCGGAAACCGTGGGTCTTGGCCCGGCGGCGGTTGTTCGGCTGGAAAGTACGCTTGCTCACGAGGGTTCTCCGTTGACTGGTCGGGCCCTGGTGGCCCGGTCGAGATCGAGGTGCCGACCCGTTCGGTCGCCATCGGAAGCCCGCGCCTGGTCAGCGGTCCGCGGATGGCGGGACACGCAGGGGCGACCGGAGGTCACGGGCATGCGAAAGCGGCCGACAGGCCGAGGACCAACGGTACGCGAGCCGTGTCCACAGGGTCAAACCAGCAGCACCGCCCGGACCGCCCTCATCCATTAGCACCACCGGGTCGGCGCCCGGTTGCGACACGCCGGGACTCACCCCCACAAACTGCTCGCCCCGTGGGAAAAACCACCGGACCGGCTTGCCCGCGCCGGTCCCGCATTGTTAGCGTCCCTCCTCGTCCCCTCTTTCACCCACAGGTTGTGGATAAGTGTGTGGACAGGCACCGTGACCCTGCGACAGGGCAAGTACCGATTCGTCGAAAAGGGGACGTGGCAGCTGTGAGTGAGGCGGATCTGGACTACTCACAGATCTGGCGGAACACCATCGCCACCCTCGACGAGGCCGGGCTTCCCCCGCGTGAGCAGGCCTTTCTCGCCCTGACCAGGCTCGCCGGCTTGCTCGACGGCACCGCGCTGGTCAAGGTGCCCAACGACTACACCAAGGGCGTGGTCGAGCAGCGGGTGCGCGACGCGGTCACCCGCGCGCTGTCCGAGCAGCTGGGTCAGCCGGTGCAGCTGGCCGTGACCGTGGACCCCAGCCTGGAGCACGGCACCGACACCGACGGCCTGACCGAGTCCGCCGATGCGCGCGCCGGTGCCGACGTGGACCCCGGGGACCCCGGCTCCGCCACGACCGCGCCAACCGACCCGACGGACCCGGGCGGCCCGGCCACCGCGACGGCGACGGCCACCCGTGGCCAGGGTGCGCCCGACCCGCAGACCCAGCCGGACGGCATACCGACCATCGGCACCGCACGCGCCGAGACCGCGCCCACCCGGCTGCCGCGCGACGAGGCCCGCGCCACCACCGAAGAGGCCACCCGGCTCAACCCGAAGTACACCTTCGACACCTTCGTCATCGGCGCGAGCAACCGGTTCGCCCACGCGGCCGCCGTCGCGGTCGCCGAGGCACCGGCCAAGGCCTACAACCCGCTGTTCGTCTACGGCGAGTCCGGCCTCGGCAAGACCCACCTGCTGCACGCGATCGGCCACTACGCCCGCAACCTCTACGGCCACGTCAAGGTGCGCTACGTGAACTCCGAGGAGTTCACCAACGACTTCATCAACAGCATCCGCGACGACAAGGCCAGCAACTTCCAGAAGCGTTACCGCGACGTCGACGTGCTGCTCATCGACGACATCCAGTTCCTGCAGGGCAAGGTGCAGACGCAGGAGGAGTTCTTCCACACCTTCAACACGCTGCACAACGCCAACAAGCAGGTCGTCATCACCAGCGACCTGCCGCCGAAGCTGCTGTCCGGCTTCGAGGAGCGGATGCGCAGCCGGTTCGAGTGGGGCCTGCTCACCGATGTGCAGCCGCCCGACCTCGAGACCCGCATCGCGATCCTGCGCAAGAAGGCGATCCAGGAGCGGATGAGCGCGCCCGACGAGGTGCTCGAGTTCATCGCCAGCCGCATCTCGACCAACATCCGCGAGCTCGAGGGCGCGCTGATCCGCGTGACCGCGTTCGCCAGCCTCAACCGGCAGAGCGTCGACATGGGCCTGGCCGAGATCGTGCTGCGCGACCTCATCCCCACCGAGCAGAACAGCCAGATCACCAGCGCGACGATCATGGCGCAGACGGCGGCCTACTTCGGCCTGACCATCGAGGACCTGTGCGGCACGTCGCGCTCGCGCGTGCTGGTGACGGCCCGGCAGATCGCGATGTACCTGTGCCGCGAGCTCACCGACCTGTCGCTGCCCAAGATCGGCCAGCAGTTCGGCGGCCGCGACCACACCACCGTCATGCACGCGGACAAGAAGATCCGTCAGCTCATGGCCGAGCGTCGCGCGATCTACAACCAGGTCACCGAGCTCACCAACCGGATCAAGCAGCAGTCGCGCTGAAGCCTCGCCCGGGCGCCCTGTCCACAGTTCTCCACACCCTTCTCCACACCTGTGTCCACGCGTTCATCGCCCCGTTACCTGGACTGGTCGTCGTGCTGCCGGACGCTGGACGGCTGCGGCGATGCGGACGAACCGGGACGAAGGGGCGTGGTCCACACCTGTGGACAACTCTGTGGGTATGTGGCGGCGGGACGCCGCCATCGGGTGAACGGCCGAACCGACCAACCACAGCCTGTGGACAACGTGGGGACAACACGTGCACGACCGGGTCCTCGGCTGGGGACCGCGCCGGTATGCCGTGTGGAGACCGTGTGGGCGACGCCCGCCATCCACACGGGGCGCCAGTTCGTCCGCAGGCCCGCTCCACGGCATACCCACAGCCGCGTCGGCCCGCTGACCTGCGGATTCGCCGCTCGTCCACAGGATCCACAACCGCTATGACAACGATGAGATCCCTCAACTCAGCAATCCCGCCCCGAGTACCCATGCGACCCCCCACCCCAGGACCCAGGGTGGAACGACAACTTTGCCGGATCCGGGTTGGCCGCACCGCGCACGCACACTAGGGTCGGTGCCCACATCACAATCGTGGAATTCCCGACGCGTCGACGGGTTCTGAAGGGCAGGTACAGGTGAAGTTTCGGGTCGAACGTGAGGTCCTCGCCGACGCCGTGACCTGGGTGGCACGCGGACTGCCGGCCCGGCCTCCGGTCCCGGTCCTGGCCGGTGTGCTCATCGACGCCGACGCCGAGGGCACCATCACCCTCTCGGCGTTCGACTACGAGGTCTCCGCCAAGATCACCGTGCCCGCCGAGGTGGCCGAGGCCGGTCAGGTGCTCGTGCTGGGCCGCCTGCTCGCGGACATCTCCCGCAACCTGCCGGCCAAGCCGGTCGACGTCGCCACCGACGGCAGCAAGGTCTCGGTGACCTGTGGCTCGTCCCGGTTCAGCCTCATGCAGATGCCGGCCGACGACTACCCGACGCTGCCGACCGCGCCTGAGGCCAGCGGCACCATCGCCGGTGACGTCTTCACCCAGGCCGTCGCCCAGGTGTCCGTCGCGGCCGACCGTGGCGACACCCTGCCGATCCTCACCGGTGTCCGGGTCGAGATCGACGGCTCGACGATGACCCTGCTCGCGACGGACCGCTACCGGCTGGCCATGCGCGAGCTGACGTGGAACCCCAATGCCACCGACGCCACGCACCTGGCGCTGGTCCCGGCGCGCACGCTGTCCGAGACCGCCAAGGCCCTGGGTGCCTCCGGCTCGATCGAGCTCGCCCTCGGCGCCAACGCCGGCGGTGACGGGCTCGTCGGGTTCGAGGCCGGCCAGCGCCGCACCACGACCCGGCTGCTCGACGGCGAGTACCCCAAGGTCACCTCGATCTTCCCCACCTCGGTCGACACCGAGGCCGTCGTGTCGACCGGTGAGCTGATCGAGGCGGTCAAGCGCGTGGCCCTGGTCGCCGAGCGCAACACCCCGGTGCGGCTGCGGTTCACCGACGGACAGGTGGCGATCGAGGCCGGCACCGGCGACGACGCCCAGGCCTCCGAAGCCGTCGAGTCCACCCTCACCGGGCCGGAGATCGAGATCGCGTTCAACCCCCAGTTCCTCCTCGACGGACTCGGGGCGGTGGGCACGGCGTTCAGCCGGTTCTCCTTCACCCAGCCGTCGCGGCCGGCCGTGCTCAGCGGGCAGGAGGAGCAGGACGGCGAGGCCGACACCTCGTACCGCTACGTGCTCATGCCGGTCCGCTTCGCGAGCTGAAACCCTCGGGCGTAGCCTGACGGGCGTCGCCGCGCGCGGTGACACCACGGCATACCCATGCATCGCAGCCACACGCAGCCTCACGAAAGGGCGTTCCCATGCAGCTCGGTCTGATCGGTCTCGGCAAGATGGGCGGCAACATGCGCGAGCGGCTGCGCCGCGCCGGCATCGACGTCGTGGGCTACGACCGCAACCCGAAGGTGTCCGACGCCAAGAGCCTGGCCGACATGGTCAAGAAGCTGCAGGCGCCCCGGATCGTCTGGGTGATGGTGCCGGCCGGGGCTCCGACGCGCGACACTATCGAGAAGCTCAGCAAGCTGCTGTCCAAGGGTGACCTGGTCATCGACGGCGGCAACAGCAAGTACACCGACGACTTCGAGAACGAGAAGTTGTTGAAGGCCAAGGGAATTGGCTACCTCGACTGCGGTGTCTCCGGTGGCATCTGGGGTCTGGAGAACGGCTACGGCCTCATGGTTGGCGGCTCGGCCGCCAACGTGAAGCGGGCGATGCCGATCTTCGACGCGCTGCGTCCGGAGGGTCCGCGCGACGAGGGCTTTGTCCACGCCGGCAAGGTCGGCGCCGGGCACTACACGAAGATGGTCCACAACGGCATCGAGTACGGCCTGATGGCGGCGTACGCCGAGGGCTACGAGCTGCTCGAGGCGAAGGACATCGTCACCGACGTGCCGGGCGCCTTCAAGGCGTGGACCCGAGGCACCGTCGTCCGCTCCTGGCTGCTCGACCTGCTCGTCGACGCGCTGGAGAAGAACCCCGAGCTCGAGGATGTGTCGGGCTACACCGTCGACTCCGGCGAGGGCCGCTGGACCGTCGAGGAGGCCATCAACCTGTCGGTGCCGATGCCGGTGATCTCGGCCTCGCTGTTCGCGCGGTTCGCCTCGCGGCAGAAGGAGTCGCCGACCATGCAGGCGGTCGCCGCGCTGCGCGGCGGGTTCGGTGGGCACGACGTCATGACGGTCAAGGAGGGCGAGCAGCTGCGCGCCGAGGGCGCGCCGCGGCACGAGAAGTCGGTGCAGGCCAAGGCCGCCAAGAAGGAGAAGCCGACCAAGAGCGCCGCGAAGGCTGCAGCCAAGGGCCGCAAGGCCGCCTCGGCCGGTCCCTCGTCCGGCACCGGGTCCACCTCCGCCGCCGGGCGCGGCCGTTCCAGGGCCACCCGGGCCGGGGCGACCTCTGGCACGGGGTCGACCGGGGCGCAGGCGAGCAAGCGGGGCACGGCCAAGCGGGGCACGGCCAAGCGCGCCGCGAAGAAGGCCTAGCGGGCCGCCGCAGGTCGAGGTGTACGTCCGTCACCTGTCGGTTGCCGACTTCCGCAGCTACCCGAAGGCCGAGCTGCCGCTCGCGCCGGGCGTCACCACGCTGGTCGGGCTCAACGGGCAGGGCAAGACCAACCTGGTCGAGGCGATCGGCTACCTGGCCACGCTGTCGAGCCACCGGGTCGCGACCGACCAGCCGCTGGTGCGGTTCGGGGCAGAGCAGGCCGTGATCCGCGGCGCGATCGTCCGCGACGGTCGCGAGACCCTGCTGGAGCTGGAGGTCAACCCGGGGCGGTCCAACCGGGCGCGGCTCGGGCGGTCGCCGGTGCAGCGGCCGCGCGAGGTGCTCGGCACGCTGCGCACGGTGCTCTTCGCACCCGAGGACCTGGCCCTGGTCAAGGGCGACCCGTCGGAGCGGCGCAAGTTCCTCGACGACCTGCTCGTGGCCCGGCAGCCCCGCTGGGCCGGGGTGCGCAGCGACTACGACAAGATCCTCAAGCAGCGCAACGCCCTGCTCAAGTCGGCACAACCGTTGCTGCGCAAGGGATCTCGTCGCCGACCACGTCCCGGCGAGGACCTCTCCGACGAGGCCCGCGACTCCGCCCTGCACACCCTCGTCGTGTGGAACGAGCACCTCGCGACCGTCGGTTCACAGCTGCTCTACGCCCGGCTGCGGCTGCTGCGCGACCTCGGTCCCTACCTGGCCAAGGCCTACGACGAGGTCAGTGCGGGACAGTCGGATGCCCGGGTGACCTACAAGTCGTCGTTGCGCGAGGCGGCCGCGGCTTCGGTGGGGGCGGGCGACGTGCCGGAGATCGAGCAGCTGCGCGCCGAGCTGCTCGCCACGCTCGAGGAGGTCCGCGAGCGTGAGGTCGAGCGCGGCGTCTCCCTGGCCGGCCCGCACCGCGACGACCTCGTCCTGGCGCTCGGCGAGCTGCCGGCCAAGGGCTATGCCAGCCACGGCGAGTCGTGGTCGTTCGCGCTGGGACTCAAGCTCGCGGCATACCAGCTGCTGCGGCACGACCTGGGCGAGGACCCCGTGCTGATACTCGACGACGTCTTCGCCGAGCTCGACTCCGGCAGGCGCGAGCGGCTCGCGGCGATGGTGGCCGACTGCGAGCAGGTGCTCATCACCGCGGCTGTCGAGGCGGACGTGCCGAAATCCCTTGCGGGACAGTCGTATGCCGTGTCGCTGGGTGAGGTGACCGCACGTGAGTGACGCGGGTGGGGTGGATGACGAGGCCCCCGAGGAGCCGGTGGAGGATGCGGCCGCGGCCGCGCTCGAACGCGCCCGGGCGGCGGCCAAGGAGAAGGGACTGCGGCCCGGTTTGCGTCCGATGCGCCGCCGAGTGGCCGGCCGACGCGAGCCGGCCGGCGACCGGGGTCGCGACGGCCGCGACCCGGTGACCCTCGGCGACCAGCTCGACCGGCTGACGAGCGACCGCGGCTGGAAGGTCGACGTCGCGGTCGGTTCGGTGATGGGTCGTTGGCCCGCGATCGTGGGGCCGGAGGTGGCACAGCACTGCGCGCCGGTGACCTTCGAGGCCGGGGTGCTCACGGTGCGGGCGGACTCGACGGCCTGGATGGTGCAGCTGCAGCTGCTGGAGGCCAGCATCATGGGCCGGCTGGAGAACGAGGCCGGCAAGGGCACGGTCACCGAGCTGAAGATCGTCGGCCCCAGCGCGCCGTCGTGGTCGCGCGGCCCGCGCCGCACCGACTACGGCCGCGGTCCGCGCGACACCTACGGCTGAGCCGGTCGAGCGCAACCAGGGCTCGCTCGCCGGGTCGCGGGTGTCGGCGGTCGGGGGCAGGGTGATGGGTATGCCGTCCCAGCCAGTCCCCGCCCGCGCTCCGTCCTCCTCCGGTCACCGTGGGCCGGGTCACCGCTGCACGATCGTGCCGCCCTACCTGCTCGAGGCGATGGCCGGCAGCGGCAGCGACGTCGCGCAGATCGCCCGCCGCACCCTGCAGGTCGACGCCACCCACCGGCAGCGCCGGGCTGGCCGGCCGACCGCGGCACCCGAGGCAGGTGGTGCGGCGACCCCGAAGCCGCAGGCCGACGACGGCAGCGGCCCCCAACGGTTCATCTCCGACGCCGGGAGCACCGAGACCCTGCCCGGCACCAAGGTCCGCGGCGAGGGCGACCCCGCCACCGGTGACGACGCCGCCGACGAGGCCTACGACGGGCTGGGCGGGACCTGGCAGCTGTACGCCACGGCATACGGGCGTGACTCCCTCGACGACAAGGGGCTGCCGCTGCTGGCGACCGTCCACTACGGACGCAACTACGACAACGCGTTCTGGGACGGCACCCAGATGGTCTTCGGTGACGGCGACGGGCAGGTGTTCAACCGGTTCACGCTCGCCGTCGACGTCATCGGGCACGAGCTCACCCACGGCGTGACCGAGCTGACGGCGGGCCTGACCTATCAGGGGCAGCCGGGTGCGCTCAACGAGAGCGTGTCCGACGTGTTCGGGTCGCTGGTGCGCCAGCAGGTGCTCGGCCAGAGCGCCGACCAGGCCGACTGGCTCATCGGGGCGGGGCTGTTCACGCCGCAGGTCAAGGGCGTGGCGCTGCGCTCGATGAAGGCGCCGGGCACCGCCTACGACGACCCGCAGCTCGGCAAGGACCCCCAGCCCGCGACCATGGACGGCTATGTCGAGACCGCCGACGACAACGGCGGCGTCCACATCAACTCCGGCATCCCCAACCACGCGTTCTACCTCGCCGCGACCGCGATCGGCGGCAACGCGTGGGAGAAGGCCGGGCAGGTCTGGTACGACACGCTCACCGGCTCCGGCATCGCGGCCGACTGCGACTTCGCGACGTTCGCGCGGCTCACGGTCGAGGCCGCCGAGGCCCGGTATGCCGCGGGCTCACCCGAGGCAACCGCCGTGCGTGACGCGTGGGTCCAGGTCGGCGTGCTGAGCGAGTCCGGTGACTCGGTGTCCGACGACGCGCCGGCACCCACCGGCGATTCGTCGGCCAATGCCGCCGAGGTGCGGATCCGGCGCACGGGTGGCCTGGCCGGGCAGGTGCGCGAGCGGACGGTGGCGGTGGACTCGCTGCCGAACGCCGACGCCTCCGAGTGGACCGACCTGCTGGCCGGCGACCGGCTGAGCTCCCTGGCCCAGGAGGCCCGTGCGGGCCGGACGGTTCCGGACTCGTTCACCTACCACGTGGCGTGCCCGCCGGGGTCCTCCGAGGTCAACCTGCCCGAGCAGGGTCTGCCCGAGCCGGTGCGTGACCTGTTCCACCGCACCCTCGACGACTGACCCCACCCCGTCGCGCCGCCCCCGCGCCGCCCCCTCGCCGGCCCTGCAGCACCCTTCGCTGGGCCGAGAGGCGGCCACGTCAAGGTGACCAGGCGGCATACCGGGAAATCGGTGAAATGAGGCGCTCAGGCCCCCGGTGACGATCCCCGATGCACATCGCCGCGTAAATTTCGCGCAAAGGTGGTCTCACGGGCCTCCTGACGCAAGTTCTGACACCGGCGACGGGTAGACTGGGAGCAGTTTCGCGGCCAGCTGGTCCACCAGGCTGGTCGCGTTCCATGAGCAGGGTTCGACGAGCAGCCCCGGCACCCCGGGCGACGTCGTGCCACCAGCGAACAGGAGCACCGTGCCCGACCAGTCCGACCGCCACGACCAGAACGACACCACCGGCGCGAACACCGGACCCGCCACCACTGGCCCTGACCCCACTGAGCACCTCACCGCCGCCGAGGCGGAGGCCGCACGTGAGCACGCCGAGGCCCAGCTCGCCGGCGTCGAGCCGGGCGCCGACTACGACGCGAGCGCGATTCAGGTCCTCGAGGGTCTCGAGGCTGTGCGCAAGCGTCCCGGCATGTACATCGGCTCGACCGGCGAGCGCGGTCTGCACCACCTCGTGTGGGAGATCGTCGACAACGCCGTGGACGAGTCGCTCGCGGGGTATGCCGACACGATCGACGTCACGCTGCTCGCCGACGGTGGGGTGCGGGTCAAGGACAACGGCCGTGGCATCCCGACCGGCATGAACGAGCAGTACGGCATGTCGACGGTCGAGCTCGTCCTCACCCAGCTGCACGCCGGTGGCAAGTTCGGTGGCGGCGGCTACAAGGTGTCCGGTGGTCTGCACGGCGTGGGTTCGTCGGTCGTCAACGCGCTGTCGACCAAGCTCGACGCCGAGGTGCGCCAGCTGGGCCACGTCTTCCGGATGGAGTTCGACCACGGCGAGCGGGTCGCCCCGCTGGAGCAGATGGAGGAGACCGACGAGACCGGCACCACCATCACGTTCTGGGCCGACGCCAACATCTTCGAGACCACGACGTACGACTTCGAGACCATCCGCGCGCGGTTCCAGCAGATGGCGTTCCTCAACAAGGGTCTGACGATCAACCTCGTCGACGAGCGCGAGCCGGCCGACGAGGCGGACGCCGCGGCGGAGGGTGACGACGTCGTCGACGAGGCGGAGAAGAAGACGCGCGCCGTGTCCTACCGCTACGACAACGGTTTGGTCGACTACGTCACCCACCTCGTGTCGTCCAAGCGCGCCGAGCCGGTGAACGCCGAGATCATCTCGATCGAGTCCGAGGACGTCGAGCGTCAGCTCAGCCTCGAGCTCGCGATGCAGTGGACCACGGCCTACTCCGAGTCGGTCCACACCTACGCCAACACCATCAACACCCATGAGGGCGGCACCCACGAGGAGGGGTTCCGGGCGGCGATGACCAAGCTCATCAACGACTTCGCTCGCAAGCAGAACCTCCTCAAGGACAAGGACGACAACCTCACCGGCGACGACATCCGTGAGGGCCTCACCGCGGTGGTGTCGGTCAAGCTGGGTGAGCCGCAGTTCGAGGGCCAGACCAAGACCAAGCTCGGCAACTCCGAGGTCAAGGGCTTCGTCCAGCGCGCCATGACCGACGAGTTCGGCCACTGGCTCGAGGCGCACCCGAACGAGGGCCGCGACATCGTCCGCAAGTCGATCCAGGCTGCCGCCGCGCGGATGGCCGCCCGCAAGGCGCGCGAGGCGACCCGGCGCAAGGGCCTGCTGGAGTCCGGCGGCCTGCCCGGCAAGCTCAAGGACTGCCAGAGCAAGGACCCGTCGATCTCCGAGGTCTTCATCGTCGAGGGTGACAGCGCCGGCGGCTCGGCTGTGCAGGGCCGCAACCCGCACACCCAGGCGATCCTGCCGATCCGCGGCAAGATCCTCAACGTCGAGAAGGCCCGCATCGACAAGGTGCTCGCCAACAACGAGGTCCAGGCGCTGATCAGCGCGTTCGGCACCGGCATCGGTGAGGACTTCGACCTGAGCAAGGCGCGCTACCACAAGATCGTGCTCATGGCCGACGCCGATGTCGACGGCATGCACATCCGGACGCTGCTGCTGACGCTGCTGTTCCGGTTCATGCGCCCGCTGATCGAGGCCGGTTACGTCTACCTCGCGCAGCCGCCGCTCTACCGGCTCAAGTGGAGCAACCACGAGCACGAGTTCGCGTTCAGTGACCGCGAGCGCGACGCGATGATCGTCGAGGGCCAGTCCCACGGCTGGCGCCTGCCGAAGGAGAACGGCGTCCAGCGCTACAAGGGCCTCGGCGAGATGAACTACCACGAGCTGTGGGAGACCACGATGGACCCCGACCACCGGGTCCTGCTCCAGGTCACCCTCGACGACGCGGCCGCCGCGGACGAGATCTTCGCGATCCTCATGGGCGAGGACGTCGAGAGCCGTCGCGGGTTCATCCAGCGCAACGCGCGCGACGTGCGGTTCCTGGACATCTGATGGGTATGCCGCGTGGTCGCGTCCGTGCCCACGTCGCCTCGGCGACGTTCCACGTGAAACCAGCCACCCGGCATACCGACTGAGCTTTTGACTGACACTGTGCGAAAAGCATTGAAGGACAAGGGAATTCATGACTGAGCAGCCGCCCACCATCACCCCGGGCGATCGCACCGAGCCGATCGACCTCAACACGGAGATGCAGCGCAGCTACATCGAGTACGCGATGAGCGTGATCGTGAGCCGCGCGCTGCCGGACGTGCGGGACGGGCTCAAGCCGGTGCACCGCCGCGTGCTCTACGCCATGTACGACGGCGGCTACCGGCCCGACCGCGGCTACAACAAGTGCAGCCGCGTCGTCGGTGACGTCATGGGTCAGTACCACCCGCACGGTGACTCGGCGATCTACGACGCGTTGGTGCGGCTGGTGCAGGACTGGTCGCTGCGCTACCCGCTCGTCGACGGCCAGGGCAACTTCGGCTCGCGCGGCAACGACGGGGCGGCGGCGCCGCGGTACACCGAGTGCCGGATGGCGCCGATCGCCATGGAGATGGTGCGCGACATCCACGAGGACACCGTCGACTTCCAGCCGAACTATGACGGCAAGACGCTCGAGCCGACGGTGCTGCCGAGCCGGTTCCCCAACCTGCTCGTCAACGGCTCGGCCGGCATCGCGGTCGGCATGGCGACCCAGATCCCGCCGCACAACCTGCGCGAGGTCGCGGCCGGTGCGCAGTTCTACCTGGAGAACCCCGAGATCGGTCGGGAGGACCTGCTCGAGGAGCTGCTCAAGATCATCCAGGGCCCGGACTTCCCGACGGGCGCGCTCATCATGGGCCGGCGCGGGATCGAGGACGCCTACCGCACGGGTCGTGGCTCGATCATCATGCGCTCGGTCGTCGAGGTCGAGGAGATCCAGGGCCGGCAGTGCCTCGTGGTCACCGAGCTGCCCTACCAGGTCAACCCGGACACCCTCGCCCAGAAGATCGCCGAGCTGATCAAGGACGGCAAGCTCGCCGGCATCGCCGACCTGCGCGACGAGACGTCGGGCCGCACCGGCCAGCGCCTCGTCATCGTGCTCAAGCGTGACGCGGTCGCCAAGGTCGTGCTCAACAACCTCTACAAGCACACACAGCTGCAGACCAACTTCGGCGCCAACATGCTGGCGCTGGTCGACGGGGTGCCGCGCACGCTGCCGCTCGACGCGTTCATCCGGCACTGGGTCGACCACCAGATCGAGGTCATCGTCCGGCGCACGACCTTCCGCCTGCGCAAGGCCGAGGAGCGCATCCACATCCTGCGCGGTCTGCTCAAGGCGCTGGACCAGCTCGACGAGGTCATCGCGCTCATCCGGCGCTCGCCGTCGGCCGAGGTCGCCCGCCAGGGCCTGATCGAGCTGCTCGAGATCGACGAGATCCAGGCGCGCGCGATCCTCGACATGCAGCTGCGCCAGCTGGCCGCCCTCGAGCGGCAGAAGATCATCGACGACCACGACGAGCTGGCCGCGATGATCGAGGACTACCAGGACATCCTGGCCAAGCCCGAGCGGCAGCGGACCATCGTGTCGGAGGAGCTCGCCGAGATCGTCGACAAGTACGGCGATGACCGGCGTTCCAAGATCGACCTGTTCGACGGCGACATGTCGATGGAGGACCTCATCCCCGAGGAGGACGTGGTCATCACGATCACCCGGGGTGGCTACGCCAAGCGGACCCGGGTCGACGCCTACCGCCAGCAGGGTCGTGGCGGCAAGGGCGTGCGCGGCGCGCAGCTGCGTGGTGACGACGAGGTCGCGCACTTCTTCACGACGAGCTCGCACCACTGGTTGCTGTTCTTCACCAACCACGGCCGGGTCTACCGCGCCAAGGCGTACGAGCTGCCCGACGCCGGGCGCGACGCCAAGGGCCAGCACGTCGCGAACCTGCTGGCGTTCCAGCCGGACGAGCAGATCGCCCAGGTGCTCGACCTGCGTGACTACGAGCAGTCGCCCTACCTCGTGCTCGCCACGCGCAAGGGCCTGGTCAAGAAGACGCGGCTGGGCGACTACGACTCCCCCCGCTCCGGCGGACTGATCGCGGTCAACCTCAAGGACGGCGACGAGCTCATCGGTGCCGACCTGCTCAGCGCCGACGACGACCTGCTGCTCGTGTCGCGGCACGGACAGTCGGTGCGCTTCAACGCCACCGATGCACAGCTGCGGCCGATGGGCCGGGCCACGTCCGGTGTCACGGGCATGCGGTTCCGTGGCGAGGACTCGCTGCTGTCGATGAGCGTGATCCGGCTCGGCGAGGACCCGGACGTGTTCGTCGTCTTCGAGAACGGCATGGCCAAGCGCTCCCCCGCCTCGGACTGGAACACCAAGGGCCGTGGTGGTCTCGGGGTCGCCGTCGCCAAGATCACCGAACGCAACGGTGAGCTGGTGGGTGCGCTCACGGTCCAGGAGGGCGACGACGTCATGGTCGTCTTCGCCAAGGGCAACATCGTTCGTATGCCGGTCGCGCCCGTCGCGCGCCGCGGGCGCAACACCCAGGGCGTCATCTTCGCGCGCCCCGGCAAGGGCGACTCCGTGGTCGCGGTGACGGATGCCCCGCAGATGAACGGCGACGGCATACCGGTCGATGGTTCGGCCGAGGCCGCGGCCGACTTGGCCGATTCGGCCGATTCGGTTGACGGTGCCGTCGGCGCAGGTGAGGCCGCACCCGGTGACGCGCCCAGCGGTGCTGAGGGTGAGGAGCGCGACTCGCAGGCCCCTGATGCCGTACCGTCGGAGGCGAACGACGAGGCCACGCCGGACGCCGCCTCGACCGAGGTGTCCGACGAGACCGAGAGCGACGGAGGTAACGAGTGAGCACGGCAGGCCACACCAGCCGGTCGGCCCTGGGCCAGGGCGGACCGTCAGGCACCCCGAGCAGCTCGGGAGCCGGCGCGAGTTCGTCCTCGTCTTCTGGTGGCAACTCGGCGGCGACCACCACGTCGTCCCGACCGGGCAGCGCCGCGACGTCAGGCTCGGGTTCGGGCAGCTCGGTCGGCAGCACGGCTGGCGCGGGCGGCTCCGGGTCCGGCGCCACGGCGACGCAGCCCCGCCCCACGGGTTCGGTGCGTCAGCGCCGCGTCAAGCTGACCGTCTCGCGCGTCGACCCGTGGTCGGCGATGAAGATGTCGTTCCTCATCTCGGTCGCGATCGGCATCGCCGGCGTCGTCATGGTCGCCGTGCTGTGGATGATCCTGTCGGGCATGGGCGTGTTCACGCAGATCAACAGCGTGGTCGCCCAGGTCATCAACGACAACGAGAACCCGTTCAACATCATGGACTTCCTGGGGTTCCGGCGGGTGCTGTCGCTGTCGATCGTGATCGGCGTGATCGACGTGATCCTGCTGACCGCGCTGTCGACGCTCGGGGCGTTCCTCTACAACATCTGCAGCTCGCTGGTCGGCGGCATCCAGCTCACCCTGACCGACGACTGACCTCGCGCGCCGCCTCCCGGGCGCTTCCCGCAAAACGGGGGTTGCTGTCATGAAACGGGTGTCCCGCACCCCCGTTTCACGCACGCAACCCCCGTTTTGCGAGCCGGTCCACGGGTGGTGAGCGGGCGGCATACCTGCTGCTCGGAACCGTTTTGGAGGACGGTCGGCGCGTGGGGTAACCTCGTGCCTCGCGTCACTCCCGTGGCGCATGCGGAGATTGGGCTCACGGGCCTATAGCTCAGACGGTTAGAGCGCTTCCCTGATAAGGAAGAGGCCACAGGTTCAAGTCCTGTTAGGCCCACCAATCCCGATCCCCGCGGTTCCTCTTCGAGGGAAGGCGACCGCCGTGAAGAAGTTCCTGATCCTCATCGCGACCGCCATCGGCGCCGCGGCCCTGCAGAAGAAGCTCAAGGCTCAGCAGGCCGAGAAGGACCTCTGGGCGGAGGCGACCGACACCCCGAAGTGACACCGGCCGCCACGCGGGTTTGTATGCCGCGTGGTGACCACCGGGGGCCATGGCGCAATTGGTAGCGCACCTGCTTTGCAAGCAGGGGGTTAGGGGTTCGAGTCCCCTTGGCTCCACCCCCGATCAGAGCCCCTTTCCGATCACCGGGAGGGGCGTCTTTCGTGCCTGTACTGCTTGCAAAGTACTGCAGTCGTGGTCATCTGAAGGCCTCGCCAAACTTCTTGAGAGCGTCCTGCGTGGAGGTCGACGAGACCTGCGAGTCCATGTCCATCGTGACCGCGATCTTTCTGTGCCGCACGTCGCCGAATCGGGTCGTGGACCAGCCTGCTTGAGTTCGACGCCGGCCCCGCGGCGCTGGGCAAGGTGTTCTCAACACCACGCTGGTGCTTGAATGCCTCGACACAGAGGTCCGGGAGGGAGCGGAGCATCCGAAGAGTGCGTCTTGGTCGGGCGGTGAACGAGTCCGTTCTGGACGCGCTGAACCTGCCCGACGATGTGCGCCTCGCGTTCGTCGAGGTCGAGATTGTCCCAACCGAGTCCGAGCAACTCGCCGCGACGAAGGCCGAGAATGAGCATCAGCACGTATCCCGCGTAGAGCGGGTTCCCGTTCCCCTTTGCGGGCTCGAGGAACTCTCGGGCCTCGTCGACGGATCGCGCAGCGCCTGACTATCGGGCGACTGCACCGCGCTGCCGAATTGACCTCTAAGAGATCAAGACGCCGGCTGCGCCGGCTCTCGGCCTGCGGGCGGCGCTGGCGCGCCGTCCTCGGCCGACGACGGAACCACGGAGATCCCTAGACCGTCCGGTCCCTTTTTCATGATTCGCTTGCAGGGGGTCTACCCATCCAAGATGCTCCGGTCGTGCGGTTCATCGATACGGGTTCACGTGACCCCAAGCAAGCCCTGGGTACGTGGCTCAACCAGGTTCTCATCAAGGACACCTCGGTCGTCTCTGTCCGTGTCCAAACCGGATTCTTCGGATCGGCGGCGCTGGGCTACTTCGAGCCCACCCTGCACCGCCTTACCACCGAGGACGGAGTCACGCGAATCCTCATCGGCTCCAACGACGGTCAGACGCTCAGGTCTGCGCTCGAGGACCTACTGGCAATCGCGGGGCCGCCCAGGGGGGCACTCAGTCTGGGAGTGGTCAGCTTTTCAAGTGGCTTCTTCCACCCCAAGGTCTTCCACTTTGAGCGCGCTGATGGCTCCGCCGCCGCCTATGTTGGATCGGCAAATCTGACAGCGGCCGGGGTAGCGTCCAAGCACGTCGAGTCCGGAATCATTCTCGACACCAAGGAGGGTGACCCTCACAAGGTGCTGACATCCATCTCGGACGCCATCGATGCGTGGTTCGCGGCTTCACCTGATGGCTTCTATCCGTTCTCAGCGTCCGCAGACCTCGATGCGCTGGTAGCTGCGAGCATCATCGACGTAACCCCAGCGCCGCCGCCGGCAAGAACGCCTTCGCAGCCGAAGTCCGGCAAGGCCAAGGGCACGGGCACCGTCTCCCTTGATCCACTGATCAAGATCCCTCCGGCGACCAAGGCTCCAGCGACTGGGGTGACAGCTGCAACAAGCGCCTCCGTTTCGCCCCCAGCTGCTCCTGCTCCCACAACGCCGGCGCCGGTACAGCCCCCAACCGTGGTGCAGCATTGGAGCAAGCCACTCTCCGCCTCAGACGCGCAGCGCAAGGGAGCTGGAAACCAGCGCGGGGCCGTAACCCTGGTCCAGGGTGACTATCGCGGTCAGATCGACCAACGCACGTATTTTCGAAACGTCCTCTTCCAGAACGCCACATGGACGCCAGAGGTCACAGCGACGGGTCAGCCGATGGACAGGGCCACCATCCCGATGGACACGACGGTCAACGGAGTGCACCTCGGTCTCAGGGACTTTCAGGTGACCTACGCGTCCAACCGCGAAGCAGCCCAGAACAACTACACCTCGACCCTCCACCTGGAGCCGCTGACACCGGACTTCCAACAGACCGACATGACCGGTCGCAGGCTTGAGATCGAGCAGCTGTCGGACGGTACCTTCCGGCTCACCATTTCGTGATCAGGCGGCGTCCTTCTTGCGCTTCCCTCGGCTGTTGCGTCGGTCACGGAGTGTGCGCCAAGCAGACCTGGCAGATAGCACCTCCTGGGAGGCAAACCCGAGCTTGTCGATTAGCACGGCCTGGTCGACAGCGTCGATAGCCTCTTCGATCCGCTTTTCGCGAACCAGCTCGTTAACCCTTGCGACGACGTGGTCGGGAATCAGCGCGGGATCAGGCACCGGGAGCTCTTCAGCCTCAGACGGTTCCAGCTCAAGAATGCCTCCCCCGTAACTGCGCCCCACGATCTCGCTTACCGCAAATGTAATACTGTTCATTGCAACGGCAGCCAGCTTGGAGGCATCGACACCTTCAACAACCCGCATGCGGTGGACAGTGTCGGTGCTCGTCGCGTTCGTCAGATTGGCAACGATTCGTGGGTGAGTATGGATCTGACGCAACATGAAGGCATCGGCTTGCCAGATGGACGGAACCACCCACCATTGCTTCCTTATCCGGCACTTGTAGCCGGTGTGCACGCCGTGCTCCTCCCCCAGAGAGATATAGGACGCTAGGCCTGCGTGAAGTTCCGGGCTTGTGCCCCGCGCATCCAGCAGCAAGGTCTTGCCGCCGTTGGCCGCGAAGTCAGCATGGTCGGTCTCGGCGTAAGTAACGCCAGCCAATTGGGCGCTGCGCGCCACGAGAGGGATGGTCAGGTCTTCGACCTTGTGCTCCTTCGCCTCCTCGGGAGTCATGACGAAGAAGCTGTTTCGACCTGTGACCACGCCGACATCGACTGAAGCGAAGTGTTCCAGCTGGGTCAGACGGTCGTCAGCACGTAGGGCTCGCAGAGACTCGATCTCCGCCAGATCAAGGAAGTATTTGGTCCACTTCTCCCGCTCGTGCAAGGGGGCTCGCACCTGGGGGTTCAGGTCCACATCTAGGTCAGCGAGTGCATTCGCATCCTCGACCTCGAGGATCTGGATTCCAGCAGGTCCGACCCCCTTGACAGCAAGCAACAAGACCACTTCTTGCAGGATGCCCGGGAAGACCAGGCGTTGGAAGCAAACGACGGTGACGGCGGAGCAATGGTCGATCAAGTACTGCCGGAGCTCGGACGCGTAACCGACCTGCATCAACTCGGCGGGCAGGACTAGGCCGATCCGGCCACCCTCTCTGGCTGCCTCGACAGAGGCCACGACGAAAGGCACCCAGGCGTTCGTCAACTTGTTTGGATGGAGTCCGGCCGAGCACATGAATGCCAGAGCCAACTCTCGGCTTGGTTCTGCCCAATGCCCGAATCGGATGTATGGCGGATTGCCGGCGACGCCGTCGAAGGCCCCATGCTTGTCAGCTTTAAACCAGGAGAAGAAATCTCCCGCTGTGACGTCAAGGCCCGTCCGTTGGCTGGCCTTGGCAGCCTCTTCAGGGAAGAGCTCAACACCGATGGCCTCAGAGGACTGCTCCGCGAGTTCAGCGAGGATGTTGCCGTCCCCGCAGGAAGGTTCCAAGAGTCGAGAGCCAGCCAGCGCGACCCAGTCGCTCACGAATTTGGCGATGGGAGCAGGGGTGTAGTACCCACCGCGCAGCTTGTCGTCGGTGGGGGATGATTTCGCTACGAAGCCTGCCATGACCGCATTCTCTCTGAGGTGACTGACACGGCTGCGTAGGCGGGGCCGGGCTGTGGACAACTGGGCAGGCTGATCGCTCCTGTGGACGAGTGTGGGGTCAACCACCCACGCCTAGGCGAGGTCGAGACCTTGCGGTCGTGACCCTTGAGCGGCGCGAGGCAACAAAGGTGTGGCGCAGACTCCGCAAGACGCGCTGGAAGCGGGACTGCAGGCAACGGGGACCCGGGACCGGAGTACCCCAGCAAAGTACGGCAACGGTGCCTCTGAGAAGGCCGCTCACCTGACGGCTGTTGCGCCGCTTCGTACTCAGGCGATGCTTGGCGACGTTCAGGCTCCGAGTTTGCAAGAGGGGGTCAGGGTTCGAGTCCCCTTGGCTCCACAGCAGAAGCTCCGATTCGAGGTAGAAACGCCCGGGAATCCGGCGCGTTTTTACCTCGAAACGCGGGCCCTCAGGGGCTGAGCAGAACCAGAGGGACGCGGCAGTTGATGCCGGAGTTGTGAAGCCGGTCGACCAGGCTCCGGCCGTCCACCACCGGCACCACGAACGCCGCCTTCGCCTTGCCGGCCGCCAACGCCCGCGCGTAGTCGTCGCGCACCTTCACCAGGCGCTGCCAGTCCTCGACCCACGACGCTCCGAGGGGCACGACCGCGCGCTACCACTCCATGCTCACCGATATGCGCTGGCTGGACCGCATTGACGCTAGAAGTGCGGCAGTGCAAGAAGGTTATTCGTCCATTGGCCGTCGGCATACGTGCGGAGGTAGGGCTGGCCATAGGTGGGACGAACGACACCGACTTCGGCTCGCGCAGCTCCACTCCCCACATACGCTCGATTCTGGGGAGCCTCGACCCATGCAACCATCGCTGGCTTGTCGCTGGAGCCGGACTCGCCACTGCTGATGTTGCGCCATCGGTAGAGCACAATGTGCTCGTGGCCGTACCCGCCTGAAAGCCTGATGTGCGTGATCTCGACTGCCATGACTTCCTCCCGGTTCGTGGGTGGTCCACCTCGGACCAACGTCGAGCTGACTGTGACAGCGCGCACCGACAATCTGGCGGATCTGGGTGGCGTCTCGACAGTCCTGAAGTACTGCAACGAGTACAGCAACGACGCACCCAACCGGCGCGATCAGGTGGCATCTGACGCAGCACCACACGCGCAAACGACGCCGGACGACGGCATCGGGCTGAGTTTGCAAGCAGGGGGTTAGGGGTTCGAGTCCCCTTGGCTCCACCACAGATTTGACGGTCGCGCAGTTCGACACGGGTCGCGTAGCTGCCGATGCGCGACCCATGGCAAAGTGCGCGAACGTCGTACCGTCGGCCCTGCAGCCTCAGGGGCTCAGGAGAGTCAACGGCACACGGCAGTTGATGCCGGAGTTGTTGAGCCGGTCCACCAGGCTGTGGCCGTCGATCGTGGGCACCACGAACGGCTTGGTCTTCCCCGAGGCGAGCCCGCGCGCGTAGTCGTCGCGGACCTTGACCAGCCGCTGCCAGTCCTCGACCCATTCGGCCGCGGGTTGGTCGCTGTCGAGCCGGTCCGACCCCAACGCCTCCAGCTGGGTCACCATGCCCACGACCGCGTCGTTCTGGGCGTTGATGGCGCCGACCTTCTGGGCGACGGTGGCGCCACGTCCCACGGCGGCGGCTGCCGCGGCCTGGTGCATGTGCGCGCACGCGGAGCTGCCCACCGCCACGATCTCCGGTTGCTCCACGATGGCCGGGTCATCGGCGGTCGCGTAGCTCCACAACCGGCTCAGCGCGACGAAGACCACGAGCGCGGCCACCGCGACCGCGCCCCGTGCGGACCACCAACGCCAGCTCTTCCCCGACATCGCTCCCCCATCTTCACGCCCTCGCCCGGTTCTGCAACCGGAGACTGACGCCCGACGCAGGCACGATAGCGGTCAGCCGCGCCCGCATCCTCCGGCACAGGGGTGAGAACCGAGGGTATGCCGCTCAGCGCAGCGAGATGCGCGCGTCACCTGCCGTGGTGCGCCCGATCACCGGGTAACCCGGCACCTCGCCCACGACCAACAGCCCGCCGCTGGTCTGGGCGTCGGCCAACAGCAGCAGATCGTCCTCTCCCACACCGGAATCCGCGTCGACGTGGGGCCGCACCCAGTCGAGGTTGCGACGCGTCCCGCCGCTGACGTACCCGTCGCGCAACGCCTCCCGCGCACCCTCCAGCACCGGCACGGCACCGACCTCGAGCTCGGCGCCCACCCCTGACGCCCGCAGCATCTTCCACAGGTGCCCCAGCAGCCCGAACCCCGTCACATCCGTCGCCGCCCGCGCTCCCGCCGCGAGCGCGGCCGTCGAGGCGTCATCGTTCAACGCAACCATGGACGAGATCGCCTGCGGGAACACCTCCCCTGTCGCCTTGTGCCGGTTGTTGAGCAGGCCGACCCCGATCGGCTTGGTCAGTGTGATCGGCAGGCCAGCGGCCGCAGAGTCGTTGCGCAGCAACCGGTTCGGGTCGGCCAGCCCGGTCACGGCCATGCCGTACTTCGGCTCCGGGTCGTCGATTGAGTGACCACCAGCCACGGCGCACCCGACCGCCCCGGCCACGTCCAACCCACCGCGCAGCACCTCACGCAGCAGCTCCATCGGGAGCATCGACCGGGGCCACCCCACGAGGTTGATCGCCAGCACCGGCCGCCCACCCATGGCATAGACATCCGACAGTGCGTTGGCCGCCACGATCCGCCCGAAGTCGTACGCGTCGTCGACCACCGGCGTGAAGAAGTCGGCCGTCGAGATGACCGCCTGGTCCCCCGAAATCCGCACCACCGCACCGTCATCGCCGTCGTCGAGCCCGACCAGCACGTCGCCCGACGTCTGCCCCACCAGGTCACCCACGATCGACTCGAGCTCCCCCGGCGGGATCTTGCAGGCGCACCCGCCGCCCGCGGCATACTGCGTCAACCGCACCGTCCCGACCGTCTCAGCCATGGTGCCTAGGCTAATCTCGCGGGTCAGGCCACGCTCACGTCGGGAGAGGACGAGGTATGCCGGACGCGCACCAGGGTGACCCCCGTCGCCGCGTGCCCCGCACCGATGCCGTCCTCGCCGATCCCGCTGTGGCAGAGGCGATCTCGCGCCACGGACGTGACCGCGTGAAGCAGGCGGTCACGGCCGCCCAACAGCAGGTGCGCGAAGGCCACCTCGCGCCGGAGGACGTCCCGGACGCCACGCTCGCGGCACTCCCCCGACACCGCAGCAGCCTCACCCCGGTGCTCAACGCCACCGGCGTCGTCATCCACACCAACGTCGGCCGCGCCCCGCTGTCGGTCGCAGCGGTCGAGGCCATCGCCGATGCCGCCGGCTACGTCGACGTCGAGCTCGACCTCGAGACCGGCCAGCGGTCGCGGCGCGCTCGCGGCCTGCTCGACACCCTGCTGCGCCGAGTGCCGGACGCCGAGGCCGCGCTCGTCGTCAACAACGGGGCGGCCGCCCTCGTCCTGGCCACCACGGCCCTGGCCGCCGGCAAGGAGGTCGTCGTCAGCCGGGGCGAGATGGTCGAGATCGGCGACGGGTTCCGGCTGCCGGACCTCATCGCCAGCACCGGCGCCAGGCTGCGCGAGGTCGGCACCACCAACCGTACGACCCTCGCCGACTATCAGCACGCCCTGGGCAGCGACACCGGGTGCATCCTCAAGGTGCACCCCAGCAACTTCCGGGTCGAGGGCTTCACGGCACAGGTGCCGGTCGAGGAGCTCGCCACCCTCGGCCCACCGGTGGTGCACGACATCGGCAGCGGCCTGCTCTCCCCGGACCCGCTGCTGCCCGACGAGCCTGACGCCACCACCGCCCTGCGTGCCGGCGCAGCGGTCGTCACCGCCAGTGGTGACAAGCTGCTCGGCGGCCCCCAGGCCGGCATCCTCCTCGGCCGTGCCGCCGAGGTCGAGCGCATCCGCCGCCACCCCCTGGCCCGGGCCGTGCGCGCCGACAAGCTTGCCCTCGCGGCACTCGAGGCGACGGTGACCGGCCCAGCCGCTCCCGTCACGGCATACCTGCACGCCGACCCCGACCAGCTGCGCGCCCGGTGCGGGGCCCTCGCGGCCTCCGCTCCCCCGGAGTTGCGGGCCACCGTGGTCGAGGCCGACGGAGTCGTCGGTGGCGGGGGCGCGCCCGGGCTCACCCTGCCGGGGTGGGCCGTCGCGCTCCCTGAGGACTGCGCCCCACGGCTGCGCGCGCAACCGCGACCGGTCCTCGCCCGGGTCGACCGGGGACGCTGCCTCGTCGACCTCCGGTGCATCCCGCCCGACGCGGATCGCCTTGTGGCAGAGGCGATCTCACAACTCGCCTGAGAACGACGAACTCGAGCGACTCAGGCCGTGATCGTGCCGCCCTCGAAGGTGCACGTGAGCCGGCCGTCGGCAGTCGGCTGGGTGCGCGACACCGGGTAGCCGTACTGCCCGGCCGCACCCCCTGCCGCCTTCCACTGGGTGAGGACTGCGCCGTAGACCTCGTACCCCGGCTTGCCCGTGAGCGCCCAGATCTCACCGCCCTGGAACGCCTGCGACGCACCACGCGCCTGCGTGACCATCGGTGCAGTCGGGTAGCGCAGCGGACCCAGCCACCGTCGCGCGGTGTACCAGGCGGTGTAGATCGAGCCGCTGACGACCTGGGTCGAGGTGCTCGCCGTGTCGGTGATCGCACCCCGCTGGAAGACCTGGATCCACCCACTGTCGGGCAGGTCCCGGGTGATGCCACCGGTGGGGTAACCGAGCACGCCGCGCTCCCGCCCACTGTCGGCCCACTTGGTGTAGCGGATGCCGCTCACGGCCTGCGTGGTCGTGCTGGAGGAGTCGGTGATGGCGCCGGTCTGGAACAGCTGGATCCAGCCGTTGTCGACCAGACCGGTCTGCAGGTCGCCCTTGGGGTAACCGAGGGCGCCGCTCTCGCGCCCCTGCGCCTGCCAGACGGTCCAGCGCACGCCGGAGACCGCCTGGGTGGAGGTGGACTGGCTGTCGGTGATCGCGCCCTTCTCGAAGACCTGGATCCACCCACCGTCCCGGAGCCCACGTCGCAGGTCCGCCTTGGGGTAGCCGAGCGCCCCGAACGGTCCGCCCTTGGTGGCGTAGAAGTCGTAGACCCACTCGCTGACCGCGACGGCGCGCGTCGCCGTCGTGTAGTAGATGCAGCCACCCTGGTAGCGCACGTAGCTGCCGCGTCCGTCGCTCAGCCGGGTCAGCGGGGACGTCGACGCCTTGAGGAACGAGGCCTGGGCACCGAGCGCGATGTACTTCTGCTCGATCTGGCTCCACAGCGGCAGCTTGGGGGTGCTGTGTTCGCTTGTGCGGTCGTCGCGCAGCGAGGTGGTCGTGCACGCCTCCCACTTGTAGGGCGCCACACAGCTGACCACTCGGCAGTGGACGCCGCCGGAGCACTTCACCTGGGTGTTGCACTGGCCGTACCGGAAGGCGTTGCAGCAGATGCGCCGCTGGTCGCAGGTCGCCGTCGAACCGGTGCCGCACGAACACGACCAGCACCGGCTGTCGCAGATGCCGTCGCTGCACCCGGTGCTGCACTTGGAGCACGAGGCGTTGCAGTCGACGATGTAGCGGTAGCCCCCGCCGCACCACGAGGAGTCCGCGGCCTTCCACCAGCCGGCGGCGAAGCTGCCCGGCGGGCAGGCGTTGGTGCCCTTGTTGATGGTGGCGCAGAAGACGGTCCACCCGCTCGCCGCGGTGTTCCCCGGCCCACAGATCGTGGCGTATGCCGCGACCGGCCGGAGCACGTAGTCCTTGGGTTTCGTGGCGAGCGCCGTCGCCGCCACCGTGGTCCCCATGAGCAGGCTGCGCCGGCTCACCGGCCGCAGGGCGCTCGCGAGCCGGGTCACGAGCCCTGCCATCCCCTTGACCTCGGACCGGTTCAGGTCGTCCAGCGTGCTCACGGTCGTCCTCCCTGCCGCTTCAAGGTGTCGCGTTCGGTGATGCGCAGGCCTTTCACGAGCTGGGCGGCCCGCGGCACCGACGCCATCCGGCGTGCGTGGCTGCCTAGCACCGTGAAGAGGCAGAACGCCCGCCCACCCACGCTGAAGAACTGCTGGTTGGCGCTCATCCCGGGCAGCGGCCGCTGGAGCCGGTTCGGCGCGAACTGCGACGGCGCGAGCTTGGGGATGCCCTGCCGTTCGAAGAGTCCCTGGTCGGCCACGTCGGCGCCGTAGTCGACGAGGGCCACGAAGATGTCGTCCGGGCCGAGCAGGTCGACCGCGCCACTGCCGAAGTCACCGCGGTCGGCGGGAAGCGCGCGGGTGCAGGCGTGCAGCACGCCGCGTGTGACGTCACCCTGCTCGTCGACGGGCACGGCGGTGCGACCGGTGGCCGACACGGTCGGGGGCTCGGCGCCGGGCTGTCGGCTCACCTCCACGTGCCAGCCACGCGGGGCGTCGACGCCCAGTCCAAAACCGTCAGCCATGCTCAGCTCCCGATCGCCGCCACGAGCAGCGTCGTCGCTGCTCCTCCCAGAGCCACCATAGCGACGCGGTCCACCGGCCGGGCCGCACGTTCGACCAGCCCGAACACCCGGTGCAGCGCCTCGGGATCCCGCACGCCACCCATCAGCAGCGACGGCAGCGCACGCACCAGGCCGAACGTCCCCCCGATGACCAGCCCCGCGCCCAGGTCACCGGACAGCGCGGCCAGCAACGCCACGGCATACGTCGTCGAGCTGGTGATGATCGTGACCAGGCCGAAGCCGAGCTGCCCCCCGAAACCCAGCCCCATCACCCACCCGCGGTAGCGGTCGAGCCATGCCACGTCGACCTGCCGCCGCCACGACGGCAGCTCGGTGCCGCCCACGCGCAGGTCGAGGGCCAGCCCGAGCAGCAGCAGCGCGGCCACGACGACCAGCGCCACGGGCGAGGTGCGCACGGAGGTGGGGACGAGTGCGCCGAGGAGCGCGAAGAGCGCCCCCAACGCGAGGCCTCCGGCGATGGAGCCGAGGAGGTATGCCGCGGTGGTCAGCCACCAGCGCGAGTGCCGTGCCCGCTCACCGAGCGGGCTGATGCTCGAGAGCATCGACTCACCTCAAGGCGACCAGGTCGCGCGGGTGGCGGCGACCACCGCCATGGGCACCCCCAGGACGAGGGCGAGGGAGGTCGCGGTCACGGGCGGTGCTGCTGCTCGTGCGACGTGGCCTCGTGCGACATGGCCTCGTGCGCTTCCGGCTCGTGGGCACCAGTCTCGTGGGGTGCGGCGTCGGGTGACTCGTAGAGGCTCGGGTGCCCGGGCTCGATCCCGGCGTCGCGCAGCTCGGCGTCGATCCGAGGGATGCTGTCGCGCTCGGGCGTGCCGCCCACGAGGGTCCCGGGGCCCTGCCGACCGGCCGCCGACCGCGCCTCCGCCGTCTCGGCCACGCCCTGCGCCATGAGGTCTCGCACCTGCGGCCAGGTCGTGGCAGAGCCCTCGCCGGTGACCGTGCCACCCTCGACGAAGACGAAGTAGGGCGAGCCGGGGATGTCGTAGTCGACCCAGGCCCGGCTCGACTGGACGACGTCGAGCGGCCCGGCGAGCTTCTTCAGCGCGCTCGGCGACTCGTCCTCGGGGCCCTTGGTCACCACGCGCAGCGTCGCGCCGCCGGGCACGTCGACCTCACCCTGGAACTCCTCCCAGAACGTCTGGCACACGCTGCACCCGCTGGACAGGAACGCCAGCAGGGACCGCGTCCCGGGCGCGGTCACCTCGACGGTGCGGGCCCGGTCGTCCAGCCCGGTGCCGACGATGTCGTGCCCGGTGGCCGAGTCGTGGCGGGTCGCCGGCACGACGCCGGTCTCGAGCTCGACGGGCACCGGACCGGGTGTGCCGCCGGTCGTCGCGGTCGTGGCACCGGTGCCGGCCTCGCGCTCCAGCTCGAGCCCGGCACCGAGCTCGTGCAGGGCCTTGAGGATCAGCGCGTGGCTGCGCAACAGACCCAGGACGAGCAGCCCGAGCAGCAGGATCGCCACTCCTTCGACGATGACGGCGGCGAGCACGTCAGCTCCTTCCGGTGCTGCGGACGGCAGCGGGGGTCAAGGTCGGCAGGACGGCCATGACCTGCCAGGCGAGGAAGCCGACCAGCGCGGCCAGGGCGACGGTGGTCCAGGTGACCGCGTCCGCGCCACTCCACGCGGACACCGGCGGGTCGACGGCGACCGCCGCGGCCACCAGCGCCGCGGCGCCGGTGAGCACCGCGTGCGTCCCGGTCGCCGGAGTGTCGGCCTTGCCGAAGCACCCGCACGACCCCACCACGCCACCACGGCGCAGCACGCGCACGACGAACACCGTGAAGGCGAGGTATGCCGCGGCGACGAGCGTCGCGGCATACCGGCCCGGCGCGATGAGCGCCCACAGGCCCACGACCACCTCGGCGAGCGCGCCGAGACGCACCACCGTGTGCCCCGCCGGCAGACCGGCGGCGCGGATGGCGCGCACGAGGTTCATCGGGTCGACCACCTTGGGGGCACCGGCCGCGACGAGGAGCCCCGCCGCAGCGAGGTACGGACCGGCCAGGACGTCCCACATCAGGGCGCCACGCTACCTCGCGGCCGCACACGAGTCAGGCCACCACCCGCACGGGGTGGTGGCCTGATCGTCGGCTCGTGGTGAGAGGTCTCAGTCGAGCTTGTTCTTCGCGTCCTGCGCGACGTCCTTGGCGTCGTCGGCGGCGTCGTTCGCCACACCCTTGGCGTCCCGGGCCACGTCCTTGGCGTCGTCGGCGCGGTCGGAGGCGCGGTCCTTGGCGTCCGCCGCCGTGTCCTTGGCCTTGTCGGCCAGGTCCTTCGCCTTGTCGGTGACGTCGTGGGCGACCTCGGCCGCCTTGTCCTTGGCGGCGGTCGCCTTCTCCTTGGCCGCGTCGGCGAGCGAGGAGACCTTGTCGGCGGCGGTGCCGCTCGAGCCGCTCGAGCCGGCACCGGCGGCACCGGCCCCACCGGCCCCACCGAGGGTGGACGCGCGACCGGTCGACGGCGCGGTGTACGGGTCGTCGAGCGGGGTGGCCCACGGGTCCTCCCGCGGGGCGCTCTTGCGGAACGCCGCAAAGGCCGCAGCGGCGGCAGCCACGACACCGAGGAAGATCAGCAGCTTGCCCTTGTTGCGCTTGGGCTTGGCGACCGCGTCACCCTTGAGGACGGAGAAGGCGTCACCGGAGCGGTCGGCGGCCTCGGTCGCGCCCTCCTTGGCGGCAGTCGACGCGGCGGCGATCGTGGCCACGGCCTCGGCGATGCGCGGCAGCACCGAGTCGACGATGGTGTCGCGGGCCTGGTCGACCTTGGGCGCGAGACCCTCGACGGCACCCTGCACCTTGGGGGCGGCGACCTCGATGCCGTGGTCGACGTGCGGCTTGGCCCAGTCGCGGGCGGCCTCGACGTGCGGCTTGGCCTTCTCGGCAGCGGCGCTGGCGCGGTCCTTGGCCACGCCCGCCGCCGGTGCCACGCGCTCCTTGAGCGCCGCGGCGTAGTCGGCGGCGCTCTGGGCGGTGTTGCTCACCGTCTCGGCGGCCTGCTCGGTCTTGCTCTTGGTACGGAACACCCGTGCCTCCTACACATGTCTGGTGCCGGTTCCGGTGGGAACCGGGTTTGCCTCCCATCCTGTCAAGTTTGCGCTGGTCGGCAAGCCCGGGGGTGCGCAGTGAGACGTATGCCGCGTGGTCGCGGGTCGTGTCCGGCGTGGCCACCGCGGCCAGCCGCGGGCGGGCAGGTCCGCGCCCGCATGGAAGGATGAGCGCATGGACGTCACCCTCAAGACCAACTACGGCGACATCAACGTCACGCTGTTCCCCGACGCTGCGCCCAAGACCGTGCGCAACTTCATCGGCCTCGCCAAGGGCGAGCAGGAGTACCGCGACGACGCGGGCCGCACCAACCCCACGCCGTTCTACGACGGCCTGATCTTCCACCGGATCATCCCCGGCTTCATGATCCAGGGCGGCTGCCCGGTGGGTCAGGGCTTCGGCGGCCCCGGCTACACCTTCGACGACGAGATCAGCCCCGACAAGGACTTCACCAAGCCCTACATGCTCGCCATGGCCAACGCCGGCAAGCGGATGGGCAAGGGCACCAACGGTTCCCAGTTCTTCATCACCGTCGGCCCCACCACCTGGCTGCAGGGCAAGCACACGATCTTCGGCGAGGTGGCCGACGGCCCGAGCCGTGAGGTCGTCGACAAGATCGCCGCCGTCCCGACCGGTGCGAACGACAAGCCGGCCCAGGACGTTGTCATCGAGCAGGTCGTCGTCAACGACTGACCCGCCGACCCGTCGGTTCGAGGTGTTCAGCCACCAGACCCGGTGGCCGAACACCTCGAACCCGCGAAGGCAAGGCACGACACATGAGTGACGACACGGCATACCAGGCGACGCCGCAGGCCCCACCGACCTGCCCGCGGCACCCGGACCGGGTGTCCTATGTGCGCTGCCAGCGGTGCAACCGGCCGGCCTGCCCCGACTGCCAGCGCCCGGCCGCCGTGGGCATGCAGTGCGTCGACTGCGTGCGCCAGTCGAGCAAGGCGGACCGTCCGCGGCGCACCCCCTTCGGCGGACGCGTCCAGCAGACGCCGGTCGTGACCTACGCGATCATCGCGATCTGTGTCGTCGTCTTCCTGGCCCAGACGGTGCGGCCCGGGCTGACCGAGGAGATCTTGTTCGACCCCGGCCCGGCGCGCGAGGAGCCGTGGCGGTTCCTCACCGCGGCGTTCGCGCACGGCGGCATCGCGCACATCCTGTTCAACATGCTGGCGCTGTGGATGGTTGGCGGGCAGTACCTCGAGCGGCTGCTCGGTTCGGTCCGCTACGCCGTGCTGTACCTCGTCAGCGCCATCGGCGGTTCGGTCGCGTACATGCTGTTCCAGTCACCGCGGCCCATCCCCTATGCCCCGCCGTACGAGCTCTTCTGGGGCGCCGGCACGGTGGGTGCGTCCGGTGCGGTGTTCGGCCTGTTCGGTGCGCTGCTCGTACTGAACCGCAAGCTCGGGCTCTCCTCCGCGGGCATGTACGGCACGCTGGTCATCAACGCCGTCATCGGGTTCGTCTTCCCCAACATCGCCTGGCAGGCCCACCTCGGTGGCTTCCTCACCGGCGCGGCCTGCGCGGCCGTCATCGCCGGGCTCAGCTCGCCGGCGCGGCGTCGCTGGCAGCTGCCCGCGCTCGCCGGAGTACTCGCCGTGATCGTGGCGGTCGCGCTGTGGAAGTACTCGCTCTATCCCGCGCCCTTGGCGACCCCGTTCGGCTGAACCGGACCGAGCTGGATTACACGGCTGTCATTTGTCCCCAGCTGTGAACAACCCTGTGGACAACCTCGGCTTGTCAGTGGGGAGTCCACGCAAAAGGCGCCGGTATGCCGCGTGGTGACCACGCGGCATACCGGCGCCTTGGGCTGAGGGCGCGTCAGCGCCAGCGGGTCGTCATGGCGAACCCGACGAGCATGAGGCCGAAGCCGACGCCGAGGTTCCACCGGCCGAGCGACTCGATCGGGTACTGCTGGGACGTGATGTAGAAGACGACGATCCAGAACAGGCCGATGACCATGAGGGCGAGCATGACCGGCACGAACCAGACCGGGTTCCCGACCTTGGCCTTCGCGGGCTTGCTGGGCGGGGTGTAGGCGCGCTTGTCGCGACCCTTGGACTCCGGCACGGGACTGCTCCTTGCAGGTCGAGGCAGGGGGATCGGTGTGGGCGAGCGGTGTTCGCCCCATGTCAGGCGTGCCTTAGCGTAGTGCCATGGTGGGCCAGCAGCTGACGTGGTTGACGCGTCGACCCACCTTCTGGTCCGCGGCCGTGCCGCTGGTCGCCGTCGCGGCCGGGGTCCTGTTCGCCACGAGCGCCACCACGGCCAAGGGCACGGACCTGCGTTCCTCCGGCGGTGACCTGCCCGGTCTGATCCGGGCCGAGACCCGGCAGAACACCCTGGCCGGACAGAAGCTGCAGCAGGTGCAGTCGGAGGTCGACCGGCTCAGCAGCCAGCAGGCGCCCGGCGACCTGCGGGTCACGCAGCTGACCCGCAAGGCCGACTCGCTCGCGCTCGCGGCCGGCACGCAGCCGGTCCGCGGGGCGGCGCTCGAGGTGAGCCTCGACGACGCCAAGATCGTCCCCGACCCGCTGCCCGACGGCATCTCGCTCGACTCCTACGTCGTGCACCAGCAGGATGTGCAGGCAGTGGTCAACGCACTGTGGAAAGGCGGAGCCGAGGCGATGATGCTGATGGACCAGCGGGTCATCTCGACCAGTGCAGTGCGGTGTGTCGGCAACACCCTGATCCTCCAGGGCCGCGTCTACTCGCCGCCCTACCGCATCCGGGCCATGGGTGACCCGCAGGCGCTGCAGCAGGCGCTCGACGCCAGCCGCACCGTGGGCATCTACCGCGAGTACGTCGACGCGCTCGGCCTCGGGTACGACGTGAAGACCCTGCCCGACGTGACGTTCCCGGCGTATGCCGGCTCGACCGCGCTGCAGTACGCGAGGGCCGGCGCGTGAAGGCGCTGCGCTGGTCGCTCGGTGCCGTCGGCGACCTGCTCGTGACCGCCGGGCTGGTGCTGCTGCTGTTCGTCGCGTGGCAGCTGTGGTGGACCGACGTGACCGCCAACCGCGTGCAGGACCAGACGATCGCCCGGCTCGACCGCGAGTTCCGCCAGGCCCCCGCGAGCGCGAACGAGAAGCCCAAGGACGTGCCGTTCGGTGAGGCGTTCGCGATCCTGCGCATCCCGCGGCTCGGCGCCGATTACGCCCGGCCGGTGCTCGAGGGCACGAACCTGGACATCCTCGACGAGGGCGTCGGGCACTACAAGGACACCGCCATGCCCGGGGTGGTGGGCAACTTCGCCGTCGCCGGTCACCGCACGACGTACGGCCGGCCGTTCCACGACATCGACAAGCTCCAGCCGGGTGACAAGGTGGTCGTGGAGACCAAGACGACCTACTTCGTCTACGTCGTCAAGAGCCACCGGATCGTGCTGCCGACCGCGGTCGAGGTCATCGCCCCGGTGCCGGACAAGCCCGGCGTGAAGCCGACCGAGCGGTGGATGACGATGACCGCCTGCCACCCCAAGTACAGCGCCGCCGAGCGCTACATCGTCTTCGCCCAGCTCGACAAGTCCTACCCGCGTGCCAAGGGTCTGCCCGCCGGCACCCTCGCCGTCCCGAAGGGAGCCTGACGATGCTGTATGCCGCGATCTGGCGGGCGCTGCCCGGTCCCCTCGTCGTGCGCGTGCTGATCGCGCTGGTGCTGGTGGCGGCGGTCGTGGCGGTGCTGTTCCTGTGGGTGTTCCCCGAGGTGGCGCCGTACATGCCGTTCAACGACAACACGGTCGACACCTCGAGCGCGGGCGCAGGTGCGCGGTGACGCGGGTCCTGGTCGTCGACAACTACGACTCGTTCGTCTTCACGATCGTGGGCTACCTGCAGCAGCTGGGTGCCGAGTGCGAGGTCGTGCGCAACGACGCGGTCAGTGCCGCCGATGGTGCCGACTTCGACGGGGTGCTGGTCTCGCCCGGCCCGGGCACGCCGGAGGAGGCCGGGGTGTCGATGGCCATGATCGAGGCGTGTGCCGAGCGCTCGCAGCCGATGCTCGGGGTCTGTCTCGGGCACCAGGCGCTCGGCGTCGTCTGCGGCGCCACCGTCGGGCGGGCGCCGGAGCTGTTGCACGGCAAGACCTCGCAGGTGGTCCACGACGGCACCGGCGTGCTGACCGGGCTGCCGTCGCCGTTCACCGCGACCCGCTACCACTCCCTCACCATCGAGCCGTCGACCGTGCCGGACGAGCTGGTCCCGACGGGGCACACCGAGTCCGGTGTCGTCATGGCCGCCCGCCACCGCGACCTGCCGCTGCACGGCGTGCAGTTCCACCCCGAGAGCGTCCTCACCCACGGCGGCCACCGCATCCTCGCCAACTGGCTCGAGCTGTGCGGCCTCACCGATGCGGTGCAGCGCTCGGCCGGGCTGAGTCCCCTCGTGCGTGACGCCGAGGGTGTCGCGCGAGCGGTCGCCGCCGGGAGCTGAGCGGTCGCCCCGGCTGCGGCGTCACCCCTCGCAAAACGGGGGTTGCTGACACGAAACGGGTGTCAGTGAGCCCCGTTTCACGCACGCAACCCCCGTTTTGCGGCGGGACGTCAGGGGGTCTGCGCGGTGGTCGTCGCTGTCGGCGGCGGGGTCGTCGTCGTGGTCTCGGTCGGCGGCGCGGTCGTGGTGGTCGTGGTCGACGGAGTGGCTGTCGTGGTCGGCGTCGGCGGCGGGGGCTGGGCCACCGTGATGGTCACGGTCGTGCCCTCGTCGACCTTGGTGCCCGCCTTGATGCTCTGGGCGATCACCGTGTTCTCCGGCTCGCTGCTCTCCTTGAACACCGTCTTGACGTTGAGGCTCTTGGCGTTCAGGTCATCAGAGGCGTCACTGCGGGTGCGGCCCTGCAGGTCGGGCACGCTGACCTTCCCCGACGACACGCTCAGCGTCACCGTGGACCCCACCGCAACCGTCTCGCCCGCGCCCGGGCTGGTGGCGACGACCTTGCCCTTGTCCTCACCGGAGTCGTCGACCTGCTTGGTCGTGGCGGCGACCTTGAGGCCGAGGTTGGCCAAGGTGGTCCTGGCCTCGTCCTGGTCATAGCCCTTGAGGTCCGGCAGGTCCACGGTGTCCGGGCCGATCGACACGCTCAGGCTGACGACGCTGCCGGGCGCGACCATCTCCGCGCCACCCGGGCTCTGGTCGACGACCGTGCCGACGTCCTTGGCGCTGTTGACCTCGTTGGTCTCCGGCTTCAGCCCCGCCGCGCGGATCTCGGCCTGGGCCGTCTCCACCGGCTTGTTCACGACGCTCGGCACCGACACCTGCGCCGGGGGCTCGTCGCCGCCGTCGAAGAGCGACCGGCCGAACAGCCCGAGCACCACGAGGGCGCCGAGCACGGCGGCCACGAGCAGCACGTACATGAAGCCGCGCTTCTTCTTCGGCTCGTCGTCGGGGTCGTGGCCCACGGCCGGGAGGGTCGCCGTGTTGCCGTTCCCACCCTCGGCCGGCGGGCCGGCATACCCGCCCCCGGCCGGGAGCACGGTGGTGGCGGCCGCGGCACTCGCCGGTGCCAGCGCGACGGTCGCGTCGGCCCCGGCAGCGGCCGCGGTGCCGCGCGCAGCGTCACTGATCGGACGGCCGAGGCGCGCCGCCTGCAGGTCGGCCCGGAAGGCCGTCGCGTCCTGGTAGCGCGCCTCCCGGTCCTTGGCCAGGGCGTGCAGCACCACGGCGTCGTAGGCCGGGGGGACCTCGGGGTTGAGCGAGGACGGTCGCGGCGGCTGCTGACCCACGTGCTGGTAGGCGATGGCCACCGGCGAGTCGGCCTGGAACGGCGGGCGGCCGGTGAGCAGCTCGAACAGCAGGCATCCCGTCGAGTACAGGTCCGAGCGCGCGTCGACGTGCTGGCCCTGCGCCTGCTCGGGTGAGAGGTACTGCGCCGTGCCGATGACCGCCTGCGTCTGGGTCATCGTGGCGTTGGTGTCGGCGACCGCGCGGGCGATGCCGAAGTCCATCACCTTGATCTCGCCGTGCTTGCCGATCATGACGTTGGCCGGCTTGATGTCGCGGTGGACGATGCCCATCCGGTGGCTGTAGGCCAGCGCGTCGAGGACGCCCTCGGTGATGCGCGCGGCCTCAGCCGGCTCCAGCGGCGCGCGCTCGTTCAGGACCTCGCGCAGGGTCTTGCCGTCGACGTACTCCATGACGATGTAGGGCACCGGGACGGTGGCGCCCCCGGCGTCGGTGATGGTGTCCTCACCGGAGTCGTAGACCGCGACGATCGAGGCGTGGTTGAGCCCGGCTGCGGACTGGGCTTCGCGGCGGAACCGGGAGAGGAACGTGGTGTCGCGCGCGAGGTCCGAGCGCAGCATCTTGATCGCGACCGGTCGGCCCAACCTGGTGTCGTGGCCGAGGTGGACCTCGGCCATGCCGCCACGGCCGATGAGCTCACCGACCTCGTACCTGCCGCCCAACATCCTCGGCGCCGTCATCGAATGCCCCTGCGCATCTGTGACCGTCCCTGCTTCGTCCTGCTGTTGTCCCCGAACGTCATCGGCCCAGCACCGCCTCCATGACGGACTTGGCGATGGGCGCAGCGACCCGGCCACCAGCCGCCTCGTTGCCGGCGGTGCCACCGTCCTCGACCACGACGGCCACGGCGACCTTGGCGTCGTCGGCCGGGGCGAACCCGGTGAACCAGGCGTGGGGCGGCTGGCCGGGGCCCTGCTGCGCGGTGCCGGTCTTGCCGGCCACGTCGACCCCGTTGATCTGCGCCGCGGTCCCGGTGCCGCTCTCGACGACCTTCTGCATCATCCGCGTCAGGGCGCCCGCGGTGTCGGCCGAGACGGCCTGCGACATCTGCTCCGGCTTGGCCTGGTCGATCGTCTCGAGGTCGGAGGAGGTGACCTTGTCGACGAGGTAGGGCTTCATGACGATGCCGTTGTTGGCGACGGCGGCCGAGATCATCGCGACCTGCAGCGGAGTGGTCCGCACGTCGTACTGGCCGATCGCCGACTGCGCCAGCTGTGGCTCGTTGAGCTCGGCCGGCACACTGCTGGGGGTGACGGTCATGGGCACGGACAGCCGATCGCCGATGCCGAACTTCGCTGCCTGCGAACGGAACTCGTCAGCTCCGAGCTCCATGCCGAGCCACCCGAATGCCGTGTTGCACGAGATCTCGAGCGCTCGGGTGAGCGTGACGCGGTTGTTCGGGCCGCACGCTCCGGGGAAGTCGTTGGGCAGGTTGGCCGTCGTGAGCGGCAGGTCGAGCGTGGCGGGGCCGGGGATCGAGCTCTCCTCGGTGAACTTCCCGGACTCCAGCGCCGCGGCAGCGGTGACGACCTTGAACGTCGACCCCGGCGGGTAGAGGTTGCCGGCGATGGCCCGGTTGACCATGGGCCGGCTCTTGTCGGCGTTGAGCTCCTTCCAGGCCGCCTGCACCTTGGCGGTGTCGTGGCTGCTGAGGACGGAGGGGTCGTATGCCGGGTGGCTGACCATCGCGAGGATGGCACCGGTCTTGGGGTCGAGGGCGACGACGGCGCCGGGCTGGTTGCCCAGGGCCTTGTCGGCGGCCGCCTGGGCCTTGGCGTTGATGGTGAGCTCGAGGCTGGCGCCGGACTGCTCCTTGCCGGTGAGGATGTCGGTCACCCGCCGGTAGAACAGCTTGTCGGACGAGCCGGACAGCAGCGCGTCCTCGGCGCCCTCGATGCCGCCGCCCGCACCGTAGGTGAACGAGTAGTAGCCCGTGATGTGGGAGTAGAGGTCCTTGCCCGGGTAGGTGCGCAACCACTTCAGCTCGTCGTCGGACGGCACGGAGCGGGCGATCGGGTTGCCGCCGACGAGGATCTGGCCGCGTTCGCGCGCGTAGTTGGCCAGCAGGGTGCGGCGGTTGTCGGGGCGCTCCTGCAGCTCCTTGGCCTGGACGAACTGGATCCACGTCGAGGACAGCAGCAGGGCGGCGAACAGCAGCGCGACCAGGGTGGAGATGCGGCGGATGGGGGCGTTCATCGGACCGCCACGACCTCGGTGGGCGCGTCACTGGTCGCGTTGGGACCGGTCACGAGCTCGGCGACGGGTCGACGGGCCTGGTCGCTGATGCGCAGCAGGAGCGCGACGAGCGACCAGTTGGCCAGCAGCGACGAGCCACCGGCCGACAGGAAGGGCATCGTCAGGCCGGTGAGCGGGATGACGCGCGTGACGCCCCCGACGACGACGAAGCACTGCAGCGCGACCGAGAACGCCAGCCCGGCCGCCAGCAGCTTGCCGAACCCGTCACGGACACCCAGGGAGGTGCGCAGGCCACGCTCGACCAGCAGGACGTAGAGCATGAGGATCGCGAACAGCCCCACCAGCCCGAGCTCCTCACCGAAGCTGGGGATGATGTAGTCGGACTCGGCGAACGGCGTGAGGTAGGGACGTCCGCGTCCGAGCCCGGTGCCGAGCAGGCCACCGGCCGCCATCCCCATGAGGCCCTTGGCCAGCTGGTCGGAGACGGCGAGGGAGTCCGGTGAGAACGGGTCGAGCCACAGGTTCACGCGGGTCTGCACGTGGCCGAAGATGAGGTAGGCGACGTAGGCGCCGGCACTGAAGAGCGCCAAGCCGATCGCGATCCACGAGATGCGCTCGGTGGCGACGTAGAGCATCACGACGAACAGGCCGAAGAGAAGCAGCGAGGACCCGAGGTCGGTCTCGAAGACGAGGATGCCGAGGCTGAGGATCCACGCGACGAGGATGGGGCCGAGGTCGCGAGCCCGCGGGAACGTGAACCCCAGCACCTTGCGCCCGGCGAGGCTGAGCGCGTCGCGGGTCTGCACGAGGTAGCCGGCGAAGAACACGGCCAGCACGATCTTGGCGATCTCGCCGGGCTGGAAGGTGAACGGCCCCAACCCGATCCAGATGCGCGACCCGTAGACGGAGCGGCCGATGCCGGGCAGCAGCGGCAGCAGCAGCAGGACGAAGGCGACCGCACCGGCGGTGAAGGTGTAGCGGCGCAGGACCCGGTGGTCGCGCAGGAACCACAGCACGCCCGCCGCGATCACCACGGACAGGGCGCTCCACATGAGCTGCCGCGTGCCCTGGGCCTCGCCGATGCTGCGACCGGCCGCGAGGTCGAGGCGGTGGATCATCACCAGCCCCAGCCCGTTGAGCAGCGTCGCGATCGGCAGCATCACGGGGTCGGCGTAGGACGCCTTGAACCGCAGCACCAGGTGGAAGCCGACGGCCAGGACCAGCAGACCGATGACCTGCGTCGTGAGCCCTGCGGGCACCTCGTTGTTCACGGCCAGCGACACGTTGACGTAGGCCAGCACGACGATGCCGACCGCGAGCAGCAGCAGCACCAGCTCGACGTTGCGGCGGGTGCGGGGCGGGTGGCTGGAGACGGTGCTCATGACGGGTTCATCGCGTGCCGCTGGGGGAACTGGTCGGGCTGGTCGGGCTGGGGACGGTCGTCGAGGTCGTCGTGGACGGCGTGCTCGTGGTCGTCGTCGGGGACGGGGTGGAACCCGGACCGGTGGCGCAGGGTTCGCCGAGTGCGCGCGCGACCGCGCAGCGCGAGGCCTCCGAACGCAGCTGCTCCACGACCGTGCGGGCGTCGTCGAGGGTGTCGGCGGCGACGGTGCCCTGCACACGGGTGCGGTAGAAGTCGGGCAGGTCGGCCACGCGGACGCTCGAGCTCTCCTCGACGTGCGACAGCTTGACCGGCCCGAGGTCCTGCGAGACCCCCTGGAAGATCGCCACGGTGCCGTTGTCCTCGCCGACGAACCACTGCCGCTGCGTCCACGTCCACGCGGCATACGACCCACCGCCGATGACGACGAGGGCGACGACGAGCACCGCGATGCGCCGCAGCCAGCGGCCGGGCCCGGCGGGACCGTCCTCGGCGAGGCGGACCTCCTCGGTGTCGTCCTCGTCGTCGTTGTCGGAGCCCGTGGCCTCCCGGGTGAGGGCCGCGGCCTTCTCGGCCGGGGTCACGGGGATCGGTCGGGTGCCGCGTCGCGTGCGGACGGCGGCGGCGCCGACGACCTGCGGCTGGGTGGTGGCCTTCTCGGCGCGGGTCGCGTCGATCACGTCACCGATGACGATGGTGACGTTGTCGGGGGCGCCGGCCTTGAGGGCGAGCTGCACCAGCCGGTCGGCGGTCGGGCCCGGGGCCTCACCGGCGGTGAGCACCTCGGCGACCGTGTCGGCGGCGACGTAGTCGGTGAGGCCGTCGGAGGCGATGAGGTAGCGGTCGCCGTCGCGGGCCTCGCGCACGGTGATGTCGGGCTCGTCCTCGGGCGCACCGGTGAGGACCCGGGTCACGAGCGAACGCTGCGGGTGGCCGATCGCCTCGTCGGGGGTGATGCGCCCCTCGTCGACAAGGCTCTGCACGAACGAGTGGTCCTTGGTGATCTGGCTGACCTCGCCGTCGCGGACCAGGAACGCCCGGGAGTCACCGATGTGGGCGACGACGAGCTTGTTCTGCGCGCGCAGGATCGCGATCAGCGTGGTGCCCATGCCGTGCAGCGACGGGTCCTGCTTGACCATGTCGGACAGCTCGTGGTTGGCCGACGAAATCCGTTGCAGCAGAGCGCGACTCGCTTCGGAGCTGCCCGGGGCCTCGTCGTCGAGGTCGACGAGGGAGCCGATCACCACCGACGACGCGATGTCGCCGCCGGCGTGCCCACCCATGCCGTCGGCCATCGCGAGCAGGCGCGGGCCGGCATACCCGGAGTCCTGGTTCTCCGAGCGGACCATGCCCACGTCGGATCGCGCGGCGTAGTTGAACGCGAAGGCCATCGTCGTAGGTCGCCTACCGCCGCAGCTCGATGACGGTCTTGCCGATCCGCAGCGTGCTGCCCGCCTGGACGGGGGTCGGTTCGGTGAGCCGGTCGTTGCCCAGCCAGGTGCCGTTGGTGGAGCCGAGGTCCTCGACGTACCAACTGCCGTCGCGCACGAAGATCCGCGCGTGGCGGCCGCTGGCGAAGTCGTCGTCGAGGACGAGCGCCGACTCGGGGTTGCGACCGATGACGGTGCCGGACTCGCGCAGGGGCAGGGCGGTGCCGGTCAGTGAGCCCTGCGTGACGAGCAGCGACCGGGGCGCGTTGCCGCCGGAGCGCCGACCACCGCGGTCACCACGGCCACTGCGCTCGCTGCGTCCGCCACTGGCGGGGGCGGCCTGCGGGCGCTCGGCCGCGCGGCGCGACTGGCGCGACGACCGGGAAACCACCCGGGTGCCGTAGATGTCGCCGCGCAGCACGCCGACGACGCTGAAGACGAAGATCCACAGGAGCGCGAGCAGCCCGAGCCGGATGATCGTGAGGGTGAGTTCACTCATGTGGGGACATCACCGCCGACCGGCGCGGTAGGTGACAGAGGTGCGGCCCACCGTGATCCGGTCCCCGTCGGACAGGCGGCCCGAGCTGATGCGCTCGCTGTTGAGGAACGTGCCGTTGGTCGACCCCAGGTCGCGGATGCTGGCGACGAGGTGCGGCCCGTCGTTGGTCACGCGAATTTCGCTGTGCCGCCTGGAGATTCCCGGGTCGTCGAGGATGATGTCGGCGCTGTCGTCGCGGCCCAGGACGGTGATGGCGCCCATGAGCGGGTAGCGCTCGCCGTCGACGTCGAGCCACGGCCGGTCGGCCGGGTTGACCCGCCGGGGCGGCTTGGGCGGTGCGACCGGCTGTTGCGCCTGGGTCGCCTCCAACCCGTCGTCGTCGGTATGCCGCGTGGTCACCGGCGGTGCCTGCGGCGCCGGCGCCGCGGCCGCGGCATACCCGCCCTCGCTCTGGCGGTTGGGGGTGGCGCCCGGGCGCCTGGCGGTCGACGTGCGGAGGCGGAAGACACCGGTCTCGAGGTCGTTGGCGCTGGCGAAGGCGACCTGGATCGGGCCGCCCGGCTGGTAGCGCTGGGACTCGGCGTGCTCCTGCGCGGCGGCGATCAGCTCGTCCTCGAGCTCCTCGTCGTAGCCGCCGAGCCGGTCGTAGTCGGTGTCGGACAGCTCGACCGTGAACAGGTTGGGGACGATGGTGCGGCCGCGGCCCATGACCGCCGCCCGGTCGTCCATGGCGCGGCGGATGGCGCTGGCGATCTCGACCGGCTGCACCTCGGACTTGAAGGCACGCGCGAAGGCACCGTTGACGGCGCGCTCGAGCTTCTTCTCGACGCGGTCGAACAGCCCCATCGCGGCGACTCCTCTCGTGCGGCAGGCAGAATGGTCCGGCCACCGATCGTAACGGGCGGGGACGGGAGTGCCGCGCATGCCGTGCGGGTGGGACCGGCCGGTTTGGAGTTCGGCGGGCTGGTGCGCCAGAATGTCCCGGTCCACGCGCAAGTGGCGGAACGGCAGACGCGCTGTCTTCAGGTGGCAGTGTCCTTACGGGCGTGGGGGTTCAAATCCCCCCTTGCGCACAAAACGAAGGAACCCCGACACGCTTTACCGTCGGGGTTCCTTCGTTTTATCCAGCACGCGGGATTTGGGAGGAGTCCGCGGCCCAGCGAGGTACGAGCTGGTCCGCGGGCGACGGTTCCCCCTTGCGCACTGAACGGGACCTGACGGAGGTCGGGGAGGAGCTGATGCGTCGAAGCGCTGGTCGAACGCGAGGAGGGTGACCGCCTCGCCACCGAACGTTTGGTCTGGCCGAGGACTATCTCGCGGGCGGGTGGCCTGGGCGGTGGGCGGCGACGTCGCGGTGGATGCGGGCGCGCACCCAGCGCATGCCGAGCCAGGCGATGACCAGCACCACTGGTGTCAGGGCGGCCATGAGCCAGACCTTGGAGATGCCGGCCTCCTCGACGACCGGGGCCAGCAGGTAGCCCAGCAGGCCGAGTGCGTAGTAGCTGATCGCCACCACCGACAACCCCTCGACGGTGTGCTGCAGCTGGAGCTGGGTCTCGGCGCGGGCGTCCATGCTGTGCAGCAGTGCTTGGTTCTGGGCGGCTCGTTCCACGTCGACCTTGGTGCGCAACAGGTCTGAGGCGCGCCCGGCGCGTTCGAGCATTCGCGCCAGGCGGTCCTCCAGCGACGACACCGTGCGGATGGCGGGTAGGTAGCGCCGGGCGAGGAACTCGCGCAGCGTCTGCCGACCGAGGAAGCGCTCCTCCGCGAGCCCGGTCAAGCGGTCCTCGACGATCGCGGCATACGCCCCCGTGGCGCCGAACCGGAAGTCGTACGCCATCGCCAGGCCCTCGAGCTCGGCGGTCACCGACAGCAGCTCGTGCAGCAGCTCCTCGGCGGGGCGGTCGGGCTCGTCGAGCTGGGAGACGAGGTGGAGGAGCTGCGGGTCGAGGGCGGTGAGCCGGGCGCCGAGCCGCTGGCTCTCGACGAACCCGAGCATGGCCAGCGACCGGTAGGTCTCGAGCTCCGCCACGCGCTGCACCGCGCGGCCCACCCGACCCGGCCCGACGTCCGGCGGCACGAACAGCACGAACCGCGTCAGCCCGGCAGCGTCGGCCCGGAAGTCTCCAGCGAGCACACACGTGCCGCCGAGGACCCGGGTGATGAGCAGGCTGCGTGGGTCGAGCCATGCCGAGACCTGCTCCACGACCTGCTCCGACGACGCCGGCATGGGCAGGACTGCCACCGCGACCGCTGCGATCCGGGCCGCCGCATCAGCCGACTCCCACTCGCTCGGAAAGACGTCATCTGCTTGCGCTGCAAAGGGATTCGACGGGTCAGGCAGCTCCGGCCGCACGGCCGTGTAGGACGTGAACTCGGTGTGGCTCTCCCACGTGATCTCCCAGGCTCCTCGCTGGAACACGTGGTGGCGAGGTTCCTCCGGCAGGCCCGCCCCGTCGCCGCCGACGAGCGCGCGCAGCTGCCGCACGTCGTCGCCGCGGTCGCGCACCGCGGCTGCCTGCGGCTGCTCGAGCGCAAGGTGCAGCACGAGCGAGGACGGGTGGATGCGTGGGGCTGGCCGGGCGTGGAGCTCCTCCAGCAGCGGACCGCGACCGGGGTGGTCGGCGACGCCGCCGTCCACCTCAGCCACGGCGCTCCAGCGCTTGTGTGATGTGGCTGCGCAGGACCGGGGCAGGCTGTGCGCCCACGATCGTGTCGACCACCTCGCCGTGGTCCATGACGAGGATCATCGGGATGCTCTGTGCCTTGTACTTCATGGCGATTCGCGGCGAGTTGTCGACGTTGACCTTGACGACCTTGACCTTGCCGGCGAGCTCCTCGCTCAGGGTCTCGAGCACCGGTGCGATCATCCGGCACGGCCCGCACCACGGCGCCCACAGGTCGACGACGACCAGCGCCTTGGTGTCGATGACCTGGTCGAAGTCGCCGTCCCCCGCGTCCACGAGCCAGGGCAGCGGCTCCTTGCAGTGCGCGCACCGGGGCGTCCCCTTCGCGACGAGGGGGAGGCGGTTCTTGGTGCCGCAGTGGGGGCAGGCGATCACCGGGCCGGGCATGGGGGCAGCGTATGCCGCGTGGTCGCCTCGCGCGCAGTAGATTCCTCGCCGATGTGTCTGGTCGCCTCGTAGCCCGACCTGCTCGTTGTCGCGAACTTGGCAGTTCAGCCTTGCCCGAATCCTGTCGAGATCCTCAATTGGTCCGAGAGTCCCTTCCCTTTGTCTGCGGCCCAGGTTGCCTTGCGGCCTCATCGAGGTCGCTTGCCCAACTTCAGATCAAGGGCAGGTCGGCAGAGCGTTCGTTGGCGGTCGCGCGTGCGGCTCGCACGTTCCGGGACGCGAGTTCGCCGAGCCGTGCTCGCTGCAGGCGGAAGTCCCTTGGCGTCCCAACGTTTGAGGATGGCAGCTTCAAGCACGTGGTCTAGTTCTCGATCGAGCTGGCCAAGTAGTTGAAGCTCGGTCTGCGGCGCGATCAGCGCTGCCTCGGGGCGTGCCGCCTTCCACTCGACCCGAGGCGGCGTGGAACGGCACCCATGCCGCGCTGGTTCCGTCGATCGATCGCTCATCCCAGATGGCCAGCGTGGCCATCTCGCGGTTGATAGGGCTGAAAGCTCGGATCACCTTGGAAGCCGCGGAAAGACGGTTCTGCCGACACCACTCGTCCCGACCGCGTCGTTCAGTCATTGGGCGACTACAAGGCCGCTCACATTGCCACAGCGCCCCCGGCGAGCACGCCAAGCATCTGGTCGGTCATAGTCGCCTCAGACGAGTGAGACGATCGTGGCTGCCACTGCAATGACGGCCGGCGCGATCGAGATGTACATCAGACGCGTCGTGCCTTTGTTCATGCGATCCACAGCCGTAGTGAGGGCTCCCGTTTTCGGGACGGATGCCTACGTCCTGACCGGCGCCGCGACTGCGATCGCCGACGTGGAGACCACCGTTGCCATCTAGACTCCTTCGAAGTTCAGGGCTTCCCGATCCACCGTGCCAAAGTGTTCTCGTGGATGACACGTCCTTGGAAGGCTGGTTGTCGCTGCCGAGACGAATCTATTTAGACACGTCAACCCTGCAAACGATCCACGACTTCGGGGAGCAGATCTTCGACGGGGTTTCCTTCATCGCCGCTGGTCGGGCAGCACGAGTGCAGGGGCTTGGTGAGGAGATCGACGCGCTCCGGCGCGTCCTCTTGGTCAATCAGCGCGCCATGTTCGAGCTCGTCGTGACCGCCTCTTCGTTACGGGAGGTTGTCGCTCGGGGTGACCGGTCGTACTTGCAATGGGTACTCGACGTCAGGGAGACATGGCAGGTCCAGTCGTCCAACGAAAGGGAGCCGGAGCCGGGAACTCTCCTGCAGGATCAACGGTTTGGGATGATCAGCCGGAAGGACGGCAAACTCATTCAGGAGGCTCTTGATTGGCGATGTGAGGCCTTCCTGACCATGGAACGGCGATTGCCTCGCGTCGCGCAGTACCTTCACAGCCAGACAGGGCTCAGGTTGCTCCGTCCCAGCGACTATTGGAGACTCCTTGCGCCGTGGTCGCGGTTGTACTACTAGTTTCCGGCGCCTTTGGATTGCTACGTGTCGGAGGGCGGCTTGCACCCGGTATTAGGAAGCGTCGACCCACCGGGCGACGCGGCCGCGCGTGATCGCCAGGTCGGGGACATTCAACCGGGCTGAGTAGATCACGGCTTCCTTGCCCACGTGTTGGTGGTGCGCGGTGTGGGCGATGTCGAAGGTTGCGCAGCGTCCCCCGGCGTAGAGGCGCTGCGTGATGCGGGGGTCGTCGTCGTAGGTCAGCATCCAGGGGAAGGCCGCGTCAGCGAGCAGTTGGGCCAGGGCGGCATGATCGTCGGCGTCGAAGGCGTGAAGGTAGAGGCCCTCACCTTGGACTAGATAGGGCGGGTCCGCGTAGACGAAGACGTCATCGGCGACGTCCTGGAGGGTGCTGATGAAGTCGAGACCCTCGAGTTCAGTGATGTGGATCCGGTGCCGCATGTCTGAGATCGCCTGGACTCGTGTGCACAGTGCGTCACGGTTGAACCGTGCATCGATCTTCCAGCGTCCGGCCTGGTCGAAACCGCCGATTGGCCTTGCATCGAGGATGCCTGACCGATTGGTCCGATTGAGGTAGAACGTCGCGAAGCCCAGCTCGAGGTCCTCGCGGCCAACCGGATCGGTGTAGATGTCTCGTTGGACGAACCATTCGTCGATGGTCAGGGGGATGGTGCGGACTAGGTGGCAGAAATGGTCGGGGTAGTCCAGCGAGGCGCGCCAGAACGCGGCGATCCCGGGGTTGAGATCGTTTAGGTGGATGCGGTTAACGGTTCGGTCCCGGAGAAGATGGAGTGCTGCGCCTCCGCCGCCGGCGAAGGGTTCGGCGTACTGGGCGGGTCGGGGCTTTTGTGCCTCGATGAGGCGGCTCAGGTATGGCGCGAGGCGCGCCTTACCGCCGGGGTAGCGCAGCGGTGAGAGATACCTCATGCGATGGGATTGTTCCCCATGTGCTGGTTCATGGCCACCAGCACTGGATGGTACCGGGCAGCAAGGATGAGGACCTCGTTCGGTGTCCGGGCGCTGTGGACGTCGTGCACCGCGTACTGGACTAAGCGGATGTTGTCCGCCGTGGTCTCGTGGAACGCCTTCTGGAGTTGCGTCGTGGTCTCGGCCTGCCCAAGGGCGTCGGAGGCGTGTGGTTCGATCCGCTTGATCGCGGAGCGCAGATTCTTGTCTAGGTGCCGTTCGGGCGTGATGCCGTGCGACTTCAGGAACTGGTAGGTGGTCAGATCCAGGATCACCCTGAGCAGGACTGAGGCGACCTCGGTCTGGCGTTGGACGTTGAGCAGCGAGGTCTGGCGTACGACCTCCTGGATACGGTTCGTGAACTTATCCAGCACCAGGCCTCGGAAGATGTGGCTTGGTGGTGAGGTAGGTCGCGGTGGGCGGGAGTCGCTACTTGAGCTACCGCCGGGATCGGCGTCACCGGCATTGCTGAAATGGGGGCTGCCGCTGGTGTCGGCCTGGTCACCGGGACTGGTGTAGCACGGCCCTGGCGCCTGCCCGGGCTCGTCAGCACTCGCCGAAGTCCCGGGCAGCAGGTGGGTATAGCTATCCAGGTACGCGGTGAAGTCGGCGACGGTGTCCAGTTCACGCGCCCACGTCTTCCCGCTGTCTGCCTTGTCCTGCGCGAAGTCGTGCAGGACGGCACGGATGATGTCCGTTGTGGCGTCGGCCCCGTGCGAGAAGGTCATTGTTCCGGCGTCAAAGGCGAGGCCCAGACGCTCTCTGACGACCCCACGGTCCACGAAGCGCTGGATCATCGTGTAGCGCTTTGTGCGGACCGTTTCCAGGTCGGCTTGGATGTCGTGCTCATCCTCCAGTTGCGTCGACACCAGTTCGATGAACGCCATCGCCCGCGACGCCGCTTGGGGGTTGTTCCGCGCTTTGCGGCGATCCTTCATCGCAGCGCCCCACTCAACGGTGCCGGCACCGCCCGCGCCACCGGCGTGTTTGCGCTCGACCCACGGGTCGGCGGCCTCCTCGGAGGGCGCGACAGTGACCCGGAGTTCGGTCGGTGGTGTGTACCTGCTGTCAGCGATGAGGCGCTCCGCCCGGGACAGGTATGCCTTCTCGATCTTGTCGTCTGCCGACAAGATGGTCGGGTCGTGCCAGATTCGCAGGCACGTGAGTCGGCGATTGCCCTCCAGAACAACGAACCGGTCGCCTTTCTTCACCACGATCGATAGGTCCGCGCTGTTCAGCTGACCGGTGCTAGTGATGTCCCGAAGCAGCTGGAGGCAGTCTTCGCCAGCCGTAGTCATCATGAGGTGGAGGGCGTCGTCCTGGGACTGAGCGTCACGTGGGAAGCGAGAGTTGCGAAGGTCAAGGTCCAAGTCCTCGACCGAAACGTTCTCGAGCGGAAACGGCGGCTGCATCGGGTGCTTCAGTAGTGCTTCGGGCATAGCTGTGAACCTCGAGTTCGCTGTCCGGCGGTACGGGCGCAACTCGACCGTATCCGCGCAATCGTCACAGTGTTCGGACTACGCGCTGTACTTGGGTGGATTGTCGTTGTGCCGGGAGATGTGTAGCTCCTTGCTCGGGATGTTGAGGTCCCATCCCTCGCGTCGACCGGCACCTGTGGGTGGACGCTGCGACAGACCTGAGCGAATCCGGCTCAACCTGCGGGAACAGTAATCATGTAATCGGCGTTGCACGGTCCATGACGAACCAGACCACCCCGGTCGGCGGCGCCGGAACGACCCAGGCCGCCACGTTCCCGGTCCTGTTCCTCGATGACGTCGTCGTGCTCCCCGGCATGGTCGTCCCCGTCGAGCTCGACCCCAGCGCGCAGGCCACGCTCGATGCCGCCCGCGCCGCCCGCACCCCCACCAACCCCACGTCCACGGATGGTGACGAGACCACGAGCCGCGACCCCGCGGCATACCAGCACCTCCTCGTCGTCCCCCGCATCGACGGGCACTCGGGCGTCGTCGGCACGGTCGCCGAGGTGACCCGCGTCGGCCGTATGCCGTCCGGTGAGCCGGCCGTGGTCCTGCGCGCCCTGCACCGCGCCACCATCGGTCGCGGCACGGTCGGTCCCGGCGCGGCCCTGTGGGTCGAGGCCGACGAGATCGACGAGACCGGCACCCCGAGCGAGCGCGCCCGGGAGCTGGCGGCGGAGTACAAGACCGTCCTCAGCTCGATCCTGCAGGCACGCGGCGCCTGGCAGGTGCTCGACGCCGTCCAGCGGATGACCGAGCCGGCCGAGCTCGTCGCGTCGGCGGGGTACGCCCCGTGGCTCGACGGCGAGACCAAGCTGCGGCTGCTGGAGACCATCGACCTCAATGAGCGCCTGGCCGACCTGCTCAAGACGGCCAAGGACTACCTCGCCGAGGTCGAGGTGACCGACAAGATCCGCGAGGACGTCCGCGAGGGGATGGAGAAGACCCAGCGCGAGTACGTCCTGCGCCAGCAGCTCGCCGCGATCCGCAAGGAGCTCGGCCAGATCACCGGCGACGGTGACGCCGACGCGAGCGTCGACTACCGCACGCGCATCGAGGCGGCCGACCTGCCCGAGGCGGTCCGCGAGGCCGCGCTGCGCGAGGCCGACCGGATGGAGCGCTCGCCCGAGGCGTCCCCCGAGACCGGCTGGATCCGCACCTGGCTCGACACCGTGCTCGACCTGCCGTGGTCGGAGCGCACCGACGACACGACCGACATCACCGCGGCCCGCGAGGTCCTCGACGCCGACCACAGCGGCCTCGAGGACGTGAAGGACCGCATCGTGGAGTACCTCGCCGTTCGCGCCCGCCGCGAGCAGCGCGGGATGCAGGTCGTCGGCGGTCGTGGCTCCGGTGCCGTGCTCGCCCTCGTCGGCCCGCCCGGCGTCGGCAAGACCTCGCTCGGTGAGTCCGTCGCCCGCGCGCTCGGCCGCAAGTTCGTCAGGGTCGCCCTCGGTGGCGTCCGTGACGAGGCCGAGATCCGCGGTCACCGCCGCACCTACGTCGGCGCCCTGCCAGGCCGCATCGTCCGCGCCATCAAGGAGGCCGGCTCGATGAACCCGGTCGTCCTGCTCGACGAGATCGACAAGGTCGGCGCCGACTACCGCGGCGACCCGGCCGCGGCGCTGCTCGAGGTGCTCGACCCGGCGCAGAACCACACGTTCCGCGACCACTACCTCGAGCTCGACCTCGACCTGTCCGACGTGGTGTTCCTCGCGACAGCCAACGTCGCCGAGACCATCCCCGGCCCCCTGCTGGACCGGATGGAGGTCGTGCGGCTCGACGGCTACACCGAGGACGAGAAGGTCTCGATCGCCCGTGACCACCTGTTGCCGCGCCAGCTCGAGCGGGCCGGTCTCACGAGCGACGACGTCGCCATCGAGGACGAGGCGCTGCACCTGCTGGCCTCCTCCTACACCCGCGAGGCGGGCGTGCGACAGCTCGAGCGCTCCGTCGCCAAGGTGCTGCGCAAGGTCGCGACCAAGCTCGCCATGGAGGAGGACGTGACCACGCCGATCGGCGTGACCGTCGACGACGTGACCGACTACCTGGGGCGTCCGCGGTTCGAGCCCGAAGCGGCCCGGCCCGACGGAATCCCCGGTGTCGCAACGGGATTGGCCGTCACCGGTGCCGGTGGAGACGTGCTCTACGTCGAGGTCGCCATGATGCCGGGCAAGCCCGGCCTCACCCTCACCGGCCAGCTCGGTGACGTGATGAAGGAGTCCGCCGCGATCGCCTTGGGTTACCTGCGCGCCAACGGCGAACGCCTCGGCCTCGACACCGGCCCGCTGGCCGACCACACGGTCCACGTGCACTTCCCCGCCGGGGCGGTGCCCAAGGACGGCCCCAGCGCCGGCGTCACCATGACCACTGCGCTCGCCTCGCTCCTCACCGGGCGTGAGGTGCGCACCGAGGTCGGCATGACCGGCGAGGTCTCGCTCACGGGGCGGGTCCTGCCCATCGGTGGCGTCAAGCAGAAGCTGCTCGCCGCCCACCGCGCCGGCCTCACCGAGGTGATCATCCCCAAGCGCAACGAGCCCGACCTGGACGACGTCCCGGAGACGGTGCGCGAGGCGCTGACGATCCACCTCGCCGAGGACGTGGCCGACGTCGTCGAGACGGCGCTCGCCCCGCTGGCCGAGAGCGCCACGGTCGCCGCCTGAGGCGACCCCACCTCCCAGCCCCGCTGGGAGACGGGAGAGGCCCTCGTATGCCGGCCGGCCGGCATACGAGGGCCTTGTCCTGTTTGTCTCGGGTGATCTCACAGGCGCACTCGCCCTGCAAGCCAACCGCCTCATCCGTTCGGGTGGATTTCGGTTACGGATATGGCATGAAACGGCATGGGACTCCTAAAGTCGACGCCGTTGCCCCAGCGCACCGCTGCACGAATCCCCCCGAGAACCCGAGGAAGACCGTTGCGTGAGAATCGCCCCGCAGGGTGGTACCGGGATCCCGACGGCGGGGTCGGCCAGCGGTACTGGGACGGCGAGCAGTGGACCGACCGCTACGGCGTGACCAAGCCCCTGCGGCTTCGACCCCTCGCGCTCACCGGCGCCCGCCTCGGCACCGGAGCGCTCGCGATCGTGGTGGCGGCTGGCGTGCTCGGCCACGCGACCCGCGCACAGCACCAGGCCGTCGAGCTGACCGCGCAGGCCACTCCCGGTGTCGTCACCTCGACGCACGGCGGGCCGGCTCCGGCATCCGCGCTCCCCGCCACCGCAGGCACGACGACCACCGCCCCCGGACGCAGCACCCCCCACGCCTCCGCGACAGCCCTGCCGGTCGCCGCGACCCCGGTCATCGACACCCGGGCGACCAACCAGGGCCGGCTGCCGGGTCAGCGCGTGCGCCCCACGACCGCCGACCCCGCGACCGCGGTGACGCAGGAGTCGGCCGTGGCGCCGCAGTCCGCCCAGGTGGCCACCGCGCCCTCATCGGGCACGGCCACGGCCAAGGCCACCAAGGCCACGGTCGGCGAGGGCACTGTCGGTAAGGGCACGGCCGGCAAGACCGCGAAGGCTGCGAAGGCCAAGGGTGCGAAGGCCACGGGCGCGACGTCGAAGGGCTCGAAGTCCGAGAGCTCCAAGTCCAAGAACTCCACGGGCAAGAGCTCAAAGTCCAAGAACTCCAAGGGCAAGGGCGCGAAGTCGGGCAAGGCTGCCAAGGCACCCAAGTCGGGCAAGGGCACCAAGGCCAAGGCCCACGGTCAGGGCAAGAAGGCCGACCAGGGCCCCAAGGTCGAGCTCGACCTCGACCTCAGCGGCCTGACCAGTCAGGTCTGGGGCAGCAACCGCTAGCACGGGGTCCACGGGTCGGCCTGGACGACCACGCGCTCGCCTTGGGCGGTGGCACGATGGCTCCCGTGACCAGCACCCACGACACCTTCACCATCGCGACCGGCGACGGCACCCAGCTGCACGTCAACCGGTGGCTCCCGGACGGCGACCCGAAGGCGGTCGTGCAGATCGCCCACGGCATGGCGGAGCACTCCGAGCGCTACGACCGGTTCGCGCGGCGGCTCGGCGACGCCGGGTATGCCGTGTACGCCAGTGACCACCGCGGGCACGGCCGGACCGCCCGCTCCGACCGGGACAAGGGCTACTTCGCCGACCGCGACGGGTTCGACACCGTCGTCGCCGACCTGGGGCTCGTGGGCGACCACGCCCGCGAGGAGAACCCAGGCGTTCCGTTCTTCCTCTTCGGCCACAGCATGGGCTCCTTCATCAGCCGCGGGTACGCCATCGCCCACGGCGACCGCCTCGACGGGCTGGTCCTGTCGGGCACGGCTGGTGACCCGGGGCTGCTCGGCAAGGTGGGCGGCATACTCGCCGCGACCCAGGCCCGCCTGCGCGGGCGCCGTCACGTCAGTGGGCTGATGGACTCGCTGACCTTCGGGCAGTACAACAAGGCGTTCAAGCCCGCCCGCACCAGGTTCGACTGGCTGTCGCGGGACGAGGCGGAGGTCGACAGGTACATCGCCGACCCGGACTCCGGCAACGTCTTCACCGCGGGCTTCTTCGCCGACCTGCTGCCGGCGCTGGCTCGCATCAACAGCGACGCCGAGGTCGGCCGCATCCCCAAGGACCTGCCGATCTACCTCGTCTCCGGCTCCCTCGACCCGGTCGGTGACAACAGCAAGGGCGTCGAGCGCGTGGCCGGCCAGCTGACCCGGCTCGGGGTGCGCGACGTCAAGGTGCGGTTCTGGCCCGACGGGCGGCACGAGGTCCTCAACGAGACCAACCGCGACGAGGTGATGGACGACTTCGTGCGGTGGTTCGACGAGCACCTCGACACCGGTGCGGCCGCGGATGTCGAGAAGGGCAAACCGGCTCCGTCCCAGGGGTGATGGCGGCCGCGGTGGCCGTCACGAAACCCAGCTCGACCAAGGAGACCCACATGGCCAAGTACCTGTTGCTCAAGCACTACCGCAGCTCGCACGAGCAGACCGGCAAGGGGCAGCTGCCCCCGATGGAGACGTGGACACCGCAGGAGGTCGACGACCACATCGCGTTCATGGACCACGTCGCCGACACGCTGCGCGAGCGGGGTGAGTTCGTCTCCGGCCAGGCGCTGAAACCCGAGGGGACGTTCGTGCGGTTCGACGGCGAGGGGAAGGCCCCGGTGACCGACGGGCCGTTCGCCGAGACCAAGGACCTCATCGCCGGCTGGATGATCATCGACGTCGACAGCGAGCAGCGGGCCCACGAGGCTGCGGCGTTCCTGTCCTCGGCGCCCGGCCCCGGAGGCGAGCCCATCCAGGAGTGGATCGAGGTGCGCCCGTTCCTGGAGCGCGAAGCCCCGTCCGTCACCGACTGATGACCGACCTCGAGGCCGCTCTGCGTGACCTCACCCCGCAGGTGCTCGGGGTCCTCGTCCGTCGCGGAGCCGACTTCGCGGCGGCCGAGGACGCCGTGCAGGAGGCGCTGATCGAGGCGCTCAGCGCGTGGCCGGCGATGGTCGGCGGTATGCCGCGTGAGCCCAAGGGCTGGCTGGTCACCGTGGCGTGGCGCAAGTTCATCGACGCGCAGCGCTCGGAGGTGGCGCGCCGTCGGCGTGAGGAACGTGACCTCGACGAGCCGCTGCCGGGCCCGACGGAGCAGGCGGACGACACCCTGCTGCTCTACTTCCTGTGCTGTCACCCGTCACTGACACCGGCCTCGGCAGTGGCCCTGACCCTGCGAGCCGTGGGCGGGCTCACGACCAAGCAGATCGCCGAGGCCTACCTCGTGCCGGAATCCACCATGGCGCAACGGATTTCGCGCGCCAAGCGGACGGTCGAGGGGGTGCGGCTCGCGCAGCCGGGCGACCTGCGGTCGGTGCTCACCGTGCTCTACCTCGTCTTCAACGAGGGGTACGGCGGGTCGGTCGACCTCGCGGCCGAGGCGATCCGCCTGACCCGCCAGCTGGTGCGGGTGAGCGACGAGCCGGAGGTTGCCGGCCTGTTGGCGCTGATGCTGCTGCACCACGCGCGACGGGCGGCCAGGCGCGACGCCTCGGGTGCGCTGGTGACGTTGGCCGGGCAGGACCGGTCGCTCTGGGACACGTCACTGATCGCTGAAGGGGTCGACGTGCTCCAGGCGGCGTTGGCGCAGGACCGGCTCGGGGAGTACCAGGCGCAGGCGGCCATCGCAGCCCTGCACGCGGATGCCCGCACGGCGCAGGAGACCGACTGGCCGCAGGTCCTGCAGTGGTACGACGAGCTGTCGGCCCTCACGGACTCGCCGGTCGTGGCACTCAACCGGGCGGTGGCCGTCGGTGAGGCCGACGGTCCGCTCATGGGGCTGCGGGCCCTGGCCGACGTCCCGCGTGACGTGCCGCGGCGCGATGCCGTCGCGGCATACCTCCACGAACGTGCGGGTGACCTCCCGAGGGCCCGCGACCTGTATGCCGTGGCCGCCCGGAACGCGACCAACACCGCCGAGCGCGACCACCTCACCCGTCAGGCCGCTCGGCTCAGCCGCCCCGCCGGGTGACGGTGACGCAGCGGCTCACCGGTGAAGCCGTGGGACTCGCTGGTGGTCGCCATGCCGCGGTGCTGGGCGGTCAGGGCAGCGCGGCGTGGACGACCAGGGCCAGGACCGGGCGTGGGTCCGTGGTGTCGTGGCGAGCAATGCGGTGCAGGAGTAGGCCGTCGTAGGCCGCCGTGACGGCTTGGGCGGCGCGCCGCGCGTCGGGCGCCCCGGACTCGGCAAGTCCTTGCACTAGGACGTCCTCGAGCATGGCCCGGTTCGTGTCAAGGGCGGCCCGGATCGCCTTGTCGTGGTTGCCCTCGAGGAAGAGCACGAGCCGAGCGCTGGTGCTTACCCGGTCGGGACCGCTGGCACGTTCGAGCATGGTGGCCAGGCCCTCCACGACGTCCTCGGCTGTGCCTGCTGCCAGCGTCGGTAGCACCTGGTCGAGGTCCGCGTGCGCCAGGTGGGACACGACCCCGTCCACGAGCGCCTTGCGGGTGCGGAAGTGGTTGGACGTCGACCCGGCCGGCAACTTGGCGCGTTCGTCGACCCGCCCATGCGTCAGGGCGCGGAGGCCCGCGGTGCCGAGCAGCTGCACGGCCGCGTCGAGTGACCGGGTGCGGGTGTCGCGGCGCGCCCGGCCCCGGGCGTTGGTCACGGGTCGAGCTGCGGGCACCTGCCACTATAAACATGGTGACAATGCCACTATGAACGTAGTAGAAAGGTGCACGAACCCGTGCCGATGCGGGCTCCACGCGGGGGTCACGGACCGCCGCGTGGCCGGAGCAGGGGACGCAGGACCGGCCACGCGGCTACGTCGGGACCACCATCCGGAAGCTGCTGGGGGATGCCAGCCGCGCGGCATACCGCGCCTCTGACACCCCCAGCAGGAGGCGACCTCCGTTCAGAGTGGCGGCCGCGTCGGCCACGGGGTGACGACCCGGTTGCCGTCGCTGAGGTAGCCCGTGTAGTCGACGTGCGGGATCGAGTGCCAGAGCATCCGGTCGGTCGTCCAGACGGCACCCGTGGCGAGGCCCTCGAGGAGGGTCGTAGCGCCGATGACGTTCTGGCGGATGAACTTGCCGCGCGCCTTCTGCCCGATGCTGCCGTCGCTGGTGTTGCCCGAGGTCTCGAAGAACACCATCGGGTGGGAGTGACCGGTCGGGTTGAGGCCGTTCCAGTCGAGGCCGAGCATGACGGCCGACGAGACGCCGCCGGCGATGTCGATCTCGTAGCTGCCGACGCTGTAGCGGTCCACGTTGGTGAAGCCGGCGCGCGAGACCGCCTGGTAGACGTGGCCCTGCATCTGGCGTGTCTGCCGGTCGTAGAGGCCGGCCTTGACGTCCGGCAGGGTGGGCCCGCTCGGGGCGAGCGAGATGCCGAGCGACATCGTGATGGCGTCACCGTCGGCCTCGGTCTTGAGCCCCTGGTGGTGGATGTCGAGGCCGTATGCCGGCTTGACCCGGGTCCAGTACGTGTACCAGGCGCGGGACTCGGCGGCCGCGAAGGCGTCAGGCGCCCAGTCGCGGTTGAGGTCGACGCGGGTGCCGTCGGCGAGCACCGTGTGGCGGATGTTCAGCTCGGCGCCGTCGGGGTTGTACATGGGAATCACGTGCAGGGTCAACGCATCTCGGATCGCGCGGTACTGGGGTGCACCGCTGGAGCCGACCGCCCCGAGGATGGTCAGGAGGGTGTCCACGCCGTACGGCTCGTTGCCGTGGATGCGGCCCTGGAGCCACACGTGCTGCGGGCCGGTGCCGACGGTGGCGACCCAGAGGTCACGGCCCGCCTCGGTGACACCCGGCGTGATGCCGAGCTCGCGCAAGGTGCTGGCGCGCAAGCCGAACCGCGACCGGGCCTCGAGCCGGCCCAGCTCCTTGACCATGTCGGCGTAGGTCTTGATGGCCGACTTCGGCACGTGCGGCGACGGGTCGGGGAAGGTGGCTGCCGAGGCGCCACGGGCCCCGAGGGCGAGGGGGACGGCCGCGGCTGCCGCGCCCAGGACCGTGCGGCGCGTGAAGGTGCGGGTGGCGGGATGGTGCTTCGGCGACATCGAGGACTCCCTTGTCTGGTGTGCCAGTGCGGAGCCTCGATCGTGTCAGCGACGGCCACTCAGCGGAAGATGCGCGACCACAGCCGCCGCGGCCGCGGTCCACCCACGGCGAACCCGTGCATCGGGATCTCGAACGGATCCCGCAACCCCCCCAGCTCCTGCTGCACGGCATCATCGGGTGCCCCCTCGCCGACCGTGCCGAACATCCAGGCCAGCGCGGCCTCGCCGAGCTCGAGCGGGTGGAACGGCCATGGGTCGTCGTCCTCGGCGTCGGAGTGCTCGCCAGCGCGGTACGGCAGCTCGAACGGAAGCGGGTCGCCGACGGCGTCCACGTCCCAGTCGTCGGGGTCCTTGTCGGAGTAGGCATTGAAACTGCGGATGACCTGTCCGTCCGCACCGGTCACCTCGAACTGGCACAGGTCCACGACGCTGTGGATGTTGAGCTCCCACGCCTGCATCCCAGCGGCCCGCGCGGCCTGCCTGAGCCGATCGGTGTACTGCGCCATCTCCTGGCCCCCGAACACCGTGGTCGGCCCGAAGGTCGCGACGTAGAGAAGGTCGTCCCGCTGGGGGTACCCGCCCTCCGCCAGGTCCGCCGTCTCCACCAGCTCGCCCACCGTGCCGGGCAGGGCGCGTTCGAGGGCCACCCGGGCCGTCTCGGGCCCGCCTTCTGGATGGTTCAGCAGGTCGAGCCGTGGCACGTCCGGTGCCAGTGCAAACAGCGATGTCTTGAAACCCATGGAACCCCTCTTTCCCGGTGGTGAGGACCCACCATCCCAGAACCCCCGGCACGGCGGGCGCACTTCGGGGATGCCAGGGGCGGGGCATACTGCGCCTCTGGCATCCACGGAATCGAGGAACTGAGCCCCCGTCAGCCGGCGGCGGCGGGTTCGCCGAAGCGGCGGCGGTAGGCCGCCGGTGTGGCGCCCACCTCGCGGGTGAAGTGGTGGCGCAGCAGCGCGGCCGTGCCGAACCCGACCTCGCGAGCCACCTGCTCCACCGAGAGGCCCGTGCCCTCGAGCAGCTCCTGGGCGCGCAGCACCCGCTGACCTGCGATCCAGCGGCCGGCCGTCGTGCCGGTCTGCTCGGCGAACCGCCGCACGAGCGTGCGCTGCGACCACCCGGCCCGCGCGGCCAGCGAGCCGAGGGTGTGCTCCTGCTCGAGGTGGTCGCGCACCCAGGCGAGCAGCTCGCCCAGTCCGTCACCGCGCGGCTCGGGCAGCGCGGCGTGCACGAACTGCCGCTGCCCGCCCTCGCGGTGGGGCGCCATGACTAGCTGCCGGGCGACGACGCCGGCGGTCCGCGGCCCGTGCGTCGTGCGCAGCAGGTGCAGGCAGGCGTCGACCCCAGCGGCCGTCCCGGCGCTGGTGATCACCGTGCCGTCCTGCACATAGAGGACGTCCGGGTCGACGTCGATGGACGGGTATGCCGCGGCGAGACTGTCTGCCCACCTCCAGTGGGTGGTCGCGCGCCGACCGTCGAGGATGCCCGCCTGGGCGAGGACGAAGGCGCCGGTGCACAGCGAGACGACCCAGGCATCGCGGTCGACCGCCGCCCGCAACGCCGCCAGGGCATCGTCGGAAACCGTTGCGGGAGTAGGGGTTCGGGGTGCGGCGGGCACGATGACCACGTCCGCATCTGCGACGGCGGTCAGGTCGTGGCTGGCGGTGATCGAGCCTGCGCCCACGAGCGGCACGGGGGTGCTGGGGTCGTCGGTGCAGATGCGGAAGTCGAACCGTGGCCAGTCCTCGCCGCGCTGTGGGGCGCCGAAGATCTCGGCCGCGACGCCGAACTCGAACGGGGCGACCCGGTCCGGCAGCACGAGCGCGACGGTCTTCACGGTGGCCATCGGGCAGTATGGCCAGATATCGATGATTGTTGTCAATCACGCCACTCGTGTCGAATGGGGCCGGACCCCACGATCGAGTCATGACCGATGCGACCTTCCTCCTGGACCTCGTCCTCGGGCTCGTCCTCGTCACGGTGATCGTTGGCGGCGCGCTCGTCCTCGCCGGCCGCGAGGCGGGCCGGGCACGCGAGCCGGCCACGCGGCATACCCAGGACGTCCGCGGAATCGGTCGCGGTGGCAACCAGATCCGCGGACGCAAGCGGGGGTGGGGGTGGGCCGGTGTCTGGAGCGACGCCCGGCGCGGCGCCCGCGAACTCGCCCGGGCGCGGGCCACGGCCACCGGCCACGCCCCTCTGACAGACTCGGGACCATGGACCAGCGGAGCTCGGCGCAGGACTTCGACAACGCCTACCGGCACGGCTTCGCGCGGGTCGCGGCGTGCACCTTCCCCGTCACCTCGGCCGACCCGGCGGCCAACGCCGCCGCCATCCTCGAGCAGGTCCGCGGGCTGTCCGACGACGGTGTCGCCGTCGCGGTGTTCCCCGAGCTGAGCCTGTCGGGCTATGCGATCGACGACCTGCTCCTGCAGGACGTGCTGCTCGACGAGGTCGACGCCGCGATCGTCGCGCTCGCCGAGGGCACCAGGAAGCTGCTGCCCCTTGTCGTGGTCGGCGCCCCGATCCGCAGCGGCAGCCGCCTCTACAACTGCGCCGTCGTCATCCACCGCGGCGAGGTGCTCGGCGTCGCGCCCAAGGCCTACCTGCCCAACTACCGCGAGTTCTACGAGAAGCGCTGGTTCGCCGAGGGGGCGGACGTCCGCGGGACCGTCATCACCCGACCGCACTGGCCGGGTGCCGACGAGGACGGCGACGTGCCCTTCGGCGTCGACCTCATCTTCCGGGCGGCGGACGTGCCCGACCTGGCGGTGCACGCCGAGGTCTGCGAGGACATGTGGGTGCCCGTGCCGCCGAGCGCCAAGGCCGCACTCGCCGGGGCCACCGTGCTGCTCAACCTCTCCGCGTCACCGATCACGGTGGGCCGCGCCGAGGACCGGCACCTGCTGGCGCGCAGCGCCAGCGCGCGGTGCAACGCCGTCTACGCGTATGCCGCAGCGAGCCGAGGCGAGTCGACGACCGACCTGTCGTGGGACGGCATGACGATGGTCTACGAGATGGGCGACCTGCTCGGCGAGACCGAGCGCTTCCCCGAGGCGGCGCAGGCGACCGTGGTCGACGTCGACCTGGATCGCTTGCGGCAGGAGCGAATTCGTCAGGGCTCGTTCGACGACAACCGGCGCGGCGAGTGGCTGGGTGACCCCGAGGGCGAGCTGTTCCGGGCCGTCGAGTTCACGCTGGCGCCGCCCACGGGTGACCTCGGGCTGCGGCGCAAGGTCGACCGCTTCCCGTTCGTGCCCGACGACCCCGAACGTCTGGCCCAGGACTGTTACGAGGCCTACAACATCCAGGTCTCCGGCCTCGAGCAGCGGCTGCGTGCCCTCACGACCGACACCTGGCAGCCCAAAATCGTGATCGGGGTCAGCGGCGGGCTCGACTCGACCCACGCGCTGATCGTCGCCGCCAAGGCGATGGACCGGCTCGGCCGGCCGCGCACCGACATCCTCGGGTTCACCATGCCCGGCTTCGCCACGAGCGACACGACCAAGTCGAACGCGTGGGCGCTGATGCGCTCGCTCGGCATCACCGCCGAGGAGCTCGACATCAAGCCCGCCGCCACCCAGATGCTCAAGGGCCTCGGCCACCCCGCCGGGGAGGGGGAGGAGGTCTACGACGTCACCTTCGAGAACGTCCAGGCCGGGCTGCGCACCGACTACCTCTTCCGCATCGCCAACCAGCTTGGCGGCATCGTCCTCGGCACCGGCGACCTGTCCGAGCTCGCGCTGGGCTGGTGCACCTACGGAGTGGGCGACCAGATGTCGCACTACGGCGTCAACGCGGGCATCCCCAAGACGCTGATCCAGCACCTCATCCGCTGGGTCGTCAGCACCGGCCAGTTCACGGGCGACGCCGGCAAGCCCGGCGAGGGCGACGTCAACGAGACGCTCACCGCGATCGTCGACCAGGAGATCAGCCCCGAGCTGGTGCCGACCAAGCCCGGGGAGAAGATGCAGTCCACCGAGGACGCCATCGGTCCCTACGCCCTGCAGGACTTCACGCTCTTCCACGTGCTGCGCCGGGGTTACCGGCCGAGCAAGATCGCCTTCCTCGCCCAGCACGCGTGGTCCGACGCCGAGGCCGGGGAGTGGCCGCCCGGTTACCCGCAGGAGCGCCGCACGGCATACGACCTCGCGACGATCAGGCACTGGGAGGAAGTCTTCCTCACCCGCTTCTTCGCCAACCAGTTCAAGCGGTCAGCCCTGCCGAACGGACCGAAAGTCGTTGCGGGAGGGTCGCTTTCACCTCGCGGAGACTGGCGTATGCCGTCCGACGTCAGTTCCCGCGCCTGGCTCGAGGAGCTGCGTGCCAACGTCCCCGAGGGCTGAGGTGGCCCACGGCCGACGCTCCTTGCGAAATGCTGAACGGTTGCCGGTGAACTGCTGACCGAAGGGCCGGGCAACCAGACCGAAACCGTGAGGTCGGTTGACCCAGCGCAGTCGCGGCCGCTCCTACATTCGTGCAGGTCCGGGCGGTGAAGGGCCACCCGGGTGCCGTCCCCGGCACACCTCCGCAAGCAGGGAGCACGTCATGCGTTCCACCCGTCCCCTCCTCGTCGCGGTCCTCACGACCGCGCTCGCCGGCGCTGCGTCGCTCGGCGCCCAGGCAGCACCCGACCAAGGCACGGACTCCGACCGGCTCGTGGTCGGATCCGTCACGAAGTCGTTGCGCGACAAGGCTATCGCCGCCGTGAAAACCGGCCCGAGCAAGTCCCGCGACGTCGTGCGGCTGAACCCGTCGGCCCTCGACAAGGCCCGCATCGACCTCACCGTGGGTGGTCGCACCGTCGCCGTCGAGCGCGGCAAGCAGACGGCCAACCGGTCGGGTTCGACCACCTGGGTCGGCACCGTTGCCGGGACCGACGACTCCGTCATCCTCGTCCGCGACGGCGACCGCATCACCGGCAGCACACGAATCGGCTTGCAGCAGTATCGGATCCAGCCCGGTCCGGACGGCACGCACGTCATCTCGGCCATCAACGAGCAGGCCATGCCGGCCGAGCACCCGGACGTCCTCCCCGACGGCTCCAAGGCTGCGCCCGGCGACGGCGCCGGGAGCACCCAGGTTCCTCGCAGGCCGGCCGCGCCGCTGGCGAACACGGTCGTGCGTGTCCAGGTGATCGGCACCTCGCAGGCCGAGGCGGCATACGGCGGCTCGCTGCGGTCCATGGCCGAGCTCGCGGTCGCCGAGACCAACCAGGGCTACGCCAACTCGGGCATCCCGATCACGATGGAGCTGGCCGGCTACAACCGCCTCACCTACACCGAGGCGGGCATGAGCACCGACCTCGGTCGTTTCCGCAGCACCACCGACGGCTACCTCGACCAGGCGCACACGCTGCGCAACCAGCTCGCCGCCGACGTCAACGTGCTGCTCGTGAACGACACGTCCTACTGCGGCATCGCCTACCTCAACGCCACCGCGGCCAGCGCCTTCGGTGTCGTCTCCACCCAGTGCGCCACCGGCTACTACAGCTTCGGCCACGAGATCGGCCACAACCAGGGCGCCGAGCACGACCCGGCCAACAGCAGCTCCAGCGGCTACAACCACGGCTACCAGTACCCCGCGGCCGGCTGGCGCACGATCATGGCCTACGCCTGCGCGACCGCGAGCTGCACCCGGCTCAACAACTGGTCCAACCCGCGCGTGACCCGAAACGGTGTGCCGATGGGCACGGCCACGACGAACGACAACGCCCGCAAGCTGAGTGAGACAGCCGCGACGGTGGCGTCCTTCCGCTGACGCGGACCGACCGACCAGTCACCGCCGAGCGGGCGGTCAGGCAAGGGTGTCGAGCGCGACCCCGGACCTGGCCGCCCGCAGCCGTCGGTGCAGCTCACGGACCTCGTCGGTGAGCTCGGGCGCCGGCCCGTCGACGACGATCTCCGGGGCGACGGCGCCCACCGGCAGCGGTGCCACCGGTGCGGGACCGACTCCCCACTCCCGCAGCCACCCCACGAACTGCTCGGTCGACACGGCATACACGATGCGGCCGATGCCGACCCAGCCGTTGGCAGCAGCACACATGGGGCAGTGCTCACCCGAGGTGTAAAGCGTTGCGGCAGAACGTTCCTCGGAGGTGAGCAGCTCGGTTGCGCGACGTGCCAGGTCGAACTCGGGGTGCCGCGTCGCGTCGGCGAGACTCGTCTCCCGGTTGCGGTCCTCGGCCACGCGCCGTCCGTCGTGGACCAGCACCGAGCCGAACGGCTCGTCCCCGGCGTCGAGGGCCTCGCGCGCCAGCTCGACGCAGCGACGCAGGTGGGCGAGGTCGTCGTCGGTGAGCGCCATGCGGACAGCGTATGCCGCGTGGTCGCCCCGACCGGGTCTCACGAGTGCGCGATGAGAGGTGGCGCCACGCGGGGCCGCGGCGCATAGTGGAAGCAGGTCTTCGGGGCTCCGGACACCCGGCCCGGTGCCCGACCTGAGTTGGGAGCAGCCATGTCGCCGTCCGCCACCGCCGTCACCCCCGACCTGGTCCCGGTCCTGTCCGCGGGCAAGCACCGCAATCCTCGCAAGGGTGCCTGCTTCATGGAGATGGCGTCCTTCCTGGCCGGCGAGAAGTGGAGCGACCGGCCCAGGTGCACCCATCCGCTGCTCGCGTCGATGGCCCGCCTGGTCAACGACGCCCTCACCGACGACGAACGCCCCCGCATCGCGACCCTCGTGCCCGAGGTCGTGGGGCTCACCGGTGACGACCTCGAGATCGACGTCGCCCTCTCGGTGCGTGCCGCCTCGGCCGCGTTGCCGGTCGTCTCGGCGACCCGGCAGAACGTCCTGGCCGTCGGGCTGCTGACGTCGCTGCGGATGATGGAATCCCTTGAGCGAGAACGGCCCGACCTGCGCGACCGGGCTCTGGCTGCGTTCGCGTCGGCCCCGGAGGCGACCGCGTGGGCACGCCGCTACATCCGGGACGCGCGCGTGCGCGAGCGCATCTTCCGGCGCCAGACCGGACCGCACATCGTCGCGTATGCCGTGGAGGGCATCGCCGTGGCGTGCGTGGACCGGCCGGCGGACCGGCTGGTCGAGCTGCTCACCGGCGCGATCGGCGAGGTGCGCGATCAGGTGCGCCCGAGCTCCAGCACGACGCGCAGCGCGGAGTGGTCCGAGGCGACGGAGTCGATGACCTCGGCCGTGCGCGCCTGAAGCCCGCCACCCAGCCAGACGTAGTCGATCCGGCGCGGCGGCGGCTCGGCCGCAAAGGTGACGCCCGGGCCGTCGCCCGCGACGTCCCAGGCGTCGACGAGGCGGGTGGCGATGAGGGCGTGGGTGGGGGAGCCCGGCTCGGTGTTGAAGTCACCGAGCAGGATCGTCGGACGCTCGTCCAGAGCGGCGACGATCGCCTCTGCCTGTGCCAGCCGTTCGTCCTCCCGGTCCCACTGCAGGTGCGTCCCGAGCACCCGGACCGCGTGACCGTCGAGAGGCACCTCCACGTCCAGGAGGCCCCGCTGCTCGCTGCCGTCGAAGCACGGCAGGTGCTGCATCCCGTTGTCCACCAAGCCGATCCGCGACAACACCGCCGTCCCGTACTGCGCCCGCTCACCGCCGGGTGACACGGGCTCGTCGTCGAGGCACGCGGCATACGCGAGGTCCATGCCGAGGCGTCCCGCGAGGTGACCCGCCTGGTCGACGTAGCCGCTCAGCTCGCGTCGGTGACGGTCGACCTCCTGCAGCGCGACGACATCGGCCCCGCTCGCCCGCACGACGTCGGCGATGCGGTCGAGGTCGAGCACGCCGTCCATCCCGATGCCGCCGTGGATGTTGTAGGTGAGGACCGTGAGGGGCATGGCTGGTCACCTCACCTGCCGGCGCAGCAGCCGGGGCAGGTATGCCGCGCCAGGTGCGTCGTCGCTGTCGGCCGCCTCGTCGCCGGGGTTGGAGATGCCGCACTGCTTGAGCGACAGGCAGCCGCACCCGATGCACGAGTCGAGCTTGTCGCGCAGCGCCTGCAGCGCGGCGACCTGTTCGTCGAGCCGGCCGCGCCAGTCGACCGAGATGCGGTGCCAGTCGGACTTGGTGGGGGTGCGACCGCGGGGGAGCTCGGCGAGCTCGCGGCGGATCTCGTCCAGGGTGAGGCCGACGTTGCTGGCGGCGCGGATGAACGCGAGGCGCCGCAGCACGCTGCGCTGGTAGCGCCGCTGTCCGCCGGTCGTGCGGCTGGCCTCGATGAGACCCTCGCGCTCGTAGAAGCGCAGCGCCGACGCGGCGAACCCGCTGCGGGCGGCGACCTGCGAGACGGTGAGTACGTCGGTGCCGTCCATGCGCGTCCCCTCGTGGTCGTCGCCGTCGAACGTGAAGTTCGAGTGAGGTTCAACTATGCCACGGCTGGCCTGCGCGGACGCTGACACCGGCGGGCGGGGACAGCGGCGAGTGGAGGGCGGCCGGCATACAGTCGAACCATGACCCTCGGTGAGCTGCTCGTCGACGCCTTCACCCGCATCCGCGACGGAGGGCGCGCCGCCGTCGAAGGACTCACGCCCGACCAGCTGGCGCAGCGGCCGACTGCTCGCGCCAACTCGATCGCGTGGCTGGTCTGGCACCTCACCCGGGTGCAGGACGACCACATCGCCGAGGTGGCCGGCGTCGAGCAGGTGTGGACCGCGGGCGGCTGGGTGGAGGACTTCGGGCTGCCGTTCGACGCGGCCGAGACGGGCTACGGCATGCGCAGCGAGGACGTCGGGAAGGTGACGGGCCTGACCGCCGAGCAGCTGACCGGATACCTCGACGCAGTGCACGAGCAGACGGTCGGCTACGTGCAGGGCCTCACCGGTGACGACCTGGGACGCGTCGTGGACGAGCGCTGGGACCCGCCGGTGACGCTGGGGGTGCGGCTGGTCAGCGTCGTCAACGACGACCAGCAGCACGTGGGCCAGGCGGCGTTCGTGCGCGGGCTCGTGGAGGGTGACGGGGCCTGACGGTCAGCGGTAACGCTTGGCCGCCGCCATCGCCCGCGCCGGGTAGTCACCGCCGAACAGCACCGCATGGACCAGCAGCGGGTGCAGCTGGTGGAGGGCCACGCGGGTGGGCCACTCGGCATCGAGCCGGTGCTCGGACAGGTAGCCGCCGATGACGAAATCCCAATGGGGACAACCAAACAGCGACAGCATCGCCAGGTCGGTCTCGCGGTGCCCGCCGTGCGCCGCCGGGTCGATCAGGACTCCGCCGTCGGCGGTCCACAGGACGTTGCCGGACCACAGGTCGCCGTGGATGCGCGCGGGCGGGCTGCCGTCGTCGAACTCGCCACGCGAGACCCGTCGCGCCACCGCCTCGACCAGGTGGATGTCGTGGCGGTGGAAGACACCCCGGTCGACGCCCAGCGCGAGCGTGGGCAGCAGCCGCTGGCTCGCATAGAACTCACCCCAGGACGGCACCGGGTGCAGCGGCAGGGGGAGCAGCTCGGACGCCGGCCCGAGGTACCCGTCGCCCTCCCAGCCCGGTGGCGCGACCCCGAACGCGTCGGCTCCGGCGTCGTGCACGCGTGCGAGCCCTGAGCCGAACGCCTCGGCCATCCCAGGGTCGGGGTTGACGAAACGCAACCTGCGCAGGTCGAGGTGGTCCGCGCCGACGTCGAGCACCTCGGCGACCCGTGCGCCGCCGGGAGCGTCGGCGAGCCACGCCAGACCGGCGGCCTCCCACCGGAAGTAGCCGGGTGGGGCCGTGGCGCTGCCCTTGCGGAACACGGCGTCCTCGGTCACCGCAGCAGGGTATGCGTCCGGCGTCTGTGCGTGCGTGGGACGCGGCGGCTGGCCACGCGGCATACCTGCGCTGCTCGGTCGGCCATGCGAAGTCTTTGCCAAGCCCTTTCGCAGGGCTTACCCGCGGCAAACCGCCGGTATGCCGGGCGGCTGGCACGGTGGCCGCATGCAGGGATCCGTTCGCGTGCGTTCACGCCTGGCCGCGTTCGCGGCCCTCGTCCTGGTCGCACTCGCCGCCGCCTCCGCGCAGCCGGCCGTGGCGGCCACGCCCCTCACCGTCGCGCAGGCGATCGCGACCCAGGACGGGTCGAGCCAGACCGTGCGCGGCTACATCGTCGGCGAACCGGTCGCCACGAACACGGTCAACCGCAGCGGCTTCACCGCCGACTACGCCATCGCGCTCGCCGACACCGCGTCGGAGACGGCGACCTCGCGGATGCTCTACGTGCAGCTGACGACCCAGTGGCGCGCCGCGTGGGGGCTGAAGTCCAACCCGGGCAACCTCGGCAAGCAGGTCGACGTCACCGGACCGCTCGGGGCCTACTTCACCCACCCGGGCCTGAAGTCGCCGACCGCCATCGCGGCTGCCGGCGGCGGCTCGACCGAGCCGCCGCCCACGGGCGGTGGGCCCTACGACGACACCTACTACAAGGACGCGATCGGCAAGAGCGGCAACGCACTTCGCACCTCGCTGCACACCATCATCAAGCAGCAGCGGGTCCTCACCTATGACCAGGTGTGGGACGCCCTCAAGGACACCGACCAGGACCCCGCCAACAGCAACAACGTCATCGAGATCTACTCCGGTCGCTCGATCGCCAAGAGCGACAACGGTGGCGGCGTCGACCAGTGGAACCGCGAGCACGTCTGGGCCAAGAGCCACGGTGACTTCGGGACGGTCAACGGTCCCGGCACCGACGTGCACCACCTGCGGCCCGAGGACGTCACCGTCAACGCCGACCGCGGGAACCTCGACTTCGACAACGGCGGCTCGGCCGTGAACCAGTGTCCCGACTGCTGGCGCGACGGCGACTCGTTCGAGCCGCGTGACGCGGTGAAGGGCGATGTCGCCCGGATGATCCTCTACATGGCCATTCGCTACGAGGGCGACGACGGCTGGCCGAACCTCGAGCCGAACGAGTCCGTCAACAACGGTTCCGCCCCCGCGATCGGCAAGCTGAGCGTCCTCAAGGCCTGGAACACGGCCGACCCGCCGGACGCGTTCGAGAAGCGGCGCAACCAGCGCATCTACGACCAGTGGCAGGGCAACCGCAACCCCTTCGTCGACCACCCCGAGTGGGTCGCGTCGATCTGGCCCTGAGGGGCCCCACCCACGTCCGGTCGGTCGCCGCCGCGTCCTCCGGTGTCGGCGACCGACCGGACTCCAGCCGCATCCGTGCCTCCATCGAGGTTTCGGCCAACGCCCAATAGCACCGACCTGCGGAGTTACAGTTGCGGCATGGATCTGGACACCCCGCTCGCGCGCCTCATGGACGCGCTCGGTGGCAACCTCGAGGACCTCGAGCAGCTGTCGCCCTACCTCGAGACGCTCGTGCAGGCGGTGAACTCCAACATCGACGGCTGTGACGCCGTGGGCGTCACGGTGGTCATGGAGGACCGGCCGCGCACCGCGGCATACACCACCGCGGGCACCCTCGAGATCGACGCGGTGCAGTATGCCGTCGGCGACGGTCCGTGCCTCGACGCCTTTCGCAACCGGCGGGCCAACCTCGTGAACTTCGACCGCGGTGAGGAGCGCTGGCCGGCGTTCATGGACGCGTGCGACCCCGGCGACGTCCAGACGCTCTACGCCCTCCCGCTGATGAGTGGCGACCGCTGCTACGGCGCGCTCAACCTCTACGCCTACGAGCGCGACGCCTTCGACCACGTCGAGATGGGTGTCGTCGAGCTGGCGGCCAACCGGGCCGCTGACGCGATCGCCGCGGGCGTCGAGCTCGCGGGGGCGCGTGCGGTGGCCGGTCAGATGGAGCAGGCGATGGCCAGCCGGGCCGTCATCGAGCAGGCCAAGGGTGTGCTCATGGCGCGGCACGGCATCGACGAGAAGGTGGCGTTCGAGCTGCTGCGGCGCCAGTCCCAGGAGCAGAACCTCAAGGTGCGGGTGCTGGCCGCCCAGCTGGTTTCCGAGGCGCAATCCTCCCGTTCTGCGGCGATGTGAGCTAGTCTCTCCACCACCTGAAGCAACCGGGTCCGGCCGCACGGCCGACCGGTTGCTTTTTTTGTGCCCGCGTCCTCGGAGGTGTCCATGTCGCACGACGACCTGCCCCACGGCAGCGCGTCCCCGGACGGGGTGTCCTCCTGTTGCTACGCCACGCACGCGGGGGGCCGACCAGCGCTGTGCTCCCACGGCCGGACGCTGGGTCACGCCACCCGCTCGGGCTGGCAGCTGCGCGCGGCGCGGGCGGCAGCCGAGGCGCAGGCCGGGGTCGACGTGCACCGGCCCGAGCTGTTCGACGGCTCCACCCTGCTGGTCTACGTCCTCGACCTGTACGACCCCCGGGCGCGGGAGTACCAGCGCTCGGTGAGCGCGGTCCTGCGCGAGGGGGTGCCGCCGGTCGACGTCGAGGTCGTGCAGTCGGGCCGCTACGCCTCGCTGGGCACGGCCGCCGGGCTCATCGCCCTGCTCGCGACCGACCATGACGACCCGGGAGCCGTGCTGGAGGCGGTCCAGGACGAGTTCTTCGTCCGCGGTCGCGCGCTCGACGAGCCGGGGGTGCTGGCGGCGGTGTCGGACCGGTTGGGTGTCGACGGCCCGGCCGTCGAGCTGTTCGCCCGCAGCGAGCGGGCGCTGGAGCTGGCGCGCGAGGACGTTGCGCTCGCCAAGGAGCTCGACCCGCACGGCGGTCCGATGCTGCTCGCGAGCCGCGGGCAGCGGCTCTTCGAGTTCGACGGGCCCGGTGCGAGCAGTCAGCGCCTCGTCGACCAGTTCAGGACCGTGCTCGAGAGGTCGTAGGGTCTGGTCATGGCCCGACCGCACGCTGCCGCGATCGTGGAGGACGCCTGGCACCGCCGGGTGGACGCCGTCCTGCGTGGACGGGGGTGGCAACCTCGGCTCGTCGCGCACACGGGCTACGGGTCACCGCAGTTCGCCAGGGTCCTGGGCCGGGTGCTGCTGTCGCGGCGCGGCGAACGCGGCGTGCGCGAGGACGCCGGTGCCGGCAGCCGCGCCCTGAGGTCGGCCGAGGACGAGCGTCGTGGCTGGCGGGCCTTCATCACCGCCCCGGCCATGAACGTCCCGGTGACGGTGTCGCTGGGTCGTGCCCAGGTCCACTCGCGTTCTGACCGCAGTGGTTACGTCGACGTCAAGGTCAAGGACCACGGCCTGCCACCGGGTTGGGCGGAGGCCACCATCAGCTCCGCGGGGGCGGCGCCGGTGCAGGCCGCCGTGTTCATCGTCGGGGACGACCAGACCTTCGGGATGGTCAGCGACATCGACGACACCGTCATCTCGACCTCCCTGCCGCGGCCGATGATCGCGGCCTGGAACACCTTCGTGAAGAGCGAGAACGCCCGCCACGTCGTGCCGGGTATGGCGACGATGTACCGCGAGCTCCTGTCGGCCCACCCGGGGGCGCCGATGGTCTACGTCTCCACGGGTGCCTGGAACACCGCGCCGACGCTGACCCGCTTCCTGCGTCGTCACGGTTACCCGCCGGGCCCGCTGCTGCTCACCGACTGGGGCCCGACCAACACCGGCTGGTTCCGCAGCGGCCAGGACCACAAGCGGGCCTGCCTGCACCGCCTGGCCAACGAGTTCCCGCACATCCGCTGGGTGCTCGTCGGCGACGACGGCCAGCACGACCCCAAGATCTACGGCGACTTCGCGCTGCAGCGACCGGACGCGGTCGACGCGATCGCCATCCGCGAGCTGACGCCCTCCGAGCAGGTGCTGTCACACGGCATACCCGTGTCGTTGGAGGAGTTCACGCCCGCGCGCGACCGACGGGAGAAGGACGTGCCGGTATGCCGTGCCGGCGACGGGTACGGCCTGGTGCGTCTGTTGCGAGTTGCGTTGCGGCAGAACGCAACTGACGAAGTTCCGACGGCCGACTGAGGGCGCGTCAGCGAGCCGGTGGCTGGGGGTGCGCCTGCGCCTGCGGCGCCGGGGCGCACTCCGGCTGCTGCGGTCGCAGACCCACTGCGGTGAGGACGGCGCCACCCACGAGGAGACCGGCACAGATCAGCATGGCCAGGCGGTAGGCCGGGGCCATCGAGTCGGCTTGGGCGTAGTCGGCGCCGCTGAGGCCGACGAGCGGAGGGAGTGCCGCGACGGCGAGCAGGCCGGCCGTGCGGGACACCGCGTTGTTGACGCCACTGGCGATGCCGGCCAGCTCGTCCGGTGCGGCCGCCAGCACCGTGCCGGTGAGGGGCGCGACGAGCATCGACAGCCCGAGCCCCATGAGGAGGGTGCCGGGCAGGATGTGCACGAGGAAGGACGGGTCCCGCGGTGAGAGTGCGAGGAGGGCGAATCCCGCTGCCGCGACAAGGGTTCCGCCCACCATGTAGCGGCTCGGGCCGTGCTTCGTGGCCAGCGTGCCGAAGCGGCTGGCCAGGACGAGCATGACCGCCGACACGGGCAGGGTGGCGGCACCTGCCGCCAGCGCCGACCACCCGGACACGGTCTGGAGGAACAGCACGAGGAAGAGCATCGAGGCCGACAGCCCGGCGTAGACGAGCAGCGTCACGATGTTGATCGTGGTGAACACGCGGTCCTTGAAGAGGCTGGGCGGCACCATCGCGTGCGGCGAACGCCGCTCGACCAGGACGAACCCGATCGCGGCCACCACGGCCACGACTCCCGCCCCGAGCGCCACCGGGCCAGGGTTGTCCGGCGCGACCGTGAGCGCATACGTGAGGCCGGCCAGGGCCACGACCGCCAGGACGACCCCGGCAACGTCGAAACCCTTGACCGCAGCGGGATTTCGTGACTCCGGCACCACGGTCATCGTCAGCGCCACCACGGCGATGCACAGCGGCACGTTGATCCAGAAGGCCCAGGTCCAGTCGATCTCGACGAGCCACCCGCCGACGAGTGGCCCGCTCGCGGTGGCCACCCCCAGGAGTCCGGTCCAGGCGCCGATGGCGGCCATCCGGTCCTTGGGGCGGAACGACGCCTGCAGGATCGCGAGGCTGCCCGGCACGAGCAGCGCCGCGAAGACGCCCTGCACGATGCGGGCCCCGACGAGCGCGCCGATGGTGGGGGAGAGGGCGCAGGCGATCGAGGACAGCCCGAAGCCGCCGACCCCGATCGCGTAGATCTTCGCCCGTCCGTACCTGTCGCCGAGCGAACCACCGAGCAGGATCAGTGCCGACAGGGTGAGGGCGTAGCCGTTGACGACCCACTGCAGGCCGGCGAGGTCGGCGTCGAGGTCCTTGCCGATGGTCGGGAGGGCCACGTTGACGACCGAGCCGTCGAGCAGGGCGATGCTGGAGCCGAGGATGGTCGTGACCAGCACGAGCCGGCCTCGGTGGCTGCCCATCGACAGCAGCTCGTCCGCTGTGCCCTGTCCCTCGCTCGCTGTCGCCATCCCCACATCATGCAACGATGGGCGCGTGCCGGAGCTGCCCGAGGTCCAGGCGCTCGTCGACTTCCTCGGCGAGCGGGTCGTCGGGCTGGCCGTGACCGGTGTGGAGCTCGGGTCGTTCTCGGTGCTCAAGACCTTCGACCCGCCGCCGCAGGCGCTGGAGGGCGTGCCGGTGGACGCGGTGTCGCGGCACGGCAAGTTCGTCGACCTCGACTGCGACGGTGTCCACCTCGTCTTCCACCTGGCCCGCGCGGGCTGGCTGCGGTGGTCCGACCAGCTCTCGACCACGACGCTGCGCCCGGGCAAGTCGCCCATCGCGCTGCGCGTGCGCTTCTCCGACGGCTCCGGTTTCGACCTCACCGAGGCGGGCACCAAGAAGCGGCTCGCGGCATACCTCGTCCGTGACCCCCACGACGTGCCCGGCATCGCCACGCTCGGCCCCGACCCGCTCGCCGACGAGTTCACCCGTGACGCGTTTGCCGCGCTGCTCAAGGGAAGGCGATCCCAGATCAAGGGCCTGCTGCGTGACCAGGGTTTCATCGCTGGCATCGGCAACGCCTACAGCGACGAGATCCTGCACGCCGCCAAGATGTCGCCGTTCGCGATGGCGTCGAGTCTCGACGAGGAGGCCGTCGACCGGTTGTATGCCGCGTTGCGCGAGACGCTGACGGGCGCCGTCACTGCCGCATCGGGCAAGCCCGCGGCCGAGCTGAAGGACGCCAAGCGGGCCGGGATGCGGGTGCACGGCCGCACGGGTGAGAAGTGCCCGGTCTGCGGTGACGTGGTGCGCGAGGTGTCGTTCGCCGACTCCTCGCTGCAGTACTGCGCGACCTGCCAGACCGGTGGCAAGCCCTTGGCCGACCGCCGCATGTCGCGCCTGCTCAAGTAGCGGGAGTCAGCGCCATCGCGGAGTCGAGGAAGGTCTCGGCCGTCTCGTCGTCGCGGAACCAGCGCAGGTAGAGGCCCGTCGTCACGCGCTCGACGAAGGCCCACTGCCGCACCCGCTGCACGTCCGTGTCGGTGGCCGCCGCCGCCTGCTCGCACAACCCGTCGTGCCAGGCCCGCGCCCGTGGTGCGTCACGGGTGAGGAGCTCGCGGCTGAAGTCGCGCAGGGTGACGCCAACGTCGTACTCCGCCTCGCACCCGAAGCCGTCCGGGTCGACGAACTTGAACCGCGGGATTCCCTTGGACTGCAACGCATTTCCCTGATGTGGGTCGCCATGGCACCAGACGACGGGTATGCCGCCGCAGCTGGCGGACAGGTGCCGCGCCAGCTCGTCGGCCCGGTCGAGCGCTGGGCCCCACCGACCCTCGTCGTCAGGGGTGCGAAACCGCCGCACGATGCCGGAGAGCTGGTCGGCCTTGTCGAAGGCTCCGCCCGTCTCGGCAACCCCCGCGGGCGTGGCCGGCACCGGCACCTCCCAGGCCAGCCGCAGCGTCGCCGCCAGGTGGTCCAGCTGCTCGTGCGGCGGCAGGTGCCTCGACGCCAGGCTCGGCCCGAGCCGTTCCATCAGCACCGCGCCACGCTCGACGTCCGCAGCCAGCACCACGGCATACCCACGGCCGCCGGCGGCGGTGAGGGTGGCCACCTGTGCGGCCAGCGCGGCACCCGGCCGGTCGATCTTGAGGACCGCCGGCTCACCGGCCGCCTCGACCGCGATGACCGGCGCACCGATGCCTTCGGTGTAGACCTCGCCCAGCACCAGCGACCACTGCGTCGACACGTCGTGGAGCAACCCCGTGAGCCCGTCGAGGACACCTGACAGCGCCGGATGGTCGCCCACCCGATCCCGCGTGGCGGCGACCACCCGCTCGATCGCGGCATCCTGGCTCCTCACGCCGGCCCACTCTGCCCGCACAGCCCCGGGGTCGCACCGCATTTCCGGCCGGCCCTGGTGGCACGATGGGCGCATGAGCATCCCGCAGGTCCAGGTCGACCAGGTTTCCGACGACGCCGTCATCCTCGACGTCCGTGAGCAGGACGAGTGGGACGCCGGGCACGCGCCCGGCGCGGTGCACATCCCGCTCGGCGACCTGCCGGCCCGGCTGGCCGAGCTGCCCGACCCGGACGCCGGCACCCTCGCCGTCACCTGTCGCGGCGGCGGCCGCTCCTCGCGTGCGGTGGCCTGGCTGACCCAGCAGGGCTACGACGTCGCCAACCTCGACGGCGGCATGAAGGCCTGGCAGGCCGCGGGCAAGCCGCTCGTCGCCGACCAGGGCGACCCGGACGTCAAGTAGGTCAGCCCGATGGCGTGGTTCGGTCGCAAGGGACGTGACGCCGACCAGGAGCCGGAGGCGGAGTCGGGTTCCTGGGGTGACGACTCCGGTCCGGGCGACTCCGGATCACACCTGGTGGCCGGGGAGGACCGCCTCCAGCCCGTGGTCGAGCCGCTCGGGGGCGACGAGCAGCGCCGCATCACCGAGGGTCTGGCGGCGCTCGAGGCCGACGGTGTCGACGTCGACGACCTGGACTCCATCGGGGCGGGCCTCGACGCGGCATACCTGGCGTGGAAGGCGGCCGAGCGTGCCGACTCCGCGGCCGACGACCACGCGGCCATCGTCGAGCGCTACGCCATCGGCATCGGCGAGTACCTCGACCGCAACACCGACCTCGACTGGCAGGTCGTGACCGACGTGTTCGGCACCGACCTGGCCGTCACCGAGGGCTTCCGCGGCGCCTTCGTCGTGGTGCCGCACAACCTGGTTGCCGGCCGCTGGATGCGCGGCGAGACGGGCTGGGTGCCTCGCGTCGTCGGTCACATGGTGCAGCGACGCACCCGTCGCTGAGGCCTCGCACCCGGCGGCTTCGGCACGAAAGCCGTTGCCCTCAGGCGAAGTTCGTGAACCAGAGCATCGCGATTCCGGTCACGATCAACACCACCGACAGGGGTGCGGCGGCGCCGAGCCCCAGGGCGGTCGTCACGACCGCGGCGAGCCCGAGCAGTGCGCCACCGCCCTGCAACCCGACGGTGAGGCGTCGCATCCGCTCGCGGACCGTGTGGGACATGCCGGCCGACGCCGACCACAGCCCCAGCCCGATGGCGACGACGTACCACCGGCCCGAGTGCGTGACGATGCCCGCGACCGCCGCGCCGGCCGCCACGGCCAGGAAGGCGAGGAACGCGTACGTCGCGAGCTTCGTGGCGCGCGGCAGCAGCTGGCGGGTGTAGCGCCGCAACAGCAAGGTCGCGTTCATCAGCGGTTCGAGGGTCCAGCTCACCAGCACGAATGCGAAGATCAGGACGAGGAGCACCCGGGCCCACAGCTGGTCCTCGAACGGCCGCAGCACCCGGCTCGCGATGACGGGTGCGAGCCACACGGCCCACCGCGCGCCACTCGGCAGGCTGTAGGTCCAGTCGGCGTACCGCAGCATCAGGCCGTACAGCGGGTTGCGCGACTTCAGCGCCAGCGACATGCCCTCGCGGTAGTCGGCGTCGGTGGGGTCGAGTCGCATCGCCTCGCGCGCCGCCCCGACCGCCTCGCGACCGCCGCCCCGGCGCAGCGACAGCATGCCGCGCAGCCGGTGCGCCTCGGCGTTGTCCGGGTCGAGGGCGAGCGCCTCGGCGATGAAACGGGACGCCTCGTCAAAACGACGGGCGTTGTATGCCGCGGCGCCCTGGAGGGCGGCCACCTCGGCGTCCTCGGGGTCGAGGGTGCGTGCCCGTGCGAGGCTCGCGGCCGCCTCGTCGGTGCGGTCCATCGCCAGCAGGATCGCGCCCTCCTGGCGGTGCAGGTATCCCAGCTCGGGCACGATCTGCAGCCCGCGGCGCACGACGTCGAGGGCGGGTCCGGGTTCCCGCAGATCGGCATACGCCGACGCCAGGACGGACAGCGCGCCGACGTGGTCGGGTTCGAGGCGCAGGGCGTCCTGCGCGGCGTCGCGCGCCTCGGCGTACCTGCCCTGCCTGGCGAGCGCATGGGAGAGCCCGACGAAGTGGTCGCTGTCGTCGGGGTCCTGCGACAGGGCCTCGCGAAAGAGTGCCTCGGCCTCCTTGGCCCGTCCCAGCTGCAGCATGGCGTGGCCGCGCCTGGCGGTGGTGTCGTTCATCGGCTCCCCTCCCGGACCGTCCCGCGCGCAGCCGAGCCCACTCGCCCGCGCGCCAGCACACGCTAACCGAGAGCCGCGGCCGCCGTCCTGCGGTTGTCCACAGTTGCGACCATCGAGCCCGAGCCGTGAGTCCCGAGCCGTGAGTGCCCGAGCCGTGAGTCCGCGAACCGGTGGATCCGCGAACCGGTGGATCCGGTCGAATGCGCCAACTCCGGCCGCAGCGCTCCGGTAGCGTTCCCACCGTGTCCATGGACCCCGTCATCGACGCCCTGCGAGCCACCCTGACGGCGGACCCGGACAACCACGACGTCCGGGCCCACCTGGCCCAGCTGCTGCTCGACGCCGGCCGGCCCGAAGAGGCACTCACCGAGGCGACCACGGTGCTCGCCGCACGTCCCGCCGACGTGCCGGTCCTGCGGGTGGCGGCTGCCGCCGCGACGGCCACCGGCCACGGTGACCGTGCCGCGGCATACGGGCGTCTCGCGGACGCTCTCGGCGACGAGCCGCTGACCCCCGCGCCCACCGACGACGTCGCGTCCCCGCCCGCACCGGTCGAGGACGAGGACGAGGACGACGCCGCCTTCGCGATGTCGGTGCCGGACACCGCCGCCGAGCTGCTCGCCGACTGGGAGGGCTCGGACGCGTTCGCCGAGCCCGAGCTCGGCACCCTCGGTGCGGCGGGCGCCACGCTCGACGACGTCGGTGGCCTGGCCGACGTCAAGCGCCGGCTCGAGCTGTCCTTCCTCACCCCGATGCGCAACCCCGAGCTGCGGGCGCAGTTCGGCAAGTCGCTGCGCGGCGGACTGTTGCTGTGGGGACCGCCGGGCTGCGGCAAGACCTTCATCGCCCGGGCACTCGCCGGCGAGCTGGGCGCCAGCTTCTACGAGGTCGGGCTCTCCGACGTCCTCGACATGTACGTCGGCAGCAGCGAACGCAACCTGCGCAGCATCTTCGACGCCGCCCGCCGCAACCGGCCGTGCCTGCTCTTCTTCGACGAGATCGACGCCCTCGGCCAGAAACGTGGACAGCTGCGCGGCAACTCCGCCATGCGTGGGGTGGTCAACCAGATGCTCTCCGAGCTCGACGGCGCCTCGACCGACAACGAGGGGCTGTTCGTCCTGGCCGCGAGCAACCACCCGTGGGACATCGACTCCGCCCTCCTGCGTCCTGGCCGCTTCGACCGCACCGTGCTGGTCCTGCCGCCGGACACCGAGGCGCGCGCGTCGATCCTGCGCTACCACCTGCGGGGACGCCCGGCCGACCAGCTCGACATCGACAAGCTCGCCAAGGCCACCGACGGCCTCTCCGGCGCCGACATCGCCCTGGTCTGCGAACAGGCCACCGAGTCCGCGATGGAGGAGTCGATGCGTTCCGGTCAGGTGCGTCCGATCACCCAACGTCAGCTCGTCGAGGCCATCAGGTCGGTGCGGCCGAGCATCAGCGACTGGATGGAGACGGCGCGCAACTACGCCCTCTACAGCAACGAGTCCGGCGCCTACGACGAGCTCGCGGCATACCTCAAGAAGCGCCGCCGCTGACCCGCCCGTCGGCCCGAGCGTCGTGGACTTCGCGGTCACGCGCCGGGTGCGTCGGGTAGCCTTCGTTCGCGTCGGCCGCGGGCCGACGAGGCGAATGCGCCGACGAGGCGAATGCCGAGGTAGGTCGTGAACGAGTCCGAGGGGGACGCATGAGTGGATCCGCCGCGCCGGCGGCTGGTGGGACGACCCGGCTGCCCGTCCCCCGACGGGACCGACGCCCGGCCCTGGCCGCACTGGCGGTCCTGCTCATCCTCGTGGGCGCCCTCGCGAGCGCCCTCATCGCCTACCGCTCCGGTGACCGCGTCGACGTCCTCGTCGCGCGTAGCGACATCCAGCCGGGCCAGCGCATCGACGCCGAGGACCTCACGGTGGCCCGGGTCGCCAACGACGGCGGCGCCGTCGTCGACGCGAGCGCGAAGCAGTCCTACATCGGTTCCTACGCCACGACGCGGATCCCCAAGGACACGTTGATCAACCGGACCATGTTCAAGGTCAACGGGATCATCCCCAGCGGAGCCCAGCTGGTCGGTGTGGTGCTGCCGGCCACGCAGCGACTCAGCCAGGACGTCTCCGCCGGTGACGTGGTCCGTCTCTACTACGTCGTCGGCAAGGGCCAGGCGCAGTCCAACGAGCAGCCCGGCACCGCCATCGTCGAGGCCGGCCGCGTCGTCGGCACGAGCACGTCGAGCGCCAACTCCTCGGAGTCGAGCATCACGGTCCTGGTCAAGGACGACGTCGCCGGTCTGGTGGCGCAGTACGCCTCGGCGGGCCAGCTGGCCGTGGCGAAGCTGCCCGACTCGACCGACCCGCAGGTCGACCTGCTGACGAAGTAGGGGCGGGTCATGGCACTGATCACGTTCTTCTCGGCCAAGGGCTCGCCGGGTGTCACGACCACGGCGATGATGACCGCTGCGCTGTGGCCGCGGCCCTGTGTGCTCGTCGACGCCGACCCGCACGGCGGTGACATCGCGTTGCGCCTGCCGCGACCCGACGGTCGACCGCTCACGTCGGACCGCGGGCTCTTGTCGTTGCTGCCGCTGGCGCGGCGCGGGCTCGCGCCCGAGGTGGTGCTTGACCACTGCCAGGAGGCGATGGGCGGGCAGCTGCTGCTGGCCGGTCTCGCCGGGCCCGAGCAGGCCAGTGCCGTCGGCGGGTTGTGGGCGGAGCTGGCGACGGTCTTCACGCGGCTGCCGGGTCACGACGTGATCGTCGACGCCGGTCGCGCCCATTCCACAGCAGTCCACCTGCCGCTGCTGCGGCAGTCGCAGCTGGTGGCCGGGGTGTTCCGTCCCACCGTCGCCGGGGTGATGACGCTGCGCAGCCGTCTCGCCGCGCTCAAGGATCCGCTCGGTGCGGGTCGGGCCGGTGGCCCTCGCGTCGGGGTGGTGAGCGTCGACGACGTGCAACACCAGCGTGAGGCGCTCGCTGCCGTGTCCGGCATCCAGGCTGAACTGCCGTGGGTCGAGTCCTTCGGTCAGGTCGCCCTCGACCGCAAGGCGGCCGTGATGTTCGACGGGCAACCGGTGTCGCGACCAGAGCGCACGATGCTCGTGCGGTCCGGACAGCGGCTGGCCGACACCTTGGCGCGCAGCGTGGCGGCACCGGAGGTGCCCGAGGCGGGTGAGGTCGGCGAGGTGGGTCAGGTGGCCGGAGCCGATGTCGTCGCCGACGCGGAGCCGGGTATGCCGCGTGAGGCCTTCGACACGGACGAGGACACCCGCGCGAACCGGCGTCGGTCGCGTGGGGTGCTGCGCAGAAGGAGCCAGGTGTGACCGAGCTGTCCACCCACCACGCGCGCGCCGACCAGGGGTTGGTGCGCCAGGTCCGCACCCAGGTGGCCGACCGGCTCAACCAGCAGCGGCGACGCGACGAGATCGCGGGCCGACCGCCCATGACGGCCGAGGACGAACGGCAGTACGCCCGCTCGCTCATCGTCCAGGTGCTCGAGGACCATGCCCGCGAGGAGATCAGCCACGGGCGCACCCCGGCCACTGCCGCCGAGGAGGAGATGGTCGCCGCGGCGGTGCATGCCGCGTTGTTCGGTGTCGGCCGGTTGCAGCCGCTGCTGGAGGACCCCGATGTCGAGAACGTCGACATCAACGGGTGCGACCGCGTCTTCGTCGGGTACGCCGACGGGCGTGAGGAGCTCGCCGACCCGGTCGCCGAGACCGACGAGGAGCTCGTCGAGCTGATCCAGGTGCTCGCCGCCAACGTCGGACTCACCTCGCGCCCCTTCGACTCCGCGAACCCCCAGCTCGACCTGCGCCTGCCTGACGGCTCACGGCTGTCCGCGGTGATGGGCGTCTGCGCCCGACCCTCCCTGTCGATCCGCCGCGCCCGCCTCGGCAAGGTCAGCCTCGACGACCTCGTGGGCAACGGCACCATGAGCGCCGACCTCGCGACCTTCCTGCGGGCGGCGGTGGCAGCGCGCAAGAACATCATGATCGCGGGGTCCACCAACTCGGGGAAGACCACGCTGCTGCGGGCGCTGGCCAACGAGATCCCGCCGCACGAGCGTCTGGTCACTGTCGAGCGGGCGCTGGAGCTCGGGCTCGACGCCTTCGAGGACCTGCACCCCAACGTGGTCGCCTTCGAGGAGCGCCTGCCCAACAGCGAGGGGCTCGGCGGCGTCGACATGGCCGAGCTGGTGCGGCGCTCGCTGCGCATGAACCCCAGCCGGGTCATCGTCGGTGAGGTGCTCGGCGACGAGATCGTCACCATGCTCAACGCGATGAGCCAGGGCAACGACGGCTCGCTGTCGACGATCCACGCCAACTCCTCGATGGAGGTCTTCAACCGCATCGCGACCTATGCGTTGCAGGCGGAGGAGAACCTGCCGGTCGAGGCCAGCCACATGCTCATCGCGGGCTCGATCAACTTCGTCGTCTTCATGCGCAAGCGCAACGACTATGTCGACGGAGGGCGGCTGGTCCGCGCCATCGAGAGCGTGCGCGAGGTGACCGGTGTCGACGGACGCGTCCTGTCCAGCGAGGTGTTCGCCGCCGACGCCACGGGCACGGCGGTCCCGCACGCACCGATCTCGTCCCTGCCCGACCTCGAGCGCCACGGCTACACCGCGGGCGTCACCGGGCGTTGGGCGTGAGGCGGGTGCCGACGTGACCGGCGGCGTCCTCGTCTCGCTCCTGGGTGGAGCGCTCCTCGGCGCTGGCCTGTTCCTCGCCGTCGCGGCCTTCGTCGGCCTGCCGGAGCGCGACCCGTCCAAGCCGCCGGTGCTGCGCCGCCCCACCCTCACCGGCAGCGTCAACCGGCTGGCGCGCGGCATCGTCGTCGGCCTGGTCGTCCTCCTGGCGACCCGGTGGGTCGTGGCCGCCATCGGCCTCGGTCTCCTCGCGGCATACTGGGACCGCGTCGCAGGCGACGCACGCGCGGAACGCCTGGGCATCGCCCGGCTCGACGCCCTCGCCTCGTGGACCGAGAGCCTGCGCGACACCATCGCCGGAGCGATCGGGCTGGAGCAGGCCATCCCCGCGACGGCCGCCAACTCCGGCGCCAGCATCCGGCCCAGCCTCAACCTGCTCGTCGACCGGTTGCGCATCCGCGAGCCGCTCCCCGATGCCCTGCTGCAGTTCGCCGACGACCTCGACGACCCCAGCGCCGACGTCATCTGCTCGGCCCTGGTGCTCAACGCGCGGCTGCGCGGCCCCGGTTTGCGTGACGTCCTCACTGCACTGGCCGCCTCGACCCGCGAGGAGCTCGACATGCGGCGACGCATCGAGTCCTCGCGCAAGAGCATCCGCCGGTCGGTGAAGATCGTCCTGGCAATCGTGCTCTCGGTGATGGGCGGACTGACCGTCTTCAACCACGAGTACGTCCAGGCCTATGACGGCCTCATGGGCCAGGTCGTGCTGCTCGTGATCTGCCTGCTGTTCTTCGGCGGGATCCTGTGGCTGCGACGCCTGGCCATGCCCGAGCAGGTCGGCCGGTTCCTCGTCGTGGCCGACCACGACCGCACGGCCGCCCTGCGGGAGGCTGGAGCATGAGGCGCCCGATGCTGCGGGGGCTCGACTCGTGACCGCGCTGTCGCTGCTCGCCGGAGCCCTGGCCGGGCTGGGCTGCTACGCCCTCATCCGGGTCTACCTGCGGCCCCGACCGGGGGTGGCGGCTCTCGTGGCCCGCATCGACGCGGGACAGAAGTCGATGCGCACCCACACCGTGACGCAGTTCGACAGCGCCTTCACCGGCATGTCGGGTGGCACGCGCGCGGTGATGACACGCCTCGCCGACCGGCTCGAGGTGCTGGCGACCGAGCGGGGCTGGCAGTTCGGCCGGATGCGGTCCGACCTGGCCCTGCTCGGCCGGTCCGTGGGGGCCCTGCTCGCGCTCAAGATCGTCACCGGGTTGTTGCTCATGCTGCTGGCGCCGGTCTGCTGGACGATCCTGCGGCTGGCGGGGGTGCCGGTGCCGGGCACGGTCCCGCTGTTCGTGGCACTGGTGCTGGGGGCCGCCGGATTCTTCCTCCCGGACCTGGCCCTGCGCAGCGAGGCGAACAAGCGGCGTCGCGAGTTCCGCCGCACGGTCGGCATCTTCCTCGACCTCGTGGCCATGAACCTCGCCGGCGGCCGCGGCCTGCCCGAGGCCCTGCTCGCCGCAAGCACGGTCAGCGACCACTGGTCGCTGGTGCGGATCCGCCAGGCACTGGCCAACGCCCGCCTCTTCGGCATCACGCCGTGGAACGCCCTGTCGGACCTCGGCCGCGAGATCGACGTCGAGGAGCTGCAGGACCTCGGCGGCATGCTGAGCCTGGCCGCCGAGGACGGCGCCAAGATCCGCGCGTCGCTGGCCTCGCGCGCAGGCACCCTGCGCCGCAAGGAGCTCACCGACGCCGAGGGCGCCGCGGGGGAGCGTTCGCAGTCGATGCTGGTCGCCCAGCTGCTGATCTGCGCCGCCTTCCTCGTCTACCTCGCCTACCCCGCCGTGATCCGGCTGCTGTCCGCATAGAGGTGGCGAGGTGGACCAGACCGTCCCGATGCGGCATACACTGTCCGCGTTCTGGCATGACACTGATGATGGGGGACCATTCCGATGCTGTGGTTTGCAATCTCGCTGCTGCGTGAGGGAGTCGACCGGGCCAGGCTCGGCCGCGAGCACGGCGCGTCGGCGCTGGAGTGGGCGGTCATCGCGGCGATCGTCGTCGTTGCGGCGACCGCCATCGGTGCGGCGGTCTACAACATCGTCCAGGACAAGTCGAGCCAGCTCGAGGACTGCGCCAACCAGCCCGTCGGTTCGGCCTGCTGACGTGGTCCCCCCGCGGCGCCGGCTGCGGGGAGAGCGGGGGGCGAGCGCGGTCGAGCTGGCGTTCATCGCGCCGGCGTTCGTGTTCCTGATCTTCTTCTGCATCCAGGCTGCGCTGTTCTTCTACGGCCGCACGGTCGCGATCCAGGCCGCGCGCGAGGGGGTCTCGCAGCTGCGCCTCGCACCTGACCGTGAGACCTTCGACCAGCTGCGCCCGATCGTGCTGGACAACACCGAGCGGTTCGCGTCGACGGTGGGGCGCGAGTCACTGATCCAGCCGCAGGCGACCGCGACGTACGACGACGCGGGCGGCCGGGTGACCGTGCAGGTGCGGGGCAACGTCATCTCGCTGCTGTTCGGCATCGACCTGAGCGTGACCGAGCAGGCGTCCGGACCGGTCGAGCGCTTCGAGCCTCAGGACCTGCCGTGACACACCGTCGTCCCCGGCATGCCGACGGAGGCTCGATCGCCGTCGAGATGGCCTTCGCGGTTCCCGCCCTGTTGCTCGTCTTCGGGCTGATCTTCGCCTACGGCCGGGTCGCGCAGGTCAACGGCACCCTCGAGGCGGGCACCCGTGACGCCGCCCGCGCCGCGACCATCTCGCGCAGCTACGACGAGGCGGTCCAGCGGGCGAACGCCGCGGTCAGGGAGGCGATGGCCGGGTCACCCGACTGCCTGGGGTCGCTGTCGGTCTCGGTCTCACGCAACTTCGAGGCGGGCGAGCCGATCACCGTGGACTCGACCTGCACCTACTCCCTGGCCGACATCGGCCTGCCCGGTGGCCTCGGCCGTGTCACCCCGCACAGCACGTTCACCTCGATGCTCGACCCCAACCGTGGGGTGGAGCGGTGATGGGTATGCCGCGTGCTCGCCTTGCCGGGTCGAGGCGCGAGCGCGGCTCGATCGCACCGTCGATCCCGATCATCGCGATGTTGCTGCTCATCCTCGGCGGACTCGTCGTGGATGCGTCCCGCCAGCTCAACGGGCGCGGTCAGGCGGTGGCGTTCGCGGAGGAGGCGGCCCGCGCCGGTGCGCAGGCGGTGGACCTGGCGCCCGACACCGACGGTGACGGCCGGGTCGACGACGAGCTGGTGCTGGACCAGGCGATGGCGCAGAGCCGGGTGGAGCGCTACTGCCGCGTCGTGGAGGCGCAGGGCGCCGTGGACCAGTGCAGCTTCGTCCGGATCGAGGCGGTCGGTGCGGGTGACCCGCGACCCCTGGTCGTGGTGACCCGCGTGCGCATGAGCGTGCCCACGACGCTGCTCGGGATGGTCGGCGTGACCACCCTGACGGCGTCGGCCGAGGGCAAGGCGCGCCCCTACGAGGGCACCACGAGGGACGACACGCGCTGACCGCGTCTTCCCCCAGCGGCGTTGGCCCGGGTGCGTGCGTGTCGTTACCCTGTGCGGGGGTTCGTCGTTGACCGGTCGTGGGGAAGGCTGAGGGGAAGCTGATGCGTCAGACGGTTGGGGCTGTGGTGCTGGTGGGGGCGGTGGCGCTGCTCGCGGCCTGTGGTGGTGACGGGGAGTCGCCGGCCACGTCGTCGAGCACGAGCAGTTCGTCGTCGACGACGAGTTCCACCTCGACGACGGCTACACCGTCGACGACCACGACCACTACTGCGGCGCCGACCAAGGCGTCACCGCCCCTGTCCCGATTCGAGAACGACGCCCGCGTGAAGGCCGCTCGGAAGTGGGTCTACGAGTTCGGCAAGGCGGTCAACGCCAACGACAAGAGTTATGAGCCGTGGCTTGCGACGATGTCAGACAAGGCGGTCAAGAATCGCGGCAACTACATCGACGAGGACCTGGGACTCAGCTATCCGGGCCCGGCGCCCTTCACGCCGGTCAAGGTGAAGAAGTCCAGCGTCGATGTGTGCATCCAGTTGCAGGGGTGGGCCCTGAATCCCAAGACGAAGCAGCCGGCCCGGCCCCGGCAGGTGTCCGCGACGACCATCGAGCTGGTGCAGTCCAAGAACGGCTGGATTGTCGATTCCATGTACTTGGCGAAGTTCTCGTGTGCGAAGACGAAGGTGGTGGGTCGAGCATGGTGAAAATGCGTGCAGGTGCCGTCGCGGTCGTTGCTGGATTCGCGTTGGTAGCCAGTGCTGGTGCTGCTCACGCGTTCGGTGTGGACCCGACTCCGCCCCCGCCGCCGGAGAATCCGCCGTCCCAGACGTCGTGGAAGCCGCCGGTGACGAGGGATGAGCCGGCGCCGGTGGGTCCGGCGAAGACGGGGACGGTGCGGTCGTGTCACATCGTGTCGTCGGCGAGTTATCTGGGTGCGTCGTGTGGTGGTTTGGG
>JAEZWF010000004.1 GCA_023420415.1 Actinomycetes bacterium | reverse complement strand
GACCGAGGAACACGACGTGGAACACCCCGACAGCGAGGTCGGGCGACCAACCACGCCCTCGCTGTCTCCTCAGCCCACGACGACGATCAACGCCGCGCCATCAGACCATCGGTGGATCGAGGCTAAGACGGCCAGGACAACGGCCATCACTCCATGTCGTAGAGCACCCATGCGTCCTTCACCCACTTCAAGCCGATCTGGCGCTTGACCGTCTCCGCCTTGACGAACTTGCCTGTGGGAGAGCCATCAGCTTTGACGATTTCGACCCTGTTGTACTTGAGCGTCCCATTCAAGATGACAGTCTCGGCTGTCGGTTCGGTAGCCATGGCGAGTGACGGTAGGTCGATCAGGTCGCTGCTCAGCCGCTGACTCTTGGCAACGAAGTCGGCCAACTGCTTCTCCTGGTTTCTACAGGCCACGCAGTCCTTGTCGGCTAGTCCAGCGATCCGCGGATTGGCTGGGTCCTGGTAGGCGTCGTTGAGCACGTCAACGTAGAACCGGACAAACTCCTTGGCCCCGTCGTCGGTGCGCTCGCGAGCCAGTGCAGGGACGGTGGGGGCGGGCCCGGCCGTAGAGGAGGAACCGGTGGCCGACGACGTCGCACTCGAGGAGCCACTCGTCGTGGCCGTCGACGTGGCGGATGACGACGAGGTCGTGTTCGTGGAAGGCGGGTCCTCACCCCCGTTGCACCCCGCCGCGCCGAGCGCCACCCCAAGGGCGCACGCCATCACGGCATACCTGCGAATGGTCGTCCTGGTCAGCACTCGGCGTCCCCCACCGTTGACATCGTTCGGGCAGGTTGCCGAGTGTAGCCCTCGCCCAAGGCCGGTTGCCTTCGCTTGTCCACAGCAGGGCAGGCGGGCGTCAGACCGCCCCAAGCGCTTGATCGAGGTCGCGCCAGAGGTCGTCGACGTCCTCGATGCCGACGGAGAGGCGCAGCAGGTTGTCAGGGGTCGTCTCGGGCTCGAGCTCGTGCCGGCGGCGGCGTTCGATCTGGGACTCGACACCGCCGAGGCTCGTCGAGTGGCTCCACAGCCGCACGGCACCGGCGACCCGCTCGGCTGCATCAGCGTCACCGGCCACCTCGATCGAGACCATCGCCCCGAACCCCGGGTAGCGAAGCCGCGCCACCGCGGGGTGGCCGTCGAGACGCGACGCGAGCTCCGCGGCATTCGCGCTGGCTCGTTCGAGCCGAATCGCCAAGGTGCGCAAGCCACGCAGCGCCAGCCACGTCTCGACCGGGCCGGCGATGGCGCCACCCAGAAGTCGTTGGTGCGCAAGGCGATCCCGCAGCGCGCGTCCAGCGTCGGTGGCCGCGGTGACGGTGGCGCCGAGAACGAGGTCGCTGTGGCCGCTGAGGTACTTCGTGACCGAGTGGACGACGACGTCGACGCCGAACTCGAGTGGGCGCTGGCCCAGGGGAGTGGCAAAAGTGTTGTCGCACACCGAGATCACGCCGTGGTCGCGCGCGGCAGCGGCGAGGGCGGGAAGGTCGGCGACCTCGAGCAGCGGGTTGCTCGGCGACTCGAGCCAGACGAGCGCGGCGCCAGGCAGGGCCGCGATGACGGCGTCGGTGTCGGTGAGGTCGACCCAGCGGACTTCGTGCGAACCGTGGGCTTCCGCGTCGAGCAGCCGGGCGACGGTGCCGTTGTATGCCGTCTTGCTGGCGACGAGGGGCGTCCCGTGGGGTGCCAACGAGAGGGCGGCCGTGACGGCGGCCATGCCGGAGGAGAAGACGAGCGCGTCGCCGCCCTCGAGTGAGCCGAGTGCCTCCTCGAAAGCCAGCCACGTCGGGTTCCCGGCGCGGGCGTAACCGACGGCGCCGTCCGCGGCATACGTCGAGGTCAGCTCGATCGAGGGGTTGACGGGGGCGCCCGGGTCGCGCGGCGGGCGGCCCAGGGCGACGACGCGGGTGGCGGGGGAGAGGTCCTCGGGGAGGTCGTGCGTGCTCACCGGGCCAGCGTAGGGGCGGGGCGTGCCGTGGCCGGGGCGCGGTCGCTGGTCGGGATACGCTCGGCGGCGATGACCACTGAGAACTCGCCCCAGCCCGCGCGCACCGACGGCAAGGTGCGCGTCGCCATCGTCTTCGGCGGCCGCTCGTCCGAGCACGCCGTCTCGTGCGCGACCGCGGCCGGGGTGATGCGCGCGATCGACCGCGACAAGTACGACGTGATCCCGATCGGCATCTCGCGCGACGGGCACTGGGTGCTGACCGACGGCGACCCGGCGCGACTGGAGCTGACGTCGGGGCACACGCCGGAGGTCGGGGCGGACTCGGGCGCCGGCGTCGTCGTGCCGATGGCGACGACCGAGCGCACGCTGACGACGCTGTCGCCGGGTTCCGTGCCGGACGTGATTGGCGAGGTCGACGTCGTCTTTCCGTTGCTGCACGGGCCTTTTGGTGAGGACGGCACCATCCAGGGCATGCTCGAGCTCGCGGACATCCGCTACGTCGGGTCGGGAGTCTTCGCGTCGGCGGCGGGGATGGACAAGCACTACATGAAGGTTCTGTTTGCGGGGGCAGGGCTGCCCGTCGGGCCGTATGCCGTGATCACCGATCGCGAGTGGCAGCGGGATCCCGCCGCGGCGATGGAGGCCGTGGGTGCGCTGAAGTACCCAGTGTTCGTGAAGCCGGCGCGGGCGGGGTCGAGCATGGGGATCACCAAGGTCGACACGCCTGGGGGGCTGGAGTCGGCGATCGAGTTTGCCCGGCAGCACGACCGGAAGGTGATCGTCGAGCAGGGGATCGCCGGGCGAGAGATTGAGTGCGCGGTGTTGCAGGGGCGCGGTGTCGACGGGCCGCGGGTGTCGCATGTCGGCGAGATCGCCGTGCAGGCGGGGAGCGGGCACGAGTTCTACGACTTCGAGGCGAAGTACTTGGACGACGGGGCGGTGCTGTCGTGCCCGGCTGAGGTGCCTCCGGCGGTCTCGGCGGAGGTGCAACGGTTGGCGGGGGCGGCTTTTGAGGCGCTCGGGTGTGAAGGGCTGGCGCGAGTCGACTGCTTCTACACCGACACCGGTGACGTGATCATCAACGAGATCAACACGATGCCCGGGTTCACGCCGCACTCCATGTATCCGCAGATGTGGGAAGCCACCGGGCTCAGGTATCCCGACCTGATCGACGAGCTGATCCAGCTCGCCCAGACCCGCCCTGTTGGTCTCCGGTAGCGGTTCGTCCGAGGGTGAGTCACACCGCCCAATATGGGCGAGCCCGCGGACGTGCAGCACGTCCACGGAAGGTGCCCATCGGCGTCACCCCGACCGGCCCCTGGCCAAGAACAACGCACACTTCCAAAGGCCCCAGGAGCCCTAGTTGCTCCTCTCCAGCCGGAGCGAGAAGGTGGTGCGAAAAACGCCAACGAATCGTGAATCGGGATCGACTTCCTGTTGAACCTCTAGCCCGAGCCCCAGTGCGTCCGAGATCTGCTTAGCTGTGGCCAGACCGATGCCTAGCCCACTCATCTCCATCGCCATCGCCGCCCGTGCACGATATTTGGGCAGGAAGATGCGATTGCGCTCATCCTCGGCAATCTTTGGCCCCAGTGAGCAGAACGAGACCTTCACATGATCATCTGTTTCAACGAAGCTCACCGTGGCACTTGAGCCGGAGGGTGCGTATTTGACCAAATTGTCGAGGAGGCCCTGCACGACGGCCCCAATGGCCCTGTCATTGTAGTAGGAACTGGAGTACGCGCTACCCTCGAGGCGGATCCGGAGATCCTTTTCCCTTGCCTGCCAATCGTAGATCCTGACGTACTTGAGAACCACCGGGTGGATCTTGAACTTTCGCTCGCCCCCATGGGCGATATTGATCTCGTTAAGGAACGCCATCGAATCCATTTTCGCCAGCATTAGCTCTGTGGAGTAATAGATGGCCCCTTCGGTGGGCAACTTGTCCGCCGCGTCTGGCGGATCAAGAGACGGGTATCGGTCGTGAAGTAGAGACTCTGCGTGCCCGCGCACCAACTTCACGAGCTGAAGGAAGTCGTGGCTCTGCTGCAGATTTTCACTGAAATCGCGTCGCAACTGATCGGCGAGCGCCTCGTGTAGCTTTGGATCGGACTCCAAGCGGGAAAGCATCTCCGCCTTGGCGATCTCGAAGTCTGACGTGACCCCAACGCCTACAGTGCGGGCCTTCTCTACTGCATGCTTCACCGTTCGCGTTAGAACCCGACGTTCCGGCTCCTGTCGGGCGCGTCGGCGCGCTCTCGCCGTCGCATTCAGGTCGTTTGCGACGACGCCAGTAAGGAGCCGCTCTTCGTCCACGCGCATGTAGGTAATTCCGTATCGACATGACCGAGCTTCAGAGACAGCAGTCTTAGAGTCGGACAAGCACTCGCGGGTGGGGCAGTGAACGCAGTCCGGATGAGCATCGAGAAGTGACCCATCAGTCAATGACCCGTCGGATGTCAGGGTCGGGTACGGAAAGAGGTTCCAGGGTCCACCGCTCAAGACACGGCCGCCACAACTTTGATGCCGACCGCCACAACGTTGACCAGCACGTCGATCTTTTCCTGATCTGTCATTTTCTTACCCAAATAGTCCCGAAAACTACGAGTGTCGCCCCGACGGAAGGCCCGTAGGGCCTGAGGAACGGCCTTCGGAACGAGGGCGGCGCCCTCTCCCAACTCGCGATTCATCGCCGCTATGAAGTAGCCCGGTGTTGCGTGACGTAGGAGGAGCTCGTCCACCCTCTCCTTGTATTCGAGGTAACTCATGCCCTTATCGAGAACGGCGTCCGCGAGCAGCAAGTACTCACTGGACGAAACCCGTTGTGGCTGCGCGGAGTAGACGATGACCGCTTGGGCGGGATTGGTCTTTTTGATGTGCCGAAGAATCCCCAATCCTTGCATCTCTGGACTCTCAGCTAAGCCAACTCCCTGTATATCAAGGAGTATGAGGTCCCAGTCGCCATCTGTCAGTTGCGACAGGTTTTTGATCGTGGGCCAACGATCAAAATGATATCCGTCCCGCGTGAAGTTTCTCTGCGCCGGAAAAGCCTGGTCGTCAATCACCAGCACCCGTGCGTGCTTCCGAACCGTCTCGATGTCAGGTTCAGGAAGGGGCCGCGTATCAGCGAAGGGCCACATGGGGTCACCCTATCCGCGCGAGGCGTCCTGCAACCTGACTTTCCGGGACAGAGACGCCTACAACTCTTGGAGGCAGGACCCCTCCCTCAAGCACACACGGAAGAGCACGCTGCCTTCGAGAATCCGATTCGACGGTGCCCCCGGTCGCGTAGTGTCGAGCGGCTGGGTCTGGGGTGAGTCGCTGACTCGGACTCCTCAGATGCTCTCCAACACCTGGAGGGCCTCCTCAAGGGCCGTAGAGGACCACCCCGCCGACACGCGCGCCCTCTCGCAAACGAGCGACGGAGGTGCGTCTATCCGCCGCGATCAGGTTACTGGACGCAGTGGTGGCGTCGAGCTTGTAGGTGAGGCTTTGACTTCAAGTACTTGAAGTTCTTAGCGTTGTTGGACATGAGCGCGAACACGACCTCGCGGGAGTACACGATCAAGGAGACGGCGGCCCTGACGGGGCTGCCGGCCAGCACGCTGCGGTACTACGAGTCGATCGGGGTGATTGCCCCGATCGAGCGCGGTGCGAGCAGCGGGCACCGCGTCTACGGCGAGGACGACATCGACCGGCTGATGTCGGTGGCCTGCCTGGCCGCGACGGGGATGTCCGTGAGCGACATGCGCAAGTACGTCGCGAACGTGCCGCTCGGGTGCTCCGCCGCGCAGGACCAGATCGAGCTGCTCGCGGCGCAGAAGGAACGCCTGGCCAAGGAGGCCAAGCAGATCGCGCTGCGGCGGCGGTACGTCGCGCTCAAGATCGACTACTGGCACGCCGTCGAGGCCGGCGACGACGAGCGTGCCGAGCTGATCGGAGCCAGCGCGCTCGAGCTCGCCGACGAGATGAAGAAGATCGGCAAGGCGTAGGCGACGGGGCCCCACCCGAACCACGCCGTCGAGACGACCCGCGACACCGAGCGCCCCAACGACACCAAACCCCAGCCGCGCGCCGAACCGGCGCCCGACAGACCAAGCCAGGCACGCGGCATACCCATGTGTCTTGAAACCCACCTCACGAAGGAGGCGCACCATGAAACTCACCCGCAGCGGCGGTCAGTCCGCGCCGGGACCGGCGGACTGGTTCACCGGCACGGTCTTCATCGACAGCATCCGCAACCCCGACGAGCAGACGGTGATCGGCGCCGCGCACGTGCGGTTCACGCCCGGCGCGCGGACGGCGTGGCACAGCCACCCCAAGGGCCAGACGCTCTATGTCACCGACGGCATCGGCCTCGTCGCGCGCCGCGGTGGTGAGGTGCAGGAGATCCGCCCTGGCGACGTCGTCTACATCAAGCCGGGGGAGGAGCACTGGCACGGTGCGACGCCTGACCGGTTCATGGCGCACGTCGCCATGCAGGAGGCCGACGAGACCGGCCAGGTCGTGACGTGGCTCGACCACGTGACCGACGACGAGTACACCGCCTGACCCACTAGCCAACCAACCAAGAACCCCAACAGGAGGCGAAATCCCATGCAGGTCAACGCTTATGCAGCACCCGCGGCCGGCGAGCCGCTGGCTCCCATCGTCATCGAGCGCCGCGAGGTCGGCCCGAACGACGTGCTCATCCAGATCGAGTGGGCAGGCATCTGCCACTCCGACATCCACACCGTGAACGGTGACTGGGGGCCGCAGCCGTTCCCCGTCGTGCCCGGCCACGAGATCGTCGGCAAGGTCGTCGAGGTCGGCAGCGACGTGAGCAGCCACAAGGTCGGCGACCGAGTCGGTGTCGGGTGCATGGTTAACTCGTGCGGCGAGTGCGCCAACTGTCTGAAGGGCGACGAGCAGTACTGCCTCAAGGGCATGGTCGGCACGTATGCCGGGACGGACCGTGACGGGACGACGACCCAGGGCGGGTACTCGACGCACGTCGTCGTCGACGCCGACTTCGTCCTGCGCGTCCCGGAGGGCATCGACCCGGCCGCCGCGGCGCCCTTGCTGTGCGCGGGGATCACGACGTACGCGCCGCTGAAGAACTGGGGCGCCGGCCCCGGCAAGAAGGTCGCCATCGTCGGTCTCGGCGGGCTCGGCCACATGGGCGTCAAGCTCGCCCACGCGCTCGGCGCAGAGGTCACCGTGCTGTCGCAGTCGCTCAAGAAGCAGGAGGACGGGCTGCGGCTCGGCGCCGACCACTACTACGCGACGTCGGACCCGGCGACGTTCGAGGAGCTGGCGGGTCAGTTCGACCTCATCGTCAACACGGTGAGCGCGCCGATCGACATCGACGCCTACCTCGGGCTGCTCGCCGCCGGTGGCACCCTCGTCAACGTCGGTGCGCCGCCGGAGCCGTTGAGCCTCAACGTTTTCTCGCTCATCGGCGGCGGGAAGTCGTTTGCTGGGTCGATGATCGGCGGCATCGCGCTGACGCAGGAGATGCTCGACTTCTGCGCCGAGCACGGGATCGGCGCCGAGATCGAAGTCATCTCGGCCGACAAGGTGAACGAGGCTTACGAGCGGGTGCTCGCGTCGGACGTGCGGTACCGCTTCGTGATCGACGCCTCGACGCTGGCTTGATCCGCTTGGCTTGATCGCGCAAGGAGTCGCGCCCGGTGCTTCGGCACCGGCGCGACTGCGTTGGTGCGGTGTATGGAAGTCGGGTTGGGCGCCCGCGGTGACGCGGCGGCATACTCGGCCTGGTGCGGCTAACCTCGTCCCGTGAGTGACGGGGACGCACTGTCGACGTGGACCTCATCGGATGCGTGGATCCTCGCGGCGACACCCAACACCAAGCGCGGATCTACGCTGTCGCGCGTGATCGGCAGCGCCGACGCGTTGAACCATGACATTCCGTCGCGGGATGCATTGGCGCGCGGGCTGGGCGCACTCATCGCGGCCGGCCTGGTGGAGGAAGTGCACGGGCTGTACCGCACCACGCCAGAAGGCCGCGCGATGCGAAAGCACTGGACCGGCGGGATGTTCAACTGGGGCTCGCTCCTTCCGCACCTGCAGGAGCTCGACCGGCCGAACGTGGAGATATCGCTCACCGAGACCGAGTATGACGACGCCTACGGCGAGTACCGGGAGAGAGTGCGGCCTGAGGTTGAAGGCGTGCCGCTGTGGCGTCGCCTCTGGCGACGCATCCATCGTGGGTAGTGCTGCCTTCGCCGCGTGACGCGTCGTGAATGCGCCGCCGATTGATCTGCACACGCCCGGCCTACTCTGGCCGTCCCACGCAGGCCAGGTATGCCGCGTGGTCAGGTCGCGGACGCCGCGTCGCCCGAGAGCCGCAGCAGCATGGCCGCGGCGACGTAGCGTGCGCGCCCCGCGGGGGTGCGGGGGTCGTAGCCGAGCTGACGGGTGAGGGACTCGTGCCTGGCCTGGACGCTCGAGTGGTGCATGCCCAGCTTGGCGGCCGCGGAGCGGATGCTCTCGGACTCGACCAGCGCGCGCAGCACGGTCGACTGCGTCGCGTCGCAGGCTGCGAGGCGGGTGACGTCGTCGTGCGGGTGGTCGGGGTCGTGAGCTTGGGCGAGGAGCAGCATGGCGCCGAGGTCGGTCGCATCGACGACGGGGTCTTCGTCGCTGGTGAGCCGAAAGGCGATGGTGGCGGCATCCCAGGAGTCTGGCGCATGGTCAGCGCGCGCCCAAATGCCTTTGCCGACACGGGTTTTCGCGTGAAGGTCACCTGACAGGTCAACCGTCGCGCGGAGAAGTCCGTACTTCGTCGGCAGGACCGTGGACGTCGCACCGGGGGCGGGCTCAGCGACGTCGGTCGCGATGAGGCGGATCCGGTCGTGCGAGGCGATCCGCAGCCGGGAGAGGGCGGCGCTGCGCTCATCGACAGTGCGCTGCTGGTCGAGTGCTACGTCGAGGCCGCCGTCCTGGCCGCGGCGCGTCTCGAGCAGCTCGGCGGCAAGGGCGAGGCGCTCCACGACCATCTCGTCGTTGGCGTGGAGCGCCCCGTCGCGTTCGAGCCAGACACGCACCTCGCCAGCACTGCGCTCGGGGGAGGGCACGACGTCGTCGGTTGCGCCGAGGCGGCGGCCGTTCGCGTCGAACCGGATCACCCGGCTCCCGCGCTGCGCACCCGCAGTCGTGCCGGACAAGGCGGCGGCCGCCCGCAGCAACCCGTCGAGACCGACGCCCGACGCCACGAGCGCGTCGAAGTACGCGACGACCTTCAGCGTCTCGCTCGCCTCGGGGTCGAGGGCGGTGAGCCGTCCGACGAGTTCCTGCATGCCTGCTCCCAGCTGTGTCGCGCCAAGCCTAGCCAGCGGGAGGCCGCGTCACCGCGCCGTCGGCGCGGCGTCACCTGGTCACGAACCCAGTCACGAACCCAGCATGCGAGCGGCCCAGTTGTCGCGCGCGGCGATCGACGCCTGCGCGACGGCGGTGTGCGGCGCCAGCATGTCGAACCCGTGGAAGCCGCCCGCCCACACGTGCAGCTCGGCCTGCACGCCCGCCTGCCAGAGCGCGGTCGCATAGGCGACGTCCTCGTCGCGGAACACCTCTGCCGAACCGCAGTCGATGTATGCCGGCGGGAGACCTGCGAGGTCGGTGGCACGTGCCGGGGCGGCATAGATCGACACCTCGTCGGTGCCGCGGCGGTCGCCGAGCAGGGCGTCCCAGCCGACCCGGTTGAACTCCCTGGTCCAGGTGCCCGTGTCGTACTGCTGGGTCGACGCGCTCTCGTCGCGGTCGTCGAGCATGGGACAGATCAGCAGCTGGCCGGCCAACGCCGGACCCTTGCGGTCGCGAGCCAGTAGCGCGGTCCCGGCGGCGAGACCGCCGCCAGCGCTCGCGCCCGCGATGATGAGGCGAGCGGGGTCGACGCCGAGCTCGTCGGCGTGCTCGGCCGTCCAGACCAGACCGGCGTAGGAGTCCTCGACCGGGTAGGGGTCGGGGAACTCAGGGGCGAGTCGGTACTCGACGGTGACGAGGACGGCGTCGTGGTCGGCGATCCACGGCAGCATGGCGGCCGGGCCGAGGAAGCGGTCGCCGGTGATCATGCCGCCACCGTGGACGTGGTAGATGCCCGGCCCAGCGCCGGTGTGGTCGGCGCGGGCGAACACGGAGACCTCGATGTCGGCGCCCTCGTAGCCGGGGATCGTCAGGTCGCGACGGGTGACGCCGGCAGCCTCGAGCTTGTCGTCGGTGATGACGAGCGCCTCAACCGGCAGTGCTGCCTCGCGGAACTCGGCGATTGTGTCTGCGGTGAGGGTCGGCAGCTGGTCGCCGACGAGGCTGAGCAGCGCGTCGAGTTCGGGGTCGAAAGGGGGACGGGGTGTGGCGGTGGTCGTCATCTGCACTCCTTCGGGCAGGTCCGTTGGTGCCCTCCACTGTGCGGGTTCATGCGTGCTCGGGTGAACCGCCGTTCGCGGCAGATGTGCCAGGCGCCGCCCGCCATCTGGCGGGTCAGGCTGGCAGAAGGTGTGCCGCGAGACGTCGGTGGGTCATAGCCACGTCGGACTCTGAGAGGCCGCCGATCTCCTGCAGTTTCGGGTACAGCTTCTTCGGCCAAAGAACTTGCACGTCACGCGTCGTGAACGAGCCGCCGATGAGTGGCCAGTCGGCCCCGATGAAGCAGAGGACGCCGTGAACGGGGACAACGTCGCCAACGATCCCGCGGACGACCTCGACCTGTTTGAGAACTCCATCGACGAGCTTGGTGCAGTCGCGTGACGCCACGAGGAGTCGTTCGACGCGGGGTCGCAGTATGCCGCCCTCGACCTTGAGCTGCGGGCGGCCTCGGTACTTCTTGGCGTCGATGACGTAGACGCCGCTCGCCGTCACGGCGATGTGGTCAATGTTCGCCCTCGACCTGGGGATCCGGCGGTCGTGAAGGAGACGTACCGAGTCGGACGCCAGCGCGTCGAGACCCCTGCCGAGGCGTTCCTCGCCGATGGCGCCGGTGTTCCACGCGGACGTCGACTGGGGATCGTCACTCAGAGCGAGGATGAGGCCGCCGAGCTTCGGGTGGTTGGAACGGATGCGCTCCTCACGCTTGGCCCTGCGACGCTCGAACTCCCGGCGTGCGGAGGCGCCCGCCACTCCAGCCTCCACAGCCGCGGCTGCTGGCGGATTGCCAGGGTCTTGGACTCGGCCATCGGCTGGCTGGTCGCCCTCCGCCAGGAGGAGGGGGCCGCCCGAACTGTCCTCCGGCTCGCGGTCGTGGCAATCGTCGAGAACGTGGCTCACACACCGAACGGCCTTGGTGGACCGCTCGTAGATCGCTTCCTCCCGGGCCGCCAAGGCAGCGCCGCAGACTCGACACGACCCGGCATACCTGAGGCGCATGCGTTTGTCGTCGGAACCCGCACTCATGCAGTCAAGGTAAAGGCGAGCTGGGTCGTGTCACGGGCGTTTGAGGGAAGGCCGGCTATTCGGTGGGCTGCTCCTGGAAGGCGCGGACCTCGATGCGGCCACCGAGGGCCTTGGATGCCCTGGCAGCCCACTCGAGAGCGGTCGCCTCGTCGGCGACGTCGATCACCCAGAAGCCGCCGAGGTATTCAGGCGCTTCGACGAACGGCCCTGGGGTGTTGCTCAGCGAGTCACCCGTGTTCTCGACGGTGATCGCGCTCGACGGCGGCATGAGACCGCCAGCGAAGACGAAGGCGCCGGTGGCCTGGAGCTCTTCGATGATGGCGCCCGTGGCGGCGAGGGCCGCTTCCAGGTCGGCCGGGTCCATGGTCTCCATGGTCGGCTCTTCGTTGGAGTCGTGCGGAACGGACAGCAGGTATTGAGTCATGCGGGAGTAGACGGGGCGCGCGAGCCAAACTCATCGCTGGCGCCGCGTCTAGTAGCCCTAGAGCATTGTCATCCATGGGGGCTAGACTTACACTGTGAAGCGCGGCGATGTCATCAAGAAAATCAAGAAGGCGGCCAAGGCCGCCAGCCTTGAATTCAAGCAGTACGAGCTGACGCGGCACACCGGCATTCGGGTTGGAGGCACCAGCACCACTATCAGCAGGTCGTCGTCGGACATGCCGGACGTCTTCGCAGAGACGATCTTCAAACAGCTGGAGTCCGAGTTGGGGAAAGGATGGTGGCGGTCATGAGCCGACCGACGTACCGCGTCGACGCGCTCAAGCGCGAGGGTTGGTGGTTGCTCACCTCGCCTGATGCGCCCGGCGCCGTGTCCCAGGTCCGCACGCTCGGACAGGCGGACGAGCACGCGCGGGAGGCGATTGCCTTCGTCCTGGGCGTGGCCGAAGACTCCTTCGACCTGACCGTCGTCCCCGAGCTGCCCAAGGCACTCCAAGCGAAGGTGTCGAAGGCAAAGCAAGGGATCCGTGACCTCGAGGCGCTGCAGCGCGAGGCGGGGGCCATGTCCCGCGAGGCCGTGCAGGAACTCGCCGCCGCTGGATTCAAGGGTCGCGAGATCGCAGTGGTCCTCGGGGTGAGCCCACAACGGGTCTCCCAACTTGCCAAGAGCAGTGGCGGCCCGCAGCAAAGAGTCACGGCGAGGGCCACGCCACGCAGTCGGGCGGCCTCTCTGCCGGCGGCGACCAAGCACGGAGCCGCGAAGAGGAAGTAGCATCGAAGACTGCCTAAGAGCAGCGGCGGCCGGTGTCGGGTAACGCCTTGGCGGCATTGGCGAACGCGGGCAACAGCAACGGTTCCGGTGCATACGCCTTCGGCACCAGCACCACGATCGCCGGATCCCGCCCGTACGTCGTGAACTTCGCCCCGTCGCTCAGCCGTTCCGCCACCCAGTAGACCCCGTCGACGTCGAGACATTCCGACGTCGTGGGCCCCAATGCAGGCCACCCACACGAGGCGATCACCGCCGGGTCCCCCCACGCCGCCGTCCGCGCCGACCGCGGGTCGGTCGCCACCGACTTCTCCCCAGCCACCGCCGACGGCCACGCGACCGAAGAACACCCCGACCCGGCATACGACGGCACGGCGACCTCGACCCCCCGGTCGGACCACGCGGCATACAAGACGACGCCGGCCGTCCCCATCAAGAGGAGGCCGGCGACGCTGGCGACGAGGTCGCGCCGACTGACGGCGCGCACGTCCTCAGACGTGGACGACGGTGCAGGTGAGCGTCCGGGTGATGCCCTGCACGTCCTGGATCTTGGCGATGACAAGCTTGCCCAGCTCGTCGACGGTGTTGGCCTCGACGCGGGCGATCACGTCGTAGGGCCCGGTGACGTCCTCGGCCAGGACCACACCAGCAATCCCGGCGATGGTCTCGGCAACGGTCGCCGCCTTGCCGACTTCGGTCTGGATCAGGATGTAGGCCTGGACCACCACGTGACACCTCAACTTCCGAAGAACCCGGGAACCGACCGCGGCACTCACCGCGGCCACGCCAGACGCTACCGTGCCCGTGTCCCGCCCGTCTCCCCGGTCCAGTCACGAGGAGGTCAAGTCATGGTCACAGACCCCCGCACCCTCGCGGACGTCTCCGAGGGTGCCCTCCTCGCCGAGATCTTTCCCCTGCTTCAAGGCGGGCCGGGTATGCCGGTTGGTCCCGGCGACGACGCCGCCGTCCTCGCGACGGGGCCGGCGTCGGTCGTGACGACCGACTCGATGGTGCGTGGGCTCGACTGGCTCGACGAGTGGTCGACGCCCGCCGACGTCGCGACCAAGCTGCTCACCCAGAACCTCGCCGACGTCGCCGCCATGGGCGCCACCCCGACGGCGGTGCTGGTGTCCCTGATGGCCGACCCGCAGGTGCCGGTGGAGTGGGTGCTGGAGTTCGCGCGGGGGCTGGGGGAGTCGGCGCGTCTCTCCGGACCGCAGGGGGTCGCGGTGGCGGGAGGTGACCTGTCGTCGGCGCCGCCCGGAGTGCTGGTGCTGTCGATGACGGCGTTGGGAGACATGGACGGACGAAACCCGGTGCTACGCGGCGGTGCCCGGCCCGGCGACGTCGTCACGGTCTACGGCACGCTCGGCCGGTCGGGGGCCGGACTCGCCATGCTCCTGGGGGGAGCCGACCCGGGGAGCCAGCCACCCGGCATACGCACCGAATGCATCGCCCACCACCTGCGACCTGTCGCGCCCATCCCGGAAGGCGCCCACGCGGCCGACGCCGGAGCGACCTCGATGATCGACGTCAGCGACGGACTGCTGCGCGACGGTCATCGGATCGCCGAGGCGAGCGGGGTGCGGCTGGCGCTCACGAGCGAGGGGCTGGAGCCGCATGTCCGGTCGATCGCCGGCGCGGTCGGCGACGACGCACTCGACCAGGTGCTGACCGGGGGAGAGGAGCACTCGCTGCTGGCGACGTTCCCGGGCGAGCCGCCACGGGGCTGGTGGCCGATCGGCCGCGTCGAGGAAGGCGCGGGCGTCACCCTCGACGGCGAACCCCAGCAACCGCGAGGCTGGGACCACTTCTCGGGCTGAAGGCCGGCGGGAACGCAGGGGCGCCGGGGCACCAAAAAGCCGGCCCCGAACGCGGGACCGGCTTGTCGGTGCGGAAGGTCAGCGGGTCAGCGCTTGACCTTGCCGGCCTTGAGGCACGAGGTGCAGACGTTGAGACGCTTCGGGGTCACGCCCGCGTCGCCCACCAGCGCCTTGACGCGCTGGATGTTCGGGTTCCAGCGACGCTTGGTGCGGCGGTGCGAGTGCGAGATGTTGTGACCGAAGCTCGGTCCCTTGCCGCAGACGTCGCAGTTGGCAGCCACGGGTGTTCTCCTGATTTCGCGGGTTAACAAGTCGAAGGCCCCGGCCCTCACGGCTCGCGGCATGCAGCAGCGACACGAGAGTTACGGGAACCGGTCAAGAATAGCCGAGCACGCCCCGAACGACCAAAACGGCCCCGGGCTCCCCACCACCAGCTGCCGCGCAGACTAGCGTGACACCCGTGCTGCAAGCCCTCAACGCCGTGGACGCGCGGCGCTGGGCCGTGCTCACCCGCACCGCGTTCGCCGCCCGCCGGGCCGAGATCGACGCACTCAACGTCTACCCCGTGCCCGACGGCGACACCGGCACGAACCTCTACCTCACCCTCGACGCCGCCCTCGACGCCGTGCGCTTGGAGCACGAGCGCGACGGACTGCTCGACAGTGCGACGCTCGAGCAGGAGTGCACCGGCCTGGCCCGCGCGATGCTGCTCACCGCGCGTGGCAACTCCGGGGTCATCCTCAGCCAGCTCGTGCGCGGCTTCGCCGAAGCGATCGCGGAGGCCGGGGTCGAGGAGGCGGACGCCCGTGTCATGGCCGACGGGTTGCGCCGCGCCAGCGACCGGGCCCGCGAGAGCGTCACTCGGCCTGTCGAGGGCACGATCCTCACCGTCGCGCGGGCGGCCGCCGATGCGGGCGAGTATGCCGCGGAGCGCGGCCTGGTGGCCGTCGCCGAGGCTGCGCTCGACGCGGCGTCGGAGGCGCTCGCCGCGACGACGTCCCAGCTCGAGGCGCTGGAGCGCGCTGGGGTGGTCGACGCCGGCGCTGCAGGTTACGTGCTGATGCTCGAGGCGCTCGCCCGGGTCGTCCACCAGGACGCCGCGCACGTCGGCGATCGCATGGAACCTTTTGCCGACGACCCGTCGCTGCGTGGGCGCGAGGAGTGGAGCCAGGTCGGTCGCGCGGTCGACCCGACGGGTGCCCACGGTGGCGGCCCCGCAGGCGAGGCCGACCTCACGGCCGACGGGCCGGCATACGAGGTCATGTATCTGCTGCGCGACAGCGACGAGGAGCGCGCGGCGCAGCTGCGGGCCACGCTCGACGAGCTCGGCGACTCGCTGCTCGTCGTCGGCGGACCCGACCTGTGGAACGTCCACGTGCACGTCGACGACGTCGGGGCGGCGATCGAGGCGGGACTCGAGGCTGGACGGCCCTATCGGGTGCGCGTGACGCATTTCGCGGAACAGGTTGCGGCACACCGGCGTCCGGCGACTGCGGTCGCGGTTGTCGCGTGCGCCGCCGGGCCAGGGCTGGCAGGTGTCTTCGAGGAGGCCGGGGCGGTGGTGGTGTCCAGCGGACCCGGTCGGAGGGCGTCGGCGGGGCAGCTGCTCGACGCCGCGCGGGCCTCGCACGCGGCCTCGGTGATCCTGCTGCCCAACGACCGCGACACCGAGATGGCGGCCCAGGCGGCGGCCACGGCCGCGGCCCAGGAGGACATCGACGTGCACCTCGTGCGCTCGCGAACGGCGGTGCAGGGCCTGGCCGCGATGGCGGTCTTCGACGCGTCGGCGACCGCGGCACGCAACGCGACCGAGATGAGCCACGCGTCGGCGGCGACGCGGCACGGCGCCGTGGCGGTCGCGAGCAAGGAGGCGCTGACAAGCGCCGGTCGTTGCTCGCCGGGGGACGTGCTGGGTGCTGTCGCGGGCGATGTCGTGGTCGTGGGATCCGACCTCGCCACGGTCGCCGGTGAGGTGCTCACCCGGCTGCTCGCCGGTGGCGGAGAGCTCGTGACTCTCGTTGCGGGAGAAGGGGCCCCGGCGGGTCTGGGTGAGACGGTCTGGGACTCGGTGCGGCGCGAACACCGCGACGTCGACGTGACGGTGATCGACGGAGGACAGCCGCACTACCCGCTGCTGGTGGGAGTCGAGTAGGCGTGGTCACCGAGGACACCAGGCTGAAGTCCGTCGTCTCCAAGGCGGGTGAGAAGCTCGAGAAGGCTCGCGGGCTCAGGACGGTCGGCGACCTGCTGCGCTACTGGCCGCGTCGCTACACGTCCTTCGACGCCAACCTCGGCGAGCTGCACGAGGGGCAGTACGCCGTCGTCGTCGCCGATGTGAAGTCAGCGGTGACGCGTCCGATGCGCCAGCGCAAGGGTCGCATGCTGACCGCCACGATCACCGACGGCACCAACGACATGGAGATCACGTTCTTCAAGCCGCACGGCCACGAGGGGCGGCTCGTCCCGGGGGCACGCGGCATCTTTGCCGGGCAGGTGGGGAAGTACGGTCGCAAGTGGCAGCTGACCCATCCGGACTACCAGATCCTGCCGCCGGACTCCGACGGGCTGGACGCACGGCGCAAGCTGCTGCCGATCTACCTGCAGACCAAGGGCGTCCAGAACTGGACCGTCGTCGACAGCCTCAACCTCGTCTTCGACCAGCTCGACGAGGTGCGCGACGTGGTGCCGCCCGAGGTGGCGCGTGCGCGACGGCTCCCTTCGCGCCTGGACGCCCTGCGCGGCATGCATCAGCCGCAGCGGCAGGCAGACATCGACGCGGCCAGGCGGCGCCTGCGCTACGAGGAGGCGTTCATCCTCCAGACCGCGCTCGCGCAGCGGCGGCACCGGCAGTCGCTCGAGAAGACCCAGGGGCGTATGCCGCGCGAGGGCGGGTTGCTCGCGGCGTTCGATGAGCGGCTGCCGTTCGAGCTGACGGCCGGGCAGGTCGAGGTGGGCAAGACGCTGGCCGCGGAGATGGCGCAGGACACGCCGATGCACCGGCTGCTGCAGGGCGAGGTCGGGTCCGGCAAGACTGTGATCGCGCTGCGAGCCATGCTGGCCGCCGTGGATGCTGGCGGCCAGGCTGCGTTGCTCGCACCAACGGAAGTCCTTGCGGCGCAGCACTATCGGTCGATCACGGCCATGTTGGGAGACCTGGCCGAGGGTGGCATGCTCGGCGGGTCGGACATCGGCACGAGGGTGGCGTTGCTGACCGGCTCGCAGTCGACGGCGGCACGCAAGCAGTCGCTGCTCGACGCGGCCTCGGGGGATGCCGGCATCGTCATCGGCACCCACGCTCTGATCCAGGACAACGTGCAGTTCTTCGACCTCGCACTGGTGGTGGTGGACGAGCAGCACCGTTTTGGTGTCGAACAGCGAGATGCGTTGCGCGAGAAGGGAAAGCAACCGCCCCACGTCCTCGTCATGACGGCGACGCCGATCCCGCGGACGGTTGCCATGACGGTCTTCGGCGACATGGAGACCTCGACCTTGCGCGAGCTGCCGCGGGGTCGCTCTCCGATCGCCACCCACGTGGTCGACAACCCGAGGTGGCTGGACCGCACCTGGGAGCGGGTCGCCGAGGAGGTGCGGGCTGGGCGGCAGGCGTACGTCGTGTGCCCGCGCATCGGTGGCGACGAGAAGGCCGGCGCTGATGAGGAGCCGTTCCTGCCACCCGAGGTCGACGAGGACGGCAACCCGGTCGAGACGCCGCGCGAGATGGCGAGTGTGTATGCCGTCGAGGAGCAGCTGCGCGAGACGCCGGCGCTGCAGGGCCTGCGGATCGAGGTGCTGCACGGACGGATGCCGCCGGAGGAGAAGGACGCCGTCATGGCGCGGTTCACCCGCGGCGAGGTCGACGTGCTCGTGTCGACGACGGTGATCGAGGTCGGTGTCGACGTGCCCAATGCGACGGTGATGGTGGTGATGGACGCCGACCGGTTCGGGGTGTCCCAGCTGCACCAGCTGCGCGGTCGCGTCGGCCGTGGCCAGCACCCGGGCCTGTGCCTGCTCGTGACCGGCTCCGACGCCGAACCGGCGATGACGCGGCTCAACGCCGTCGCCGGCACCAACGACGGGTTCGAGCTGGCGCGGGTCGACCTCGAGCAGCGGCGTGAGGGTGACGTGCTCGGCGCGCGGCAGTCCGGTGGCCGCAACCAGCTGGAGTGGCTGCGGGTCCTGGGCGACGAGAAGGTGATCGAGGCCGCGCGTCAGGACGCTGTCGCGCTGGTGGCGGCCGACCCCGAGCTGACGCAGCACCCCGAGCTCGCCGCCGCGGTCGCCGAACGTCTCGACGAGGAGCAGGCCGCCTTCCTCGAACGCGGCTGACCCAGCCAGCCACGCGGCATACCCCCTCGCTCTTGCTTGCGTCTGCGAACTTGCCCCGCTAGTGGGCAGAAACGCAGACGCAAGCAAGTCCGGGATGGGACGTCTGCGAACTTGCCCCGCTGGTGGGCAAAAACGCAGACGCAAGCAGGGGGCGGGGCGCGCTACGGTTCGCGCCATGGTGCTCGCTCATGACGTCGAGGGTTCCGGCCCGGCCGTGCTGCTGCTGCACTCCGGTGCGACCGACCGTCGGATGTGGGAGCCGCTGCTGCCCGCCCTCGGTCACGCGTTCACCGTCGTGCGGCCCGACCTGCGCGGCTGGGGCGACAGCCCGCTGCCGGGGGAGCGGTATGCCGACGCCGACGACCTCGACGAGCTGCTCGCGCACCTCGGCATCGACCACGTGCGTGTGGTCGGGTCGTCGATGGGTGGCCGTGTGGCGATGGAGCTGGCGACCAGGCACCCCGGGCGGGTCGAGGAGCTCGTCCTGCTGTGCGCGGCATACCGAGGCCTGGAGACCGACGACGACGCGGCGGAGGCGTTCGGCACCAAGGAGGAAGAGCTCCTCGAGGCGGGCGACGTGGACGGGGCGGTCGAGCTCAACGTCGAGCAGCTCCTCGGGCCGGACGCCAGCGACGACGCCCGCGACCAGGTGCGGTTGATGCAGCGCCGGGCGTTCGAGGTGCAGCTGGCCGCCGACGAGCTCGACCCTCCGCCGCAGCCCGAGCGCGTCGAGGTCGATCCCGCCGCGATCGCCGTGCCGACCCTCGTCGTCAGCGGCGGGCACGACTTCGCGCACTTCACCGCGGTCGCCGACCACCTCGCCGCGACCATCCCCGGCGCCGAGCGGCTGCACCTCGACTGGGCCGGTCACCTGCCCTCGATGGAACGCCCCGACGCCGTTCTCGCGCTCCTGCTCGACACCCTGCGAGACGACCCGGACGTCCACCGCCCCTGACGCGCTAGGTTGCGGCCGTGACGCGGATCATCAGCGGACGCGCGGGCGGGCGACCCCTCGCCACCCCGTCGGGGCAGGGCACCCGCCCGACGAGCGACCGGGTGCGCGAGGCGTTGTTCTCCCGGCTCGAGCACCTCGACGTCCTCGTCGGCGCGCACGTGCTCGACCTGTATGCCGGGTCCGGCGCCTTGGGTCTCGAGGCCGCCAGTCGTGGTGCCGCGAGCGTCCTGCTCGTCGAGGCGGACCGCGCGGCCGCGAAGGTGACGCGGCAGAACGTGGCGGCACTCGGCATACCCGGCATCACGGTGCGCCAGGCCCAGGTGGCCCGTGTCCTCGCCGGTCCACCCACCCAGCCGTACACGCTCGTCTTCAGCGACCCGCCCTACGAGCTCTCCGAGGAAGCGCTGGCCACCGACCTCCAGCTCCTCGACGGGAACAACTGGCTCACCCCCGACGCGCTCGTCGTCGTCGAGCGGTCAGCTCGCACCCCGCAGCCGCGATGGCCAGCCGGATGGGAGCTGGAGGGGGAGCGGCGCTACGGCGAGACGGCGGTCTGGTTCGCCGGCCCGTTGCACCCCGACGGGGTCGCCTGAGTCACGCGGATCCCATTGGCATCACACAGAACTCGGTGCCATCGGGGTCGAGCATGACCGCCCATCCCGGCGCGCACGGCTCCACCCCGGCATCCTCATCGGCCATGGTCGCACCAAGTGCCAGCAGCCGTTCCACCTCGCGGTCGAGGGTGCTGCCGGCGCTCGGCGCCAGGTCGAAGTGCAGCCGGTTGGGCCGGGCCTGGGGGTCGTAGGGCGGCCCGCCCCAGTTGATCTTGGTGCCACCACGCGGCGACTGGATGGCCGTCTCCTCGTCCTGGTCCCACACGAGCGGCCAGTCGAGCGCGGCGCTCCAGAACCGCCCGACGGCCTCGGACCCGTCGCACGCCAGCGCGCCGGTGAAACCCGTCTCCTTCATGAAGGTCCCGCGCTCCGCCGGCAGCACGTCGACCTCGTTGCCCTCGGGGTCGGCGAGCACTGTGTGCCCCTCCTCGGGCGTCTGGCCGACGTCGATGTGCTTGGCGCCCAACGAGATTGCGCGCGCCACACTCTCGGCCTGCTCGTCCGGATAGCCGCTCGTGAGGTCGAAGTGCATCCGGTTGGCCGTCACCTTGGGCCGGTCGCTCGGCACGAACCGCAGGCGGTATGCCGGCCGGTCGCCGCCGTCGGGCGCGGTGTCGCCGTAGGCGGCGTCCCCGACCTCGAGGGCGAGCCCGTCACCCGCGTCGTCGACCCGGCGCCAGCCCAGCAGCTCGGCCCAGAACCGCGCCTGCGCGGCGGGGTCGAGTGCCCGGAACGTGATCGCGTGCAGCTCGGTGGCCATGGTTCGACGGTAGGAGCCGACAAGCCGGCCGCTCAACGCAATTTCCGTCGAGGGGCCGGCTTGCTGGGGTCACCGACCTGATCCGCAGGGGTCGGCCCCAGAACTCATGTCCCGCAACATGCCGTGAAAGTTCGCGCACCACGGCATGTTGCGGGACATGAGTCCGCGTGCGACGGCATGTTGCGGGACATGAAATGGCTGGGTCAGGCGGTGGGGGCACCGTTCTGGGCACCCAGGTCGCCCGCACCGCCCGCCGGTGCGATCGCGAACTGGACGCTGCCCTGCTCGTCCACACTGGCATCGAGGACCTGGTCGGCGAGGGCCACGGCTGCGGTCTCGTCGAGGTAGACCTTCGCGCCGTCCTGCTCAACCAGCGCGTCGCCGGGCTGGCCGGACTCGGCGGTCGTGACGGTCAGGCCGCCGGACTCGGCGCCCTCCTGGCTGAAGCGGAGCCCTGAGTCGTCGCCCGGGAGGTTCTGGTCGACGAGGGTCTTGACGATCGTGCTGGCGTTCTCGGTGAGGGTGAGCATGGCGCTCTTCCTTCCCATGGAGGTCAGTACTCCTCCACCGTCACAAACCCGGACGGGAAGACACAAGCCGGGCGTCCGCTGCGTGGGACGCACGTCGGGCGACACCCTCCCCGTGCCGCGAATCCGCAGGTCAGCCATGATGGGCCCATGACGACATACGAGATTCCGCGCCCGACCGAAGGCGACGTCGTGGACCTCATCCTCGACGACCACCGGCTGTTCGAGACCCTGCTGCGCGACCTGCGCGACTCCACCGCCGACCGCGAGGCCGCCCGCGCCGCGCTGTCGGCCGTCCTCATCGCCCATGGTGAGGCCGAGGAGGAGAAGGTCTACACCCAGCTGCGCCGCAAGGACGCCATCACCGAGCACGAGGCCGAGCACGGCGAGGAGGAGCACGCTGAGGGCAACGAGGCCCTGCTCGCCCTCCTGGAGTGCAAGGGCACCGACACCCAGAAGTTCGACGACGCCGTGGAGGAGCTCGCCACCGCCCTCAACCACCACATCGGCGAGGAGGAGCAGACGATCCTCAACCCCGCGCGCACCGACGTGTCCGAGGACGTCCGCCAGGAGCTCGGCAAGCAGTGGGCCAAGCGTCGCAACGCGCTCCTCGACGAGGACTGTGGCGACATCGAGAACGTCCGCCGCATCGTGAAGAAGGCCGAGCGCGAGGGCCTGCTCGACGACGAGGACAAGGACGAGGACTGAGTTCCAGCCACGACGCACAGGCGAGGGGTATGCCGTCCGCACCGGACGGCATACCCCTCGCTGCTAGCGTTCCGCAGGTGAGCGCCAACCCGCGCCGGGCCGTCTGCCCCGGCTCCTTCGACCCGGTCACGCTCGGGCACCTGGACGTGGTCCGGCGGGCGGCCGCGCTCTACGACGAGGTCGTCGTGGCGGTGCTGCACAACCCCGCCAAGCAGGGCGTGTTCACCCCTGAGGAGCGCCGTGACCTCGTCCTCGACACCTGCGCCGGCATCGACGGGGTGCGTGCCGAGGTGTTCGCCAACCGCCTCCTCGTCGACGTCGCCCGCGACCTCGACGCCGGCGTGATCCTCAAGGGCCTGCGCAGCGGCAACGACTACGCCTACGAGCTGCCGATGGCGATGATGAACCGTCACCTCACCGGTGTCGAGACGGTGTTCCTGCCTGCCGCCCCGGAGTTCGAGCACGTCTCGAGCTCGCTGGTCAAGGAGGTCGTCCGCTACGGCGGTGACGTCAGCGGGCTCGTCTCCGACCGGGTGCGCGACGCGCTCGTGGAGCGCCTGCAGAAGCAGTGACCGCCGCAGCCCAGGACACGAAAACCGCTCCGGCACAAGGCTTTCGGCCCGACATCGAAGGCCTGCGGGCCGTGGCGGTCCTGCTCGTCCTCGTCTACCACGCGGGCCTGCCGCTGAGGAACGGCTTCCTCGGCGTCGACGTCTTCTTCGTCATCTCCGGCTTCCTCATCACGGGCCTGCTCGTGCGCGAGCTGACCACCACTGGCACCATCTCGTGGACCCGGTTCCTCGGTCGCCGCGTGCGCCGTCTCCTGCCCGCGGCGATCGTCGTCCTCGTCGTCACGGCCGTGGTCGCCTACTTCGTCGTGCCCGGCCTGCGCCGGCGCGAGATCGGCACCGACGTCCTCGGCGCGGCCCTCTACGTCGTCAACTGGGTGCTGGCCGGCCGCGCCGTCGACTACCTCGCGGCCGACTCGCTTCCTTCGCCGGTCCAGCACTACTGGTCGCTGTCGGTCGAGGAGCAGTTCTACGTCGTCTGGCCGCTCGCCCTCATCCTTCTCGCCTTCGTCCTGCGACGCCTCGGGCGCCGGCCCACGACCGCCTTGGTGGGGCTGCTCCTCGCCCTCCTCGCCGTGCCGTCCTTCGGGTATGCCGCGTGGCTGGGTGCCGTCGACCCTGACCGTGCGTACTTCGTCACCACCACCCGCGTGTGGGAGCTGGGCATCGGTGCCGGGCTCGCGGTGTGGTGTCACGGACGCGACCCGGCGCGGGCGAGTCGGGCGTTCCCACCCACGGCCTGGGCGGCCCTCGGCTGGGTGGGGCTGGCAGCCGTCCTCGGGGCGGGAGTCTGGTTGCCGCCCGGTGCGGTCACGCCGGGTCCGTGGACGCTGGTGCCCACGCTCGGCGCCGCGGCCGTGATCCTCTCCGGCTGGGCCGGTGCCCCCGACGGACCGGTGCGCCTGCTCGGCCTGGCGCCGATGGTCTGGATCGGCGGCCTGTCCTACTCCCTCTACCTCTGGCACTGGCCGGCGGTGGTCCTCGGGGAGTGGGCGTTCGACGGCCTCACCACCGCGCAGAAGGTCGCGCTCGTCGTGGCCAGCGCGATCCCGGCCTGGGCCTGTCACCGGTTCCTCGAAGCCCCGATCCACCACAGCCGCACTCTGGCTCGCCGGGTGGGGCCGGCCCTGGGCCTCGGGGTCGCGCTCTCGCTGACCGGTGCCCTCGCAGCCGTACCCCTGTTGACCGCCGCGTCACCGTTCCGGACGACCCCGGTCGCCGGTCCGGTACCACCCCTGGCGACCCTCGGCGCGGCCACGCTCGGCACGCCACCGGGAGCCGACCCCGCGGCATACGCGGTCGACGACTGGCAGTGGCTCACGCCCGACCCGCAGCTCGCGGGGGAGGACCGCCCCGCCGCCGACGTCGACCGGTGCCAGGTCGACCGGCTCGTCGAGGAGCCGGTCGCGTGTGAGTTCGGGGTGCGTGACGGCGCGACCACCGTCGCCCTCGTGGGCGACTCCAAGGCGATGCAGTGGCTGCCAGCCCTGCAGGAGCTTGCCACCGCGCGCGACTGGCGCATCGTCACCTACGGCAAGTCCGCCTGCGCCTTCGCCGGGGGACGGGCCGAGAACGAGGGCAAGCCCTACCCCGCCTGCGACGAGTGGAACGGACGGGTCGTGGAACGCCTGTCGGCCCAGCCACCCGACGTGCTCGTCACGTCCGGCTACTCGGCGCGCGCCTGGGACGGCACCCGCGCCACCCGCGCCGCCCTCGTCGACGGCCTGGCCGAACGCTGGCGTGACGTGGGCAAGACAGGCGCCCGCCTCGTCGTCCTCGGCGACAGCCCCGTGTCGCCCGACAATCTCGACGTGTGCACCGCCCGACACCCCCGGGAAGTCACCCGGTGCGCGTTCGACCGAGACAGCGCGGTCGCCGGCTCCGGGCTGCCTGCCCAGCGCGAGGCGGCGGCTGCCGCGGGCGCCGACCTGGTCGACCTCACCGACTGGATCTGCCCGACGCAGCAGTGCCCCGTCGCCATCGGCCACGTCACCGTCCACCGGGCCGGCGACCACCTCACCGCGACCTACGTCCGCACCCTCGCACCGACCCTCGGCCGCGCCCTCGACGACCGGCTCGCGGACCGGGGCGCGGACCGGCTCGCTGACCGGGGCGCGAGCACGCGGGGCGACGGGGCAGACTGACGGGAGCACGCGGCATACCTGCATTTGGGAAGGTGGCCCGTGCTCAGGTAATCTCGTGCGTCGGTCTGCGTCTCATCCGAGGCCGGATCCGAGTCACTCGACGTCTGCTGGAGCCATGAACCACCTCGACCCCCGGTCCCCCTTGGTCTTCGACACCAAGAGCCTGGGCCGTCGTCCCGGTTCGATGGAGCAGGTCCAGCGCGTCGTCGAGGCACCTGCCGACCTCGGCACGGACGTCATCGCGGTGCCGCAGGGCGCCCCGATCGACCTGGACCTGCGGTTCGAGTCCGTCGTGGAGGGCGTGCTGGTCACCGGCTCGGCCAAGGCAACCGCGACCGGCGCATGCGTGCGGTGCCTGGACCCCGTCGAGATCCCTCTCGAGGTGCGGTTCCAGGAGCTGTTCGCGTACGCCGAGCGCACCGCACACCACCGCGAGGTGGCGTCGGAGGACGACGAGGCAGACGAGCACCACCTCGAGGGCGACCTGCTCGACCTCGAACCGGTGCTCCGGGACGCGATGGTGCCTGCACTGCCGTTCCAGCCGGTGTGCCGGGAAGACTGCCCAGGCCTGTGCTCCGAGTGCGGAGCGCGGCTGGCGGACGACCCGGAGCACCACCACGAAGTGATCGACCCCAGGTGGTCCGCGCTCCAGTCGCTGACCGCCGACACCGAAGAGAAGAGGAACTGACGTGGCTGTCCCGAAGCGGAAGATGTCGCGCTCCAACACCCGTTCGCGCCGTGCGAACTGGAAGGCGACCGCGACCACGCTGACCACGTGCCCGCAGTGCAAGCAGCCGACGCAGCCCCACGTGGCCTGCCCGTCGTGCGGCTACTACAAGGGTCGTCACTACACGACCGCCGAGCGCACCGAGCACCAGGGCTGACCGCCTTGGGCTGCGCGTGAGTCCCCCCGGTCCGACTGGTATGCCGGACAGCGCGTCGCAGCGGCCCGTCGCCGAGTTCGCCGCTCACCTCTCCGAGGTGACCGGAGGGCCCGTCGACGAGTCGCTGCTTTTGCGTGCCCTCACGCACCGCTCGTACGCCTACGAGAACGGTGGCCTGCCCAACAACGAGCGCCTCGAGTTCCTCGGCGACTCGGTGCTCGGCCTCGTCGTCACCGACACGCTCTACACCGCACACCCGGACCTGGCTGAGGGGCAGCTGGCCAAGCTGCGCGCCGCCGTCGTCAACATGCGCGCCCTCGCCGACGTCGCACGCACCCTCGGCCTCGGTGACCACGTCCGGCTCGGCCGTGGTGAGGAGGCCACCGGCGGTCGCGACAAGGCCTCGATCCTCGCCGACACGATGGAGGCCGTCATCGGCACGGTCTACCTCTCCGGTGGCATGGACCCGGCAGCCGTCCTCGTGCACCACCTGCTTGACCCGCTGATGGCCGAGTCCGCCACCCTCGGCGCCGGGCTCGACTGGAAGACCTCGCTGCAGGAGCTCGCCGCCGCCTCCACCCTCGGTGTGCCCGACTACCGGGTCGACGAGGAGGGCCCCGACCACGAGAAGACCTTCACCGCGCGCGCCGTCGTCGGCGCCGAGGTGCTCGGTGAGGGCACCGGCCGGTCGAAGAAGGAAGCCGAGCAGCGTGCCGCCGAGCTGGCCTGGCGCTCGCTGTCGGCGCGCAGCCAGAAGCTCGAGGCCGGCACCGGCACCGGCACCGGCATCGGCACCGGCACCGACGGCAGCTCGGCGGCGGCCGACTCCGGCGACGGCGAGGACGACGTTCCCGCCGGGTCGCCCTCCTAGGCGACCACGCGGCATACCGACTCATGCCTGAGCTGCACCGTGCCTGAGCTGCCCGAAGTCGAGGTGGTCCGCCGCGGCCTCGCCGACCACGTCGCGGGGCGCACCATCGAGCGCGCGGACTTCCATGGGACGCGGGTCGCGCGTCGCCACCTCGCCGGGCCCGAGGACCTGGGTGCGCGGCTGGCGGGCAACCGCGTCGAGCGGGTATGCCGCCGGGGCAAGTACCTGTGGCTGGTCCTGTCCGAGCCGGGCGGGGATCGGCAGGGGCTGATCGCGCACCTCGGGATGAGTGGGCAGCTGCTCGTCGAGGAGCCGGATGCGCCGGACGAGAAGCACCTGCACGCGCGGTTCGTCTTTGCCGATGGTGGGCCGGAGCTGCGGTTCGTCGACCAGCGGACGTTCGGCGGGATGGCGCTGGCCGAGCTGACGCCGGACGACGTGCCGGAGACGATCGCGCACATCGCGCCGGACCCCTTCGAGGCGGCGTTCGACCAGGCCGCAGTCGTCAAGCGGATGAAGGGCAAGGACGTCGCCGTCAAGCGCGCGCTGCTCGACCAGACGCTCGTCGCCGGGATCGGCAACATCTACGCCGACGAGGCGTTGTGGCGGGCGCAGGTGCACGGGTCGCGGCCCTGCTCGGCGCTGACCAAGCCGACCCTGTCGCGGGTGCTCGACCACGCGCGCGAGGTGATGGCGGCGGCGCTGGTGGCGGGCGGGACGAGCTTCGACTCGCTCTACGTCAACGTCAACGGGGCGTCCGGCTACTTCGACCGGTCGCTGCACGCGTACGGGCGCGAGGGGGAGCCGTGCGACCGGTGCGGCACCCCGATCCGGCGCGAGGCGTTCATGAACCGCTCGTCGTTCTCGTGCCCCCGCTGCCAGCCCCGCCCGCGCCACGTCCCGGCCCGCTGATCGGCACGTCATACCAATTCTTGGTAGCGTCGCTCCATGGCCCAGAACACCTCGATCAGCCTCGACGACCACTTCTCGGCCTTCCTGTCCCACGAGGTCGCGTCTGGTCGGTACCGGTCCGCCAGCGAGGTGGTGCGCGCCGGCCTGCGCCTGCTCGAGGACCGGGAGACGCAGCTGGCGGCCGTTCGGGCGGCGCTCGTCGCGGGCGAGGAGAGCGGGGCGGCCGAGCCCTTCGACTTCGACGCCTTCATCGCCTCCAAGAAGTCGTGACCGGGTACCGGCTCACACCTGCCGCGCAGGGCGACCTGTCGTCGATCTGGGACTACACCCGCGAGCGCTGGGGCGACGACCAGGCCGAGACCTACGTCCTCGAGATCAGGGCCGCCATCGAACGCATCGCGCAGGACCCTCGGCGAGGTCACGCCTGCGACGAGATCCGCGAGGGCTACCGCCGGTACGGCATCGGCAGCCACCTTCTGTTCTACCGCGAGCGCCCCGATGGCGTTGACGTGATCCGGATCCTGCACCAGCGCATGGACCCGACCCGACATCTGTAGCCCCGTCCCGGCCTCCTGACTGCTTGCGTCCGCGGATCTGGCTGTCATGGCCGCCAGATCCGCGGACGCAAGCAAACGCGCGGGGCAGGCTGACACCGCGGGGCGGTCGGCGTACAAATGGAAGGTATGGACGAGAACTCTCCGGCACGGGCGGTCATCTGGGTCCACGGTCGGGTGCAGGGAGTCGGGTTCCGGTGGTGGACCCGGGCCCGCGCGCTCGAGCTGGGCCTGGAGGGGCATGCCCGCAACGCCGGCGACGGCCGCGTCGAGGTCGTCGCCCAGGGCACCCCCGCGCAGATCCGCGAGCTGGTCGCGCTGCTCGAGGAGAAGCCCACGACCAAGCTGCGCCCCGGCGAGGTGCACACCTGCGTCACCACGTGGGGTGTCGCGCGCGACGACGTGGTGGGTTTCGTCGAGAAGTGAGCTCCGCGGCATACCGTCGCCGCCACTGCATTGACCCCGCGCAGGGGCCCTGTCACTCTGAGAGGTGGGCCCCATTCCTCGGGGTGAGCCGCAGGTCTGAACCCCGCCACCTGCGGACGAAGGAGTCGACATGGCCAAGGCCCTGGTGGGCTACCGCGTTGCGGTGGACCCGCGGCGCGAGCTCGAGACCGTCGAACTGCGCCGCCGGGTGCGTGACCTGGAGGCCCTGGTCGACCGGCTGCAACGCGACAACGACCAGCTGCGTGAGGATCTGAGACAGCCGGACGTCGTCGCCGCGGCCGCACCTACGATTGCCGGGTGAGCTCTCCCGCCCCCGAGCCGAACGCCACGCCGACGCCGGCCGAGCTGCTGAGCCTGCGCGCCAGCATCGACAACATCGACGCCGCGCTCGTGCACCTGCTCGCCGAGCGCTTCAAGTGCACCCAGCGGGTGGGTGAGCTCAAGGCGCGGTCCGGTATGCCGCCGGCGGACCCCGCGCGCGAGGAGCGTCAGATCGCGCGGTTGCGGGCATTGGCAGACGAGAGCGGGTTGGACCCGGAGTTCGCCGAGAAGTTCATCAACTTCGTCATCGCCGAGGTCATCCACCACCACGAGGCGATCGCCGACACCACCGACTGACGCCGGGCGTCTCGCACGTGGTGCCGGTGGCTCGGCATGGTGGGGCGATTTCGCCGCTGGACGCCGAGTGGCCGGCAACGAGTCGGTGACCGGGTGCGCGGGGTGACCGGACGGCATACCTCTGGCGCCTCAGGAGTCACAGCAGGCACAGGCAACGCAGGGGCGGACGAGGTGCGTGGACCCGCTCCCGTGCGCGGGTAGGGTTGCCCCGATCCACCGGGAGCCGCTCGCCGGCACCGGCCGCCACACCCGAGGAGCCACCCCGCTCGTGTACGTCAAGAGCCTCACCCTGAAGGGCTTCAAGTCCTTCGCCTCGGCGACCTCGATGCGGCTCGAGCCCGGCATCACCTGCATCGTCGGCCCCAACGGTTCCGGCAAGTCCAACGTCGTCGACGCCCTCGCCTGGGTCATGGGCGAGCAGGGCGCCAAGAGCCTGCGCGGCGGCAAGATGGAGGACGTCATCTTCGCCGGCACCGCCGGCCGCGCACCGCTGGGTCGCGCCGAGGTGAGCCTGACCATCGACAACACCGACGGCGCGCTGCCGATCGACTACGCCGAGGTCACCATCAGCCGGACGATGTTCCGCAACGGTGGATCCGAGTACGCCATCAACGGCACCTCCTGCCGACTCCTCGACGTGCAGGAACTGTTGTCCGACAGCGGAATTGGCCGCGAGATGCACGTCATCGTGGGCCAGGGCCAGCTCGACACCGTGCTGCGCGCGACCCCCGAGGAGCGCCGCGGCTTCATCGAGGAGGCCGCTGGGGTCCTCAAGCACCGCAAGCGCAAGGAGAAGGCGCTGCGCAAGCTCGAGGCGATGGAGGCCAACCTCACCCGGGTCAACGACCTGACCGGTGAGATCCGGCGCCAGCTGGGTCCGCTCGGGCGCCAGGCCGAGGCCGCGCGCAAGGCCGCCATGGTGCAGGCCGATGCGCGTGACGCCCGCCTGCGGCTGCTCGCCGACGACCTCGTGCAGCTCACCTCCACCCTCGAGCAGGAGGTCGCCGACGAGACCGCGCTGATCGCCAAGCGCACCGAGGTCGAGGAGGGGCTTGCGGACGCCCGCGCCCGTCTGCAGACCCTCGAGCAGCGCGCCGCCGAGGCCGCCCCCGAGCTCAACCGCGCGCAGGAGCGCTGGTTCAGCCTCCAGCAGCTGCGCGACAAGCTGACCTCCACCGAGTCGCTCGCCGCCGAACGCGTGCGCCTGCTGTCCCAGGACACCCAGGACGAGCAGACCACCGGCCGCGACCCCGAGGAGCTGCGTGCCCAGGCCGCCGAGGCCCGCAAGCAGGAGGACACGCTGCTCGCGGAGGTGCGCGACGCCAAGGCCGCGCTCGAGGCGGCCGTCGCCGCCCGCGAGGGACTCGAGCGCGAGTATGCCGCGGAGCAGCAGCGCCTCCAGCGCCTCGCCCGGGCGGCCGCCGACCGTCGCGAGGGGCTCGCGAAGCTCGCCGGTCAGGTGGGTGCGCGCAAGAGCCGGATCGAGGCGGGGGAGGCCGAGATCGGGCGGCTGCGCGGAATCGTGGAGCAGTCGCAGGAGCGGGCTCGCGTGGCGGAGAAGGAGTTCGCCGGCCTCGAGGCGTCGGTTGCCGTCGACGAGGAGGGCGAGGAGGGGCTGGACTCGACCTACGAGACCGCCGCCGCCCAGCTCGAGCAGGTCGAGGCCGAGGTCGAGCAGCTGCGCGAGGCCGAGCGCACCGCCGAACGAGACCGCACCACCGCTGCCGCCCGGCTCGAGGCGCTCGAGCTGAGCCTGTCGCGCAAGGACGGCGCCGCCACACTCCTGGCCGCAGCCGACTCCCGCCACGGCATCGTCGGCTCCGTCGCCTCGCTGCTGCAGGTCAGTGGTGGGCACGAGGTCGCCATCTCCGCCGCACTCGGCTGGGCCGGTGACGCGCTCGCGGTCGAGTCGGTGGACGCCGCGGCCGCCGCCATCACCACGCTGCGTGACGACGACGCCGGTCGCGCCGCGTTCCTCGTCGGCCAGACCGCGGTCACCTCCGACCCCGGCTCGTGGCCGCGGCTCGACGGCAGCGCCGTGTGGGCACGCGAGGTCGTGGAGGCGCCCGCCACCGTGCGCCCGGCCGTGGAACAGCTGCTCGACCGGGTCGCCCTGGTCCCCGATGCCGCAGCCGCCGCGGCGCTCGCGGCCCGCGGCGAGGGCATCACCGCCGTCACCGCCGACGGCGACGTCTTCGCACCTGGCTGGGTCCGCGGCGGCAGCACCAGCGCCCCCAGCCTCATCGAGATCCAGTCGGCGGTCGACGAGACCCGCGACCGGGTCGCCGACGCCACCCGTCGTGGCGAGCAGGCCCGGTTCGCGCTCACCGCGGCCCAGGAGAGGCACCGCAGCATCAACGACGAGGTCGAGAGCGCGCTCGAGGCGTTGCACGAGTCCGACGCCAAGATGGCCGCCGTGGCCGAGCGGCTCGGCCACCTGGGCGCGACCGTCCGCTCCGCCAAGGCCGAGGCCGAGCGCACCGAGCGCGCCATCGCCGACGCCGAGGCCGCGCTGGAGAACGACCGCACCGAGCTGACCGCGCTCACCGAGCGTCTCGACGAGGCCAGCACCGAGCCGGCCGAGGCCGAGGAGCCGGGCACCGACGAGCGCGACCGGCTCGAGCTCGAGGCCAGCCGCGCCCGCACCGGCGAGACCGAGCTGCGCCTCACCCTGCGCACCAAGGAGGAGCGGGCCCGCGCGCTCAAGGGCCGCGCCGACTCCCTCGAGGGCGCGGCGCGCAACGAGCTCGCCGCCCGCGAGCGGCTCGCCGCCCGCCAGGAGCGCCGCAAGCGGGAGGCGACCGTGGCCCAGGCAGTCGCCCACGGGGCGGCATACGCGGCCTCGGTCATCGCCGACTCCCTCGAGACCGCCGCCCGACAGCGCGCGGCCGCCGAGCAGGAGCGCACCGAACGCGACACCGAGCTGGCGCAGGTGCGCCGGGGTGTCGCCACGCTGCAGGACGAGCTGCGCGACCTCACCGACACCGTGCACCGCGACGAGGTGGCCCGCACCCAGCAGCGGCTGCGGATCGAGGCGATGCAGACCAAGGCCGTCGAGGAGCTCGGCATCGAACCCGAGGTGCTGATGGAGGACTTCGGTCCGCACCAGCTCGTGCCGCACGTGCCCGGCCCCGACGACGACCCCGAGGTCGAGGTGGAGCCGGTCGCCTACGTGCGCGAGGTGCAGGAGAAGCGGCTGCGCAAGGCCGAGCGAGCACTGAACGCGCTCGGCCGGGTCAACCCGCTCGCGCTGGAGGAGTATGCCGCGCTGGAGGAGCGCCACAAGTTCCTCACCGAGCAGCTCGAGGACCTCAAGAAGTCCAAGCGCGACCTGCTCGACATCGTCAAGGAGGTCGACGAGCGGGTCGAGCGCGTCTTCACCGAGGCCTACCACGACACCGCGGCGCAGTTCGAGCAGGTCTTCGGCCGACTCTTCCCCGGCGGTGAGGGGCGGCTCACGCTGACCGACCCCGACAACATGCTCACCACCGGCATCGAGGTCGAGGCCCGCCCGCCCGGCAAGAAGATCAAGCGGCTGTCCCTGCTCTCCGGTGGCGAGCGGTCGCTGGTCGCCGTGGCGCTGCTGGTGTCGATCTTCAAGGCGCGGCCGAGCCCGTTCTACATCATGGACGAGGTCGAGGCCGCGCTCGACGACGCCAACCTCGGCCGACTCATCACGCTGTTCGAGGAGCTGCGCGACTCCAGCCAGCTCATCGTCATCACCCACCAGAAGCGCACGATGGAGGTCGCCGACGCGCTCTACGGCGTCTCGATGCGCGGTGACGGCGTGACGACAGTCGTGTCCCAGCGGATCCGGGACGTGGCGGCGCAAAGCGCATAGCAGACGGCGCGCCCGATTTGGGCAAACGCCCTGCGCAAGGCACCCTAGTGCCATGGTCGCGCTCATCATCGGCATGCTCATCTGCATCGCGTTGGCTGTTGCCGTCGTCGCGCTGGTGGCCATCCCCGCACGCCGCGAGGGCCGCGACATCCTCACCCCGCAGGGCGAGGAGCTGATGACCCTGGCCCGCGAGAAGACCGGCTCGGCCATCGGCAAGACCGGTGACGCGCTGACCAGCGCCAAGGACAAGGTGTCCGACACCGTCGGGTCCGTGGGGTCCGACAGCAGCGCCGGCGACGCCGGCCGCCACCGCGCCGGCTGACGGCGCCGGCTGACCGCACCCGCGGACCGCACCCGCGGACGCCAGCCAGGCGGCATACCTCGACCGGCGCGTCTGTGCAGGTCAGGCGGCATTTTCTGACCGCGACCCATGACGTTCGTCATGGGTCCTTCGCGTGGGGCGGGGGGAAGGTTGGCGCGGGCCCGCACGGGTCCGTCGTCCCCCTCCAGGAGTCACCATGGCCCGCATCTCCCTGCGCGCTCGACGGCTGGTCGCCGCCGGTGCCGGTGTGGCCCTCGTCGCCGCCGGTGCCGCCGGCTACGTCGGGCGCCACGAGCTCAACGAAGCATGGCTGAAGTACCAGTGGCGCGACCGCCACTACAACGCCTCCGTCATGGAGAAGGCGCTGATGATCGCCGGCGGCAACCCCGCCGAGGCGCAGAACGAGTCCAAGGAAGCGGCCACGCTCGCCGAGGAGTTCGCCCAGGCTCGCACCGCCCCCGGCATCGTCGCCCCGGGCGCGTACGGCAACGCCTTCACCCAGCTGTCGGCCCTGCCGCACAGCGCCGGCACCTGGCGCGAGGTCACCAAGGTGCCCTACAACGCCGACGACCCGCGCTACCGCGACTGGTACTCCAACAGCTCCGGAGGGGCCGGTCACGTCACCGGTCGCGTCACCGGGCTGGCGGCCGACACCGCCAACCACGTGTATGCCGCGGGCGCCGACGGTGGTGTCTGGCGCTCCTCCCAGGGTGGCGGCCAGTGGACGCCGATCGCCGACCAGCTGCCGTCCCTGTCGGCCGGTGACCTCCAGCTCGCGGGCGACGGGTCGCTGTGGTTCTCCACCGGAGAGGCCAACACCGGCGGCACGTCCTACGTCGGCGCCGGCGTCTACCGCCTCGCCAACCCGGCGACCGGCAGCTTCGCCCCGACCGACCGGGTCGGCGGCCAGGAGCTGGAGTCGACGACGATCGGCCGCGTCCGCTACGGCGGCTCCAACGTCTTCGTCGCCACCAACCGCGGCATCTGGTACCACGCGCAGGGCACCAGGGCCGGCGCCTGGACCTTTGCGTTCGCGCCGAACATGTCGTGGATGCCACAGATCAAGGACGACGCGGGCAACGTCCTCGTGCCGGCCGGGTCCAACTGGGGAGGCAACACGTCTTCGGGGCCGACCAACGCGGCATACAAGAACATCGTCAACGACATCGCCGTCGACCCCAAGAACCCCAAGCACGTCATCGCCGCGATCGGGTGGCGCTCGGGTGACACCTACAACGGGTTCTACGAGACCAACGACTACACGCAGGGCCCGAGCAGCTGGCACAAGCTGAACGTCGTCCTCGGCGGCATCACCAACACCACGGACGTCGGCTACACGACGTTCGCGTTCAGCAAGACCGGTGACCGGCTCTACGCGCTGGTGCAGCAGCCGAGCAAGATCAACGGGTCGTCGTCCCTGGCGGGGATCTTCGTCTCCAAGACCGGCTCACCGCTCGGACCGTGGAACCAGATCGCCAGCCAGCAGCAGCTGCACAACAGCGGATCGGCGCTGGACAAGAAGGGCTACGGCGTCGGTGTGCAGGCTTGGTACAACCAGTTCCTCCAGGTCGACCCGGCCAACCGTGACCATGTCTGGGCGGGTCTCGAGGAGGTCTTCGAGACCAAGGACGCCGGTTCGCACTGGGCGGCCGTCTCGCCGTACTGGAACTTCAACTTCCCGTGCTGGAGCATCAGCGACGCCTCCAACCGGTGCCCGCTCGCCGGCCACCCGGACCAGCACTCGGTGACCGTCGGCACCGCCGGCGGCACCCCCGTCGTCTTCTTCGGCAACGACGGCGGCGTCTACCGGCGCCCGGTCAACGGCAAGGAGAACGCCAACCACAACGCCACCGACCTGCAGTCGATGAGCGCCGACGGCACGCTGGACGCGCTGCAGTACTACTCGGCGTCGGTCGGCAAGGACCCGAGCGGGACCGGCGTGGTCGTCTCCGGTGGCCTGCAGGACAACGGCGCGTCCAACCTGCGCAAGGTCAACCCGGACGCCAGCAACGGCGACACCGAGATGGGCTCGCACTTCGGCGGTGACGGCGGCGACGGCGCAGCCGACCCGCGCAACGGCTGCAACCAGCTGCAGGAGTACGTCTACCTCGCGGTCAAGGTGACCAACAACTGCGCCACCAACCCGGGCGCCACGAGCGAGGCCACGGCCACGTCGTGGTCGCTCGACCCGGGCGACCCCGGCGCACGGTTCATCGCGCCGGTCGGGCTCGACGGTGCCAACCCCGACGCCGCGATCTTCGGTGGCCAGTACGTGTGGACGGCCGACAACGTGTGGCAGGCCCGCGACAGCTCGGCGCTGAAGAAGGCGTTCGACCTCGGTGCCGGGCACTCGGCGACCGCGGTCACGATGCAGGGCGGCACGGCATACGTCTCGTGGTGCGGCCCCTGCAACAACGTCGGCTTCGCGCGCGGCATCGCCACCAACGCGGGTGGCACGTGGCACCAGCTCTCGCTCGGCTCGGGCTTCCCGAACCGGTTCGTGCAGGGCCTCACCGTCGACCCCGCCAACGGCAACCACGCGTATGCCGCGATCAACGGCTTCTCGCGCCGGTTCACCGAGGGGCCGGGGGCAGGCGTCGGCCACGTCTACGAGACCCGCGACGGCGGGGCCACGTGGACCGACGCCAGTGCCAACCTGCCCGACGTCCCGGCGAGCACCATCAAGCAGCTCGCGGGTGGCGGCCTGGCACTCGGCACCGACCTGGCCACCTTCTACCGGGCGCCGGGCGCGACCCAGTGGCAGGTGCTCGGCACGGGGCTGCCGACGACCGTGGTGATGGACCTGGAGGTCGCCCCCGACGGCAACCTCTACGCAGCCACCCACGGCCGGGGCATGTGGAGCATCGCCGCCCCGCAGTGAGCCCACCTCCGAGTCCCGGGGACTCATGTCCCGCAACATGCGCTGTCGCACGCCGACACGCGGCATGTTGCGGGACATGAAGGCGCGCTCGATGCCGAGCGGTGCGGGCGCACCCGCGATGAGAGGATGGCGCGCGTGATCAACGAGCTCTGGGAATGGATTGCCGTCGCCGTCGGCCTGCTCGTCGTCCTCGGTGGGGCCATCGTCGGCCTCACCCGCGGACGGGGTGGACGCACCAAGGGGGCGCCGCCGCGGGCGCCGGGACGTGAGGGCGACGTCCTGCCCGGCGTCGGCGACGACGCCGAACCTCCACGGGATGCTCCCAAGCGCCCCATCGAGGACGCCGGCTCGGTCGACACCCTGCCCGCACCGGGCTATGAGACACCGGCACCGCCGGAGCCCGAGACGCCGACGATCGAGCGCCCGGCCGAGGCCAAGGGCCGCCTCCAGCGGCTGCGTGCCCGGCTCGCCCGCTCCAACTCCAGCCTGGGCCAGGGCCTGCTCGCCCTGCTCTCGCGCGGCAAGCTCGACGAGGAGGCGTGGGAGGAGGTCGAGGACACCCTCATCGCCAGCGACCTCGGCGTGGAGGCCACGACCGAGCTCGTGGACAGCCTGCGCCAGCAGGTCAAGGTCGACGGCACCACCGACGAGGCCACGGTCCGCGGCTGGCTGCGCGAGGACCTGCTGCGGCTCGTCGACCCCACCATGGACCGCTCGATCGCCGACTCGCGGGTCGACGGGCGCCCCGCCGTGGTGCTGGTCGTCGGGGTCAACGGCACCGGCAAGACGACGACCGTGGGCAAGCTGGCGCGCGTGCTCGTGGCCGAGGACAAGGACGTCGTGCTGGCCGCGGCCGACACGTTCCGCGCGGCCGCGGCCGACCAGCTCGAGACGTGGGGCGCGCGCGTCGGCGTGCCGACGGTGCGTTCGGAGCGCGACGGCGCCGACCCGGCCGCGGTGGCGTTCGACGCGGTCAAGGCGGGCACCGAGCTCGAGGCCGACGTCGTGCTCGTCGACACCGCCGGCCGCCTGCACAACAAGGTCGGGCTCATGGACGAGCTCGGCAAGGTCAAGCGGGTCATCGAGAAGCAGAGCCCCATCGACGAGGTGCTGCTCGTCCTCGACGCCACCACCGGCCAGAACGGGCTGCGCCAGGCCGAGGTCTTCGCCGAGGTCGTCGACGTCACCGGCATCGTCCTCACCAAGCTCGACGGCACGGCCAAGGGCGGCATCGTCGTCTCGGTGCAGCGCAAGCTCGGCGTGCCGGTCAAGCTCGTCGGTCTCGGTGAGGGACCCGACGACCTGGCCCCCTTCGACCCCGAGGCGTTCGTCGACGCGATCGTCGGCTGAGCGTGCGGGGCTGGCTGGGCGCGGCAGCTGCGGCTGCCGTCGTGGCCGGCTCGGTCGTCGCCGGTATGCCGCGTGCCTCCCTCGCGGCAACCTCGCCCTCGTGCGCGGTGCCGTCGGACTTTCGCATCCTCGACGACCGGGTGACCGAGTCGTCCGGGCTGGCCGTGAGCCGGCGACACCCCGGCGTGGTCTGGACGGCCAACGACTCGGGTGACTCGGGGCGGATCTTCGCCGTGGACACGCGGACCGGTCGGACGGTCGGGGTGCACCGGTTCGGCGCGCCGGTCCGTGACGTCGAGGCGCTCGCGGTCGACCCGCGCTCCGGGCGCGTCCTGGTGGGCGACATCGGCGACAACGGCCGGTCGCGCACGGTGGTGCGGATCTTCTGGTTCGACGAGCCGGACCTCGGTGACACCCAGGGGGAGTGGGGGTCCTGGGAGCTGGCCTACCCCGACGGGCCGCACGACGCGGAGGCGCTGGCCGTCGACCCACGGAGCGGCCGGATCGTCGTCGTCACCAAGGACTCGGTCGGCGGGGTCTACGAGCTGCCGGCATCGCCGTCCCGGTCCGGCGTCAACCGGCTCCGCAAGGTGGGGGAGGCGCCCGCGGTGGTGACGGACGCGGCATACCTGCCTGATGGTTCGGGTCTGGTGACGCGGACCTACACCTCGGCGCTCGTGCTCGACCCGAAGTCCTTCGCGGTCAAGGCATCCCGGCTCCTGCCGCTCATGCCGCAGGGGGAGACGCTGGCCGCCTGGCCCTGTGGCGACCAGCTGCTCGTCGGCACCGAGGGTGCACGGTCGGACGTGCGGGTGGTGCCGGTGCCCGTGCGAGCGGCCACGAGCACGACGAGCGGCACGACGAGCAGCACGACCGGTCCGACGGACGGCGGCGACGTCTCGGTCGAGATCGAGGGGCTGCCGCCGACGAGCACGGCCGGTGACAGCGGCAGCGGCGGCCCGGACCTCGGGCCGTGGCTGGTCGGCGTGGCGGGAGGCGCGGTCGCACTCGGCGTGTCCGGCGTCCTGTGGCTGCGCCGTCGCCGCGGCGCCCACGACTGACCCCCCGGCCCCTTGCCCCCGATTCATGTCCCGCAACATGCCGTCGCGGGCGAATTCTCACGGCATGTTGCGGGACATGAAACGGCCGGGGTCAGCGCCAGTCGGGGACCTGCTGCAGAGTGACGGCCGGGACGAGGTCGCGGAGGCGTTCGCGGTGCCACCAGTCGCCGGTGGCGCGGTGCTCGGCGCGGGTGGTGAACCGGTAGCGGTAGAGGACTGCCCGCACCTGGGTCGGTGGCGTGTCGGGAAACGGGTTGTGCCGCAACAGCTTCAGTGTCGCCCGGTCACCGACGAGCAGCTGGCGCAGCAGCCGGGTCAACCACGGCTCGCCATAGCTCGGCGAGATCGCGACGAACCACATCAGCCAGTCCAGCCGCAGGTGGTAGGGCGCGAACTGGCCCGGTCGGCGGCGCACCGAACCGGGCTTGCCCTTGAACTCGTACTCCAGCCAGGGGCCGTCGCCGCGGCGGCCCTCGACGACCACCTCGCGCCGGTCCCGCGTCACCGACCCGAAGGCGCCGTAGGTGTTGACGAGGTGGAGCGGGTCGAACGACCGGTTCATGACCTGCTTGCGGGACAACAGGTTTCGTGCGGGCCCGACGCTGAGCACGGCGACCAGGGCCACGACGAGCCAGCACAGGACCACCCACCAGAGGGGACCGGCGCCGCCCTCGGACCCTGCGGCATACCCATCGCCCGTCCCGATGCCGACCCGCGACCAGAAGCCGTCTGGGACGGCCGAGACGCCCAGGACGATTGCCACCCAGTTGAGCCACGAGAAGTTCCCCGACAGCACCAGCCACAGCTGGGTCACCACCATCACGACCGCGCAGGTGCCGGCGACCGGCTGAGGCAGGAACAGCCCGAACGGCAGCACCAGCTGGGTCACGTGGTTGGCCGCGACCTCGACGCGGTGCAGGGGGCGGGGCAGCCGGTGGAACCACCACGACAGCGGGCCGGGCATCGGCTGGGTCTCGTGGTGGAAGTAGAGGCAGGTGAGGTCGCGCCAGCAGGCGTCGCCGCGCCACTTGATGAGCCCGGCGCCGAACTCCAGCCGGAACAGCACCCACCGCAGCGCGATCATCAGCGGCCACGGGGGAGCGGTGCCGGCGTTGCCGAGGAAGATCGCGAGGAAGCCGACCTCCAGCAGCAGCGACTCCCAGCCGAAGCCGTACCAGCGTTGCCCCACGTTGACGATCGACAGGTATGCCGCCCACATCAGTGCCCAGACGAGCATCGTCACCGGGAGCGGCAGCCGCTCCGTCACACCCACGAGCGTCACCGCCGCCACCGCGACGCCCGACCAGGCGACCGCCGCGAAGAGCCCGTCGGTGTAGCGCCAGTGGAACAGGCTCGGCGACCGCCGGAACGGCACCCGGGCGACGAACTGCGGCACCGGCGTCAGCCCACGCGACCCGATCAGGGCGCGGAACTGGTTGGCCGCGACCAGGAACGCGACGAGGTAGACCGCTGCCAGTCCGCGCTGCACGAGGAGCCGGCCGACGGCGTAGTCGTCCGCCGCGAACCACTGGCCCATGCCCCCATCGTGCCGCGCCAGGTGTCCGGCAGCCATACGCCGGGAAAACGATGAGAACTCGGCCCCGACGGGACTGGCTGACCGCTACAGTGACCGCTGGCCCGAGCACGTGCGCACCGTGCGACGTCGAGATCGGCCCTGGGGGGAGAGACCCATGCGGACACCACGTCGCCTGCTGTCCTTGGCGGCTGTCGCCGTCACCATCGCCGGCACCGCCCTCGTGGCGGGACCGGGCGCGGCGGTCGCCGCTGACACCGTCAGCTGCGCGTCGAGCGCGCAGGTGCTCGGCGTCGACAGCGCCGGAGGGCTCTACGCCTACCCCCTGCGCAGCCCGGCTACCTCCAGCGCCAGCATCACCAGCAAGACGCGCATCGGCAGCGGCTGGTCGATGTACGGCAAGGTCCTCGCGGGCGGCTCCGGCTGGGTCTACGGCCTCAAGGCCGACGGGCTCTACCTCTACCACCGCACCTCGGCCGGCACGTGGGACGTGCAGCGCCGCCACTTCGGCTTCCTCGGGCAGTATGCCGTGAGCTCGCGCAGCAACCGGATCACCGTCGACCAGCGGGGCACGATCTACGTGCTCACTGACGCCGGTGCCGTCACGGCATACCGGTTCGACGCGACGCGTGAGAGCCTCGTCGCCGTCGGCGACGTGGTCCTCGAGGCCGACTCGACCCGCAACCTCATCGTCGCCTCCGGTGACGGGGTGCTCTACCTGCGCCACACGAACGGGACGCTTGACCGAGTCCGGTACGAGGCCACCAGCGACCGCATCATCACCGGTCCCACGAGGGTGGGCAGCGGTTGGGGCGGGTTCAACCGGCTGTCCGCCGTCGGTGGCGACGTCCTCCTCGCCACGACTCCCGGGGGCGAGCTCGCGACCTACCGCTACCGCGAGGACACCCGCACGTGGCCGGTCCAGCGGCACAAGGTCGGCGCCGGATGGCAGACGATCCGTCAGCTCGGAGGACAGACGGACGCGTGCCGCCTCACCGTGTCCTACGTCCCGCCGGTCGCCGCCCCGCCGGCAGGGACGTCCCATGCGCCCGGGGTCAACGCGACCCAGGGCTCGACCATGGTGGACGCGGTCACGCCCGACGCACCGAACGGCGGCCTGGTCTGGGCTCGGATCGACGCCAGCACTGGCGGGAAGCAGGAGGATGACCTGCTCTTCAGCGGTCAACCGGTCGGGACGCCGTCGGTGAGCAGGCTCACCGACGACCGCATGTCGGTGCTCGCGCCGACCCGCTCCGGCACGATGTACGGCGCGGTCCAGGTCCCGGGCCGCTTCGGTCTGAAGCCGGCGACCGACGAGGGCGGTCGCATGTCGACGTCCCCGGTCTCCGCGACCATCGGCACCACCACGTACCACTTCGCCATTGACAGCAACGGAAAGCTCTGGGTCAAGCCCCAGCTGCGGACCACCGGCCAGTTCCTGCCCTGGCAGCAGACGGGCGTGTCCGGCCTGCTCCCGCTCTCAGTGTGGGCGCAGCCGCGGGAGGGCGCCATCGCGTTGGCCGTCGTGACGACGGACGGCGAGCTGCGGCTGGGCTCGTTCGAAGGGAACTGGGCAATCGGTTGGCTGACGCTCTCGAGGGGCGTCTTCAGTCAGCCGGCGATCTTCGCCTACCCGGGATGGGACAAGGTGTCGATCGCCTTCCGGGGCGAGGACCAGCGCCTCCACGCCCGGTTGCTGACACTGTCCGACGCCACCGCGACCGGCGAGCGGGTGTTCGGCGAGGCCGGCGGCGGCTACCCCACCATCGGCGTGCGCGGCGACGGCCGGTCCTTCGTGCTCACCAAGGACGAGTCGGGCGACCCGGTCGGTGCCTTCGACTCCGCTCCGTTCAAGGCCGACTGGAGCACGATGCAGTCCTGGGGCGGCACCGCGACGGTCAGTCAGGGCTCGAACCCCGTGGCGGTCACCGGCTACTCCTGGGGCGCCGGGAGCACCAGCACGATGGAGCTGCAGGCCGCCACCAGCCAGAACGGCTCGCACCGCACCATCGTCCAGCTGACGCGGCCCTGACGGGGCGGCTGGGGAGAGGCCGGCGGCACCATCACTCGCGAGCCCTATGGCTCGAACGGGGCCGGACGCACGGCACGGCATACTGTCCGCGTGGCGGTGGGGGTGCGCGAGGACGCGACCGAGGAGGCGACCAGCGAGGTCGTCCGGCTCGGGACGCCTGCCAAGGCGTGGCGGGTGGTGGTCGTCCTCGGGCTGACGGTGCTGTTCTGCCTGGGCTCGCTCGTGGGCAACGACCACTGGTGGCCGTTCAGCCCGTGGCGCATGTACTCGACCTCGCAGGCCGCCACCGGCTCGGTCTGGTCGACCGGCATCGAGGTGCAGACTGCTGATGCCCCCGGCCAATGGGTGCCGGCGCCCTTGACCCCGCCCAACGTCGGGCTCAACCGTGCCGAGATCGAGGGACGCATCCCGCAGATCGAGGCCGACCCCTCGCGTCTCGGCACGCTCGCAGCGAGCCACGCCGAGCTGCGCCCGGACGCACCCGCGTGGACCGCCCTGCGGGTCGTGCGTCGGCTCATCGTCGTCGTCGACCGCAAGCCGACGGGTGAGGTCCGCACCGAGGTCCTCGCCGAGTGGAGGGCACCGTGAGCCGCCTGCGCGACTGGTTGTTCACGCCCATGCCCCTCGCCCGGGTGGCGTGGCTGCGCATCCTCGTCTTCCTCTTCGTCATCATCGACGTCCTGGGCCTGCACACGTCCGGCTGGTACCACGGCTGGGCCGACCCGGTCTGGTACGAACCGCTGGTCATGGGCAAGGTGCTCCACCTGCCGGCAGCCTCGGTCCTGCTCGTCCAAACCCTCAAGTGGGGCACCGTCCTCGCGGCGCTCGCGGCCCTCACCGGACGTGCGCCGCGGTTGCTCGGCTGGGCGGTCGCGGTGGGCTGGATCTGGTACCAGTACGTCGCCTTCTCCTACGGGAAGGTCGACCACGACCGCGCGGACTTCGTGGTCGCGCTGGCACTGCTCCCGACCGTGGGGTTGGCGCACGTGTCGGACCAAAAGCGTTCGGAGGCAGCGGGATTCGCGTTGCGGGCGGTGCAGCTGGCCGCGATCGCGACGTACTTCCTGTCGGCCTGGGCGAAGATCCGGTTCGGCGGCTGGGACTGGGTCAACTCCGCGACCATGGTGCGAGCCGTGGTGCGCCGCGGGACCCCGTGGGCGCAGTGGCTGCTCGAGGTGCCGTGGACGCTGCACTGGTTCCAGTGGGTGCTGTTCACGGCCGAGCTGACGGCGCCGGTCATCTTCTTCCTGTCGGAGAAGTGGCGGCGGCGAGTCGTGGGCGCATGGTTCGTCTTCCACGCGATGACCTATGCGGCCATCACCATCGCGTTCTGGCCGCACCTCGTGATGATGCTCGCCTTCCTGCCGCTGGAGCAGTATGCCGCGTGGCTGCGGGAACGCTTTGCACGCTGGCGGTCGCGCGGGGAGGCGTCGGTGCCCGAGGAGGCGCGCACATGACCGAGCCGGGTGGGTCGGAAACGACTGGGACGCAAGGACTTCCAGCAGATGCAGTGCTGTCCGGGGATCTCCCGACGGCGGTCCTCGCGGAGGCGCGCCGGGAGCTCCCCGGTGACGTCACGGCATACCACGACGCCTTGATGGCCGCGGCGGACGCGCACGACCCGATCCGCATGGACCACCTCGTGCACGGCTGGTCGGTGGCCCGCGACGTGCTTGACGCTGACACCGACGAGGAGCACCGGGCTTGGGCGGTGCTCGACCGGCGGCTCGGACAGGTGCTGTTCGGCGAGGGACTGCCGGCCGCCGCCGACGTCCTCGTGGCCGCGATCGCGCACGCGTCCGCGTCGGGCGACACGGTCGAGGAGCTGCGCTGCCGGCTGGCGTTCGTGCCGGTCGAGGTGGCGGTGGGCGACGCGACCGCCCTGGACTCCGGTGCGGGGTATGTCGAGCAGCTGCTGGCGCTGGAGGAGTACAGCCACGCGGCGGGCGGGTTGATGGGGCTGGCCCACGTCGTGCCCGACGACGACGCGGCCTCGATGCTGCTGCGGGCCTCGCACCTCTACGAACGTGCCGGCGACGGCGGCTGGGCTGCCGAGGCGGCGGTGATCGCAGCCCGGGCCATGACGACGACCGGTGACGCCCGCCTCGCCGACACCCTCCAGCGGGCCCACCAGCTCGTCGAGGCGCACCCGACGGTCGAGCTGCGTATCTCCCTGGCCGAGATCCAGGCCCTGCTGGCCTGGCAGGGCGGTGACCCGGCCTCGGCGGCCGCCGTGCTCCGCGCCGCGATCGAGGCGGCCGCGCGCACGGGCCGGCCGGTGCCGCCCGGTCTGCAGGTGATGCTGTGCGACCTGCTCGTCGAGACCGGCGAGCTCGACCAGCTGCGCGAACCCGCCTCGGCGCTCGTCGAGGTCGGGCAGCTGCTCGGGGACGACGAGCTGACCTCGATGGGGGAGCGCTACCTCGCGCTGGTGCCGTGACCGCGTGAGGATGGTGCCCATGTCACTGACCTCGCACCGCACGGCCTTCCTCGAGTCGGTCCGCATCAGCCGCCAGCTCGCGGCGTCCGACGCGGTGCGGGCTGCCTGGGACACCGAGAGCTCCTGCGCGGGGATGACGGTCGGCGGGCTGGCGCACCACCTGCTGGGCCAGGCGGTCAACACCGCCGCGGGGCTGTCGGCGGCTCCGGACGCCAACCCGATCGCGTTGCTCGACCACTACCGGCAGGCGCCCTGGGTCGCGGCATCGCGGTCGGGCAGCGCCGACCCGGAACAGCTGGACAAGGACAACACGGCCGCCGCCGCCGGCCCCGACGCCGTGCTCGAGGAGGCGACCGAGCGCACCCGCGACCTCGAGCAGCTGCTGGCCGCCCCACGCGACCCCGACACCGTCTTCATCCCGTGGCAGGGCTGGTCCCTGTCGACCGACGACTGGCTGACGACGCGGATGATGGAGATGGTCGTGCACGCCGACGACCTCGCGAGCAGCGTCGGCCTGCGGACGCCGCAGTTCCCCGAGGCCGCGGTGGTGCCGGTCGTGGGGCTGCTTGCCTCGGTGGCCGCGGACCGGCACGGCGCGACGGCGGTGGTGCGTGCGCTGAGCCGCCCGCAGCGGGCGCCGGCTGTCGTGTCGGCGTTCTGAGCGGCGGAGCCCGGGAAGACAGAGGTGCTTGCGAGAATGCGAACCTGGGTTGGCAATATCGACAACCCAGGTTCGCATTTCGGCACACCACACCGGTCCCGTGCTCGTTGCAAGTGGGCGCGGGCCGCGGCGGCGGCGCCGCGCGAAACGTAGTTCTTACGCGGGAGTGCCACCGCTAACACGGACGTAACAAAGGCCCGCACGACCCGAAACGGAGCCCCGCCACAGTTCTGGACATGACTCCAGCACTGCTGCCAGCGGCAGACACCCCGACGATCAACGAGGCGGCCACGGCGTTCATGCTCGTCGCCGCCTCGATGGTCCTGCTCATGACCCCCGGGCTGGCGCTGTTCTACGGCGGCATGACCCGGGCCAAGTCCGTGCTCAACATGATCATGATGTCGTTCGGCGCGATGGGCGTCGTCGGTGTCATCTACATCCTGTGGGGCTACTCGATGTCGTTCGGCAACCTGCAGGACGGCGGCTCCGACCTGGCCGGCATCATCGCCAACCCGTTCCACCTCTTCGGCCTCTCCGGCATCTTCGAGGACGGCGCGACCCGGCTCATCGACCCGTTCGGGGTGCAGGTGTTCATCCCCGAGTCGATCTACGTCGGCTTCCAGCTGACCTTCGCTGTCATCACGGTGGCGCTCATCAGCGGCGCGATCGCCGACCGGGTGAAGTTCTCGACCTGGCTGGTCTTCGCCGGCATCTGGGCGACCGTCGTCTACTTCCCCATCGCCCACATGGTGTGGGGCGGGGGTCTGCTGTCCGGGTCCGAGAACGGCCTGTCCGCCAAGCTGTTCGGCGCCACGGACGGGGTCGCCAACGTCCTGCCGATCGACTTCGCCGGCGGCACGGTCGTCCACATCAACGCCGGTATCGCCGGTCTCGTCCTGGCCCTCGTGGTCGGCAAGCGACTCGGCTTCGGCACCACCGCCATGCGACCGCAGAACGTGCCGATCGTCATGCTCGGTGCCGGCCTGCTCTGGTTCGGCTGGTTCGGGTTCAACGCCGGCTCCGAGCTCGCGGCCGACGGCCTCGCCTCGACCGTGTGGCTCAACACCACCGCCGCCACCTGCGCCGCCATGCTCGGCTGGCTGCTCGTGGAGAAGATCCGCGACGGTCACGCCACCTCGATCGGTGCCGCCTCCGGTGTCGTGGCCGGTCTGGTCGCGATCACCCCGGCCTGTGGCGCCCTGTCGCCGGTCGGCTCGCTCATCCTCGGCGCCGTGGCCGGTGGCCTCGCCGCCCTCGCGGTCGGCCTGAAGTACCGCCTCGGCTACGACGACAGCCTCGACGTCGTCGGCGTGCACCTCGTCGCGGGGCTCTGGGGCACGGTCGGCGCGGGCCTGTTGTCCACCTCGACCGGCCTGTTCTACGGCGGCGGCCCACGCCAGCTCGTCGTGCAGGTCGTCATCGCGGTCGCCTCGCTGCTCGTCAGCGGCATACTCACCCTCGCGATCGGCCTGGCACTCAAGGCCATCATGGGCTGGAGGGTCAGCGAGGACGTCGAGTCCGACGGCATCGACCAGTCTGAGCACGGTGAGTCGGCCTACGAGCTCAGCGGGTTCGGGGGCGGCCGGTTCGGCACCGGATCCGCTGTCTCGACGCACTCCGCCCGACCCGCCAAGACCACCGAAGGAGCCTCGGCATGAAGCTCGTCACCGCCATCATCAAGCCGCACCAGCTCGACGAGGTGAAGGAGGCCCTGGAGTCCTACGGCATCTCGGGCATGACCGTCAGCGAAGCCTCCGGTTACGGCCGCCAGCGCGGGCACAGCGAGGTCTACCGTGGGGCCGAGTACCAGGTCGACTTCGTGCCCAAGGTGCGCCTCGAGGTGCTCGTCGACGACATGGACGCAGGCTCGGTCGCTGACGTCATCCTCAAGGCGGCCCAGACCGGCCGGATCGGTGACGGCAAGATCTGGACCGTCCCCGTCGACGACGTCATCCGGGTCCGCACCGGCGAGCACGGCACGGACGCGCTCTAGCCGGCCACGCGGCATACCGCCTCTCCCTGCAGACGGAGGTATGCCGCGTGGTCCAGTCGAGAGCGCGACGACCGGGAGGCGTGGAGATGACGGTGCAGACGGATGTGGCCGCGAGGCGGCTGGACGTCGCCGGGGCGCGCGGGTTCGAGGCCCCCGGGGCAGGGGCGGCACGGCGCGAGGCCATCGCCGTTCTGACCCGCGAGTGGCTCGCAGGTGTGTGGGACGAGGCCCTGGACGGCCGGTCCGGTGAGGGGGTCGCGCTGGCCGCCGTGGGCAGCCTGGCTCGCGGCGACTCCGGTCCGCTGAGCGACGTCGACCTGGTCCTGCTCCACTACGGGCGCTCGCTCGGGGGCGACCGGCTGCGCGAGCTCGCCGACCGCGTCTGGTATCCCGTGTGGGACGCCGGCATCAAGCTCGACCACTCGGTGCGCACCGTCAACCAGTGCCGCACCGTCGCCTCCGGCGACCTCACCGCGGCCGTCGGACTGCTCGACCTCGACTGCGTTGCCGGTGACCCGGACGTGGTGGCTGCGGCCCGCTCGACCGTCGCCCACGACTGGCGGGCCAACGCGCGCAAGCGACTGCCCGACCTCGTGGAGGCGTTGCGGGCCAGGCATTCTCGTCACGGTGAGCTTGCCCAGAGCCTTGCCCCGGACCTCAAGGAGGCCCACGGCGGGCTGCGCGACCTGACCGTCCTCGACGCCCTCGTCGCGGCCTGGTTGACCGACCGCCCGCGCGCCGGTCTCGACGAGGCCCACCGGGTGCTGCTCGACGTCCGGGACGCGGTGCACGTCGTCACCGGGCGGGGGCGTGACCGGCTCACCCGCGAGGACCAGGACGCGGTGGCAGCACTCCTCGGTCACGCCGACGCCGACGAGCTGCTGACGTCGGTGGCGGGGGCGGGGCGCACCATCGCCTATGCGCTCGACGGCACGGTCCGGCGGGCCGGGCAGTCGCAACGCGCCCGCACCTTGCGGGTGGGTCCCCGTCGCCCGCAGCTCAACCCGCTCGGCTACGGGATGTTCGAGCACGACGGTGAGGTCGTGCTCGGGCCGCGCAGCGCACTGTCGACCGACCCGCTGCTGCCCCTGCGCGCCGCGGTGGTGGCCGCACGCAACCGGCTGCCGATCGCCCCGACGACGCTGGGCAACCTCGCGAGCCAGGCGCCTTCGCTGCCCGAGCCCTGGCCGGCGATCGCCTGCGACCTCTTCGCCGACCTGCTGGCCACGGGCCCGGGCCTCGTCGGGGTGTGGGAGGGGCTCGACCAGGCCGGCATCGTCGACCGCTGGCTGCCCGAGTGGGCGTCGGTGCGCTCGCGGCCGCAGCGCAACGCGGTGCACCGCCACACCGTCGACCGCCACCTCGTCGAGACCGTCGTGGTCGCGGGTGGTCTCGTGCGCGAGGTGGGTCGCGCCGACCTCCTGCTCCTCGCCTCGCTGCTGCACGACATCGGGAAAACCCCTGGGGCACATGACCATTCGGTGGTCGGAGCGCCCATCGCCCGCGCGGTCGCCACGCGCCTGGGATATGCCGCGGCGGACGTCGCGGTCGTCGAGACGATGGTGCGCGAACACCTCACCCTCATCGACCTGGCCACCCGCCGCGACCACCAGGACCCCGCGACCGTCGTCGCCGCCCGCAAGGCCGCAGACGGGTCGCGCGAGGTCTTCGAGCTGTTGCGCGCGCTGACCGAGGCTGACGCGAGTGCAGCCGGCCCGCAGGCCTGGACCGACTGGCGGGCGAGCCTGCTGCGCCAGCTCGCCGACGCCACCCGGGCCGGCTGGGACGCCGAGACTCCCGGCTCGGCGGATACCGCTCGCTCGACCACGGTCGAGCAGGCCGAGCTGGAGTCGGTGGCGGCGGGGGAGCCGCGGGTCGTCGTCCGCCCGCAGGGTGGCAGCTACCGCCTCGACGTGTTCGACCGCGACCGGCTCGGGCTCTTCGCGGACACCGCCGGGCTGCTGGCGGCACAGGGCCTCGTCGTACGCACGGCAATCCTGCGCACCGTCGACGGCGTCGCCGCCAACGAATGGCACGTCGAGAGCCCGAGCGGGGACGAGCCCCACGAGGAGCGGATCGTGCGCGGCCTCGCCCGCCTCGCCGAGGGTGACCGGGCGCCGCTCGGTCTGCTCGAGCGACGACGCAGGTATGCCGGCCGGCCGAGCGGGGAGTCCGGCACGGGGTCGCCCGGGCAGGCGCGGGCGCTCGTCGTGCCGCACGCGTCCGACGAGGCGACCGTGATCGAGGTGCGCGCCCAGGACCGGCCGGGGTTGCTGCACGAGCTCGGCATGGGGTTCGCCAAGGCTGGCCTGTCGGTGCGCTCGGCGCACATCGCCACGTATGCCGGCCAGACCCTCGACACCTTCTACCTCACCGAGTTCGGTGGCCGCCTCCTGTCGCCGGCCAAGGTGGCCCAGACGGTCGCCATGGTGATCGACACCTGCGACGGACCCGCGCCCGCCTGACGCACGCCCCCGGCATACCCCTGCAACGTCTGCGAGTTTGCCCCGCTGGTGGGCAACTTCGCAGACGCAAGGAAGCGAGCGCGTGCAACGTCTGCGAGTTTGCCCCGCTGGTGGGCAACTTCGCAGACGCAAGGAAGCGCGCGCGAGGGGGTGCGGCCGCTCGATTAGGCTGGGGCGCGTGTTCACGAGCCTTTCCGACCGCCTGACAGCCACCTTCAAGAACCTCCGGGGCAAGGGGCGGCTGTCCGAGTCCGACGTCAACAGCACGATCCGCGACATCCGCCTCGCGCTGCTCGACGCCGACGTCGCGCTGCCGGTCGTCAAGAAGTTCACGGCCGGCGTGCGCGAGCGGGCGCTCGGTGCCGAGGTGTCGCAGGCGCTCAACCCGGCCCAGCAGGTCGTCAAGATCGTCAACGACGAGCTGGTGTCGATCCTCGGTGGCGAGACCCGCACGATCCAGTACGCCAAGAACCCGCCGACCGTCATCATGCTCGCGGGTCTGCAGGGAGCCGGTAAGACCACGCTCGCCGGCAAGCTCGCCTACTGGCTCAAGGACCAGGGCCACACCCCGATGCTGGTCGCGGCCGACCTGCAGCGCCCCAACGCCGTCACCCAGCTCGAGGTCGTCGGTGAGCGGGCGGGGGTGCCGGTCTTCGCCCCCGAGCGCGGCAACATCGGCGGCCACGACGCGGTCGGGCCGACGGGCGAGGGCACGCGCAGCTTCGGCGACCCGGTCGCGGTGAGCCGGGCCGGCATCGAGCAGGCCCGGCAGAGGCAGCACGACGTCGTCATCGTCGACACCGCCGGCCGCCTGGCCGTCGACGCCGACCTCATGCAGCAGGCCGCGGACATCCGCGCCGCGATCCAGCCCGACGAGGTCCTGTTCGTCATCGACGCGATGATCGGCCAGGCCGCGGTGGAGACCGCCCAGGCCTTCCAGGAGGGCGTCGACTTCACCGGTGTCGTGCTGTCCAAGCTCGACGGTGACGCCCGCGGTGGTGCGGCCCTGTCGGTCGCGAGCATCACGGGCCGGCCGATCATGTTTGCCTCCACCGGCGAGAACGTGAAGGACTTCGAGGTCTTCCACCCGGACCGGATGGCCTCGCGCATCCTCGACATGGGTGACGTCCTCACCCTGATCGAGCAGGCCGAGCGGGCCTTCGACGCCAGCCAGGCCGAGGAGATGCAGCGCAAGTTCCTCGCCGAGGAGGACTTCACCTTCGACGACTTCCTGTCGCAGATGGCCGCGCTGAAGAAGATGGGTGGCCTCAAGTCGATGCTCGGCATGATGCCGGGCATGGGCCAGATGAAGGCCCAGCTCGACAACCTCGACCCGCGCGAGTTCGACCGCATCGAGGCGATGGTGCGGTCGATGACGCCGTTCGAGCGCACGCACTCCAAGCAGATCAACGGATCTCGTCGCGCCCGCATCGCCAAGGGTTCGGGTGTGCAGGTGTCCGAGGTCAACGCGCTGCTCGAGCGGTTCACCGAGGCCCAGAAGATGATGAAGCAGCTCGCCCGCGGCGGTGGCATCCCCGGCATGCCGGGCGTCCCCGGCATGGGTGGCGGCAAGGGCAAGCGTGGCAAGCAGCAGCCACAGCGCAAGAAGTCCAAGTCCGGCAACCCCGCCAAGCGGGCCGCTGAGGAGCGTGCCGCGGCCGAAAAGGCCACTGCCGCAAAGACTTCCGCTGGCGGCTCCGCGTTCGGCGCAGGTGGGCAGGGAGCCGGGAACGGCGGCCTACCCACCGATCTCGACCCCAACAACCTGCCGGCGGGCTTCGAGAAGTTCCTCGGTCGGTGACCCTCCACACGATCTCCGTCGGCACCGCCGGGCCACGAATCGCCTTTCTCCACGGGCTTTTCGGGCAGGGACGCAACTGGCAGCAGATCGCCAAGACCCTCGCCGGCACAGAGGGCGACCAGGTGCGCGCGACCCTCGTCGACCTCCCCGACCACGGGCGCTCGCCGTGGTCTCAGGAGTTCTCCTTCGAGGGGTATGCCGCGGCCGTCGCCTCGACGTTGCGCACGGTCGACCCCGACGCGACGTGGGCGGTCGTCGGTCACTCGCTCGGGGGGAAGGTCGCGATGCTGCTCGCGTTGCAGCACCCCGACCTCGTGGACCGGGTCGCCGTCGTCGACATCGCGCCCAAGTCCTACGGGTCGCTGGAGCGGTTCGAGGGCTACATCAACGAGATGAAGAAGCTCCCGCTCGACCAGCTGACCAGCCGGGCCGACGCAGAGGCGCGGTTCGAGGAGCCGGACCCGGGGGTCAAGGCGTTCCTGCTGCAGAACCTGCGCCGCGACGGCGACGGGTGGCGCTGGCAGGCCAACCTGCCGCTGGTCGCCGCCGACGCCGACAAGGGCGCTGGCTCGGTCATCGCCGGGTGGCCGCTGGCGCCCGGCGACGTCGCGCCCTTCCCCGGACGCGCACTGTGGATCGCCGGTGGCGACTCGGAGTACGTCCGGGACGAGGACGCCGAGGCCATGCGGGCTTACTTCCCGCGGGTGCGGCTGCTCACGGTCAAGGGCGCGACGCACTGGGTGCACACCGACGCGCCCGAGGTCGTCATCGAGGCGCTGCGCCGGTTCGCCACGCCCAGTTGAGTGCCTGACACCGACCTATAGGGAGGTCTCAGGCACTCGACTCGTGCGTGGGTAGGGTCGGGTGCATGACGGCACCGGTGCTGCACCTGGTCGGGGAGGTCCTCGTCGGGCCGAAGGACGTGCGACCTGAGGCGTGGGTCGTGGGCGGGCGGCTCACCTTCGAACGCCCGAGCGCCCAGGGGCTCGAGGTCGAGACCGTGCGCGGCTATGTGCTGCCCGGTCTCGTCGACGCCCACTGCCACGTCGGGCTCGACGCGCACGGTGCCGTCGACGACGCGACGTCGGAGCAGCAGGCGCTGGCCGACCGTGACGCCGGCACCCTGCTCATCCGCGACGCCGGGTCGCCCGCCGACACGCGGTGGATCGACGAGCGCGACGACCTGCCCAAAGTCATCCGCGCCGGCCGCCACATCGCGCGCACCCGCCGCTACATCCGCAACTACGCGTGGGAGGTCGAGCCCGAGCAGCTCGTCGAGCGGGTGCGCATCGAGGCTCGCGCCGGGGACGGCTGGGTCAAGCTGGTGGGGGACTGGATCGACCGCGAGGTCGGGGACCTCACCCCCTGCTGGCCGGTCGACGTCCTCACCGACGCGATCGCGGCCGCCCACGAGGAGGGTGCCCGGGTCACCGCGCACTGCTTCGGTGAGGCCTCGCTCTACGACTTCGCGGCTGCCGGCACCGACTGCATCGAACACGCCACTGGTCTCGAGGACGAGACGATCCGCCAGTTCGCCGAGCAGGACATCGCGATCGTCCCGACCCTGGTCAACATCGCGACCTTCCCCCAGATCGCCGAGCCCGCACGCGAGAAGTTCCCCGCCTACTTCCAGCACATGATCGACCTCCACGACCGCCGACTCGACACGGTCCGCGCAGCCCACGAGGCCGGCATACCCATCTATCTCGGCACCGACGCCGGCGGCTCGCTCCCGCACGGACTCGTGGCCCGGGAGGCGTTCGAGCTCACCACCGCGGGACTCACGCCGAGCGAGGCGGTGTATGCCGCGGCCTGGGGTGCGCGTGAGTGGCTGGGCCGGCCGGGGCTCGAGGAGGGCGCCGACGCGGACCTCGTCGTCTACGAGACCGACCCGCGCGAGGAGATCGGGGCGCTGGCCCACCCGTCGCGAATCGTGTTGCGCGGCACCACGATCTGACCTGCGTCCATTGTCGGGTAACCCGGTAATGCGCCCGGGCGGTCAGACGGGGTCGGCCGCCAGGTTGCGCTCGTCCTCACGCTCGCGCGTCGGTTCCGGGGCCAGGTCGCGCTCGGCGCGGTGCGCCCGCAGCGACCACGCGACGGCTGCGGCCCACGCGGCGTAGATCACGGCATACACGACCCAGCGGGTGCCGGCCGAGGCGTCGATCCAGTCGGACTTCAGCAGGGTGCGGGTGTTGGTGAGGACGATGATGCCGCCGACGGCCGAGCCGAGGACCCGCGGCGGGATGTGCCGCACCAGCCACGCGGCGATCGGCGCGGCGACGAGGCCGCCGACGAGCAGCGCCGCCACCCAGGCGAAGTTGATGCCCTGGGAGCCGAGGGCGATGAGGAAGCCCAGCGAGGCCGCCACCGACACGAGGAACTCGCTGGTGTCGATCGACCCGATCACCTTGCGAGGCTCGAGCCGGCCGCTGGCGAGGATGGCGGGCGTGCCCACCGGGCCCCAGCCGCCGCCACCGGTCGCGTCGATGAAGCCGGCGAAGACACCGAGCGGTGCGAGGAACCGCTTGCGCAGAGGGTGGCCGAGCCGGTCGGTGCGCAGCCCGCGGACGGTGAACCGCACCAGCACGTAGAGGCCCAGGGCCAGCAGGATCAGCGACATCACCGGGGCGGCGACGGAGGTGTCGAGGCTGGCGAGAAAGGTGGCGCCGGCGAACGCGCCGAGCGCGCCAGGGATGCCGATCTTGAGCACCACGCCCCAGTTGACGTTGCCGAACTTCCAGTGCGAGGCACCCGACGCGAGGGTCGTGCCGATCTCGGCGAGGTGGACCGTGGCGGAGGCGGCGGCGGGGTTGGTGCCGATGGCCAGCAGCAGCGTCGTGGACGTGACGCCATAGGCCATGCCGAGGCTGCCGTCGACGAGCTGGGCGCCGAGGCCGACCAGGGCCAGGAGGACGAGCTTGCGCATGGGTGTTCCTGTCAGGGGAGGGGGTGCGATATCCGGTCTGTCAGGTAGGAGTTTGTGGTGACGCGACGTTATGGGTCAACAAACATCGCGTTATGTCTCAGATGCCGGAAGCGCCGCTGGGCCGCCCCCGCGCGCTTGCGTCCGCGGCCCTGGTCGCCAGGGCCGCCAGATCCGCGGACGCAAGCACAGGCGGGTCCGGTATGCCGGGTGCGCACCCGGGTGGGGAAGAATGCGGCCGTGGACATCTCGGCGCGCACGGAGTACGCGGTGCGCGCCATGCTCATCCTCGCCGAGGCGGCCAGCACCGCAGCCGGGCCGGTGAGCGTGGAGACCCTGGCCTACCGGCAGACGCTGCCACGCAAGTTCCTCGAGGCGATCGTCGCCGACCTGCGGACCGCGGGCCTGGTCCGCAGCACCCGCGGGGCGCGCGGCGGCTACACCCTGGCGCGCGAGGCCCGCGACATCACCCTCGGTGAGGTGTTCCGCGCCGTCGACGGCCCGCTCGCGGAGGTGCGGGGCCTGCGCCCGCACGAGACGGCATACGACGGTGTCGCCCAGAACCTGCCCACCATCTGGGTGGCCGTGCGCGCCAGCCTGCGGGCGGTCCTCGACGGGACCAGCCTCGCGGATGCGCTCTCGGGCAACCTGCCCGAGCACGTGCGAGCACTTGCCGACGACCCCGACGCGTGGGTGAGCCGATGACCAGCGCCGACTCGACTCCGGCGTCCAACCCGGAGGCACTCGACCCCGCCCGCGAGCAGGCGCTCGCCGGCACCCTGCCGACGGGGCTCGACCCGGACGACCTCGCCACCACCTTGCGCGTCCTGGCCCAGCTGCCCACGCTGGAGGCCGACGATGCCGCGATCCAGGTCGTCAAGCGCGCGACGGGGCGCATGTACAAGCAGATCCGCAAGAGCCGCCGCCGCGAGGCGCGGCAGCCGCAGATCCAGCACGACGAGGCGCTGCTCGCGCAGACCGCCACCGGCTCGCCCCTGCGGATCGACGACGAGACCAAGGGCATCCTGCTCACGGTCCCGGCCGTGGGCACCACCGTCGGTGAGCTGATCAACCCGCGTGGCTGCTACATCTGCAAGACCGACTACACGACCGTCGACGCGTTCTACCACTGGCTGTGCCCCGACTGCGCCGCCACGAGCCACCGCAAACGCGTCCAGCGCGCCGACCTGACCGGCAAGCGGGCCCTGCTCACCGGGGGCCGCGCCAAGATCGGCATGTACATCGCGCTCATGCTCCTGCGCGACGGCGCCCACCTCACCATCACGACGCGGTTCCCCAAGGACGCGGCGAGACGCTTTGCGGCACAAGAGGATTCGCGTGACTGGGTCGACCGGCTCAAGATCGTCGGCATCGACCTGCGCGACCCCACCCAGGTCGTCGCCCTGGCCGACGAGGTCGCGTCCGACGGGCCGCTCGACATCCTCATCAACAACGCCGCGCAGACCGTCCGCCGCTCGCCCGGTGCCTACTCCCACCTCGTCGAGGGCGAGGACGCGCCGCTGCCACGCGGCATACCCATGCCTGAGCTGGTGACCTTCGACCGCATCAGCGAGGCCCACCCCGCCAACCTCGTCGGCACCCTTGGCCAGCACCGCGTCGCCCACCACGAGGGCGAGTCGCAGGAGCACGCCGCCGAGGCGCTCGCCGCGCGCACGGCGGCGCAGATGACCGAGATGGCGCTCACCGCCGGGCACGCAAGCCTCGACGCACACCTCGCGGGCACCGCTGTCGACGCCGGAGGGCTGCTGCCCGACACCCAGGCCAACAACAGCTGGACCCAGGTGGTCGACGAGGTCGACCCGCTCGAGCTCCTCGAGGTGCAGCTGTGCAACGCCACCGCACCGTTCATCCTCGTGTCGCGGCTGCGCCCGGCCATGCGCGCGGCGGTGGCTGCCGGCGCCCGTCGCGCCTACGTCGTCAACGTCTCGGCGATGGAGGGCCAGTTCTCGCGCCGTTACAAGGGCGCCGGCCACCCGCACACCAACATGGCCAAGGCCGCGCTCAACATGCTGACCCGCACCAGCGCCGGGGAGATGTTCGAGACCGACAAGATCCTCATGACCGCCGTCGACACCGGCTGGATCACCGACGAGCGCCCCCACCACGAGAAGCTGCGCATCGCCGCCGAGGGCTGGCACGCCCCGCTCGACCTCGTCGACGGTGCCGCCCGCGTCTACGACCCGATCGTGCAGGGCGAGGCGGGCGAGGACCTGTTCGGCGTCTTCCTCAAGGACTACGCGCCGCACCCCTGGTGAGCACCCGGCATACGAGCACCCGGCACACCAGCGAGGTATGCCGCGTGGCCCGGCCCGCGCGCGGGCGCCGTGAAGGTGCGTGGTCGGGAGCACCCCCTCGCGTCTGGCAGAATGGTCCGCTGTACACCTTCCGGCCGGCGTATCACGGCACGGATACCTACCCCGGGTGACGGCACCCCGCACAGATCGCGTGCGGTCTCGCCGTGCCCACAACTGAACGGAGACCACGCTCGTGGCCGTCAAGATTCGTCTCAAGCGGATGGGCAAGATCCGCACCGCCATCTACCGCGTCGTCGTCATGGACTCGCGCACGAAGCGCGATGGCCGCGCGATCGAGGAGATCGGCAAGTACGACCCGAACCAGAACCCGTCGCTCGTCGACATCGACATGGAGCGCGCCGACTACTGGGTCGCCCAGGGCGCCCAGCCGACCGAGGCCGTCGCCGCGCTGCTCAAGCTCTACAAGGACGGCACCCTGCAGGTCGCCGAGAAGAAGCCCTCCAAGAAGGAGCTCTACGAGGCTGCCGTCGCCGCCGCCGGCAAGTCCGGTGACGACGAGTCGGGTGCCACCACCCCGAAGAAGCGCGCCGCCAAGAAGGCCGCCGAGGAGCCCAAGGGCGACGACGCCAAGGGCAACGACGCCAAGGCCGAGGTGCCGGCGGAGAACGCGGAGCAGGCCGAGCAGGCTGCCGAGTTCGCCGACCTCACCCCGGACGCCGCGAAGGCTGCTGCCGAGGACGGCGCGACCGACGAGGTCACCAGCCCGGCCGAGGCCACCCCGGCGACCGAGACCACCGAGGCTGCTGCCGCGGAGGCCGAACTGCCGAAGGGTGCCGCTGCTCCGCTCGAGGGTGGCGAGGCCCCCGAGGGCTACACCATCAAGGGCAACAAGGACTCGATGAAGTTCCACGAGCCCGACGGCCAGTGGTACGACCAGACGATCGCCGAGGTCTGGTTCAAGACCGCGGCCGACGCCGAGGCCGCCGGCTTCACCAAGGCCGGAGCCTGATCGTGCTGGAGGAGGCGCTCGAGCACCTCGTCAAGGGCATCGTCGACCACAAGGACGACGTCGTCGTGCGGCACAAGGAGCTATGTCGCGGCGAGATCCTCGAGGTGCGCGTGCACCCCGATGACCTCGGTCGCGTGATCGGCCGCTCGGGCCGCACCGCCAGCGCGCTGCGTACCGTGATGGGCGCCCTGTCGGGTGGGCGCAACGTCCGGGTCGACATCGTCGACACCGACCGGGTGCGCTGACCCGCAGCACCCACAGCAGTCGACGCGAGGGCCGTCGGGACGAGTTCCCGGCGGCCCTCGCCGTCCGCCTGAGAGGATCCTTGGTATGCCGCCGTCCCCGCCTGCCCAGCCCGCGCGCGACGAGCTGCTCGTCGCCCGCATCGGCAAACCCCACGGCCTGCGTGGTGAGGTCACCGTGCAGGTCCACACCGACGACCCGGAGGGCCGCTTCGTAGAGGGGGCCGAGTTCCGCACGGAGGCCGCCTCGGGCTCAGGGGTCCCGCGCACCCTGACCCTCTCGAGCCACCGGGTCCACCGCGGCATCTGGCTGCTCGGGTTCGAGCAGATCCCTGACCGCACGGGTGCCGAGTCCCTGCGCGGCACAAGGCTTTTCGTCGACGCCGACTCCCTGGCTGACGACGGCGACGACGATGACGACGAGGGCTGGTACGAGGACGACCTCGTCGGACTGGCCGCCGTCGACCCGTCCGGTGCGACCCTTGGCACCGTCAGCGGCCTGCAGATCGGCGCCGCCCAGGACCTGCTCCAGGTGACCCTCACCGACGGCACCGAGGCGCTCGTGCCGTTTGTCGAGGCCATCGTGCCCGAGGTCGACGTGGAGGGCGGCCGGGTCGTCATCGACGCCCCACCCGGCCTCCTCGACCTCAACGCGTGAAACCCGTTGTCCACCATGCGAATTGACGTCGTCTCGATCTTCCCCGAGTACCTCGCGCCGCTCGACCTCTCACTCATCGGCAAGGCCCGTCGCGACGGCCTGCTCGACGTGCGCGTGCACCAGCTGCGCGACTTCACCCACGACCGCCACCAGACCGTCGACGACACGCCCTATGGCGGCGGCGCCGGCATGGTGATGAAACCGCAGCCGTGGGCGGAAGCGCTCGACGCCGTGGTCGCCTCGGGCGCCGACGGTGCGCGTCCCCGGGTCGTCGTGCCCGGGCCGGGCGGTATGCCGTTCACGCAGGCCCTGGCGCGCGAGCTCGCCGCCGAGCCGTGGCTGGCGTTCGCGTGCGGCCGCTACGAGGGCATCGACGAACGCGTCTACTCCTACGCCGCCGACGACCTGGCCTTGCGCGTCGACGTCGTGTCCCTCGGTGACTACGTGCTCAACGGGGGAGAGGTGGCCGTGCTCGCCATCACCGAGGCGGTCGCCCGGCTGCTGCCCGGTGTCATCGGCAACGCCGAGTCACTCGTCGAGGAGTCGCACGAGGACGGCCTGCTCGAGTACCCCGTCTTCACCAAGCCGGCCTCGTGGACGTCGCCCACGGGCACCACCCACGACGTCCCGCCCGTGCTGCTGTCCGGCGACCACGGCGCCATCGCGCGCTGGCGTCACCAGCAGCGGCTCGAGCGCACCGCCGCCCGCCGGCCCGACCTGCTCCACGCGAGCCAGGCGAGCCAGGCGGGCCAGGCAGCCGCCGGTGACCTCGCGGCATACGACCTCGCGGTGGCGACCCGCGGCGACGCAGCCGAGCTGCTCACGCTCACCCGCGCCTGCTGGGCCGAGGAGTACGCCCGCTACGGGCTCTTCGGCGCCGGCACCGACACGGTGGAGGACTTCGCCGACGAGCTGGCCGAGTGGACCACCTGGGTCCTGCGCAGCGGTGGGCGGCTCGTCGCGTCGGTGCGTGCCCGCCGCGACCCCGCTGACCCCACGACCTGGCGGATCGGCCGGCTCATGGTGGCACCAGACCTTCGGGGTCGAGGTCTCGGCCGGGCGCTGCTCGCGTTCGCGGAGGCGCAGGCACCGGACGACGCGACGACCTACTGGCTCAACACCGGCGAGCGCAGCGAGCGCAACCTCAAGATCTACAAGAAGGCCGGCTACCGCGTCCGACCCGGCGAGGGCGCCCACCCCGAGACGGTCGACCTGACCAAGCGCGTTCGTTAGTCGATCAGCTCGGCGCGGACGTCGTCCGGCACCAACCGCCGGGCCTCGATGAGTCGTTCGCCGACGAGCACCGTCACGGTCTGGGCGGCCATGATCCCGAACAGCACCAGCACCTGTGCGGTCGCGGCCTGCACCGGTGAGCCACCCCCGAGCATCACGCCGATGAACGCGCCCGGCAGCGTGACCACCCCCGTCGTCTTGACCTGGTCGAGGCCGGGCAGCAGCGCCTCGGGCGCCCGCCGGTGGATGATCTCCTCGACCGACTGGCTCGGCAGGAGCCCGATCGACAGGCACGCCTCGTAGAGTCCGCGCTCCTCGCGCAGCGCCGCGAAGGCGCGTCGGCCGAGCAGGGTGTTGGCGGTCATCGCGTTGCCGATGATGATGCCGCCCACCGGGATCACGGCGATGCCCTTCGGTGGGATGGTGCCGGTCGCGAGGACGATCGCCAGCACCGGCACGACACCGGCTGCCATCGCGAGCGCCGCCCACGGCCATGCCCGCGGCGCCTCGATCCGGCGGCTCGTGGTGAGCACCCCGATGCCGAACATCACCACGAGCAGCAGGCACGAGAGCAGCAGGCTGCGCACGACGACGGCGATGACCAGGGCGGCGAGGGTGAGCTGGAGGATGGCGCGGGCTGCTGCCACGACGACCGGGCGCTCCATGGCGTAGCCGGCGGTCCGGTGAGCGACCAGCGTGACGGCCAGCAGGAGCGCGAGGGCCGCGGCGACGGGCCAGCCCGGGTCGATGCTCACGCAGGCGAGGGTATGCCGTGCGGTCGTCGACCCCGGCGTGCGACGGGCCGGGGTGCCCCTTGGCGTCCGCGGATCCGGCGGCGGGGGCAGCCAGAACCGCGGACGCAAGCACGGCAGTGCGGTGGGGTTGACCGGGCAACCGCTCGTCTGTATCGTTTTTCTAGAACGATTTAGTAGATCGATGCAGTGAGGAGGTGGCCGCGATGGGGAACGTGACCCTGCGGACCGTGGCCGAGCAGGCCGGTGTCTCGGTGTCGACCGTGTCGAACGCCTACAACAAGCCCGACCAGCTCTCGGCCCAAGTGCGCGACCGCGTGCTGGAGACCGCCAAGCGACTCGGGTATGCCGGGCCCAACCCGGCCGCGCGCAGCCTGCGGTCCCAGCGGGCGGGGGCCATCGGCCTGCTGTTCACCGAGCAGCTGTCGTACGCCTTCTCCGACCCCTACTCGGTCGGCATGCTGGCCGGCCTGGCCGAGGTGGCCGAGGAGTTCCGCACCGGCCTGCTGCTCATCCCGCTGGAGCACTACGACCCGAGCCACCCCGAGGATGCCGAGCCCTCGGCGGAGACCATGCGCCAGGCCGTGGTCGACGCGGTCGTCGCCTACTGTGTCGACGCCGACCACCCCGCCCGCCTCATCGCCATGGAGCGCGGCCTCACCGTCGCGTCCACCATCGACATCGACGACGACCGGCAGAAGTACGTGCTCATCGACGAGGCCGGTGCGGCGGCGTCGCTGGGTGGGCTGCTGCGCGACCTCGGCCACCGGCGGGTCGGCGTCATCGTCGACTCCCGGATGGACGACGTCGAGCCCCGGACCCGGCCCCGCGTCGTCCGTCCCGAGGACGAGGCGCAGCTGTTCGTCGACTCCCGCATCCGCCTCGACGGCCTGCGCGAGTCCCTCGGTCCGGACGTCGAGGTCACACCGGTCTTCGCCGGGCACAACTCGACCGAGGCAGGCGCGGCCGCCGCGGCATACCTCCTCGACCATCGCGACCGGCCCACCGCCATCGCCTGCATCAGCGACGTCCTCGCACTGGGGGCGCGCGACGCGATCCGCCAGCGCGGGCTGGAGGTCGGCCGCGACGTGTCGCTGACCGGGTTCGACGATATCCCGCGGGCCGCCGAGGTCGGCCTCACCACCGTCCGCCAGCCGATCCACGAGAAGGGCCGGCTCCTCGGCCGCATGGTGCTCGACCCCGACTTCGAACCACGCCGGGTCGTGCTCCCCACCGAGCTCGTCGTCCGTTCCAGCACCGCCCCCGCACCCCACTGACCACACCCACGCTCCCGGAAAGGAGTCCCTGAAATGAACGACTTCATCGCCCTCACCACCATCCGTCGCGGCGCCTCCGAGGCCCTCTCGGCGCGCCCGGACGCGCCGGTCGTCGACGACGGGTATGCCGCGAAGCCGGCTCCTGCGACCGCCGCACCTCGCGGGGTGCGCAGGTCGCTGGCCGCGACCCTGCGCGCGGCCGCCCGGGTCGAGCGCCGCTGGGCCGACCGGCTCGACCCCGCCTGCGGCTGACGGCATACCGCAACGTCTGTGAACTTGCCCCGCTGGTGGGCAACAACGCAGACGTTGCGCGGGCCCCCAGCTTGCGTCTGCGAACTTGCCCCGCTGGTGGGCAAACTCGCAGACGCAAGCCAGCGCGCGGGACGTGCGGTCACCGATTTCTGGTGCGGGGGCCCCGCGTGGCAGAATGGCTCCTCGCGCCACCTCGACCACGGCCCCTGCCACAGGGGGAGTGCCCAGCACGCGGCCCGCGGATCGGCGCATCTCACATCACGTAGCACCACCAGACCCGTGGGTGGCCTGTGGCACCGACGAGAAAGCGACACCGTCATGCAGCGTTTCGACGAGCTCGACCAGGCCTCCATCCGCGAGGACATCCCCGCCTTCCGCGCCGGTGACACCGTCAAGGTTCACGTCAAGGTCGTCGAGGGCACCCGCTCGCGTATCCAGGTCTTCCAGGGCGTGGTCATCCGCCGTCACGGTGGTGGCGTCGGCGAGACCTTCACCGTCCGCAAGGTGTCCTTCGGTGTCGGCGTGGAGCGCACCTTCCCGCTGCACACCCCGATCATCGACAAGATCGAGGTCGTCACCCGCGGTGACGTCCGTCGCGCGAAGCTCTACTACCTGCGCGACCTGCGCGGCAAGGCCGCCAAGATCAAGGAGAAGCGCGAGACGACCCCCGCCAAGTAAGGCGAGGTCCCTGGCTTCCGTCGGCAGCGACGTGTCCCTGCGATGCGTCCCAGCACCGAGAGTTAGGCTCCGGGTGCGATGAACCCCGGACCCGAACCATCAGAACAGGACGTGGCCACCGCGTCCCCGTCTGCCGAGCCGCAGACGGACGCGACGGCCACGTCCGGCGATGCCAAGAGCGGCCCTTCGTGGCTGCTGCTCATCGGCATCGCACTCGTCGTGATGGTCCTGGTCCGGGGTTTTCTCGTGCAGTCCTTCTACGTCCCCTCCGGGTCGATGGAGCGGACCATCGAGCCCGGCGACCGCATCCTGGTCAACAAGCTCATCGGCGCCGACTCGATCGAGCGCGGTGACGTCGTGGTGTTCGACGGGTCCACCAGCTGGGCCGTCAACGACCGCAGCCCCCACCAGGACGACGGCTTCATCGGCAAGACCCTCGGGTCCCTCGCCAAGGCACTGGGCATCGACGTGGGGGAGCAGGACTTCGTCAAGCGGGTCATCGGCCTGCCCGGTGACCGGGTCCTCTGCTGCGACAGCTCCGGCCGGCTCACCGTCAACGGCGTCGCCGTCGACGAGCCCTACATCTTCCCCGGCGACAAGCCGAGCGAGTCCACCTTCGACATCACCGTGCCCGCGAACCGGTTGTGGGTCATGGGCGACCACCGCTCGGACAGCGCCGACTCACGCGCGCACCTGGGCAGCCCGGGCGGCGGCACGGTACGCGTCGACGACGTGATCGGCCGTGCTGCCGTCACCTACTGGCCGCTGTCGCGCGCCGGTGGGTTCGACCACCCGGCCCAGCTGGCCGGCATACCTCGCGCGAGCACCCCGTGACCGGCACCTCCGGCGACGGGCGCACCCGAGGCGAGGACTGGCTGGGCTGGGAGCCCGAACCGGTCGAGCCCGCGGACGACCCCGCCCCCCAGGACCACGCCATCGAGACCACCGGGCCGTGGCTGCGCCACCAGCCGCAGGACCTCGAGGGGTTCGCGCCGCGCGAGCCGTCGCCGTGGCTGGCGCCCGACACCGTCGCCGACGCACCACCCGGCCACGAGGTGGTCGAGGACACGGGTGTGCCGCCGACCCTCGCCGAGGAGCACCCGGCCGGGCCGCGTACGGCGGCGGTGCCCATGGTCGAGACCACGCCGACGGTGGCGACCTCCGCGACAGCGGTGCTGCCCCCGGGCAGCGGCCCCGATGGTCCCGATGGTCCCGATGGCCCCGATGACGACGCGGACACCGGCCACCGCGCCGACGCCGGTCGCACCCGCCGCCAGAGTGGCAAGGACGACCCTCGTCGCGATGACGACGCCGGCGGCCTGGCGGTCCTTGGCGCCGCCGTCAAGGAGTTCGCGATCGTCGTCGGCATGGCCCTGGTGCTGTCGTTCATCGTCAAGACGTGGCTGCTGCAGGCGTTCTACATCCCGTCCGGCTCGATGGAGAACACCCTGCAGGTCAACGACCGGGTCATCGTCAGCAAGCTGACACCCGGACCGTTGGACCTCAAGCGGGGTGACATCGTCGTGTTCGCCGACCCCGGCGACTGGGTCGACCCGCCCGTGGAGGAGAAGCACGGCAAGGTCGCGACCGTCGTCCGCGACGCCATGATGTTCGTCGGCCTGCTGCCCGACGACTCCGAGAACCACCTCATCAAGCGGGTCGTCGGCCTGCCCGGCGACCACGTCGCCTGCTGCGACCAGGGCGGGCGGCTGACGGTCAACGGCCAGCCCGTGGTCGAGCCCTACCTCAAGCCCGGCGTCGCCCCGAGCGACCAGAACTTCGACGTCGTCGTGCCCCGCGGTCGCGTGTGGGTCATGGGTGACAACCGCTCCGGCTCGGCCGACTCCCGCGCCCACCTCGGGCCGGACAACGACGTTCGCCTGGGCTCGGTCGACGAGCGCCTCATCGTCGGTCGCGCCGTCGCCCTGGTGTGGCCCTTTGACCACCTCACCTGGCTGGGCAACCCGTCCGACACCTTCAAGGACGTCCCCGCCCCGAAGCCCACCGACGCCGAGGAGTCGCCGCCCTCCGACGGCGAGCCCGGCAGCGACGTGCCCCCGGACACCGAGGGCACGACCGACGCACCGACCACCGGCGGCGGTGACGTCGGCTCCGAGGGTGGCGGCTGACATGGCGCCGACCCCGACGCGACGGGCCAGGCCCACCGGCAGCCGCAAGCCCAGCCTGCGGGTGGAGCGGGCGCTCCAGCGCGACGGCCACCGGGTGCTCGCGGGCATGGACGAGGTCGGTCGCGGCGCACTCGCCGGCCCGGTCAGCGTCGGCGTCGTCCTGATCGACGAGACGTGCCGCAGTGCCCCGGCCGGTGTCAAGGACTCCAAGCTGCTCACGCCCGGCGCCCGCGTGTCCATGGTGCCGAAGATCCGCCGGTGGGCGATGGCGTATGCCGTGGGCCACGCCTCCGCGGCCGAGATCGACGACATCGGCATCATGGCCGCGCTGCGGCTGGCCGGGTGCCGTGCGCTCACCGCGGTCGGGGTCGTGCCCGACCTGGTCATCCTCGACGGCAACCACGACTGGCTGACCGCGCCCGAGGAGGTGGGGCTGTTCGCCTTCGCCGACGACGGTGCGGCGAGCGGGCCGCAGACGCCGCCGGTGACGACGATGATCAAGGCCGACATGAAGTGCTCCTCGGTCGCGGCCGCCTCCGTCCTGGCCAAGGTCGAACGCGACGCCCTGATGATGGCCGCCGCCCCCGACCACCCGGCATACCGGTGGGAGGAGAACAAGGGGTATGCCGCGCCGGAGCACCTCGCCGCGCTCGAGGCGCACGGCGCCTCGGCGCTGCACCGTCGCTCGTGGCGCCTCCCCGGGGTGGGGCTGCAGGGCGACGGGGGCCATGATGGCGGTGTGCAACCGAGCCGGCTGGAGATGGGCGCGCGATGAGTGCTGAGGACCTCGAGAAGTACGAGTCCGAGATGGAGCTGCAGCTCTATCGCGAGTACCGCGACGTCGTCGGGCTGTTCTCCCACGTCGTGGAGACCGAGCGGCGGTTCTACCTGTGCAACTCGGTCGACGTGAAGGTGCGCTCCGACGGCGGCGAGGTCTACTTCGACGTCACCATGCAGGACGCCTGGGTGTGGGACATCTACCGGCCGGCGCGGTTCGCCAAGCAGGTGCGGGTCGTGACGTTCAAGGACGTCAACGTCGAGGAGCTGGCCAAGTCCGACCTCGAGCTGCCCAAGGGCAGCGGGTTCCAGCCCGGCGTCTGAGGCTCGCGGGCGCGGACCGCCGGGTATGCCGCGCGGGCACGTGGTTTCGGCGTGGCCCGGGTCGGGTGTGTCGACTGGTTGTCCACAGGCGGTCGACGATCGTCGCGCTGTCCACAGGCTGGCGAGGTGAGGGCTGACAGGTGTCGGGCCGCCTCAGCAGCCTTGGGGCATGGCGAATTCCGATGCGGCACATGATGATCCGCGACGAGTCCTCGGTGCGTGGGGCGAACGGTTGGCGGCGAGGTACCTGCAGGACCGGGGTGTCGAGGTGGTCGACCGCAACTGGCGGTGCCGGCACGGCGAGATCGACATCGTCGCGCGCGACGGGGACTGCCTGGTCTTCTGCGAGGTCAAGACGAGGCGGTCGCAGCGGTTCGGGTCACCCGTCGAGGCGGTCCACTGGGAGAAGGCTGCCCGGCTGAGACGGCTGGCCGCCGCCTGGCTGCAGGAGCACGACATGCACGCGCCACGGGTGCGGATCGACGTCATCGGCATCCTGCTGGTCGACGGGTCGCCGGCCCGGCTGCGCCACCTCGAGTCGGTGGTGGCATGAGCGCGGGTTTCGGGTCGACGCGCTCGGTCACCCTCGAGGGGCTGGTCGGTGCGGTGGTCGAGGTCGAGGCGCACCTGTCGGGCGGGTTGCCGGCATTCATGCTCGCGGGGCTGCCCGACGCCGCGTGCGCGCAGTCACCGCACCGCGTGAAGGCGGCGATGGCCGGTGTGGGCCGGCTGCTCTCGCAGGACCGCATCACCGTGAACCTCTCCCCGGCGTCGATCCCCAAGAACGGCAGCGGTTTCGACCTGCCCATCGCGGTCAGCGTGGCGGCCGCGGTCGGCCGCGTCCCCGCCAGTGCGGTGCGCGAGGTGGTGCACATCGGCGAGCTCGGGCTCGACGGCGGCATCCGAGCCGTGCGTGGCGTGCTGCCAGCGGTGCTCTCCGCGTCACGAGCCGGGTTTCGCGACGTCGTCGTCCCGCCGGCCAACGCGGCCGAGGCGCGGCTGGTGCCCGAGGTGCGGGTGCACACGGCGGCCAGCCTGGGCGACCTGCTGGCGTCGTATGCCGCGACCGGGCGACCTCCCGAGGCCGAGCCCGACGCTGCCGACCGGTCGGACCCGGTCGCCGGCGGCCCGGACCTGACGGAGGTCGTGGGCCAGGAGGAGGCCAGGAACGCCCTCGAGGTGGCTGCCGCGGGCGGCCACCACCTGTTCCTGCTCGGGCCTCCGGGGTCCGGCAAGACCATGCTCGCCGAGCGGTTGGTGTCGATCCTGCCCAGGCTGACCCGGGAGCAGTCGATCGACGTGCTCGCGGTGAAGTCGTTGCTCGGCCTCACCGCGGCCGAGCTCGACCTGCGTGGGCTGCCACCGTTCGTCGCGCCCCACCACAGCGCCAGCCAGGCCGCGATCATCGGCGGCGGCAGCGGGCAGGTCCGCCCCGGCCTCATCAGCCAGGCCCATCACGGCGTGCTGTTCCTCGACGAGGCGCCCGAGTTCAAGGTCGGTGCGCTGCAGGCGTTGCGCCAGCCGCTGGAGTCCGGCCATGTGGTGGTGGCCCGGGCCCGCTCGGCGGTCCGGTTCCCGGCACGGTTCCAGCTGGTGATGGCGGCCAACCCGTGCCCGTGTGGGTTGGGGTACGGCAAGGGTGTCGGGTGCTCCTGCTCACCCCGCGACAAGCGTGCCTACGTCGCCAAGCTGTCCGGGCCGCTGCTGGACCGGGTCGACCTCCAGGTGGAGGTGCAGGCGGTGACCCGTGCCTCACTGGAGCATGGCGGCGGAGAGACGAGCGAGGAGGTGGCCAGCCGGGTCGCCGCCGCGCGGGCCGCGCAGGCCGAGCGCTGGCAGGACACGCGGTGGCGGCTCAACAGCGAGGTCCCGGGCTCGCGCCTGCGACGCAGCCCGTGGCGGTTGCCGGGCTCGGTGACCACCGACCTGGAGCGCGCCCTCGACCGCGGCACGCTGACCCTGCGCGGTTACGACCGGGTGCTGCGGGTGGGGTGGACCCTCGCCGACCTCGGCGGCCGGGCCATGCCGACCCGTGACGACCTCGGTCAGGCGCTGATGTTCCGCAGCCAGCAGGCGGTGGCCGCATGAGCTGGCCGGACCGTGGGGCGCGTGCACCGCGGACGGTCGAGCTGCCGTCACCGCGTGACGTGGCGGCCGAGCTCGACCGGATCCGTCGGCAGGTCGCAGACGAGCGGGCTGCCCGGATGGTCTGGGCGCGGCTGGCCGAGCCGGAGAACAAGTCGGCCATCACCCGGGTGGCCAGGGGCGGCGCCCTGCCCGCACTGCAGGACCTGCGTCCCGACGAGGACATCGCGCGCAATGCCTTTCCCCGGTTCGTGGACATCGACCCCGCCCGCGAGCAGTCGATCCTGCGCGCCCTGGCTGCCCGAGTGCTCATCCCCGGCGACGACGAGTGGCCGGTCACCGTCGAGGACCACCCGGAGCCACCACTGTGCCTCTGGGTCAAGGGAGCGGGCGACCTCCTCGACCTGACCGAGCGCAGCGTGGCCATCGTCGGGGCACGGGCGGCCACGGCATACGGGGTGCACGCTGCCCATGAGCTCGCCGCCGGGGTCGCCGACCGCGAGTTCACGGTCGTCTCCGGCGCCGCCTATGGCATCGATGCGGCCGCGCACGAAGGCGCGCTCGCGGTCGACGGAACCACGGTGGCGGTGCTGGCCGGCGGAATCGACCGCGCCTATCCCGCCAGCCACGCCGGGCTCCTCGAGCGGGTGGCGGCCCTTGGTGTGGTGGTGAGCGAGGTGGCGCCCGGCTCGGCGCCGACGCGGTGGCGGTTCCTCAGCCGCAACCGGATCATCGCCGCGGTCAGCAGGGCCACGGTCGTGGTCGAAGCCGGCCTGCGCTCCGGCTCGCGCAACACCGCCAAGCACGCGCGGGGGATGGGACGACCCATCGCCGCCCTGCCGGGACCGGTGACTTCGGCCGTGTCGGCCGGGTGCCACGAGCTCATCCGCGGTGGTGCAACGCTCGTCACCGACGCCGCCGAGGTGGTCGAGCTCGCGGGTCGCATCGGTGAGCTCGCGCCGGTGAAGCAGGAGCAGGCGACCCTCGTCGACGAGCTGGACGCCGTGCAGCGCCGGGTGTTCGAGGCGATGCCCACCAGGGCGCCGGCCGACCTGGAGGCGTTGGTGCGCCGCTCGGGGCTGGCTGGCCCACAGGTCCGGGCCGCGGTGGGCGTGCTCGAGCTGGGGGGACTGTGCGAACGGCGGCCCAGTGGGTGGCGCAAGGCGGGCGAGGAGCGCAAGGGGGTGGAAGGACAGATCTGAGACCGGCAAACCCTCCTGCCGGCTGTCCGGGGTGGCGCCTTGTCCGTCGCGGGGGCTTTTGCGACCGTGAGCGGGTGGACGAGACCGTGACCGAGACGCTGGTCGCCTTCGAGCGGCACCTGCGCTCCGAACGCGCCCGGTCCGAGCACACGATCCGCGCCTACCTCGGTGACGTGCGGTCGATGCTCGACCACCTCGACCGCGAACGAGGCGTCACCAACCTGGGCGACATCGGGCTGCGCGACCTGCGCGCGTGGCTCGCGGCCCTGTCGGCCGGCTCGGCACGGTCCACGGTGGCCAGGCGCTCGGCCGCGGTGCGCACCTTCCTGGGCTGGGCCACGCGGACCGGGCGCATCTCCACCGATCCTTCGCTGCGGCTGGCGGCGCCGTCCAAGTCCTCGGTCCTGCCCGAGGTGCTCAAGCAGCAGCAGGCGGCCGACCTCCTGGACGTGGCCGCCGTCGCCAGCGACGACGAGGACCCCATGCACCTGCGTGACCGAGCTGCCCTGGAACTGTTGTACGCCAGTGGTATTCGCGTCGGCGAGCTGACCTCCCTGGACGTCGACGACATCGACCTCGCGGGCGGTGTGGTCCGGGTGCTGGGCAAGGGCGGCAAGGAACGCACCGTGCCGTTCGGCGCGCCGGCGCGCGATGCCGTCGAGGCCTGGCTGCGCCGGGGACGCCCCCAGGTCGTCACCGGTGAGAGCGGCCCCGCCCTGCTGCTCGGGCGCCGTGGACGGCGAGCCGACCAGCGCCAGATCCGCAGCGCGCTGCACGCCCTGCTCCGGCACGTGCCCGACGCGCCCGACCTCAGTCCGCACGGGCTACGGCACAGCGCCGCGACCCACCTGCTCGAGGGCGGCGCCGACCTGCGCGAGGTCCAGGAGCTGCTGGGGCACGCCTCCCTCGCGACCACGCAGATCTACACCCACGTCTCGGTCGACCGGCTCAAGAAGTCCTACCAACAGGCCCACCCGCGAGCCTGAGCCAACGACCAGGCCGGTCTCCGCGTGCCGCGACGACGCAACGCGGCATACGGGGGCATCATGGGCGGTGAAGGGGCTGGGAGCGCCGTTCGGCGCGCCCCGGACCAACGCCCCAGACACGCCCAGGACACGCCCAGGAAAGGAGGAGCGGCGGTGACACAGGCGCCGACGATTCCTCCACCGACCCGTGGCCGGCGCGGCGTCAGCCGACGGGTGCGCCTGCGCCGCACCATCGCCGGGCTCGTCGTGCTGCTGCTCGCCACCGTCGTGACCGTCCGCCTCATCACCCGCGGCGGGGAGACCGAGCCGGCCGCGGTCACCACGACCTCGTCGTCGGCCGTCGTGGCACCGACGACCCATGCCACCGCCCCCGGCAACGAGGACGGTTCCTCCGCCACCGAGGCGAGTGCGGTGCGCACCACGGTGCCCCAGTCGGGCAACGGCAAGCTGACGGTGGTGAGCGTCCCACCGATGAAGAACGACGCGACCGGCCGAGCCGTCCACTACACGGTGGAGATCGAGGGCGGCCTCGGGGTCGACCCCGCAGAGGTCGCCCACACGGTCGAGACCGTGCTGCTCGACCCCAAGGGGTGGCAGAAGGTCGACGGCGTGAAGTTCGTCAACGTCAGCCCGGGCGAGGCGGCGGCGGGCCGGGCCGTCGACATCCGGGTCACCCTCGCGAGCCCCGCGCTGACCGACAAGCTCTGCGCACCCATGCGCACCCTGTCCCAGGTGTCGTGCTGGAACGGCGAGCGGTCGGTCCTCAACTTCCGCCGCTGGGCCCTCGGCGACGACAGCTACGGCGACGACGTCGCGCGCTACCGCATCTACCAGGTCAACCACGAGGTCGGGCACGGTCTCGGGCACGGACACGAGCAGTGCCCGGCCAAGGGTGAGCGTGCACCGATCATGGTGCAGCAGACCCTGAGCCTCGGCGGCTGCACGCCGTGGCCCTACCCGTCCGGCACCTGACCGGCCCGGTCAGCCCCACAGCGGCAGCAGCCGCACCCGGGTCGAGCCCAGCAACCGGAGCGGATCAAGGTAGGTGTCACCGCGCAGCGCGCCGAGGTGCAGGCAACTGCGGGGAGCGCAGTGCGAGCCGTCGGGAACGACGGCGCCGAGGCCCTGTCCGGCGGTGACGACCTGCCCGGTCCGCACCGCGGGCGAGACCGGCTCGTACGTGGACCGGATCCCGTCCGGGTGGGTGACCGTCACCGTGGGTCGACCCGCGATCACGCCCACGTGCGTCACCGTGCCGGCTGCGACCGCGCGCACCACTGCGCCGTCGGTCGTCGCGAGGTCGATGCCACGGTGGCCGGCACCCCAGGTCGAGGTCGGCGCGTCGAAGGTCCGGGCCACGGGTGGTCGCGGTTGCAACGGCCAGCGCCAGCGCGCGCGAGGAGCGTTGCGCTCCGAGCTGGGGGCCGACGCATCACCCGACCGGGTGCCCTGCCGCTCCACCGCCGTTGCGGGGGGCCCGATGGACGGAGAAGGCCGGATCGCTGTGTCGCTCAACGCCGTTCGAGCTGCTGGCGCTGTGTGGTCCGTGGTGCTCGTGGCGAGCAGGGTCGCGCCGGCGGCCGCGGTGGTTACGAGCAGGGCTGGGAGTGAGGCCATGCCTCCACGATGGTGACGGCGCCGACAGCCCGCGACATCGCTCGAGCCGGCCTGTGGACAGTCCGGGGCGCCGTCCAGCCCTGTGGACGAGCGTCCTCAGTGGGCCGTGAGCCGGCGCACGGCCTCCTGCAACACCTCGTCACGCTTGCAGAAGGCGAACCGCACCAGCGTGCGCGCGGCGTCCTTGTCGTCGTGGAAGACCGACACCGGGACCGCCACCACACCGGCTCGGGTCGGCAGCTCGCGACAGAACTCCAGACCGTCGGTCGCTCCAAGGGGAGCGGCATCCGCCACGACGAAGTACGTGCCCGCAGGAACGGACACCTCCAGGCCGGCTGACCGCAGCCCGTCCACAAGCAGGTTCCGCTTGTCCTGCAACGACTTCGACAGGGTTGCGTACACGTCGTCTCCCAGACCGAGGGCGACTGCCACCGCCGGCTGGAAGGGTCCCGAACCGACGAAGGTGAGGAACTGCTTGACCGCCCGCACGGCCGCGACGGCCTCGGCCGGTCCGCTGACCCAACCGACCTTCCACCCCGTGGCCGAGAAGGTCTTCCCGGCCGAGGAGATGGTGAGCGTGCGCTCCCGCATGTCGGGCAGCGTGGCGACCGGGATGTGCTCGACGCCGTCGAACACGAGGTGCTCGTAGACCTCGTCCGTCACCACCCAGGCGTCGAACTCCTTTGCGAGAGAACAGATCAGCTCGAGCTCGGCGCGCGAGAACACCTTGCCCGTCGGGTTGTGCGGAGTGTTGAGCAGCACCATCCGCGTGCGCTCCGAGAAGGCCGCCCGCAAGGACTCCTCGTCGACGGCGAAGTCCGGGAACCGCAGCACCGACGTGCGCCGCGCGGCGCCCGCGAGGGCGATGGACGCGGCATACGAGTCGTAGTAGGGCTCGAAGGTCACCACCTCGTCACCGGGCTCGCACAGCGCGAGGATCGTGGCCACGATCGCCTCGGTCGCACCGACGGTGACGAGTACCTCACGCCGCGGGTCCAGCTCGATGCCGTAGAACCGATTCTGGTGTGCCGCAACGGCATCCAGCAGCTCAGGCACCCCCGGTCCGGGCGGGTACTGGTTGCGTCCGCCGTCGATCGCCGCCTTCGCGGCCGCGAGCATCTCGCGCGGCCCATCGGTGTCGGGAAAGCCCTGGCCGAGGTTGATCGCGTCGTGCTCGAGGGCCAGCGCGCTCATCTCGGCGAAGATCGTGGTGCCGAACGGTGCGAGGGCCGGGTTGCCGGGTGCGCGCGACATGCACCGAGGGTATGCCGTGCGCAGACTTCCGGTGGCGAGCGCCCCGGGGCAGGTCTACCGTCCGAATGGTGAGCATCCGCACTGTTCGCCGCCTCGTTCCGCTTGCCCTCGCCGCTGTCGGCGCCCTGGTCGTCACCTCGGCCGGACCCAGCCCTGCCGCCGACCCGGCTCCGACGCCGTGGCGTGCCGACCACTGGCCGCAGACGCAGCCGTGGCAGCAGGGAGGGCCGACCGGTTCGCCCGACCAGCGCCGAATGGCGGCCGAGGTCAAGGCCGCCGGCTTCCCCGGTCCGATCGACCCCCAGGACTGGGAGAACCCCGACGACATGACGTGGGAGGACTACGTCAAGCCGCCGGGCACGAGCTGGAACGACCCGGCCATCAAGGGCTCGAAGGACACGTTCAACGGCGCGCTGGTGCTGCTCGACTACCCGAACCAGCCGTTCGTGGTGACCCAGCCGCAGGGGTCGACGGTCTTCGGCAACCCGAGCCGCCAGGCCAGCAACGTGCCTCGTTCCGAGGTGGCCACGTTCTACGAGAACTTCCTCAACAAGCCGGGCGCCCTCAACCGGGGGCGCACGATCCACGAGTACTGGATGGAGGACTCGGGCGGTCGCTACGGCGTGGACCTCACCGCCTTCGGGCCGTACCAGATGCCCGGCAAGGACCACGAGTACGGCATGGAGTTCCAGGGTCAGGGCGCCTGCCCGGCCGGTGACACCTGCAACCGCAACATCCGCACCGACGGGTTCGCGGCGTGGCAGGCGGCCGAGGGCGCGGACATCCGCGCCAAGTACGACTTCGTGTTCTTCCTCTCCGCCGGCCAGGACGAGTCCTCGACGTGGCAGGAGTTCGGGATGATGAAGTTCCCGACCAAGGAGGACGTCACCGACGACTTCGGACCGCCCGACCCGGCCCTGCCGAACTGGTCCGACACCCGTTACGTCGACTGGACGTCGTGGGCCTCCGGCTCGACGATCTGGCCCAACGCCGGTGGTGGCTCCTCGACCCAGGCCGAGAGCAGTGGCATGGGCGTCTACGCCCACGAGCTGAGCCACATCCTCGGCATCGGTGACAACTACAACAACCCTTACGGCAACCCGCCGCGGCGGTCCTACACCGGCATCTGGGAGATGCTCAGTCGCGGCTCCTTCAATGGTCCCGGCGGGCCACACAGCCGTTGGGTCATCCCCGCGACCGGCGGTGGGTCGATGGGCGCGCAACACATGCTGCGCAACAAGATCGACCTCGGCATGGTGGACGAGCAGAACGTCCTGCGCCTGTCCCGTGACGCCCTCGCGCAGTCCGGTCTGGCGGTGGCGACCGTGACCGCCCGCGTCGTCCAACCCGGTGACACCGGACTGTCCGGCGTCAACATCGCCCTGGACGGCGGTGACCGGTCGCCGGCGTGCAACACCTCGACGGACCCGTTCTGTGACGGCGGTGGCTACGACAACTACACGGTGGAGGTCGTGGACCGGATGGGCGCCGACTCGTTCACGCCGGACTCGGGTGTGCTGCTGGCGAAGTCCAAGAACCAGGACCGTTCACCGTTCGAGTGGGTCATCGACGCAAACCCGCAGGACATCAACATGACCGACTACGTCCTGCCGGACGGCACGAGGGTCCCCATCACCATCGGGGACTACCGCCAGCTCTCGGACGGGCTGTTCCACGCCGGCACCAACTCCGGCAGCGAGTACGAGTACGTCGACGAGGCCAACCGGCTCCACTTCTACGTGCTGGACCTCAAGCGGTCGGACGACGGCGTGCTGACCTACACCATCGCGGTCCGTTCGCTCGACGGTTCCGGCGACCAGCGTCGCGGGGTCAAGCTCAAGGGCCGCGCGGCGCCGAAGGGGGCTGACGGCCTCACCACCTGCCAGTTCAAGCTCACGAACACCGGTGCGGGAGTTGGAGATTCGTCGGGCCAACCCGAGGACGTGACGCAGTACCTCGGCAGCGACATCTACCGGTTGTCCGCCACGACAGCCTCCGCCGGCTGGCAGGTGAACCTCCCCAACGCGCTCGCCACGGCCAGGGCCGGCGAGACGGTCACGGTCCCCATCCACGCGCTCGCCTCCGGCGGCAAGACCCGGCCGGGAAAGATCGTCCTCACGGCCACGAGCGAGAGCGACCGGAGCAGGACCGCAACCGCCACGTGCACTGCCATCGCCCGCTGAGCAGGGGGTGAGGTATGCCGCGGGTCCGGCCCCCGCGGCATACCTCGGCGTGGTTGGTGGGTCACGAAAGCTGGCCCCAGATGCGGAAGGTGTTCGTCCGCAACGCGTCCTAGCGTGGCGGTGACACGGCACACCGACGCATGGAGGCACCACGATGACGCAGCCGGAACGACTGACCAGGGAGCAGGTGGCCGAGGCCGGGCTCACGGACTGGCGGCCGCTGCTGGGACGGCTCAGGACGAGGTTCGGCACCGGCGACTTCGGCACCGGCATGGACCTCGTCACCAGGATCGGGGAGGTGGCGGCCGCCGCTGGGCAGCACGCCGACCTCACCCTGACTGAGGCGAGCCTGGTGGTCGGCGTGGGGGAGGCTGCGGCGGGAGGCGTGACCCAGCAGGATGTCGACCTCGCCCGGGCGATCAGTGAGCAGGCCGAGGCGTTGGCGATCGCGGCCGACCCGGGCGGCGTCACCCAGCTCGAGCTCGGCCTCGACGTGGACGACACCAGCCGCAATGCCGCCTACTACGCCGCGCTGCTGGGTGGCGAGGTCGTGAACGGCGAGCCGTACGACGCCAGCGGGCAGGTGCCGACGGTCTGGTGGCAGACGCCGCCGCAGCGGCCGGAGGACGAGGGCCCGGCCCTGCCGGCGCAGGACTTCGAGCAGCGCTGGCACTTCGACGTCTGGGTCGCCGAGGACGAGGGGGAGCGGCGCGTCCAGGCTGCCCTGGCTGCCGGCGGCCGGCTGGTGAGCGACAAGGCCGCCCCGGCCTACTGGGTGCTCGAGGACCCCGATGGCAACCGGGCCTGCATCTGCACCCCCGCCAGCCGCTGACGCCAGCGGTTCGAGCTGATCGGTGACCGGTCGTGGATTACCTCGAACCGCGGTCAGTCGGCGTCGGCGTGGGCGATGTGGGCCAGCTGACGCCAGACCAGCACCAGCGTGACGCCCGAGCCGGCGAAGGCGAACCAGAACGGGGCGGCGGCCCCGAAGTGTGACGCGATCTGGCCCCCGAGGAACTGCCCGACGAGCAGCCCCACGATCAGGCCGAGCCAGTAGACCGAGCCCACCCGCCCCTGGTACTCGTCCGGTGTCGCGCGTTGCCGCACCGCCGACGACAGCGAGCCCCAGACGAAGGCGTAGCCACCGAAGACGACCATGATCGCCATGGCGACCCACGGGATCGTGGTGAGCGCGAGCGCCAGGTGGGTCACCACCTCCAGCGACAGGCAGATCCGCATGAGACGCGCGAGCGGGACCACCCGTTCGAGCCGGTCGTAGAGCAGCACCGAGACGATCCCGCCGACGGCCGAGGCGGTCGTGAGCAGCCCGAAGCCGACGGACCCCAGCCCGAGTCGCTCCTGCGCCCAGTAGACGAGGACGCCGAACGGCGCTCCCCACGTGATGTTGAAGATGAAGATGACCAGGGTCAGCGTGCGGATGGATGCGTGGTGCCAGATCCAGCGCAGCCCGTCGGCGATGTCACGCCCGACGTGCTGCGCGGGCTTCTCGCCACCAGCGGCCGACGCGGGCAGCCGGACCTTGGTGAACAGGACGGCCGCCAGCAGGAGCGCGGCTCCCTGCACCCCGAACGGCACGGCCTGGCCGAGGGCGAACAGCGACGCCCCGACCGCCGGACCCACCATCTGGTTGGCCACGAGGAAGCCGGACATCTGCCGCGCGTTCCCGATGCCGAGGTCGGCCTTGGGCACGATCATCGGCAGCACCGCCCGCCACCCGGTGTCGGCGAACAGCTCGGCCACCCCGACGGCGAAGAGCACCCCCAGGAGCAACCCGATCGAGATGTGGCCCGTCGCGATGGTCACGACGAGGACGGCCAGCACGGCGACCCGCACCAGGTTGGCGGCGAGCACGAGGCGGCGCCGGTCGACGCGGTCGGCGATGGCGCCGGCATACAACCCCAGCAGCAGCGTGGGCACGTGCTGGACCATGGCCGCGGCCGCGATCAGCGTCGGGTTGCGGGTCAGGGAGGCGACGAGCAACGGTCCCGCGGCCACGGCGATGCCGTCACCGAGCTGGCCCACCCACGAGGACGCGAGGTTCCACCGGAACGCCGTCCCCATCCGGGCGGGGACCGCCCACTCGACGATGCGGGCGGGGATGGAGGTCACAAGGACGCGACCCTAGTGCCCGGTGAGCGTGACGGGCGACCGGATTACCGTGCTCAGCCCCGCACGGCGTACCATGGTCGGACGACCGGTCTCGTGCCGGTCGAATTCGCGCGTCTTCCACCCGCTGACTCGGCTCGCCGACGAAGCGGGGGCGCACCACGGCAGTCCGGCCAGTATGCCGGCGGGGTGCGTTGCAGACGCCAGGCAGGTGGCCGCAGCCACGCGGCACACCGACGTAACTGACAACGACACAAGGAGGACCACGGCATGGCCGTCGTCACCATGCGCCAGCTCCTGGAGAGCGGCGTCCACTTCGGGCACCAGACCCGTCGCTGGAACCCGAAGATGAAGCGCTTCATCATGACCGAGCGCAACGGCATCTACATCATCGACCTGCAGCAGTCGCTGACGTACATCAACAACGCCTACGACTTCGTCAAGGAGACCGTCGCCCACGGCGGCTCGATCCTGTTCGTCGGCACCAAGAAGCAGGCGCAGGAGCCCATCGCCGAGCAGGCGACCCGCGTCGGCATGCCGTACGTCAACCACCGCTGGCTCGGTGGCATGCTCACCAACTTCAACACCATCTCCAAGCGCCTCACCCGGCTCAAGGAGCTCGAGGAGATCAACTTCGACGACGTGGCCGGTTCGGGCCGCACGAAGAAGGAGCTCCTCATCCTCAAGCGGGAGAAGGACAAGCTCGAGAAGACCCTCGGCGGCATCCGCGACATGGCCAAGGTCCCCTCGGCCGTGTGGATCGTCGACACCAAGAAGGAGCACCTCGCCGTTGACGAGGCCCGCAAGCTCGGCCTGCCGGTCATCGCGATCCTCGACACCAACTGCGACCCCGACGAGGTCGACTACAAGATCCCCGGCAACGACGACGCGATTCGCTCGGTCACGCTGCTGACCCGCGTCATCGCCGACGCCGTCGCCGAGGGCCTCATCCAGCGCAGCCAGGGCGGCAAGGCCGCCGCCGGTGACGGCGAGGCCGTTGCGGGCGACGAGCCGCTGGCCGAGTGGGAGCGCGAGCTGCTGGCCGGCCAGGAGGCCGCGGGCGAGCAGGCCGCAGCCGACACCGACACCGAGACCGGCCCCTCGTCGGTGAAGAAGGCCGCGGACGAGACCGCTGCCGTCGACACCGAGGGCATGCCGGCCGACGAGGCCAAGGCCGAGACCGAGGTCACCGAGGAGCAGGCCGACAAGATCGCCGGCGCCTGACGAACTCCATTGGTGCCGGGGTCTGTTCGCGCTGAACAGCCCCGGCGCCCGGGACGCGGCGACGAGCCCGTCCCACCCCTCACACTCATCGACAGAAACGAGTTGAGAATCACTCATGGCGAACTACACCGCCGCTGACATCAAGGCGCTGCGCGAGTCGACCGGCGCCGGCATGCTCGACGTCAAGAAGGCCCTCGACGAGGCCGACGGCGACAAGGCCAAGGCCACCGAGATCCTGCGCGTCAAGGGCCTCAAGGGCGTCACCAAGCGCGAGGGCCGCACCACCTCCAACGGTCTGGTCACCGCCAAGGCCGAGGGCGGCGTGGGCACCCTCGTGGAGGTCCTGTGCGAGACCGACTTCGTCGCCAAGGGCGAGAAGTTCATCGCGCTGGCCGACCAGGTGCTCGCCGCCGCGGTTGCTGCCGGTGCGGCCGACGCCGACGCGCTGCTGGCCGCCGACTCCGGTGACGGCAAGACCGTCAAGGAGCTGCTCGACGACGCCAACGCCACCATCGGCGAGAAGATCGAGGTCAAGCGCGTCGGTCGCGTCGAGGCCCCCGTCGTCGTGTCCTACCTGCACAAGACCAGCCCCGACCTGCCCGCGCAGATCGGTGTCCTGGTCGGCGGCGAGGGCGACGAGTCCACCCTGCGCGACGTGGCGATGCACATCGCGGCGTTCAGCCCGACCGTGCTGACCCGTGACGAGGTCGACGCCGAGACCGTCGAGAACGAGCGTCGGGTCGCCGAGGCCACCGCGAAGGAGGAGGGCAAGCCCGAGGCCGCCCTCCCGAAGATCGTCGAGGGCCGGGTCAACGGGTTCTTCAAGGAGAACGTCCTGCTCGAGCAGCCGTTCGCCAAGGACGCCAAGAAGACCGTCGCGAAGGTCACCGAGGAGACCGGCACCACCGTGGCCGCTTTCGAGCGTTTCCGCGTGGGCGCCTGACAGACGTCACCACCTCAGCCGAGGCCCCTCGCCGTGCGCGGTGAGGGGCCTCGCTGCGCTGTGGCAGGGCCGGGGTATGCCGCGTGGCCGGCTGACGCCGGCGACTCGCTCCCGCTGGGGTGCGGCGTGCGGCATACTCGGGTCATGAGGAAGCGGACCAAGGTGACGGCGCCCCGCACGGTGCGCCGGCCGCTGCCCGACTTCACCCACCTGCCGGACCGCGTCGACCCGGCGGACCTGGTGACGACCCAGCAGGTGGAGCCGCCCGAGGACCCGCGGGGCGGCCGCGACACCGAGACGGAGTTCATGCTCCGCAACGCCGGCTTCTGAGTCGCGCGCGTCCGCCTCGGTGCTCAGGCGCCTCGGTGCTCAGGCGTCCAGGACGGCACCGGCGTCCTCGGTGACCGGCGGCTTGTCGCTCCACGGGAAGTTGATCCACCGGTCGGTGCGGCGCCACACGTAGTCGGGCTTGACCACCGAGTGCGACTTCTCGTAGATCACGGCCGTCCGCACCTCCCCGACCTTGCCCTCGCAGAACTCCTGCACCGAGCGCAGCGTGTGACCGGTGTCGGCGACGTCGTCGGCGATGAGGATGCGCGCATCGTGCAGGTCGACGAAGTCCGGTGCGGGCGGCAGGATCCGCGGCACCTCGAGGCGCTGGTCGACGCCGGTGTAGAACTCGACGTTCATCGTGTAGGTGTTCTTGATGCCCAGGGCATACCCGAGCCCGCCGCCGATGAGCAGCCCACCGCGCGCGATCGACAGCACCATGTCGGGGCGGTAGTCGGCTGCCACCGCCGTGGCCAGCTCGCGGACCGCGGTGCCGAACAGGTCCCACGTGAGGATCTCGCGTTCGTCGCCCATTGCTTGCTCCTCAGAAGATGTGGACGCGCTGGTCGGGTGCGAGCCACATGCCGTCGCCCTCGGTCACGCCGAACGCCTCGTGGAACTCGTCGGTGTTGCGGACGGCGTTCGCGCGCACCTCGGTGGGGGAGTGCGGGTCGATCGCGAGCAGCCGCTTGGCCTCCTCCGGCCGGGCCTTGCCGGACCACACCTGCGCCCAGCCGAGGAAGAACCGCTGTGGTCCGGTGTAGCCGTCGATCTCGCGAACTTCCTTGCCCTCAGAGGCGATTCGGTATGCCGCGTAGCCGATCGCGAGGCCCCCGAGGTCGCCGATGTTCTCACCGACGGTCAGTGCACCGTTGACCTTCTCGTCGGGGGCGGCTGCAGGGGACAGCTGTGAGAACTGCTCGATGAGGGCCTGGGTGCGCTCGTCGAAGCGGGCCCGGTCGTCCTCGGTCCACCAGTCCCGCAGGGCGCCCTTGGCGTCGTAACGCGAGCCCTGGTCGTCGAACCCGTGCCCGATCTCGTGGCCGATGACCGCACCGATGCCGCCGTAGTTGACGGCGTCGTCGGCCTCGAGGTCGAAGAACGGCGGCTGGAGGATGCCGGCCGGGAAGACGATCTCGTTCATCAGCGGGTGGTAGTAGGCGTTGACCGTCTGCGGCAGCATCAGCCACTCGTCTCGGTCGATCGGTCCGCCGAGCTTGTCGAGCTGGCGCTGGAACTCGAACTCGTTGGCCCGCTTGGCGTTTCCGACGAGGTCGTCGTCGATCGTGAGCTTCGAGTAGTCGCGCCACACGTCGGGGTAGCCGACCTTGGGGCGGAACGTCGACAGCTTCTCCAGGGCCTGCGACCGGGTCTCCGGGCCCATCCAGTCCAGCCCCTCGAACGAGCGCCGGAACGCCTCGACGAGGTTGCCGACGAGCTCGAGCATCCGCTCCTTGGCGGCCGGCGGGAAGTACTCCGCGGCATACAGCTGGCCGACGGCCTCACCGACGGCGCCCTCGACGAGGGCGACGCCACGCTTCCAGCGCGCCCGGTTCTCCGGCAGACCGCTGATGACGCGACCGGTGAAGTCGAACTCGGCGTCGACCCACTCCTTGCTCAGCAGGGGTGCGCTCGAGGCGAGCAGGTGGAACGTCAGCCACGTCTTCCACGTCTCCAGGGGCACCTCGCCCAGCAGCTGCTGCACGCCTTCGAGGAAGCTCGGCTCACCGACGACGACCTTGCCCAGCGCGTCAGCCGCGCCGAGCCCGTCGACCCACTCCTGCCACGGCAGGTCCGGCGCGAGGGCCGTCAGCTCGTCCCACGTCTTGGGGTTGTAGGTCTTCACGGCGTCGCGTGTCGCGACGTTGTCCCAGTGGTGCGCCGCGAGCCGGGTCTCGAGGTCGACGACGGTCGCCGCCGGCGACCCCTCGCCGGTCGACCCGTCGCCGATGCCGGCCATCGAGAGCAGGCGCGCGACGTGGGGCAGGTATGCCGCGCGGACGGCTTCGTGCCGCTCCTCGCGGTAGTAGGACTCGTCGGGGAGGCCGAGGCCGTCCTGCCCGACGTAGACGATGTACTCCTCGGGGTTGCCGGCGTCGGGGGCGACGCCCATGGCGATGAGCCCGGACACACCCTGACGCTGGAGGCGGCCCATCAGGCCGAACAGCTCACCGGTCGTCGCCACCGCCGCAATGGCGTCGAGGTCGGGGCGCACCGGTTCGAGCCCGAGCTCCTCGGCCTGCGCCTCGTCCATGAACGAGTTGTAGAGGTCGCCGACCTTCCGGGTCGCCGACCCGGGCTCTGCCTCGGTGTCGGCCGCGGCCGTCTCGATGATGGTGCGGACCCGCGCGTCGGACTGCTCGCGCAGCAGGTCGAAGGTGCCCCACCGCCCCCGGTCACCCGGGATCTCCGTCTCGCGCACCCAGGTGCCGTTGGCGTGGGCGAACAGGTCGTCCTGCGGACGGACGGACTCGTCCTTGTGGCCGGGGATGATGCCGGACTTCATCGACGCTCCTCGAGGGGTCGTGGGCTGGTTCTCGAGCGGCCGCGAGGGCGGCGACTCCACGGCATACCCTGCCACGCGGCCCGGGGCGTGAGGCCACGGAGAATGTGGAAGTATGATCTGACCGCCCTTCGTCGCCCCAGGAGGACCCTGACGTGTCCGTCGCGCCCGAGCCCACCGTTCCCGACCCCGTGCTCGAGGCAGACGTCACCGTCAGTCCGGAAGAACCCCGGCGCGTGCTGCTCAAGCTCAGCGGTGAGGTCTTCGGCGGCGGCAAGATCGGGCTCGCCCCCGACGTGGTGCGCGCCGTCGCCCGCCAGATCGCCGAGGCGGTCCGCGAGGGCATCGAGGTCGCCGTCGTGATCGGTGGCGGCAACTTCTTCCGCGGCGCCGAGCTGCAGCAGCAGGGCATGGACCGCACCCGCGCCGACTACATGGGCATGCTGGGCACGGTCATGAACTGCCTTGCGCTGCAGGACTTCCTGGAGAAGGAAGGCATCGACACCCGGGTCCAGACCGCCATCGCGATGGGCCAGGTCGCCGAGCCCTACATCCCGCGCCGGGCGATCCGCCACCTCGAGAAGGGTCGCGTCGTCATCTTCGGCGCGGGCGCCGGCATGCCGTTCTTCTCCACCGACACCGTGAGCGCCCAGCGCGCGCTGGAGATCAAGTGCGACGCCGTGCTCATGAGCAAGAACGGTGTCGACGGGGTCTACGACTCCGACCCGCGCACCAACCCCAGCGCCCACAAGTACGACGAGATCACCTACCAGGAGGCCCTCCAGCAGGGCCTGCGCGTGGTCGACGCGGCCGCGTTCAGCCTCTGCATGGACAACAAGCTGCCCATGGTGGTCTTCGGCATGGAGGGCGAGGGCAACGTCGTCCGGGCCCTGCGGGGTGAAAGAATCGGGACCCTGGTCGTCCCGGGCTGACTCGGGCCGACCCGGGCGGGCGGGTCCGAGCGCGGCAGGGGCGCCGGCGCGCACGAGCCGGCCACGCGGCATACGCCAGACTGACCACCACAAGCGGAGCGCACGCGGCGACGCAGGACGAGGAGCGAGCACATGATCGAGGACAGCCTGTTCGAGGCCGAGGAGAAGATGGAGAAGGCCGTCGAGGTCGCCAAGGAGGACTTCGCGGGCATCCGCACCGGCCGGGCGACCCCGGGCATGTTCAACAAGCTCATGGTCGACTACTACGGTGCGCCGACGCCGCTGCAGCAGCTCGCGTCGTTCCAGACGCCGGAGGCCCGCACCATCCTCGTCACGCCGTTCGACAAGGGCGCGATGAACGAGATCGAGAAGACGCTGCGCGAGTCCGACCTCGGGGTCAACCCGAGCAACGACGGCAACGTCATCCGGTGCGTGCTGCCGCAGCTCACCGAGGAGCGCCGCAAGGACTACATCAAGCTCGCCCGGCAGAAGGGCGAGGACGCCAAGGTCTCCATCCGCAACATCCGCCGCAAGGCCAAGGACGAGATCGACAAGCTCGTCAAGGACGGCGAGGTCGGCGAGGACGACGGCGCGCGCGGTGAGAAGGAGCTCGACGCCACCACCAAGAAGTACGTCGACTCGGTGGACGAGCTGCTCAAGGGCAAGGAGGCCGAGCTCCTCGAGGTCTGAGGGGTTCGCCGAACGTCCGTGGGCCCGACCGTGACCCCCCCGAAGTCCCGCAGCGCCCGGCGCGAGCCGGCGACGCCGTCGCGGGCGGGGCGCAACCTGCCTGCAGCGATCGGTGTCGGGGTCGGCCTGGGTGCGGTCATCATCGGCTCACTCGTGCTCCGCAAGGAGCTCATGCTCGCGGTCATCGTGGCGGCCATCGGCCTCGGTGTGTGGGAGCTGCGGCGAGCGCTGACGCGCGTCTCGATCGAGGTGCCGCTGGTGCCCACGCTCGTCGGTGCGGTGAGCATGCTGCTGTCCGCCTATGTCGGCGGCGGTGAGGCGCTCAGCGTCACGCTGGGGCTGACCTGCGTCGGTGTGCTGATCTGGCGCATCGCCGACGGTGTGGCCGGTGCGGTGCGCGATGTCGCCGGCGGGTTCTTCGTGGCGGTCTACCCGGGGTTCCTCGCGGGGTTCGCCGCCCTCATGCTGGCCGCGCCCGACGGTGCGCGCCGGATCGTCGTGTTCATCCTCGTCACCGTGCTGAGCGACGTCGGCGGGTATGCCGCGGGGGTCGCCTTCGGACGTCACCCCATGGCGCCGTCGGTCAGCCCGAAGAAGTCGTGGGAGGGCTTCGCGGGCTCGGCGGTGACGAGTGCGGTCGGCGGCGCCATCGCCGTGCACTTCCTGCTCGACGGGCCGTGGTGGGGCGGCGCGCTGCTCGGCGCGAGTGCTGCCGTCGCGGCCACCGTGGGCGACCTCGCCGAGTCGACGATCAAGCGCGACCTCGGCATCAAGGACATGAGCAACGTCCTGCCGGGACACGGGGGCATCATGGACCGCCTCGACTCGCTGCTGCTGGTGGCGCCGCTGGCGTGGGCACTGCTCGCGTGGGTCGTGCCGACCACCTGACGCCGCCGCACCCCCCCTGCGTCTGAGGGCGCAACGGTGACTCCGGAGGCACTCCTGCGCCGCCAACCGCCGGGGCCTGAGAGACTGGACCCGCCATGACGACTGACCTGCCCACTCCTTCTGCCGACCGGCCTCGCCCCGGCCAGCTGACCTTCAGCGCACCCCGCCGCGGCAAGCCGCCGCGTCACCTCGCCGACCTCAGCGCGGCCGAGCGCAAGGAAGCCGTCGAGGCCTTGGGGCACAAGGGCTTTCGGGCCAAGCAACTGTCGACGCACTACTTCGAGCGGCTGGTCGAGTCGCCTGAGGACATGACCGACCTGCCCAAGGGCATCCGCGACGAGCTCGTGTCCACGCTGCTGCCGCCGCTGCTCACCCCCATCGTCCAGCGCACCGCCGACGACGGCGCGACGATCAAGTCGGCGTGGCGGCTGCACGACGGTGCGATCGTCGAGTCGGTGCTGATGCGCTACCCCAAGCGGGTCACGATCTGCATCTCCAGCCAGGCTGGCTGCGGCATGAACTGCCCGTTCTGTGCGACCGGCCAGGCGGGTCTCACGCGCAACATGTCGACCGCCGAGATCGTCGAGCAGGTCGTGTATGCCGCGCGGATGCTGCGTCGCGGTGAGCTCGGCACCGGTGGTGACGACGTGGGCGGTGACGAGGCCGAGCTCGGCGACGAGGACGGCATACCCGACTTCACCGGACCCACCCGCATCTCCAACGTCGTCTTCATGGGGATGGGGGAGGCGCTGGCCAACTACAAGTCCGCCATCGGAGCCGTGGCTGACCATCCCCTCCGCCGACGGGCACCTCCGTCGGCTGACCGACCCCGCACCCGACGGGCTGGGCATGTCTGCCCGCGGCATCACGATGTCGACGGTCGGTCTCGTGCCGGCCATCGACAAGCTTGCGGCAGAAGGGATTCCGGTCACGCTGGCGCTGTCGCTGCACGCCCCGGACGACGAGCTGCGCGACGAGCTGGTGCCGATCAACACGCGGTGGAAGGTCGACGAGGCCCTGGACGCGGCCCACCGCTACTACGAGACGACCGGGCGACGCGTCAGCATCGAGTACGCCCTCATCCGCGACATCAACGACCAGGCGTGGCGCGCCGACCTGCTCGGCGAGAAGCTCGCTGCCCGCGGCAAGGGCTGGGTCCACGTCAACCCGATCCCGCTCAACCCCACGCCCGGCTCGAAGTGGACGGCCTCGCGTCCCGGTGTGGAGCAGCAGTTCGTCGAGCGCCTGCGCGCGCACGGCATACCGACGACGATCCGCGACACCCGCGGACAGGACATCGACGGAGCCTGCGGCCAGCTCGCGGCGGCCACCGCCTGACGGATCCCCCGTTCGAGTCGGTGGGGGAGCCGAGCTGGCTCAATGCGACCGCTCAGCGCGGTCGACGGTGGTACTCCGGCGCCTCTCCGGCCTTGAGGTTGCCGCGGTAGACGCCGTCACGGACCTCGACGACGTAGCCCTCCAGCTCGGGCATTCCCATGGCAGCAGCGACCTCCAGCTCAGCCTCCCAGTCGTAGGGCACCCGGACGAACGAGATGGAGAACGGCGCCTCCTCGGGACCGTCCATGACGCCCTCGAGGATCACGTAGACCGGGGTGGGGTCGCCCATGCAGTTGCCCACACTTCCGGTGTTGAAGACCGTGCGGCGGTCGCGATCGGTCTCGTAGTACGGGTCGTGGGTGTCGGCATAGCCGACCACGTCCGGTATCGGTCCGTCGCCGGTTGCCGGTGTGTTCATGAACAGCCCCAGGAACTCCGCCTCGTCGTGGTCGAACCGCACCCGGCGGTGCACAGTGTCCTCCGAGGCATGGAAGAGCCGGATCCGTCGGCCACTCATCGTGAAGTCGTGGCAGAAGGGCAGCGCTCGCAGCCATTCCCCCTGTCCGGGACCGAGCTGGTTCAGCCACCACTTCAGCGCATCGCTGTCGAAGCTGCGGTCGGGGTCGGGCAGGAAGTCGTCCCAGTTGCCCATGATGTTGACCTCGCACCGCTGGCGGCACAGCTCGACGACCTCGCGACCCCGTGGGCCTTTCCCGACATAGTCGCCGAGGTTGAAGATCCGGGTCACCCCACGAGCGTCGATGTCTGCAAGCACCGCGTCGAGGGCGGTGAGGTTGCCGTGCACGTCGGAGATCAGGGCGATGCGGTCGAGCGTGGTTGCAGCGGTCACGAGGCGACTCTATTGATCCGGGACGACGGGCGGGTGTCCGCCGCTCAGGACTCCTCGTCCGGCCGGCGGCCTGCGTCCGTAGGCTTGCGACGTGCACCTCCAGACACCGCCGGCCAGCGTCCCCGGGCGTGAGTTCGTCCTGACCGTGTCGTGCCCCGACCGGGTCGGCATCGTCCACGCCGTGTCGGGCGTGATGCTGGAGCAGGGGCTGACCATCGTGGACGCCCAGCAGTTCGGTGACGCCAGCAGCGGCGAGTTCCACCTGCGGATGCACCTCGCGCGCGAAGGCGCGCCCGTGACCGCCGCCGAGATCGAGGCTGCCTTGGCGGGGGTGGCGCACGACTTCGGCATGACCGCCGCCGTGCACGACCTCGCGGTGCCGCGGCGCGTGCTGCTCATGGTGAGCCAGCAGGGTCACGTCCTCAACGACGTCCTCTTTCGCGTCGGCAACGGTGGGCTGCCGATCGAGGTGCCGGCGATCGTGTCCAACCACGAGGACTTCCGCGCACTGGCCGAGTGGCACGGGGTGCCGTTCCACCACGTGCCGGTCACGCGCGAGACCAAGCCGGAGGCCGAGGCCGAGCTGCGCCGGCTCGTCGAGACCTACGACGCCGACACCATCGGGCTGGCGCGCTACATGCAGATCCTGTCGCCGCAGCTGTGCGCAGACTTCCCGGGCCGCATCATCAACATCCACCACTCGCTGCTGCCGAGCTTCAAGGGCGCGAAGCCCTACACCCAGGCGCACGACCGCGGCGTCAAGGTCATCGGGGCCACCGCGCACTACGTGACCGCCGACCTCGACGAGGGCCCGATCATCGAGCAGGACTTCCGCCGGGTCGACCACCGGATGAGCCCGGCCGAGCTGGCGCGGGTGGGGCAGGAGCTCGAGGCGATGGCCTTCGCCCGAGCGCTGCGCTGGCACGCCGAGCACCGGGTGGTGCTGCGCGGCCGCCGCACCATCGTCTTCCAGTAGCGCCCAGCCTCAGGTGGCCGGGCCCAGAGGTTCGGCGAACACGACGAAGTTCGAGTCGTAGCTGCGGGTCGCCGGGTCGAACCGCCCGGTGCACGTCACCAGCACGAGCCGGTGTGGTCCCCGCTGGTCGAAGGCTTCCGTGCCGGTCGCCAGGGCCTGCTTGCGCACCGTCTCGGTCCTCGTGACGCGGTATGCCGCCTGGTTCCGCCCCGCGCGGACGGTCACCTTCGCGCCGGGCTTCACCTCGAGCAGGTCGGCGAACAGGCCGACCCCCTGCTCGGCAGAGTCCACATGGGCGGCAATGACGGTGGTGCCGTAGGGATCACCTGCCCAGGCGCCGCCGTCCCACCACCCGGCGACCGCGAGGTCCCGGGGCACGTCGAGCACACCCTGCCGGGTGACCGCGGGAACCACCCGCATGGAAGCGCCGCCCGGCAGCACGATGCTCGTGGGGACGAACCGCATCCGTTCGCCGGGGGCGACGCGCCCGGTCGCGGCGGGGACGGGCGCGGACGAGGTCTCGGTGATGCGGGCGGCGCCGGCATCCGCTCCGGCGCCTGACCCCGATCCCGAACCCGATCCCGATGGTGTGCTGCACCCGCCGAGGACAGCTGCGAGGGCGAGCGCTCCCGCCAGGGCGAGTGCTCCTGCGCGGGCGGCCTGCAGTCGAGCGCGCGGGAGGCGGTCAGGACCCGGGGTCAGCGGGCGAACGGCACGACCCATGGCCGGTACCCGGCGACCTGGCCGCCGCTTCCCGTGTCCACGCGCGACGGTGCCGCACTGGACCCCTTGGCGGGCACGTCGATGACCTGCGTGACGACACGCATCGTGGTGCTGGCGGGGTCGCCGACGGCGAAGACGCGGTTCAGGGACCCGCCCTTGACCGCCAGGTCGACCGGCCCCAGCACCGCGGGCCCGCTCTCGCCAGCGGGCACGATCTTCACCGAGTAGGTCGCGGTCGGCACCACCACGCTGAGCGACTCGCCGTTGGCGATGTTGGCAAAGAGCACCTTGCCGTCGACGACGACGTCGGCAGGAGGCACGGCGGCGGTGTGGGTGACCACGACGGCCGCCTTGTCGTCGGGCACGGCAGCCAGGCTGTTGTCGAACTGGGTCAGCACGGGCTTGGCGTCGGGGTCGACCGGCAGGTGGAGCACCAGGTCGGTGTTCTGCCCTGGCTTGAGCGTCACCGATCGGGTGAGCAGCTCCTTGCCGCCCGAGACGAAGCTGACCGTGCGGCTGCCCGACTCGACGGTGAACGGGCCAGCGAGGCTGGCGCCCGGGACCTTGGTCTTGACCGCCTTGTCGTCGACGAGGACATCGACCGTCGTGGACGGCAGGCCCTGCACGACGTAGATGGTGGCGCTGGACTGCGCCGACGCCGCCGTGCCCGAGGTGAGCGCGACGGCCGACGCGGCCAAGGTGAGTGTGGACACGGTGATGGCGGTACGGCGTGACCGGATGTGCATGGGTCCCCCTGCGTGACGTGGCGGTTCTGGGCACCGTATGCGCGCACTTGGACGCATACGCCCCCCAAACGACGTAGGTGCGCCCGCCTGCGCTGTGGTCGACTGGGCGGGTTCGGTCGGGAGGTGTCGAGAGCGGGGTGGGACGTGCGGCCTGCGGTGCGTCGCGGGGTGGCGGTCAGCGGGGCCGCCGTGCTGCTCGCCGGCGCGGTCGTCGTGGCACGTGAGGGTATGCCGCGTGCCGAGGTCAACCGCGCGACCTCGCCCGCCCGCACGACGACGCCGACGGTCGGCAGCTCCACGGCGACACTGACCACGCCGCCGTCCGCGCCTGCCGAACCCTCGGCACCCGGGGAGGACGCGGCCGGTCCGGGGACCACCGAGCCCGGGGTGTCGCTGCGCGTCGCCGTCCGGTCCGACGGCAGCTTCGAGGTCGCCGAGCAGGCCATCTTCACCCGTGAGCGCACGACCCTGGCCCTGGCACCGCCCGACGTGGCCGGGGCGGGCAGCGGCCTGGACGGTGTCATCCCCGCGGTCCGCGAGCTGCAGGCCATCGCTGACGGTCGCCCGGTGGACGTCCCGGCCAGACTGCGCCGAACCGTCGTGGTCGACCTGGGCGCGCCGACGCGGGTGGTCGAGCTGCGCTACGTCCTCGACGGCACGACGCGTCGCAGCCTGCCGTCGGACGTGGGCCGTGGACTGGGCGTGGTCGCCCCCATCAGCACCGTCGCGATGGACGCCGACGTCATCCTGCGCACGGCGGACCCGGCAGTGCTCAACCTCATCTGCCCGCGCCTGTCACCGCTGGCGAGGGTCTGCGCCTCGGGTGAGTCCGGGGCGTTCGAGCTGCGCGACCCCATCCCCTCGGGCAACGCGGTGGTCGTGCTCCAGATCAGCATGCCGAGGCCGTGATGAACCCGGCCCAGGTCGACCTCGTGAGCAGCCTGCTGCGTGTGCTCGTCTACGCCGGCTTCGTCATGGTGGCGGGGACGCTCGTCTTCTGGTCGCTGGTCTGGCCGGCCGGGCAGGCAGACGAACGCCTCCGTCGCCTGCTCGGGGGTGGCACCATCGTCCTGGCGCTCGCGAGCCTGCTGGGCCTGCTCCTGCCGTGGTGGGTGCGTGGTGGCGACCTGTTCTCGTCGTTGGGTCGCGAGGACGGTGTCGCCGTGCTCGTGCGCGTGGCGGTGCTCGTCGTGCTGGCCGGTTTCCTGGCGGACTTCACGGCCTCGCCCGTGGTCCGGGTGCGGCGGGTCGTCGCCCTCGCGGTCGTGGCCGTGGTGGCGGTGACCCTCGTGGTGCAGTCGAACGCGGTCGAAGGCGACTGGCAGGCGGTCAAGGTCGCGGCCACGATCGGCCACCTGTTCGCCACAGCCGGCTGGCTGGGTGGTCTGGTCGCGCTGGCCGTCGTGATCATCCCGCAGGAGAACGTCGCCGTCCTCGACGAGGTCATCCCGCGCTTCTCGACGCTCGCGTTCGTCAGCGTGGTGCTGCTGGTCGTGACCGGGACCGCCCACGCCCTGGCGGTGAGCGATGGCGTCGACGCGCTGCTGTCGTCGTCCTACGGGTTGGTCTTCATGGTCAAGGCGCTGCTGTTCGCGGTCATGCTGCTGCTCGGCAACCACGGTCGGCGCTACGCGGGCGAGGTGACCTTCCGCCGGCTGAACTCGCCCGAGCGCATCGCCCTGAGCCCGGGTGTCCACGCCCTCGCGGTGGTCATGGGGGCGGAGCTGGCGACCGCCTTCGCCGTCCTCGGCACCACCGCCATCCTCGTGCTGGTGGCGCCGCCGCCTGCGTGAGCAGCCTTGCGCCCCAACAGCTCTCAGGTGGTCGATCGGCGGATGGCAGCGATGTAGCCGAGGGCCGCCAGCCACTGCAGCCGGCGTGTGAGCGGCCCGCCCACACGGGCTGCCGGGTGGACCGCGACCGAGTAGGCGCGGATCACGGCATACACGTCATCGCCCTCGCGCTCGACGAGGAAGCCCTCCTCGCCGCTCTCTGGGTGCCCCTCGAGGGTGCCGTACCCGAAGCCCGTGCGCTCCGGTCCCTCGAGCGCCCAGACGACCCGGCACGGCACCGGGACGACCGCGAGCCGGCTGAGGAGGTCGACACCGACCGCCGCGCGGGTGGCGGTGGCCTGCGGCCGCAACGCGCAGCCGCGCTGCGCGCCGAACGTCATCACTGACTCGCCTGCGGACCGGTATGCCGCGTCGCCGCGTCCGATGCGGCGCCGCACCTCCAGGTGGTGGATGCCCGGTGGCAGTGGGCCGTCCAGGGTGAGTCCCCTCGGGGTATAGGTGAAGTCCTTGCGGGCGAGGTCGGCGAGCTCCACGGGAGTCACCTGGCCGGTGGTGTGAGCGGCGGTGGCATGAGCTGGGGATCGATCGGGGGGTTGAGGTCGCAGATGATCCGGGCTGCTTCCTCGGCGGTGTCGACGAGGTGAACTGCCTTGCCCAGCCTGCGGTCCCGGCCCAGCGCCTCGAGGGCCGGCCACACCGGGACGGTCCTGGTCCAGTAGTCCCTGCCGACGAGGACCAGGGGAGGCACGGGCGTCTCATCAGTGGCGTAGTAGCGCGGGGTGACTGCCTGGAAGATCTCCTGCACGGTGCCGGCGGCGCCCTCCAGGACGATGAGACCGCCCGTGGCGCGGGCCAGCAGCCCGTCCTCGCGGACCGCGTTGGAGAAGTACTTGGCGATGCCGTCGCAGAAGACGTTCGGCGGCTCGTGGCCGTAGAACCACGTCGGGATGCCGAGGCTCGTGGGCTCGGTGCTCGGCGTGATCGAGTCGCGGATGTCCAGCGCCAGCAGCGCCCAGTCCTGCACGGAAGGGCGGAAGGACGGGACCGCCGCCAACCGCTCCAGGGCGTCGTCGAGCTGAATCGCGTTCTCGCACAACGCTCCCAGGTTCGCCGCCTCCATGGCACCGGGGCCCCCGCCGGTCACCACGAGCAGGCCCGCCTTCGCGAGGGTGTGCCCCAGACGCGCCGCCGCGGCATACCCGTCCGTGCCACGGCCGAGGGCGTGCCCGCCCATGACGCCGACGACCGGACGGTCGCCGACGAACTCGAGGAGTGCGTCGCTGACGGAGTCGTCGTGGATGGCGCGCAGCAGGGTGACGAACGCGTCGTGCTGGCGCTCGGCGTCACGCACCCACTCGTAGGCGAGGTAGTCGGGGGTGGCCTCGTACCCCCGCTCACGCAGGCCGGCATACAGCTCCTGCGGGGTGTAGAGGGCGGCGCGGTAGGGGTCGATGGGTGCGTGCGGGTCGGTGGGGAAGATGAGTGCGCCGTGGGCGCGCAGGTGCTCGTCCAGCTCGGGCGGCAGCTGACCACCGAGTACCACCACGCCCTCGAGGTCGGTGCGCGCCAGGAGCTGGTCGCAGTGTGCGGTGAGGTCGAGGTCCTGCAGCCGCAAGCCGTGCAGCGGACGCCCCGACGCCAACGCTGCGTCGAGGGCGGTGAGGGTCTCGATCTCGCTGCTCGGGGGCAGGTCGGGTGGCAGGGCCATGCCCCCGACCCTAGTGACCGGTCAGCGCCGAGAGCGCGCGGCCGAGGCGGGCGGGCCGACCCGTGCGAGCCTCCTCGCGGTCGGCTGCCGCGGCCAACCGCAGGCCCGCGTTGACGCCCAGCCATCGCAGCGGCTCTGGCTCCCAGCGTCGGCTGCGGTGCCCGACCCAGGGGAGTGCGGTGAGGGAGGTATGCCGTCCGAGCACCAGGTCGGCGAGGGTGCGCCCCGCGAGGTTGGTCGCGGCCACACCGTCGCCGACGTAGCCACCCGCCCACCCGAGACCCGTCGCCGGGTCGTGACCGACCGAGGGGTGCCAGTCACGCGCGATGCCGAGCGGGCCGCCCCAGGCATGCGTGAACTCCACGCCGCCCAGCTGCGGGAGTAGTCCCGTGAGGGTCCTGCGCAGGTCGGCGAAGACCGCAGCCTCGTGGTCGAACGCGGGACGGATCCGGGAGCCGAAGTGGTACGGCGCACCACGGCCACCGAAGGCGAGCCGGTCGTCGACGGTGCGCTGCCCGTAGATGACGACGTGCCGGTGGTCGCTGAACACCTCGGCCTCGGCGAGGCCGATCTGCGCCCACTGGTTCTCGGTCAGGGGTTCGGTGGCGACCATGAGCGAGTAGACAGGTGCGATGGTGCGGCTCTCGCCGGGCAGTCGTGCGGTCCACGCCTCGGTGGCGCGAATCACGTGACGTGCCAGCACTTTTCGGGCTTCGTCCGTCGGCGTCGTCACGTGCACCTCACCGGGCGCGATGGCGGTGACGCGGGCGCGCTCGACGACCCGAGCGCCCAGCCGGCGCACCGCGGTGGCGAGCCCGTCGACGAGGCGGCGCGGGTGCACGCGCGCGCAGTGCGGGTTGAAGGTCGCGCCGTGCACGTTGGTGGCGGCGAGGCGATCACGCGCCTGCGCGGCAGACAGCCACTGCGTGCCCATGCCCCACGCCGTGGAGTGCGCGACCTCTGCCAGCGCCCGCTCGACCTGGGCGCTCGAACGCGCGAGGGCGAGGGTGCCGCCCTTGCGGAGCCCGCAGTCGATGCCCGCGGACTCCGCGGCCCTGCCCACCTCGTCAACGGTCTCCTGCAGGGCGGTCACCATCGCCGCCGCTGCGTCGCGACCGGCCTTGCGGGCCAACGCGTCCGGGCCCACCGGCCAGAGCGCCGACACCCAGCCGCCGTTGCGGCCACTGGCCCCGAACCCGACGTGCTCGGCCTCGAGGACGAGCACGTCGAGGGCGGGTTCGGCGGTCAGCAGGTAGAAGGCGGTCCACAGGCCGGTGAACCCGCCCCCGACGATGACGACGTCCGCACGCGAGGGGGGCGTCGAGGGGTGGGCCGTCGCCCCGTCGTCCGCCTCCCACCAGAGGGGCTGGGTCACCTCACAGGTGTTGCTGTGCGCCCTGGAGCACCGAGCGCAGGCGGCTCTCGATGTCGTCGAACTCGGCCTGCCCGATCGTCAACGGCGGCGCGAGCTGGATGACGGGGTCGCCGCGGTCGTCGGCGCGGCAGTAGATGCCCGCGTCGAACAGCGCCTTCGACAGGTAGCCGCGCAGCAGCCGCTCGGCCTCGTCGTCGTTGAAGGTCTCGCGGGTCTCCTTGTCCTTGACCAGCTCGATGCCGTAGAAGTAGCCGGCGCCGCGGACGTCGCCCACGATCGGCAGGTCGAGCAGGCGCTCGAGGCTCTGGCGGAACTTGGGGGAGTTCTCCTTGACGTGGTCGTTGAGCCCCTCACGCTCGAAGATGTCGAGGTTGGCCATCGCGACCGCCGACGACACCGGGTGGCCGCCGAAGGTGAACCCGTGGGGGAACATCGTCGTGCCGTGCTTGAACGGCTCGAACAGCTTGTCGCTGGCGATCATCGCGCCGATGGGGGAGTAGCCGGAGGTCATGCCCTTGGCACAGGTGATGATGTCGGGCACGTAGTTGAAGTCGTCGCAGGCGAACATCGAGCCGATGCGGCCGAAGGCGCAGATGACCTCGTCCGACACGAGCAGCACGTCGTACTCGTCGCAGATCTCGCGGACCCGCTCGAAGTAGCCGGGCGGCGGCGGGAAGCAGCCGCCGGAGTTCTGGACCGGCTCGAGGAAGACGGCTGCGACCGTGTCCGGGCCCTCGAACTCGATGGCCTCGGCGATGCGGTCGGCGGCCCAGCGCCCGAACGCCTTCTCGTCCTCGCGCAGGTGCTCCGGCGCCCGGTAGAGGTTGGTGTTCGGCACCTTGAACGTGCCCGGCACCAGCGGCTCGAAGACGGCCTTGGCGTCGGGGATGCCGGTGATGGACAAGGCGCCCTGCGGGGTGCCGTGGTAGGCGACGTTGCGGCTGATCACCTTGGTCTTGGTGGGCTTGCCCTTGAGCTTGAAGTACTGCTTCGCGAGCTTCCACGCCGTCTCGACGGCCTCGCCACCACCGGTGGTGAAGAAGACGCGGTTGAGGTCTCCGGGGGCGCCGGCAGCCAGCCGCTCGGCCAGCTCGATGGCCTTGGGGTGGGCGTAGGACCACAGCGGGAAGAACGCGAGGTCCTTGGCCTGCTTGGCCGCCGCCTCGGCGAGCTCTGCGCGTCCGTGGCCGACCTGGACGACGAACAGCCCGGCGAGGCCGTCGATGTACTCCTTGCCCTGGTCGTCCCAGATCTTGTGGCCCTCACCCTTGACGATGACGGGCACCTGCCCGCCGTCGTAGTAGGTGGAGTGCCGGGTGAAGTGCATCCAGAGGTGGTCGCGGGCGGCGTCGGCGTATGCCGTGCCGGCGGGTGTGGTGCCCGGCGCGGCGTTGGTCGTGGCGGGCGTGGGCGTGGTGGTCATCGGGTACCCCAGTTGTAGTGCTGTTTGTTGAGTTTCAGGTAGACGAACGTCTCGGTGCTGTGCACGCCGGGAAGCGTGCGGATGCTGCCGGTCAGCAGCTGGAGCAGGTCGTCGTCGTCCTCGCAGACGACCTCGACGAGCACGTCGAAGGAGCCGGCGGTGGTGACGACGTAGGCGACCTCGTCCATGGCGGTCAGCGCGTCGGCGACGGGTGTGAGGTCGCCGTCGACGCGGATGCCGATCATCGCCTGGCGACGGAACCCGACCTGGAGGGGATCGGTGACGGCGACGATCTGCATGACCTCCTGGTCGAGGAGGCGTTGCACGCGCTGGCGGACGGCGGCCTCGGAGAGACCGACCCGCTTGGCGATGGTGGCGTAGGCCTGACGACCGTCCTCCTGGAGCAGCTCGATGATCGCCTTGGAGACGTCGTCGAGCTTCACCTCGGAGACCGGCTTCGGTGTGCGTGCCACGACGCCATGGTGTCCCCTCGGTTCCGTTTCGCGCAAGTCGCAACACGACGAAATCAGTGGCCAAATACTGAGAAGGGCATTGATTTGGACAGTTTCAGGGGCGGAACCTGTTGAAATCGTATCTGCGGGGACTACAGTGCGAAGGCACGGAATCCGCACCCGACTCGACTTGGAGTGTCAGTGACAGCCACGGCCGCCAGCCCCCGCACCTTGCGCAACTTCGTCGGCGGTGAGTACGTCGACGCGCAGACCGACGCCACCGCCGACATCGTCAACCCCGCCACCGCCCAGGTCGTCGCCAAGGCCCCCGTCTCCACCGAGGCCGACGTCGACGCGGCATACAGCGCGGCCTCCAAGGCCTTCGAGGAGTGGGGCCAGACCACGCCGAGTGAGCGCCAGCAGGCGTTGCTCAAGTTCGCCGACGCGATCGAGGCGCGCGCCGACGAGTTCGTCAAGCTCGAGGCCGAGAACACCGGCAAGCCGTGGGCCCTCACCGCGAGCGAGGAGGTGCCGCCGATGGTCGACCAGCTGCGGTTCTTCGCCGGCGCCGCACGCGTGCTCGAGGGCCGCAGCTCCGCGGAGTACATGCGCGGCCACACCAGCTGGATCCGACGCGAACCGATCGGCGTCGTCGGCCAGGTGACCCCGTGGAACTACCCGATGATGATGGCGATGTGGAAGATCGCCCCGGCGCTGGCCGCGGGTAACGCCGTCGTCCTCAAGCCGTCGGACACCACCCCCGAGACCACGCTGCTCATGGCCGAGATCGCCTCGGAGTTCCTGCCCGCCGGCACCTTCAACGTCATCACCGGTGACCGTGAGACCGGGCGTGCGCTCGTCGAGCACCCGACGCCCCAGCTCGTCGCCATCACCGGTTCGGTGCGCGCCGGAATCCAGGTGGCCGAGAGTGCGAGCCGCGACGTCAAGCGGGTCCACCTCGAGCTGGGCGGCAAGGCGCCGGTCATCGTCTTCGACGACGCCGACATCGAGGCCGCGGTCGAGGGCATCGCAACCGCCGGCTACTTCAACGCCGGGCAGGACTGCACCGCCGCCACCCGGGTGCTCGCCTCGCCGCGCATCCACGACGACTTCGTGGCCGCGCTGGGTGAGTTCGCCAAGGGCGAGGCCAAGGTGGGTATGCCGGACGACGAGGACGCCCTGCTGGGACCGGTCAACAACGCCAACCAGCTCGAGCGGATCCAGGGCTTCCTCGACCGCCTGCCCGACCACGCGAGCGTCGCCGCCGGCGGACGGCGCAAGTCCGACCTGGGCGACGGGTTCTTCCTCGAGCCGACGGTGCTCGACGGGCTGCGCCAGGACGACGAGGCGATCCAGGACGAGATCTTCGGCCCCGTCATCACCGTCCAGCAGTTCACCGACGAGCAGGAGGCGATCCGCTGGGCCAACGGCGTCGAGTACGGCCTCGCCTCGAGCGTGTGGACCAAGGACTTCGGCCGCGCGATGCGTGTGTCGAAGGCGCTCGACTTCGGCTGCGTGTGGATCAACACCCACATCCCGCTCGTGGCCGAGATGCCCCACGGTGGCTTCAAGAAGTCCGGTTACGGCAAGGACCTGTCGATGTACGGCTTCGAGGACTACACCCGCATCAAGCACGTCATGGCCAACATCGACAGCTGAGCACCCGCACAGCGACGCACCACCCAGCCAGCCTCGGTCGACCCGGGGACCGGAGCCCGCGGCATACCCCGTCATCGGGGCGCGGCGCCGGTCTCCGGGGCCGGGGCCGGGACCCACAGAGAATGAGGCGCCAATGAAGCCGCTGCGTCCCCCTGCCGACCCCGTCACCCGCGGGTTGGTCCGCGCCGCCCGCACCAGCGCACGCGGTCGTCCCCTCACCCGGCGCAGCCTCATGGGTGGTGCGCTCCTCGGTGGCGCTGCGGCCGCCCTCGCGGCGTGCGCCCCACCGGCGCCGCCGGCCGGTGGCGGCATCGCCGCGGCGAAGCTGCCCCAGGACCTCTCGGCCGCCGAGAAGGTCGTGCGCTGGGCCAACTGGACCGCCTACCTCGACTACGACGAGGACGCGAAGAACTACCCGACGCTCGAGGCATTCATCAAGAAGACGGGCATCAAGGCGACCTACACCGAGGACGTCGACGACAACGACTCCTACTTCAACAAGATCGCTCCGCAGCTGCGGGCCGGCCAGGACATCGGCCGCGACATCTTCGTCTTCACCGACTGGATGGCCAACCGGGTGATCCGTGAGCAGCTGTGCCAGCCGTTGGAGCTCATCCGGATGCCCCACGCGAGCAACCTGCTCGACGCCCTCAAGGACGTCTCGTTCGACCCCGGGCGCGAGCACTCGTTGACGTGGCAGAGCGGGTTTGCCGGGATCGGCTACGACCGCAGCAAGGTCGGGCGCGACCTCAAGACCCTCGACGACCTGTGGGCACCTGACCTCAAGGGCCGGATCGTGGTGCTCAGCGAGTTCCGCGACACCCTCGGGCTCATCATGCTGAGCCAGGGCGTGGATCCCTCGCAGGGGTTCGGCAAGCAGCAGTTCGAGGCCGCGACCGCCGAGATCGACAAGCGCATCGCCGACGGCTACATCCGGCGGGTCAAGGGCAACAGCTACCTCGAGGACCTCAAGTCCGGCAACGCCATCGCCGGCATCGTGTGGAGCGGCGACCTGTTCGTGCTGCGCGCCGAGACCGAGAACGACAACTGGCAGTTCCGGATCCCCGAGAGCGGCGGGATGCTCTGGAGCGACAACATGATGATCCCCATCACCTCGACGCACCGGAAGAACGCCATGGCGCTGATGGACTACTACTACCAACCCGAGGTGGCGGCCGAAGTGGCGGCGTACGTCAACTACGTCTGCCCCGTCCAGGGCGCACAGGCCGAGATGGAGAAGATCGACCCCGACCTCGCGAAGAGCCCGTTCATCTTCCCCAGTGCGGCATACCTGAAGGACAACAACATCAAGGGCTTCCGGGCCCTGACCCCTCAGGAGGACGCCGACTACAGCGCCGCCTGGGCGAAGGTGGTGGGCAACTGATGGGCATCTTCGGTGGCAACGGCACCAAGGCCTCGCGCGGGTTCCGGGAGGCGAAGGGGAACCTGCGGATCTCGGGTGTCACCAAGGAGTTCGGTGACTTCACCGCGGTCGACGACCTCAGCCTGGAGGTGCCGCGCGGGTCGTTCTTCGCCCTCCTCGGACCGTCCGGCTGCGGGAAGACGACGACCCTGCGCATGGTGGCCGGCCTGGAACAACCCACGGGTGGCCGCATCCTCATCGGCGAGACCGACCTCACCGGTTCGCGCCCCTACGAGCGGCCCGTCAACACGGTGTTCCAGAGCTACGCGCTCTTCCCGCACCTCACGATCCGCGACAACGTGGCCTTCGGGCCGAAACGCCGGGGTGAGGCCGACGCGCTGAAGCTCGCCGACGACGCGCTCGAGCTGGTGCAGATGACCCACCTCGCGGCGCGCAAGCCGTCGCAGCTCTCGGGTGGGCAGCAGCAGCGGGTCGCGGTCGCGCGGGCCCTGGTCAACCGGCCAGAGGTGCTGTTGCTCGACGAGCCGCTCGGTGCCCTCGACCTCAAGCTGCGCCGGCAGATGCAGGTGGAGCTCAAGCGGATCCAGACCGAGGTCGGGCTGACGTTCATCCACGTCACGCACGACCAGGAGGAGGCCATGACTATGGCCGACACGGTCGCTGTGATGAACCACGGGCGGATCGAGCAGATGGGGCACCCGGAGGTGCTCTACGACCTGCCGAAGACGTCGTTCGTGGCGAACTTCCTCGGGCAGTCCAACCTCGGCGACGGAGTCGTGACCGGCAGCGACGGCGACGACCTCGTCGTCGAGGTGGCGGGGACCACCGTGCGAATCCCCAAGTCCCGCAGTGTCGTTCGCGACGGCGCCATCACGTTCGGCGTGCGTCCGGAGAAGGTGCGGATCCGTGACGCACGGCCCGAGGGCGCCGGCAACGACGTCCGGGCCACGGTCGTCGACGTGAGCTTCACCGGCGTCGCGACCCAGTTCCTCGTCACGGTGGCGTCCGGCACCACGTGGGCCGTTTACGAGCAGAACCTCGACGTCGAACGCAACCACCTGCGCCCGGGCGACGAGGTCTGGCTCGAATGGGACTCCGGGCACGCGTTCGGCGTGCCGGTCAACGACGCCGAGGCCGCCGCGGCGACCAACGCCGACCCCGCCGCTGCCCGCTCGACGCAGGACGCCGCTACCGGAGACGAGCCCGACGCCAGGCCGGACGCACTGACGGTGCCGTCATGACCGTCGCCTCGGCCCACGTCGCGGGCGGTGGCACGACCCACGCCGACCCGGCACCCGGGGGAGGTCCACGCAAACGGTCGTGGACGGCATACCTGCTGCTCCTGCCCGGCGGACTGTGGCTGCTGCTGTTCTTCGTCGTCCCGCTGGTGCAGCTCTTCACGGTGTCGCTGCAGTCCGGGTTCCCCGGCTACCCGGGGTACTACTACCGCGACGTCAACGTCGGCAACTACGCGACCGCGCTCACCGAGTTCGCCGGGCACTTCGGACGGTCGTTGCTGTATGCCGGGCTGGCCACGGTGTTCGCGTTCATCCTGGCCTACCCGCTGGCGTACGCCATGGCCTTCAAGGCGGGCAAGTGGCGGGGCGTCATGATGATCTGCGTCATCGCGCCGTTCTTCACGTCGTTCATCCTGCGGACCATCGCCTGGCGGCAGATCCTCGCCGACGACGGGCCGGTCGCCTCGACCCTGAACTTCCTGCACCTGCTCCCGGGTGGCCACATCACCGAGACGTGGATGGCGGTCGTCGCCGGCCTGACGTACAACTTCCTGCCCTTCATGGTGCTGCCGATCTACGCCTCGCTCGAGCGCGCGGACGCCCGCGTCATCGAGGCCGGGGGAGACCTGTATGCCAATGGTTTCACCACGTTTCGCACGGTGACGCTGCCGATGTCGATGCCCGGCGTGATCGCGGGGACGCTGCTGACGTTCATCCCCGCGGCCGGTGACTACGTCAACGCCGACCTGCTCGGCTCGGACCGCAGCACCAAGATGGTGGGCAACGTCATCGAGAGCCAGTTCTTCAAGGTGCTCGGTGGCTTCCCGGTGGCAGCGGCGCTGTCGTTCACGTTGATGGCGCTGATCCTGGCCATGGTGTTCCTCTACATCCGCCGCTTCGGGACCGAGGAGCTGCTCTGATGACCGCTTCCACCGACAGCGGCTACCGACCTGCAGTGGCCCAGCGGGTCCGCACGTGGTTCGCGAACCGGTTCGCCATCATCGCGGCCATCGTGGTGCTGCTCTACCTCTTCGTGCCGGTGGCGTACACGTTCGTCTTCTCCTTCAACGACTACCGCAAGTCCAACATCGTCTGGAACGGCGACGCGGGCCCGACGCTCAAGCACTGGAAGAACCCGTGCGGGGCGCCGGGTGTGTGCGACGCGCTGGTGACCTCGCTCAAGGTCGGCGGCATCGCCACCGTGGTCGCGACGATCCTCGGCACAATGCTCGCCTTTGCGTTGGTACGACACAGGTTTCGTGGTCGGTCGACGAGCAACGTGCTGATCTTCATCCCTATGGCGACACCCGAGATCGTGCTCGGTGCGAGCCTGCTGACGATCTTCGTCCAGGGTTTCTCGCGGTTCGGCCTGCGGCTGGGGTTCTGGACCATCGTCATCGCCCACATCATGTTCTGCATCAGCTTCGTCGTGGTGACGGTGAAGGCGCGCCTGCAGTCACTCGACCCGCGTCTGGAGGAGGCGGCGCAGGACCTGTATGCCGGCCCGGGCGGCACCTTCTGGCGGGTCACCTTCCCGTTGGTCCTGCCCGGCATCGTCGGTGCGGCTCTGCTGTCCTTCTCGCTGTCGTTCGACGACTTCATCATCACGAACTTCGTCTCCGGGGACGAGACGACGTTCCCGAAGTTCGTCTACGTGTCCTACCTGCGCGGCATTCCGGCTCAGGCCAACGTGATCGGGTTCTCGATGTTCGTCATCGCCGTGGCGTTGGTGGTGGCCGGCCAGGTGATCGGCAACAGCCGCAGGCGGTAGCCGGCCACCAGTCGCCCGGCCGCTCCGCGCGCGGAATCGCAGTCCCGGACATACGGTGACTCGTGGAGGGGCTGGGCTCGCGGCCGGAGGAGGGCCAGATGACGCGGTGGTCGGCACAATCGTCAAGCACGGGTGACACGGGTGACGGGGCACGCTCGAGCGGAGCACGCCCGAGCGGGGCACGCCCGGGCAGGGCCCGCAGGGTCGGGATCTACCTCTCGGGCATCGTCCTGACCGGTGGGCTGGCAGCGTGCACCCTGGACGGTGCACCTCGGTCCACGATGACCTCGAACGGTGCGCAGACGAGCAGCTCGGCGTCGAGCAGCTCGTCGACCTCCAGCGGTTCGGCGACGTCCGACGCCTCCGGCGGTGCCGGTGCGATCGGGTCGTCCGCCTGGACCGCGGTCGCCACCCGGGCGGCACCCAGCGTGGTGAGCATCTCGGTCCGGGACAGCCAAGGCTCCGGCGGGGAGGGGTCCGGGGTGGTGATCGACAGCCGCGGGCACGTGCTCACCAACAACCACGTGGTCGCAGCCGCCGCGCGTGGCGCCGCGGTGCAGGTGTCCTTCGAGGACGCCACGGTGGTGCCGGCAGAGCTGGTCGGCAACGACCCGTCGACCGACCTGGCGGTCATCAAGCTGGCGAGCGTCCCGCAGGGCGTACAGCCCATGGAGTTCGGCGACTCGGAGAAGCTCCAGGTGGCCGACCCGGTGATGGCCCTCGGCAACCCGCTGAGCCTGTCCGACACCGTCACCCTCGGCATCGTCAGCGCCCTGGACCGGCCGGTCACGACCCAGGGGGAGGGCGGTTCATCAGGGGCGATCCCGGTCGTGACGAACGCGATCCAGACCGATGCGGCCGTCAACCCGGGCAACTCCGGCGGGGCCCTGATCAACGGCGCCGGTCAGCTCGTCGGCATCAACTCCTCGATCGCCTCGCTGGGCGCGGCGGAGGGGCAGCAGGGTGGCAGCATCGGTCTGGGCTTCGCGATTCCGGCCACGCAGGCGCAGTGGGTGTCACAGGAGCTGATCGCTACCGGCAGGGTGCAGCACGCCTATCTCGGGGTCACCCCGGAGAACGCCGTGGTCAAGATCGACGGCACCACCAAGCAGGTCGCCCGCATCGTCTCGGTGGCGCCCGGCACGCCGGCCGCAGAGGCCGGTCTCAAGCAGGGCGACTCAGTGACCAAGGTGGGTGACGAGGTGGTGGCCGATGCACTGGCCCTGGTGGCACAGGTCCGCGAACGCAAGCCCGGCACGGAGGTGGAGCTGACGGTCGTCAACGCCAACGGCCAGGCCCGCACGGTGTCGGTCAAGTTCGGGACCCGGCCGTCCTGACCACCGGCTCCGCGCCCTGACCGGGCGCGGAGCCAGCGAGAGCAGAGGCTTTCGGCGTGAGTCGTGAGGCGTGAGGCGTGAGCGTGCCGGACTCTCAGCCCTGCTGCTGGTTTCCCTCACCGGCGATATTGACCATCCAGGCCGTGCCGAAGCGGTCGGTCAGCATGCCGAACTCGTCGCCCCACATCTGCTTCTCCAGTGGCATCACCACGGTGCCACCCTGAGAGAGCGCGTCCCAGTAGCCGCGCAGCGCGTCGGTGTCGTCACCGGACAGGCTGACCGAGATGGAGCTGCCGGTGCTGGCGGGCTGGCCGGGCGGGGTGTCGGACGCCATGAGCGTGAAGCCGGCGTCGGACTCGAGCTGGGCATGCATGACACCGTCGGGGTTGACACCCTCGGGTGCGCCGAACTCTCCGAACGTGCTGATCGTCAGCTCGCCGCCGAGCGCCGACTTGTAGAACTCCATCGCCTCGCGAGCCGTGCCGTCGAAGGTGAGGTAGGGGTTGAGCTTCATGGCCATGGTGCGCACTCCTTGCTCGGGACGCCCCGGGGCGGGGCCTCGCGGTGGCGAGCCTAGAAGTGGAGCCCGACATTCGTGAAGGCTGCACGCCCTCTTCGTCAGTTGTTAACCTGCGCCCGTTGAGGTGGGCGCATGACACTTCGCACCAGACTGGCTCGCCGCTCGACCTTTGCCGTGGTCGCGGTCGGCACCCTCGCCCTCGTCGGCACCACGGCATACGCCGGTGCCAACCTCGCCGCCCACGGTGGCGCCCAGCGCCTCCAGGGCGACCAGACCAAGTCCGTCACGAAGGCCCTCGACGGTGGCAGGGCCAAGAACGTCATCCTGCTCATCGGTGACGGCATGGGTGACTCCGAGATCACCTCGGCCCGCTACTACGAGTACGGCGCGGCCGGCCGCCTGCCCGGCATCGACGCCCTGCCCCTGACCGGTCAGTACACGACCTACTCACTCACCAAGGACGGCAAGCCGGACTACGCGCCCGACTCGGCCGCCACGGGCAGCGCGTGGGCCACCGGCACCAAGACCTATGACAACGCCGTGTCCGTCGACATCAAGGGCAAGCCGCAGGAGACCCTGCTGGAGCTGGCCAAGAAGCGCGGCCTCAAGACCGGCAACGTCACGACGTCGGAGATCCAGGACGCGACGCCGGCGGTCCAGGTCTCGCACATCTCCGCTCGTTCCTGCTACGGCCCCACCAAGACCAGCACCACCTGCCCGGAGGCGGCGCTGGAGAACGGCGGCCCCGGCTCGATCACCGAGCAGATGCTCAAGACGCGACCGGACGTCACCCTCGGTGGCGGCGCTGCCACCTTCGCCGAGACGGCCAAGGCCGGTGAGTATGCCGGTCGCACTCTTGCGCAGCAGGCGGACGCCCGCGGCTACCGGACCGTGACCGACGCGGCTGGGCTCGCGGCGGTGACCAAGGCCGACCAGCAGCAGCCGCTGCTCGGCCTCTTCGCGAGCGGCAACATGCCGGTCCGCTGGGTCGGCCCCAAGGCCACCCCGACCGGCGGCGCCGCTGCCCCGGCTCGCTGCACCCCGAACCCGGATCGTCCCGCCACCCAGCCGAAGCTCGCCGACATGACCGCCAAGGCGATCGAGCTGCTCGACACCACCGGCAAGGACGGCAAGGGCAAGGACAACAAGGGCAAGCACGGCAAGGGCAAGGACAAGAAGGGTGCGCAGGGCGGCACCGGGTTCTTCCTGCAGGTCGAGGGCGCGAGCATCGACAAGCAGGACCACGCGGCCAACGCCTGCGGCCAGATCGGCGAGGCGATCGACCTCGACGAGGCCGTGCAGGTGGCGCTCGACTTCGCCAAGAAGGACGGCAACACCACCGTCCTGGTGACGGCAGACCACGCGCACACCAGCCAGATCGTCGAGGGTGGTTCGACCACGCCCGGCATCACGGCCAACCTGCTGACCAAGGACGGCTCGCCGCTCACCATCAGCTACGGCACCGCTCCGGCTGGTGGTTCGCAGCAGCACACCGGCTCCCAGCTGCGGGTGGCGGGGTACGGCCCGCAGGCGGCGAACGTCGTCGGTCTGACCGACCAGACCGACCTGTTCTTCACCATCTCGCGCGCCCTGGGGCTGGGCCGCCGCTGACGCGGCGCTTCCCACCCACAGGGCCTTGGCAGCCCGGTCATCCCAGCGCGGTGACCGGGCTGCCGTCGTGCCGGGGCGGGCACTAGGTTGGGCTTCGTGGCGCGCTACGGACAGCAGTACGGACCCGACTTCACCTTCCTCGGCGTCGAACGCTGCGACCTCGACGACGAGAGCACGTATGCCGGCGCCGACGTCGTGATCCTCGGTGCGCCTTTCGACGGCGGCACCTCGCACCGCGCCGGAACGCGGTTCGGGCCGCAGGCGATCCGGATGACGGACTACCTGCCCCACGACGGCTCACGCCCTTCGTTGGCGCTGCGCACCGACGGGCTCGTCGACCTCAAGGTCGTCGACGCCGGTGACGTCGAGATGTACTCCGGCGACATCGAGACGGCCCTCCCGGCCCTCGAGGCGGCCGTGGAGAAGGTCGCCCGCGCCGGGGCGATCCCGGTGGTTCTGGGCGGTGACCACTCGATCGCCTACCCCGATGCCAAGGGCGTGGCCAACGTCATCGGGCACGGACGAATCTCGATGATCCACTTCGACGCCCACGCCGACACCGGCGACATCGAGTTCGGGTCGCTGTGGGGACACGGGCAGCCGATGCGGCGGCTCATCGAGTCGGGTGCACTGCGTGGTGACCGGTTCCTCCAGGTGGGGCTGCGCGGCTACTGGCCGCCGCCGGAGACGCTCGACTGGATGGCCGAGCAGCAGATGCGCTCGTTCGAGATGACCGAGATCGTGCACCGAGGTCTCGACGAGGTGCTGACCGACGCGTTTGCCATCGCCACCGACGAGTGCGAGGGCGTCTTTCTCTCCGTCGACATCGACGTGTGCGACCCCGGACACGCGCCCGGCACCGGCACCCCCGAACCCGGCGGCCTCAGCGCACGGCAGCTGCTCGACTCGGTGCGCCGCATCTGCCTCGAGCTGCCCGTCGTGGGCGTCGACGTCGTGGAGGTCAGCCCGCCCTACGACCACGCCGACATCACCGCCGCCCTCGCGAACCGCGTTGTGCTCGAAGCACTTTCGGCCATTGCCCGCAAACGCAAGGACGAGCGCGACGGCACCCGGTGGGACCCCTCGCTGCCGCTGTTGTCGGGTCGCAACGGGGCCATCCCGCAAGGCCACATCCCGCACCACCACACCCACCAGACCAACGACGCGACCGCCGGGGACGCGCCCACGCAAGCACCCGGCATACCGGGCACCAAGGACGACGGAGGTAACCACTGATGGCACCCACGCAGAAGGCACTGCTCGAGTCGGTCCCCAAGCAGCTCCTCATCGGAGGCACGTGGCGTGACGCCAGCGACGGCACGACCATCGCGGTCGAGGACCCGTCGAGCGGCGCGACGCTGGCGCGGGTGGCCGACGCGACCGTCGCCGACGGCCGGGCTGCCCTCGACGCAGCCGTTGCTGCGCAGGCGGACTGGGCCACGACGGCGCCGCGCGACCGCGGTGAGATCCTGCGCGCGGCCTTCGAGCAGATCAGCGAACGCGCCGACGAGTTCGCGATGCTGATGACGCTCGAGATGGGCAAGACCCTCGCCGAGTCGGCGGGAGAAGTCGCGTACGGCGCCGAGTTCTTCCGCTGGTTCAGCGAGGAGGCGGTGCGCATCCACGGCCGCTGGTCGGTGGCGCCCAACGGTGCGACCCGGTTGCTGACGATGAAGAAGCCGGTCGGGCCGACGCTCATGATCACGCCGTGGAACTTCCCGCTGGCCATGGGGACCCGCAAGATCGGGCCCGCCATCGCCGCCGGCTGCACCATGGTGGTCAAGCCGGCGAGCCAGACCCCACTCACCATGCTGGCGCTCGCCCAGCTGCTCATGGACTGCGGCCTGCCGCCGGGTGTCCTCAACGTCGTGACCACCGACCGCACCGGCGAGGTGATGGAGCCGCTCATCCGCGACCCACGGCTGCGCAAGCTGACCTTCACCGGCTCGACCGGGGTCGGACGCCGGCTCGTGGAGCAGTCCGCCGAGCAGCTGCTGCGGGTTTCGATGGAGCTGGGCGGCAACGCGCCCTTCCTCGTCTTCGAGGACGCCGACCTGGACCGCGCCGTCGAGGGCGCGATGCTGGCCAAGATGCGCAACATCGGCGAGGCGTGCACGGCGGCCAACCGGTTCCTCGTGCACGAGTCGGTGGCCGAGGAGTTCGGCCGCAAGTTCGCCGCGAAGATGGCCGCGCTCACCGTCGGCAAGGGCACCAAGAAGGGCGTCGACGTCGGGCCGCTCATCGACGGCAAGGCCCGTGACGGTGTCTCCGAGCTGGTCGCCGACGCGACCGCCAAGGGAGCAACCGTCGTGACCGGTGGCAAGCAGGTGTCGGGGCGGGGTTACTTCTTCGAGCCGACCGTCATCACCGACGTGCCGATGAACGCCCGCATGATGACCGAGGAGATCTTCGGGCCCGTCGCGCCGATCACGACCTTCCGCACCGAGGCCGAGGCGATCCGCAAGGCCAACAGCACCGAGTACGGCCTGGCGAGCTACGTCTTCACCCAGGACGTCGGTCGGGTCATCCGGGTCAGCGAGGGCCTCGAGTACGGCATGATCGGCGTCAACCAGGGCATCATCTCCAACCCGGCCGCGCCGTTCGGTGGGGTCAAGGCGTCCGGCTTCGGGCGCGAGGGTGGCTTCGAGGGCATCGAGGAGTACCTCGAGACCACGTACGTCGGCATCGCGCCGTAGGGACGGCCGCCGTGGCAGGGAGGTCGGCGCAGCAACAGCGCACGGTGCGAACGCTGCTGCTCGTGCTGGGGTTCGTGCTCGTCCTGGGTCTGTGGTGGTGGGCCGAACGAGGCGGATCCGAGGAGACGGGCAGCGGCGACCGCCCGCGCACCAGCGCGACCGCGGTCGTGCCGAGCAACGGTGCCGCGACACCACGACCGCCCACCCGTGGCGACACCAGCGGATTGCCACGCGTCTCGGTCGCTGACCTGCCCCCGGAGGCACGCAGGACACTCGACCTCATCGATGCCGGTGGTCCGTTCCCCTACGACCGCGACGGCGTCGTCTTCCAGAACCGTGAGCGGATCCTGCCGGCCAAGCAGCGCGGCTACTACCGCGAGTACACCGTGCCGACCCCCGGCGAGGGCGACCGCGGCGCCCGTCGCATCGTCACCGGCCAGCAGGGGGAGCTCTACTGGACCGACGACCACTACGACTCGTTCTCGGTCATCCTGGAGGAGCCATGACCACCCAGCTGGGGCCCGAGACCGCCATCGCCGACCTCGTGCGCTCGCTGCAGCGCGAGGGCGTCGATGCCCACGTCGTGCCGGCGGGGGCGGACAAGCGCGACTCGTTGCGGCTCTTCGGTCAGGCCCTGGACTTTCCGCAGTGGTACGGGCACAACCTCGACGCACTGTTCGACTGCCTGCTCACCTTCGTGCACGACGCGCCCGCTCCCGTGCACGTGATCTGGGACGGCACCGCCCGCCTGCGCGCCGACCACCCCGATGCGTATGTCGCGATCATCCAGGTGCTCGACGACGTCGAGGCCGAGAAGCCGACCTTCGCCGCGACCGTCGTCGACCGCTGACGGCGCCGACGGCCGCTGATGGCGCCGACGGCCGCTGACGGCCGCGTCAGCGCCACGGCGCCGATGGGTGACAATGGACGAGTGACCACACCTCGCAGCGTCGCCGTGCTCGGCTCGACCGGCTCGATCGGCACCCAGGCGCTGGACGTGATCGCCCGCAACCCCGACCGGTTCCGGGTGACCGCGCTGTCCGCGGGATCCAACCTCGACCTGCTCGCCGAGCAGGCGGTCGCCTTCGACGTGGACCTCGCCGCGGTCGCCCGCGGCACCCATGAAGCGGTCGCCGAGGCGATCGGTGCGTATGCCGCGGCGGCCGGCCGCGCGGCATACCGGCCTGCCATCGTGGTCGGGGACGACGCCGCGGTGACGGCCGCGGGATCCGGCGCCGACGTGGTGCTCAACGGGATCACCGGCTCGATCGGGCTGCGACCGACGCTCGCGGCGCTCGCGCAGGGCTCGACGCTCGCGCTGGCCAACAAGGAGTCGCTCATCGTCGGTGGGCCGCTCGTCAAGGCGGCCGCGGGACCGGACCAGATCGTGCCGGTCGACTCCGAGCACTCCGCCATCGCCCAGAGCCTGCGCGGCGGCCAGCGTGCTGAGGTGCGGCGGCTGGTCGTGACCGCCAGCGGTGGGCCCTTCCGCGGGAGGTCCCGTGAGTCGCTGCGGGACGTGACGCCGGCCGACGCACTCGCGCACCCGAACTTCTCGATGGGCCGGGTCATCACGACCAACTCGGCCACCCTGGTCAACAAGGGGCTCGAGGTGATCGAGGCGCACCTGCTCTTCGACATCCCGTTCGAGGCGATCGAGGTCGTCGTGCACCCGCAGCAGCTGATCCACTCGATGGTCGAGTTCGTCGACGGGTCGACCATCGCCCAGGCCGGCCCGCCGCGGATGCTCGTGCCGATCGCGCTCGGGCTGTCGTGGCCGGACCGGCTCGCCGACGTCGACGAGCCGGTCGACTGGACGAAGGCGCAGAGCTGGGAGTTCGAGCCGCTGGACGACGAGGCGTTCCCCGCGGTGCGGTTGGCGCGGCAGGTCGGCGTGGCTGGGGGGACGTATCCGGCGGTCTACAACGCGGCCAACGAGGTGGCGGTCGACGCGTTCCACGACGGGCACATCGGGTTCGTCGACATCGTCGACACCGTGGCGCGCGTCGTGGAGGAGCACGCCGGGTCGGGGATCGATTCGGGTGAGCTGTCCGTTGAGGACGTGTTGCGGGCCGATGCCTGGGCTCGCGGACGCGCACGAAAGGTGTTGGGCTTGACGACGGACGACGTGGCGACGCAGGGGGTGCGGTGATGACGATCCTGCTCTACGTGCTCGGGGTGCTGTTCATCGCGCTCGGCGTCGGCGTCTCCATCGGCCTGCACGAGATCGGGCACCTGGTGCCCGCCAAGAAGTTCGGCGTCAAGGTGACGCAGTACATGGTGGGCTTCGGGCCGACCGTGTGGTCGCGCAGGCGCGGCGAGACCGAGTACGGCATCAAGTGGATCCCGCTGGGCGGGTACATCCGGATGATCGGCATGTTCCCGCCGCGCAAGGGCGACGAGCCGGGGACGTTGCGGGTGTCGTCGACGGGCCGGTTCTCCCAGCTCGCCGACGAGGCGCGGCAGCTGAGCCTCGAGGAGATCAAGCCCGGCGACGAGGACCGCGTGTTCTACAAGCTGCCGGTGTGGAAGAAGGTCGTCGTCATGCTCGGCGGGCCCTTCATGAACCTGCTGATCGCGGTGGTGCTGCTCACCGGGATCGTGACGCTCTACGGCGTGGCCACACCCAAGGACGGTGCGAGCGTCGCGGCCGTCAGCCAGTGTGTCGTGCCAGCGAGCGAGGCGGCCACCAAGACCACGTGTGCCTCGACCGACCCGCAGACGCCGGCCCTCAAGGCCGGGTTCAAGCCGGGCGACCGCATCGTCTCCATCAACGGCCAGCCGGTGCAGCGCACGAGTGACGTGTCGCGGCTGGTGCGGCCCCGCATCGACCAGGCCACCCCGGTCGTCGTGGAGCGCGACGGCGCCAGGACGACTCTGTCGGTCACCCCGATCAAGAACTCCGTGCAGCAGGTGGGCGCCGACGGCAGGCCCGTGGTCGACTCCTCCGGCCAGCCGGTGACGGTCGACGCGGGCTTCATCGGCATCTCCTCGCAGGCCCCGATCGCCTTCGAGCGCCAGTCACCGACCGCTGTTCCGGCCATCGTCGGCGAGCAGCTCAAGGCGACCGCCGGGGTGATCCTGCGGATCCCGCAGAAGATGGCCGGCGTGGCCCAGGCCGCCTTCGGGGAGGGCGAGCGCGACCCGAACGGCCCCGTGTCGGTCGTCGGCGTCGGCAGGATGGCTGGCGAAGCGGCATCCGGCGACATCTCGTGGATCGGTGGCCCGAACGGCATCAACCCGTTCGTCTTCCTGCTCAGCCTCCTGGTGTCGCTCAACCTGGCCCTGTTCGTCTTCAACCTGGTGCCACTGCTGCCGCTGGACGGTGGGCACGTCGCCGGAGCCCTCTGGGAGGGGCTCAAGCGTTCGGTGGCGCGGCTGCTTCGGCGGCCCGACCCCGGCCACGTCGATGTCGCCAAGGCCCTGCCCGTGGCATATGCCGTGTCGTCGGTCCTCATCGTCATGTCGGTGCTGCTGATCTATGCCGACCTCGTCAAGCCCGTGAACCTCGGCGGCTGACCCTGCGGGCCTGCGCGCACTTCCGGCCACTGCGGCTCGGTGTGCCGGTGCGGATCAAGCGTGGGTGGCCCGAAGTGCTGGCGGTCTTCGACTTCCGGCCACTGCGGCTCGGTGTGGCGGTGCGGATCAAGCGTGGGTGGCCCGAAGTGCGGGGGGTCATTCCGGCATGAGCAGGGCACGGCGCTCATCATCCAGGCCGACCAGCAGGGCCCGGGCGTCGGCAGCCTTCCGACGCACCTCGTCGAGCGCCCGCTGAACCTGTCGTCGAGTGTCCTCGAGCTCGGCGGCGACACCGCGCACTTGCTGCTGCACAGCCAGGTCACTGAGCAGGTTGTCCGCGAGGATGTCGATGACCTTTGCTGTCGTGCCGACGGAGAGATCCGGAACCCGCGGCAGCGTCGTGCCGCGCAGCTCGGCGCGAAATCGGTCGATGCTCGCTCGCGCGCTGGCCAGGACACGCTGGGCACTCTTGAGTCGTTCGTACTTGGCTATCGACGCCAGAAAGCCGCCGCCGACGCTGTCCACCGACGCCCACACGTCGGTGGACCGGACGGCGTCCAGGGCACGGCCCAAGTCCAGGTCGGCAGCCTCACCCGTGGCCACGACGTGATCGAGGTGCGACAGCTCCACAGTTGCTGTCGCCCTCTGTGCTGCCAGCTGAGCCAGGCGGAGTCCCACTGAGGATCCTGATGCGCGTAGCGCGGCGTCCTTGGCCGCCATCGCTTCGCCCAGGCGATCCGACGCGCCCTGGACCTGCTTGGCCTGCGCCACGACCGTATCCCGCTCCTGTCGCAACTGCGACAGCTTCGCCTCAGCATCGCTCAGGGCGTCACGAGCCGCGGACGCCTCGGCGCTCTCTTGGTCGAGTTCCCGATAGAGGCGGCCCCGAAAATTCGCCAAGCCACGCGTCCAGGAGACACGCTCCAACCGCGCCACGTCCCGAGCCTCGTCGAGGGCGCGATGACGACGCTCTTCGACGAGCAGCTCAAGTCGCCGGACCTCGGCGAAGAGAGCCTGTGCCCGAGCTGCAAGAGTGGCCTCGCGGGCTGAGTCTGTTGCAGCAGAACGAATTTCGGCGTCCAACGTCGAGATCGGCGGCTGATCCTCATCCCTCCCTGTTCCCATCGGGCCAGTGAAGCAGCGATCCAACTGGTGGCCGTTGGCTTGTCCACAGGGTCCGGTGGCCACCTGGACGTCACTCGTTGCCGGTGAGGCGGCGTACTGGCGCGTTCTGGGGGCCGCGTGCCGAGCGGCTGGCAACAGGTCGGGGTGGGGGAGAGCTCAGGCCTCGATGCGCAGGGCCTCGACGGGAGTCACCGCGACCGCGCGTCGGGCGGGACCGCGCGACGCCACCAGCACCAGCACCAGACCAGCGAACGCGATCACGACCAGGGCCGGAAGCGGCATACCCCACACGACCCCCGGCGTCATCGCACCCACGAGGGACTGCGCCCCGAGGGTGCCGTAGACCAGTCCGAGGGCGATGCCGAACAGCACCGCCGACGCCGAGAGCGCGACGGACTCCTTGGTGATCATCGTCCGCACCTGCGAGCGGGTGAAGCCCAAGGCGCGCAGCAGCCCGATCTCACGGTGCCGCTGCAGGACGGTGAGTGACATCGTGCTGACGAAGCCGACGGCCGCGATGACCGAGGAGATGACGATGATGCAGATCAGCACGGTCGTCGCGACGCTGAGGACCTGTGTGGCCTGAACGAGGCTCTGGGGGTCGAGGTCCCATGCGGTGACCGAGTCGCTGAGCGCGCGCATGCCGGAGGCGAAGGTCGTCACCAGCGTCACGCCGATGACCAGGCCCATGGTCGAGCGCGTGGTGCGCAGCGGGTCGAGGACGGCGTTGCGTCGCGCGATCCGGCTGGACGGGTCGCGGCCGAGCAGGCGGCTGAACGTCGACACCACCCGGGGGATGACGAACCGCGCGCCGATGAGCAGCCCCGTGGCCGAACCCGCCGCGCCGAAGAACGCGATGAGGAAGCCGGCGGGCGACGACTCGCCGACCAATGCACCGAGCGCCAGGACGGCGAAGCCGCCGACGAAGAACAGGACTCCCAGCACACCCCGCCAGACCGACCGCCGCAGGGGGACACGACGGTATGCCGTGGTGCCGGCCAGTGCCGTCGCCGGCGAGACTCCCAGGACCACGCGCGATCCCAGCCATCCCGCGGCCGTTGCCGACAGGGTGATGAGGACGAAGGCGACGATTAGGAGCGCGCTGCCGACGGGGTAGTCGGCCTCGGGGAGGGTTTCCCGGGCGACGAGGACCATGCGCACCGCGTCGGTGAGCAGCGTGCCGACGACGAGCCCGGCGGCGGCACCGACGGCGCCGACCGTGGCGGTGCCGACCATGACCGAACGGCGCAGGCTGCGCGCGCTCGCCCCGAGCAGCCGCAGCAGCGCGATGTGCCGCAGCCGGCCGGAGATGACGGTGTCGACGGCGTTGACGATGACGACGGCGCCCACGTAGAGGGCGATCAGGATGAACACGCTGGCGACCGTCAGGAGCATGAGCCCGACGGTGCCCTCGCCGTCCCCGCCGAGGGAACCGAGGATCGAGGAGGCCATGATCAGGGTCGCGGCATACGTGCCGCACAGCCCGGCGACGAGGCCGACCGTGCCGAGCTCGCGAAGCGACCCCAGTGCGAGGTTCTTGTGGCTCATGCCGGTGCCCCGACCTCGAAGCCGATGAGCAGGTCGGAGATCTGCTGCGGCGTGAGCGGGCCGTGGTCGCCGACGATGCGGCCGTCGGCGATGACGAGGATGCGGTCGGCGTAGGACGCGGCGACCGGGTCGTGGCTGACCATGGCGATGGTCTGGCCGTACTCGCGGCTGGCGGTGCGCAGCAGTGTCAGGACTTCGCGGGAGCTGCGGGAGTCGAGGTTGCCGGTCGGCTCGTCGGCGAAGATGATCGCCGGCTGGCTCGCCAGGGCGCGCGCGATGGCGACACGCTGCTGCTGCCCACCCGAGAGCTCGCTGGGCCGGTGGCTGATCCGCTCGGCCAGGCCGAGGGTGTGGACGAGCTGGTCGATCCACTGCCGCTGGTCGGGACTGACCTGGCGCCCGGCGAGGTCGAAGGGGAGCAGGATGTTCTCCAGCGCCGACAGGGTCGGCACGAGGTTGAATGCCTGGAAGACGAAGCCCACCTGCTCGCGGCGCAGGACGGTCCGTCCCTCGTCCCCGAGCTGCGACAGCGGCTGCCCGGCGAGGACGACCTCGCCGCTCGTGGCGTCGTCGAGGCCCGCAGCCACGTTCATGAACGTCGACTTGCCGGACCCGGACGGTCCCATGATCGCGGTGAAGCCGCCGCGGGGGATCGTGACGCTCACCTCGTCGAGCGCGGCCACGCGACCGCTGCCCTCGCCGTAGAGCTTGGAGACGCGGTGCATCGCCAGCACCGGCTGGGTTTGGTTGTGCTGCAAGGAGATTGGTGAAGTCATGCCTGCAACGCTATGGACGCCGCGGGGGTCGCCGCATCCGGCCAGGGACCGATTTCGCATACATCCCAAGAGGTATGCCGCGTGGCGCCGACACGTGCAAACCCCTCGTTGCGCGGCATACCTCGGCTTGCTAACCCAACGTTCGTCGCGCAACGGGGGGTTTGCGTCGGCAGCGTCAGAGGAGGCCGTGCTCGTAGGCGTAGACGACCAGCTGCACGCGGTCGCGCAGGTCGAGCTTGGTGAGGATGCGCGAGACGTGCGTCTTCACCGTGGCCTCGGACAGGAACTCGGCCTCGGCGATCTCGGCGTTCGACAGCCCCTGCGCTGCCCGCAACATGATCTCCCGCTCGCGTGGCGTGAGACGTTCGTACTCGGGGCCGGGCATGTTCGCCGTGCGCTGTCGGAACCGTTCGAACACGGCCCGGGTCGCACCGGCCGCCACCACCTGGGTGCCGTCGGCCACAGCGCGGATCGCGGCGAGCAGCAGCTCGGGCGCCGACTCCTTGAGGACGAACCCGCTCGCCCCCGCCTCGATCGCGTCAGCGACCAGGTCGTCGAGGTCAAAAGTGGTGAGCACCAACACTTTTGGTGCCCCGTCGCCAAACCTTGCCACCACCTGACGGGTGGCCTCCACGCCGTCGACACGCGGCATGCGCACGTCCATGAGCACGACGTCCGGGTGCGCCGACGAGACCAACGCCACCGCCTCGGCGCCGTCGCCCGCCTCGCCGACCACCTCGAGGTCATCCTGGCTGTCTACCACCATCGCGATGCCCGCGCGGAACATCGCCTGGTCGTCCACGAGCGCCACCCGCACGGTCACGAGGCGTCACCCGCGGCCGGCAGGTGCGCCCGGACCACCCACAGCTCGCCCTCGCGACCGGCCACGAACGTGCCACCTGCCACGGTGGTCCGCTCGGCCATTCCCACGAGGCCGTGGCCGGTGTCACCGTCGGTGGCCGGGCTGGCGCTGACGCGGTTGCTCACGGTCAGACGGTATCCGTCCTCCCACTCCTGGGTGACCACCACTGGCGCCGACAGGTCGCCGTGCTTGAGCGCGTTGGTGAGCGACTCGGCGAGCAGCCGGTGCGCGGTGAGGGCCACGAGCGGCGACTCGTCGCGTGCACCGGACTCGCGCACGTCCAGCTGCATGCCGGAGGCGCGCATCCGGTCGATGACCTCCTGCTGCTGCGCATAGCCGGGGGTGCTCGGCGCGAGTGCGGGGTCGCGCAGCTGCGCGACGATGGTGCGCAGGTCGGTGATGGCGGTGCGCGCGGTCTCGCCGATGACCTCGAGCGCACGTTCGGCAGCAATGGGGTTCTGCCGCAACGCATATCGCGCACCGTCGCTCTGCGCTGCGACCACCGCCCACGAGTGTGCGACGACGTCATGCATGTCGGCGGCGATGCGGCGCCGCTCCTGCTCCACGTCGAAGAGCTCACCGAGACGGCGCCGTTCGGCCGCCTCGAGCTGGGCATCGACCCGCGCCTGCACCGCCTGGCGTCGCTGCCACCGCAGGTATCCCGCCACCCAGCCGCCGGCGGTGAACACGGCAGTCAGCGCACCCAGACCGGCACACACCGCGACCATGACGAGGACGGACCGATCCGGGACGTCAGGCACCAGTGCGGGGAACACCGCCCCGACGGCGACGGCGACGACCGCGGACACCAGACCGAACCGGCGCACCCGGGCTGACCGGTGCCCGCCGAGAGTGAAGAAGAGCAGGGGGTATGCCGCGTCGGCCAGGAAGGCGAGGTTGAACGTCACCACCTGCACGACCGCCGCGGCAAAGCCCAGCAGCGACATCGCCTGCCACGAGACTCGCCGGACGGCCAGCGCCAGGCCCAGCAGCACCGCGGCGATCGCGGCCGAGGCGCCGAGCGCGCTGTGCAACGTGCCCAGGGCGACGGCGAACACCAGCCCGCTGACCGCGTCGAGGAGCAGGCCCCGCCGGTTCGGCCGCTCGGCATCGCCCCACACGTCGGTCACCCGCCAAGGCTAGGGCGCGCACGACTGGCGCGGCATCCGCCCACGGGACCACCCGGCATACCTCTGCAGGAGGACGTGGCGACCCGGCCGCGGTCAGCCGGCCACGCGGCATACCGGATAATGGGACGCATGAGTGTTGGTCTCGGTATGCCCGCCCTCCCGCCGCCCGTCCTGGCGCCCCGGCGCAAGACGCGCAAGATCAGGGTGGGCAAGGTCGACGTCGGCGGCGACGCGCCCATCTCGGTGCAGTCGATGTGCACGACCCCGACCACTGACGTCAACGCGACCCTGCAGCAGATTGCCGAGCTCACCGCGGCCGGGTGCGACATCGTGCGCGTCGCCGTGCCGAGCCGCGACGACGCCGAGGCGCTGCCCGCCATCGCCGGCAAGTCGCAGATCCCGGTGATCGCCGACATCCACTTCCAGCCCAACTACGTGTATGCCGCGATCGACGCCGGGTGCGCGGCCGTGCGCGTGAACCCGGGCAACATCCGTCAGTTCGACGACCAGGTGGGGGAGATCGCGCGGCGGGCCAAGGAGGCGGGCGTCTCGATCCGCATCGGCGTCAACGCGGGCTCACTCGACAAGCGCTTGCTGGAGAAGTACGGCAAGCCCACCGCCGAGGCCTTGGTCGAGTCGGCCGTCTGGGAGGCGTCGCTGTTCGAGGAGCACGACTTCCACGACTTCAAGATCTCGGTGAAGCACAACGACCCCGTCGTGATGGTGCGCGCCTATGAGCTGCTGGCCGAGCGGGGCGACTGGCCGCTGCACCTCGGGGTGACCGAGGCCGGGCCTGCGTTTCAGGGCACGATCAAGTCGGCGACGGCTTTTGGGGCGTTGCTGTCCAAGGGAATTGGCGACACCATCCGCGTCTCGCTGTCCGCGCCGCCGGTCGAGGAGGTCAAGGTCGGCACGCAGATCCTGCAGTCGCTCAACCTGCGTCCGCGCAAGCTCGAGATCGTCTCGTGCCCGTCGTGTGGACGCGCTCAGGTCGACGTCTACAAGCTCGCCGACGAGGTGACCGCGGGGCTCGAAGGCATGGAGGTGCCGCTGCGCGTCGCCGTCATGGGCTGCGTCGTCAACGGTCCCGGCGAGGCCCGCGAAGCCGACCTCGGGGTCGCCTCCGGCAACGGCAAGGGCCAGATCTTCGTCAAGGGCGAGGTCATCAAGACCGTGCCCGAGTCGGCCATCGTCGAGACGCTGATCGAGGAGGCCATGCGTATCGCCGAGGAGATGGGCGAGCCCGTCGACGGCGACTCCGCAGGCGCCCCCACCGTCACCGTCGGCTGACCGGCCGCAGACTCAGGCGGGCGCCCGCGCGGTCGCTCAGCGCAGGAGCAGGTTGAGCAGGACGGTCAGGACGACCGAGGCGAGGACCGAGATCGCGATCATCGCGAGGCAGCCCGGGCCGCCACCGAGCGGGCGGACGTCGACGTTTCTTCCGAGGCGCATGGCACCGGTCTACCCACGGGTTCGCCGGATGATGCATCGTCGGCGCGAGCCGCGAGGGCCTGGGCGGCTGCCCGGGCCCTCGCGACCTGCCACTCGTGGTGGCACACGGGCTCAGTCCTGCCTGTCGGTGGGCTGCGGGGGCACCCGGTCGGCGGGCAGGTCCTGCTTGAACCGCACCATGTTGCCCACCGGGTCGCGGAACGCGCAGTCGCGCACGCCGTAGAACTGGTCGGCCGGCTCCTGGAGCACCTCGGCGCCGGACGCCTGCACGTGCTCGAACACCGCGTCGACGTCGTCGACGTTGAAGATCAGCGCGGCCAACAGACCCTTGGCGAGCAGGTCGTGCAGCGCCTCCGCGTCGGCCTCGGACATCGGGATCGAGCCGCCGCCGGTGTAGTTGTGCACGGTGATCTCGAGGTCCGGCTGGGTCGGCGGGGTGAGGGTGACCCAGCGGAAGTCGCCGTTGGTGACGTCGGTGTGGACGGCGCACCCGAGGGTGTCGCGGTAGAAGGCGAGTGACGCCTCGGTGTCGTTGGTGAAGACGAACAGGTTGGCGACGCCGAGCGAGCTCATCACTGCCGGGGTGGACGGGGACTGGGTGTTCTGTGTCGTGGTCATGACGGTGACGCTATGGCGCGTTGGTGGGGCGGCGCTTCTCCGATCCTGACCGGTTGCCAAGGGGGTATGCCGCGTGGTCGCCCACGTGACCGCCCGAGGGTGCAGCGTCAGCTGCGCCGCGGGCGGGTCACCTGCTTGGCGATGCACCCGGGGACCCCCACGAGCCCCTCGTGGGACCTCGCGGCATACGCGCTCGGGGTCTCGCCCACGAGCTCGGTGAAGCGCGCGCTGAACGACCCCAGTGAGGTGCAGCCGACCTCCATGCAGGCGTCGGTGACGCTCGAGCCCCCACGCAGCAACCACATCGCCCGCTCGACCCGGCGGGTCATCAGCCACGAGTAGGGCGTCTCGCCGAAGGCCGCCTTGAACGACCGCTGGAAGTGCCCCGTCGACATGTGCGCCGCGCGGGCGAGTGAGGGCACGTCGAGTGGCTGGGCGTAGTCGCGGTCGATCCGGTCACGCGCCTGCCGCAGCCGGACCAGGTCGTCGCGCTCCATACCGCCAGTGTGGCAAGGATCGACGACTGCGGCGCCCCATCGCGGCATTGGCCGGGTGCCCGCGCGGCCATGACCGTAGGCTGACCCCGTGCTCCGCACCCGCAACCCGGTCCACGCACTGTCCGCGTCGGACCGCGACTCCGCCCTCGAGGTCTGCGCCCGCGACCTGGCCGCCAACGTGTTCGTCGCCGCGCGGCTGCTCGAGGGGGCACTGCAGACCCAGCCGGGGACGGTGCTCGGGCACAAGGAGGGCGGCCGGCTACAGTCGCTGTGCTGGTCCAGTGCCAACCTCGTGCCCGTCGAGGCCACGGACGAGAGCCTCGGATGGTTCTCCGAGCGGGTGCGGCGCTGGCGGCGGCACTGTGCGTCGATCCTCGGGCCGCAGGAGCAGGTGACCGAGCTGTGGCGCCAGCTCGAGCCGACGTGGGGTCCGGCGCGGGCCGTGCGGTCCAACCAGCCACTCATGAGCATGACGACGCTGCCCTCGAGCCGCGGGGTCGAGCTCGACGAACGGGTGCGCCCGGCGACCGAGGACGAGGTCGACCTCGTCATGCCGGCCGCGGCGCACATGTTCGAGGGCGAGATCGGTTACCCGCCCTACACCGGTTCCGGCGCGGCATACCGGTCGGCGCTGCTCGCCCTCATCGACCGCGGCCACACGTTCGTCGTCGTCGAGGACGGCGCGGTCGTGTTCAAGGCCGACGTCGGGTCGGTGGCGCTCGGCTGCGCGCAGATCCAGGGTGTCTGGCTCGCGCCGCACCTGCGCGGGCAGGGACTCGCGACGGCGCTCATGGCGTCCGTCGTCGAGCAGGTGATGACGACCCGGGCGCGCTGGGTCACGTTGTACGTCAACGACTTCAACGCCAGCGCCCGAGCGACCTACGAGAAGGTCGGGTTCGTCGAGGTCGGCTCGTTCTCGACCATCCTGCTGTGAGCGACGACCACCCGACCTCGTCCGCGCCGGAACCCGCGTCGGACGCGAAACCGGCCGTCGAGCCGGACGCGGAACCGGCCGCCGAGCGGGCCGGGCCGGGCACCCTCGGGGCGTGGTTCTGGGGGAGTCTGCTGGCATTCGGGGTGTTCCTCGTGGCGGTGCCCGGGCAGGACACCCGCGGCCGCACGTGGCTCGTGGTCGGCATCGCCCTGGCGGTCGTCTCCGTGGTGGGACTCACCCTGTGGTGGCGCGCGCGGGTGCGCGGGCTGCGGCAGGATGGCGGCTCGTGAGGACTCCCGCCGCACCGCTGACCAAGGACATCGCCGGACTCGCCGCGCTGTTCGCCACCTCCGGCACCACGCACCTCGTCAAGCCGGAGGTGTTCGAGCCGCTCGTGCCGAAGTCCCTGCCGCGCCGCCGCGAGATCGTCTACCTGTCGGGCGTGGCCGAGCTGGTGTGCGCGGCCGGGCTGTTGCACCCAAGGACGCGTCGGTATGCCGGGTGGGCCAGTGCCGCGCTGCTGGTCGCCGTCGCGCCGGGGAACGTCCAGATGAGCGCCAACTACGGCAAGCGGGCGCAACGCCGGCAGGACACCTCGTCGCGGGCCGCGTTCGCTGCCACGCTGGCGCGGTTGCCGCTCCAGCTGCCCCTCATCCGCACCGCCCTCAAGGCGTCCCGCCGTCCCTGACCACGCGGCATACCAGCAACGTCCGCGGATCTGGCGGCTCCGACGACCGAATCCGCGGACGCAAGCACACGCCTGGGGGACGGGGCGGGCGAAACCGCGGTGAGCGGGCGGCATACCGGCCGATATCCTTGGCGGCGGCCCCGCGACGGGGCCTCCACCACCCGAAGGAGAGCCACGTGGCCCTGCGCATGTCGTCCCTGTTCCTGCGAACCCTTCGCGAGAACCCGGCGGACGCCGAGGTGCCGAGCCACCAGCTGCTCGTCCGGGCCGGGTACATCCGCCGCGTGAGCCCCGGCATCTACACGTGGCTGCCGATGGGCCTGCGGGTGCTGCGCAACGTCGAGAAGATCGTCCGCGACGAGATGGACGCGATCGGCGCGCAGGAGCTGCTGTTCCCGGCGCTGCTGCCCAAGGCGCCCTACGAGGCGAGCGGGCGCTGGGAGGAGTACGGCGACAACATCTTCCGGCTCAAGGACCGCAAGGACGACGACTACCTGCTCGGGCCGACGCACGAGGAGATGTTCACCCTCGCGGTCAAGGACCTGTTCTCGTCGTACAAGGACCTGCCGCTCGCGATCTACCAGATCCAGACGAAGTACCGCGACGAGGCGCGGCCGCGCGCGGGCGTCCTGCGCGGGCGCGAGTTCGTCATGAAGGACAGCTACTCCTTCGACATCGACGAGGCCGGGCTCGACAAGAGCTACCAGCTGCACCGCGACGCCTACATCCGCATCTTCGACCGGCTCGGCTTCCACTACGTCATCGTCCAGGCGATGGCCGGCGCCATGGGCGGCTCGAAGTCCGAGGAGTTCCTCGCGACCGCCGAGAACGGTGAGGACACCTACGTGCACTGCCCCCACTGCGGGTATGCCGCGAACGTCGAGGCCGTGCGGGTGCCGGTCCCCGACCCGGTCCCCTTCGAGGGGACGCCGGGTGCGCACGCCGAGTCGACGCCGGACACTCCGACGATCGAGACCCTGGTGGCTCACCTCAACCAGCACTTCCCGCGGGAGGACGGGCGTGAGTGGGCGGCCGCGGACACCCTGAAGAACGTGCTCGTCACGCTCGTGCACCCCGACGGCACGCGCGAGCCGCTGGCGATCGGCATCCCCGGTGACCGCGAGATCGACGAGAAGCGGCTGGGTGCGCAGGTCGAGCCGGCGAGCGTGGAACCCTTCGAGGAGAAGGACTTCGCCGCCAACGCGGCGCTGGTCAAGGGCTACATCGGGCCCAACGTGCTCGGGTCGGAGGGCACGTCAGGCATCCGCTACCTGCTCGACCCGCGCGTCGTCGACGGCACCCGCTGGGTGACCGGCGCGAACTGGGAGGGCCAGCACTTCATCGACCTGGTGAAGGGTCGCGACTTCGAGGCCGACGGCGTCATCGAGGCCGCGGACGTGCGGGTCGGCGACGCCTGCCCGTCGTGCGGGCACGCGTTGGAGTCGGCCCGGGGCATCGAGATGGGGCACATCTTCCAGCTCGGCACCAAGTACGCCGAGGCGCTCGACCTCAAGGTGCTCGACCAGAACGGCAAGCTCCAGACCGTCATCATGGGCTCCTACGGCGTCGGTGTCTCGCGCGCGGTCGCTGCCGTCGTCGAGGGCAACCACGACGACCTCGGCATCGTCTGGCCGCGCGAGCTCAGCCCGGTCGACGTGCACCTCGTGGCCACTGGCAAGGACGTCACGCGGGACCCCGAGGTCTTCGAGACGGGGGAGCAGCTGACGCGTGAGCTCGAGGCGGCGGGTCTGTCGGTGCTCTACGACGACCGGCAGAAGGTCAGCCCCGGCGTGAAGTTCAAGGACTCCGAGCTCATCGGCGTCCCGACCATCGTCGTCGTGGGCAAGTCGCTCGAGAACGGCGTCATCGAGATCAAGGACCGCCGCAGCGGCGAGCGACGCGAGGTCGCCGTCGGCGATGCCGTGGCCGAGATCGTGCGCGAGGTCAGGGGCGGCGAGTCCTGATGACTGACGCCGAACACACCGTGGAGGCGGTGATCTTCGACTGGGGCGGCACGCTGACGCCGTGGCACACGGTCGACATGTCGAGCCAGTGGCGCGTGTTCGCCCGCGAGGTGCACGGCGTGCCGGTCGACTCCGACGAGATGTCGTCCGAGGACCTGGCGGCTGCCGAAGAGCTGGCTGCCCGGATCCTGGCCGCCGAGGACCGGGCGTGGGCGCGGGGTCGCGACTCCCACGAGAGCGCGTCGATCGACGCGATCCTCGCCGACGCCGGCGTCGACCCGGCGCACGACCGGCACCACCTGGCGCTCGCGGCATACCAAGGCTTCTGGGAACCACACACGTTCACCGACCCACAGGTGCGGCCACTGTGGAAAGCCTTGCGCGACAGGGGGATTCGCGTCGGGGTGCTGTCCAACACGATCTGGTCGCGTGACTACCACCGCGGCATATTCGAGCGTGACGGGGTGCTCGACCTGATCGACGCCGACGTCTACTCCTCGGAGATCCACGTCGTGAAGCCGCACTCCGAGGCGTTCCTCGCCGCGTGCGACGCCGTCGACGTGGCGCCGGAGCGCGCGGTCTACGTCGGCGACCGGCTGTACGAGGACGTGCATGGTCCGCAGCAGGTCGGCATGCGCGCGATCTGGGTGCCGCACAGCGAGATCCCGGTGTCACAGCAGGTGGCGGTGGATGTCACGCCGGACGGCCAGGTCAACGAGCTGAGCGACGTGCTCGACATCGTGGCCGAGTGGTGCGCCCTGGCGGAGCAGTCCCGCGGGCGGCGCTGAGTGGGGGACGTCGACCTCTCCGTCGTCCTGCTCATGGCCCTGGCCGGGTTCGGCGCCGGCTGGATCGACGCGGTCGTCGGTGGGGGAGGCCTGGTGCAGCTGCCCGCGCTGCTGCTGGGGTTCCCGGGCGCGACGCCCGCGCAGCTGTTGGCCACCAACAAGATTGCGTCGATCGCCGGGACCGCGACGTCGTCTCTGACCTACTGGCGGCGGGTGCGTCCCGACCTGCGCACGGCGCTGCCGATGGCCGCGGTGGCCTTTGTCGGTTCGGCCGCGGGAGCGCTCATCGGCTTGCACATCCCCAAGTCGGCCTTCAACCCGATCATCCTCGTGATGCTCGTCCTGGTCGGCACCTACACGATCGCCCGACCGGCTCTGGGGCAGGAGACCGCGCTGCGCTTCGACGGGCACCGGCACACCGTCGTGGCGATGATCACCGGGTTCTGCATCGGTGTGTATGACGGTGCGCTCGGCCCGGGCACGGGGTCGTTCCTCGTCTTCGCGCTCGTCGGCCTCATGGGTTATGCGTTCCTGGAAGCCAGCGCCAAGGCCAAGATCGCGAACTTCGCCACCAACCTCGGCGCGCTCGCCGTCTTCGCACCCGGCGGTCACGTCATGTGGGGGATCGGGCTCGTCATGGCGGCAGCCAACCTCCTCGGCGGCTACACCGGCGCGCGGATGGCGGTCGCGAAGGGCAGCACGTTCGTGCGGGTGGTGTTCGTCGTCGTGGTGGGCGCGTTCATCGTGCGGATCGGCGGCCAGGTGTTCGGGCTGTGGACGTGAACGTCGACCCGCAGCTCGTCAACCGCGTTGCGGCTCTGGCGGATGCGGCTCGCGCGGACGGGCGCCGGCGGGTGCTTGGGATCGCTGGCCCGCCCGGAGCCGGCAAGACGACCCTGGTGGCGGGTCTGCTCGCGACGGTCGGTGCCGACCCGTTGCTCGACGGCCGGATCGGGCACGTCCCGATGGACGGCTTCCACCTCCGCAACGCAGAGCTCGACCGACTCGGGCGCCGCGGCCGCAAGGGCGCGCCCGACACCTTCGACGCCAGCGGGTATGCCGCGGTGCTGGCTTTGCTGCGCACCTCACCACGCCGGGTCGTGACGGCACCGGCATTCGACCACGCCGTCGGTGAGCCGGAGACCGATGCGATCGCCATCGGGCTCGAGGTGGACGTCGTCGTCACCGAGGGCAACTACCTGCTGCTCGACGACGCAGCCTGGCGGCCGGTGCGAGAGTTGCTCGACGAGTCGTGGTTGGTGGCGCTGGCCGACGGCGTCCGCCGCGACCGGTTGGTGGCTCGGCACATTGCTGCTGGTCGCGAGCCGGCGGATGCGGCCGCTTGGGTCGACCGCTCCGACGAGGCCAACGCCCGCCGCGTGCAGGACGAGTCCGTCGCCGCCGACGTGGTCATCGTCGACGGCCACATCATCACCTCCTGACCACAGCGTGAAGGGCCCCGCAACCTGCGCGGTGGCCGACGACTCGCCGGTGAATCCCGGCGAGTCGTCGGCCAACCGCGGTCAGACCCTGGGTCCCGCGAAGGCGGCGCGGCCTCAGGTCGCGAGTGAGGTACTCCGCACGACCTGCTAACCGTCGTCGTGCTGCCGGGTCAGCTGGAGGTACTTCCAAGCGGCATAACAGATCTGAACCACTGTGGTCGGGCCGATCGACAACAGGAACCATCGTCCGCAACCACTTTCAGGCAAGCCGAGGCGATCAGTGGCAGCCATGAAGGCCCAGAGAGCCAGAATCAAGCCGCCGACACCCATCTCCAGCAGTCGGTTCCTCTTCTGCTCGGCCAAGCTCGGCGGCGTGTTCACGCTTGTCAGCGTATTGCGGCGGGTGGCCGACGACTCGCCGGTGGATCCCGGCGAGTTGTCGGCCACCCGCGGTCAGACGGTGCGGCCGGCGAAGGCGGCGATGCGCTGGTAGGCGTCCGCCCCTGCCGGAGGCTGCTGCTCGGGCTGGAACGCCGCACCCCGTTTGTCGTCGGTCAGCTGAGCCGACATGAACCCCAGGCCTCGTTCGGCCACCACCGGGTCGAGGTCAGCAGTCGAGCGGCCGAGGGCCGTCGCGAGATCCCAGCTGTGCGTGGCGATCTCGGCGAGCTGCCAGTCGGCGTTGGCCGCCTCACCCGCGTCAGCCATCACCGACCGGAGCTCGGACGCCCGCTTGGCAAAGGCTGCCGCAGGGTCGTCCTCGTGCGGTGTCGGAGCGGTCCAGTCCACCTGCTCACCCCGCGCGGCCTTGGTCATGCCAGCGGTGCTGTGCAGGATGTGGTCGACGAGGTCGCGCACCTGCCAGTCGGTGCAGGGGGTGGGCTTGTCCAGGTCGGCCGGCTGCACCGCCGCCACCAGCGCGGTGAGCTGGTCGAGCCCCGTGTCGAGCGCAGCCACCGAGGCCGCGTTGTCCGTCGTGCCGTCGTTGTTCGTGTCGTCTGCCATGCCGTCAGACAACCACACGACCGCCCCACCGCACCCTGACACAAAGGGCGCCCGCCCGGCCGTGGTCTGCACGGGCCGGGTTGACCGACCGCGGTTGTGGCACCGTGGGCGCGTGCAGGTCTGGTACGCGAGCTATGGCAGCAACCTGTCGCGCGAGCGGTTCCTCACCTACCTGCGCGGCGGTCGCCCGTCAGGCGCATCCCGCACGTACGCGGGTGCCCGCAACCGCAGCGATCCGCAGGACGACCGCCCCCTCACGTTGCCCGGGCGGGTCTTCTTCGCGTGGGAGTCGCCCACGTGGGGCGGCGGGATCGCCTTCTACGACGCGGACACACCCGGTACCGCCCTGGCGCGGGCCTACCTGCTCACCGACCAGCAGTTCGCCGACGTGGCCGCGCAGGAGATGCACCGTGAGCCGGGCTCGGACCTGGACCTGACCCACGTCCTCGAGCACTCGCGCCACGACACCGGCCCAGGGCGGTACGAGTCCCTGCACCTCGTCGGCGACCTCGACGGCCACCCGGTCCTGACGTTCACCACGCCGGATCCCACTGAGCTGCAACCGAACTCGCCTACCGCGGCATACCTCATGACCATTGCCGACGGCCTGCGCGAGGCGCACGGCCTCGACGACGAGCGCATCGCCGACTACCTGCTCGCCTGCCCCGGGGTGGCGCCGGGGTGGGACCGCGGCCGGCTGCTCACGGCTGTGGGCGCGACAGCGCGGTCCTGAGCTCCTCGGCACCCGTCACGGGGGCGTCGCAGACGAAACCACGACACACGTATGCCGCCGCGTGGCCGGCGACGAGCGGACGCTCGGCCAGGAGGGGCACGCCGGGGGAGTCGGGCGCCCCGTGGGCGATGACGAGTCCCGGGCTGGACGACTCCCGGGCAACGGCGAGCAGCTCTGCCCCCTCGTCGTCTGCGGGGTCCGCAGTGACCACGGCAACCTGGAGCGGGCCAGCCGCTGCCGCCTCGGCCACGGCAAGGGTCCACCCACCGAAGCGCGGGTCGCGGGTGGCGAGCTGACCGGCCGCAGCGAGGGCGGCGTCGGCGCGTTGCCGCTGGGCGGTGTTGCCGGTGAGTGCCGAACAGGTGAGCAACGCCCCCGCGATGGCCGACTGGCCCGAGGGTTCGGCGTTGTCGGCCTGGCTGCGCGGGCGCAGCAGCAGCTGCTCTGCGTCGGACGCCGTGTCGTGGAACCCGCCGTCATCCGCCCCGAACAGCTCGACGGCGGTGTCCAGGAGGTCCTTGGCGACACCGAGCCAGCGCGCCTCCCCGGTGGCCTGGTGCAGGACCAGCAGACCCTCGGCGAGGTTGCCGTAGTCGTCGGCCACCCCAGCCGCCTCGCCCACGCGGCCATCGCGCGACGACCGGCGCAGGCGTCCGTCGACCACGTGGTGCTCGGTGACGAACTCCGCGCACTGGCGGGCGATGTCGAGCAGCTCGTCGTCGCCCAGCGCCACCGCTGCGTCGGCCAGCCCGGCGATGGCGAGACCGTTCCACGACGTCACCACCTTGTCGTCGCGGGACGGCTGCGGGCGCTCGGCCCTCGCCGCGCGCAGGCGTTCGCGGGCGGCATACCACCACTGCTCGTCGTCGGGGTCCGATCGGAGCTGCAGGGTGGAGGTGCCGTGCTCGAACGTCCCCGACTCGGTGACGGACAACAGGGACGCGGCCCGGCGCCCGTCATCCTCGCCGAGCACCTCGACCAGCTGGTCCGGCGTCCAGACGTAGGTGAGGCCCTCGCTGCTGTGTCCGTCGACGACGGTGTCGGCGTCGAGGGCCGAGGCGAAACCGTCCTCGGTGGTGCGCAGGTCGCGGACGAGGAAGTCGGCGGTCTCGCGGACCACCCGACGGGCGAGGGGGCTGCCGGTTGCCCGAAGCCAGTGGGCGTAGACGCGCAGCAGCTGCGCGTTGTCGTAGAGCATCTTCTCGAAGTGAGGCACCACCCAGTCGGCGTCGACGGAGTAGCGGGCGAAGCCACCGCCGAGCTGGTCGTACATTCCGCCGCGTGCCATCGCCTCGCAGGTGGCCCCGACCATCGCAAGGGCGTCGGCCGAACCCGTGCGCGCGTGATGCCGCAGCAGGAACTCCAGCACCATCGACGGCGGGAACTTCGGCGCGCCCCCGAACCCGCCGCGGGCGTCGTCGAACTGGCCGCGCAGGATGGCGGCGGCCCGGTCGAGTCCGTCGGCGTCGATGGGCAGAGGCGTTGTGGCAGTGGTGATCTCACGCAGCCGGCTGGCGATGTGCGTGCTGCTCTCGAGCACGCGGTCGCGCTGCTCGCGCCAGACCGCCGACGCCTGGCCGAGCAGCTGGAGGAACTGGGCCCTGGGGAAGTACGTGCCCGCGAAGAATGGGTCTCCGTCAGGGGTCAGCAGGCACGTCATCGGCCACCCGCCCTGACCGGTGAGGGCCGTGGTGGCGGCCATGTAGACGCTGTCGACATCAGGTCGTTCCTCACGGTCGACCTTGACCGGCACGAAGTCGGCGTTGACCGCGGCCGCGACCAGGTCGTCCTCGAACGACTCGTGAGCCATCACATGGCACCAGTGGCACGCGGCATACCCGACGCTCAACAAGATCGGCACATCCCGCCGCCTCGCCTCGGCAAACGCCTCGGGCCCCCACTCCCACCAGTCGACGGGGTTGTCCGCGTGCTGCTGGAGGTAGGGGGAGGTGGCGTCCGCGAGCCGGTTGGGCATGCCTCCACCGTAGGCGCTTCGACCGGGGCTCATCCGTTCGGGCCGACTCGTCGGATTCCCTGCCCTGCGCGGCACCCACACGGGTACATTCGACCGAATTTCCGCCCAGAGAGACTGGTGGTCCGTTGTCCCGTCGCGTTGCCCTCGCCGTCACCGCCGCGCTCGTCGCCTCGAGCGTCGGTGGCTCGGTGCTGGCCTCCCCGTTGCCCGCCGCTGCAGCGGAGTCGCCGTCCGTCGGGGCCACTGTCGTGGTCGGCGGTGGGGACGGGTGGAGTGGGCCAGCCTCCCGCGCACGTCTCGGGAACTCCGGTCGCCTGGCCCTGGCCTCGGACGGCGCGACCTATGTCGTGAGTGACAGCAGCCTCCTGCGAGTGGACCCGAGCAAGGACGCGGTGTCCGTGGTGTCGCTGCCGGATGGCTCGCCCGCGTTGGACGTGTCGTTCTGGGGTTCCTCCATGTACGTGCTGACCGGGTCGGGCCTGGAACGCCTCGAGGGCACCACGTGGCAGCGGATGTGGACGGGCCAGGGGAGGGCGGTCTCCGTCGGGTTCGGCGGGGTCGCCTGGGTGGCTACCAGCTCAGGTGTCATCCGGGTGACTGGCGCCGGTACGGCGTCGACCGTCCCGGGTACGAGCGTCATGGATGCGAGCGACATCGCCGCCTCCTCGGCCGCGGAGACTGCTTACGTCCTCGACCATGCTGACCAGCGTCACGGAATCTACGAAGTCACCGCATCGGGCGTGGGCGCACGGGTGGCCGGCACTGGTTACCGCAGCGACAGCCTGCTCGAAGGGGTCCCCGCCACTCAGGCGTCGATGGAGGCGGTCGGCTCCTTCGACCTCGACGGCAACACCATCACCGTGTCTTCCGGCGAGTACCGGCGGCTCGCCAGCTTCCCTATCGGCGGGACCGTTCACGTCGTGGCGCAGGGCGACTACTCCTACACCGCGGTCGCGACCCGGGGTGGTGCCGTGGTCGCAACCCAGGGTCAACAGACCGCCCAGGTGGTGCGTGTCTCCGGCACCACGACGACGCGCATCCTTGGCCAGGACCCTGCCCAGCCGTGGTCGCCGGACGGTGTCCGTGCAGCCGACGCCTACACCGACGCGGTGCGAGGCTCGGCACCCATCGACGGCACGCGCCTGGTGTTCACAACCGCCAGCGGTCGGGTTCGGGAAGTCACCGCGGACGGGACCCTGCGGACCCGAGCTGACCTTCCCACGCCGCTCACCAACGGTGGCAAGGTCGCCGTGGGAGGTGACGGAACGGCATACCTCGTCAACGACAGCGGCCGCGTCGTCAAGGTGACGGCCGCGGGTTCCGTTGCCACGCTTGCCATCCCAGCCACCGCCACGGACGTCGAGGTCCTGTCCGACGGGCGCCTCGTCGTGGCCGATGCCGCAGGCAAGCAGCTGTTGGTCGCAACTCCCGACGGCAGCAGTGCCAAGCGGCTGGCAGCCCTGACGTCGTCACCCACCGATCTCGGGCTCGACTCAGAGGGTGTTCTCGTGGCCGACGAGGGCCTGCGCCGCGTCGCCCTCGATGGGACGGTGACGACGCTGCTGTCCGGTGGCCAGCCGACTGCTGCCGCCAAGGGCCGCGACGGCTTGTGGGCGGGCAAGCTGCACGCGCCCGACACCTCCGCCGTGGTGCTCGCACCCGATGGCGGGATCCGGGCACTGCGCGCCGTCTACTCGACCGGGCGGCAGGTGCAGGCGGATGCCACCGGGGCGATGCTCGTCGCCGACGACACCTCGGTGTCCCGTGTCACCGATGGCGGGACTGCCCCCGCGCGAACCGCGCCCGCGGTCACAGCAGCTCCGGGGGAGGGCCGGGTGACCCTGACGCCCAGCGGCGGCGGCCCTACGCCGCCCTGGGTCATCCGTGCCAAGCGCGGCACGGAGCCTCCCCGCGACATGTGGGACGGCGTTCCGGCCGGACCGTCGACGACCGTTTTTCGTGTGGGTGACGACCTCATCCCACCGGGTGAGCAGTGGACGTTCGCAGTCTTCGAGGCCTACTACTCCGACGCCGGGAACAGTGTCGTGGTGCAGTCCTACACCCCTGCGGGGGTCGTCACGTCCGCTGCCGAGGTCGACCCCACGCCGCCGCCCCTTGTGGGTGCGCAGGTGCGTGCCGACCACGTCACAATCCAGATCACCTACACCGATCCGAACGCATCGACCGATGGCGGCGCCCTGGACTTCGACCACACCGTCGTCAGGTATGCCGTGGGGTCGACCCCGCCCGCGACGCCCCTCGACGGGACGGGAATCGCGGTCGACGGGCCAGCCGGGACGCACGCCGTCGCCATCCCCGACCCGGTTCGTGGACAGACGTATGCCGTCAGCATCTTTGCGTTCGACCTGCGGGGGAACTACTCGCGCTGGACGGCCCTGACCGAGCTGGACTTCAACGCTCCGCCACCGCCGACCGACGTCGTGGTGCAGCCCTCCTACCGTCAGGCCACCGTCACCTTCACGCCCCCCACCACCGACGACTACACCGGGGTCCTCTACGTGGTGGCCCCCGGGACGGTCGCTCCGGCGATCCCCGACCCGCCGATGTCCACCGGGACGTCCGGCGGCTCGGTGGTCCTCACCGGCCTGAAGATGGACACGGAGTACACCGTCTCCCTTGCCTCCCGCGACCTCGTCGGGAACATCTCCGATCCCGTCCCCGTCACGTTCCGGACCCTTCTCGACGACGTACCCCCCGAGCCCGTGACGGGGCTCGTGGCCACCGGTGGCAGCTACAGCATCTCCGCCAGCTGGACCAAGCCGACCGCCATCGACGTGGCGAGCGTGGTGGTCGACCTCGTCAGCCCTGAGACGGGCGCGTCCACTCCCTGCCCCTCGCTCGGGCCCGGGGGTGCCTCGTGCACCTGGCGGGTCATGGGCGGCGCGACCCGCGTCGTCCGCGCGCGGGCCAAGGACGTCAACGGCAACCTGTCCAGCGCCGTCGAGGCCACCGCCACGTCGGATCCGGACACCAACGGCACCCCGTCCGTGCCGCAGCCCGTGACCTGGACAGCGACCGACCCGACGCATGGCACCGTGCGGTTCCCGCGTCCGACCATGCCCGATTTCGTCAGCGCCTGGTACGCCCTGTTCCCGGCCGGTGAGACGACTGGGGCGGTGGGTTCGGGCACCTTCTCCACCCGCCTGGCCACGGTTGCCGAGTCGGTCACCCTGCCCGACGCGGACCAGACCTACGACCTGGTCATCAGCATCCGGGACCTCAACGGAAACGTGGGCAGGTACACGGTGCCTGGCGTCCATGGAGGCCCTGACCCGTCTGGGCGTCCAACCGCCCCGGGTGGGGTTCGCGTCACGGCACCGGTCGACAACACGATCAAGGTCCAGTGGAGCGCCCCCGCGGACTGGGCGGCGCCCGTCGATGAATGGGCCGCCACGGCGACGTCCGCCGACGGGTCCACGGTGCGGACGGTGCGCGTCCCGGGCACCGCCACCAACCTCGGCTTCGGCGACCTCCCGGGACGCCAGACCTGGACGGTCAGGGTGCACGGGGTGAACTCCGCGGGCGAGGGCACGTGGTCCCTCCCGCAGGACGTGCTCGTGGGGGACAGCACCGCTCCGGCAGCGCCCGGGTCGCTCAAGGTCAGCCCGTCCTACGACACCGCCACCGTCTCCTGGGCGAGGCCCTCCGCCTTCGACCTGTCGAAGGTCGTGGTGGTGCGCCGGGACCGGACGACCGGGCAGGCGGTCACGATCCACAGCGGACTCGGGACCAGCGCCCGCTCGACCGGTCTCGTCGCCAGGCGCGCGTACACCTACGAAGCTCGCTCCTATGACGTCCTCGGGAACGTCTCCCTGCCAAGCACGGCGGGTGCCTCGCAGTCCGCGACCAGCCTCGTGCTGCCGGCAAGCGTTCGCTATGGGACGTCCGCGCGGGGCACCGGAATGCTGACGTATGCCGGGAAGCCCCTGGCGTCACGCAGTGTCAGCGTCTTCGCGCAGCCCGTCGGCAGCACGACGTGGTCGCGAGTCTCCTCAGTCGTGACGACGTCGACGGGCGCCTTCGCGTACACCGTGAAGCCGTCGAAGAACACGCGCTACCGCGTCGGGTATGCCGGTGCCGGCACCGTCGGCGGGTCGTACTCGAGCATCAGGACCGTCGCCGTCGCACCGAGCGTCACCATCGCTGGATCGCGCACCAGCCTGTACCTCGGCGGAACTGTCACGTTCGGCACCAAGGTCGGGCCCAGCCACTCCGGTCGCGCCGTGGTCCTCCAGCGGTGGAACGGGAAGGCGTGGCAGACCGTTGCCACCCGGACGCTGTCGAGCACCAGCACCGCCTCGGTCGCGGTCCGGCCGCCCGCGCGGGGCTACAGCTCGTACCGCTGGTACATCGCCGCGCACACCGACCATGCGGCCGCGGTGAGCCCCACGTTCAAGGTGCTGGTGCGCTGACGCCAGCCCGTCGCAGCCATCAGAGCCCGGCGATGGCTCCCGCCGGGTTCTCGATGGCGTCGGCGACCGATCGCATGAAGCCCGCGGCCGTTCCGCCGTCGCAGACGCGGTGGTCGAAGACGAACGACATCTGCGTGATGCGACGCGGCACGATGGCTCCGTCGACGACCCAGGGGCGCTCGATCATCCGCCCGAACCCGAGGATCGCGACCTGCGGGTGGTTGATGATCGCGGCGCTGCCGTCGACGCGGAAGCTGCCGTAGTTGTTCAGCGTGAACGTCCCCGCGCTCAGCTCCTCCTGCGTCGAGCGGCCCTCACGAGCGCTCGCCGTGACGCGACGGATCTCGGTGTCGAGCTCGGACGTGGTGAGTCGCTCGGCCCCCATGACGGCCGGCACCACGAGGCCGCGCTCGCCCTGGACGGCGAGCCCGAGGTTGACCTGGTCAAGCTGGACGATCTCGTCACGTTCGGTGTCGATCCGGGAGTTGAGCACGGGGTACTGGCGCAGCGCGGCGACGGTGAAGCGGGCCAGGTAGGCGAGCAGCCCCGGTCCGGGCGTCGCGGCACTCCGTGTCTGCTCGCGCAGCTCCCACAGCGGGGTGGCATCGACGTCGACCCAGACCGTCGCCTCGGGGATCTCCGAACGGCTGCGGCTGAGGGTCGTCGCGACCGCTTTTCTGAAACCGGTCAATGGGATTCGCGTCTCGCCGCCGGTCTTGGCCGGGACGTCGGAGGGTGTCGCCGAGCTCGTGTCGATGGCGCGCTCGACGTCGGCCCGGGTGATGAGCCCGTCGGGTCCGGTGCCCGTGAGTGAGCGGAGGTCTACCCCGTGGTCGGCGGCGCGCTTGCGCACGATGGGGGAGGACACCTTCGGCACCGCGCGCGGCGCGGGCGCCGTGGTCGGCTCCGACGTGACGTCAGCGACGGTGCGCCGTCGGCGTCGCCGCCCGTGTGCGGTTTCGGCGCTGGTGCCATAGCCGATGAGCACGTTGCCCGACCCGGCCTTCTCTTCTTCCCGGTATGCCGCGGCCTCACGTCCCGGGGTGTCGTCGCCTTCGGTGGTCGTCGGGGCCGCCGTCGAGCCGGTCCCCACGGTGACCAGTGGTTTGCCGACCTCGAGGGTCGACCCCTCGGGCGCGTGCTGGGTGAGGACGCGGCCGGCATACGGGGAGGGCACCTCGACGACGGACTTGGCGGTCTCGACCTCGACCATGGCCTGGTCGACGGTGACCTCGTCGCCCTCGGCGACGAGCCAGCGCACGATCTCGGCCTCGGTGAGGCCCTCGCCGAGGTCCGGCAGGAGGAAGGTGCGGTCGCTCATGCGTCCTCCCAGTTCAGCTCGTCGACGGTGTCGAGGATGCGGTCGACGCTCGGCAGCTGGAAGTGCTCGAGCTTCGGTGGCGGGTACGGGATGTCGAACCCGGTGACACGGCGCACGGGCGCCGCGAGGTGGTGGAAGCATCGCTCGGTCACCCGGGCAGCGATCTCCGAGGCCACGCTGGCGAACCCCGATGCCTCGGCGACCACGACCGCGCGCCCGGTGGATCGCACTGCGGCACAGACGGTTTCGTCATCGAAGGGGACGATTGAGCGGATGTCGACCACCTGCAGGCTGCGACCCTCCGTCGCGGCGACCTCAGCCGCCTCCAGCGCGGTGGGCACCGAGGGGCCGTAGGCGATCAGGGTCGCGTCGGTGCCCTCGCGCACGACGCGCGCAGTGCCGATCTCCTCGGCGGGGGCGTCGAGGTCGACCTCGCCCTTGGCCCAGTAGAGCTTCTTCGGCTCGAGGAACACGACAGGGTCGGGGGAGGCGATCGCCGCCCGCAGCAGCGTGTAGGCGTCGGCCGGGGTGGACGGGCTGACGACGTGCAGCCCCGGCGTGTGCGCGTAGTAGGCCTCGGAGGAGTCGCAGTGGTGTTCGACGCCACCGATGCCGCCGGCATACGGGATGCGGATCACGATGGGCGCGCTGAGGGCGCCCCGGGTGCGGTTGCGCAGCTTGGCGACGTGGCTGACCACCTGCTCGAAGGCCGGGTAGGCGAACGCGTCGAACTGCATCTCCACGACCGGCCGCATGCCGTTCATCGCCAGCCCCACGGCGAAACCCATGATGCCGGCCTCGGCCAGCGGGGTGTCGAAGCAGCGCTGCTCGCCGAACTCCGCGGTCAGCCCGTCGGTGATGCGGAAGACGCCGCCGAGGGGGCCCACGTCCTCGCCGAAGACGAGCACCGACTCGTCCTGGGCCATCGAGTCACGCAGGGCCCGGTTGAGTGCCTGCGCCATCGTGAGCATCTCGACACCCCGAGCAGCGGTCGGGGTCGAGGTCTCGGCCGGCGCCTGGGTCGTGGCGGTCATCGGGCCTCCTCCGTCGCGGTCTCGCGGCTCAGCTCGTCGGCGACCAGGGCAGCCTGCTCCTCGAGCTGTGGCGTGCGCCGGGCGTAGACGTGGTCGAACAGCGTGCGGTGGTCGGGTTCGACGTCGGTGTTGAGGCCGTCGCGCACCCGGGCGGCGACCACCTCCGCGGCCTCGGCGAGGTCGGCCGCCTTGGCGTCGTCGAGCAGCCCGCGCTCGCGCAGGTAGGTCTCGACCCGGGTCAGCGGGTCGCGGTGCACCCATGCCTGCACGTCGGCGTCGTTGCGGTAGCGCGTCGCGTCGTCGGCGTTGGTGTGCGCCTGCATGCGGTAGGTGTGTGCCTCGACCAGCTGGGGGCCCTCACCGTCGCGCGCGCGGGTGACCGCGTCGCCGAGGACGGACAGGAGCGCGGCCAGGTCGTTACCGTCCACCCGCTCGCCCGGTATGCCGTAGCCAATTCCCTTGTGTGCCAACGAAGGCGCGACGGACTGGCGGGCGAGCGGCACGGAGATGGCGTACTCGTTGTTCTGCACGAAGAAGACGACAGGGCACTTGAACACCGCCGCGAAGTTGAGGGCCTCGTGGAAGTCACCCTCGCTCGTCGCGCCGTCGCCGCACAGCGCCATGACGACGGTGTCCTCGCCGCGCAGGGTCGCCGCGTGGGCGACGCCCACCGCGTGCAGCAGCTGGGTCGCCAGCGGGGTCGCCTGCGGCGCCACCTGGTGCTCGCGCGGGTCGTAGCCCGCGTGCCAGTCACCCTTGAGCAGGACCAGCACCTCGACCGGGTCGACACCGCGCGCCACGACCGCTGCCGAGTCGCGGTAGGTCGGGAACAGCCAGTCCCGGCGGCCAAGGACCAGCGACGCCGCCACCTGGCAGGCCTCCTGCCCGTGCGACGACGGGTAGACCGCGAGACGGCCCTGCCGCACCAGCGCATACGCCTGGTCGTTGAGCCGGCGGGCGGCGACGAGCGCGGCATACCCCTCGAGCAGCGCCTCGTCGTCCGGTTTCGCGCTCTCCCCGAGCGGGGTGAGCCGGCCGTCGGCACCCAGGTGCTGGACCGGTTCCTCGGACGGGAGGAGGGACTCGACGCCACGTTGCATGCCGTGATCCTGCTGCAGCGGGCCCGATGGGCTCCACTTCACCGCCAAGGTCGAGAACTTGTCGCGGCAACGGCGCCTACCATGAGCCAAACGTCCAGCGCGGTGCCGGGCGCAGACGAAGGGGCGAGACACGTGGCAGAGGCCCTCGACGACACCGACGAACGCATCCTCGCCGCGCTGTCCGAGGACGGGCGGATGTCGATGCGCTCGCTCGCCGAGCAGCTGCACATCTCGCGCGCCAACGCCTACGCCCGCGTCGAGCGGCTGCGCACCCGCGGCGTGATCCGCGGCTTCCGGGCTGACATCGACCCCGTGGCGGCCGGGATGGGGACCTCCGCCTACGTCACCCTCAACGTCGACCAGGCCGACTGGCGCGACGTGCGTCGGCAGCTCGAGGAGCTGCCCGGTGTCGCACACATCGCGTTGGTGGGCGGCGAGTTCGACGTGGTGCTGCTGGTGCGGGCGCGCGACAACGCGGACCTGCGCCATGTCGTGCTCGACCGCATCCAGGGTTTCAAGGGCGTGACGAGCACGCGGACCCTGCTCGTCTTCGAGGAGCCGTCGCCCAAGAGTCCCGGCCTGTGGCACCGCCCGGACGTGGGAGCCCGCGACGGTCAGCGGGACCGGTAGATCTCCGCGTCGAGGCGGTGCGGGTTGACGTCGAGGACCTTGCGGTCCCACTTGCCGAGGTCGGCCGCCAGCCCGTAGGTCTCGTCGAGGAACGTCAGCAGCGTCCTGTCAGGGTGCTCACTGGTGCGGGCGTCCTCGTAGGGGAGGATCCACTCGCCCAGCTCGGTGTCGTAGTGGCCGGCCGAGACCGTGCCCTCGGCGTAGCCGTCCGGCGCCGGGTAGGCGTAGGCGTAGAACGAGCCCTCGGCCGAACCGCCGGACCAGAAGCCGGCGCTGGCGTTCTCGCGTGACTCGGCCTCCGCCATCACCCAGGGCGGGCACGACGGCGGGCCGGCGCCCTCGTGCGGTGGCGCCATCCGTCCCGAGTAGCGCACCACCGACAGGTCCATCGAGCCCCAGAACAGCTGCACGGGACTGTCCTTGCCCGCGAAACCAGCCCGCCACAGCCAGAACACCCGGTTGATCGCGCGCAGCTGCTGCCAGTACGTCGTGACCGCCTGGGCGTCGTAGCTCTTGTGCTCGGTGTCCTGGGCGAACGGGACGGCGGGCGACACCTCGTTGGGGCTGGGCACGATGACGCACTCGAGGTGCAGCGACTGCAGGGCGTCCATGGTTGCGGCGTAGAAGTCGGCGACGGTGCGCGGCTCCAGTGCCACAGTGCGCGTCGCCCCGTCGGTGCCGCGCAGCACGAGCTGGTGGTCGAGGAAGTCGAACTCGGCGTCGAAGCCGTGCTGGCCCTCGTGCATCAGGCGGGTGCGCAAGCCTCGCGCGCTCACCTCGTAGGCGACGTTCCACCAGTGGTTGAGCAGCGGCGTCGAGACCATCTGGATCTTGCCGACGATCTGCAGCCACATGTGCAGCGTCTCCCGGGTGTCGGTCCAGGAGTCGACCGTGAGCTGCGGCCAGTGCTGCCCCTGGAGGAACCCGAGGATCGGCGCCTGCGACCCGTCACCTGCGCCCGACGAGCTCACTTCAGGTCACCCAGGAGGCGCTCCATCTCACCCAGCTCCGCGGCATACTCCTGCGGTCTCTCCCGAGGTCCGCACGCGGACAGCAGCCGGACGAACGCGGCGGCTGCGCGGTCGATCCGCTGGTCGAGCGAGCCTGCGCCGGCCCCCGCGAAGTCGTCGGTCGCGGCATACACGGCGATGGGTGACACGACCGCGTGCAGGTAGGAGAACATGGGGCGCATCGCGTGCTCGAGGACGAGCGAATGCCGTTCTGTCCCACCGGTTGCCGCGATGAGGACCGGCATGTCCTGCAGGCTCGGCTCGGGCAGCACGTCGAAGAACGACTTGAACAGACCGGAGAAGGACGCGTTGAACGCCGGGGTCACCGCGATCAGCCCGTCTGCGCCCGCAACGGTGTCGAAGACCTGCTCCAGCTCGGCGCTCGGGAACCCCGTGAGCATCGCGTCGACGACCGCCCGGCCGACGTGGCGCAGCTCGATGACGGGCATCTGCACGTCCTGACCGGGCAGGTGGTCGCGGACCGCCCCCGCCAGCCGGTCGGCGAGCAGGCGGGTCGAGGACGGCTCGCGCAGCCCTCCGGTCACCACGGCGATGGTCGTCATGCGGAAGCCTCCTGGTCGGTGTTCTCGGATGAGCTCTCGTCGTGGGGGGCCTCGTCCGCCCCCTCCTCGCGAGCCTTGGCGACCAGGCCCGCGTGGGTGGGTGCGTCAGGCACGTCGGCGGGTCGGCCGATCGCAAACTCCTTGCGCAGCACCGGAACCACCTCCTCGCCGAGCAGGTCGAGCTGCTCGAGGACGGTCTTCAGGGGCAGCCCCGCGTGGTCGACGAGGAACAGCTGGCGCTGGTAGTCACCGACGTAGTCGCGGAAGGACAGGGTGCGCTCGATGACCTGCTGCGGCGACCCCACGGTGAGGGGCGTGTCGGCGGTGAACTCCTCCAGCGTCGGACCGTGGCCGTAGACGGGCGCCTCGTCGAAGTAGGGGCGGAACTCGTCCACGGCGTCCTGGCTGTTGGGCCGCATGAACACGTGCCCGCCGAGCCCGACGATCGCCTGTTCGGGCGTGCCGTGGCCGTAGTGGGCGAACCGCTCGCGGTAGCGCGCCACCATCTGCTGGGTGTGCGAGGCCGGCCAGAAGATGTGATTGGCGAAGAACCCGTCGCCGTAGTAGGCCGCGAGCTCGGTGATCTCGGGGGAGCGGATCGACGCGTGCCACACGAACGGGGGTATGCCGTCGAGCGGCCGGGGCGCGAGCGTGAACCCCTGGAGCGGGCTGCGGTACTTGCCCTCCCAGTTGACGATCTCCTCGTCCCAGACGGCGCGCAGGAGCGCGTAGTTCTCGACGGTGAGCGGGATCGCCGCGCGCAGGTCCTTGCCGAACCACGGGTAGACCGGTCCGGTGTTGCCGCGGCCGAGCATGATGTCCATCCGCCCGTCGGTGAGGTGCTGCAGGACGCTGAAGTCCTCGGCGATCTTGACCGGGTCGTTGGTCGTGATGAGCGTCGTTGACGTCGACAGCAGCAGGTGTTCGGTCTGCGCGGCGATGTAGGCGAGCAGGGTCGTGGGGGAGGACGGCACGAAGGGTGGGTTGTGGTGCTCGCCGGTCGCGAAGACGTCCAGCCCCACCTCGTCGGCCTTCTTGGCGATCTCGACGGTGGCCTTGATGCGTTCGTGTTCGCTGAGGGTCTTGCCCGTGGTCGGGTCCCGGGTCAGGTCGCCGACCGTGAAGATCCCGAACTGCATCTGGCTCACCGGTGCCGACCTCCTCGCCCCCGCGGGGCTCGTCCGTGGTGCTGCGTCGCCTGCGTGCACGACGATTCTTGCCGGACCAGCGCCCGGGGCGCGACCTCAGCGGGTCACTGAGCGGTGAGGGCTGCCCGGATGACCGCGTAGTCGTGCTGGCGTGAACCCACCCGCCACCCCGCGCTCGACGTGGCTGCGGCTCACCGTGTTCACCCAATAGGTCATGCGCCGACGGTATGCCGCGTCGCCGACACCGCGACCGCGCGCCGCCTCAGCCTTTCCACGTCACGCGGGAAAGCTGGCTTCCCTCGGGCTACTGGTGCGGGTGAAGTTCAACGTTCGCGCGTCACGCGGAAAAGTAGGGACTCAGGGATCAGGGGGCGACGAGGGACGCGGACTGGCCTGAGCGCTCCAACGACTCGGCGACGAAGCCGGAGGCCTTGAGCTCGTCGACCACGTCGCTCACGAGCTGCGCCGCCTCAGCGGGACGGTCGCGTGGAACACCCACCGCCTGCCGGATCTGCATGAAAGCCGGCTCGACGACCCGGTGACCCGCATTGGCCGCGACGAAGTCCTCGACCGGTTGGCGAATCCCGGCGCCGACCTCGAGCGACTGGTCCACGAAGACCTCGATGCCTTCGGCCCCGCGGACGAGGGTCGCGTCACGCAGCGTGCGGCTCAGGTGCAGGTCGTATGCCGACCCCTCCTTGACACCGATGCGCGTCCCCGCGCGGTCCACGTCGTCGGCACCGCGCACCGGTGAATCCTCGGCGACGACGTAGACGCCCTCGATCGCGACGTAGGGCGCGGAGAAGGCGACCTCCGTCTCGCGCGCCGGGTCGATCGCCAGGAAGCAGAGGTCGGCTGCACCCGTGGCCATCGCCTCGAAGGATTTGCGCGCCGCGTCGAAGCAGAGGAGCTCCAGTGGCACACCAATCCGCCGTGCCAGCTCGCGCGCAAGGTCTACCGTTACGCCGCGCGGCTCATCCGGAGTCCCTTGGGCGAGAACCGGATTGCCGAGGTTGATCGACGCGCGCAGCGTGCCTGTGGGGGCCAGCGCCGAAACCACGGCCTCTGGTGCCACCGTCCCGCTCATGCCGCTCCCTTCCAGTCGTCGCGCCGCAGTCGATAGAGCTGGTGGCGCCGCACCGGACTTCCCTCCGGCACCATCGGGTGGTCGAAGTCGCCGTCCTCGTCGCGGGTCATGCCCAGCTTGTGCATCACGTTCTGCGAGCGGATGTTTCGCACCTCGACCATCGCCACGATCTCGTCGAGCCCGAGCTCACCGAAGCCGTGCGCAGCGCTGGCGACTGCTGCCTCGGTGGCATACCCGCGCCCCCACGCGGACCGCGCGAGCCGCCAGCCGATCTCGACGCACGGGGTGAAGTGCGCCTCGAACCGCGGGATCGACAGCCCCGTGAACCCCACGAACTCACCCGTCTGCACCACCTCGACGGCCCACAGCCCCCAGCCCCGCTCGTCGATGAAGGCGCGGATATGAGCGGCGTTGGCATCGCTCTGCTCACGGGTCAGGTGGGCCGGGAAGTGCGCCATCACCTCGGGGTCGTCGTTGAGGGCGGCGAACGGCTCCAGGTCGGCGTCGGTCCACTGCCGCAGCAGGAGTCGGTCGGTGCGCAGCTCGGTCACCGCGTCAGGGTATGCCGGCCGCGCCCGCTTGCGTCTGCGGATCTGCCCGCCAGCGGGGCAAACTCGCAGACGTAACAAGGGGGTGCCGGCTTACGTCTGCGGATCTGCCCACCAGCGGGGCAAACTCGCAGACGCAGCAAGCCGGCGTCCGGCTCAGTGGCCCTGGGTCACCGAGGCCTCGTCGCCCACGAGGTCGGCGCGGTCGGCCTCGTCCTGGTCGAGCATCGTGCGCTCGTCGAACGGCAGGTCCCCGTCGAGCACGGCGTCCAGGCGCGGCCGGTCGACCTCGCCCACCCAGGTGCCGATCAGCACGGTCGCGACCGAGTTGCCGGCGAAGTTGGTCAGCGCCCGCGCCTCGCTCATGAGCCGGTCGATGCCGACGATGAAGCCGACGCCGTCGACCAGGTCGGGACGGTGCGACTGCAGGCCACCGGCCAGCGTCGCCAGACCCGCGCCGGTCACGCCCGCGGCACCCTTCGAGGCGATGATCATGAACAGCAGCAACGAGATCTGCTGCCCCAGTGTGAACGGCTTGTCCAGCGCGTCGGCGATGAACAGCGACGCCATGGTCAGGTAGATCGCGGTGCCGTCGAGGTTGAACGAGTAGCCCGTCGGCACGGTGATGCCGACGACCGGCCGCGAGACGCCCGCGTGCTCCATCTTGGCGATCAGCCGCGGCAGCGCCGACTCCGACGACGACGTCGACAAGATCAGCAGGAACTCGCGGCCGAGGTACTTCAGCAGCTTGAAGATGTTGACGCGGGTGAAGGCGTAGAGCACCAGCCCGAGCACCACGAACACGAAGAGGCCACAGGTGATGTAGAAGGCGACCATCACCTGGAAGAGGCTCGCGAGCGCCTTCCACCCGGTGGCGCCCACGACGGCAGCCATGGCGCCGAACGCACCGATCGGCGCGGCATACATGATCATCGCCATCAGGCGGAAGACGAGCCGCTCGAAGTGCTTGATGCCCACCAGGATCGGCTCACCCGCGCGCCCCATCTTCTGCAGCGCGAAACCGACGAGGAGCGCGACCAGCAGCGCCTGCAGCACCGAGCCCGACGTCAGCGCCGAGACCAGCGTGTCCGGGATGAGTCCGAGGATGAAGTCGACCGTCGTCTCGGCCTCGCCCGACACCTGCGCCTGGCCGGTCTTGGCGAGCGCGTCGGTGAGGTGCAGGCCGGAACCGGGCTTGACGATGTTGCCGACGACGAGCCCGATCGCGAGCGCGAACGTCGACATCGTGAGGAAGTAGCCCAGCGCGAGCCCACCGACCTTGCCGACCTGGGCGGCCCGGCGCACCGACCCGATGCCGAGGACGATGGTGCAGAAGATGATCGGCGTGATCATCATCTTGATGAGGTTGACGAACCCGGTGCCCAGCCACTTGAGCTTGATCCCGAAGTCGGGCCAGATGAACCCGACGGCGATGCCGAGCAGCATCGCGATGATGACGGCGATGTAGAGGTAGTGGGTGCGGTCCCGCTTCGGTGCGGGTCGGTCGACGGCGTTGTCGGCGCTTGTGCTCACGGTGTTCTCCCAGCTGTGTGGTCCCGGGCGCGTCCGGGATGACGAACAGCGACGATGGTGGCGCGGCCCGCGGCTAGGGTCACGTTTGTGTTCATTGAGTTTCGCGAGGCGCGAGTATGCCGCTGAGCCGGCTCGTGCGCGCGCCGAACCGCTGGAGCGTGGCGGCGCAGACGTTCGTGCTCCAGGTGCTCGCGGGTCTGCTGGTCGTGGGGGTCGGTGTCACGGCGGTCTACGTGCAGGCCGTGCGAGCCAGCACCAAGGAGGCGACCGAGCGGGCGCGAGCCGTCGCGGAGACCGTCGCCGCCAGCCCCATGGTCGTGGGGGCGCTGCGGGCGGACGACCCCGCCGGCCTGCAGGCGTATGCCGAACGCACCCGGGTCGAGACCCGCACCGACTTCGTCGTCGTCATGACCCGTGACGGCATCCGCTTCACCCACCCGGACGCGACCCAGGTCGGCAAGCCGTTCATCGGCCACATCGAGGCGGCCCGGTCCGGCGGTGAGGTGGTCGAGGACTACACGGGCACGCTCGGCCCGTCGCGCCGCGTGGTCGAGCCGGTGCACGACGGGCGCGACGTCGTCGGCATGGTGGCCGTCGGCATCCGCAAGTCGGCGGTGAGCGCCCAGGTGCGCGGTCAGCTGCCGGCGATCCTGCTGGCCGGTCTGGTGGCCGCCCTGCTCTCCGGTCTGGGTACCGCGCTCGTGGCGCGGCGGGTGCAGCGCCAGACGCGCGGACTGGGGGAGCGTCAGCTCGGTGACATGGTCGAGTACTACGACGCCGTCCTGCACGCGGTCACCGAAGGTCTCCTGCTCGTCGACCGCGACGGGCGCGTGCGTCTCACCAACGACGAGGCGAGCCGGCTGCTGGACCTTCCGCCCGACCCGGTCGGCCAGAAGGTGGCCGACCTCGGCCTCGCGGCCGCCCTCACCAGTGCGCTCACCGACGATGACGAACGGCTGGACGAGCTGCACGTGACCGCCGCCCGGGTGCTCGTCCTCAACAAGGCGCCGGCGCAGTGGCAGGGCCGGCGCCTCGGGCACGTCGTCACGCTGCGTGACCGCACCGACCTCGAGCACCTCACCGGCGAGCTCGACTCGGCCCGTGGGCTCACCGAGGCGTTGCGCTCGCAGGCGCACGAGTCGGCCAACCGGCTGCACGCGATCGTCAGTCTCATCGAGCTGGGCCACCCGGACCGTGCGCTGGCCTTCGCCACCGAGGAGCTCCAGCTGTCGCAGGGGCTCACGGACGCCGTCGTCGGTGCCGTGTCCGAGCCCGCTCTCACCGCACTGCTGCTCGGCAAGGCCGCGCAGGCCAGTGAGAGCGGCATCGAGCTCGTCATCGACCCCGACGCGCACTGGCCGTCCGACGCCGCACCCGCGCGCGACCTCGTCACGATCGTCGGCAACCTCATCGACAACGCCTTCGAGGCGGTGGCCACCGTGGAACCGCCGCGCCGGGTCACGGTCGACGCCCGACTCGAGGGCGACACGGCCGTGCTGGAGGTCGGCGACAACGGGCCCGGTCTGCCGCCGGGGGCGGTGGAGCAGGCGTTCCGGCGCGGGTTCAGCACCAAGCAGGAGGGCAGTGCCGGTCGCCGCGGCATCGGTCTCGCGCTCGTGTCGCAGTCGGTCGCCCGCCTCGGTGGAGAGCTCGAGGTGACCGGCCCGCCGGGGGCGACGTTCACGGTGCGGTTGCCGCGCGGCGCCCGGTCCGAGTCGACTGCACCGGAGGCAGCCAATGCCTGACGCACTCGCGGTGCTCGTCGTGGAGGACGAGCCGGTCGCCCTCGAGGCCCACGCGGCATACGTCACGCGTGTGCCCGGCTTCGACGTCGCCGGCACGGCGGCGACGTCGCACGAGGCGTTGCGCGTCCTCGACTCCACCCCGGTCGACGTGGTGCTGCTCGACATGAACCTGCCCGACCGCCATGGCCTCGACGTGATCCGCGCCATGCGCGCCGCAGGGCACCGGGCCGACGTCATCGCCGTCACCTCGGCCCGCGAGCTGGAGGTGGTGCGGTCGGCGGTGTCGCTCGGAGTGGTGCAGTACATCCTCAAGCCGTTCGTGTTCGCGACGCTGCGGGACCGGCTCGAGGCCTACCGCGACTACCGAGCCCAGGTGCGCATGGGCGAGCAGGTCGCCAGCCAGGACGAGGTCGACCAGGTGGTTGCTGGGGTGCGTCCCACGCGGACCGCCCTGCCGAAGGGCATGTCGGAGGAGCTGCTCGGGCGGGTCACCCGCGAGCTCCAGGGGGCCGGCGCGCTGTCGGCCACCGAGCTCGCCGAACGTCTCGGCGTCAGCCGGGTCACCGCGCGGCGCTACGCCGAGCACCTCAGCGACGCGCGGCTCGTGACGCGCTCGCAGCGGTATGCCGGCGCCGGCCGCCCCGAGATCGAGTACCGCTGGACCTGATGCGCTGCGTCTGCGGATTTGCCCCGCTGGTGGGCAAACCCGCAGACGCAAGCAAGCGGGCTCGACAGCGTCAGTCGTCGAGGGCCTTGAGGAGTGCGACGTTGAACGAGACCTCGCCCTGGTCGCCACCTTCGGCACCCCAGATGGCCTCCATCATGGTGTGCAGGTAGGTCCACCCGAGAGCCTCGTCCTCGTCAATGCCGGCCGCCTCGCAGCAGATCGCCAACCGCCGTCGCGCCCCGCGGCGCATGGCGGAGCCCGTGCCGAGCTCGTCGCGCCGGTTGCGCAGAAGCGGCTGGACCTCGAAGCCGGGGTGGCCCGACATGGCATGAGGGTCGATCGCCAGCCAGGGCGGGCGGTCGGTGCCGGGCCGGCTCGCGAGGACGTTCTCGAAGTGCAGGTCGGTGTGCAGCAACCGGGGTTTCGCATCCGACGCGGTGAGGTCACGTAGCAACCCCGTCGCCCGGTCGGTCATGCGCCTGGGGAGAGCACCCGCCAGCGCATCCATACGGGTGAGGACGCGTTCGACGTACTCGGGAACGGAGCGCAGACCGGGTGGCGCGTCGACATGGAGCTGCGCCAACAGGCCCCCGATGACGGCGCAGGCGGTGTCGATGTCGACCGTCGTGAGGTCGCGGGAGGAGTCGAGGGCCTCCAGGAGCAGGACACTGCGGGACGGGTCGGCCGCAATGAGGTGCACGGCCGCCGTCCCGCCCCAGTGCCGCAGGGCAAGAGGCTCGTCACGCGCCTCAAGGTGTGGCCACGCCAGTTTGAGGGCAGCGGGTCCGTCGGCCCGCTCCACGGGCAGCACGAGGGCTGAGTAGCCGGTACGCCCGGGGCCGGTCGGGGTCAGCTCCCAGTCGTCGAGCACTCTGGCGAGCAACCGGGGTAGGTCGGCGGCCCACTGCGCACCCGACGGCCCCCCGACGTTGCCGTCCTCGACGGACCAGCGTCCGACGAACTCGGTGAAGGCGGCGGGCACGAGCGCCGCCGCGTCCTCGGTGCGCATCACTTCGGGGTCGTCAGGCCGGGGAACGGCGCCAGCGGTACGCCCCACCGCGAGGCCAGCACCTCGGTGTCGGACAACCACTGGACCAGCAGGCCCAGGGCGGCCGGGTTTCCCTGCGCGCTGCCGAGGTCACGGGCCACCGCGGCCCGCAGCTCGGTGAGCACGTGGACGGCCAGCTTGCGCGCAGTGGCCGGGGTCGTGACCGCGAACGGCAGCGTGTAGGCAACCGCCGGCGGGCCCGCCGACGAGCCGGCGAGGACCTCCTGCTCGGCGGCGCGGGTCCGCAGTGCGATCAGGGTCGTCTGGGCGAGCGTGCGCTGCGCGCCCTTCGGTGACTGTGCGGTCGCCACCTCGAGGCCGTAGACCGCAGCCCGGGTCGTCGAGAGGTAGTTCGCGGCCAGGGAGCGCGCCGACAGGGCCTGCTCGGGCCAGGTGATCGGGTGCCCCAGCAGGGCGGCGGCCGCCCCGCGCTGCCCCAGCACGGATCCGACCAGGGGGATGGCGTCGGCCGGCAGCTTGGCCAGGGAGGCGATGGCTGTCGGGCCGAGGTCGCTCGCCTCTTCCCCAGCCAGCGCGGCCTGGCCGGCCTTGCCGGTGGTCGGCGCAGTGGAGGTCGGCGCAGTGGAGGTCGGCGCAGTGGCACTCGGCGCAGTGGTGGCAGAGCTCGCCGTGCCCGTCGCTGTGCCCGTCGCTGTGCCCGTCCCCGTGCCCGTCCCCCTGGGGGTGGCGGCCTCGGTCAGCACCCGCTCGGGCACCCCGAGTCCCAGCAGCTCGGCCCGCAGACCCTGGGCCTGCGTGTCGTGGAGCGCGGCCAGGCGGGCCGGCACGCCGGTCACCGGTCCGCCGACGCTGCGAGCGAGCGCCGACAAGGCGTCACACCTGCGCCACAACGCGACGAGGAACCCCTCCCACGCATAGGGCTCCCGCGTCGGGATGCCCGGCACGCGCGGTGCGTCGTCCTCGAGCCTGATCCCGCAGGCCGAAAGTCCCAGTGCCGCAACGGCGCTCGCGCCCAAAGCCAACGCACCCCGACGCGACAGCCGCGCGGGCGCGCGGTCGGGAGCAGGCGGCATACCCGCGATCATGTCACGCACGTGTCGGCCGCTCGTGCGGCCGGTCGTCGCCGTGGCTAGAGTGACGACGCAGGACAACCGAGAACTTCAGAGAGGACGAGTCAGTGAGCGTCAAGGACCAGATTCGTCCCGTCGTCGAGCCACCGCTCGCGGCCATGGGCCTGCTGGTCGAGGATGTCGCCGTCACACCTGCGGGCAAGCGCCGCATGGTCCGCATCTGGATCGACCGCGCGCTGCCCGACACGGGTGAGACGACGACCCCGACCCCGCCGCTGAGCCTCGACGAGGTCGCCGACGCGACCCGCGTCGTGAGCGACGCGCTCGACGCGGCCGACACGATGGGCGAGCAGCCCTACACCCTCGAGGTCACCAGCCCCGGCCTCGACCGGCCCCTCACCGAGCCCCGCCACTTCCGCCGCAACGTCGGCCGACTCGTCACCATCACCCCCACCGAGGGTGACAAGGTCACCGGGCGCATCGTCCGCGCCGGCGCCGACGGGGTCACCCTCGAGGTGCCCGCCGCGAAGAAGACCCCCGCGCGCACGGTCGAGCTGCCGTATGCCGCGATCTCGCGGGCCGTGGTCGAGGTCGAGTTCTCGCGGGCCGACGACGACACCACCGGCAGCGACACGATCGACGGCGACACCACCGACGGCGACGCCGCCACCGAGGAGGACTGACATGGACATCGACCTGGCCGCGCTGCGGGCGCTCGAGCGGGAGCGCGACATCTCCCTCGAGGTCCTCATCCCCGCCATCGAGCAGGCTCTCCTCGTCGCCTACCACCGCACCGACGGCGCCTACCGCAACGCCCGCGTCGAGCTCGACCGCAAGAGCGGGCACGTCATCGTGTGGGCGCGCGAGGAGATCGAGCAGCCGGAGCCCGAGGAGGGCCAGGAGCGGCCGCCGCGCGAGTACGGCCCCGAGTTCGACGACACGCCCACCGGGTTCGGGCGCATCGCCGCCGCCACCGCGCGCCAGGTGATCGTGCAGCGGCTGCGCGACCTCGAGGACGAGGCGATCCTCGGTGACTTCAAGGGCCGCGAGGGCGACGTCGTCGCCGGCGTGATCCAGCAGAGCCCGGACCCCCGCCACGTCACCGTCGACTTCGGCACGGTCGAGGGCATCCTGCCGGTGGCCGAGCAGGTGCCGGGGGAGAAGTACGTGCACGGCGAGCGGCTGCGCACCTTCGTCGTGTCGGTCCGTCGCGGGCCCAAGGGCCCCCAGATCGGGCTGTCCCGCACCCACCCCAACCTCGTGCGCAAGCTCTTCGCGCTGGAGGTGCCCGAGATCGCCGACGGCACCGTCGAGATCGCCGCCCTGGCCCGCGAGGCCGGTCACCGCACCAAGATCGCGGTCCACTCCAAGGTGCCCGGCGTCAACGCCAAGGGCGCCTGCATCGGCCCGATGGGTGCGCGCGTCCGGGCGGTCATGACCGAGCTGCACGGCGAGAAGATCGACATCGTCGACTACTCCGAGGACCCCAAGGAGTTCGTGGCGGCCGCGTTGTCGCCCTCGCGCGTGGAGTCGGTCGAGATCGTCGACCCGCAGCTGCGGGCGGCTCGGGTGATCGTGCCGGACTACCAGCTCTCGCTCGCCATCGGCAAGGAGGGGCAGAACGCCCGCCTCGCCGCCAAGCTGACCGGCTGGCGCATCGACATCCGGCCCGACACCCAGGCCGCCGGGGCTGACGCGCCGACGGGCGCCGGGCGAGCCGCCGGGGCCACCGGGGCCGCCGGGACTGATGGTGCGGCTGGTGCGGCTGGGACCAGTGCGACGAACGAGGCGCCGGACACCGGTGACACGCCCGGCTGACGGAAAGGGCTAGACTGGTGGGGACCGACCGGACTGGACTCCGGCCTTCGGCAGTGAGCACCACCCCCCGCAGCACGCATGGGTCACCGACCCGCACGTGTGTGGGCTGCCGCAGGACGGATAGCTGGTCGGCACTCCTGCGAGTGGTCGCGGAGACGGACGATTCCGGTGCGATCCGGTTGACCCCCGACCCACGGCACCGCCTGCCGGGGCGCGGCGCATGGCTGCACCCCACGGGTGACTGCCTCGACCAGGCCCTCCGACGCCGAGCCTTCGGGCGCGCGCTGCGCATCAGCGCCGCCCCGGACCCGGCGGCGGTCACGGCATACGTCGCGGCACTGGCCGACGACCACCCGCCGCACCAGAAATGAAATGTCCGTCATGGGAAGACACCGGAAGCGGGTTTGACGCTGATGAGCACCCGATGAGTACTCAGCAATGAGCTCCCCCCAGCAGTAACGACGGTCCGCGCCTGTCCTGACGCGGACCAGGAACAGGAGAAACGTGGCAAAGGTCCGTGTAAGCGCGCTCGCCAAGGAGCTGGGCACCGACAGCAAGACGCTGATCGCCCACCTCCAGAGCATCGGCGAGTACGTCAAGACCGCCAGCTCGACGATCGAGGCACCGGTCGTCCGCAAGGCGACCGAGACATTCCCCGAGGAGCTGAAGAAGGCTCCCGCCAAGAAGGCTGCGGCGAAGAAGTCCGCGGCCAAGGCTGCCGACACCGAGAAGGTCACCGAGGTCCCGGCCTCCGCGCCGTCCTCCTCGACCCCGGCGCCGGCCACCCCGGCGGCTCCGTCCGCCGAGCCGTCCGCACCCAAGCCGTCGGCGACGCCGTCCGCTCCGGCCGCGTCGGCCCCGGCCGAGCCGTCGGCCCCGGCCACGCCGTCGGCACCGGCCACGCCAGCACCGGCCACGCCCGGAC
>JAEZWF010000036.1 GCA_023420415.1 Actinomycetes bacterium | reverse complement strand
TCGGGCCCCCGCGCCCGAGGGGGGGGGGCCCCTTCGTGGAGCTGGTGGGTCTAGATCACTTGGTGATCTTGGTGACCCGGCCGGCGCCGACGGTGCGGCCGCCCTCGCGGATGGCGAAGCGCAGGCCCTCCTCCATGGCGATCGGCTGGATGAGCTCGACCTTCATCTCGGTGTTGTCACCGGGCATGACCATCTCGGTGCCCTCGGGCAGGTGGACAACGCCGGTCACGTCAGTCGTACGGAAGTAGAACTGCGGACGGTAGTTGTCGTAGAACGGCGTGTGACGGCCGCCCTCGTCCTTGGACAGGATGTAGACGTTGGCCTCGAACTCGGTGTGCGGGGTGATCGAGCCCGGCTTGACGATGACCTGGCCGCGCTCGACGTCCTCGCGCTTGGTGCCACGAAGCAGCAGGCCGACGTTCTCGCCCGCGCGACCCTCGTCGAGGAGCTTGCGGAACATCTCGATGCCGGTGACCGTGGTCTTCGCCGGGGGGCCGTCGTGGATACCCACGATCTCGACCTCCTCGTTGACGTTGAGGACACCACGCTCGATACGGCCGGTGACGACCGTGCCACGACCGGTGATGGTGAAGACGTCCTCGACGGGCATGAGGAACGGCTTGTCGATCTCGCGCTCCGGCTCCGGAATCGCGGTGTCGACGGCGTCCATCAGCTCGAGCACCGACTGGGCCCACTTCTCGTCGCCCTCGAGGGCCTTGAGCGCGGACACCTTGACGACCGGAACGTCGTCGCCGGGGAACTCGTAGTCGGACAGCAGCTCACGGACCTCCATCTCGACGAGCTCGAGGATCTCCTCGTCGTCGACCATGTCGGCCTTGTTGAGCGCCACGACGATGTAGGGAACGCCGACCTGGCGGGCCAGGAGGACGTGCTCCTTCGTCTGCGGCATCGGGCCGTCGGTGGCGGCGACCACGAGGATCGCGCCGTCCATCTGGGCCGCACCGGTGATCATGTTCTTCACGTAGTCCGCGTGACCGGGGCAGTCGACGTGCGCGTAGTGACGCGACTCGGTCTGGTACTCGATGTGCGCGATGGAGATGGTGATACCGCGCTGCTTCTCCTCGGGCGCCTTGTCGATGTCCTCGAACGCGAACTGCGGGTTCAGGTCCGGGTACTTGTCGTGCAGAACCTTGGAAATCGCAGCCGTCAGCGTCGTCTTACCGTGGTCGATGTGACCGATGGTGCCGATGTTGACGTGCGGCTTGGTCCGCTCGAACTTTGCCTTCGCCACTTGATGTCCTCCTCAGGACTCTTCTTTGGTGAAACGCTGCACGACCGGGCAGGACGTGGCGTCGTACTGGGGGTTGGTGCTGTGTCGTGTCGTGCGACCGGTAATGCTACCGGTCACTCGCCACGGGTCTTCTTGATGATCTCCTCGGCCACAGCCTTGGGGACCTCGGCGTAGGAGTCAAACTCCATCGAGAAGCTCGCCCGACCCTGCGTCTTGGAACGCAGGTCGCCGACGTAACCGAACATCTCCGAGAGCGGGACGAGACCGCGGACGACCTTGGCGCCGCTGATGTCCTCCATGCCCTGGATCTGGCCACGACGGGCGTTGATGTCGCCGATGACGTCGCCCATGTAGTCCTCGGGCGTACGCACCTCGACGGCCATCATCGGCTCGAGCAGCACGGGGTTGGCCTTGCGGACAGCCTCCTTGAGCGCCATCGAGCCGGCGATCTTGAACGCCATCTCCGAGGAGTCGACGTCGTGGTAGGCACCGTCGAGCAGCGTGGCCTTGATGCCCACCAGCGGGTAACCGGCGAGCACGCCGTACTGCATGGCGTCCTGGATACCGGCGTCGACCGACGGGATGTACTCGCGCGGCACGCGACCACCGGTGACCTTGTTGTCGAACTCGTAGAGCTCGCCACCTTCGGTCGTGTCCAGCGGCTCGAGGCTGATCTGGATCTTCGCGAACTGGCCCGACCCACCCGTCTGCTTCTTGTGGGTGTAGTCGTACTTGTCCACGCTCGACTTGATCGTCTCGCGGTAGGCCACCTGCGGCTTGCCGACGTTGGCCTCGACCTTGAACTCGCGCTTCATGCGGTCCACGAGGATGTCCAGGTGGAGCTCGCCCATGCCGGCGATGATCGTCTGGCCGGTCTCCTCGTCGAGGTGGACCTGGAAGGTCGGGTCCTCGGCGGAGAGCTTCTGGATGGCCGTCGACAGCTTCTCCTGGTCACCCTTGGTCTTGGGCTCGATGGCCACCTGGATGACCGGCTCGGGGAAGGTCATCGACTCGAGCACGATCTGCTCGTTCGGGTCGCTCAGGGTGTCACCGGTGGTGGTGTCCTTCAGACCGATGGCGGCATAGATGTGACCCGCCAGGGCCTCCTCGACCGGGTTCTCCTTGTTGGCGTGCATCTGGAACAGCTTGCCGATGCGCTCCTTCTTGCCCTTGGTCGTGTTGACGACCTGCGAGCCCGCGGCGACGCGACCGGAGTAGACCCGGATGAAGGTGAGCGTGCCGAAGAACGGGTGGGCGGCGACCTTGAACGCCAGCGCGGAGAACGGGGCCTCCTTGCTGGGCTCGCGGGTCATCTCGACCGACTCGTCGCCCGGCTTGTGGCCCTGCATCGCGTCGACGTCCAGCGGCGACGGGAGGTAGTCGACGACGGCGTCGAGCATGGGCTGCACACCGCGGTTCTTGAACGCCGAACCACAGAAGACGGGGTAGAGCTCGGAGTTGACCGTGAGCTTGCGGATGCCCGCCTTGAGCTCCTCGATCGACAGCTCCTCGCCACCGAGGTACTTCTCCATGAGGTCGTCGTCGGACTCGGCGACGCGCTCCACGATGTGGTTGCGGTACTCCTCGGCCTTGGCCTGCAGGTCCGCCGGGATCTCCTGGATCTCGTACTTGGCACCCATGGTGACGTCACCCTTGGCGTCGCCGGGCCACACCAGAGCGCGCATGTAGAGCAGGTCGACGACGCCGATGAAGTCGTTCTCGGAGCCGATCGGAAGCTGCATCACCAACGGCTCCGCACCGAGGCGGTCCTTGATGGTCTGCACGGTGAAGTAGAAGTCCGCGCCGAGCTTGTCCATCTTGTTGACGAACGCGATGCGAGGCACGTCGTACTTGTCGGCCTGGCGCCACACGGTCTCGGACTGGGGCTCGACGCCCTCCTTGCCGTCGAAGACGGCGACGGCGCCGTCGAGGACGCGCAGCGAGCGCTCCACCTCGACGGTGAAGTCGACGTGACCGGGGGTGTCGATGATGTTGATCTGGGTGCCCTCCCAGAAGGAGGTGACGGCAGCGGAGGTGATGGTGATGCCCCGCTCCTTCTCCTGCTCCATCCAGTCGGTCGTCGACGCACCGTCGTGCGTCTCACCGATCTTGTGGTTGACACCGGTGTAGAAGAGGATGCGCTCCGTCGTCGTCGTCTTGCCGGCGTCGATGTGCGCCATGATGCCGATGTTGCGGACCTTCGTGAGGTCCGTCAGGACGTCGAGTGCCACTTGCGTTATCTCATCTCGCTCGTTGCGGAAAGCTGTTGTGTTCGTTGCGTTGTGCGCGTGGTGACCGGTGGTGACCACACGCTGTCCGGTATGCCGCGTGCGCGCCTGGCGCACGCGGCATACCGGCCGCTGTCACCAGCGGTAGTGCGCGAAGGCCTTGTTGGACTCGGCCATCTTGTGGGTGTCCTCGCGGCGCTTGACTGCTGCGCCGAGGCCGTTGGAGGCGTCGAGGATCTCGTTCATGAGGCGCTCGGTCATCGTCTTCTCACGACGCTGACGCGAGTAGCCGACCATCCAGCGCAGGGCCAGGGTGGTCGCGCGGTTCGGCTTGACCTCGACCGGCACCTGGTAGGTCGCGCCACCGACACGGCGGGACTTGACCTCCAGGGTCGGGCGGATGTTGTCGAGCGCACGCTTGAGGGTGGCGACGGGGTCGGTGCCGGTCTTCTCACGGCAGCCCTCGAGGGCGCCGTAGACGATGGTCTCGGCGATCGACTTCTTGCCGTCGAGCAGGACCTTGTTGACCAGCTGGGTCACCAGCGGCGACTGGTAGACCGGGTCGACGACGAGGGGGCGCTTCGGCGCGGGGCCCTTGCGAGGCATTACTTCTTCTCCTTCTTCGCGCCGTACCGGGAACGAGCCTGCTGGCGGCCCTTGACACCCTGGGTGTCGAGCGAGCCACGGATGATCTTGTAGCGCACACCCGGCAGGTCCTTCACACGACCACCGCGCACGAGCACGATCGAGTGCTCCTGCAGGTTGTGGCCGACACCGGGGATGTACGCCGTGACCTCGATGCCGCTGGTGAGGCGGACACGAGCCACCTTGCGCAGCGCCGAGTTCGGCTTCTTGGGGGTGGTGGTGTACACGCGCGTGCACACACCGCGGCGCTGCGGCGAGCCCTTGAGGGCAGGGGTCTTGGTCTTGGCGACCTTGTCCTGCCGGCCCTTGCGCACCAGCTGGTTGATCGTAGGCAACCTGTTCTCCGTACGTCGTCGAGTGGTCCGTGCCCTGGTGGGCACTCCTTGGTGTTGTCGCCGTCCCCCGACCCCCGCACTCGGGTGTGTCGGGCTGGGCGCTCTCCCCTGCACTCCCCACACGCGACCCATGCGGATCGAGTCGTGGATTGCCCGGCGAGAGGTGGTGCTGGGGCGGCTGCCGGTGAGTCCGGCGCCGAGTCCAGCGGGCATGCCCGAGGCACACCTCAGGCACAGTTCTCAAAGATACCGCCTGCGCAGAACCGCTCCAAATCGGTTCCCGCCGGCAGCCCCCGGTACAACACCGCAGGTGGCGCGGCTATGCCCGCGGCGGGGTACCTGCGCTCAACCCGTAGAGGGCGTAGTCGAAGTCTCGGCCCTCGCGGGGGACGGTGATGACCCGCTCGTCGGCGCTGGCTCCGGGGTGGTCGGCGGCGAGGGCGCGCAGGGCGGTGGCGAGGTCGGGAGCCTCGTGGGAGGACCAGATGACGAGCCGCCCGGAGGGCGCCAGAGCCCGGTATGCCGCGTGCAGCCCGCTGGGTGCGTAGAGGCCGGCGTTGTGGGGGTGGACGAGGAAACCGGGCCCGTTGTCGACGTCGAGGAGCACCAGGTCCCACGGTGGTGACGGCGCCGCAGTGGTGTCGGTGAGCACGTCCGCGACGTCGGCGGCATACAGGCGACAGCGTCCGTCGGCCTCCAGCCCCGAGAGCTCCGGGACGGTCTCGGTGCGGGCCCACTCGACCAGGGGTGCCGCCAGCTCGACCACGTCGAGCCGCTCGACCCGGTCGTCGGCGAGGACGGCGCGGGCGGTGAAGCCGAGACCGAGGCCACCGACGAGCACCCGGCGCGGGGCGGGGTGGTCGGCGAGGGCGGCGCGGGCCAGCTCGACCTCGGTGGAGACATCGACGGTGTCCATGGCGAACACTCCCCCGACGACCAGCTCGAGGACCTCACCGCGGCGCCGCAGCGACACCTCCCCGTGCGGGGTGTCCGCCCGCGCCAGGGTCACCAGCTCGGCCGCGGCGCTGCCGCCCTCTTCACCGAACGCGCCCACGGCACCCATCCTCCCCCACTCGTTGCCGACCACCCGGCACCAGAGGCCCAAACCGCCCCACCATGCCGACTCACCAGCAACCAGTGCCTCGGCAACGCGAAGGGCGGGTATGCCGCGCGGTGACCACGCGGCATACCCGCCCTTGTCGTGCGGTGCCCTCAGGCGAGCACTCAGTCGATCCGGTCGAGACCCAGCTCGGCGTCGTCGAGGCGGATCGCCTCGCCGGAGCCGGGCCCGAAGACCGGGTAGTCGTACTCGTAGTTGGGCATCGAGTACATGGCGGCCTTCGCCTCCTCGGTCGGCTCGACCTTGATGTTCCGGTAGCGCGGGAGACCCGTGCCGGCCGGGATCAGCTTTCCGAGGATGACGTTCTCCTTGAGGCCCAGCAGCGGGTCGCTCTTGGCGTTCATCGCGGCCTCGGTGAGGACGCGCGTCGTCTCCTGGAAGGAGGCGGCCGACAGCCACGACTCGGTGGCCAGCGACGCCTTGGTGATGCCCATCAGCTCGGGACGACCCGAGGCCGGGCGACCACTCTCGGCGACGACGCGGCGGTTCTCCTCCTCGAACCGGCCACGCTCGGCCAGCTCACCGGGGAGCAGGTCGGCATCGCCGGACTCGATGATGGTGATGCGCCGCAGCATCTGGCGGACGATGACCTCGATGTGCTTGTCGTGGATCGACACACCCTGCTGGCGGTAGACGTTCTGGACCTCGTCGACCAGGTGCATCTGCACGGCCCGCGGGCCGAGGATGCGCAGCACCTGCTTCGGGTCGATCGAACCCTGCGTCAGCTGCTGACCCACGTCGACGTGGTCGCCGTCCTGGACCAGCAGGCGCGCACGCTTGCTGACCGGGTAGGCGTGCTCCTCGGAGCCGTCGTCCGGGGTGAGCATGATCCGGCGCGTCTTGTCGGTGTCCTCGACGGTCACGCGACCCGCAGCCTCGGCGATCGGGGCCACACCCTTGGGGGTGCGGGCCTCGAACAGCTCGACCACACGCGGCAGACCCTGGGTGATGTCGTCACCGGCCACACCACCGGTGTGGAAGGTCCGCATCGTCAGCTGGGTGCCGGGCTCACCGATCGACTGGGCCGCGATGATGCCGACGGCCTCGCCGATGTCGACGAGCTTGCCGGTGGCCAGCGAACGGCCGTAGCAGGCGGCGCAGGTGCCGACGCGGGACTCACAGGTGAGCACCGAACGGACCTTGACCTCCTCGACACCGGCCGCGACCAGCGCGTCGATGACCACGTCGCCCAGGTCGATGCCGGCCTCGGCCAGCACCTGCCCGTCCTTGACCACGTCAGCGGCCAGGGTGCGGGCGTAGACCGAGGTCTCCACGTCGTCGTGCTCGACCAGGGCGCCGTCGGCGGTCTTCTGCGCGATCGGCATGGTCAGGCCACGCTCGGTGCCACAGTCGTCCTCACGGATGATGACGTCCTGCGACACGTCGACGAGACGACGGGTGAGGTAACCGGAGTCGGCGGTCCGCAGCGCGGTGTCGGCCAGACCCTTGCGGGAACCGTGCGTCGAGATGAAGAACTCGAGCACGGACAGGCCCTCGCGGAAGTTCGCGCGGATCGGGCGCGGGATGATGTCACCCTTCGGGTTCGACACCAGACCACGCATACCGGCGATCTGCCGCAGCTGCATCCAGTTACCACGCGCACCCGAGGACACCATCCGGAAGATGGTGTTGTTCCGCGGGAGGTTGGACTCCATCTCCTTGGCGACCTCGTTGGTGGCCTGCGTCCAGATCTCGATGAGCTCCTGACGGCGCTCGTCGTCGGTGATCAGACCACGCTCGTACTGGGTCTGCACCTTGGTGGCCTTGGCCTCGTAGCCCTCGAGGATCTCGCCCTTGCGGGGAGGCGTGACGACGTCGGAGATGGCCACCGTGGTGCCCGACCGGGTCGCCCAGTGGAAGCCGTAGTCCTTGAGCGCGTCGAGGCTCGCCGCGACCTGCACCTTGCTGTAGCGCTCGGCCAGGTCGTTGACGATCGAGGACAGCCGCTTCTTGTCGACGACCGCGTTCACGAACGGGTAGTCGACCGGGAGCGTCTGGTTGAACAGCGCGCGACCCAGCGTGGTCTCCACGACCAGCGACGGGACGGTGCCGGCCTCGGAGAGCTCGACACCCTCGGGCAGCTCGGCACCCGGCTCGGGGGCCAGGTCGGTCAGACGGATCTTGACCTTGCTGCCGAGCTCGAGGTCGCCGGCGTCGAACGCCATCCGAGCCTCGTCGACCGTGGCGAACGCACGACCGGAGCCCTTGCCGTTCTCCACCTCGGACGTGAGGTGGTAGAGGCCGATGATCATGTCCTGGGTGGGCATGGTCACGGGACGGCCGTCGGCCGGCTTGAGGATGTTGTTCGAGGACAGCATGAGGATGCGGGCCTCGGCCTGGGCCTCAGCGGACAGCGGCACGTGCACGGCCATCTGGTCACCGTCGAAGTCCGCGTTGAACGCGGTGCAGACGAGCGGGTGGATCTGGATGGCCTTGCCCTCGACCAGCTGCGGCTCGAAGGCCTGGATGCCGAGGCGGTGCAGGGTGGGCGCACGGTTGAGCAGCACGGGGTGCTCGGTGATGACCTCTTCGAGGACGTCCCAGACCACCGGACGCGCCCGCTCGACCATGCGCTTGGCCGACTTGATGTTCTGCGCGTGGTCGAGGTCGACCAGACGCTTCATCACGAACGGCTTGAACAGCTCCAGCGCCATCTGCTTGGGCAGGCCGCACTGGTGCAGCTTCAGCTGCGGGCCGACGACGATGACCGAACGGCCGGAGTAGTCGACGCGCTTGCCGAGCAGGTTCTGGCGGAACCGGCCCTGCTTGCCCTTGAGCATGTCGGACAGCGACTTGAGCGGACGGTTGCCGGGGCCCGTGACCGGGCGGCCACGACGACCGTTGTCGAAGAGGCTGTCGACGGCCTCCTGCAGCATCCGCTTCTCGTTGTTGACGATGATCTCGGGCGCGCCGAGGTCGAGCAGTCGCTTGAGGCGGTTGTTGCGGTTGATGACGCGACGGTAGAGGTCGTTGAGGTCCGACGTCGCGAACCGGCCACCGTCGAGCTGCACCATGGGGCGCAGGTCCGGCGGGATGACCGGGACGGCGTCGAGCACCATGCCGGACGGCTTGTTGGACGTCTGCTGGAACGCGGTGACGACCTTGAGCCGCTTGAGGGCGCGGGTCTTCTTCTGGCCCTTGCCGGTGGCGATGATCTCGCGCAGCGCCTCGGCCTCGGCGTCGAGGTCGAAGGTCTCGAGCCGCTTCTGGATCGCCGCCGCGCCCATGCCGCCCTCGAAGTAGAGGCCGAAACGGTCGCGCATCTCGCGGTAGAGGATCTCGTCGCCCTCGAGGTCCTGGACCTTGAGGTTCTTGAAGCGGTCCCAGACCTGCTCGAGCCGCTCGATCTGCTGGTCGGCGCGCTTGCGGATCTGGTTCATCTCGCGCTCGGCCGACTCACGGACCTTGCGGCGGGCGTCGGCCTTGGCACCCTCGGCCTCGAGCTCGGCCAGGTCGGCCTCGAGCTTCTTGGCGCGGGTGTCGACGTCGGCGTCGCGCTTGTTCTCGAACTCCTTCTTCTCGACCTCGATCTGGGCCTCGAGCGAGGGCAGGTCCTTGTGGCGCTGCTCCTCGTCGACCGAGGTGATCATGTAGGCCGCGAAGTAGATGACCTTCTCGAGGTCCTTCGGGGCGAGGTCGAGCAGGTACCCGAGGCGCGACGGGACGCCCTTGAAGTACCAGATGTGGGTGACGGGTGCGGCCAGCTCGATGTGGCCCATCCGCTCGCGGCGCACCTTGGCGCGGGTGACCTCGACGCCACAGCGCTCACAGATGATGCCCTTGAAGCGGACGCGCTTGTACTTGCCGCAGTTGCACTCCCAGTCCCGGGTGGGGCCGAAGATCTTCTCGCAGAAGAGTCCGTCCTTCTCGGGCTTGAGGGTGCGGTAGTTGATGGTCTCCGGCTTCTTCACCTCGCCGTGGCTCCAGGCGCGGATGTCCTCCGCGGTGGCCAGGCCGATGCGCAGCTCGTCGAAGAAGTTGACGTCGAGCACGTGGTTCCTTCTCTCCGTGTCTCTAGCTAAATCTGTGTCAAACGTGGGTCTGCAAGAGGTGCGGTATGCCGGGTGGCCGGCTCGCGGGTGAGGTCACCACGCGTGGTGACCACCCGGCATACCGATCAGACCTCTTCGACCGAACTGGGCTCGCGCCGGGACAGGTCGATGCCGAGCTCCTCCGCCGCGCGGAAGACGTCCTCGTCCGACTCCTTCATCTCGATGGTGGTGCCGTCCGAGGACAGGACCTCCACGTTGAGGCAGAGGGACTGCATCTCCTTGATGAGCACCTTGAAGGACTCGGGGATGCCGGGCTCGGGGATGTTGTCGCCCTTGACGATGGCCTCGTAGACCTTCACGCGGCCGGTGACGTCGTCGGACTTGATGGTGAGCAGCTCCTGCAGCGCGTAGGCCGCGCCGTAGGCCTCGAGCGCCCACACCTCCATCTCACCGAAGCGCTGGCCACCGAACTGCGCCTTACCACCCAGCGGCTGCTGCGTGATCATCGAGTACGGGCCGGTGCTGCGGGCGTGGATCTTGTCGTCCACGAGGTGGTGCAGCTTGAGGATGTACATGTAGCCCACCGACACCGGGTCGGGGAACGGCTCGCCCGAGCGGCCGTCGAACAGCCGGGACTTGCCCGAGCCGTCGATGAGCCGGACGCCGTCGCGCGTCTCCGTGGTGGAGTCGAGCAGACCGACGATCTCGTTCTCGCGCACACCGTCGAACACCGGGGAGGCGACGCGGGTGCCCGCGGGGGCCTCGCGTGCGTCCTCGGGGATGAGGTTCGCCCAGTCCGGGTTGCCCTCGATCTTCCAGCCACGGCTGGCAGCCCAGCCGAGGTGCAGCTCGAGGATCTGCCCGACGTTCATACGACCGGGCACACCCAGCGGGTTGAGCACGACGTCGACGGGGGTGCCGTCCTCGAGGAACGGCATGTCCTCGACCGGGAGGATCTTGGAGATGACGCCCTTGTTGCCGTGCCGGCCGGCGAGCTTGTCACCGTCGGTGATCTTGCGCTTGTTGGCGACGTAGACGCGGACGAGCTGGTTGACGCCCGGGGGCAGGTCGTCGCCCTCGTCCTTGTCGAACACCTTCACGCCGATGACCGTGCCGGTCTCACCGTGGGGCACCTTGAGCGAGGTGTCGCGCACCTCGCGCGCCTTCTCACCGAAGATGGCGCGCAGCAGGCGCTCCTCCGGGGTCAGCTCGGTCTCACCCTTGGGCGTGACCTTGCCGACGAGCAGGTCGCCGTCGCGGACCTCGGCGCCGATGCGGATGATGCCGCGCTCGTCGAGGTCGGCCAGGACCTCCTCGGAGACGTTCGGGATGTCCCGGGTGATCTCCTCGGGGCCGAGCTTGGTGTCGCGGGCGTCGACCTCGTGCTCCTCGATGTGGATCGAGGAGAGGACGTCGTCCTGCACCAGGCGCTGGCTGAGGATGATGGCGTCCTCGTAGTTGTGGCCCTCCCACGGCATGAACGCCACGAGCAGGTTGCGCCCGAGCGCCATCTCGCCACCGTCGGTCGCGGGACCGTCGGCGATGACGCCGCCGGCCTCGACCCGGTCGCCCTCGTTGACGACGACGACCTGGTTGTAGGACGTGCCCTGGTTGGAGCGCGCGAACTTGGCGATGCGGTAGGTGCGCGTCGAGCCGTCGTCACCGGCGACGGTGACGAGGTCGGCCGACACCTCGGTGACGACACCCGCGGCCTCGGCCCGGACGACGTCGCCGGAGTCGAGCGCGGCGCGGTACTCCATGCCGGTGCCGACCAGCGGAGCCTCGGACTTGACCAGCGGCACCGCCTGGCGCTGCATGTTCGAGCCCATGAGCGCACGGTTGGCGTCGTCGTGCTCGAGGAACGGGATCAGCGCGGTGGCCGCGGAGACCATCTGGCGGGCGGAGACGTCCATGTAGTCGACGTCCTCACCCGGGATGTACTCGACCTCGCCGCCCTTGGTGCGGACGAGGACGCGCTCCTCGGCGAAGGTGCCGTCGGGGTTGAGTACGGCGTTCGCCTGCGCGATGACGTGCCGGTCCTCCTCGTCGGCGGACAGGTAGTCGACCTTGTCGGTGACCTTGCCCTTGGTGACCTTGCGGTACGGGGTCTCGATGAACCCGAACGCGTTGATCCGCCCGTAGGACGCGAGCGAGCCGATCAGGCCGATGTTGGGGCCCTCCGGGGTCTCGATCGGGCACATGCGGCCGTAGTGCGACGGGTGGACGTCACGGACCTCCATGCCGGCGCGGTCACGGGACAGACCACCCGGGCCGAGGGCCGACAGACGCCGCTTGTGCGTCAGGCCCGCGAGCGGGTTGTTCTGGTCCATGAACTGGGACAGCTGCGAGGTGCCGAAGAACTCCTTGATCGACGCCACCACGGGGCGGATGTTGATCAGGGTCTGCGGCGTGATCGCCTCGACGTCCTGGGTCGTCATCCGCTCGCGGACGACGCGCTCCATGCGCGACAGGCCGGTGCGGACCTGGTTCTGGATGAGCTCACCGACGTTGCGCAGGCGACGGTTGCCGAAGTGGTCGATGTCGTCGACCTCGACCGGCACCTCCTCGCCGTTCTTGCCGGTGAGGGTGGCCTCGCCGGCGTGCAGCGCGACGAGGTACTTGATCGTGGCGACGACGTCCTCGAGCGACAGCACCGACTCCGACAGCGGGCCCGGCACGCCGAGCTTGCGGTCGATCTTGTAGCGGCCGACCTTGGCCAGGTCGTAGCGCTTGGTGTTGAAGTAGAGGTTGTCCAGCAGCGTCTGGGCAGCCTCGCGGGTCGGCGGCTCACCCGGGCGCAGCTTGCGGTAGATGTCGAGCAGCGCGTCGTCCTGGCCGGCCGTGTGGTCCTTTTCCAGGGTGAGGCGCATCGACTCGTAGTCGCCGAACTCCTCGAGGATCTCGGCCTCGCTCATGCCCAGGGCCTTGAGCAGGACCGTGACCGACTGCTTGCGCTTGCGGTCGACGCGGACGCCGACCATGTCGCGCTTGTCGACCTCGAACTCGAGCCAGGCGCCACGGCTCGGGATGACCTTGGCCGTGTAGATGTCCTTGTCGGACGTCTTGTCGGGCGTGCGCTCGAAGTAGACGCCCGGGCTGCGGACGAGCTGGGACACCACGACACGCTCGGTGCCGTTGATGATGAACGTGCCGCGCTCGGTCATGAGCGGGAAGTCGCCCATGAACACCGTCTGGCTCTTGATCTCACCAGTGGTGGTGTTCATGAACTCAGCCGTCACGAACAGCGGGGCGGAGTAGGTCTGGTCGCGCTCCTTACACTCCTCGATGGAGTACTTGACCTCCTCGAAGCGGTGGTCACGGAACGACAGCGACATGGAGCCGCTGAAGTCCTCGATCGGGGAGATCTCCTCGAAGATCTCCTCCAGACCGGAGCGGTCAGGGACGTCCTCGCGGCCGTCCTTCTTCGCCTCCGCGACGCGGGCCTGCCAGCGCTCGTTGCCGAGCAGCCAGTCAAAGCTCTCCGTCTGGAGGGCGAGGAGGTCGGGGACCTCGAGGGGTTCGCGAATCTTCGCGAAGGACAGACGGCCGGAAGCCGTCCGTGCGGTGGACACAGTCTGAGTCGCGTTGCGCGAGGCAGCCAAGGAGGGGTCCTTCCACGGGCCTGTATTCGTCAATCGAGAGGGCGCCAGCCACCATCACGGCCACGTGGGGCACCGGCCGGGATCCGTGCCGGAGGGCACGACTGAGGGCTGGTGACTTGCGGGGTCGACGAAAGAGGGCAGCGCAAAGGAAGAGCATACACGAAAAGGGCAGGGCCGTCCAACCGTGTCCAGTTCGCTCGATGAGCAACCGTCGACGGGGGTCTGCCTCGGGCCTTGCGGCGCCAGTGCGAATCGACGCCCACGAGGATGACGCGCCCCGGCCCCGGCGTCAAGGGCGGCGCGCCGAGCGGTCGATGGCCGGACGGGCCGGGTATGCCGCGGCGGCGCCTCCGTGAGGACGTCACCGCAGGTCAGGGAGGGTGGGCGGGGCCTCGTGGCGGCGTGGCAAGGGGCCGGGGAGAGGCCGGCCGGTCCCCCGGTTCTCCCCCGACTCATGTCCCGCAACATGCCGCCGACCAAGCGCCCGGACGGCATGTTGCGGGACATGAAAGGCGAGGTTGAGCCTGGCTAGAAGGCGTCGACCTTGCTGACGAGCCAGCGGTCGCCGACCTTGGTCATCGTGGCCATGACGCGGTTCTGGTCAACCACCGGGTCCTTGGTGTCGGCACCCACGCGGGCCTGGTTGACGAACGCCAGCACCTTGACCGTGGTGGCCGAGGAGCTCATCACGCCGATGTCGGAGACCTTCGCCTGGACCACCGTCTGGTTCTTGACTGCCAGCGGCTTGATGTCCTTGTCCATGGCCTGGGTGAACTCGCCCTTGAACGACCCGGTCAGCAGCCGCTCGACCTGCGCCTGCTGGGCGTCGATGGTCTTGTAGTTGTAGCTGAGCAGCTGCTCGATCGAGGTGCGGGCCTGGCTGGCCGCAGCGCGGTCGGTCCTGACCTGCGCACCCGGGTCGCGCAGGCTGACGCCCAGCACCACGCCGAGCGCGGCCAGGCTGGCCACCAGCGCCACCACCGGTGCGACCCAGCGACGCCGGCCCGTGCCCGTCCCGACCGCCTTCGGCTGCTTCGGAGCCTTCTGCCTGCGCTCCTTGAGCGCCTTGGGCCCCTTGGGCGCGGGCTTCCCCTCGACCTCGGCGACGCGGGGCGCATGGGTCACCTCGGCGGTCGTGGAACGGGGCCGCCGCTCCCCCGCGATCCGCCGCCGCTGCGGCGTCCTGGTCTCAGCCGAGCCCGACCGGCTCAGCTCAGCAACCGCTCCGGGCCTGCCCCGCTGCGCTCCTCCGTTGCCTGCGCGAACGCTTCGCTCAGCCGACGAACTCAAGGTTCTCCACCTTCCACTGCTCGCCGACCAGACGCAGGTCCAGCCGCATCCGGTAGGTCTTGGTCTCGCCGTCGGGGACGGAGGTGTTCTTGGTCGGCGCCACCACACCGACCAGCGCCACCGCGGAGTCGCGGTCACCGCTGACCAGCGCCGCCTCGGTGCGCTGCACCGTCGAGACGGACTTGTTGGCGACGAGCACCTTCTTCAGCTCGTCCATCGAGGCCGAGTAGCTCTTGAGGAACTCCCCGGTGGCACCCGACTTCACGCGTGCGGTGTCGGCATCGACCTTCTCGTAGTCCACCGTCACGAAGTTGACGGCGAGCTGCTTGGCCGCCGCGAGCGCAGCCGAGTTGGCCTGCTCGGTCTGCCGCGCGGCATACCACTCACGTCCTCGCGTGGCCGCGAGCGCGACCGTCGCGACCAGGGCGAGGACCACGAGGGTCCACAGCAGCTTGGGAGTGACGTGCAGCCCGATCCGTCGGGGTGCCTTCGTCGTGCGGGACTCGGCCACGTCCTCGCGGCCGGAGTCCTTCACCGCCCTCCCGGCTTGGGTGGTGATCGTGCTCATCGAGCAGCCTCCTTCATGATCCACAACCACGACGGATCGCTGCTGTCACCTCCCGTGGGGGGCTGGGGCACCGACACCTGTGCGGTCGGTATGCCCAACGAGGCAGCCATGCCCGGGGATACGGGTTGGTCACCGAAAGCGAGCGGGACCGACGAGCCGGGTATGCCGGTGGGTCCGGGGGCGTTCTGCGCGCCGCGCACGCTCGAGGCCGAACCGCGGGGCAGGGCACACCGGGCGGAGGTGTTGGTCTTGACCGGCCCCGTCTCCTGCGGCGTGCGCTTGGTGGTGCCCTCGTAGCCCCGCTCGCAGACCGGCCCGTCCTGGGCCAGGGCGAGTCCGAAGTTGGCGGAGTAGCGCCCGTCCTTGGCGGACTTGTCCACGACCGTGAAGCCGCCGGCCACGACATCGGGGTAGGTCACCAGCAGCTGTCGGATGCCGGCGACGTTCGAGGTGGTCACCTGCCCCACGGTGATCAGGTTGGCGATGAGCGTCGCGAGGTTGCCCTGGTTGTCCTTGATGAGGGTCTGCAGCTCCTTCGACGCGACAGCGCCGCGGTCGAGCACCAGGCGCAGGTCCGGGTCGGAGGTCTTCAGGGTCGCGGTGAGTCCCTCGAAGTTCGACGCGAACGTCTTGATCTGCCCGGAGGTGTCGCGCTGGGTGTCGAGCACGATCCGGCCGTCGTCGAGCAGCTTGATCGTCTCCGGCAGCGCCTCGGTGGCCGACCTGGTCAGCTTGTCGCCGCTGTCGATCAGCCGCTGGAGGTCGGTGCCACCACCTTCGAAGGCCTGGCCGAGCTCGTCGACCACGACCCGCAGGTCCTTCTTGTCGACCGAGTTGACGGTCTGGTCCAGGTCGAGCAGCAGGGTGTCCACACGCAGCGGGAAGGCGGTGTCCTTGCGCGGGATGACGTCGCCGTCGGCCAGCAGTGGTCCGCCCTGGCTGCGGGGCTGGAAATCGAGGTACTGCTCGCCCACCGCGGACCGGTTCTCCACGACGACCTTGGTGTCCTTGGGGATCTTGACCCCGCGCTGGATCTTGGCGTCCACGATCACCCCGTCCTTGGACAGGCGCAGCTCGTCGACACGTCCGACGGTCACGCCGCGGTAGGACACCTCCGAGCCGACGAAGATCCCGCCGGACTGCTCGAAGTTGGCGGACACGTCGTACTGCCCACCGGCCACCCGGTCGTAGAGACCGACGTACTTGGCCGACAGCAACGAGACCGTCAGCAGCGTGATCAGCGCGAACGCGAACAGCTGCACCTTGACGCCACGGCGGATCATGAGCCACCTCCCGAGCACAGGACCGGGATCGAGCAGGTCGGGGGTCGCGACGTCGACGGGCTCGGCTTCGGCGTCGGCTTGGGGGTGGGGGTGGTCGACTGCTGGGGCAGGACCTGGCCGAGCGGGTTGTCCGGGACCGTGACCGGTGGCACTCCGGGCAGCTGCGGCAGCTCGGGCAGGCCCGGCAACCCCGGCAGGCCGGGCAGGCCTCCGCCGCCCCCACCGCCGGTGCCACCACCGGCGCCAGTGCCACTGGCCGCGAGGTTCTGCAGCACCGTCGTCAGGTTGAGGTTCAGCTCGGCCGACATGTTGGTGTAGTCGCCCTTCATCGCACCCACGGCCGAGTCGGGGAACGGGTAGGTCAGCAGCAGCTGCAACGACTTCGGCAGGTTGTCACCGGCCTTGGTCAGCTCGGTGAGGATGGGCTGGAGCGCCTTGAGGTTGGCCGCCGTGTCGTCCTTGCTCTGCTGGATCACCTGGGTGCCCACCGCTCCGAGGCGGCTGAGCGCCTGCAGCATCTGCACCAGCTGCTGGCGCTGGTCGGCGAGGATCTTCAGCCCCTTGGGCAGCGCCTCGATCGCCGCCGCGATGTCGTCCTTGCGTGCGGCCAGCTTGGCCGACAGCTTGTCGATGTTGTCGATCGCGCGGACGATCTCGGCCTTCTGGTCGTCCAGACCGCCGACGAAGGTGTTCAGCTGCTTGATGAGGTCGCGGATCTCGGTCTGGTTGCCGTTCATCGCGTTGTTGAGCTCGGTCTCGATCGTCTTGAGCTGGGCGACGCCACCACCGTTGAGCAGCAACGACATCGCGGACAGCACCTCCTCGACCTCGGGGTTGCGTCCCGTGCGGTCGATCGGGATGTTGTCACCCTCCCCCAGGCGCCCCTGCGGCCTGGCCGTCGTCGGCGGCTCGAGCGCGACGTACTTCTCACCGAGCAGCGACGTCTGCTTGATCTCGGCGATGGCGTTGTCCGGCAGGTCGACCGATTTCGGCAGCCGCAGCGTGACCCGCGCCGTCCACCCGTTGAGCTCGATCTTCTCCACCGAGCCGACGGTGGCGTCGTTGACCTTGACGGACGACTGGGGCACGAGGTCCAGCACGTCGGCGAACTCGGCCGTCACCCGGAAGATGTCGCCGCGCTGCGCCGCCCCACCGGGCAACGGCAGGTCGAACGCGCCCTGGCAACCGCTCAGGGTCAGCACGGCACCCACGGCGCCGGCCACGACGAGCCGGCGACCCGGCATACGCGTCACCATCACTGGTCCACCTCCAGGAGCCCGCCCAGGGTCGGGTCGGCGCCACGCATGGTCACGGTCGCGCCCTGCGCGGTGCTGGCGGCCGTGCCCTGCGGTGTGGCGCTGCGCGCGGCTGCGCCGGGCGTGGCGGGGGTGGCGGCCTGCTGCAGGGCGCCCGGCTGCGGCACCGCCGACAACAGGTCGATCGGCAGCCCCAGGCCGAGCCCGCTCAGCTGGTCGAGCAGGTCACCGACCGGCTTGAGCAGGTCGGTGATGCTCTTGCAGACGGTGCTGACGTTGGGCACGTTCGAGCTCTCGACGAGGCTGCACAACAGGTTGCCCAGCTTGAGGTTCTCGGCGATGTTGGCGCGGGTGTCGAGGGTGCCCGTCTTGGGGTTGTAGGCGTTCTGCAGGTTGCTGATCGCCACCGGTGCGTTGGCGAGCGTCTCGGCGAGGGCGTCGCGCTGCTTGGCCACGGTGCCGGTGACCGACGCGAGCTGGTCGAGGTTCTTGGTGATCCCCGCCCGGTTGTCCTGCACGAACGAGCTGACCTCGCTGAGGGCGACGGCGAGGTTCTTCAGGGCCGCGGCGAGGTCGTCCCGCTCACCGTCGAGCTGCTCGGACACCGTCGCCAGGTCGGCGTTGAGCCGGCGCACCTGGTCGTCGTTGGTGGCGAGCATCGTGGTGAAGGTCTGGAGGTTCTTGACCGTGCCGAAGAGGTCGTTGCGACCCCCCGACAAGGTCTCGAGCGCCAGTGACAGGTCGCGCGTCGTGTCGTGCAGCGCCTTGCTCTGCCCGTCGAGGTTCGCCGCACCAGTGGCGAGGGCGTCGGCCAGCGCGCCGTTCTTGTTGGCGCCCTGAGGCCCGAGCGCGACGAGGAGGTCGTCGAGGCTGGAGGAGATGCGGTCGAGCTCTACCGGGACGGCGGTGCGGTCGAGGCCGATGCGCGCCCCGTCCTTCATGACCGGCCCCTCCTTGTATGCCGGGAGGAGCTGCACGTAGCGGTCGCTCACCAGCGAGGGGGCCACGATGGCGGCCTTGGCGTCGGCGGGCACCTTGTACTTGCGGTCGAACTCGAAGGTGACCTTGACCTTCTCACCCATCGGCGTGACCTCGTCGACCTTGCCGACCTTGACGCCGAGGATGCGCACGTCCGACCCGGGGAAGAGCCCGACGGCTCGGGTGAACTCGCCGGTGACGCGGACGGCGTCGTGCCGCGGCCAGAACGCGTACGCGCCAGCGGCGACCGCGATCACCAGCAGGGCGGCGACGAGCTTGCCGATCAGGCCGAACTGGGGCAGCTGCGGGGCCGCGGGCAGCTTGGGTAGGCGGGGCATCACTGTCCTCCCGGGAGGCTGACCGGGCTGGTGAGGTTGGCGATGTAGGTGTCGAACCAGCGACCGTTGCCGAGGACGTTGGAGAACATCCGGGTGAACGGCGCCATCGCGGCGATCGTGTCGTTCAGGTCCTGCTCGTGCTTCTGCAGGACGGCCAGCACCTTGGTCAGCTGGTCGAGGGCCGGCTTGAGCTCGGTGCGGTTTTCGCGGACGAGGGCGGTGAGCTGCTGTGCCATCGCCGAGGTGTTGGTGAAGAGCGTGTGGATCGCGTCCTTGCGCTTGTTGAGCTCGACCAGGAGCAGGTCGGAGTTCTTGATGATCGACTCGATCGACTTGTTCCGCTGCGCAACGGTGCCGGACACGCTGTTCGCCGAGGCGAGCAGCCGCTTCAGCTCGGCGTCGCGCGACGCGATCGTGGTCGACAGGCGGCTCAGGCCGTCCAGGGCGGCCTTGACGTCCGGAGGGCTGTCCCGGAACTCGGTCGCCAAGGTGGTGAGCGACTTCGCGAGCTGGGTGGTGTCGATGCGCTCGGTGGTCTCGGTGAGGTCGGAGAAGGCGTTGACGATGTCGTAGGACGACACGGTGCGGTCGATCGGGATCTCGCTGTCGGCCTTGAGCTGGCCGGACCCGGCCGGCTCGAGGGCCAGGTACTTCTGCCCCAGCAGGGTCTTCATCCGGATCGACGCACCGGTCTGGGTGCCGAATGCCGCCGGCTCGGTCACCTTGAAGTCGACGACGACGTGGTCGCCGGCCAGGTCGACCTTCTTGACCTTCCCGACCTTCACGCCGGCAATGCGCACGTCGTCACCGTCACGCAGGCCACCGGCCTCACTGAAGGCGGCACGGTAGCTGTCGCCGCCGCCGATGAGGGGCAGGCTGCCGACGTTGAAGGCCAGCACCAGCAGGATGGCGATGATGGTCAGCCCCGCCGCACCGATGGGGACGGGGTTGCGCTCGCGGAACGGTATGGCCATGGCTAGTTGCACCTCGCGTCCGAGAGCGCGACGGGCTTGCCGATGTTCTGCTTGACGGCGGGCAGGCCGGCGACCGACGGGACGACGATCGTGCCGTCGAAGCTGCACATGTAGAAGTTGAACCAGGAGCCGTAGGTCGCGGTGCGGGTGATCGTGGTGATCTTGCCCGGCGAGGTGGAGAGGAACTTCTCGAACGTCGCGGTGTTCGACGGCTTGTTGAGGTTGGTCGTGAGGGCCCGCAGCGCCTTGACGTCGGCCTGGATGGAGGGGCGCGTGACCTTGAGCAGGTCGGCCGTCTCGGCGGTCAGCGAGTTGATATTGGTGAGGGACTCGCCGATGGCCTCGCGGTCCGCCGCGAGCCCGGACATGAACCGCTGGAGCTGGTCGATGAGCTCCTTGAACGCGGCGTCGTGCTGGTCGACCGTGGACAGCACCGTGTTGAGGTTGGTGATGGTGCGCCCGATCACGGCGTCGCGGTCGGCGAGGGTGGAGGTGACCGACGCGGTCTTGGCGAGCAACGAGTTGATGTCGCCGCCCTCGCCCTGGAGCACGCTGATGATGTTGGCCGAGAGGTCGTTGACGTCCTTGGGAGACAAGGCCGCAAAGAGTGGTTTGAACCCGTTGAAGAGGACCGTGAGGTCGAGCGCGGACTGGGTGTGGTCCAGGCCGAGGGTCGCGCCGTTCTTCAGTGGCGCGGCCCCGCCGACCTCCTGGGTGAGGGCGATGTAGCGCTCCCCCACGAGGTTGCGGTACTTGATGGTGGCCTTGGTGCCCTGGGTGAGGACGCTGGTCTTGAGCACGTTGAACTCGACCTCGGCGTTGACCCGGTTCTTCGCGATGCCGATCTTCTTGACCTCGCCCACGCGCACGCCGGCGATCCGCACCTCCTGCCCCTGGGCGAGGCCGGTGACGTCCTTGAAGATCGCCTTGTAGGTGTACTTGTCGCCGAACTGGGTGTTGGCGATGGTCGCGGCGAGGGTGCCCGTGGCGAGCAGCGTCACGGCGACGAAGACGAGGAACTTCACGAGGCTCGACTTGGTGCTCACCGTTGGCTCACCACCGATCCGCGGAGCATGGGGCCGGCCAGGAGCGTGGTGATGGCCGAGGGGGACGCGGTGCCGTCGGGGCTCAGGAGGGCAGCGACGACCTCCTGCTCCGCCTTGGTGCCGGCGAGGCCGGCGTCAGGGTCGGGTATGCCGGCTCCCTGGGCTCCCGTGAACATGGCGGGAAGCGCGCTGCCGGCCGAGCTGGCGCCTGCTGAGGTGCCGTCGGCGAAGTGGTCGCCCTCCCACGGGTTCCCTTGTCCCCCAGCAGGATTCGGCAGGCCAAGGCAGTTGGGTCCGCGATTCTCGCCCCAGCGGGGTTCCTCGCCGGGCTTGTAGGCCGGTCGCTGGGCCGAGGAGATCTCGATGGTGATGTGGAACGTGTTGTCGCGGAAGGCGTCGTCGATGCGCGGCAACCACTTGACGAGGG
>JAEZWF010000006.1 GCA_023420415.1 Actinomycetes bacterium | reverse complement strand
GGCCCTTCGGCATACCGGAATGCGTTGTGGCACTTCACCGGCGGCTATCGCCGGCTGAGCCCAATCTCCGGCTATCGCCGGAAGTGGATGAACTGGCTGAACTGGTGGCTGCCCTCGCCCTTGGTGGCCTTGCGGTAGCTGTAGGTGTCGGGGCGGACGTGGTTGTACTCCTCCACCATGAACGAGCCGTCGCGGTTGACCTTGGCGACGTAGGCGACGTGCCCCCACGTGCCGGAGTTGCGGACCGCGATGTCGCCGACGTGCGGGGTGCCCGACACGGGTATGCCGGCGGCGCGGGCGGCGTTGTCCCAGTGGTTCGCGTTGCCCCAGTGCTGGCCCTTGTACTGGTTGCTGAACTTGATGCCGAGGTTGTGGTTCACGCGCCAGGCGGCGAACGAGGTGCACTGGCCCTTGTAGAAGTTCCAGCGGTCCACGCCCGAGGTGGCCCCGCGGTAGGGGTAGTCGTCCTTGATCGCGCCGGTCGGGGCCGGGTTGGTCGAGCCACCGCCACACTTCGGCGCCACCATGCCGTCGGAGCCGGTGTAGATGTACGCGTCGGAGACGTAGCGGCCGGTGCCGATCTTGTCCCAGATGTTCGACGTGCCGTAGGTGCCACGGACGGTGCTGCCGTAGGTCTGGCAGATGATGTTGACCTTCTGCCCCTTGCTGACCGTGCCGACGGAGCCGTAGGCGGTGCCGGGCCCCGTGCGGACCGTGAGGTTGGCGCCGGAGGTCCGGACGGTGCCGGTCGCGGCGTCGGCAACGACTGCCCCACCGGCGACGACGGCAAGGCCGATGGCTCCGGCGACAGCCATCCGGACGGGCTTCTGGCCCAAGGTGAGTGTGCGCATTGCGTTCTCCTGACTCGTGATTGGTTCGGCCCGCCCCCTTGTCGGACCGGCTGCTTCGTCGAGGACGCTAGGAGAGACGCCGCCACGCGTCGATGGGGAGGACTACCCACGGCGAGCACGCGGCATACGAAAAGGGCGGCGCCACAACGGATGTGGCGCCGCCCTCGGCGGTTACGCTGGGTTGCCGGCTGCTGCCGGCGCTGCGTCAGCGGTCGCGGTCGACGTGGGTCTCGTCGACGCGGGTGCCCGTGTTGGGGTCGGTCTGGCTGACGCGACGGGTCGAGTAGCTGCCCGTGTCGCGTCGGGGCTTCATGACGAGCGACAGGATGATCGCGAGGACACCTGCACCCATGCAGATCCAGCCCACCATGCCGAGGTTGACCGCCTCGACCGACTCGTTGAGCGCGAAGGTCAGGACGGCGCCGATGACGATGAGGAAGATGCCGACTCCGATGTACATGCTTGCTCCTCCTGGTTGCGGGTGTGCGGGGTAGGGGGTGGTCCCGGCGCCATGACTGTAGCGTCCCGCGTCCCTGACCTGCGGGAATGCGCGGTGAAAAGTCGAAATCGCGACCAACTCGTGCCCTGGCGAAGGGGAGTGTTCCCCATCGACGGGCGCTGCGCGGCGGCATACGTTCCTGATCGCGAGGTGGGACGCACCCACCCGCAGCACCCGTCACGAAAACCAGGAGCACACGATGTCCGCACTCGCCACGATCATCCACCGCAGGCCGGCCCGCCTCGCGCTGGTGTCAGTGCTTGGACTCGGCGTGCTGTTCGGCGGCGCAGCCGCCGCCAACGCCGCCATGGGACAGGTGCGGACCCAGGAGTCGCCGCTCACCGTGCGCTCCGGTCCAGGCACCGGGTATGCCGCGGTGGGCACCGTTGCGAAGGGCGCGTCACTCACGATCTCGTGCCGCACCAAGGGAACTCGCGTGTCGGGTCCCTACGGCGCGACGAGTGTCTGGAACAAGATCGGTGACGGGCGCTACGTCTCCGACGCCTACACCACGTCGACGGAAAAGGCGCCGACCTGCACGCCGACACAGCTGAAGACGGTGCAGCTCGTGGGCTTCAAGGGCGCGCAGGCCTGCAGCAGCGACGAGCGTGCGTACGCGAACGGGCGTGTGCCCGCGAGCGCGCGGTGCGCACTGTACGGCGACAAGGGCGAGTCCCTGCGCCCGCGAGCGGCCGCGGCATTCAACGCGCTGAGCATGGCGTACGAGCGTGAGCACGGCCGGTCCCTGTGCGTGACCGACTCCTACCGTTCGCTCGAGGAGCAGGTCGCGGTCAAGGCCAAGCGCGGCAAGTGGGCGGCGAAGCCCGGCACCAGCGAGCACGGACTCGGCAAGGCGGTCGACCTGTGCGGCGGCGTCGGCACGTTCGGCAGCGACGCCTACCGCTGGATGAAGGCCAACGGTCCGAAGTTCGGGTGGGTGCACCCCGCCTGGGCCGAGCCCGGCGGCCGGTTGCCCGAGCCGTGGCACTGGGAGTACCGCGGCTGAGGGGTCAGGTCCAGTCGGACAGGTCGGTGAGGCTGCGGCCACCGGAACCGACGCGGGCGAGCGTCACGAGCGTCGCCTCCACGTGGTCGTCCCCGACCTCGCCGCGCCACCTGCGCAGCTCACGGCGGAACGACACGGCGGACAGGCGGAGCATCTCGTGGCCGCGAGCCGTCGGCGTGAGGACGCGTTCGCGGCGGTCGAGGCGGTTGGCGTGCCGCTCGAGGAGTCCCAACGCCTCGAGACCCTGCGCGGTCTTGTTCGCGGCCTGCTTGCTGACCCCCAGTCGCCGGGCGAGCTCGACGCTCGTGCAGCCGGAGCCGATCGCCTGCATGGCGAACCCGTGGGTGGGTCGCACGCCGGAGAAACCCCCCTCGGCCAGGTCACGGTGGACCGCGTCGACGAGGTTGCGAAAGGCCCCCATGAGCAGGAACGGCATTGCCACGTCTTCGGTCTTGGCCACCGGCACATCGTAGGCCGGTGGGCTTCATGGGTAACGGGGATCTGGGGCGAGGGGTATCGGCTAGCTGGCTGACCGCCGTGGTCAACCTGACTGACCGATGTGCTTGACCCGTAATGTTTTACGCCCGTCGCCAGGAGCTCAGCGCCGCGCCTTCCATCGCCCGCCTTCCATCGCCCGCCGCCCAGGGCTACGAGCGTCACGGCGTTCCGTTCGATTGGATCGCCCACAGGGCCTTGCCGCGACGTCGACCAGCATGGGAGCGGCACTCCACCCCAGCGACAAAGGCGCGGGGCCCCCGTGGGCCCAGCGCACCGCGAGAGTTGAGCCCGGCAGCCAAAAACGGAAAACGGGCGTAAATACAGGTTGACATTCGAACTGGTGTTCGCTTAAGGTGAGGCATGGCTCTCGCTCCCACCATCGCTCCCGCGCCCGACGCCGTCGCGTCGTTGGCTGCGATCGCAGTGCTGCATGGAGCCATCGACGACGTGGCGGCAGCCGACTCACCACCATCGGCGGAAGTCCTGCGTCAGCTCGATCGCGCCATCAGTCGGCTCCACGGGGTGCGCCTCCAGGTCGTCGCCAGGGCCGACCGAGATGGTGTGGCCGCCCAGACCGGGCTGTCCGACACCGCCGCCTGGGTGGCCACCACGACCCGCTCCGGTGGTGGCGAGGCCGCCCGTGACCTGAGGTTGGCGACCGCGCTCGACGATGGCCTGAGCGCCACCCGCACCGCGCTCGACCGGGGCGACCTGACACCCGCCCACGCCCGGGTCATCGCGGACACGACGGCACGGCTCCCCGAGCGACTGGCTCCCGAGCAGGTGGTCGCGATCGAGAAGTCGTTGGTGGCCAAGGCCAGGTTGCTCGACCCGACGAGACTGCGACGGGTTGCCCGGCGCGCGACCGAGGAGGTCGAGCGCGACCTCGCGGCGGTCGACGCACACGAGGACACGATGCTGCGCGCCGACGAGGACGCGGCATACGCCAAGACCCGCTTAACCTGGTTCGATCACGGCGACGGCACGACCACAGGGCACTTCACCCTGCCCACACTCGCCGCGAGCATCCTCATCAAGGCCGTGCAACAGATCGCATCGCCTCGCCGATTCGGCCAGCGGGCCACAGCCAAGGCCAAGGCGACCGGCGTGACCGGGGCCAAGGCCCTTGCAGATGCACGCTGGAACGCGTTCGCCGAGGCGGAGGGCGACTGGGCGCACCGGTACGGCACGGCTTTCCTGGAGCTGATCGAGCACCTACCCACCGAGCGGCTCCACGGCAAGGTCGCCGCGACCGTGGTGGTGACCATCGACCACGACCGTCTGCGCGCCGGGGTCGGCGCCGGGACGGCGGACACCGGGGTGGACCTGTCGGCCCGCGAGGTGCGGCGGCTGGCCTGTGGCTCCGGGGTCCTGCCGGCGGTGCTGATTGGTGACTCGTTGCCGTTGGACCTGGGGCGGACCGAACGGTTCTACTCCGAGCACCAGCGGGTAGCGCTGGCGACGAAGTACACCGAGTGCGCGGCCACGGGTTGTGACCGGCCCTATGCCTGGTCCGAGCTTCATCACGAGGATCCGTGGTCCCGGGAGGGGTTGACCGACCTGGCCCTCGCGGTGCCCTTGTGCGGCCACCATCATCGGCGAGCCCATGACCCGAAGTACGCAGGCACGATCACCACCGACGACCGAGGCATCAAGACCGTCTCGTTCAGGCTGCGCACGTGACGCCCCGGGACCTGAGTATCTGGGCTCTTGGCGGCTGGGCGGGTGGAGTCTGGGCGCTTGGTGTCTGGGCGCTTGGTGTCTGGGCGCGCGGTGTCTGGGCGCGCGGTGTCTGGGCGGGTGGTGTGGCTGCGCGTGGAATCCCGTCAGGTGGTGCCGCGCAGGTCGAGGGTGAGCTCGGCGGGGGCACCGGGCGTCAGGACGACCGGGAGGCCCCAGTCCTGCTGGTAGAGGTGGCAGGCGGCGTGCTCGGGCACCTCGCCGGTGTCGGGGTCCCCGTCACACGCGGCAGCCTGAACCGAGACGTGGAGCACGCCGTCACCGACCGCGGGGTCGAGCACGAGGCGACGGGTGAGCCCCTGCGCACTGCCTGCCCCCTCCCGCAGCAGCGACTCGGGGGTGGCCGAGACCATGAGCCGGGTCGGGTCCCCCCAGCGCCGATCGAGCTTCTGACCCGTGGGCGGTGTGAACGTGACGGTCAGGTCCACCGCGCCGGGGCTGACCTCGGTCCGCGGACGCTGGGTGCGGTGCGCCAACCCGTTTACGCGGGTCGCCTTGTCGGGCAACGGGACCCGCGTGAGCCGGTGGGCGGCCGACTCGACCACGACCAGGCTCGCCGGGCCGCCGTCGGGCGCGGGCTCGACGACTGCGTCGCTGGGCTCGGCCAGACCGGTGGCCAGCGTGCTGACCTCTCCGGTGGCCGGGTCGAACCGGCGGATGGCGCCGTTGTACGTGTCGCTGACAGCCACCGATCCGTCGGGCAGTGCCGTGACCCCGAGCGGGTGCTGGAGCAGCGCCTCGGCGGCCGGGCCGTCCCGGTGGCCGAAGTCGAAGAGCCCCTGTCCGACATGGGTGGTCACGGTGAAGCCTTCGTCGGTGAGGTCGAGCGAGCGCAGCGCCGACGTCTCCGAGTCGGCCACCCACAGGCGTGTCGACATCCCCTCCCCAGGTGCCGGCGCGGTGGCCAGGCCAGAGGGTTGAGCAAACCACGCCTCGTCCGCCGCGCCGTCACGGATGCCCTCGGCGGTCGTGCCCCCCAGCACGGCCACCGTGTTCTCGGTCGGGTCGGTGGCGAGGTGCAGGGCCCACAGCTGGTGCGTCCCCGCCATGGCGATGACGACCCGATCGGCGAACCACGCGACGTCCCACGGGGTCGACAGGTCCTGCTTCAGCGCCGCGCCACCGCCGGACCGCTCGCGCAGCTGGCGCCCCGTGCCGGCGAGCACCGTCCAGGTGCCGTCGGACAGCCGCAGCCCCTTGACCTGGTGACCCACCGAGTCGGCGACGACCACGTCGTAGCCCACCCGCTCACGCACCTGCGCCGGCAGCAACAGCAACCCCTGCGGCTCGTTCAGGTCACCGCCGGTGAACCGGCGACGCTCGGTCTCGAGGTCGGCCTCGAGCCACACCACCTCGTGGTGGGCGGTGTCGCTGAGGAGGTAGGAGCCGTCGTCCAGCGCGACGACCTTGCCCGGGAAGCGCAGCGCCGTCTCCGGCGGGGGTGGCGGCGTGTAGGGCGAATCGCCTTGGCGCAGAGTTCCTTTCGCGCTGTGCTCGGCAATGAGCTCCTTGATGAGGACCCGCAACCCGTGGGCGTGCCCCTCCCCCGACATCGAGGCGACGATGTAGCCCTCGGGGTCGATGACGACCAGCGTCGGCCACGCCCGAGCGGTGTAGGCCTGCCACGTCACCAGCTCGGGGTCGTCGAGCACGGGGTGGTGCACGGCATACCGCTCCACCGCCGCGGCCAACGCATCCGGGTCGGCCTCGTGCTCGAACTTCGGCGAGTGGACGCCGATGAGGACGAGCGACTCGGCGTACTCCTCTTCCAGCGGGCGCAGCTCGTCGAGCACGTGCAGGCAGTTGACGCAGCAGAAGGTCCAGAAGTCGAGCACAACCACCCGCCCACGCAGGTCGGCCAGCGAGACCTCGACCTCGCCGGTGTTGAGCCATCCGCGACCACGCAGCTCGGGTGCACGCAGCCGCGTCCGCCGTGCTCCCAGCGTCCCCTGCGCCCCCGACGTCCCCGCGGGCACCTCGGGGGTCACAGGCGTCGGTCCGCGAGGACGGGGAACTGCTCGCGCCACTGGGCGACCTCGTCGAGGTCGACCTCGACGCGCAGGACCTCTTCGCCCGTGCCTGCCATGGCGAGCGCCTCGCCCTTGGCCGACACCACCTGCGAGTGGCCGCCCATCTCGGTGCGGGCGTGGGTGCCGGCGGTGTTGCACGCGATCACGAGGCTCTGGTTCTCCACCGCGCGGGCGTGCGCGAGCAGCGTCCAGTGCCGCACCCGGGGCGCCGGCCACGCGGCGGGCACGAGGAACACCGTGGCACCGGCATCGAGCTGGCGCCGGTAGAGCTCGGGAAACCGCAGGTCGTAGCAGGTCGAGAGCCCCACCCGCACCGTCTCGCCGGGACTGGTCGCCAGCGGCAGGTCGACGACGACGACCTCATCCCCGGCATCCATCAGCCGTGGCTCACCCGCCCCGAACCCGAACCGGTGGATCTTGCGGTATGCCGCGATGAGCTCACCGTCGGCGCCGTAGACGAGCGAGGTGTTCGACAGGCCGTGTTCGTCGTCACCGACCGATGCCGGCTCCCGGCGCTCGACGATCGAGCCCGCGTGCAGGGTCACCCCGGCGTCGCGGGCGGCAGCGGACATGGCCTGCCCGATCGGCCCGTCGATGGGCTGGGCGCGGTCTGCCCACTCGCGGTAGGCGAACCCGCCGGGCGCCCACAGCTCGGGGAGCACGACCAGGTCGTGGCCCGGGCCGTGCTCGCGGACCAGCCCGGCGACCCGCTCGACGCGGGTGTCCATCGGCTCGTCGTCGCCATAGGCGACCTGGATCAGGGCCACGCGCATGGTCCTCACCGGCCCACCTCGTCGCTCATTCGCTGCCTCGGCCATGGTGGGTGCAACTCATCGCTGGCTGCCCTTGTTTCGCAGGTCCTGCAGGTGGGCGTTGTATGCCGCCAGCTCCGCATCGCCGTCGCGGTCGGCCTGGCGGTCCTTGCGCCGGGTCTCGGCCCGGTCGCTGCGCACCCAGGAGATCGCGACCATGAGGGTCAGCGCGACCGTCGGCGCCTCACCGATGCCCCAGGCGATGGCGCCGGCGCGGTGTTGGTCGCCCAGTGGGTCGGTCATCCACGGCAGCTTGAGCGCCTCGAAGAAGCCGGGGGCGAGCAGGGTGGTGCTGCCGGTCATGACGACACCGAAGAACGCGTGGAAGCTCATCGTCGCGAAGAGCACCACGAGCAGCATGAGCGGGGGCCAACGCTTCGGGCCGGGGTCGATGCCGACCAGCACCCAGACGAAGAGGTACCCGGTGAGCAGGAAGTGCACCATCATCAGCTCGTGCCCGGTGTGGGTGCGCAGGGCCAGCTCGAACAGCGGCGAGTAGTAGAAGATCGCGAGGCTGAAGAAGAACAGGGCGGCCGCGACGACGGGGTTGGCCAGGACCGCCACCACCCGCGAGTGCACGACCTGCAGCAGCACCTCGCGCGGACCCCACGTCTTGTCGCGCCGAGGGGTCAACGCCCGCAGCGCGAGCAGGATCGGAGCCGCGGGCACGAGGAACAGGGGCACGAGCATCGCGATCGCCATGTGCATCACCATGTGCATGGAGAACAGCACCCGGCCGTACACACCCGGGGCGCCGGACACGGCATACACGAACACCACCCAGCCGAGCACCCACAGCACGGTGCGGTGCACCGGCCAGGTGTCGCCACGGCGGCGCAGCCGCACGACCCCACCGACGTAGAGGCCCACGGCGACGCCGGCCACCGCGAGCCACAGCCACTCGGTCTGCCACGTCGAGAACCACGAGTCCGACGTCAGGGCCGGCGGCTCGGGGTAACCGGTGAGGAGGAACGCGGGCGTCGGGTCGGGCACGGCTTCGTCCGGCACGGGCGGCGCCGACCGTGACAGCGAGACGCCGGTGCCGACCGCGACGCCCATGACCACCAGCTCGCCGAGCACCAGCCGCACGAACGCTGCCGTGGCTGTCGCACCGTCGCGCAGCCGGGGCAGCAGGGCCCGCCGGTGCTGCCACCCCGCGAGGCCGAGCACCACGAGCGCCAGCGTCTTGACCATGAGCAGCAGCCCGTAGCGCGTGGCGAGGTTGTCCAGCGACCCGAGGCGCAGCCACGCCGCCTGGATGCCGGAGAGGGCGATCGCCACGAAGCACCAGAGCGCGATGACCGAGAAGCGTTCGGCCGTGGCCGCGAGGTCCTTGCCGAGCAGGGGCCGCATCACCGCGAGCGCGACGAGCCCCCCGACCCAGACCGTCGCGGCGACGAGGTGGACGGCGAGGGAGTTGACCGCGGTGGCGTGGTCGCTGGCGGCCGCCGAGTGGCCACCGAGCGAGAGGGGCAGGACCGCCAGCACCGCGATGACCGACGCCCACGCCATCGTCGCGCGGCTGCGGGCGAGCAGCGCCATCGGGACGAGCAGCAGCGCCACCCCGGTCGTGATGAGCTGCACGCGGGTCGCGATGAACTGCCACGCGAACGTCGTGAATTGCTGCCCGAAGGCCGGGTCGGACACGGGGATGCCGATGAAGTCGGCCATCCCGAGCACGGCGACGGTCAGTGAGGCCAGCGCCCACACCGCGGCGGCGATGGCGGCCAGCCGAGTGGCCGTGGCGCGGCGGTGCGTCCTGGTCGTCTCGGGCATGAGGTATGCCGCGAGCCCGAGGAGGCCGATCGTGGCCGCCGCCGCGAGGTCGTGCACCACCCGCGCGTAGAGGATGCCCCACCGCACGACGACCCCGGGGTCGGCGATCACCGGGGCCGCGGCGGCCTCGCCGATGATCGCCGCCAGTGGGGTGGCCACCGCGGCAGCGACGCCGAGCGCCACCCACGGCACCCGGGCCGGGGTGGCGGTCGCCCTCCGCACGGGACGGCTCCCCGGGGCGGTGCGCACCGACGTCGTCATGCCGACAGCCTAAGTAGGGCGCCGGCTCCTGCGTAGCGTGGGTTCGGCCTGCGTAACGTGGGTTCGTCCTGCGTAGGGTGGGTTCATGCCACTGCACCCGGCCGCACCCGAGGACTTCCCCGGCCTGGTCGAGGCCTACCGGCAGACGACCCAGGCCGTCATCGACCTCGGCCACAGCTGCAGCGACGCCGACTTCGACCGGCCGACCGCCGCCCCCGGCTGGACCGTCAAGGACCAGGTCTCGCACGTCGCGGGCCTCGAGTCGTGGATGCGCACCGGCACCCAGCCGCGCCTGGACGTCCACGACTACCCGCACGTGCGGAACGAGCTCGGCCGCTTCACCGAGGTCGCGGTGGAGCAGCGACGCCGGGTCCGCGGCGACAAGGTGGTGGCCGAGCTCGAGACGCTGCTCGCCCAGCGGATGGAGGACCTCACCGCGCCGGACGTGGACCCCACCCGGGTCGTGCGCACCCCCATCGGTGACCGTTCGCTGGCCGATGCCCTGAAGGTGCGCACCTTCGACATCTGGACCCACGAGCAGGACATCCGGCAGGCACTCGGCCGACCCGGCGACCTCGACTCCGGCGGCGCCGCGGTCTTCATGGACCTGCTGTTCGGCGTCCTCCCGCGTGTCGTGGCCCGCGACGCGGCCATCCCACCCGGCAACGTCGTCATCCTCGAGGTGACCGGCCCTGTCGTCGGGCGCGCCGGGGTCTGGGTGGAGCAGTCCGAGGAGGGCAAGCCCCGCGGCATACCTCTCTTCTCCGGGGTGGCGCACGACGGCGACCCCGACGACGTCTTCACCACCATCACGGTGTCCACCGACGCGGTGACCCGCCGCGCGGCCGGGCGGGGCACCCTCGAGGACATCCACTACAGCGTGCAGGGCGACGAGGACGTCGCCCGCCGGGTCCTGGAGAACCTCGTCTTCGTGCACTGAGTTCTTCCTGCACTGAGGTCACGGTTGTTTGCGTTGCGCAACCATGTGGTGATAGTTGTATGCCGCAAACAAGTTTTTCGACGAAGGTCCCCCACGTGCCACCCACGAAGAAGAAGGCTGCGGCCCGCCCCAAGCTCGACCGAGCGACCGCCGAACGCGTCAGCCTCGACCTGGTCCGGCTGGTCAAGCTGGTCAAGGTCGTGCGCCTGCGCGCCCCCCGCGTCCACCCCGCCATCGACACGATGGCCTACCCCCTGCTGTTCAACCTCGCGCAGGAGGAGCTGCGGGTCTCCGCACTCGCCGAACGCATCCACTCCGACATCTCCACCACGAGCCGACAGGTGAGCACCCTGGTCGGCCACGGCCTCCTGGAGAAGGTCAGCGACCCCGAGGACGGACGCGCCCAGGTGGTGCGGCTCAGCGCCGACGGCCTGGCCCTGCTCGAGCAGGTCAAGGCGCAACGGCTCGCGTGGTTCCGCGAGCTGCTCGCCGACTGGACCCCCGAGGAGGCGAGCCGGTTCGCGGCCGACCTCGAGCGCTTCACCGCCACGCTCGAGGCGCAGACGCCGGCCATCCTCGACCCCCTCACCCCCCACGCCACCCCCACGGAGAACTGACCATGGCAGCCACCGCCACCGCACGACCCGAGGAACCCCTCACCCACCGGCAGATACTCACGATCCTCGTCGGGCTGATGATGGGCATGTTCCTCGCCGCGCTCGACCAGACCATCGTCGCGACCGCGATCCGCACCATCGCCGACGACCTCAAGGGTCTCGACGAGCAGGCGTGGGCCACGACGGCATACCTCATCACCTCGACGATCGTCACGCCGCTCTACGGCAAGCTCTCCGACATCTACGGCCGCAAGAAGTTCTTCTCCACGGCCATCACGATCTTCATCGTCGGGTCGGTGCTGTGCACCTTCGCGACCTCGATGCTGCAGCTGGCCCTCTTCCGCGCCGTCCAGGGACTCGGCGCCGGCGGGTTGTTCTCGTTGGCGCTGGCGATCATCGGCGACATCGTGCCGCCGCGGGAACGCGCCAAGTACCAGGGCTACTTCCTCGCCGTCTTCGGCACCTCCTCGGTGCTCGGGCCGGTCATCGGCGGGTTCTTCGCCGGGCAGTCGAGCATCCTGGGCATCGACGGCTGGCGCTGGGTCTTCCTCGTCAACGTGCCGATCGGCATCGCCGCGCTCTTCGTGGTGGCGCGCACCCTGCACCTGCGCCACACCCGGCTCGACCACCGCATCGACTGGTGGGGCGCCGTCACGCTGACCATGGGGTTGGTGCCGCTGCTGCTCGTCGCCGAGCAGGGCCGCGACTGGGGCTGGACCTCGGGACGTTCGTTGGCCTGCTTCGCCGTCGGAGCGGTCGGGGTCGTCGCGTTCCTGCTCGTCGAGCGGGCCATGAAGGACGAGGCGCTGCTGCCGCTCGACCTGTTCCGCAACCGCACCATCGCGGTCGCCTCCGGCGCCTCGGTGCTCATCGGCATGGCCATGTTCGGTGGGCTGGCGGCCCTGCCGCTCTACCTGCAGATCGTCAAGGGTGCGTCACCGACCGAGGCCGGCCTCATGCTGCTGCCACTGACTCTCGGCATCATGGCGGGCTCGGTCATCTCCGGTCAGGTGATCAGCCGCACCGGCCGCTACCGCCGGTTCCCCATCACCGGCGCCGCGCTGCTCATGGTGGCGCTGTTCGCCTTCCACTACGTCCACGCCGACACCCCGCTGTGGCAGACGATGGTCGTGATGGTGTTCTTCGGGCTGGGTCTCGGCTTCAACTTCCAGCCGCTCACCCTCGCCGTGCAGAATGCCGTGTCACCGCGCCTCATCGGCGTCGCGACGTCGTCGGCCACCTTCACCCGCCAGATCGGTGGCACCCTCGGCACCGCGGTGTTCCTGTCCATCCTCTTCTCCACCGTCGGCGACAAGATCGCCGCCGCGATGGCCAGGGTGGTGCCGACCGCGGAGTTCCAGGGCGCGCTGAAGGACCCGCAGGTGCTGGCGCAGCCGGCGAACGCGGAGTTCGTCAAGAACCTCCAGGCGGCGCAGGCCAGCGGCGGCTCCGCGACCGGTGCGGGCAGCGACGTCCTCAAGGACAGCTCGTTCCTCAGCCAGCTCGACCCGCGGCTGGCCAAGCCGTTCCTGCAGGGCTTCTCCGACTCGATGGACCTCGTCTTCCTCGTGGGCTCGGGCGTGATGGTGGTCGGCTTCCTCGTGATGCTGCTGCTGCCGCACGTCGAGCTGCGCGGCGGGTCGGCCTACACCGAGCGGGACAAGGCGAACGCGGAGGCGGCGGCACCGCCCGCCTGACACCGCGGCATACCTCGGCCGGCGTCTGCGTGCTCAGGGTCTGCCCTGAATCTCCCCAGGGTCTTCGCACGACGTCCACCCGCGGACGGCCCGCGCCGGGCAGGATGGCCGCGTGGACGTCGTCGTGCGCACCCAGGGGCTGACCAAGGACTACGGTCCGGTGCTCGCCCTGGACTCCCTCGACCTCGAGATCGGGCCGGGCATCACCGGGCTGGTCGGGGCGAACGGCGCCGGGAAGTCCACGCTGCTGAAGATCCTGCTCGGCCTGGTGCCCGCGACGTCCGGCCGCGCCACCGTGCTCGGGCACGACATCGTCGAGCAGGGACCGGCGATCCGGGCGATGGTCGGCTACCTGCCCGAGCACGACAGCCTCCCGCCCGACGTGAGCGCCAGCGACTTCACCGTGCACATGGCGATGATGTCCGGCCTGCCTCGCGTCGCCGCCCGCGAGCGCGCGGCCGAGGTGCTGCGTCACGTCGGCCTCGCCGAGGAGCGGTACCGGCCGATGGGCGGCTACTCCACCGGCATGAAGCAGAAGGCCAAGCTCGCCCAGGCTCTCGCGCACGACCCACGGCTGGTGCTCCTGGACGAGCCGACCAACGGGCTCGACCCGGCGGCCCGCGACGAGATGCTCGGCCTCGTGCAGCGCATCGGGCGCGACTTCGGCATCGCCGTCATCGTCACGTCCCACCTCCTCGGCGAGCTCGAACGGGTCAGCGACAACCTCGTCGTCCTCGACGGCGGCACCCTGCTGCGGGCGTCGCGCACCGACGAGTTCCTCGACGCCACAGGGGTTCTGCTCGTCGAGGTCCTCGGTGACGACGCGCAGACGCGGATGAGCGAGGGGCTGGCCCGGCGCGGGGTCACGGCCACACCGCGTGGGTCGCTGCTGACCGTGGGCGCCCAGTCCGCGGGCGCCGGTGACGTGCACGACCTGATCCGTGACACGGCCAGCGACCTCGGCCTCGGCCTGGTGCGACTGCAGGTCGACCACCGACGCATCGAGGACGTGTTCGCCGATGACTGACCCTGCCCTGTCCGACCCCGCCCTCCCCGACCCCGCCCTGCCCGATCCCTCCACAGCCACGCCGGCCGGCGGCAGCGTCATCCACGACCTGGGCTACCGCCCCTACACGGGCCCGCGCCTCGCCCCGCCCGCAATTGCGCGCTCGCTCGTGGTCACGGGGCTGCGCAACGCCTTCGGGCTCGGCCGCTCGGGCCGGTCCAAGGTGCTGCCGTTCGTCCTGCTGGCCTTCAACCTCATGCCGGCCCTCATCATCGGCGGGGTCATGGTCTTCGTCGGCCTCGACCGCCTGCCGATCGGGTACGCGCAGTACGCCTCGACCACCCAGGTCCTGCTCGGCATCTTCGTCGCCTCGCAGGCGCCGGTGCTGTTCTCGCGGGACCTGCGCCACGGCACGATCGCGCTCTACCTCGCCCGCCCACTGCCCGCCGCCGCCTACGCGGTGTCGCGGTGGGCGTCCCTGCTCGGCGCGACCCTGGTGTTCCTGTTGTCACCGATCCTGCTGTTGTATGCCGTGTCGTTGCTGGGCGAGCTGGACGTCACCGACCAGACGCGCGACGCCGGCATCGCGATCGGTCTCGCGGTGCTGCTGGCGATGTCGCTCGCCGGGGTGGCCGGCGTCATCGCCTCGTGGTCGACCCGGCGCGGGTTCGCGGTCGTGGCCACGATCGCGGTGCTGCTCATCGGCAACGGGATCGTCACCGCGATCCAGGGCATCTCCCAGGAGGTTGGCAAACCCCTGGTCGGCGAGGTCGCGGAGCTGTTCTCGCCGTACTCGTTGTACCGGGGGCTGATGTCGATGTGGACCGGCTTCGACGCGCCGACGCCACCGACCGGGGTGGTCATGCAGACCGCGTACGTCGTCGTGTTCGTGGCCCTGGCTGGCGGGTGCCTCGCCACCCTGGTGCACCGCTACCGGACGGTGGCGTCGGCGTGAAGGGGGCGAAGCGATGAGCACCCTCACCATCGACCGCGCGTCGCGGTGGTACGGCAACGTCGTCGCCGTCAACGGCATCTCGATGACCGTGCGCCCCGGCGTCACCGGCCTCCTCGGCCCCAACGGTGCCGGCAAGACGACCCTCATCGCCCTCATGTCCGGCTTCCTCGCCCCCTCGGCAGGGACGGTGACCCTCGACGGCCAGCCGATCTGGCGGCATACCGACGCCTATCGGCTCATCGGGCTCGTGCCCGAGCGCGAGCTCAGCTTCGGCTACCTCACCGGGCGCCAGTTCGTCCTGGCGAACGCCGAGCTGCACGGGTTGGCCGACGCGGGCGCCGCCGCCGAGCGCGCCCTCGAAATCGTCGAGATGACCGAGCCGGCCGGGCGGCGAATCGGCACGTACTCCAAGGGAATGCGGCAGCGGGTCAAGCTCGCCTCCGCTCTCGTGCACGACCCCGCGGTGCTCCTGCTCGACGAGCCCTTCAACGGCGTCGACCCACGCCAACGGCTCCACCTCATGACCCTCCTGCGCCGGATGGGCGCGCAGGGGCGGACGGTGCTGTTCAGCTCGCACATCCTCGAGGAGGTCGAGCAGGTGGCCCGGCAGATCGAGGTGGTCGTGTCGGGGCGGCACGCGGCGTCGGGTGACTTCGGGCAGATCCGCCGGCTGATGACCGACCGCCCCGTCCAGTACGTCGTCACCGCCGACGACGACCGCGCCCTCGCCGCCGCACTCATCGCCGAACCCTCCGTGGTCGCCGTCTCCCTGCGCCGCGGTGGCGGCGTCGACGTGTCGGTCGCGGACTTCGGCTCCTTCACGGTGCGGTTGCCGCAGGTGGCGCGCCAGCACGGCATCCGGGTGCTCGAGCTGATGCCCACCGACGAGTCACTCGAGAGCGTCTTCTCCTACCTCGTGGGAGGCCAGGCATGAACGCCACGATCGCCCGACTGTCGACCCAGGCCCTGATCGGTCGACGCCGTGGCCTGGTGCTCGTCCTCATCCCCGCCGTGCTGCTCGTCCTCGCCGTCGTGGTGCGGTTGCTCACCGACGACCCGGCCGGGTACGACGCCGTCACCGAGCTGGCGTTCACCCTCGCCCTGCCCCTCGTCGCCCTGCTCGCGGCCACCGCCGTCCTCGGCCCGGAGGTCGACGACGGGTCGATCGTCTACCTGCTCAGCAAACCGATCAGCCGCCACCGGATCGCGGTCAGCAAGTTCGTCGTGGCGTGGGCGGCGACGCTGCTCCTCGGCGTGCTGCCCCTGTTCGTCGCCGGGGTGGTCCTCGACGGCTCCGACCTGCGCCGGGCACTCGCCTGGGGCGTCGGCGCGGCCGTCGCGGGCACGGCATACACGGCGCTCTTCCTCGGGCTCGCGGCGTTCACGCGGCACGCGGTCGTCGTCGGGCTGCTCTTCGCGCTGCTCTGGGAGGGCGTCCTCAGCTCGGTCCTCGACGGCATCCGCTGGGTCTCGATCGGTGCGTGGGGGCGCGAGGTCGCCGCCCGGATCAGCCCGTCCATCACCGGTGAGGACCTCGGGATGGGGTATGCCGTCGTGGCCGCCGTCCTCGTCACCGTGGGCGCGGTGTGGTTCGCCGGCGACCGGCTGCGCTCGTTCACGCTGCGCGGCGACGAGTAGGGGCACGAGTGGGGCATCGCTGCGCTGTCGTTTCGCAGCGTGCGGGGCCTGTGCCCTACCCTCGGTAAGCGTGAAATCGAGCGATGTCACGTGGGATGACTACGACGCCGCACTGTTCGACCTCGACGGGGTCCTGACGCCGACCGCCGACGTGCACATGCGCGCGTGGGAGCGGATGTTCAGCGACTACCTCGCCGCTTCCCACCCGGAGGTCCCCGGCTACACGACGCAGGACTACTTCGCCCACATCGACGGCAAGCCGCGCTACGACGGCGTCCGCTCGATGCTCGCGTCGCGCGGCATCGAGCTGGCCGAGGGGTCACCCGACGACGACCCGTCGCAGGAGACCGTGAGCGGGCTCGGCAACCGCAAGAACGTCGTCTTCGCGCAGATCCTCGCCGAGGAGGGCGTGCAGCCGTATGCCGGGTCGGTGCGCCTGCTCGACGCGCTCGCCGCGCGTGGCACCAAGGTCGCCGTGGTCTCCTCCTCGCGCAACGCCCCAGCCGTGCTCGAGGCGGCCGGGCTGGCGGACCGGTTCGAGGTCGTCGTCGACGGGGCTGTCGCCGCGCGAGAGTCGTTGCAGGGCAAGCCATCCCCGCAGACGTTCCTGTATGCCGCGGACCAGCTCGGCGTCACGAAGGAGCGTGCCGTCGTGCTCGAGGACGCACTCTCGGGTGTTGCCGCGGGGCGGGCCGGGGACTTCGGCCTCGTCGTCGGTGTCGACCGGGGCGCGGGCGAGCAGGAGCTGCTCGACCAGGGCGCCGACGTCGTCGTGCGCGACCTCGAGGAGATCGCATGACCTCCCCGGGTCCGGAATCCCTTGCGGCACAGGCAGATCCGCTGGACCGCGGCCGGTTCCCGATCGACGAGTGGGGGCTGACGGAGACCCGTTACACGACCGACGACCTCGGCACGACCGAGACGATCTTCGCAGTCGGCAACGGTTACCTCGGCATGCGCGGCAACGTCGAGGAGGGGCGCGACACCTACCTCCACGGCACCTACATCAACGGGTTCCACGAGACCTGGCAGATCCGGCACGCCGAGGAGGCCTTCGGGTTCGCCCGCACCGGGCAGACCACGGTCAACGTGCCCGACGTCAAGACGATCAAGCTCTACGTCGACGACGAACCGCTGCTGCTCTCGATCGCCGACCTCGACGACTACTCGCGCACGCTGGACTTCCGCGACGGCGTGCTGCGGCGCGAGCTGGTGTGGCGCATGCCGTCCGGGCAGCGCGTGCTGGTGGAGTCCAGGCGCATGGTGTCGTTCGAGCAGCGGCACCTCGCCGTGATGACGTTCGACGTCACGCTGCTCGACGGCGACGCCCCGGTGGCCATCTCCTCCCAGGTCCTCAACCGCCAGGACGGCACGGACGAGTACCACGCGTCCGCCGACGCGATGGGTGCCGGCTTCGACCCGCGCAAGGGCAGCGTCCTGTCCGAACGGGTGCTGATCCCCCAGAGCCACTGGAGCAGCGACCGGCGGATCGTGCTGGCCTACCGGGCCGCGCACTCCGGCATGACGATCGCGGTCGGGGTCGACCACGAGATCCGGACCGAGAACGAGTTCGAGGAGCTGTCGCACGCCGAGGAGGACGTGGCCAAGAAGGTCTACCGCGTCCGCGCCCGCAAAGGTGTGCCGATCCGCATCACCAAGGTCGCGGCATACCACTCCTCTCGGGGGGTGCCGACCCGCGAGCTGGTCGACCGCTGCCGGCGCACCCTCGATCGGGTCCGCGAGGAGGGCGTGCAGGAGTGCTTCGCCGAGCAGCGCCGCTTCCTCGACCGGTTCTGGGCGGACTCCGACGTCGAGGTGGCCGACCACCCGGCGCTGCAGCAGGCGATCCGGTGGAACCTGTTCCAGCTCGCGGCCGCGTCGATGCGGGTCGAGCAGCTCGGGATCCCGGCCAAGGGCGTGACCGGGTCGGGGTACGAGGGCCACTACTTCTGGGACACCGAGGTCTACGTCCTGCCGTTCTTCGACTACACCAGCCCGTGGGTGACCCGCGGGGCGCTGCGGTTCAGGTACCACATGCTGCCCAAGGCGCGGCAGCGTGCACGCGAGCTGTCCCAGCAGGGTGCGCTCTTCCCGTGGCGCACCATCAACGGGGAGGAGGCGTCGGCCTACTACGCGGCCGGCACCGCGCAGTTCCACATCGACGCCGACATCGCCTACGCCATCAACAAGTACGTCAACGCCACCGGCGACGAGGACTTCATGCTCCACGGCGGGCTCGAGATCCTCATCGAGACGGCGCGGATGTGGGCCGACCTCGGGTTCTGGCTCAACCGCAACGGTGAGCCGACGTTCCAGATCCACGGCGTCACCGGGCCGGACGAGTACACGACCGTGGTCAACAACAACCTGTTCACCAACGTCATGGCGCGCGACAACCTGCGCCAGGCCAAGCGGTGGTGCGAGAAGATCGCGGCCGACCACCCACTCGCGTTCGAGCGGATCAGCCAGGAGCTGGACCTCGACCCGGACGAGCCGGACGAGTGGGGCAACTGCGCGGACGGCATGTACGTCCCGTACGACTTCGCGCTGCGCGTGCACCCGCAGGACCAGCACTTCCTCGAGCGGGAGGTGTGGGACCTCGCCGCGACACCGCGCGAGAAGCGGCCACTCATGCTGCACTACCACCCGCTGGTGATCTACCGGTTCCAGGTGCTCAAGCAGGCCGACGTCGTGGCGGCGCTGGTGTTGCAGGGCAACGACTTCACGCGTGACCAGAAGCGCGCCGACTTCGAGTACTACGACCCGATCACGACCGGCGACTCGACGTTGTCGGCGGTGGTGCAGTCGATCATCGCGGCCGAGGTGGGCTATCGCGACCTGGCCCTGAAGTACTTCTACGCCGGGCTCTTCGTCGACCTCGCCAACCTGCACGGCAACACCCCCGACGGCGTGCACATCGCCTCGACCGGTGGCGTGTGGAACTGCCTGGTCTACGGGTTCGGCGGGATGCGCGACTACAACGGCACGCTGACGTTCGACCCGCGGCTGCCGGTGCAGTGGCCGCGCCTCGCCTTCCGCATGGCGCACCACGGGTCGAAGCTGCTGGTCGAGGTGCGCCCGGAGTCGATCACCTTCACGTTGCGCGAGGGGCCTGACACCACCGTCAAGGTGCGCGGCGAGGAGTATGCCGTGCAGTCGGGCTCGCCGACCGTGGTGCCGCTCGCCGACCAGGGACCGCACATCGACCGCCAGCTAGGCAGCATGCCCCTGGTCGGGTCGAGTGACGAGCACGACATGGTCTACACGGCCGGGGTGCCGGATCCGACGGTGCGCCGCCGCGGCACCGGGGGCAATGGCAACAGCAGCAACGGCCGGGACGCCAAGCCCAGCTGATTCACGGCGATGCGGTCGCGGCATGCGGCTGCGGGACGCAGTTGCGGGATGCCAGGGGCGCAGCACTTCGCGCCTCTGGCATCCCGCAGGAGTTCAGCTGCCGGTCAGCCCCAGACGAGGCCGCGGGCCGGGTCGGCGAGAATCGCGCCCACGTCGGCGATGAACTTGCTGCCGAGCTCGCCGTCGATGAGCCGGTGGTCGAACGACAGCGCCAGCTGGGTGACCCAGCGCGGCTCGATCGTCTCGGTGCCGTCGGCCTGCTCGACGACCCACGGCTGACGACGGATCGCACCGAACGCGAGGATCGCCGACTCGCCCGGGTTGATGATCGGGGTGCCGGTGTCGACACCGAAGACGCCGACGTTGGTGATCGTGATCGTGCCGCCGGACATGTCGGCCGGCTGGGTGCGCCCTTCTCGTGCCGTCGCGGTGAGGGCGCTGATCGCCTCGGCGAGCTGGCGCATCGACATGCGGTCGGCGTCCTTGACGTTCGGCACGATGAGCCCGCGCGGGGTGGCGGCGGCGATGCCGAGGTTGACGTAGTTCTTGACCACGATCTCCTGCGCGGCCTCGTCCCACGTCGCGTTGATCTGCGGGTGGCGGCGGATCGCGACCGTCATCGCCTTGGCCAGAACCAGCAGCGGCGTGACCTTGACGTCGCGGAACTCACGGTCCTTCTTCAGCCGCTCGACGAGCTCCATCGTGGCCGTCGCGTCGACCGTCACCCACTCGGTGACGTGCGGCGCGGTGAACGCGCTGTTGACCATGGCCTGCGCCGTCATCTTGCGGACGCCCTTGATCGGTACCCGCGTCTCGCGCTCGCCGGACTGCGCAAAGACGGGGGCCACGTATGCCGCGTCGCCGGTTGCGGCGGCCGCGTCACCCGAGGTGCCGGCGGGCTGGGAGCCGCCGCCCGCGGCATACGCCTCGACATCGGCGCGGGTGACGATGCCACCCTCACCGGAGCCCGTGACGGAGCCGAGGTCGACCCCGAGGTCCTTGGCCAGCTTGCGCACCGGCGGCTTCGCCAGGGCGCGAGCCCCGCCAGCAGGGGACGCGGGTGCAGCAGGCGCCGGGGCGGCGGACGGAGCAGCGGGTGCAGCCGGTGCCGTCGGTGCAGCAGTAGGTGCCTCGGGCGCGGCACTGCCCTTGCGCGGGCGGCGCTTGGCCTCGGTCTGCTTGACGCCGTAGCCGACGAGGACGGCGGTGCGACCGGTCGACGTGGTGCCGCCGATCTTGCCCTCCTCGATCTCCTCCTCGGCCTGGGCCGCGGCGACCTCGGCCGCGAGCTTGGGCGCAGGGCTGCCCTCGAGGCCCGGCTCCACCGGGCCCTCGGCGGGCGCGTCCTGGACCGTGGTGGGCGCACTGGCGCCGGCGCCGCCACCGGTGTCGACCGCGATGATCGGGGTGCCGACCTCGACGGTCGCGCCCTCGTCGACGAGCAGGGCCGTGACGGTGCCGGCGAACGGCACGGGCAGCTCGACGAGCGACTTCGCGGTCTCGATCTCGACCACGATGTCGTTGACCTTGACGGTGTCGCCGACCTTGACGTTCCAGGTGACGATCTCGGCCTCGGTCAGGCCCTCACCCGGGTCGGGAAGCTTGAACTCCTTGACTGACATGGGTATTCGCAGCCTCTTTCGGTCAGGTGGCTCAGTAGGCCAGCGAGCGGTCGACGGTGTCGAGGACGCGGTCGAGGTCGGGGAGGAACTCCTCCTCGAGCTTGCTGGGCGGGTAGGGCAGGTTGTAGCCGCCGACCCGCATCACCGGCGCCTCGAGGTGGTAGAAGCACTCCTGCTGCAGCAGCGCTGCGAGCTCGGCACCCATGCCGAGGAACGTCGGCGCCTCGTGCACGACCACGACCCGACCGGTCTTCTCGGCGGACGCCTTGAGGGTGTCCAGGTCGAGGGGGCTCATCGAGCGCAGGTCGATGACCTCGAGGCTCTTGCCTTCGGACTCCGCGGCCTCGGCGGCCTGCAGGCAGGTCTTGACCATGGGCCCGTAGGCGACCAGCGTGAGGTCGGTGCCCTCGCGAACGACGTTGGCGCGCAACAGGTCTCGCGGCGCGGCGTCGGTGTCGACCTCACCCTTGTCCCAGTAGCGGCGCTTGGGTTCGTAGAACAGCACCGGGTCATCGGACTCGATGGCCTGCTGGATCATCCAGTAGGCGTCCTCGGGGTTGGAGCAGCAGACGACCTTGAGGCCGGCGGTGTGGGCGAAGTAGGCCTCGTTGGACTCGGAGTGGTGCTCGACCGCGCCGATGCCGCCACCGACGGGGATGCGGATGACCATCGGCAGCTTGACCTTGCCGAGCGAGCGGGCCCGCATCTTGGCGACCTGGCTGATGATGTGGTCGAACGCGGGGTAGATGAACCCGTCGAACTGGATCTCGACCACGGGCCGGTAGCCGCGCAGGGCCAGACCGATCGCGGTGCCGACGATGCCGGCCTCGGCGAGCGGGGTGTCGATGACGCGGTCCTCGCCGAAGTCCTTCTGCAGCCCCTCGGTGACCCGGAAGACACCGCCGAGCTTGCCGATGTCCTCACCCATGAGGACGACCTTGGGGTCGCGCTCCATGGCGGCACGAAGGCCGTTGTTGATGCCCTTGGCGATCGTGAGCGTAGCCATCAGTGACCCCCCTCCTCGGCGAAGCCGGCGTGGTAGGCGGCGAACTCCTTGCGCTCGGCCTCGACGACCGGGTGCTCCTCGACGTAGATGTGGTCGAACATCGAGTCGCCGGTGGGGTCGGGCATCGACAGGCAGCCCTCGCGGACGTGGGCCGCGAGCTCGTCGGCCTCCGCGTCGACCGCGTCGAAGAAGTCCTGGTCGGCCTTCTTCTCGTGGACGAGGTAGGACTTGAGCCGCTCGATCGGGTCGCGGTGCTTCCACACCTCCACCTCGGCGGACACGCGGTACTTCGTCGGGTCGTCGGACGTCGTGTGCGCACCCATGCGGTAGGTGTACGCCTCAATGAAGGTCGGGCCCTGGCCCGACCTGGCGGCGTTCAAAGCCTGCTGCGTCACGGCATACACCGCAAGGACGTCGTTGCCGTCGACCCGCACACCGGGGAAGCCGAAGCCGCGCGCCCGCTGGTAGAGCGGGATGCGGGTCTGGCGCTCGTTGGGCTCGGAGATGGCCCACTGGTTGTTCTGGCAGAAGAACACGACCGGCGCGTTGTTGACGGCGGCGTAGACGAACGACTCGTTGACGTCACCCTGGGCGGTGGCTCCGTCACCGAAGTAGGCGATGACCGCGGCGTCGCGGTCCTCCTCACCGGTGCCGACGTCGCCGTCGCGCTGGATGCCCATGGCGTAGCCGGTGGCGTGCAGCGTCTGGGCGCCGATGACGATCGTGTAGAGGTGGAAGTTCTTCTCGTTGGGGTCCCAGCCACCGTGGTTGACCCCGCGGAAGAGGCCGAGCAGGTTGAGCGGGTCGACCCCGCGGCACCAGGCGACGCCGTGCTCGCGGTAGGTCGGGAAGGCGTAGTCCTGCGGGCGCATCGCGCGACCCGAGCCGACCTGGGCGGCCTCCTGGCCGAGCAGGCTGGCCCAGATGCCGAGCTCGCCCTGGCGCTGGAGCGCGGTGGCCTCGGCGTCGACCCGGCGGATGAGCACGAGGTCGCGGTAGAAGCCGCGCAGGTCCTCGTCGGTGAGGTCCTTGACGTACTCGTCGTACTCGGTGTTGTCGACGCGCTGGCCCTCGGGCGTGAGCAGCTGCACCATCTCGGGGCCGCCGTCACCCACCTCGGGGACCGGAGCCGTCAGCTCGGCGAGGACCTCGTCCTCGTGGGTCGGGTTCGCGGCCGATTCGGCGGCGTTCTCGGCGACTGCGTTGTCGCTCACAGGCACTCCTTCTTCACCCGAGGGCGGGGTCTCCGCCGCAGGGCCGGCGGTCGTGGAGTCGCCGCTTGTGGCGGCGCTCACAGCTGGGGCTTGCACGGCCCAAGATATCCGGCACCCGGAAAATCTCAGAATCCGGACTGCGCGGGGTGGCGAAACGGGGGTTGCTGACATGAAACGGGGTGTTGTGACCCCCGTTTCATGCACGCAACCCCCGTTTTGCGGGGGGGCGCCGGGGGTCAGGACAGGTCGGACTGGGTGCGCCAGAGGTCGATGCCGGCCTCGACGGCGTCGCGGTCGATCGTGGCCAGCTCGTCCTTGGTGAACCGCAGGTTGCCGACCGCGGCGGCCGAGTCCTCGAGCTGGGCCACGCTGGAGGCCCCGATGAGCACCGACGTGACCCGCTCGTCACGCAGCACCCAGGCCAGCGCCATCTGGGCGAGCGTCTGCCCGCGCGCCGCGGCCAGTTCGTTGAGCTTGCGGACGTGCGCGAGCGCATCGTCGGTGAGCAGGTCGGGCGACAGCGACTTGCCCTGCGCCGCCCGCGACCCCTCGGGTATGCCGCCGAGGTACTTGTCGGTGAGCATCCCCTGCGCGAGGGGGCTGAACGCGATGCAGCCGATGCCTTCGCGACCCAGCACCTCGAGCAGCCCGCCCTCGACCCACCTGTTGAGCATCGAGTAGCTCGGCTGGTGGATGAGCAGCGGGACGCCCATGTCGGCCAGGATCTTGCGCGCCTTGTCGGTGAGCTCGGGGCCATAGCTGGAGATCCCGGCATACAACGCCTTGCCCTGCTGGACGATCGAGGCGAGCGCCCCCATCGTCTCCTCGAGCGGGGTGTCGGGGTCGGGGCGGTGGCTGTAGAAGATGTCGACGTAGTCGAGCCCGGTGCGCTGCAGGGTCTGGTCGAGCGAGGCGATGAGGTACTTGCGCGAGCCGCCGTCGCCGTAGGGGCCGGGCCACATGTCCCAGCCGGCCTTGGAGCTGATGACGAGCTCGTCGCGGTAGGGCTTGAAGTCGCGGGCGAAGTGGACGCCGAAGTTGCGCTCGGCGGAGCCGTAGGGCGGGCCGTAGTTGTTGGCGAGGTCGAAGTGGGTGATGCCCAGGTCGAACGCGCGGCGCAGGATGTCGCGCTGGACGTCCATCGGCTTGTCGTCGCCGAAGTTGTGCCACATGCCCAGGCTCACGGCAGGCAGGCGCAGGCCGGAGTGACCGACCTGCCGGTACGGCATACGACCGTCGTAACGCTCGGGACTTGCGACGTAAGGGGGCAACCAGGTCTCGACCATGACGGCAGTATGCCGCGCGGAGCCGCGGCTAGGACGGGTCGACCGGGTTGGCCGAGAGGAAGTCCCCCGCGACCTTGATGAGCACGTCACCCGCCTCGGTCTCGCCGATGGTCGCGCGCACGCCGTCGTCGCCGTAGCGCCGCACCGTGAGCCCGGCCTCCTGCGCGGCCTCGGCAAACGCCGCCGACCGCTCCCCCAGCCCGAACCACACGAAGTTGGCCTCCGTCTCAGGGATGAACCAGCCCTGCCCGCGCAACGCCTCGACCACCCGGGTGCGTTCTGCCACAAGGGAGTCCACGCGTTCCTTGAGCTCGTCGTACGCCTCGAGCGATGCCACCGCCGCTGCCTGGGCGATCGAGTTGACCCCGAACGGCACGGCCGTCTTGCGCAGGGCCTGCGCCACGGGCTCGTGCGCCACGGCATACCCCACTCGCAGTCCGGCGAGGCCGTAGGCCTTGCTGAAGGTGCGCAGCACCATGACGTTGGGGCGCTCGCGGTAGAGGTCGATGCTGCGCGGGGCGTCCTCGCCGGTGACGAACTCGACGTAGGCCTCGTCGATCACGACGAGCACGTGGTCGGGCACGTCGTCGAGGAACCGCTCGAGCTCGGTGTGGGTCACCATCGGCCCGGTCGGGTTGTTGGGCGTGCAGACGATGACGACCTTGGTGCGGTCGGTGATGGCCGCGCGCATGGCGTCGAGGCGGTGGCGGGCGTGGTCGTCGAGCCCGACCTGGACGCTGTTGGCACCGGCGAGCGCGGTGACGATCGGGTAGGCCTCGAACGAGCGCCACGCGTAGACGACCTCGTCGCCGGGGTCGCACAGCGCCTGGATGACCTGGCCGAGGACACCGACCGAGCCAGTGCCCGTGGCGATGTGCTCGGCCGGCACCCCGAGCTTGTCGGCGAGCGCCTGGGTGAGACCCGTGACCGCCATGTCCGGGTAGCGGTTGACGTTGCCGGCGGCCTCGTGGATGACGTCGACCACCGACGGCAGCGGCGAGTACGGGTTCTCGTTGGAGGAGATCTTGTATGCCGTGACGCCCTCGGGTGCCGACGCGGGCTTCCCGGGCACGTAGGCGGGGACCTGGTCGAGGGCCGCGCGCAGGCGGACGCCGGGCACGGTGGAGGCGCTGTCGCTCATGCCGGTCACTGTAATTGCTCCCCGTCCTTGCTTGCGTCTGCGAGTTTGCCCCGCTGGTGGGCAAGTTCGCAGACGCAAGCGCGCGGCATACCTCGGAGTGCTTGCGCGTTGACCACCTCGTGCAGCACGACGACAGGATCTTCGAGTCGATCGTCATCGGGGCCGGGCAGACGGGGCTGGCCGCGTCCTACCACCTGAGCCGCCGCGGCATCGACCACGTCGTCCTCGACGCCGACGAGGCACCCGGCGGCGCGTGGCAGCACCGGTGGGACAGCTTGTCGATGCACGACGTCCACGGCGTCGCCGACCTGCCCGACTCGACCGCACCTGCGACCGACGCGTCGACCGACCGCGCCAACGAGGTGGTCCCGGCCTACTTCGCCGACTACGAGCGGCGCCACGACCTGCCGGTGGTCCGGCCGGTGCGGGTCGACCGCGTCGAGCCGGACCCCGCGCCCGGCAGCGACCTGCTCGTCGTCCACGCCGGAGACCGCACCTGGCACACCCGCACCCTCGTCAACGCGACCGGCACCTGGACCCGCCCGTTCGTGCCGCACTACCCGGGGGTGGAGACCTTCGTTGGCGAGCAGCTCCACACCGTCGACATCCCCGGGCCGCAGCACTTCGCGGGCAAGCGGGTCCTCGTCGTCGGTGGCGGTGCCTCGGCCGTGCAGTTCCTCGGCGAGCTCGCCCCCGTCACCGACACGCTCTGGGTCACGCGCCGCCCGCCCGTCTGGCGCACCGGGGACTTCGACCCCGGCGCCGGGCTCGCCGCCGTCACCCTCGTCGAGGAACGCGTGCGCGCCGGGCTGCCGCCGGCCAGCGTCGTCAGCGTGACCGGGCTGATGCTGCGGCCCCAGGAGCAACGCGCCGCCGAGCTCGGCGCCTACGAGCGGCACCCGATGTTCGAGCGCATCGAGCCGCACGGGGTGCGCTGGGCCGATGGCCGCTTCGAACCGGTCGACGTGATCCTGTGGGCCACCGGGTTCCGCCCGGCCGTCTCCCACCTGGCCCCGCTGGACCTCACCTCACCGCTCGGCGGCATCGAGCTGCTGCCGGTGCGCGGCAACGTCCAGGGCGCCACCACCGCGGCCCGCGACCGGCGGGTGCAGCTCGTCGGCTACGGCCCGTCGGCGAGCACCATCGGTGCGAGCCGCGCCGGACGGCAGGCGGCGCTCGCCGTCCAGCGGTGGCTCACGACGCAGCCGGCCACGCGGCATACCGAGTCGGCCTGAGCCGAAGCGTCGCTCAGTCGTCGTCGGCGTCGGGCAGGACCCAGCCGAGGACCATCGACACGATGGTGATGATGAGCGCGCCGATGATGGCGTCCCACCAGAAGTGGTCGATCACGAAGGACAGCCCCAGCGGCCCGGACAGCCACTCGGTGATCTGGAGCATGAACGCGTTGACCACGAAGGTGAACAGCCCCAGCGTCAGCACGATCAGCGGGAAGCTCAGGAGCTTGGCGATCGGCTTGACGACCGCGTTGATGAGGCCGAAGAGCAGGGCGACGAGCACGACCGTCGCGAACTTCGAGCCGAACTTGCCGTCGCCGAAGGAGATGCCGGGCACGATCCACGCCGCGACCCACAGGGCCACCGCGTTGACCGCGACCTTGATCAGGAAGTTCATGGCACCGATCGTGCCAGACGACGAGCCGGTATGCCGGGAGGCGAGCGACGCGACCGCCTCGCCTGAGCGAGGATGAGCCCATGACCGACCCCGATCTCACCACCGTGCAGCGGATGTGGGCCGACGACCGGGCCAGCCGGGCGCTCGGCATGGACGCCCGCGTCATCGAGCTCGACCACGCCGTGGTCGCGATGACCGTCACCGAGGACATGGTCAACGGGCACGACATCGCCCACGGCGGCTACATCTTCACCCTGGCCGACTCGACGTTCGCCCTCGTGTGCAACTCCGGCGGGCGCCCGACCGTCGCGGCGGGTGCGGACGTCACGTTCATCGCGGCGGCGCGGCTCGGCGACGTCCTCGTGGCGAAGGGGCGTACGCGCGCGACATACGGTCGCAGTGGTCTCACCGACGTGACGGTGACCCGCGAGTCCGACGGCGCCGTCATCGCGGAGTTCCGCGGGCGGTCCCGAAACCTACGCTGATCTCGTCAGGCGCGGCGCCCGTTTCGTCCCTATCGTGCGGGACATGCGATCAATGAAGCTCGTGTCCAGCACGGTCCTGGCCCTCGCCACCGCGGGCGCCCTGACCCTGACGCCGTCCGCCGCCTCGGCCTCCACGGTCGCGGCGGACACCCCGGCGAGCGGCCCCACCAAGGGCCCCTGCGCCTACACCCCGCTGGAGGACCAGACCTACTCCACGTGGGCCGGCCTGCCGCAGGACCCGCGCAGGACCCCGTCCAAGGGCATGGTCCGGATCACGCTCAAGACCAACCGCGGTGACATCCCGATGGTGCTCGACCGGTCGCTCGCGCCGTGCACCGTGCAGAGCTTTGCCTACCTCACCCAGCGCAAGTACTTCGACGACACGATGTGCCACCGGCTCACGGCCTACCAGACGCCGCCGTACGCGCTGTCGGTGCTGCAGTGCGGCGACCCGCTGGGCACCGGCTGGGGCGACCCGGGCTACTGGTTCAAGGACGAGCTCGACTCGGCCAAGGCACTGCAGAACTGGCCGGGCTTCCCCGACGGCAGCCGCAAGAACTATCCGCGCGGCACGCTCGCGATGGCCAACGGCGGCCCGGACACCAACGGCAGCCAGTTCTTCCTCGTCTACGAGGACTCGCGGCTGCGCCCCGACTACACCGTCTTCGGTCACGTCACCGAGGAGGGCATGCGGGTGCTTGACGAGATCGCCGCCGGCGGCATCGACCCGGGCACCGAGGGCACCCCTGAGGACGGTGCGCCCGCGCAGCCGGTGCACATCCTGCGCGCCAAGCGCGGCGCCTGAGGACCGTCCCCGACCGCCACGAGGTGGTATGCCGCGTGGTCGCCCGGCGACCACGCGGCATACTCGTGCGTCATGCGAGTCCTCGTCACCGGCGGCGCCGGGTACATCGGGTCCCACACCGTCGTGCAGCTGGCAGCAGCGGGGCACGAGGTCGTCGTCGTGGACAACTTCAGCAACGCCAAGCCGACCGTCGTGCCGCGCCTCGAGACACTCATCGGCGGGCACCTGGAGGTGCACGCCTTCGACCTCACCGACCGCGACAAGACCGAGGCGTTGTTCGCGCAGCGGCAGTTCGACGCGGTGATCCACTTCGCCGGGCTCAAGGCGGTCGGTGAGAGCACCGAGGTGCCGCTGGAGTACTACCAGAACAACCTCGACTCGACCTTTGCGCTGGTGCGGGCAATGCAGCGGCACGGGTGCTTCACGTTGGTGTTCTCGTCGTCGGCGACGGTCTACGGCGAGAGTGCGCAGCCGCCGTTCACCGAAGACCTGCCGACGTCGGCGACCAACCCCTACGGCTGGACCAAGGTCATGCAGGAGCAGATCCTGCGCGACGTCGCCCGCACCGACGAGCGCTGGCGGATCGCGTTGCTGCGCTACTTCAACCCGGTCGGGGCCCACGCGTCCGGCACGATCGGTGAGGACCCGAACGGCATACCCAACAACCTCATGCCCTTCATCGCCCAGGTCGCGGTCGGCAAGCTGCCCGAGCTCAAGGTGTTCGGCGACGACTACCCGACGCCCGACGGCACCGCCCTGCGCGACTACATCCACGTCGAGGACCTCGCGGCCGGGCACCTCGCCGCCCTGACCCGGCTCGGCGCGGTCGACGACCGGGTGTCGACGTGGAACCTCGGCACCGGCCACGGCACCTCGGTGCTGGAGGTGCTGCACGCGTTCGAGCGGGCCGCGGGGCGCGAGCTGCCCCACACCGTGGTCGGCCGCCGGGCCGGTGACATCGCGGCGTCGTTCGCCGACCCGTCGCGGGCCGAGCGCGAGCTGGGCTGGAAGGCGACGCGCGACATCGACGACATGTGCGCCGACCAGTGGCGCTGGCAGAGCCAGAACCCGCTGGGCTACCCCGACTGAGCCGCTTTCACTGACGCTACAGCGCGGATTGACGGTTCGAGCAAACCTCGCCCGAGCGGATCAAGATCAGGGTTGGACCTCCCAAGTGGCCCGGGGATCACGGGGCGAACGCCCGTCCCAGCGCACGAGCCCTTCATGGCGCAACGCTTGCAACGCCTTGGTCACCGTGGGTCGGCTGAGTCCAGTCGCGTCGACGACATCGCCGGTTCCGACAGCATGCCCCGCCTGCCGGAGTATGGCCATCACGCTCATCGCCGATTTGGGAAGCCGCTCGATGACCTCGACTGGGATACGAGCTACCCCGGTCAGGGTCAATCGGACTGTGCTGCCCGTCTGCTCATACATAGGGTCGGTCAGGCCGCGCTCCCTCATCTCGTCGAACATGCGACGAATGCCCTCGCCCAGTTCTCGGGCATAGTTCAGGTCCGCCAGAACACGTGCGATGCGAGGGTTGCGCGCGTACCGCCGAATCTCCAACGGACGGTCAGGTCGAACCAGCCCAGGGAAGCGCCCGGGGCTTTCGATTTCGATCCTGTCCGGGAAAATCTCGATTCGTGCATGGTCCCCGGCCATGCTGTACGAGCGGTGCACGACAGCGTTGACCAGCCCCTCAAGCCACGCGTCCCGAGGAACGATGGGTACGGCCTCGAACCGTCCCGACGGCCCCAGCGCGCGGCGACGGGGGATCCACAGTTCGACCAGCTCGGCCGACCTGGCAATGATCGTGGACAAGGAGCCTTCAACTCGCACATCGCGATCGGCATCGACAGTGGATGATGAGCCGGTCCCCCGCTTCGTTTCTCCGTAACGTAGAACGCGCACGTGTGCGTGCGGCAGCCGCTGTTGCGGAGATGTCCCGAAGAGTAGGAGGGCCGCGACGGTGAGGCGGCCAGAGTCGTCGATGAGGCCTCGGGCCCGCAACAGGTGGTGCGGACCAAATGCCGAGCCCACGGCTCGGTCGTAGTCGTCCAACTCACCCGGATCGAGCTCAGAGATGTCGGCCGCAGCGAGGATCTCCCCGTCGTACGGTCGGCTACCGCGGTCATAGTGGAGCTCTTGTCGTTGCAGATATGAGAGTTTTCTGGACTCGTCACCGACCCGGAGGTAGCAGTCGCCGTTGACGTGCTCATGGACGGTCTCGCCAGGCTCCACCTGTATGACCAGAACCCGCCCAGGTCGTCCGTCCGATGCGATGACGTCAACCTCCTCGTAGCGCGCACGCACGGGTGGCGTAGTGAAGTCGATGGATGCCTGCCGCCATTCATTGAGCCGCCGGCCAGCAGGCGCAACGTCCTCGATGCGGCCGCCATGTATGCCGACGACCACGGTTCCGCCTTCAGCATTGGCAAATGCGATGAGAGGAACGGCCAATTCTCGTGGCCTCACCCGTGCAGACTTCCGGTCAAACCACTGGTTCTCAGGGAGAGCCGAGAGCATTGCCCCCCGGTCCTCGACTGGACTTGCGAGGGCCGCATCCACCGCATTTGAGGTCATGAACCAACTATAAAATGTTTAGAGCTTGTGAAACAGGGGCTACTCGCACCGCTGCCGTTGCCATGAGCGCCTCAGCGCCCGGCTACGAGGGCTGCCCGCCGCCTTGACGACCCAGTCGAAGAGGGCCTGCTGGAACGGCAGCTGAGCGGCATCCATCTCCGGATGCCATTGCACCGCAACGATGTTCGCGTCGCGGGACTCGAAAGCCTCGATGATGCCGTCGGGGGTCGTCGCACTGAGCAGCATGTCGTCGGCGAGCCGGTCGCAGGCCTGGTGGTGGTTGGACCAGCCGGTGAGGGCACCCGGACCCATCACTTCCTCGAGCAGCGTGCCGGGCACGATGTCGACCTCGTGGGGGTTGTCGGCGTGCTTGACGGACGTCTCGTCGAAGTGGGCGAAGATCGTGCCGCCGAGGACGATGTTGAGCACCTGCATGCCCCGGCAGATCGCAAGGATGGGTATGCCGGCCGCGAGGGCCGCGCGCGTCACCGCCAGGTCGGCGGCGTCCTGCTCGGGCGGCGCGTGCTCCTCTCGCGGGTGCACGTCGGGGACACCGAACGGGCGCAGGTCGAGGTCGGCTCCCCCTTGCAGGACAACGGCATCGGCCAGCTCGACCAGGGCAGCCGCGCGCTCGGTCGTGTCGGGCCAGGCGAGCAGCGGCTCGCCGCCGGCACGGGCGATGGCGTCGACGAGTGTGCGCGGCACGAAGACACCCTCGCGCTTGCGCCCGCCGATCTCGTCGGTCCACCGACCGGGGACCAGGACGACGGGGCGACGTGGGGCACTGTCGGGAGCGGGCGGCATACCCCCGAGGTTATCGGCGGCCCCGCGAGGGGCTCGCGATGACTTTCGAGATGACAGCCCCTACTACGCGTCGTAGTATCTACTACGCAATGTAGTAACTCAGGAGCGTCACCGAGCCGGAGACAGCGATGGACAACCTCGACCTCGCCCGTTGGCAGTTCGCCATCACGACCGTCTACCACTTCCTCTTCGTCCCCGTGACGATCGGGCTGTCGGCAGTCGTCGCGTGGTACCACTCGGCGTGGGTGCGCAAGCGCAACCCGGACGACCTGAGGCTGGCGAAGTTCTTCGGCAAGCTCTTCACGATCAACTTCGCGCTCGGGCTGGTGACCGGCCTCGTGCAGGAGTTCCAGTTCGGCATGAACTGGTCGAGCTACAGCCGGTTCGTCGGCGACATCTTCGGTGCACCGCTGGCCCTCGAGGCGCTGCTCGCGTTCTTCCTCGAGTCGACCTTCCTCGGGCTGTGGATCTTCGGCTGGGGGCGCCTGCCCGAGAAGCTGCACGCAGCCTGCATGTGGATCGTCCACATCGGCACGCTGCTGTCGGCCTACTTCATCCTGGCCGCCAACTCGTTCATGCAGAACCCCGTCGGCTGGCGGTTCAACCCCGACACCGGGCGCGCCGAGCTGACCGACTTCATGGCCGTGCTGACCAACAAGGTCCAGCTGGTGACGTTCCCCCACATCGTCACCGCGGCCTACATGGTCGGTGGCGCGACCGTCATGGCGGTGACGCTGTGGCACCTGCGGCGCCGCGACGTCGGCGCGGACGCGCCGATGTACCGTCGCTCGGCCCGGCTCGGCGCGGTCGTCACGCTCGTCGCCGCCATGGGCGTCGGGCTGACCGGTGACATCCAGGGCAAGATCATGACCGACGTGCAGCCGATGAAGATGGCTGCCGCGGAGGCGCTCTACGAGACGTCCGACGGGCACGCGCCCTTCTCCCTGCTGACGATCGGCTCGCTCAACGGCCAGGAGGAGAAGTTCGCGATCACCGTGCCGAGCCTCCTCAGCTTCCTCGCGACCGGGCACTTCGACGGCACCGTCCAGGGCATCAACGACCTCAAGAAGGAGTACGCCCAGAAGTACGGCGAGGCCGGCAACCCGATGACGCGGGACGCGACCTACACCCCCAACATCCCGTTGGCGTACTGGAGCTTCCGGCTGATGATCGGGGTCGGCATGTCGGCGGCGCTCATCGCCCTGGTCGTGCTGTGGGTGACCCGCGGCGACCGCATCCCGCGCGCCAGGTGGTGGCACTGGGTGCTGATGGCGACGCCGTTGCTGCCGCTGTTCGGCAACAGCTTCGGGTGGATCTTCACCGAGATCGGCCGGCAGCCGTGGCTGGTGTTCGGCGTCTACACGACCGAGTCCGGCGTCTCACCGTCGGTGTCGGCCGGTGACGTCCTGACGTCGATGGTCGTCTACACGGTGCTCTACGGGGCGCTGGCCGTCATCGAGGTCAAGCTCTTCCTCAAGTACGTCCGCGCCGGCGCGCAGCCCTTCGAGGAGCCGCCCAAGCCGGACCACCACGACGACGAAGACGCCGAGCTGGCGTTCGCCTACTGAGAACTCGACTCTGGGACAAGGGATTTCACCATGGAACTCAGCACCGTCTGGTTCGTCATCATCGCCGTCCTGTGGACCGGCTACTTCGTCCTCGAGGGGTTCGACTTCGGCGTCGGCATGCTGCTCCCGGTCCTCGGCCGCGGCAAGGACGCCGAGCTGACCGAGAAGCGCCGCCGCGTCATGATCAACACGATCGGCCCGGTCTGGGACGGCAACGAGGTGTGGGTCATCACTGCGGCCGGCGCCATGTTCGCGGCCTTCCCCCATTGGTACGCAACGATGTTCAGCGCGTTCTACCTGCCGCTGCTGCTGATCCTCGTCGCCCTCATCGTCCGTGCGCTCGGCATCGACTACCGGCCCAAGCGGGACGAGCCGCAGTGGCGGCGCAACTGCGACCTCGCCATCACCTTCGGGTCGACGGTGCCGGCGTTCGTGTGGGGTCTGGCGTTCACCAGCGTGGTTCGCGGCCTGCCGATCAACGCGGACAAGGACTTCACCGGGTCGCTGCTCGACCTGTTCCACCCCGTGGCGATCCTCGGCGGCCTCGTGACTGTGGCGCTGTTCCTCACGCACGGCGCCCTCTTCATCGCGCTCAAGACGATGGGCCCGATCAGCGACGACGCCCGCCGCGTCGCCGCCCGCACCGGTGTCGTGGCGGCGGTACTTGCCCTCGCGCTGCTCGTGCTCCTCGGCACCAGCAACGGCAACGCCGCCTCGTGGGGGACCTCGGTCCTCGCGGCCGCAGCGCTGGTCGGCTCCCTCGTGGCCAACAGCCGCGACCGCAACGGCTGGGCCTTCCTCGGCACGTTCGTCACGATCGCGCTGGCGGTCGTGACCTACTTCCTCATGCTGTTCCCGAACGTCATGCCCAGCAGCACCAACCCCGCCTGGTCACTGACCACCGAGAACGCCTCGAGCACCGACTACACCCTGACGATCATGACGTGGGTGGCGGTGGTGTTCACGCCGGTGGTGCTGCTCTACCAGTCGTGGACCTACTGGATCTTCCGCAAGCGCATCGGGGTCCAGCACCTCCCCGCACAGTCGAGCCACTGAGCCATGCGACCGTTCGACCCGCGTCTGCTGCGCAGCATCCCGGAGGCCCGCCGGCCGATGGTGCTGCTGGCCGTCGTGGGGGTCCTCCAAGGTGTCGCCACGATTGCCACGGCGTTCGCACTGGCACACCTCGCGGTCGCGGTGGTGCGGGGCCGTCCGCTGGGTGAGCCCGCGGCATACCTGTTGGGGTTGTTCGCGATTCGTGGCGTCCTCGCCTTCGTGGGCGAACGCGTCGCCGCCCGCGGCGGCGTCGCGGTGAGCACCGCCCTGCGCCGCCGGCTCGTGTCGCGCTGGCTGTCCCTGCCGGCCGAGCAGCGTCCCGAGCCGGGCGTCGCCGTCACCCTGGCCACCCAGGGGACGACGAGCGTCGAGCCGTATGCCGCGCGCTTCCTCCCGGCGCTCGTCACCGCCGCGGTGGTGCCGGCGCTGGCGTTGGTCGCCCTCGTGGCCGTCGACTGGGTGAGCGCGCTCATCGTGGTCCTGACGCTGCCGCTGCTGCCGGTCTTCGCCGCGCTCATCGGGGCGACCACGAGGGACGAGACACGGCGTCGATGGAGCTCGCTCGCCAGCCTGTCCGGGCACTTCCTCGACGTGATGCGCGGCCTGCCCACCCTCGTCGGTTACGGGCGAGCCGAGCGGCAGGTCGACACGATCGCCGAGGTGAGCGGTCGGCACCGGCGCGCGACGATGGCGACCCTGCGCCTGGCCTTCCTCAGCTCGGCTGCGCTGGAGCTGCTCGCCACCATCTGCGTGGCCATCGTGGCGGTCTTCGTCGGGCTGCGGCTGGCCTACGGGTCGATGGAGCTGCCGCCGGGGCTCGTCGCGATCCTGCTGGCACCGGAGGCCTACTGGCCGGTGCGTCGCGTCGGGGCCGAGTTCCACAGCGCAGCCGACGGCACGGCCGCCCTCGAGAGCGCGCTCGACGACCTCGAGGCAGCGACGGCCGCGCCGGCACGGGCTCCCGCGACGTCAGGCACGGTCGTGGTCACTCGGCTCGGCTACACCTACCCCGGCAGCAGCACCCCGGTGCTCGACGGGCTCGACCTCGAGGCGCGCCCCGGGCTCACGGTCGTGACGGGCGAGTCCGGCGTCGGCAAGTCCACGCTGCTGGAGCTCGTGGCCGGGCTGCGGACCCCTGACACCGGCACGGTCGAGGCCCCGCAGGCCCACCTGGTGACCCAGCGCCCGTTCCTCATGACCGGCACCGTGCGCGCCAACCTCACTCTGGGACAAGGGCGCCCGGTCTGCGAGGACGAGCAGTGGACCGCCCTGCGCGCCGTCGCGCTCGACCCCATGGTCGAGGCGCTGCCCCACGACCTCGACGAGCCGCTCGGCGACGACGGTCGCGGCATGTCCGCCGGGCAGCGCGCCAGGCTGGTGCTCGCCCGCGCCCTGCTCAGCGACGCGCCGCTGGTGCTGCTCGACGAGCCCACGGCCCACCTCGACGACGAGTCGGTCACGGTGGCGCACAAGGCAATTCGCGACCTGGCAGCCACCCGCACCGTCATCGCGGTCACGCACCGGCCAGAGCTCGTGGCTCTCGCCGACCACCACGTGCACCTGCGCGCCCGCGCCACCACGCGGCATACCGAGGAGGTCCCGGCATGAGGCTCGCCGACCGCCAGACCATCGCCGCCGGACTGCTCGGAGCCGTCGCCGTGTCCTCGGGTGTGGCCCTCACGGCGACGTCCGGCTGGCTCATCGTGCGGGCCAGCGAGAAGCCGGTGATCCTCACGCTGCTCACCGCGATCGTGGCGGTGCGGGCGTTCGGCATGGCGCGACCGGTGTTCCGCTACTGGGAGCGGCTGCGGTCGCACGACGCGGCCCTGGCCGACCTCGCACGCGAGCGCACCAGTCTGTATGCCGCGTTGGTCCCGCTCACGCCGGCGCGCCTCGTGCGTCGTGGCCGGGCCGCCATGCTCACCGGGGTCGTCGACGACCTCACCGACCGGGTCGAGGCGCGGGTGCGCGTGACGGTGCCGGTGGTCGCGACCACGCTGACGGCGCTGTTCGCGACGGTGCTGTGCTGGCTGGTCGAACCGGTCGCGGGTGTGGCGGTCGCGGCGCTGGCCGTCGTGGTGGCCGTCATGACCTGGGTCGCCTGGCGGGTGGAGTCACGCGGGCATGACGACCTCGGTGCCGCCCGCGCGGAGGTCGGCCGGGTGTCCGAGCTGGTGACGTCGCAGGGGGCCGAGCTGCAGGCGATCGGTGCGCAGGAGGCGGCGGCCGGGTGGCTCGACGACGCGCACACGCGGCTCGACCGGGCGGTCCGCCGTCAGGTGACCGGGCGGGCTCTGGCCGCGGCGGTGCTGCCGGCCGCGACCGCGGTGGCGACGGTGGTCTGCGCGGTGGTCGCCGCCGGCAGCGACCGCTCGGCCCCGGTGCTGGGTCTGCTGGTGCTGGCGCCGTTCGCCCTCGCCGAGGTGTTCGCGCCCCTGCCCGACGTGGCGCGCGCCCTGGCGCGTGCCCAGGCTGCCGACCGGGACCTGAGGACCCTCCTCGACGCCGAGCCGGCGGTGGCGACCAGGACCAGCGGGCGGGTGCTGACGCACAGCGCTGCGCCGCACCTGCGGCTGTCCGGTGTGACGGCTTCGTGGGACGGCACCCGGCGTGCGGCCGGGCCGGTCGACCTCGACCTGGCGCCGGGTGCGGTGGTGGCCGTCACCGGTCCCTCGGGGGTCGGCAAGTCGACGGTTCTCGCGGTGCTGGCCCGCCAGCTCGACCCGCAGTCGGGCAGCTACACCATCGACGGTGCGGACGCCCTGGACCTGCCCCTGGACCAGGTGCGCGGCCTGTTCGCGATCGTCGACGACGAGCCCCACGTGTTCGCGACGACCCTGCGCGAGAACCTGCGCTTCGCCCGCCCGTCGGCCACGGACGACGAGCTGCGCGCCGCCCTGGTCTCGGCCGGGCTCGGCGGGCTGGACGCCGACCTCGACACCAGGCTCGGCACCGGGGGCCGCGGCCTGTCCGGCGGCGAGCGCGCCCGGTTGTCGATCGCGCGCGCCCTGCTGTCCGGCCGGCCGGTGCTGCTGCTCGACGAACCCGTCGCCCACCTCGACCACGCGACTGCCGTGGCCGTCCTCAATGACCTCATGGCGCACTTGGACGGCCGCAGCGTCGTCGTGGTGAGCCACCGGCCCGAAGGCCTGCACGGGGCACACGGCATCATTGACCTTCGCGACCACGCCCCGATGGCCGCCGCAGGATGAGGTAGCCATGGCACGCAAGTCGATCAACCGGCTCGGAGAGCTCGAACGCGCCGTCATGGAGACCGTCTGGGCCATGACCACGCCCGAGCGTCGCAGCGTGTCGGTGCGCGAGGTGCACCAGGCGTTGTCGACCACGCGGGACATCGCCTACACGACGGTGATGACCGTCATGGGCCGGCTCGCGCAGGGTGGGCTGCTCAGCCGGCAGCGGTCCGGGCGCGCCTACCTGTATGCCGCGGTGGGCACGCGCGAGGAGCTCACCGCCTCGACGATGCGCGAGCAGCTCAACGCCGTGAGCGGCGAGGACCGCCGTGCGGCGATCCTGCACTTCCTCGACGACGCGTCGGCCGACGAGATCAGTGAGCTCAAGGCGGCCCTGGCGGAGGTCGAAGCGCGACAGTCGACCTCGATCGGCAAGGGCAGCAAGGGAGTTCGTCCCTGACTGCCGTCCTGCCACTGGTCGGGCTGGCGGTGTTGGCGGTGCTCCTCACCGGTCCGGCGCCGCGGCTCATGGCCCGGATGCACCGGTTCCGCAAGGCGCCCCGCGAGGCGCTGCTGGTCTGGCAGGCGGTGTCGCTCGGCGGCGTGCTCGCGGCGCTGTCGCTCGCCCCGGCGTCGGTTGCGGTCTTCACCGAGGCCCCCAGGTGGCTCGTGTGGCTGGGGATCCTCGTGGCCGCGGCGATGTTGGGGCGCCTGCTGTGGTCGGGTCACACCGTGGGCTCGGCGATCCGGGCCGACCGGCGCCGCCACCGCGACCTCGTCGACCTGCTCGGCACCCACGCCGACCCCGTCCACGGCACCCAGGTGCGCGTGCTCGCCCACCCCACGCCGACGGCATACTGCCTGCCGGGCCTGCGTCGCCGGGTCGTCCTCAGCGAAGGTGCGCTCACCGCCCTGCCCTCCGACGAGCTCACGGCCGTGCTCGCCCACGAACGCGCCCACCTGCGGGCGCGACACGACCTCGTGCTCGAGTTCTTCACGGTGCTGCACAGGTCGGCTCCGCCGTGGCTGCGCGCACCCCAGGCGCTGCGGGAGGTGCGGTTGCTCATCGAGGTCCTGGCGGACCGGGCGGCTCGCCGCGCCGCCGGTGAGGTGCCGTTGGCCCGCGCCCTGGTGACGCTCGCACGCGGTGCGCACCCGCAGGAGGCCCTGGCCGCGGGCGGTGGGCCTGGCGGCGAGTCGACCACCGCGGCCCGGATGGCGCTGCTCGCCCAGCCGACCGCTGGGTTCGGAATGCGGCTCGTGATGACGGCGTTCGGGCTGCTGGTCGTGGCCGCCCCGGTGGTTCTGCTGGTCATGACGCTGGTTTGAATGGAGGCATGAGCGTGGACCGTCCATATCGCGTCACCGTCGTCTGCACCGGGAACATCTGCCGGTCGCCGATGGGTGAGTTCGTGCTGCGTGAGCGGTTCGAGGAGGCCGGGCTGGGTGACCGGGTCGAGGTCGACTCGGCCGGCACGAGCAGCTGGGAGGTCGGCAACCCGGCGGACCCGCGGACCCTCGATGTGCTGCGGCGCAACGGCCACGACGACTTCGGCGGCGGGGCGCACGTGGCGCGGCAGTTCGAGCGCGGCTGGTTTGGCGACGTCGACCTCGTGCTGGCCGCGGACTCGGGCCACCTCAAGGCCCTGCAGCGGATGGCGCGCACCGACGAGGACCGCGCCAAGGTGCGGCTGCTCCGGTCGTTCGACCCGGTGTCGGAAGGCGACGGCGAGCTCGACATGGACGACCCCTGGTACGGCGACGACGCCGCCTTCGACCAGACCTACGCCGAGGTGACGGCGGCGGCCGATGGCATCGTGGAGTACGTGCGGGCCGAGCTCGGCCGGAATAGTTGAATCCAAAACTAAGTTGATGGGGGCATGACCACGATGACGAACACCAGCCCCTTCGAGCTGCGGCTCACCTGGGCCCGCAGCCTCTTCGACCACGGCGACTACGCCGCGGCCGCGACTGCGCTCGTCGCGCTCGTGGACGAGGCCCGCGAGTCCGAGATGATGCACGGCACCACCGAGCTGCGCGAGATGCTCGCCCGGGCCTACTTCGGCTCCGCCCAGCTGGGCCGCGCCGAGGCCACGCTGCGCGACCTGGTCGCGGACGAGCCCACCGACGGCTACGCCCACCTGCTCCTAGGGCGCACCCTGCAGCGGCAGTCGAAGCACGACGAGGCGCGTCAGCACCTCGCCCTCGCGGAGGTCCTGGGCGACTACGAGCGCCCCGAGGCCTACGGCGAGGCGAAGCGCGACGACGACGCGTCGTCCGACGACGCCACCTCTGGCGACGCCTGAGCGATGCCTGACTACGGGCAGGAGCTGCGGTTCGGGATCTTCCCGACCCCGGACGCCGACGCCGTCGACCAGGTCGTCGAGCTGAGCGAGGCGGCCGACGTCGCCGGGCTCGACTACGTCACCATCCAGGACCACCCCTACAACGCGCGTCAGGTGGACGCCTGGACGCTTCTGGCCTTCATCGGCGCGCGCACGTCACAGATCCGGTTGGCGCCCAACGTCGCCAACCTCCCGCTCCGCCCGCCGGTGGTGCTGGGCCGCAGTGTCGCCACACTGGACCGGCTCACCGGCGGACGGGCGGAGCTGGGCATCGGCACCGGCGCGTTCTGGGACGCCATCGCCGCCGCGGGCGGCCCGCGCCGCTCGCCGGGCGAGTCGATCAAGGCCCTCCAAGAGGGCATCGAGGTCCTGCGCGGCGTCTGGGCCGGGTCGGGCTCGGTCCACGTCGACGGCGAGCACTACCAGGTGAAGGGGCTGCACTCCGGGCCCGCGCCCGTGCACCCCGTCGAGATCTGGGTCGGCGCCTACAAGCCGCGGATGCTGCGCCTGACCGGTCGCCTCGCCGACGGATGGCTGCCGTCGATGGGGTATGCCGACCCGCCCGCGTTGGGTGCCCTCAGTGAGCAGATCGACGCGGCGGCATTGGAGGCCGGACGCGATCCGGCGTCAGTGCGGCGTCTCTACAACATCTTCGGCCTCGAGGCCGAGGCCCTGGCCGAGCTCGCCCTGGAGCAGGGCATGAGCACCTTCATCACCGGCGTCGGGTCGGTGCGCGATGTGCAGCGGTTCGCCGCAGAGGTGGCACCGGCGACGCGCGAGCTCGTCGATGCCGAGCGGGCACGCCGGGCGAGCGCACCCGAGGAGGCGACCACGCGGCATACCGTGACGACATCGGCGGACGCCACGGAAACTGTTGCGGCACAGGCAAGGTCCTCCGAACCGCACGCCGGCTCCGGCGCCCACCTCGTGGAGATCCACGACGGGTTGCGGGCCGAGCTGGCGCAGCTGCGCGACATCGTGCAGCAGGTGATGGCTGGCGAGGAGCAGGCCCACCGCGCGCGCAACATCATCAACGAGCTCACCATGCGCCAGAACAACTGGACCCTCGGCGCCTACTGCGCGCAGTACTGCCGGTTCGTCACCGGGCACCACACGCTCGAGGACCGCTCGATCTTCCCGCACCTGCGGCGCAGCGACCCGGCGCTCACCCCGGTCATCGACAAGCTCGAGCAGGATCACGTCGTCATCCACGACATCCTCGAACAGCTCGACGACGCCCTGGTGGGGCTCGTGTCCGGCGACTCGGGAACCGCTGAGCTGCAACGGGTTGTCGACCGGCTGAGCGATGACCTGCTGGAGCACCTTTCCTACGAGGAGGAGCACCTCGTGGGGGCGCTGGACCGGTACGGGTTCCAGTAGGGGCGTCAGCGCTCGGCGAGCTCGCGGATGCGTCCCAGCGACCGGCGCATGCCGTCCTCGAGCTCGACGGTGTGCTCAGGGTTGCCGCCGAGGAACAGCTCGGTGAAGCGGGCGGCAAAGTCCTTGACTCCGTGCGGAGTTCGGCGCCGTGACGTGAGCCGCGTGGCGCCCGGGCCAGCCGGCTCGAGGTCGTAGGACCAGAGCGCGCCGTTGTCGAGGACGCGCCACTCGATGCGCCGGCCGACGTCGTATGCCGTGACGCGGGACCGCGTCGGCCACACCAGGAACCCGCGCCGGTTGATTCCGACGAAGCGGGTGCCGACGCCGACCGCCCCGTCGCCGAGGACGACCACCTTGCGGCACTCCGGTGACCACTCGCCGGTGCGGCGCACGTCGGAGACGACCTCCCAGACCCGTTCAGGCGGTGCGGCGATCTCGACCGACGCGTCCAGTGGGCGGGTGGTGTAGGCCATACGCGGCATCGTGGCACACCTCGCGTCCGGAGCACGCCCTCGGCTCTGGGAGACTGTGGGTCATGGCTTCGCTTGCTGACGCGACCCCACCCATCGCCCTCGGGGCACTCGACGGCCGTTACCGCGGCGCGGTCGCGCCGCTGGTCGACCACCTTTCCGAGCCGGCGCTCAACCGCGAGCGGGTGCGGGTCGAGGTGGAGTGGCTGGTCTTCCTCACGACCCATGGTGTGGTGCCGGGTGTCCGGTCCCTGACCGAGGCGGAGCAGACGGCGCTGCGGCAGGTGGTCGAGGACTTCGGCGCCGACGAGATCGCCGAGCTGGCCGAGATCGAGCGCGAGACGCAGCACGACGTGAAGGCGGTCGAGTACTTCCTCAAGCGCCGGCTCTCTGCGATCGCGCCAGACGAGTCGGACCGGGGGCTGGCCGAGCTGATCCACTTCTGCTGCACCAGCGAGGACATCAACAACCTGTCCTATGCGCTCATGGTCAAGGGTGCCGTCGAGCAGGTGTGGCTGCCGCGAGCCACGGCACTGGTCGAGACGGTCGCCACCATGGCGTCGGACCTGCGCGACGTGCCGCTGCTGGCGCACACCCACGGGCAGCCCGCGACGCCGACCACGATGGGCAAGGAGCTCGCGGTCCTCGCGCACCGGCTGGGCCGGCAGCTGCGCCGCATCCGGGGCGCCGAGTACCTCGGCAAGCTCAACGGCGCGACCGGCACCTACGGCGCCCACCTGGCCGCCGTGCCCGGCGCGGACTGGCCGGAGCTGAGCCGCGAGTTCGTGGAATCCCTTGGGCTTCAGTGGAACCCGCTCACCACCCAGATCGAGTCACACGACTGGCAGGCCGAGCTCTACGCCGATGTCGCGCGGTTCAACCGGGTGCTGCACAACCTGTGCACCGACGTCTGGACCTACATCTCGATGGGCTACTTCGCGCAGGTGCGCGGCCAGGGCACCGTCGGCTCGTCGACGATGCCGCACAAGGTCAACCCGATCCGGTTCGAGAACGCCGAGGCCAACCTCGAGGTCAGCAACGCCCTGCTCGACGTGCTCGGCTCGACCCTCGTGCAGTCGCGGCTGCAGCGCGACCTCACCGACTCCTCGATGCAGCGCAACATCGGCTCTGCGTTCGGCCACTCGCTGCTCGCGATCGACAACGTGGCCCGGGGCCTTGCGGGGCTCGACGCGGCGCCCGCCGCGATGGCCGCCGACCTCGACGCCAACTGGGAGGTCCTCGGCGAGCCGGTGCAGTCGGCGATGAGAGCCCTTGGGGCACAAGGTGTTCCCGGCATGGAGGAGCCGTACGAGCGACTCAAGGAGCTCACTCGTGGACGACGGGTCAACGGGGAGGACCTGCGCGAGTTCATCGCCAAGCTGGGGCTGCCGGACGACGTCGCGGCGCGGCTGTCGGAGATGACGCCGGCCACCTACGTCGGGGCGGCACCGCAGCTGGTCGACTACCTCGACGCCGAGTGACACGAGCGCCTGAGGCGAGCACGCGGCATACCCGAGCGGTCGCGGCAGCGACCCTTGGCGTCCTCAGACGGTGACGTCGCCCGTCGGGGTGTCGAACGTGACGGCCAGCAGGCCGGGGGTGCCGCGCGGCGCGACGAAGGTGAAGTCGATGACCGTGGAGGTGCTGTCGGCCGGCAGGTCGAGCCAGTCACGCACGCGGTCGGGGTCGCCGGCGATCTGCAGCCCCTCGATGGTGACCTCGGTGTCAGCGCCGACCGACGGGTGCACCGACGGGTCGGCCCACTGCACGAAGAACGGCAGCTGGGGGTCGGCCATGAGGCCCTTGACGCCGAGCTGGCGCCACTTGATCTCGACGCCGTCGGGGCGGTGCCGGTTGCCCTCGACCGACTCGCGACCGATGCGCTCCTCGAAGGGGGCGATGTCGTCGACGGCGATGACCCAGCCGAGCCAGCCACCGCCGGCCTCGGAGCGGGCGCGCACGGCCTGCCCGAACGGCGCCTTGTCGGACGCGGGGTGGTCCAGCACCTCGACGACCTCGACGTAGCGCTCGTGGGCGAGCGGGAGGATCACGTTGCGAGTGCCGAAGCGCGGGTGGATGCCGCCGTCGACCGGCTCGACGCCGATCAGCTTGGCCAGGCGTTCCGCGGTCGCCTGCAGACCGTCGTGCTCCGCTGCATACGACACATGGTCAACTCGCATACCGAACATCGTGACACACGGTGCGCAGTGCTCCTGACACGGGTGGGGTCAGTGTGACTGGGGGCGTGACCGGGGGTCCGTCCGGCCGCTGGTGGAGTCGCGGCCGACGCCGCGCTGCCGCACCGCCTCGTAGATGACGATGGCCGCCGATGTCGCCACGTTGAGCGAGTTTGCCTTGCCCACCATGGGGATGCGGACGCGGTATGCCGCGTGGTGGAGCACCTCGTCGGTGAGGCCGTACTTCTCGGCGCCGACGGCGATGGCGACGGGCCCGGTGTAGTCGACATCGGTGTGGAGCAGGTCGGTGTCGGGGGTGGTGGCCACGAGCGCGATGCCCTGCTCGTCCAGCCAGGCAAGCGCGTCGGCGGTGGTGTCGCTGGCAACGGGGACGCTGAAGACGGTGCCCTTGGAGGCGCGCACGAGGTTGGGGTTGCCCCAGTCGGTCACGGGGTCGGCCGCGATGACGGCATCGGCCCCGGCGGCGTCCGCGGTGCGCAACATCGCGCCGAGGTTGCCGGGCTTCTCGACACCCTGGGTGAGGACGGTGAGCGCGGCCGGACCCACCGTGAGGTCGCGCGCGTGACGGGTGACCGCGGGCACGACCGCAAGGAAGCCGTCGGGTCCCTCGCGGTAGGCCGCCTTCTCGAAGGCCGCCCGGGTCAGCTGCACCGTCTCGACACCGTGTGCGCGCACCTGGTCGACGACACGGCTCTGGGTGGCCGGGTCGAGCATCAGCTCGGGGCACCAGTAGAGGACTTCGGGCGTGACGCCGGCGTCGAGCGCGAGCTGCAGCTCCTCGTAGCCCTCCACCAGGGTGCGGCCGGTCTCCTCCCGGTGGCGGCGCCGGCGCAGGGCGGCGATGGACTTCAGCCGGGGGTTGGCGGGCGAGCTGATGAGCAGGTCGGTCATGCGGGGATCCGCCGAGCGAGCTGGCTGCGGATGACCCGGGCCAACGGGCCGGTGAGGAAGAGCAGGAACATCGGGTAGTACTTGTCGTCCTGCCACAGGACCGCCACGAGCAGCGCGACGCCGAACAGCAGGGCGAGGGCGATCGCTGCCGAGAGGCCACCGATCGGGCGTTCCTGCCCGGCCTTGAGCAGTCGCGGCGTGCGGATGACGACGACGTTCATGAGGACCATGATCACGGCGTTGGCCAACATCGTGCCGATGTAGAGGACCTGCTGGAGCGTGTCCGTGTGCAGGCTGCCGGTGAGCGCGGTGGCGACGGGGAGCCAGACGATGGTGAACATCCAGGCGATGTCGAGCCAGACGAGGGCGCCGGTCTCGCGTTCGACGCGGTCGAAGAGGCCGTGGTGCTGACGCCAGAAGACCGCGATCAGGACGAAGCTCAGGGCCAGGCTGAACAGCTGCCCGCCGTGCTCGTTCAGGTACTCCGCGGTCGTGAGGTTGTCGGCCTTCGCCTCGGACACGCTCTCCATGAGCGGGAGGATGAGCAGCGTCATGGCGATCGCGACGACAGCGTCGGTGAAGAAGACGAGCCGCTCGACGGTCGGGTTCTCGCGCGGGTTCTCGCGCGGGCGGTCGCCGCGGGCGTGAATGGTGGTGTCCCCCATGGGTGTCGAGACTAGCGAGCGGGGTCGCCGAACCAGTGGCAGGCCTGACCGTGGGGCCCGGACCAGGCGACGAGTATGCCGTCGAGCGCGGTGAGGAACCGCGGTGCGCCTTCGGGGGTCGGTTCGGTCGGCTCGGCGATGCCCAGGTCTGCCATGACGCCGACGCCCTCGTTGGCGATCCAGTGACCGGGCAGGTCGCGGACGAGGTCGGCGAACCGACGGCGGTCGTCGGGTTCGACGTAGGCGAGGACGGCCGAGTGGAAGACGACGACGGTGGCATCGGATGGTGCTTCGGCGACCAGGGCCGGCAGGTCGGTCAGGAGGTCGCCGCGGAGCAGGTGTGGCGGGTCGGCACGGACCAGCTCGGCCGCCTTGGTGATGCGCTCGCGCCGCTCCTGGTGTTCGGGCCAGACCAGGGCGGTGAGCCAGTCGCGGTCGTCATCGCGTGTCAGGTCAAGGGGATTCAGGTCCAACCCGCCCCGCCACGCGACGGTCGGGACGCGCTCGGGTGACCCCGCGGCATACCCCTGCGGTGTCGACCACACGCACGGGAGGACGGGGCCGGGGCCGTCGCCGATGACGCCCCGGCCGTAGTCGTAGCGGTAGCGGTCGGGGTAGAGGGTCAGGCCTGCGCTCGCGCCGACCTCGATGAGGGCGAGCGGGCCGGGGATCGCCAGGAGTGCGGGCAGCAGGGTGGCGCAGCGGGCGGCCTCGTTGGTCTGGGTGCTGCGCGCGAGGATCTCGGGACGGATGCGCGTCCAGCTGGCCGCGACCCAGTCGGTGAAGGCGCCGGGATCGGTGAGCGGTGCGCCGAGCAGGGTGCCGACGCCGAAGAGGAGGTTCGGCTGGCGCTTGGGCTCCGGGACGTCGTCGAGCAGCTCGAGGAGGCGGTCATCGGCGGCGACGGCTCGGGCGAGGGCTTCGTACGTCGGGGACGTGCCGGCTGCCTGGTTGGTGGCGAAGCGCTCGTAGAGCTGGGCGGTCTCGTCGGTTGCCGTCACGATGGTGACGGTACCGACAGACGCGGGGTCAGGACGGCGCAGGGCCGCAGCGCGGCGCCATACTCAGAACGGTGGTGGGTCGTCGGCGTTGGACCGGCGGCGGCCGGTGGTTCGTCGGCTCGCGAGGTGGGTGGCGTAGTCGTCGGTGAGGTCGACGGTCCACAGGCTGCCGGGGGTGATGAGTTGGCCGATGCGTTTGCCGTATTCGTCGAACAGGTTGCGGTGTTGGGGGCCGAAGCGTTCGCGGTGGTCGGTGAGGTATTCGAATGCCTCTTCGAGCAGTGAGGGCAGCTCGATCGGGCGGTCTGGTGTAGCGCCGGTGTCGTCCGGGAGGGGTCGGCCGTCGTCGTTGAGCCAGGGCTGGGGGTCGGGGTTGAGGTGGTGGACCGGGTGGGTGAGGCGTTGGCGGCCGGTGGGGTCGGTCCATTCGACGACGGCGCCGGGGAGCGTGTGGACGGTCCAGCGTCGGAGTTGTTTGGTGCGGTGGTGTCGTCGGCACAGGCAGATCAGGTTGCTCACCTGAGTCAGGGTGGACCCTTCACGCCAGGGGGTGACGTGGTCGAGGTCGCAGAACGTGGCGGCGACGGTGCATCCGGGGAACCGGCAGTGCCCGTCGCGGCCCTTGACGGTGCGGATCATGGCTTCGGTGGGCCGGTACCCGATCACGACCGGTTCCGGGGCCGCGCACCGGCGCACCATCGCGGTGGCGAAGGCTGCCTCGAGCCCTGCCACCCCGGTCGAGTCCACGTTGCCTGTCGAGCCCGCGTTTCCGTTCCGGCTGGTGGCTGCCGTTGCGGTGGCGTGGTCGCTGCCACGACCGGCCTGGTCCTGACTGGTGGGTGTGATGGTCCAGCTGCTGACCGGGGTGGAGGAGTACG
>JAEZWF010000060.1 GCA_023420415.1 Actinomycetes bacterium | reverse complement strand
CACCGGCACCTACCCCGAGTCGGCGAACTACCCGAACGACGGCAACGGCGGCGACCACGACTCACTCGGACTGTTCCAGATGCGCCCGCAATCGGGGTGGGGGTCGGTCGCCGAACTCATGGACTCCACCTACCAGGCGCGAGCGTTCTTCGGCGGGCCGACCGGACCGAACTACCCTTCACCTCGCGGTCTGCTCGACATCCCCGGCTGGCAACAGATGGACCCCGGCGAAGCCGCCCAAGCCGTGGAGGTCTCCGCCTTCCCCGACCGGTACCGCAACTTCGCGCCCGTCGCCGACAGCATCCTCGCCGCCCTCACCAGCGGCGGCAGTGCCGCTGGCGGGGTGGGTGGCCAGGCCGTGTCGTCGTCGCGGGTGGTGTTCCCGTTGCCCGAGGGCACCTGGGTGCTGACCTCGCCGTTCGGGATGCGGGTGCATCCGATCACGGGCGAGCGGAAGATGCACACCGGCACCGACTTCGCCGCACCCGACGGCACGCCGATCCTCGCCGCCGCAGACGGCACCGTCACCGTCGCGGAGTTCTCCGGCGGGTACGGCGGCCTCATCGTCATCGAGCACGCCATCGACGGCCAGACCGTCGCGACCGCGTACGCGCACATGTGGCAGAGCGGCATCCACGTCCGTCGCGGCGACCGCGTGAGCGCCGGGCAGCACATCGGCGATGTCGGCTCCTCGGGCATGAGCACCGGCGCACATCTGCACTTCGAGGTCCGGCCCGGCGGCACGAACGGCGAAGCCATCGACGCCGCCGCCTGGCTCAACCAACACAGGGCCGCGAACCTGCCGACGGCGACCAGCGGATCGCCCGCCGCCTGCAACAACACCACTGCCGGTGCGCCGACCGGCGTCGATGGAGACCCCGACCGGCCCGTCGACGATCCCACCAGCTCGGGCAAGATCACCGCCCGCCTGCTCCACCTCTACCAGCAGACCCTCGCCACGTTCCCCGACACCGGCTGGGGCTGCTACTCACCGCGCCCCGGCACCAAATCCGAACATCCTCTCGGGCGGGCGTGCGACATCACCTTCGGCAACCGGATCGGCCAGCGACCCACCCCGGCCCAGCTCGACGCCGGCTGGAAGGTCACCAACTGGATGAAGGACAACGCCGACGTTCTCGGCGTCGAGTACCTGATCTGGCAAGGCCAAATCTGGTCCGTCGCCCGCGACGCCGAGGGCTGGCGACCCTACAACGGCGGAGGCATGCACGACCCCGACTCCATCACCGGAGGCCACTACGACCACCTCCACGTCACAGTCAAGGCAGGGTGATCGACGATGGGTGTCTTCCCCGACTTCGACGGGCTCGGCGGCATCGGCGACCTCCGCGCCGTGGTCGGTGCGCTCCTGACGTTCGTCCTCATCGTCGCCGTCCTCATGCTGATCGTCTCCGCGATCGTGTGGGCCATTGCTACAGCCCACGGAAACTACGCGACCGCCAGCAAAGGCCGAATCGGTGTCCTCGTCTCCGTCGGTGCCGCCGTCCTCGCCGGAGGCGGCGTCGCCTGGATGAACTGGCTACTCACAGTCGGTTCAAGTTTGTAGCTGCAGCGTCGCGGTCATCGGTCCGATTCCTCCACGTCGGCGCTCTCTGTCTCGCACTGGTCGAGCAGGCGCGCGAGGTAACTGTATGCCGCGAGGCGCTCCATCGCTTCTTGCTCGGACAGTTCGGTGCGCGTGTGCGTCGTCACGTTGCGGACCGTGAGGTTCAGACCAGTGGCCAGCGCGTTGAGGGCTTTTCCGAGCGGTTCGAGGCCACCGCGCATGCTCTTCACCGTCTTGTCATCCGGCCCTCCCGGCCAGGTGAGCTTCGGCTTGCCCGGTTCAGGAGCGCCCGGCGATAACGTCTGCTGCCAGAAGACCGTGTCATCGACATCGTTCCGTCCGAGACGTTCCTTCCAGTGGACCGTGAGGCCTTCGGCCGCTTCACGAACTGCGACTCGGTACTGATGCGTCGTCCAATGGGCGGAGGCACCAGCCCAGACCACGGGGTGAAACTGTGCGGGAGCGAAGGTCGGAAGGTCAGAGTCCGTACGTGACTCGGCGTCGACGATCATCGCGTCGAGCCTGCCCTTGACATTGGCGGTCGTCGTCCGAATATCCCGAGGTGCGATGGGGGCCTTGGGTGCAGACATAAATGACCAGTTGGAGATTGGGTCGATCGCTCCGAGACCAGCGATCCCAATGTAGGCGCCGGTCACTGACACAGCACTCGCCGCCAGGCCAGCAGCCTCCGCGACACCGAGTTCGAGACGTTGAACTTCGCTCTGATTCTGGCCTTCCTTTGTCCACACAGTGGGAAAGAGGCCGCGCGCCGACATGTGATCCGACTCGACCTGAGTGCTCATCCAGGCGTCGAAGGCTTCCTCGAACTTCTCAACGGCGGCACGCAATCGCCGGAGGTAGTCCACCCCGTACTGACTCATGTTCCTTGCACCTCTCGATCCGGCGGTCCCGTGCGGGCGAGCTACGCACAGATGCCCCAAGGCTACGGGCGGCCATCGACGGGGACGGCGACGAGCGCGCACCTGTCGCGTGTACCCCGTCTGCGAGTTCGTGGGCGGGCCGCCCGTCGCCAAGGAGACCTACCGTGTTCGATCTGCTCGCCAACGTCATGTCAGCGCCGCTGCTGGTGCCGATGGACATCAACATCGACCCCAACACCAACGGCCTGCCGGGGATCAACCAGCTGCGCACCATCGTCGGCGCGGTGATGACCATCGGCCTGATCCTCAGCGTCCTAGCGCTGATCGTGTCCGCGATCGTGTGGGGCTTCGGCGCGAACTCGTCGAATCCGCACCTCGCCTCGCGCGGGAAGATCGGCGTCCTCGTCTCCTGCGGCGCGGCGGTGATCTGCGGCGCGAGCGTGACGCTCATCAACTTCTTCTGGAACGTCGGCCAGTCCGTCTGACCCCGACTGTCGTCGTCGAGAGCTGGTGTTCGTGATGGGCGTGTGCGACGTTCCCGTGATCTCCTCGGTCTGCGATGCCGTCGGCGAAGGAGCCGCCTCTCTGGTCGCGGCCCCGTTCGACTGGCTCGCCCAGGCGATGGGTGCCGCCGCCGGGTGGCTGTTCGAGGCCGTCTGGTCGGTCTTCGACACCACAACCCTGGTGGATGTCACCAAGCCCGGCTATATCGCCGTCTACAACCTGCTGTTCGGCATCGCGGTCTTCGTGATGCTGATCTTCTTCTGCCTCCAACTCATCACCGGCCTGATCCGCCGCGACCCGACCGCGCTCACCCGTGCCGCCCTCGGCCTGGCGAAGTCCGTGCTCGGGTCGTTCGTGGTCATCACGCTCACTGCGCTGCTGCTGGAAGTCGTCGACCAGCTGTGCATTGGGATCGTGCAGGCCGCCGGAGAGACCACCGAGTCGATGGGCGACAAGATCGCCCTCCTCGCCGCAGGGCTGGTCGGGATCAACATCGCCGCTCCCGGCGTGGGAGCGATCATCACGATCTTCATGGCCGGCCTCGCGATCACCGCCGCTGCGATCGTCTGGCTGTCCCTCCTCGTCAGGAAAGCGCTCCTGCTGGTCGCGGTCGTGTTCGCCCCGCTCGCCTTCTCTGGTGCCTCGTGGGATGCCTCGCGGGGGTGGATCGGGAAGTGGGCGATGTTCGTCGTCGCGCTGATCTGCTCAAAGCTCGTGCTCGTCGTGATGTTCCTCGTCGCGATCACCCAGGTCTCTGCACCGATCGACGCCGACCTCGCCTCGGTCAGCGATCCCATCGCGGGGATCGTGCTCATGGCGATGGCCGCGTTCGCCCCGTACCTGACGTACAAGTTCATCGCGTTCGTCGGGTTCGACATGTACCACGCGATCGGCTCCGAGCAGGATGCCAAGAGCGCACTCAACCGCCCGATCCCTGTCCCGACCAAGCCGCAGGGCGGCGGCGACCCGAAGAAGGTGCTCGACGGAACCAGCAGCGGCGGCGGGAACACGGGCGGAAGCTCCGGTGGAGGAAGCAGCGCCCCGCCACCGCCGAAGACCCCGGCACCGGCACTCGCCGCGAGCGGCGGAGGGGCGGCAGCAAGCGGAGGCAGTGCAGCCGCAGCTGGACCCGTGGCCGCCGGGATCGTAATCGGCGCGAGTGTCGCCAAGGGCGCCGCGACCGCCGGGCCGAAGGCCGGAACCGCGCTGGGAGCCCAGGGCGAGCACGCCGCCGACGCAGCCGCGCAGACACCGCCACCGCCCGCCGCTTCACCTGCGGCACCGCTGTCGAGTCCGGCACCACGACCGCCGAGCACCGACCCTTCACCGCCGCCGAAGCAGCCCCCGCCTCCCGCGCCACGCCCACCGAAGGAGTAGACGATGAGCAGCACGAACCACGACCGTCCCACCGCGGGCGAACTCGTGCCGGTGAAGTTCTCCCGCCTCACCCGCCGTGGCGTCCTCCTCGGCCTGTCGCTGACCCAGCTCATCACGCTCGCCATCGGCGGAGCCACACTCATCGGCGCGTTCTACGCCGGCGGCGGGATGCTGCTCGCCTACACCGCCCCCATCTGGGTACTCGCCGCCGCGCTGACCTGGATACCCATCGCGGGCCGGCCCATCGTGGAGTGGCTGCCCATCGCCTGCTGGTGGCTGTGGCGCACCACCGGCGGGCAACTGCTGTACCGGCGCAGGATCGTCGTCCCGCGCCCCGTCGGAACCCTCGCGCTGCCCGGCGACATGGCGCGACTACGCGAGTACACCGACCCCGAGACCGGAGCTGGGATGATCCACGACCCCCACGCAGCCACGTTGACCGTCGTGTGCGAGGTCACCCATCCCGCGTTCGTGCTCCTCGATCCCGGCGAGCAGGAACGCCGGGTCAGCTCCTGGGGCCGCGTTCTGGCCACGGTCTGCCGCTCGGGGCGGATCGCGACGCTGCAAGTCCTCGAACGCACCCTCCCTGACTCCGGCACCGGACTGGCCGAATGGTGGGCCACCCACGGCACCCCGGACGGCTCGTGGGCCGCCGACACATACGCCGAACTCATCGACCGCGCCGGACCCGCCGGCGAACGCCACGTCACCACACTCTCGCTGTCACTGGACATGAAGACCAGCGCTCGGCAGACCAGAACCGCCGGAGGAGGGATACGCGGGGCCGCCGCCGTGCTGCGCCAGGAAATGAACACCCTCGTCGCCGCGCTCCGCTCCGCCGACCTCTCGCCGTCGGGCTGGCTAACACCAGGGCAGATCGCGGTGATGCTGCGTTCCGCCTACGACCCCGCTATCGCCGCCACCCTGGAGCGCCACGGCAGGCTCGGCCAGTCACTCGCGACTGCGGGGCCGGTCGCCGTCACCGAGACCTGGGGCAGGCTACGCACCGACTCCGCCCATCACGCGGTGCTCTGGGTCAGCGAGTGGCCCAGGTCGCTGGTCTATCCGGGGTTCCTGTCACCGGTACTGCTGTCCACCGGCATCCAGCGGTCGTTCTCGCTGATCTGCACCCCGATGCGCTCCGACCAGGCCGCACGTGACATCCGCAAGAAGAAGGTCGAGCACATCTCCGACCACGCCCAGCGCGCGAAGATCGGCCAGATCGAAGACGCCTCACAGACCGCCGAGTACCACGACGTGCTCCAGCAAGAAGCCGACCTAACCGCCGGACACGGCATCCTCCGCTACACGGGCCTCATCGCTGTCTCCGCACCCAACATCGAGGAACTCGACGCCGCCGTCGCCGCCATCGAGCAAGCCGCGATCCAAGCCTCGTGCGAGACCCGGCTGCTCGTCGGCCAGCAAGCAGCCGCGTTCACCGCCGCCGCGCTCCCGCTGTGCCGGAGGGTGTGACTTCAGTCATTCAGGCGTCTCCGCCAGATGATCCCTTCGAGTCGCCGTTCTTGAGGACCGCCCCGACGACGAGGGTCCCGATGCCCAGGACACCCACAGCAACCTTCGGCCCAGCCTCTGCTGCGGCGTTTCGCAACTGCTGCGGATCGCGCACTGCGTCTCTCCAACGAGTGCTGGTCAGCGCTTCCCGGTCGGACTCGATCGCGAATGGCATATGGAAGTCATCAATGGAGTCGCTGACGGTGTTGATCGAGTTGATTACCTTGCGTGCGGCGCGGGCATGCAGCACGACATTTTCGCGCGCGACACCACCAGCCTGATCGAGGCGAGTCATGAGGTGCCCTGTCTTCAGGACGATCTTGCTGCGCCGCTGCTGGAGTGCAGCATCGAGACCGATCCGATGTCCATCCAGCGAAGCCGGCGCCGTGTAGAAGACATGATCCAACTCCAGCACCGCATACTCGTTCTGCAACTGGAAGCATCGCGCAAGCACAGCGAGCCAGACGCCGACCTCTGCTTCAATATCCTGGGTCGCCCTTGCGAGTGCGCCCACGCCTGACTGGTCGTTGGCCTTGTCGGCGAGTGCTTCCAAGGCACGTAGTGCGTCTGCTTGGATCTCGGCGATTGTGCCCACCTCGGTCTTGACTTTGTCCCAAGCGGTTTCGCGATCCCCTCCGTGTTCGCGTATCGCCATCGCTTCTTCGATGACGAAGCTGACTCGATCCATCTTGGCGAGGACTTCGTCTCTTTGCCTACGGCGTACGTCGTCGAGCTTCCCGTCGATGGCGACGAGGAGCTGTTTCAGCTCCTGTGCCTCTTGCTGCCGAGCAAGCTGAGCCATCACTCCGGCAGCACCGGAGAGGATCGCGGGGTTCATGAGAAGAGATGCCGGACCATCCTCGATCTGAATCCACTTGCTGATGGAGCCGGGGTCGCCCAGCATCGCGTGACTGATGCCTTTGGTCTTTGTAGGCATCAGGCCGAACTCCTTGACCTGCTCGGCCGACTCCTTGGTGAGTCTCACGTACCGGCCAGCGTTCTCCGCGATGTTGGACGCCGCTTCCGCGATCTTCGACCCCGTGTCGAGCGCTGATCCGAGCCTGTCGAGAGGAAGCTCACGGGAGAAGGGCAGCAGCCCCACTGAATTAAGGAAGCGCTCGACGGCCGACGGGTTGCCGATGACAGCCAGCCCCTCGCTGTCATGGATCAACTCGATCTCATCAGCCACCTGCCGCTCCTCCTCTGTCTGCTTCCTGCCTCAAGAGTATTCGTGACCGCCGACAGCCGGGTGGGAGTCCTGCGCACCTCCAAGACACACGACGCGCCAGGAGGTCCATGATGCCCACGTTCTTCGATTCGACTGCCGATGCCGCTGAGGCATCCGAGGCGTTGCGCGGGTTGGCGCACGCGAGCCGGGGGTTCGATCAGCCCGCCGAGATGTACGGGGTGATCGGTGATCTGTCTTCGGGGATGCGCTCGCTGCGGCAGGCGCTCGACCAGATCGCTGATGTTCACGAGCGCAAGGCCGCGCACGCCTTCAACGATGACGGGAGCCACGAGGCAGGAGTGCGGGACGCGCTCGCTGCCGCGGAGGAACTGCGTCAGGCCGCGAACCTCGTCGACCGGGCGTACGACCGGCTCGCGGAAGGGTTCATCGCCGCCGGGCGGATCGCCTGGCACCCCGAGCCGACTGTCGAGGAGGCCGCGCCGTCGCGCTGGGTCAGCGTGGTCTTCCTCCAAGGCGAGGAGGCCGACCGGCCGTTGCGCATTCTCGGTGAGCTGGGCCATGTCGATGCGGTGGACTTCCTCGCGCAGTGGGACTACGGCGACGAGACCACGCAGGCCGCGCTGGAGAACGGGTACGTCTACGACGAACCCGGCGAGGGCACCAACGACCATGTGGCGCTCTCGGGCGACTACGCGCTGGTCGTCAACCCGCACGTCGGTTACGTGTCGCTGCTGCGCCGCTACACCGAACCGGAGGCAGAGCCCCAGGATGCCGAACAGGTCGCGTCCGCTCCGATGCAGGCTGGGCCGGAGCTGCTGGTCTCGTGCTCGTCGCCGGGCGCCCCAGAGCGGACCGATCTACCGACGGCGAAGCGGGACGGGTCGTGGTTCGAGCCGGCCAAGATCACGGCAGTCAAGCAGTCGCGGGGGCTGGTGCTGTGACCGAGGATCGAGCACGGCTGCACACCGCCGTTCTGGTGGCGCCGTCGAAGGAGCGGCGGAAGCTCCGCAAGCAGCGCCGCAAAGCCGAGGCCCGGCTCCACGCTGAGCAGCGAAGGACCGCGCTCGCCGCTGCGAAGGCGAAGGCTGAGGAGGAGCGTGCCGAGCGGCGCGCCACGATCTACCTACCGAAGGCCGGCGAGCCTGGCGCTGCGCAGTTGCGCACGCCGGGTCGGTTCCATCTGACGCGGCATCAGGACACGTCGGCGACGCTGGCGGGCGCGTACCCGTTTGTCGCCGAGGGCGGTCTCGGTGCCGATGGCGTGTTCGTCGGCCAAGACCTCTACTCGGGCGGCAGTTTCGTCTACGACCCGTGGGTGCTTTACGCGCGCGGCATCATCACCGCGCCCAACGTGGTGCTGGCCGGGATCGTCGGCTCCGGCAAGTCGTCGCTGGCCAAGTCGCTCTATACGCGGTCGTTGCCGTTCGGGCGGCGCGTGTACGTGCCTGGCGACCCGAAGGGCGAACACACTGCCGTCGCCAACGCGGTCGGCGGACGCGCCATCGTCCTTGGCCACGGCCTCAACACTCGCCTGAACCCACTCGATGAAGGTCACCGGCCCAGCGGCCTGTCGGATGAGCAGTGGGCCTCCACGGTTGCGGCGCGGCGGCGTGACCTGATCGGCGCACTGGCCGAGACGGTGCTCGCGCGCGGGTTGTCGCCGTTGGAGCACACCGCGATCGACATCGCCCTGACCCAGACGGTGCGGGAGAATGACGTGCCGATCCTGCCGATGGTCGTCGATCACATTCTCGCCCCGAGCTCGGATGCCGACGGCCGGTTGGCCGAGGACGGCAGGCTCGTCGGTCACGCGCTGCGCCGTCTCGTCGCGGGCGACTTGGCCGGATTGTTCGATGGGCCTTCGACGGTCGCGTTTGATCCGTCGTTGCCGATGATCTCGCTCGATCTCTCGCGGGTCACCGAGAACTCGACCCTGATTTCGGTGTTGATGACGTGCTCGTCGGCGTGGATGGAGTCCGCGTTGCTCGATCCGAACGGTGGGCAGCGGTGGGTGATCTACGACGAGGCGTGGCGGCTCATGTCCCACCCGGCGCTGTTGCGGCGGATGGATGCGCACTGGCGACTCGCGCGGCATTACGGGATCGCGAACATGCTGATCTTCCACAAGCTCACCGATCTCGACAACGTGGGCGACCAGGGCTCCGCTATGCGTTCGCTGGCCAACTCGCTGCTGGCGAATGCAGAGACGAGGATCGTGTACCGGCAGGAGTCCGACCAGCTCGGGCCGACCGCGAAGGCTCTCGGGCTGACCGGGACCGAGCAGCAGCTCTTGCCGAACCTCGGCGTCGGACAAGGCCTGTGGCGGATCAAGGCCAGGAGCTTCGTCTGCCAACACCAACTCCACCCCGACGAACTCGCCCTATTCGACACCAGCAGCCGTGCAGCCGGGAGAAGCCCGCGAGTCTATGACATGTGAGCCGCTGGCTGCCGGTCGGCGACCCAGCTGCGCAGCATGTCTAGAGCGTCCGCGGACGGGGTGCCGGGCTCTGGCAGATAGGTCGTGATCGAAAGGCCTGGCGTGGATTGGATCGCGAGCACGTCATAGCCGATGGTCAACTCGCCGACGACAGGATGGTTCAGGCGTTTCGTGCCGCTGGTGTGCGTGCGGACGGTGTGCGCACCCCACCAGGTGCGGAACTGGTCGCTGTGCGTCGAGAGTTCCCCAACAAGGCTCATCAGGGCGCGGTCGGCGGGGTCGTGCCCGGCAAGCAGGCGCAAGGCCGAGACGGATTCGCGGGCGCTTTTCTCCCAGTCGGGGTAGAACTCCTGCGACCGCGGATCGAGGAACAGATACCTTGTGTGGTTCAACGGCGGAGCGTTCTCCGGGAACAGGTGCGGGAACAGGGCCCGACCCAGCGCGTTCGATGCGGCCGGGTCGCCGAGCCGGGTAAGGGAGATCGCGGGTACATCTCGCATCGCGTCCAGCATCCGCGCGATTCGCTCCGATACCCGTGGTGCAGGCTTGACGCGCCCTGGCCTGCGGGGGCCGGTCGCGGTGCGGGCGAGATCGAGCAGGTGCGTTGTCTCCACGTCGTCCAGGTGGAGGGCCCGGGCGAGGGCGTAGAGGACGGACTCGGAGACCCCGGCGAGGTTCCCACGCTCCATGCGCGTGTAGTACGCGGTGGAGACCCCAGCGAGTTGAGCGACCTCCTCGCGGCGCAGGCCCGGAACCCGGCGTTCTCCGCCGAAAATCGTCAGCCCGGCCTGCTCTGGGGTCAGGCGGGCACGCAACGCGGTGAGGAACTGCTGCACCTCCCGCTTATTGTCCATACCCTCAAGGTTACGACCGCACGCTGTGGGGCTGGGAGTCATGGCCGGTATCTCCCAGCCCCTGGTGGCGTGGGTGATAACAGCAGTGTCTCCCGCACCCGGCCGCCTGGTGCCTAGCGTGGACGTATGGCTACTCCCACGATCACTTTGAATAATCGCGTCATGTTGCCCGCGCTCGGGTTCGGGGTCTTCCAGACCCCGCCCGATGAGACCGCGACCGCGGTGACGGAGGCGCTGCGCGTCGGCTACCGGCACATCGACACGGCCGCCGCCTATGGCAACGAGAACGGTGTCGGCGATGCGCTTCGCGCGTCGGGCCTTGCCCGTGATGAGGTGTTCGTGGAGACGAAGCTGTGGATCAGCGACTACGGCTACGACGCAGCCTTGCACGGGTTCGAGAAGTCCGCCGCGAAGCTCGGCGTCGACCAGATCGACCTGCTCCTGCTTCACCAACCCCTGACCGAGAGCTTCGACCGCACCCTTGACGCCTACCGCGCGTTGGAGCAGCTCTACGCCGACGGCAAGGTGCGTGCGATCGGGGTCTCCAACTTCATGCCCGACAAGCTCACCCGCCTCCTGACGGAGACGGACGTGGTGCCTGCGGTGAACCAGATCGAGGTGCACCCCTACTTCCAACAGCACGAGCTGCAAGCCCTGCACGCCGAACACGGCATCCTCACCCAGGCATGGTCGCCGATCGGAGGTATCACGATCTACGGCGGCGGGCAGCAGAGCACCCTGGATAACGAAACCATCGGCGAGATCGCGCGGGTTCACGGGAAGTCCCCGGCACAGGTGATGCTGCGCTGGCATGCGCAGGAGAGCCGTTCGGCGATCCCGAAGTCGGTCAAGCCTCACCGGATCGCAGAGAACTTCGACATCTTCGACTTCGAGCTAAGCGCGGAAGAACTGGCGGCGATTGACGCCCTGGACACCGGGGTGCGCAGCGGCCCCGACCCGGACTCGATCACGATGGAGAACTACGGGATGCCCATCCCCGAAGCCTGATCCTTCGTCGGCGTTGGACTTGACGTTTGCAGGGTCGGGGTAGGCAGGCCAGAGACTGGGGCTCGGCCCCTGTTGTTTCGGCAGCGGTCTCGGAAAGCCAGCGCCGTCGGAGGTCCTGCGGCCTCTTAGGGCGCACCCCGTAGGGCGCGTGCACACCTGCCAGACATGAGCCTGCACCCAGACCATGACTCCAGCGACCTCACCCCACTCCGGGCTATCGGCCGATGAACCTCACCGGCCCGCGCCGATCCACCCCTACCGACGACGAGGCGACTGCTCCCGTCGAGCTGCCGCACGTCCTCGTCACCGTCGCCGAAGACGGCACACTCACCGCGATGGTAGATGGAGCACCGTTCCCGTCGCCGGACGGGACCGCGTGGACGCGGGCGACGTTCGGGCCGCTCATGGATGCGATCACCAAGGATCGCACCATCGCGGTCCGTGTCGAGGTGCGCGAGAGCGACGGTAGCGTCTTCACCGACATCCTCCGCACCCGCAAGCCTCGACGCGCAGTGGCACCGTCCGAGAACTCGGTGCCGGAAACTCGTCGGAGTCGTCACGCCCGACGGGTGCCGCGCTTGTCTGAGGTCACGGCTCACGGGTTCGTGCCTGGCGAGGATGTCGCCGTCGCGACGATCGTCTCCCATACCGACGCCACCGGAACCGGGGAGGCACGTGCGCTCATCGACCTCGACGACCTGCCCGCCGGAACATCGCACGAGGTGATCCTGTTCGGGCGTATCTCGGGCACGCTCGCGGTGCGGCGGCTGATATGAACCAGCGGCAGGCCGGGGGCATGGGCGACGAACTCACCAACGCCGCCCTCGTTGGCCTGGTCGGCATGTTCGGGATCGCTCTCGTCCTCCGTGCCGCTGGCAGCGTCGCCGCGTTCCTCACCGGCACACCGCAGCCCGACGTCGGCGCAGCGGCGGGGCTCGCCGTGCTGTTCAACCCCGGTGACCCTGCGACCGCGCTCGGTGCCGACGGGCTCAACCCAGTCGCTTACTGGCTCGTCAGCGCGGCACTGCTCGGCGGACTCGCTGCCGGGATCGTCTGGGTGTGGATCGTGCTGCGCCGCCACACGCGGAAGACAGAGACCGACCCGCACCGACTGGCGGGGATCGCGACCAGCCACGAGGTCAAGACCGCCGCATCCGCAAAGGCACTGCTTCACCGCGCGGCCACGCTGCGGCCCTCCTTGGACTCGCCAGCACCGCAGGATGTCGGCTACCTGCTGGGGGCGAGTCGTGGAACGAAGGTCTGGGCATCGGTCGAGGACTCGATCCTGCTGATCGGACCGCCCCGCTCCGGCAAGGGCCTGCACGTCGTCATCAACGCGATCCTCGACGCACCGGGTGCTGTGGTCACGACCAGCACGAGGCCCGACAACCTCACTGCGACCCTCCGGGCCCGACGCCGCAAGGGTGGGCCGGTCGCGGTGTTCGATCCCCAACACCTCGCCGAAGGCATCCCCGCCGGGCTGCGCTGGTCACCCATTCGCGGCTGCGATGATCCGCTGACCGCGATGATCCGCGCCAACGGCCTCGCCGCCGCCACGGGACTGTCCGCCGGAGGGGTCGAGTCCGGCGGGTTCTGGGAGGGCAAGACCCGCACCGCACTTCAGAGCCTGCTGCACGCTGCCGCGCTGGACGGCCGCCCGCCCGCCGAGCTGTTCCGGTGGACTCTTGATCCCAGCGCGGCATCGGAGGCCGTCGCGATCCTCAACTCCCACCCGAACGCGGCGATGGGCTGGGACGACTCCCTGGCCGCGATGATCGACGCTGACCCCAAGACCCGCGACAGCATCTGGCAAGGCGTCTCCCTCGCCCTCGCCGCACTCGCCGACCCCCGCGTGCTCGATGCCGTAGCCCCCGGCCCGCACGAACACTTCGACCCCGAGACCTTCCTCACCGAGCAAGGCACCCTCTACCTGCTCGCCACCGGTGCCGGAGCAGGAGCCTCCGCGTCGCTGGTCGCAGCGTTCGTCGAAGACCTCATCGAAACCGCCCGCCGACTCGCCGCACGCTCACCCGGAGCCCGGCTCGACCCGCCGCTGTTGCTCGCACTCGACGAGATCGGCAACCTGGCACCTCTGCCGTCACTGCCGACGCTCATGGCCGAAGGCGGCGGCACCGGGATCACGACGATGCCGGTCTTGCAGTCCCTCGCCCAAGCCCGTGACCGGTGGAGTGAGCACCAGGCCGGCGCGATCTGGGACGCCAGCATCGTCAAGATCATCCTCGGCGGCGCATCCAACAGCCGCGACCTCCAAGACCTCTCCACTCTCATCGGAGAGCGCGACGAGTACACCGACAGCGTGACCCTCGGCGACCACGGCACCCGCTCCAACCAGCGCTCGATCCGCCGCGTCCCGATCCTGCCGCCAGACCGCATCCGCACCCTGCCGTTCGGCACCGGCATCACGATGCTGCGCTCCGCGCCACCCATCGTCACCGACCTGCGCGCCTGGCCGACCCGGCCCGACGCCGCGCAGCTCCGCAGCGATCGCGACGAACTCGAAGCGCTGCTGCGCCACCGCCCCGCCTCCTGACGACTGGCGCTTGGGCGCCAAAGCGCACCTGCCTGACAGAGCGACCCACACGCAGTTGGTCGCCCGAGTCAGGAGGAGGCCATCATGGCCATTCACACGCAGGAATCGCTGTCAGGCTTCATCGCGTCGGAGCCGTTGCTCACCGAGACGGCCAAGGGAGACGCCAGGTTCTTCGCCCGTATCGGCAAGGAGCATTTCCGCCGCGAGGACGACGGCTCTTTCACGCAGACCGAGACGACCTACCACCACTTGGTGATGTTCGGGCGTTCCGCTGAGCATGCGCACGCGAACTTCGCGCAGGGCGACAACTTCGTCGCCGAGGGCTACACGCGGCCGGTCAGCTACGAGCGCAACGGTCAGGCGATCGAGGGCGAGGAGTTCGTTGCCAAGAAGATCGGCCATGACGCCGCGCGAACCCGCTACGAGGTGGACCGCACGCCGCGCAATGGAGTCGGCCGGGACGCAGCGGCGTACGAGCCGACGCAGCGAGCAGCGACCGCGGCGCACGCCCCGGTCTCCATGTGAGTTCGGGAGCGACAGCACCATGAACGATCAGCATGAGATGGATGAGCCGGACGTCTTCGACGGGCCGCCCCGTGTCACCAACGCGGACATGCCCGAGCCGCCTCACCCCGTGAACTGGAACCTGCTGACGGCGCACGAGCTGGAGCAGGAATGGCTCGCGCTGAACCGGTGGGTTGATTGGCTGCGTCGCACCTACGGCCTCACCGTCGCGGTGGTGCCGCCGTTCTGGCATCACCACCCGGAGATGGTTTGGGAGCTGTCGGCGCTGCACCTGCATTGGCTCGGTGCCTACGACCCCGAGCAGAACGCCTCCGCGCCGCTCGGCTGGCACCGCGACTTCGCCGACGCACGAGAGCGCCTTCGCTACTGGGTCACCGCCTGCGGTACTCGTGGAGACCGAGACCGCCCGACCCGGCAAGCTGCTTGGCCTGGTGAGGACCCGGCGCCGACGATCCAGGACTTCACCTTCACCGACCGCGACACCGAATTCGCCGAGTTCGTCATCGCGCAAGTCCGCAAGCGCCAGGAGGCCGAAGACGAGTTCTACGCCAGCCTGGACGACGACGAAGCGCCGTAGACCGATGAGCCGCTACGCCAAGAAGACCGATCGACGCCCGTATGAGGAGCGGTCGTTCTCCGTACGTGCCATCCACCGCGAACGCGCCGACCTGCACAAGCTCGCCGAGGTTCTCATCCGGCTGACGTTGCAGGAGACCGGCGAGAGCCGCGCGGCCCGCGCGGCCGATCGGGTCCCCGACACCTACCGGGCGCCGACGAATGTCCTGGCCGCCCCAGAAGCCGCCCGGTAGAATCAACCGTGCAAGCCTCGCGATGCGGGGTGTTGTGGCCTAAACCTCGCCGCTCGGCGGGCAACACGCACCGAGACCATCGGGTCTCGCCCTACAGCCTTCATCGGCTGCTCTCACGATCAACACCCCTCCCACGAACAGTTGGGAGCGCGAGGGTCGAACCGCGTGAGAGTGAGCCCCCGATGACCACCATTGCCGATGATCCGGCTGTCAGCCTCATCGACCCGCCCAAGACAATGGCTGCCGCCGTGTCGTACCTGCGGGTCTCGACCCGCGAGCAGGCCGAGAAGGGCGGGACCGACGAGGGCTTCTCGATCCCGGCCCAGCGCGAAGCGACCCGGCGCAAGGCCGAACAGCTCGGTGCCGGCATCGTTGAGGAGTTCGTCGACGCGGGAGCCTCAGCCAAGTCGTCCGACCGGCCCGAGCTGATGCGGATGATCCAGTACGTCAAGGCCAACAAGGTCGCGTACTGCATCGTTCACAAGGTCGACCGGCTCGCCAGGAACCGCGCCGACGACGTGAGCATCCACCTCGCACTCCAACAGTGCGGGGTCATGCTTGTGTCCGCGTCGGAGAACATCGACGAGACCCCTTCCGGGATGCTGCTGCACGGCATCATGTCCACCATCGCCGAGTTCTACTCTCGGAACCTCGCCACCGAGGTCGCCAAGGGCATGACCCAGAAGGCCATCGGTGGCGGCACGAACGGGCGCGCGCCCATCGGCTATCTGAACGTCCGCAAGCGCGACGAGCTCGGGCGTGAAGTCCGCACCATCGAGCTCGATCCTGAGCGGGCGCCGATGATCGAGTGGGCGTTCAAGGCGTACGCCTCAGGTAACTGGAGCGTGAGCCAGCTCCACGACGAACTCACCTCGCGGGGGCTGCGCAGCCTGCCGACGCCGAAGCGGCCGGCGAAGCCGTTGGCGGTGTCTACCATCCATCGGCTCCTGACCAACCCGTACTACAAGGGCGATGTCATCTACCGAGGCACCCGCTACAAGGGCAACCACCCGGCGCTCGTGCCTGCCGAGGTCTGGTACCAGGTCCAGTCCGTGCTCACCGCGCACCAGTGCGCCGTCGAGGCGACCCAAGTCCACGGCCACTACCTCAAAGGCACCGTCCACTGCGGCCAGTGCGGGTCCCGGCTCATCGTCTCGAACGCGAAGAACCGGCACGGCAACGTCTACTGCTACTTCGTGTGCTCGGGTCGGCACTCCAAGCGCACCGACTGCACGCGCCAGGCGATGCTCATCGAAGACGTCGAGAAGCTCGTCGAGGACTACTACACCCGCGTCCAGATCACGCCCGCCCAGCAAGACGCCCTCGCAGGGATGCTCCACCACGAGTTCGACCGACTCATGGCCGCCGAAACCGAAGAACTGGAACGACTCACCACCAACCGCGACCGGCTCCAAGGCGAGCAGGACCGTCTCATGCAGGCGCACTACGCCGACGCGATCCCGCTCTCAGTGCTCAAGCGCGAACAGGATCGGATCGTCGCCGAACTCGACCAAGTGACCCGCCGCATCGACGCCCACCACGGCGACTACGCCGACGCCCGCGCCCACCTCGGCGACGCCCTCGGCCTGCTCGCCAACTGCGCCGATATCTACACCCGCTGCGACGACACCAACCGGCGGCTGTGCAACCAGGCGTTCTTCACCAAGGTCTTCATCGACGAGGACAACGAGCTGCGCGTCGAGCACAACCGGCCCTTCGAGATGCTCCTCGATCCGCAGGTCAACGCCAACGCCCTGACCTGGGCCGCAGACGCCGACAACGCCCGAACCTCAACCAACGTTTCCGTTGGCAAGGGTTCGAGCCTTGTGCGTGGGGTGGAGCTGAGGGGATTCGAACCCCTGACCCCTTCCATGCCATGGAAGTGCGCTACCAACTGCGCCACAGCCCCGTAACGGGTGTCCCGGTGGGGACTGCGGAAGTTTACCCACGCCCCGCCCGCCCCACCAAATCGCGGTCAGGCGTGGACGTTCCACGCCCCGATCTGCCAGCCCAGCCGGCCACGGACGAGCTCGGCCCAGTGGCAGTTGCCCATCGTCGCCAGCGTCTTCGTCGCCGCCAACGGGTCCAGCCCGAACAGCTCGGCCAGCGCCGCCCGCGACGACACCCCGTGCGCCACGACCACCACGCACTCGTCCTCGCCGACCGTGTCGAGCACCTCGCGCAACGCCTCACCCGCGCGCACCCCGACGGCCTTCAACGTCTCACCGTCGACGCCCCGCGCGATGTCCTCCACGTCCATCTGAGCGAGCTCCGCGGCATACCTCTCACGCACCTCGCTGGTGCGCAGGCCCTGCCACTGCCCCACGTTGATCTCCCGCCACCGGGGGTCGAGCTCCACGTCGCCCACACCGGCCGCGGCCGCGATCTCGCGGGCCGTCACCGTGGCGCGCTCCAGGTCCGAGGCGATCACCCGCGAGGGACGGTATGCCGCGAGCGCGGCACCCGCGGCCCGCGCCTGGTCCAGCCCACGCTCCGACAGCGGGGTGTCCAGCTGCCCCTGCCACACACCGCCGGCGTTGTGCTCGGTCTCGCCGTGGCGGACGATGACGACGCGCGGGCCGGCGGGGCGCACGACACCCGTCGACGCCACGGTGACGTCGGACTCGCCGCTCACGCCTCCCGCCGCTTCGGCACGCCCAGCTCGATCTCGGGGCAGTCCTTCCAGAGCCGCTCCAGCTCGTAGAACTCCCGCTCCTCGTCGTGCTGCACGTGCACGACGATGTCGCCGAAGTCGAGCAGCACCCAGCGGCCGTCGCGCTCTCCCTCGCGCCGGATCGGCTTGGCGCCGGCTTCGCGCAGCTTGTCCTCGACCTCGTCGACGACGGAGGCGACCTGCCGCTCGCTGGCGGCGGACACGATGACGAAGACGTCGGTCAGCGCCAGCTGCTCGCTGACGTCGATGCCGACAATGGTGGTGGCGAGCTTGTCGTCGGCGGCCTTGGCCGCGATGGTGGCGAGCTCGAGGGCACGGTCGGTGGCGGGCACTGGTCTCCTACGTTCGCGCCGTGCCCGCGGGTCGCGGGTCACCGGCATACAGGCGGTACTTGTTGATGTACTGGACGACGCCGTCGGGCACGAGGTACCAGACCGGCTCGGAGCGTTCGACGCGGGCGCGGCAGTCGGTGGAGCTGATCGCCATGGCCGGCACCTCCTGGAGGGTCACCTTGTCAGCGGGCAGACCCGACTCAGACAGCTCGTAGCCCGGCCGGGTCACCCCGACGAAGTGGGCGAGCTCGAACAGCTCGTCGGCGTCCTTCCACGACAGGATCTGGGCCAGGGCGTCGGCGCCGGTGATGAAGAACAGCTCGGCATCGGGCCGTTCCTGGCGCAGGTCGCGCAGGGTGTCGATCGTGTAGGTCGGGCCCGGCCGGTCGATGTCGACCCGGCTCACCGTGAACCGCGGGTTCGATGCCGTCGCGACCACCGTCATGAGGTAGCGGTGCTCGGCCGGGCTGACCTCCTTGTCGGACTTCTGCCACGGCTGCCCCGTCGGCACGAAGACGACCTCGTCGAGCCCGAACCGGGTCTGCACCTCCGACGCGGCCACGAGGTGGCCGTGGTGGATGGGGTCGAACGTGCCACCCATCACCCCGAGGCGCATGGTCAGTGCGAACCGCCCGTGGAGCCCTCGTCGTCATGCGACAGGTGGACGCCCGACTGCTTCTCGGCCACACCGCGGAACGCCCACAGCACCCCGAGCAGGACGAGGAAGCAGACCATGGCGAGCGCCCCGAAGGCGTACGGGCTCATGGGCAGCTCGCGGGCGTTCTCCTCGGCAGCGGCGAAGACGTTGGACAGTGACGACGACATGGGGGTCAGCGTACCCGCCCGGACGCGTTGGTCCCTGCGGGACACCGGTCAAGCGTCGTTGTCCACCAATGTTGTGCACAGGGGTGTGCACAACCTGCGGCTCGTGCGCCGATCGGTGTGGACAACGGTGTGGGAAAGCGGTGGATGAAAAAAGGTTGGCGAAACCTATTGCCGCACAACGGATCTGGGCATTAGAAATCTCACACGCACTTCAGCAGGGAAGCCGCGAAGGGGAAACCCGGACCGGCAGCCAGGCCGAAGAGCAGGTCAACCGGATAACGGTGGACCGCCTCGACCGGGTCTCCCGGACGAGGTCCCAGGACCTTCGGGTGCTGGGTCCGTGGGCGACGCCACGGAGGAACTCCGGACCCGCTGACCAGATCGCAACGACCCGAACGCGCCGGCTTGCCGGGGCGCCCGGGACGCCACCGTCGCAGTGGTCATGCTCCGGCTTGCCGGACGTGAGCGGTCGACCGGAGCAGGGACTTTGCCGCTCGTCGGCCCAGAATCTGCACCAACTCGTGGGACGTGCACCGCCTCGGCGACGCACGACCCGCACCGTGAGCGGCTCGACCACCTCGGTGGCCGGACCACTCACATCGCGAGGGACCGCAGCCACCTCGGTGGCGGCGCGAACTCGCACCCGTGAGGGACGGCAGGCCGCTTCGGCGGCAGGCCAGAACTCACACCGCGCAGGACCGGTCCACCTCGGTGGACAGGACCGGCGCACCGAGGGCCCCTCGAACTCATACTTCGAGGGGCCCTCACCCTTTGTCCCCCTAGGCTGGACCTCATGCCCGTCGAGCTCAGCATCGTCATCCCCGTGTACAACGAGGAGGACGTCCTGCCGCTCCTGGCCGCCCGGCTGCGCCCCGTCGCCGACGGGCTCCACACGGCATACGAGGTCATCGCCGTCGACGACGGATCGAGCGATCTGTCCCCCGTCGTCCTGCAACGGCTGCACCGCGACTGGCCGCAGCTGCGGATCGTGCGACTGCGCGCCAACGCCGGCCACCAGGCGGCCATCTCCGCGGGGCTGGCGAGCGCGCGGGGCGACTACGTCGTCACCCTCGACGCCGACCTGCAGGACCCACCCGAGGTGATCGCGCAGATGCTCGCCGCTGCCCGCGAACAGCACGTCGACGTGGTCTACGGCGTACGCGGCGACCGGTCGACCGACTCGGCGTTCAAGCGGCTGTCGGCGCGGGCGTTCTACCGCGTCATCCGCACCCTGTCCGGGACACACGCCCAGGTCGACGCCGGCGACTACCGGCTCATGTCACGCGCCACGGTCGACGCCGTCAACGCGCTGCCCGAGCACCACCGCGTGCTGCGGTTCGTGGTGCCCGCACTGGGGTTCCCGTCCACGTCGGTGACCTACCGGCGCGACGAGCGTGCGGCCGGCACGTCGAAGTACCCGCTGGCCAAGATGATCCGGTTGTCGGTCGACAGCGTCACCGGCTTCTCCACGGCACCGCTGCGGTTCGCGACCTGGCTCGGGCTGCTCGGTGGCGTCGCGGCGCTGGGGCTGTTGGTCTACGCCCTGGTCGCGATGGCGCTCGGCCACACCCTGCCCGGTTGGACCTCCACCGTGGTCGCGGTCGCTGGGGTCGGCGCGGTGCAGCTGCTGTGCGTCGGCATCCTCGGCGAGTACGTCGGCCGCATGTACACGCACCTGCAGGCCCGCCCGACCTACTTCATCGCCTACGACTCGCTGACCGGCCCGGACTCCGATGCCGTCAGCGGCGCGGGCGAGCCTGCGCAAACAGAGTCACACCGGGCATAGCCTTCACGGGCAGGTAGCGCTCCACCGTGACGACGGCCTTGAGACCGGCATTGACGACGGGGTGGATCTGCTCGAGATCCGATCCGCTGGACGTGCGTCGGCGCAGCGCCACCACCGGGCGCAGCAGGACGTTCCACGAGGTCATCGAGGTGACCTCGAACCCGCCGCGCTCCAGGACACCGGTGAGGGTCGGGCGGGTGTAGCGGCGCACGTGGTCGACGGCGACGTCGTGCTCGGACCACAGCCTCGGGTCGGCGGGCACGGCGATGAGGAAGGTGCCGTCCGGGCGCAGCGCCCGCAGGACCTCGGCCACCGCGGCGTCGTCGTCGACGATGTGCTCGAGCACGTCGAACGCGACGACGAGGTCGAGCGAGTCGTCGGCCACGGGCAGCGCGGTGGCGTCACCGCGCACCACCGCCAGCCCGCGCTCGGCGGCAACCTGGGCTCCGTCCTGGCCGTACTCGAGGGCGCTCACCTGCCAGCCGGCCCTGCGCAGCACCCGGGTGTTGCCGCCCCCAGCCGCGCCGATGTCGAGGGCCTTGCCCGACGTGAGGCCCTCGACCATGCGGCCCAGGAGGTGACGCCGTTCGGCATACCACCAGTGCCGGTCCTCCAGCGCCGCGAGCTTGCGGACCTCAGTGCCTTCCACGGGCGCTCATCCTGCCACCTGGCCTGGCGGACGACCGAGACGGTATGCCGCGTGGTCGCCTCAGACGCGGACCTGGCCGTCGCCCTCGACGATCCACTTGGTCGTCGTCAGCTCGGGCAGGGCCATCGGGCCGCGGGCATGCAGCTTCTGGGTGGAGATGCCGATCTCGGCGCCGAACCCGAACTCGCCACCGTCGGTGAACCGGGTCGAGGCGTTGACCATCACGGCCGCCGCGTCGACCTCGGCGGTGAAGCGGCGGGCCGCTGCCCGGTCCTCGGTGACGATCGCCTCGGTGTGCCCCGACCCGTGCTCGCGGATGTGCTCCAGCGCGGCGTCGAGGTCCGGCACGACCCGCACCGCCATCTCGAGGGCGAGGTACTCGGTGCCCCAGTCCTCGTCCGTCGCCTCGGTGTGCGCGATGCCAGCAGCCTCGGCCGCGCTCCCGGAGGTCTCGTCGGTGTGCAGGACCACACCCGCGCCGGACAGCTCGGCGAGCACCTTGGGCAGGAAGTCCTGCGCCACGCCCTCGTGGACGAGCAGCGACTCGGCGGCGTTGCACACGCTGGGCCGGTGGGTCTTGGCGTTGACCGCGATCGCGAGCGCCTTGTCGAGGTCGGCGGCCGCGTCGACATAGACGTGGACGTTGCCGACACCGGTCTCGATGACGGGCACGGTCGACTCGGTGACCACGGTCTGGATCAGACCCGCTCCGCCGCGCGGGATGATGAGGTCGACGAGTCCGCGGGCGGTGAGGAGGGCCCGCACGGCGTCGCGCCCACCCTCGAGGAGCTGCACCGCGTCGGCCGGAATCCCTTGCCCCTCAAGTGCTTTGCGCATCACGTCGACGAGCGCGCGGTTGGTCGACTCGGCAGCCGAGCCGCCGCGCAGGATCACCGCGTTGCCCGACTTGAGCCCGAGCCCGGCAGCGTCGACCGTGACGTTGGGACGTGCCTCGTAGACCATCCCGACGACGCCCATCGGCACCCGCACCTGCCGGATCTGCAGACCGTTGGCCAGCGTCGACCCACGCACCACCTCACCCACCGGGTCAGGCAGTCCCGCGATGTCGCGCAGCGCCGACGCCACGGCGGCGACCCGCTGCTCGTCGAGAGCGAGCCGGTCGAGCAAGCCACCCGGCATACCGCCGTCTCGCCCGCGGGCGAGGTCCTCCGCGTTGGCGGCGACGATCACCGGGGCGGCGGCCTCGAGGGCGTCGGCCATGGCGTGCAGCGCGGCGTCCTTGTCGGCGCGCGACAGCAGCGCGAGGCGGCGGGCGGCCACGCGCGAGGCCCGGGCGGCGGTCGCCACCTGCTCGCGGGCGGCGGTGTCGATCTCAGCCATTCCCCAAGGGTATGCCGCCGTCCCCGGCTCCCCCACGCCCGTCCAGCGGGCGGATCGGCTGGTTGAATGAACCGGTGAACATCCTGTCGATCCAGTCCTCCGTCGCGTACGGCCACGTCGGCAACTCGGCGGCCGTCTTTCCGTTGCAGCGCTTGGGTGTCGAGGTGTGGCCGGTCTACACCGTGGTGTTCTCCAACCACACGGGCTACGGCGAGTGGCGCGGCCCGTTGCTGCCGGCTGACGACGTGCGCGCGGTGATCCAGGGGGTCGAGGAACGCGGTGCCTTCCCGAAGATCGACGCCGTCCTGTCGGGCTACCAGGGCGGCGAGGAGATCGGCGACGTCATCCTCGACACGGTCGCGCGGGTGAAGGCCGCCAACCCTGACGCGATCTATGCCTGCGACCCGGTCATGGGCAACGCCAAGTCGGGCTGCTTCGTCCACCCGGCGATCCCCGTGCTGCTGCGCGAGAAGGTCGTGCCGGCCGCGGACCTCATCACGCCCAACCAGTTCGAGCTCGGCTTCCTCACCGGCACCGAGCCGCGCACCCTCGAGGAGACGCTCGAGTCGGTCGAGCTCGCGCGCGCGATGGGTCCCTCGACAGTGCTCGTGACGAGCGTCGAGCGACCGGATGCCCCGGCCGACACGATCGAGATGATGGCAGTCACCGGCGAGGGTGCGTGGGTCGTGCAGACGCCGCGACTTCCCATGAAGGCCAACGGTTCTGGTGACGTGACGGCCGCGCTCTTCACGGCACACCTGCTCGAGACCGGCGACCCCGGGGTGGCCCTGGGGCGTACGGCGTCGAGCGTTTTCGACCTGCTCCAGACGACCCTCGACTCCGGCGAGCGCGAGCTCCAGCTGGTGCAGTCGCAGGAGGCCATCGCCCACCCGCGGATGCAGTTCGAAGTCACCCGCCTGCGCTGACCCCGCCGACGTCTGCGAATCGCCGAAAGATCTCGCGAACCGCCGGAAACCACCGGTGGCCGCCGCGCCACGCGTGCTAGCGTTCCCGCGATCGTGATCGACCGACAGGAGGTGAGCCCCATGTCCGCAGCGTCCGCACTGGGTGCTCCCCCGCAGTCCACGATCTCGCGACCGTCCTAGTCGCCACCGGGAGCGCCACGACTCATCCGAGAGGCACTCCCATGAACGCAAACCCGTTGTCCCAGAACCCAGCTCGTGCGCTGGTCCTCGCTGGCGGTGGCGCCGCCGGCAACGCCTGGCAGATCGGCCTTGCCGCCGGGCTCTTCGACGCCGGCATCGACCTGAGGACGGCCGACCTGGTCGTCGGCACCTCGGCCGGCTCCACCGTGGCCGCGCAGCTCACCAGCGGTCTTGCCCCCGACGAGCTGTATGCCGCCGTGCGCGGCGAGGCGCGCCCGACGCCTTCGCAGACCCCCGCGCCGTCGGCCGCGGCGCCGCCGAACAAGGGCGCCGGTGGTCGGCGGCCGGTGTCCGGGCCGGACTACCTGCAGTGGTCCGACGCCATCATCGCCGCGGCCAGCGACCCGGCCGACATGCGGCGGCGGATGGGCGCGGCAGCACTCGAACGCGACACCTCCGACGGTGCCGACGCAGCGCGCTGGCGCGCCGTCGTCGCGTCGCGCCTGCCCAGCCACGCGTGGCCACGGCAGCGCATCCTCATCATGGCCGTCGACGCGCGCACCGGCGAACCCGTCGTCTTCGACCGCGACAGCGGCATCGAGCTCGTCGATGCCGTCGCCGCGAGCACGTCGGCCATGACCCCGTACCGCATCGGCGACCGCCGCTACCTGAACGGCGGCTACCGGCGCAGCGAGAACGCCGACCTGGCCGCTGGCAGCGAACGGGTGCTGGTCCTGTCGCCGTTCGGTGGACGCTCGCGCATGCAGCCCGGCTGGGGCATGGACCTCGCCACCCAGGTCGGCGAGCTGGAGGCTGGCGCCAGCCGGGTCGTGACCGTCTTTCCCGACGCCCGGGCCGGTGACGTCTTCGACGCGAACGCGCTCGACCCGGCCACCCGCGGGCGTGCGGCCCGGGGCGGCTACGACCAGGGGCGCGAGCTGGCAGCGGGCCCCGTGGGCGAGCTCTGGCGCTGAGGCGGTTCCGAGGGCCGAGGGCTGCGATGATGGGGATGTGCCGCGCAGCACCGCCGCTGTTGCGGCTAGCCTCGTCCTCGGGCTGGGGCTGGCCGGGTGCTCCTCCACGTCGCCGCCTGCGGCCCCGGCTGCAGCCGACCCCGGCGGCCAGCCCTTCGACACCTACGAGTCCCGCGGCACCGACCTCCGGGTCGACTTCACCGGCGCCCCGAGGCTGCCCGGCCCGTGCCGCGTGGACTACACGGCCACGGCGAGCGAAACACCGGACCGCGTCTACGTGCGGGTCACCCCGCTGCGGCGGGCACCGCGCGCGGCACAGCTGGGCTGCCCGCGGGTGACCGGGCCCCGCGCGGTCGTCCTGCGGCTGCAACAGCCCCTCGGCTCACGAGCCGTCGTCGACGGCACCACCGGCACGATGCTCGTCCAACCCACACCCTGACCCACACGGCACCGCGCGAGTCTTCGGAAGAAATCCCTGGCTGGAACCAGCAGGATCTTCCGAAGACTCGCAAGCGACCCGGGGCGGGGCGGCGTCAGAGCAGGACGAGGTCGTCGCGGTGGACGAGCTCGCGCTCGTACTCCGGACCCAGGTCGCGTGCCAGCTCGTGGGTGGAGTGGCCGAGCATGCCGGGCAGCTCGACCGAGGTGTAGTTGACGAGTCCACGCGCCACGACCCGCCCGTCGGGCGCACACAGGTCGACCGGGTCCCCGTCGACGAACGTCCCCTCGACCGCTGTCACTCCCGCCGGCAGCAACGACTTTCGCCGCTCGGTCACCGCGCGCACCGCACCGTCGTCGAGGACGAGCCGGCCGCGCGGGGTGGTCGCGTGCGCGAGCCACAGCTTGCGCGACAGCCGCTTGGACCCGGTGCGGGACTCCCCGGGCACGAAAACCGTTCCCACGTCGGCGCCTTCGAGCGCAGCACCCACGCGGTCGGCGCTGGTGAGGACGGTCGGTATGCCGGCCGCGTTGGCGATCGTGGCCGCCTCCACCTTGGTGACCATGCCACCGGAGCCGACCTGCGAACCCGTGCCGCCGATGGTCACGGCGTCGAGCCCGGCGCCACCGACGACCAGCGGCACGCGCGAGGTGCCGGGCTTGCTCGGCGGGCCGTCGTAGAGGGCGTCGACGTCGGTGAGGAGCAGCAGCCCGTCCGCGTGCACGAGGTGCGCGACGAGCGCGGCCAGCCGGTCGTTGTCGCCGAACCGGATCTCCTGCGTCGCCACCGTGTCGTTCTCGTTGACGATCGGCACGATGTCGAGCTCGAGCAACCGGTCGAGCGTGCGTCGCGCGTTGGTGTAGTGCGACCGCCGGGTCACGTCGTCGGCAGTCAGCAGCACCTGGCCGACCGTGAGCCCGTGGGCGCCAAAGGCCCGCTGGTATGCCGCGACGAGGGCTCCCTGACCGACACTCGCCGCCGCCTGCTGGGTCGCGAGGTCCCACGGGCGCCGGGTGAGCCCGAGCGGGGCGATCCCCGCGGCGATTGCACCGGACGACACCAGCACGACCTGCTGCCCGGCGAGCCGGCGCTTGGCCAGCTCGTCGACGAGCTGGACCAGCCGGCCCTCGTCGAGAGACCCCCCACCCGGTGAGGTCAGGGACGACGAGCCGACCTTGACGACGAGTCGGCTCGCCTGCGCGACCGCTCGGCGGTGGTCGGTCGCAGCACTCATGCCCGCGCCGTCACTCGTCGTCGTCCTCGTCGCGAGCCGTGGCCCAGTGGCCCGCCCTGCGCTCGGCCGCGAGCTCGTCGCGGGCGGCGGTCTTGGCGGCCCGCCGCGCGGCATACTCCTCGCGCTTTTCCCCACGGGTGGGGCGCGACGCTTCCTCGAGGCGCAGGTCGGTGCCGCGGGCGCCGAGCAGCTCGGCGCCGGTCGCGAGGGTGGGCTCCCAGTCGAAGACCACCGAGTTGTCCTTGGGGCCGATGACGACGGTGGCCCCGGCGACCGCACCGGCCGCGAAGAGGGCCTCCTCGACCCCCAGCCGGTTGAGCCGGTCGGCGAGGTAGCCGACGGCCTCGTCGTTGCTGAAGTCGGTCTGACGCACCCAGCGAGTGGGGCGTTCGCCCTCGACGCGGAAGACCTCGCCGTCGGGGGTGTCCTCACGCACGACGCGGAAGCCGCTGTCGTCAACTCCCTTGGGGCGCACCACGACTCGCTGCGGAACCGCGACCTCGGCCGCCAGCTCCTCGCGCGCCTGCTCGACGTGCCGGGCCATCGCGAAGGTCAGCTCGCGCAGCCCGAGGTGGGCCACCGCCGACACGATGAAGACCTCGAGACCACGGGCCTCCAGGTCCGGCTTGACCATCTCGGCCAGCTCGCGAGCCTCGGGCACGTCGGCCTTGTTGAGCACCACCATGCGCGTGCGCTCGGACAACGGGCGGCCACCGAGGTTGGCGTCGGGGACGTACTCGGACAGCTCGGCCTCGATGACATCGAGGTCGGTCATGGGGTCACGGCCGGGCTCGAGGGTGGCGCAGTCGATGACGTGCACCAGCACCGAGCAGCGCTCGACGTGGCGCAGGAACTCCAGCCCCAGCCCCTTGCCCTGGCTCGCGCCGGGGATGAGCCCGGGCACGTCGGCGATGGTGAACCGCACGTCGCCAGCCTGCACGACCCCGAGGTTGGGGACGAGGGTGGTGAACGGGTAGTCGGCGATCTTCGGCTTGGCCGCCGACAGCACCGACACCAGCGAGGACTTGCCCGCCGAGGGAAAGCCGATCAGGGCGACGTCGGCGAGCGACTTGAGCTCGAGCACGATGTCGACCGACTCCCCCGGCTCGCCGAGGAGGGCGAAACCCGGTGCCTTGCGGCGCGGGGAGGCGAGGGCCTTGTTGCCGAGGCCGCCGCGGCCACCACGAGCGGCGACGTACTCAGCGCCCGGCCCGACGAGGTCGGCCAGCACCTCACCGGAGGCGTCCGTGACGACCGTTCCCTCGGGCACGGCGAGCACCAGGTCGGCGCCGTCGGCACCGTTGCGCTCGTCGCCGGCGCCGGGTGCGCCGTTCTTGGCGGTGCGGTGCGGGTGACGGTGGTAGTCCAGCAGCGTGGTGGCGCTGGGGTCGACGCGCAGGATGACGTCACCGCCACGACCGCCGTTGCCGCCGTCGGGGCCGCCGAGCGGCTTGAACTTCTCGCGCTTCACCGAGGCCACGCCGTGGCCGCCGCTGCCGGCGGTGACGTGCAGCACCACCCGGTCGACGAAGGTGGTCATGGTGAGCTCCTCGGTTGGGATGGGCCCGGCGGGCATGTGCCGCCCCCTCGCCGGGACGGACGAAGGGGGCGGGCCGGTGTCGGCCCGCCCCCTTCGGTGCGGTGTGCCGGGTGGTGACCACCCGGCATACCTGGAAAGGTCAGCTGGCGTCCGCGGTCTGCGCCGGGACGATGTTGACGACGTTGCGCCGGCGCTTGGTGCCGAACTCGACGTTGCCCTCGACGAGCGCGAACAGCGTGTCGTCACCGCCACGGCCGACGCCGTCGCCGGGGTGGAAGTGCGTGCCGCGCTGGCGGACGAGGATCTCGCCGGCCTTGACGAACTGGCCGCCGAAGCGCTTCACGCCGAGTCGCTGTGCGTTGGAGTCACGACCGTTGCGGGTCGAGGACGCACCCTTCTTGTGTGCCATCTCGTGTACCTGTCTTTCGGAAAGTTCGGGGGACGCTCAGGCGTCGATCGCGGTGATCTTGACCTGGGTCAGGTGCTGGCGGTGACCCTGGCGCTTGCGGTAGCCGGTCTTGTTCTTGTACTTCATGATGGTGATCTTCGGGCCCTTCGCGGGCTTGACCACCTCGGCCTTGACGGAGACCTTGGCGAGCTTGTCGGCATCGCTGGTCACGGTCGAGCCGTCGACGACCAGGAGCGGGGTCAGCGTGATGCTGTCGCCCTCCTTGGCGGACACCTTGTCGACGATGAGGACATCACCGACGGCGACCTTCTCCTGACGGCCACCTGCGCGAACGATCGCGTACACGGGTAACTCTCTTTCTGACTCAGATCGGCACGCGCTCTCTGTCTGGACCGGCCGGCAGCTACCCGCGTCGAGCCGCGCACGGAGCACGGCTCGAAGACGGACGCCGGACGGTGGGCGCACCAAGAAGCAATGCTACCGGCCGGGGTGGGCGCCGACCAAACCGGCGATGCGGGTCCGGAGGGCGTCCACCCCGAGCGGGTATGCCGTGTGGCTCAGTCCTGCGCCGGCGTCGCCTCTGCTGGTGTGTCGGCATCGCGTGCGTCGGTGGCGGCCCGCGGCGGCCCCGCGGGGGCGACGACGCGGCCACGCTTGCGGCGGCGCGGTGCCGGCTCGGTGGCGGACGGCACGGCCGGCGCGGACGGTTCGTCCGGCCCGGCCTTGGTGGCGGACTCGACCGGCGGCTCGGCCGGCGGCTCACCCTGGGTGGGTCGCAGCTGGCCCAGGTCGCGGCTCTGGCCGTCGCGGCCCTGGGTGTCGCGGCCCGGGGTCTCCTGGTCACCCGCCTCGTGCACCTCGACGACCGGGTCGTCCTGCGCGGCCGGCTGGAGCGGGGTGCCGTCGTCGTGCGGTTCGCTCGACTTCAGGGCCGCGGCATGGGCGGCTGCGGCGATCTGGGCCGGCGTCGGTCCACCGTGGTGCGCGGGCTGCTGCGGCTGCTCGGGCTGCTGGGTGGAGCTGCCCTTGCCCCGCCGCCCGCGACCACCGCTGCGCGAGCCGCCACCGGAGCTGCCTGCGTTGCCGGAGTTACCGCCGTTGTCGTTGCCGCCGTTGCCGCCGGCGGACTTCTCCACCGGGTGGTCGTGGACGATGATGCCGCGGCCACCGCACTTGTCGCAGGTCTCGGAGAAGACCTCGATCAGGCCGGACCCGACCCGCTTGCGGGTCATCTGCACGAGGCCGAGCGAGGTGACCTCGGCGACCTGGTGCTTGGTGCGGTCGCGCCCGAGGCACTCGAGCAGGCGTCGGACGACGAGGTCGCGGTTGGACTCCAGCACCATGTCGATGAAGTCGATGACGATGATGCCGCCGATGTCGCGCAGCCGCAGCTGGCGGACGATCTCCTCGGCCGCCTCGATGTTGTTCTTGGTGACGGTCTCCTCGAGGTTGCCGCCGGAGCCGACGAACTTGCCGGTGTTGACGTCGATGACCGTCATGGCCTCGGTGCGGTCGATGACCAACGAGCCACCCGACGGCAGCCAGACCTTGCGGTCCATGGCCTTGGCGATCTGCTCGTCGACCCGGTAGCGGGTGAAGAGGTCCTCGGTGCCCGTCCACTTCTCGAGACGCTCGGCCAGGTCCGGGGCCACGTCGCCGAGGTAGTCGCTGACCTCGGTCCACGCCTTGTCACCGGCCACGACGAGCTTGCTGAAGTCCTCGTTGAACACGTCGCGGATGACCCGTACGGTCAGGTCGGGCTCGCCGTGCACGAGGGCCGGGGCACCGCCCTTGGCCTTGCCCTTGGACTCAGCCTTGGACTGGATCTTCTCCCAGGTCTTGGTGAGCCGCTCCACGTCGGCGCGCAGCTCCTCCTCGCTGGCACCCTCAGCCGCGGTGCGGACGATGACGCCGGCGGAGTCGGGCACGACCTCCTTGAGGATGCCCTTGAGCCGGGACCGCTCGGTGTCGGGCAGCTTGCGCGAGATGCCGGTCATCGAGCCCTCGGGCACGTAGACCAGGTAGCGACCCGGGAGGCTGATCTGGCTGGTCAGGCGGGCACCCTTGTGGCCGATCGGGTCCTTGGTCACCTGGACCAGCACGGTGTCGCCGGACTTGAGGGCGTTCTCGATGCGCTTGGGCTGGTTGGCCTCGAGGCCTGCGGCGTCCCAGTTGACCTCCCCGGCATACAGGACGGCGTTGCGGCCCTTGCCGATGTCGACGAACGCCGCCTCCATCGAGGGCAGCACGTTCTGCACCCGGCCGAGGTAGACGTTGCCGGCCATCGAGGCGTTGGTCTCGCGCGAGACGTAGTGCTCGACGAGGACATCGTCCTCGAGCACGCCGATCTGGGTCTTGCCCTCGCGCTCACGCACCACCATGACCCGCTCGACCGACTCACGGCGGGCCAGGAACTCGGCCTCGGTGATGATCGTGCGGCGGCGGCCGGCCTCGCGGCCCTCGCGGCGGCGCTGCTTCTTGGCCTCGAGCCGGGTGGACCCCTTGACGCTCTGCGGCTCGTCACGACGCGACTCGCGCACCTTGGTCACGGTGCCGGGCGGGTCGTCTCCGTCGGTGGCCGATCCGCTGCGCCGACGACGACGGCGACGACGGCTGCTGGAGCTGCCCTCGTCCTCGCCGGACTGGTCGGAGGCGCCCTCCGGGCCGCCCTTGCCGGAGCCGCTGCCGGACGAGTCGTCAGCCCCGTCGTCGGTCGCCTTCGCGTCCTGCTCCGCCGTGTCGCCGTCCTGGCCGCGGCCACGGCCGCGGCCCTTGCCGCCGCGACGACGACGACGGCGACCGCCCTCACCCTCGTCGGTGGACTGCTCGCCGGCGGTGCCGTCGACCTGCTCGGCACCCTTGTCGGCGGTGTCGCTGGACGACGTGTCCTGCCGGGCACCGTCGGCGTCAGGCGCCGGCTCGGCCTTCTTGCGCGAGCGGCGCCGGGTCGGCGCGGCGGCCTCGGGGTCCGGCGCCTGGAAGAGGAGCCCGAGGCCGGGGGCCGCGGCCGCGGCCGGTGCTGATGCGTCCTGCGCCGCCTCCGTCTGCGCAGCCGCCGACCCCGGCGCCTGCTCGTCAGCCTCGACGGTCTCGGCGTTCTTGTGGCTGCCCGTCTTCGTGGCGGCCTTCTTGGTGGTCTTCTTGGCGGTCTTCTTGGTGGCGCGCTTCGCGGTCTTCGTGGCCGGGGTGTCGCCCTCGGCGTCCGGCGTCGCGGTGTCCGGCGTCGCGGAGTCCGGCGTAGCTGAGTCCGGCGTCGCGGGGCTGTCAGCGGTGGAGCCGGCAGCGGCGGAGTCGGCGAGGGCGGAGTCGGCGGGAGCGGCAGCCGCTGCCGTCGCCTTCCTGGCTGCCTTGGCGGTGGTCTTCTTGGCCGTCGCCTTCTTGGTGGCGCGCTTCGCGGCCTTCCTGGCCGGAGCCGGGCTCTCCTGCGCGGACGCATCGGACGAGCCCTCCGCAGCAGGCCCTGACTGCACAGACGCCTCGGCAGGGGTTCCTGCCGAGGCGTCGGCCGGCGCCTGGCCAGCGGGAGCGGTGGGTTCGCCACTTTCAGGGGTGGTGAACAGGTCTTCGTTGGATGCCATCCGGCGTCCTTCCGTCACCCACGGGACGAGGGCCACACCGAAGTCCTGGGTGGACTTCCATCGGCCACGTGGTGCGCGGTCTTGCTGGTCGTGTCGGTGCGGGTGCCCTTGACACGGAAGTCGGTTTGTTACGCCGGATGCAGCTCGCGCGGGGTGCGCGGCACCGCGTCAGGCGCCGTCGTCGGACAGGTCGGCAGCCAGTGGATCAGCCACCCTCGCGGTTGCGGTCTGCAACGGGCCCTGCGCCAGCCGGGTCACCAGGGGTGGTGTCGGTGGTGCCAGCGCCGCCACTGCTCGCAGCGCGGTCAGTACGTCGTCGGGGCGTACGGCCGGTGTGGTGTGCCGTACGACCACCCGCAGTATCGCACAGTCAGGGTGTTGCGACGGCTCGACCCGCGCAGACACGACCGCGCCCCGGACGTCGAAGGTCTTCGGACCAGTCTTGAACATCCGGGTCACCTCGGCCCGCTCCTGCCCCAGCAGGGTGGTGACGGCGTCCTGGAGGTGAGCAGGCGGCATACCCGCGAACTCCATGACCCAGTCGCTCGCCTGGAGCCGGTCGGCCAGCGCCCCCGGCGCCGCCTCCACGACCTCGAGCACGTCCAGTCCCTCCGGCAGCGCCTCGTCGAGCGCGGCCCGCACCGACTCGGTGTCGACGCGTTCGGTCACCGAGATCTCGAAGTACTCGGCCTCGCTGGCAGTGCCGGTCGGCGCGGCGTTGGCGTAGCTGATCTTGGGGTGCGGGTGGAAGCCGGCCGAGAAGGCCATCGGCACACCGGCCCGCCGCAGCGCCCGCTCCAGTGCCCGCTGGAAGTCGCGGGTGGAGGAGAACCGCAGCCGGCCGCGCTTGGCGTAGCGGACCCGCAGCTTCTGCACCGCCGGAACCGGGGGCGGGCCTTCGGGAACGCGCTGTCGTGCCATGGGCGCCAAGCGTACGGGCGGCGGCGAGCCGGTCAGCTGGTGGCCCAGACCACCCATGTGACGAGGCAGAGGAGAGCCGTCAGCGCCGGGAAGAGCGCGATGTTCGTCCACCGGGCGCTGGAGCGTCGGCCGAGGGTGCGGCCGTCCGGGGACTCGACGAGGTCGATCGGTTCGCGAGCACTCAACCAGGTGGCCGCACCCGTCGCCAGCAGCCCGAGCCCGGCCACGAGCCAGGCCGACAGGCTCACGACCGGTGCGCGCAGCAGGGTGAAGACGCCCACCATCACGGCGACGAGCACGACTGGGACGAGCGCCGTCAGCACGGTGCGGATACGCGACTCGAACAGGGCGCGCAGCACCTGGGTCCCGAAGGCGAACAGCCCCCACAGCAGGACCGCGAGCAGCCCGAGCGCCACGAGGTCGCCGACCCGCACCACGACCTGCTCGCCGTTCAGGAGGGCGGCCACGGCCCTGGGCAGGAGCACGAGACCCACCAGTCCCGCAGTCGAGGACACCATGACCCGCGTCGGCAGGCCGCGTGGTCGCGTGGGTCCGCTGTCGGCCAGCTCGCGGGCGTACTCCTTCGCGGGGCCGAAGGCCTCCGCGACGCGCTGACCGGTGGCCACGAGGTGCGCCTCGATCGTCGCGAGGGCGTCGCCGATGCGCTCGCCCGGCACCCCGAGGAGCCGCTGCTCGACGACGAAGGCATCGACCCAGTCGGGGTCGGCGTGCGGGGCCATCGCACGCAGGCCGGTCAGTGGGTGTGTTGCGTTGGTCGACGTGTTGGTCGATGCGTTGGTCGATGCGTTGGTCATGGTCGAACCCCCGTGGTCGAGCCCGAGATCAGGGCTGTGGTGAGTGTGGTGAACTCCGCCCAGCGGTCCCGCTGGTCGGCCAGCTGGCGACGGCCTGCGGCCGTGAGGACGTAGACCTTGCGTCCGGGACCGCCCTCACCGGGGAGCCATTCGGCCTGCAGGTGACCGGCGGTCTCGAGGCGGCCGAGCAGCGGGTAGAGCGTGCCGCCCTTGACGGTGCCGAGGCCGGCCTCGGACAGCGCGGCCGCAATGGCGTAGCCATGCGTGGCACCCCGCTCGAGCACGGCCAGGACCGCGACGGCCAGCACACCGCGCAGCCAGTCGCTGGGCCAGGCGTCGTCAGTTGCCATAACTAGATCATGATGCGATCTAGTCAGCCTGTCAATCTATTGGTCGAGAGGCTGGTCGGGCGGTCACAGGTCCAGTCGCATGAGATCGTCGGCGGGACGAAAACCCATGGAGGAGTAGAGCGGAAGAGCCATGTCACTGGGGTTGAGGACAACTCGCACCATGCCCTCGGCGCGACACCACTGCAGCACCGTCGTCATGAGCAGCCGCCCCACGCCCCGGCTGCGATGCGCCTCGTCGACCCACACGTTGGCCACGTAGACCCACCGGCCGGAGTCTCGCCCGGGCCGCGGCATGCGCTCGAAGACCATGAGGTTGGTCATCCCCACCGCGGCCTCGTCGGCGTCCAGCGCCACCCACGCCTGACGGTGCCCCGCCTCGCGCTGCCACCACGCCCGGAACTTCGCCTCGAAGCCCTCGTCCGCGTGGCCGCCTTGAGCGATCGTCCAGTCCGTGCGCATCCGGGCGAGGGCCGGCAGGTCCTCGTCACGAACCTCCCGACAGGTGTATGCCGCCCGCTCAGCCATGGCGGTCAGCCTAGGTGAGCGCGCGGCATTCCCTTGCGCTGCTTGGCTTTGTTTGCCGCCGCGGGAAAGACGGCGCCGCCCGCGACCTGGCCTGAGCCTGGCGCGGGCGGCGCGGGTCCGGCTGCTCTCCGCACGAGCGTCCGGATCCGGCAGGGGATGAAGGGAGTCCGGTGCCGGGTGCGGTCAGGAGGAGTTCGACCGCTGAAGCAATTGCACACCGCGAGGCTGGGCGCCCGCGATGACGGATGTCATGACTTTCCTGTGAGTTCCATGGGAACGGCTGGCGCCCGGGGATGACAGCTCAGAAGCCGCCGTCGAACCCGCCACCGAAGTCGCCGCCACCGAAGTCGCCACCGCCCCAGTCCCCGCCGCTGTCGCCGGCGAAGTCGGTGCCGGCGCCCGCGTCAGTGCCGACGTCACCGGCCGAGTCCGTGCCGCCGTCGGTGCCGCCGTCGGTGCCACCATCGGTGCCACCATCGGTGCCGGAGTCGGAGCCGCCGTCGCCCCCGTCGGCGCCCGAGCCGTCGTCGGCGGGCCCGGGGTCACCGGCCTCCTGGGCCTCGGGCGAGTCGGCGTACCCGTCGAACAGCATGTTCGCGATCGCCGAGCCGATCACGAACCCGGCGATGGTGCCCATCATCGAGCCCATGATCGTGCCGCCCATGCCGCCGCCGAACGAGCCACGGCCAAAGGCGTTCTGCAGGTAACCCGGCTGTCGCATCTCCGCCCGGGTGGCCGCGCGCGCCAGGTCCTGCGGGTTGTCCGACGCCGGCCGCTCCCCCGCCGGCGCGTTCGTCGACAGCTCCTGCAGCAGCTGCTGGCGCTGCTCGGGGGTCAGCTGTGCGAAGGCCTCGGCGTGGATCTGCTCGAGCTGCTCCGGGGGTGCCGTGCGCAGCAGGTACTTGTACCGCGCCACCGCGCGGTCCTCACTCACCGGAGCGCTCTGGGAGGTGCCGTATGCCGCGGGGCCCGGCCCCGCGGCATACCCACCTGACGGGGTGGTGTTCATCGGCTGGGGCGAGCGCCCGAGAAGTCGGTCGAGAAAGCCCATCGTGTCCTCCTGGTCCGTGGGTGGCGCGTGCGGCGCCACCCTCTTGCCCGTCAACGGTCGCACCGATCCGGCCGTTCCGCCCGGCTGGCGACGCGAATCGGGCAGGACGTCAGTGCTGGTGGCCGGCCGTCTCGAGCATGGCCTCGCGACCGGAGCCGAGGACGGTGAGCGGCAGCAGCTTCTTGCCGGTCGGGCCCACCTCGATCTCGGTGCCCATCTGCGGGCACACCCCACAGTCGAAGCAGGGCGTCCAGCGGCAGTCGTCGACCTCGGTCTCGTCGAGGGCGTCCTGCCAGTCGGCCCACAGCCACTCCTTGTCGAGGCCGGAGTCGATGTGGTCCCAGGGCAGCACCTCGGACTCGCCGCGCTCGCGCGTGGTGTACCAGGCGACGTCGACCGGCTCGTCGGCGAGCGCCGTCTCGGCGGCGCTCATCCACCGCTCGAACGAGAAGTGCTCGCTCCACCCGTCGAACCGGCCACCGTCGCGCCACACCTGCTCGATGACGCGGCCGACGCGACGGTCACCACGGGACAGCAGGCCTTCGACGATGCCGGGTTTGCCGTCGTGGTAACGGAATCCGATCGACGATCCGTAGCGGCGGTCGGACCGGATGGCCTCGCGGAGCTTCTCGAGCCGGGCGTCGGTCTCCTCGGCGCCGAGCTGTCCACACCACTGGAACGGCGTGTGCGGCTTCGGAACGAACCCGCCGATCGACACGGTGCAGCGGATGTCGCGGCGACCGCTGACCTGGCGGCCGGTCTCGATGACCTTCTTGGCGAGCTCGGCGATCTGCAGGACGTCGTCGTCGGTCTCGGTGGGCAAGCCACACATGAAGTAGAGCTTCACCTGGCGCCAGCCCGCCGAGTAGGCGGCCGCGACCGTGTCGATGAGGTCCTGCTCGGACACCATCTTGTTGATGACCTTGCGAATTCGCTCGCTGCCGCCCTCAGGGGCGAACGTCAGGCCGGAGCGCCGACCGTTGCGGGTGAGCTCGTTGGCGAGGTCGATGTTGAACGCGTCGACGCGGGTCGAGGGCAGCGACAGACCCGTCTGGGTGCCGTCGTAGCGGTCGGCCAGGCCCTTGGTGATGTCGGCGATCTCCGAGTGGTCGGCGCTCGACAGCGAGAGCAGGCCGACCTCCTCGAATCCCGTTGCGGCCAAACCCTTTTCGACCATCTCACCGATGCCGGTGATCGACCGCTCACGCACGGGGCGCGTGATCATGCCTGCTTGGCAGAACCGGCAGCCGCGCGTGCACCCACGGAAGATCTCCACGGACATGCGCTCGTGCACCGACTCGGCCAGCGGCACGAGCGGCTGCTTGGGATAGGGCCACTCGTCGAGGTCCATCACCGTGTGCTTGGCGACCCGCCACGGCACACCGGTCGCGTCGGCGCGCGGCGCGACGCGCTTGATCCGTCCGTCGGGCAGGTACGACACGTCGTAGAGGGAGGGCACGTAGACGCCGCCCGTGCGCGCGAGGCGCAGCAGCAGCTCACGGCGACCACCCGGCATACCCTCGCTCTTCCACTCCCCCACGATGTCGGTGACGGCCAGGACCGCCTCCTCACCATCGCCGACGATCGCGGCGTCGAGGAAGTCGGCGATCGGCTCGGGGTTGAACGCGGCGTGGCCACCCGCGACGACGATCGGGTCGTCATCGGTGCGGTCCTTGGCGTGCAACGCGATCCCCGCGAGGTCGAGCGCCGTGAGCATGTTGGTGTAGCCGAGCTCGGTCGAGAACGACAGTCCGAGCACGTCGAAGTCACGGACGCTGCGATGCGCGTCGACGGTGAACTGCGGCACCCCGCGCTCGCGCATGAGCGCCTCGAGGTCCGGCCACACGGCATACGTGCGCTCGGCGAGCGCATCCGGCCGCTCATTGAGCACTTCGTAGAGGATCATGACGCCCTGGTTGGGGACGCCGACCTCGTACGCGTCGGGGTACATCAGCGCCCAGCGGGTCGTGAGCTCCTCGCCACCGGGGCCGTGGCCGCCGACGTTCCAGTCCTTGACGGTGGAGTTGAGCTCGCCGCCGACATACTGGATGGGTTTGCTGACCTGCTCGAGGAGCGGCTCGAGCTGGGGAAACACGGACTGGCCGGTGGTGCTGGTCATGGTGCTCCAAGGGTAAGCCGACCAGCGTCCCCGCGTGAAAACCTGCGCCCGCGTGGGCCGGCCAACTGCGTCAGCGCGCGGTGGGCACAACTCCGGGGGCCACGACGAAGCTGCCGCCCTCCTCGACGACAGCGAACTCCAGGACCGGCGCACCATCCGCACCCGACCCGACGACGACGTGCTCCGACCCCATCCGTCTGGCCGGGTCCTCGGCAAAGGTGATCGCCGACAGCCCGCCCGCGGGCTCCGCCGTCTGCTTCGCCTTCGCGACGGCGTCGCGCGCCGCGTCGACCTTGCCCTCGGGCACCGCCCTGCACAGTGCGTCGTCAGAGGTGGCGCCGAGCATGTCCGAGACCGCCTGAACTGCAGAGTCCGAACCGGATCCGCAGCCTCCGGAGCGCGAACACCCGACCAGGGTGGCCGCAGCGAGGACTGCGACCACCCCGACCGCGAGCGTTCGACGCATCAGACCTTGTGCGCGAACCATGACCGTCCTGAGATCGTCATCGCCGTGAACGGCTTGTTTCGGGTGTCCGTCGTGTGGTAGCTCAGCAACGGCACTCCGCCGCTGCGACCTGTGGTGACCATCGAGTGGTTCATCGCTGCGGACCCGTTGAGCTTGTACTGGAGCAGGTCACCTATGCGCAGGTAGTAGACGTTGGTCCAAGCCGCCGCCCGGCCGGACTCCGCACGGCGTCGGCGAGTTCCGTTGCGCTGGCTTGTGGGTCGTTACCGTCCTGGCTTGGCGACTGTGCTGATGCGGCGCCGGTGCCCGTCGCCCAAACGGCCCCAGTCAAAGCCAAAATGGCCAGCCCCCCGGTGAAACGACGCATTCGTGATTTCATGGCTATCCCCCAGCCTCAGCGGGTCCACATTGACCCGTCTGAAGGCACCGTAGCGTCAACCTGACCGAAGGCACCAGAGCTCGCGTCGCGACATAGGGTTTCGCCCGGGACTAGCGACACAGTTGTCAGGGTCCCGGACATCTACCTGTCATGCCGAACAGCCCGGGACCCGATGTGGCCGACGACGACGAACGCTTCACTCGCCTTTTCGAGCAGTCGTATGCCGTGGTGCGACGTTTCGTCGAACGCCGCGTCGGCGCGGGACAGGTTGACGACGTCGTCGCCGAGACCTTCCTCGTGGCCTGGCGCAGGCTGGACGACCTGCCTGGTGACGAGCGTCAGCGTCAGGCCTGGCTCTACGCCACGGCCAGGAACGTCATGGCCAATGACGTGCGCACTGGGCGTCGTTGGCAGGCCCTGGCCGTGCGACTCGCATCCGAGCCGAACCCGTCGGCCGGGGAGACCGACGGCATCGACGGTGTGGCTGCGCGCATCGACCTTCAGCAGGCCTGGCACAGGCTGAGCGCCGTTCACCAGGAGGCACTGGCGCTGACCGTGCTCGACGGCCTGGGTGCCACCGACGCGGCACGCGTGCTGGGCATCTCCCCGGTGGCCTACCGGTTGCGACTGAGCCGTGCGCGCCGCGCCCTGCGCCTGCTGGCGAACCTCGAGATCGAGCCGGATCCGCCTGCGCCGCAAGACGTTTCCGGCCAGCGGCACAACTCAAGCCCATCCATCCCCTCCGCGAGAGCCACAGCACCCCACGGGAGCACGCCATGAACCCCACACCCACCAAGTCCACCGCAAACCTCGAGAACGCGCTGCGACACCACGACACCGCGTCGACCCCCACGGACCTGGACGTCGCCGGCGACGTCACCGCCCGTGCCCTCCTCGAGCGCGTGCTCGCAGGCGACCGAGCTGCCCGCCCGGCCGCCGCGGCATACCCACTCGCCCATCCCCCAAGGCGCACAGCGCGTCGCCTCGCGGTCGTGGCGGGTGCCGCCGCCGTCGGCGCCGGCGTCCTGACGCTCCTGCCGGCCCTGGAGGCCGACAACGCGGCACCGGCATGGGCGGCGGTCCCATCGACCGCGCCAGCAGGCGCAGTTGACGACCTCGCTGACCGGTGCGCCGGGGATGTGCGGCAGGCACTGTCCAACCAGCCGGGCAATGCCGCGGCTCCCGGGTCGATCAGGCCCTCGGACCTCGACACAGCCACGCCAATGCTGTCGGAGGCCCGCGGCAGCTCGCTGTTCGTGGTCCTCACGACGGACGGTGGCTTCCCCGTGGGCTGCACGCGCTTCGCCGGCAGCGAGTCCCAGTGGACCTCGACCTTCCCCATCCCCGACCCCGAACCATCCCGAGCCGCCCTCACGGTCAGTGCCGAGACCTCTGGTACCGACGGCTACGTCGCCGTGATGGGACGAGTGGGCTCGCGGGTGCGTGCGCTCCAGCTCTCCACACCCCAGGGGAAGGTGGCGGCGACGGTCGAGAACGGGTGGACGGCTGCCTGGTGGCCCTCCAGCCATGACCCCGCTGTGCGGGACCCCTTCGAGGACATCCGTGTGAGCGTGACGCTCGATGACGGCAGCACTCGCGACCTCGGCTCACTCAACGACGTCCCCACTCCGGTTCCTTCGACGACCGGCTAGCTCGGCACTCGGGCTGAGCCAGCCGGTCCAGCGCCCGGCTCGTGACGGTGTCGATGAAGCCGGGCGGGCCGCAACGCGCGTTCGGCGCCGGGTGGGTCACGTATGCCGTGACGCCGGCTGCCGTGGGCACGTCCCGGCTGGTGGCGGTGAGATGACGTGCAAAACGGGGGTTGCTGACGTGAAACGGGCACCAGAACCACCCGTTTCGTGCACGCAACCCCCGTTTTGCGGGGAGTCCCCGAAGGTCAGCGACGTCCGAGGGGGTCGGTGTCGGGCGGGCGGCGGTCGCGCTCGGCGGGACCGCTGATGGCGCGGTCGGGCAGCCAGATGACAAAGGTGCTGCCGACCCGTGGCTCACTGAACAGCGTGATCCGGCCCTCGTGCGACTCCACGACCTGCCGGGCGATCGCCAGACCGAGACCGTGGCCGTCACCGTTGCCCTCCGACGGCCCGGTGCGGCGGAACCGGTCGAAGATGCGTTCGTGGTCGACCGGGTCGATGCCCGGCCCCTCGTCGCGCACCGCCACCCAGGCCCAACCGGCCTGTGACCCCGACGCCACGGTGACCTCACTGCCCCCAGGCGCCAGCCGCACGGCATTCGACAGCAGGTTGTCCAGCGCGCGGGTGAGCGCCTCCGCGTCGGCGATGACCCGCGGCCCCGGGGCCAACCGCAACGTCAGCCGCAGGCCCCGCGACGAACCGAGCAGCCGGAACTCCTCAGCCGACTCGCGAGCCAGCGCCGACAGGTCGACCTCACGCTCGACGAACGCCCCGGACCGCACCCGCGCGGTGGCCAGCAGGTCCTCCACCAGCCGGCCCATCCGCGCCGTCGCGCGGCCCACCACCGCCGCCGCCTGCGCCCGCTCCTCGGCGGTCACGTCGTCGCGCGACAGCACCGCGTCGAGGTTCGCCTGCACGACAGCGACCGGGTTGCGCAGCTCGTGCGACACGTCGTCGACGAGGTCGCGTTGGGCCGTGAACGCCGCCTCGAGGCGGTCGAGCATGCCGTCGATCGTGTCGGCGAGCGTGCGCAGCTCGTCCTGCGGACCGACGGCCGCGATGCGCCGCGACAGGTCGGTGCCGGAGATCTCGCGGGCGGTGGCGGTGATGCGCCCCACCGGCCGCAGGGCGCGACCGGCGACCCACCAGCCGATGACGAGACTGAGGACGAACAACACCCCGAGGGCGATGAACGAGTAGGTGCGCAGGGTCTGCAACGTGGTGTAGTTGACGTACTGCTGCACGTCGGTGATGTCGGCCGCCTGGAAGTCCTCTCCCTTGCGGTAGTTGACGATTCCGCTCGGGCCCTTCTCGAACTTCTTCACCGTCACCGGGTCGAGCGGCTTCGCCTCGATCGTCTGTGCCAGCGCCAGGTAGAGACCGCCGACGAGCAGCGCCGTCACCGCGAAGAGGAGCGCCGAGTAGGTCAACGCGAGCCGCGACCGCACGGTCCTCGCCCAGGCCGGCAACCGTGCCGTGCACCGCACGAGCCATCCCGGCGCCCCCGCCATCAGGCGGTCCCGGCGACGGCGGGGTCGGCCCGCAGCCGGTAGCCGCGCCCGATCACCGTCTCGATCATCGGCGGCTCGTCGTCGACCGACAGCTTGCGCCGCAGCGTGCCCACCGTGACCCGCACCGTCTGGGTGAAGGGGTCGGCGTTCTCGTCCCACACGTGCTCGAGCAGCTCCTCGGACGACACCACGTGGTCCGGTCGCGTCATGAGGTAGCGCAGGACCGCAAACTCCTTGAGCGTCAACGAAAGCTCGCGCCTGCCGCGGTGGGCGAGCTGCCGTGCAGCATCGAGGGTGACGTCACCGACGCGCAGCACCGACGACGTCCCCCGTACGTCGCGACGAAGCAGGGCCCGCAGCCGGGCGGTCAGCTCGGCCAGTGCGAACGGCTTCACGACGTAGTCGTCCGCCCCCACGTCGAGCCCGCGCACCCGGTCCGGCAGACCCGTGCGCGCCGTGAGCATCAGGAGCCGCACGTCGGTGCCTGACGGACCGTCGAGCTCACCGGAGCGCACCTGCTCCGCAAGCTGGAAACCGTTGCCGTCAGGGAGGTTCACGTCGAGCAGGACGATGTCGTATGCCGTGACGGCGAGCTTCTCGTGTGCCTCCCCGGCCGTCGTGGCGAGGTCGACGGCATACCCCTCCCGGACCAGGCCGATGCGCAACGCACCCGCCAGGCCCTCCTCGTCCTCGACGATCAGCACCCGCACGAGTCCACCGTAACCCGATGAACCCCACTGTCCCCCATGGGCTTTCGCTGAACTTTCGCTGCGGCTTCCGGACGTTTTCGCGCCCTCTTGATGGGCTGGGTCTCGCCAGCCACCCCGGCGGGCACCGCACCAGCGGAAACCTCGGAACCCATGGAGCGCAGATGACCACTCCCACTCCTGACCAGACACCGGAGCCCCAGGCCTCATCGGACCAGGCACTGCCCGGCCCCACCCCGGCGGGTGCGCGCCGGCTGCGCCGAGGCGCACTCGTCGGTGCCGCCGCCCTGCTGCTGGCCGCCGGTGGCGCCACCGCGGCATACGCCTCGTCCAACGCCGGCGACGTCGAGAGCGGTTACGCGACCATCGTCGACACCCAGGGTGAGACGCAGCAGCCGGGTCAGACCGCGCCCGACCAGAACTCCCAGAACGGCACCGGCGACCGCACCGACTGCCCGGGCAAGGGCGGCGCCGGCGGAACTGGCGGCACGGACCAGGGCTCCGGCTCGGCCCAGGACGGGACCGAGTCGCAGGCACCGGACACGAGCACGCTGTGACCGAGCCACTGACGCGCGACGCGTCCCACGACACCCCCTCCCCGGCCACGTCCCCCATGGCGGCCGGGGAGGGGGCCACCGGCCACCGCAACCCCGGCGTCAACCCCGGCGTCCCCCTCGAGCGGGCGCTGTTCGAGGTCAAACGGGTCGTCGTCGGCCAGGACCAGATGGTCGAGCGCATGCTCGTCGGCCTGCTGGCCCGCGGCCACCTGCTGCTCGAGGGCGTGCCCGGCGTGGCCAAGACGCTCGCCGTGCGAACCCTGGCGGACGTCATCGGCGGCACGTTCACGCGGCTGCAGTTCACGCCCGACCTCATGCCCGGCGACATCGTGGGCACCCGGGTCTGGCGACCGAGCTCGGAGTCCTTCGACACCGAGCTGGGGCCGATCTTCTCCAACCTCGTGCTCGCCGACGAGATCAACCGCGCACCGGCCAAGGTGCAGTCTGCCCTGCTCGAGGCGATGGCCGAGCGCCAGGTGAGCGTGGGCGGGCGGACCTTCGCACTACCCAAGCCGTTCCTCGTGCTGGCCACACAGAACCCGATCGAGTCCGAGGGCGTCTACCAGCTGCCCGAGGCCCAGCGGGACCGCTTCCTGCTCAAGGTCGACGTGCCCTACCCCACCGACCTCGAGGAGCTGACGATCCTGCAGCGGATGAGCGTCGACCCGCCCCGGGCCGAGCGCACCCTGCAGGTCGAGGACGTCGTGCGGCTCCAGCGCGCGGCCGACGAGGTGTTCGTGCACCACGCGGTGGCGCAGTATGCCGTGGCGCTGGTGATGGCGACCCGCGAGCCGCACCGGTACGGCGTGGGTCACCTCGACGGGGTCATCGACCTCGGCGCCAGCCCGCGCGCCACCCTCGGGCTCGTCGCGGCCGGACGGGCGTTGGCGTTGCTGCGTGGCCGCGACTACGTCCTGCCCGGCGATGTCGCCGACATCGCCCCGGACGTCCTCAGCCACCGGCTGGTGCTGTCGTTCGACGCGGTGGCCGACGGTGTCGACCCCCGCAGCGTGGCGACCGGCATCGTCGCGGCGACCCCGCAGCCCCGCGTCGCACCCGCGCAAGGTGGCGAGGTCGCACCGTGAGGCTGGCCGACGGCAGCGTCGTCCGTGACCCGGAGCGGGCCTTCCAGGCGCTGGACCTCGTGGTCCGCAGGCGCCTGGACGGCCTGCTCCAGGGCGAGCACGCGGGCCTGCGGCTCGGGGCGGGCACCGAACCGGAGGAGGTGGTGCGCTACCAGCCGGGTGAGGACGACGTGCGCCGCATCGACTGGAACGTCACCGCTCGCAGCATGGACCCGCACGTCTGGCGGCCCCAGGCACAGCACGAGCTCGACACCTGGGTGCTGGTCGACGAGACGGCCAGCATGGACTTCGGCACGGTCACCGCGGAGAAGCGCGACGTCGCCGCCTGGGTCACCGGAGCCATCGGGCTGCTGGCCGACGGGCCGGGCAACCGGGTCGGCATCGCCCACCTCACCGACGACGGAATGCGTTGGGACGCACCGCTTCCCGGACGCGTCACGGCCCGGCGCGCGCTGCGTCGACCGACGAACCCGCACCGCGGCGCCAGCGAGAAGGTCGACCTCGCCCACGCCATCGGCGCCCTCGAGCGGCGCCAGCGGCGCCCCGGGCTGCGTGTGGTCGTCTCCGACTTCGTCGAGCCCGACGGCCACACCGACCGGCCCATGCGGTGGGAGCCCGCGCTGCGACGCCTCGCCGCCCGCCACGACGTCGTGGTCGTCGACGTCTCCGACCCGCGCGAGCTCGAGCTGCCCGACCTGGGGCACCTCGTTCTCACCGACCCCGAGACCGGTCGTCAGCGCGAGGTCTACACCTCCCCCGCACTGCGGCGCCGGTATGCCGCCGCTGCCGCCCACCACCGCGCGGCGGTCACCGAAGGCGTGCGCGCCACCGGCGCCGGCCACGTGCCCTTGCGCACCGACACCGACTGGGTGAGTGACCTCGCCCGCTTCATCATCGCCCGCCGGCGCCAACCGCGGGCGCGAACCAGGAGCACCCGATGACCTTCCTCTCCCCCTGGTGGCTGCTGCTCCTCCTGCCCGTCCTGGGCCTGGCAGCGGCTTACCTCCTCATGCAGCGCAGACGAGCCCGGTATGCCGTCCGGTTCGCCACCCTGCCCCTGCTGGAGAAGGTCGCGCCGCACCAGCCGGGCTGGCGTCGGCACGCGCCGGCCGCCGCCTTCCTCCTCGCGCTGACGACGCTGGGCTTCGCCGCGGGCCGGCCCCAGGTGGACCTCCGGCTCCCGCACGAGCAGTCCACCGTCATCGTGGCCGTGGACGTGTCGAACTCGATGGCGGCGACCGACGTCGACCCGAACCGGCTCGAGGCGGCACGGACCGCGGCCCGCACGTTCATCGAGAACCTGCCCGACACGTTCAACGTCGGCGTGGTGGCCTTCTCCGGCTCGGCCCAGGTGCTGGCCGCGCCGACGACTGACCACGACGAGGCCGCTGCGAGCCTGCAGCGGCTCGAGGTCGCCGACAGCACGGCGATCGGCGAGGCGGTCTTCACGTCGCTGGACCAGATCGCCTCGATGGCGGCAAACCGGGACGACGCCGAGACACCGCAGCCGTCGACCGGTTCCGACCAGGGCGCCACCGACGGCGGGAACGGCGACACCGAGCCGAACCAGCAAGCGCCAGAACGCATTCCGGGTCGGATCGTCCTGCTCTCCGACGGCTCGAACACCCAGGGCCGCGACCCGGAGCAGGCGGCGCAGGCGGCGTCCGACGCCCAGGTGCCGGTGTCGACCATCGCCTACGGCACACCGGACGGCACGATCGACCTCGGCGGCCGCCAGGTGCCCGTCCCCGCCGACGAGGAGGCCATGGCCCAGCTCGCCGACGCAACCGGCGGCCAGACCTACACGGCCACCAGCGGCGACGAGCTCGAGGCCGTCTACGAGGACATCGGCTCCTCGATCGGCTGGCGCACCGAGCCCCGCGAGATCACCCCCTACCTCGCCGCCGCGGCGTTCCTGTTCCTGCTCGGCGCGGGCGCGATGTCGCTGCGCTGGTTCGCCCGGCTCCCCTGACCGGCAGGCCAGACCGACCACCGACACCCCCACGGAGACGACGATGACCCAGACACCCACCCGCCCCACCTGGCCAGGGCTCGGCGTTCCTGCCGGACCGGACTTCGTCCGTCGTCGTGACCCGCAGCCCGCCGAACCGGCCCCACCACGCGGGCCGACCCAGGCCCAGCCCCTCATGTCCCTCGCCCCGGCCCCCGCGCCGGAGGCGCCGCCAACCCCGGACCCGGCCGGACCCCTCCCTGTGCCTCCCGGCCGGGTCCGGTCCCCTCGTGGGGGACGACGCGGCATACCCACGGTGCTGCTGACCGCGGTCCTGGCCGGTGGGTTGGCAGGGGCCGGAACCGCGTGGTGGCTCGAGCCCGACGCCACCACCGGACGCACGACCATCGCCCAGGAGCCACCCAGCGGACGTGCGCCCGCGGCGGCGGCCGGCACCGAGCAGGCCGCCGCCGCGGCGATCATGCCCAGCGTGGTGCAGGTGCGGGCCGGCAGCGCGAGCGGGTCGGGCTTCGTCCTCGACGACCAGGGGCACGTGCTGACCAACCACCACGTCATCGACGGCGCCAGCACCGTGCGACTCCAGCTGTCCACCGGACGCACCGTGTCGGCCACCGTCGTCGGCAGCAGTGCTGCGAACGACATTGCGGTGCTGCGGGTTTCGGACCCCTCGGTCCTCGCACCCGCGCGCATCGGCCAGTCGTCCTCCCTGGCGATCGGCCAGCCCGTCATCGCGGTCGGCTCACCGCTCGGCCTCAGCGGCACCGTCACCAGCGGCATCGTCAGCGCCGTCGACCGGGAGGCGCGGCTCGGCGGCCAGGCGGCGCAGTCGGTGATCCAGACCGACGCCTCGATCAACCCCGGCAACTCCGGCGGCCCGCTCGTCAACCTCGACGGGCAAGTCGTCGGTGTCAACACCGCGATCGCCACCCTCGGCGGGCGGTCGTCGGGGTCGATCGGCATCGGGTTCGCCGTGCCGATCGACCGGGCCGTCTCGGTTGCCGAGGACATCATCGACGGCGGCTGAGGCTGCCGCGCACCACCCACGCACGTGGCCGGCGGGCCAATGGCTGTCGGAGGACGGCCCGCCGGTCACCCGCACGTTCAGCGAACACCCAGCCGCGCGGCATACCGTCTGCGCCGTGCGCCAGTCCTCGATCCGCCTCATTGCCGGCCTGGGGTTGTTGCTCGCCCTCGCCGGCGCCACCCACGCCGTCGGGAACGGCCCGGACGGGCCACCGCCCGCGCACGCGTCGAGCGCGACTCACCGCTAGACGACCCATACTGGGCGGGTGACCACGGCAGCGGACCTGGTCGCGGCCGCCTTGCGGGCCGTGCCGCGTCAGGGCTTCCTGCCCCCGGCACAGCGGGGCTATGCCCGGCGCGACGCCCCACTGCCCATCGGCCACGAGCAGACCAACAGCCAGCCGACCACCGTGCGCCAGATGCTCGAGCTGCTGGACACCCGAGCCGGGCAGAGCGTGCTCGACGTGGGCAGCGGGTCGGGGTGGACGACCGCCCTGCTCGCGCACCTCGTGGGTCCGCAGGGTCGCGTGGTCGGCGTCGAGCGGGTGCCCGAGCTCGTCGCCTTCGGCGCCGGCAACGTCGAGGCAGCCGGTATGCCGTGGGCGTCGGTCGAGCGTGCCCGGCCCGGCACGCTCGGGCTGCCGGAGGGCGCCCCCTACGACCGGGTCCTGGTGTCCGCGCAGGCGTCCGACCTGCCCGGTGAGCTGGTCGACCAGCTCGGGGACGACGGCATACTCGTCATCCCCGTCGCGGGACGGATGCTGCAGGTGCACAGGCCGGCCAGCGGCGCGGCGCCCGTCGTCGAGGAGCACGGCTGGTACCGCTTCGTGCCGCTGGTGACCGACTGAAACGCCTTGTGCAGGAACGCGTTTCGGCCGGTGCGCCCGACCCGAGTCAGCTGTCGTAGAGGCGGTCCAGCTGCTCCTGGTACTTCTCACTGACCGCCTTGCGGCGCAGCTTGAGGCTCGGGGTGAGCTCGCCGTCCTCGACGGTCAGGTCGTGGTCGAGGATCACGAACTTCTTGATCTGCTCCCAGCGGTTGAGGTTGACGTTGAGGGTGTCGACGTAGTTCTGCACCATCTCGCGTGCCTCGGGTGAGCCGACGACCGCCGCGTAGTCACCGGTGATGCCGCGGGTGTCGGCCCAGTCCTTGATGGCGTCTGCGTCGAGGGTGACCAGCGCGGTGACGAAGTTGTGCTCCGCGCCGTAGACGACGAACTGGCTGACGTAGGGGCACAGGCCCTTGAACGTCGACTCGATGAGTGACGGGGCGACGTACTTGCCGCCGGAGGTCTTGAAGAAGTCCTTCTTGCGGTCGGTGATCTTGAGGTAGCCGCGGTCGTCGAGCTCGCCGATGTCGCCAGTGCGCAGCCACCCGTCGGCGTCCTTGGTCTCGGCGGTCTCCTCGGGCTTGTCGTGGTAGCCCTCCATGACCCCGGGGCCGCGCAGCAGCACCTCGCCGTCCTCGGCGATCTTCGCCTCGGTGCCGGGCAGCGCCCAGCCGACGGTGCCGATCCGGTTGGCGCCCGGTCGGTTGACGAAGGAAGCCGCGCTCGTCTCGGTGAGCCCGTAGCCCTCGATGATGGGCAGGCCGATGGAGTCGAACCAGTGCGCGATGTCCTGGTTGAGCGCGGCCGAGCCGGAGATGAAGAACCGGATGCGGCCACCGAAGCGCTCGCGCACCTTCTGCAGCACCAGCTTGTCTGCGAGGGCGATCTTCTTGGCCAGCATGCCCGTCGGCTCCTCGCCCCGGGCGCGCATCTCGGCCACCTCGCGGCCGACGCTGACCGACCAGAGGAAGAGCTTTTCCTTGAGGCCGCCCTCGGCCTTCATCATCATCGTGATGCGCGCGTAGGCCTTCTCGAAGATGCGTGGTGCCGCACCCATGAACGTCGGCTTCACCACGCCCAGGTTGTCGACGATCTTGTCGATGCGGCCGTCGATGACCGTCGGGAAGCCGACCTGGAGCGGCAGGGTGAGGAGGAACTTGCCGAAGACGTGCGCCAGCGGCAGCCAGAGGAACTGCAGGTCCTTCGGGCCGAGGATGCCGATGGCATCGGTCGCCGCCGCCTGGTAGGTCCAGGCGTTGTGCCCCAACCGAACTCCCTTGGGCCGCCCCGTGGTGCCCGAGGTGTAGATGATGGTCGCGAGCTGGTCGGCGGTCTGGGTGTCGATGCGCTCGTCCACCGCCGTGGCATGGCTGGAGAGCAGCTCGGCACCACGCTTCTCGATGTCGTCGAAGGTGAGCACCCACTCCCCGTCACCCACGCCGTCCATGACGATGACACGGGTGACGTCGGGAAGGTCGACCCGTCGATCCCACAGCTTGGTGACCTGGTCGTCGTCCTCGGCGAAGACGACCTTGCTGCCGGAGTTGGACAGGATGTAGGCGACGTCGGGGGCGATCGTCGTGGGGTAGATCGTCGTCGTCGCACCGCCGGCACACATCACCGCGAGGTCGGCGAGCGCCCACTCGTACCGCGTGGAGGACGCGATCGCGACGCGGTCCTCCGGCTCGATGCCGAGGGCGATGAGGCCGGCGGCGAGCCGGTAGGCACGCTCCTTGGCCTGCGCCCAGGTGACGGACGTCCAACCGTCGCCCGCGGCATACCTGAATGCCTCGTCGTCGGGTGACTTGGCGACGCGGTCGCGAAAGAGCTGACCGACGGTGGCGGAGCGTCGCTCGATGACGGTGGGGTCGAACTGTTCCGCCTGTGCGGAGGCGGTGGGGTCCAGGGTGGGAGTCGACATGGCCTTCCTCGGCTCTCGTGGGGGTTGCGCGTGATCGTGCCAGACGAGCGGACCCGTGCGGGGCGACCGCGCAAAACCGTGACCGAACGGTTGGGTCGGCCCGGTTCCGGCCGGTATGCCGCCCGCCCGCCCCTGCGTTTCATGTCCCGCAACATGCCGTGGACTCCCCCGCCCCCACGTTTCATGTCCCGCAACATGCCGTGGACTCCCCCGCCCCCGCGTTTCATGTCCCGCAACATGCCGTGAAAAGTCGCGACCGACGGCATGTTGCGGGACATGAGTGAGGGCATGGGCGCGGGAGGGCCGCCATCACAGGTCAGGCGATGCGCAGGCTGCTGAGGTCCAGGCCGAGCGCGCCCGCGAACCGGGTGAGACAGGCCCGTCGTCGCGGCGGGGTGTAGACGTCCGCGGCGAAGATCTCGAGCACCTGCCAGCCCTCGTCCTCGGCGTTCAGTGCTCGCGCAGCATCCGCGCTGCGACGGGTGATCGAGGCATGGTCCTTGCCCTGGTACTCGCCGATCACCCGTTGCTCCTCCCACACCAGATCACCCTCGAGGAGCCACTGTCCGTCCTCCGCACCATGGACCGCCAGGTTGACCCGCGGCTCCGGAAAACCGGCCCGCACGAACATCAGTCGCGATCGGGTCTCCATCGGCGAGCGTACGGGGGCCCGCACGAGGTCCAGGGCCTGGTCCAGCACTGACCCGCCGGCGACACGGGCGCGCTGTCCCCGGGCTTGGCGAAGCTGCCCGATTGCGGCGGCCACCAACTGCGGGCTGTCGGGTCGCTCGCCGGGCCCCGGCGGCTCGATGAGCTGCGTGGCAACCTCGTCGCCGACGATGACCAGGTCATCGAGAGCCAGCTCCGCGTGACCGTCGGCCTTGGCCAGCGCCAGCTCGCCGAGATCGACCCAGGTGTCCGCGAGCCCGGTGACCCTGACTCCGACCTGCTCAACCACGCTGCGCGACTCGAGTCCTCGGTGCCCCTTGCAGCCGAACCTGCGCACCGGAGTCTTGTCCGAGTGCCGTATCACGTCGAGCACCACCCGACCCTCGACTCCGGCAGGCAGGGTCAGTCCCCACAGCTGAGCGGCAGTCACGTGGCTGAATGCGCTGTCACACGGAAGCGCGAGTGCGAATGCCGCCGCCCGCTCCCTCACGGTCTCCGGCACCTGCGCCACTCGCACCGCCTTGGTCGGCGTGTGCAGGTGCGGCACACGGAGGCGACCCCACGGCATACCTGCAGTCTTGGCATCGGAGACCGAGAACGGTCTCGATGCGAGATCCGGAGGCAACCAAGGACGATCCACTCGTCAACTGTGACGGCGGCACCGGGCCTCTCAGGCGTTGTCCACAGGCATTCTGGCCGCGGTGAGGTTCATGTCCCGCAACATGCCGTGGAAGATCGCGACCGACGGCATGTTGCGGGACATGAGCAGCGGCGCGGGTGGGAGCGGTCAGCGGCGGGCGGTGACGGTGGCGAGGTGCACGTTGTTGACGAGGCCGATGGCCAGCCAGCAGGCGAACATCGAGGACCCGCCGTAGGACAGGAACGGCAGCGGCAGCCCGGTCACCGGGGTCAGGCCGAGGTTCATGCCGACGTTCTCGACGACCTGGAAGAGGAACCACGCCGCCACCCCGACCGCCATGAGCCGTCCGAACGCATCTCGGGCCCGTGCCGCCACCAGCACCGACCGCAGCACGATGAACCCGAGCAGCAGCAGGATCCCCACCGCCCCGAGGAACCCGAGCTCCTCCCCCGCCACGGAGAAGATGAAGTCGGTCTGCTGGAACGGAATTCGTCCGCTCTGCGTCTGCGCACCCTCGAACAGCCCCTGCCCACTCCAGCCGCCTGACCCGATCGCGATCCGCACCTGACGCGTCTGGTAGCCGATGCCCTGCGGGTCGGTGCTCGGGTCGAGGAACGCCGTCAGCCGGTCCCGCTGGTAACCGCTGAGCACCGGCGTCGTCAGCGCCACCAGGACCCCGACGGCCACCAGCGCAAGGAAGGCCGCCAGCCATCGCTTCGGCGTGCCCGCGACGGCCACCACCCCGAACGCCAGGGCGCCCAGCACCAGCGCCGACCCCAGGTCGGGCTGCAGCAGGATCAGCACCACCGGCACCCCCGCCACGACAGCCGCAAAGGTCAGCTCGCGCCGCCCCGGGCGTGCGCCCCGGTCGAGCCGCTCGCCCAGCACCAGCGCCAGCCCGACGCACAAGGCCGCCTTGGCGAACTCCGACGGCTGCACCGAGAAACCCCCCGGCAGCAGGATCCACGAGTGCGAACCGTTGACGGTCGACCCGACCGGGGTCAGCACGAGCACCAGCCCCGCGATCGAGGCGAGGTAGAGGGCGGGCGCCAGCGCCCGCAGCAGCTGGTGCCCCATCCGGGTCACCGCCGCGGCCAGCGCCACCCCGAGCGCGGTGTTGAGCAGGTGTCGGGCGAGGTATGCCGTGCCGCTGGCGTGGCGGGTCGCCGACCACACGAGGACCGCGCCCACGAGGGACAGCCCGAGTGCGGCGACGACCAGACCCCAGTCGGACCGGGCCCAGATCGCGGCGCCGCGACCGCCCCGCGGGCCGGTCAGGACGGGACGATCGTGCCCAGGACCTGCCGGCACTTCTCCACGTCCGCAGCCATGGCCTCGAGCAGCTCCTCGACCGAGTCGAACCGCAGCGTCGGACGGATGCGCTCGACGAACTCGACGCTCACGTGCTCGTCGTAGAGGTCGAGGTCGGTCCGGTCGAGCACGTAGGCCTCGACCGTGCGCTCGGTGCCGTCGAAGGTGGGGTTGGTGCCCACCGAGATCGCCGCCGGCAGGGTGCGCTCGGGGTCGTCGTCGGGCTTGCCCAGCCGGGTCAGCCACCCGGCATACACACCGTCGGCCGGCACGAGACCGAGCGAGTCGGGCGCGAGGTTCGCGGTCGGGTAGCCGAGCTCGCGCCCGCGGTGGGCGCCGTGCACGACTGTGCCGGTCATCCGGTGCGGGCGCCCGAGGACACCGGCAGCGGAGGCCACGTCGCCGGAGGTGAGGTCGCGCCGGACCGCGCTGGAGGACCAGCGTTCGGAGTCGCCGAGGTCGTCGAGGGCGATGACGTCGAAGCCGTGCCGCTGCCCGAGCTCGGCCAGCAGCTCCACGTCGCCGGTGTAGCCCTTGCCGAAACCACGCGTGTCCGAGCCGACGACCAGCGCCTGCGCCCCGAGGGTCTGGACGAACGTCCTCACGACGAAGTCCTCGGCGCTCTGGTCGGCGAACTCGCGGGTGAACTCGAGCACGAGCAGCCCGTCGATGCCGGTCTGCTCGAGCAGCTGGTCGCGCAGCGGGCCGGGCGCGATCAGCTCGACGGTGTCCGGGTGGAAGATCTCGGCCGGGTGCGGCTCGAACGTCACGGCCACGGTCGGCAGACCGCGCGCGGCGCCCTCTTCGACGAGCCGGGTCAGCACGGCGCGGTGGCCCTGGTGGACACCGTCGAAGTTGCCGAACGTGGCGACGCACGGCCGCAGCTGCGCGGGCGTCTCGGTGGGATCAGTCCAGCGATGCACGGAGGACACTCTACGAACCCGACGGGGCGAAGACGACGTGTGCCCGCGCTTTGTGAGCGGACTCATCCAGCATCGCCACGAGCCGTCCGTCGGGGGCGAACGCCGCCACCGGGTCGGTGCGCAGCGGCTGGCCCGAGTCGATGCGCTGGCCGTAGCCCACGGCAGTGGCCTCGGCGTCAGTCAGCTCGTGCCGCGCGAACTGCGCGCGGGCGGCGTCGGCCAGCTCGATGACCGGCACGGCTTCGGGGTCGTCCAGGGCGGTGAGCCGGTCAAAGTCGTGGGCCTCGTCGAGGGTGAACGCCCCGACCCGGGTGCGCCGCAACGCGGTGAGGTGGCCGCCGACGCCGAGCGCGGCGCCGAGGTCACGCGCGAGCGCGCGCACATAGGTGCCCGAGCTGACGGTCACCTCGACGTCGAGGTCGAGCAGGGGTATGCCGTCCGCGGACGTCGCGTGCCGGCTCGCCACCACCTCGAAGCGGCTGACCGTGACCGGCCGCGCGGGCAGGGCGACGTCCTCGCCGGAGCGCACGCGGTGGTAGGACCGTTGGCCCTTGACCTTGATGGCCGAGACCGAGCTCGGCACCTGGTCGATGGCGCCGGTGAGGTCCGCGACCGCCGCGGTGACGGCCCCGTCCGTGAGGTGACCGGCGGCGGTCGTGGCCGTCACCTCACCCTCGGCGTCATCGGTGATCGTGTTCTGCCCCAACCGAATCGTGGCTGTGTAGTCCTTGTCGCTGCCGACGAGGAAGGTCAGCAGCTTGGTGGCCCGGCCGATGCCGAGGACGAGCACACCGGTGGCCATCGGGTCGAGCGTGCCGGCATGACCGACCTTGCGGGTGCCGCAGATCCGCCGCGACCGCGCGACGACGTCGTGGCTGGTCCAGCCGGCCGGCTTGTCGACGACCAGGAGGCCGTCAGCCGCGGGCATCCGGCTCGTCGGTCTCGTCGCCGTCCGGGGTCGCCTCCGCTGCCGCGGCTCCCTCACCGTCCTCGAAGTCCTCGACGTCATCGTCGTGGCGGTACGGGTCGGACTCCCCGGCATACGTCGCACCGGCGGCACTCGCCGCCACGGCCGCGTCGCGCTCCTTGGCCTCCTTGAGCAGGCCCTCGATCTGCGATGCCGACTCCGGCAGCGCGTCGGGGATGAACTCCAGGCTCGGCGTCAGCCGGATCTGCAGCTGCTTGCCGACGAACGAGCGCAGCTTGCCGCGGTTCTTCTCCAGCAGCTCCGCGGTCCGCTCGCGCTGGGTCTCGTCGCCGAACACCGTGTAGAAGATCGACGCGTGCTGCATGTCGCCGGTGACGCGCACGTCGGTGACGGTCACGAAGCCGAGGTCCGGGTCCTTGACGATCGACTCGAGGTTCGCGGCGACGAGGGTCTTGATCCGGTCGGCGATCCTGCGGGCACGTCCGGCGTCAGCCATGACAGTCCTCCTGGCGTTGGGTCGGGTTGCTACAGGCTTGCGTCTGCGAGTTTGCCCCGCTGGTGGGCAAGCTCGCAGACGGTGCGGGGTTGCGGTGTGCTTGCGTCCGCGGATTTGGCTGCCGGAGCAACCAGAACCGCGGACGCAAGCAGGCGCGCGAGGTGAGGTATGCCGCGTGGCTGGCCACGCGGCATACCTCACCGTCTCAGTCGCGCGGCTTCTCGCGCATCTCGTAGGTGGCGATGAGGTCACCGATCTGCAGGTCGTTGAACGACCCGAGGTTGATGCCGCACTCGAAGCCCTCGCGGACCTCGGTGACATCGTCCTTGAACCGGCGCAGGCCGGCGATGTCGACGTTCTCGGCCACGACCACACCGTCGCGGGTGATCCGCGCCTTGGCACCACGCCGGATCTCGCCGCTGCGGACGATCGAACCCGCGATGTTGCCGAACTTGCTCGAGCGGAAGATCTCGCGGATCTCGGCGGTGCCGAGCTCCACCTCCTCGAACTCCGGCTTGAGCATGCCCTTGAGCGCGGACTCGATCTCCTCGATGGCGTTGTAGATCACCGAGTAGTAGCGGATCTCGACGCCCTCACGCTCGGCGTAGTCGGCGTTCTGGCCCTCGGCCCGCACGTTGTAGCCGATGATGATCGCGTCGGACGCCATCGCGAGGTTGATGTTGTTCATCGTGATCGCGCCGACACCGCGGTCGATGATGCGCAGGTCGACCTCGTCGCCGACGTCGATCTGCAGCAGCGCGTCCTCGAGCGCCTCGACCGAACCCGAAACGTCACCCTTGAGGATGAGGTTGAGCGTCTCGACCTTGCCGGCCGCCAGGGCCTCGTTGAGGTCCTCGAGCGAGATGCGCTTGCGGGCCTTGGCCAGGGACGCCTGGCGGTCGGCAGCTTCGCGCTTCTCGGCGATCTGGCGTGCGGTGCGGTCATCCGGTGCCACCACGAAGGTGTCACCGGCGCGCGGCACCGAGGACAGACCGAGCACCTGGACCGGTCGCGACGGCAGCGCCGCCTCCACGTTGTTGCCGTGCTCGTCGAGCATCGCCCGGACACGGCCGTAGGCCGAGCCCGTGACGATCGCGTCACCGACGTGCAGCGTGCCCGACTGCACCAGCACCGTCGCGGTCGCGCCACGGCCACGGTCGAGGTTGGCCTCGATCGCGACACCGCGGGCGTCCTTGTCGGGGTTGGCGCGCAGGTCGAGCGCGGCGTCGGCGGTGAGCAGCACGGCCTCGAGCAGGGTGTCGATGTTCTGGCCCTGCTTGGCGGAGACGTCGACGAACATGGTGTCGCCGCCGTACTCCTCGGCCACGAGGTTGTACTCGGTGAGCTGGCCGCGGATCTTGGCCGGGTCAGCGCCCTCGACGTCGATCTTGTTGACCGCCACCACAATCGGCACGTCAGCGGCCTGCATGTGGTTGAGCGCCTCGATGGTCTGCGGCATCACGCCGTCGTCGGCAGCGACGACGAGGATCGCGATGTCGGTGACCTTGGCACCACGGGCACGCATGGCGGTGAACGCCTCGTGACCCGGGGTGTCGATGAAGGTGATCGCGCGGTCGACGCCTTCGTGCTCGCGGTGGACCTGGTAGGCACCGATGTGCTGGGTGATGCCACCGGCCTCACCGGCCACGACGTCCTCGTTGCGGATGGCGTCGAGGAGGCGGGTCTTACCGTGGTCGACGTGACCGACGACGGTCACGACCGGCGGCCGCGGCTGCAGGTCGTCCTCGTCCTCGCCCTCGATACCCGTGTCGAGGTCGATGTTGAAGGAGTCGAAGAGCTCCTTCTCCTCCTCCTCCGGCGACACGACCTGGATGTCGTAGCCGAGCTCGGCACCGAGCACCTTGAAGGTGTCCTCGTCGAGGCTCTGGGTCGCCGTGGCCATCTCACCGAGGTGGAACAGCACGGTCACCAGCGACGCCGGGTTGGCGTTGATCTTGTCGGCGAAGTCGGTCAGGGACGAGCCGCGACGCACCCGCACGACGGTCGAGCCGTCACCACGGGGAACCGTGACACCGCCGAGCGACGGCGCCTGCATCTGCTCGAACTCCTGGCGCTTGGCCCGCTTGGACTTGCGCCCACGGACCGGACGGCCACCACCGCGACCGAACGCACCGGCAGCCTGACCGCGGCCACCGCCGCCGCCACGGCCGCGGAAACCGCCGCCACCGAAGCCGCCGCCACCGCCGGGACCGCCGCCGGGGCCGCGGTTGCCACCGGGCCCACCACGGCCGCCACCGGGACGCGCCGGGCGCTCACCGGGACGACCGACCGCTGAGCGGTCGGGCATCATGCCCGGGCTGGGACGCGGACCACCGGGACGGGGCCCACCGGGACCGGCCGACCCACCGGGGCGAGGCCCCGGACGCGACTGCGGCCGCGGCATACCCTGGCTGGAGGCGAAGGGGTTGTTGCCCGGACGGGGCGAGCCCTCGCGACCCTGGGGACGCTGGGTGCCCATGCCCTGGCTGGACGCGAACGGGTTGTTGCCCGGGCGCGGACCCGCCGAGCCGCCGGGGCGCGGACCGGGTGCCGCAGGGCGCGGACCGGCCGAGCCGGGGCGCGGCGCGGAACCCGTGCCGGGTCCCTGCTTGCCACCGTCACGGGCGGACTGGACACCCTCGCGGGCAGCCGGAGCGGCCGGCGCCTCGGGGG
>JAEZWF010000051.1 GCA_023420415.1 Actinomycetes bacterium | reverse complement strand
GGGTATCAAACGGCTGAAGCGTTTGATCAGTTTGTGTTTGCGTTCTATCTTTTCCAATAAAACAACGGCACCGTCTGAACTGATACTTTCTGCTGAAAAATCGACCATAATGGCTTGGTCTTTTCGATAAAAGGCTGTATATTTGTCCTGCATAATTTGGGGGCGTTAAAATCTATTGTTTTTGTTTTAACACCTTAAAAACAAGAATTATTCTCAAATTATGCAACTTTTTGGTGAATAATGTGGGTTAAAGGCAGACCAATTTATGAATCAATTACACTGAACTATGCCAGCAATCCATTGGATAGAAACCACCCGCTTTCATTCCGATATGCAAAAATTAGAAATAAAATTGATTTTGCTCGGTAAATTTTATTATCGTAAAGAAATAACAAACAAGCATTTACGAATTCATCAACCCCATTTTCAACTTCTGTCTTCATTGCCCAATCGAACAAATACGGAGAGAAATATAAAAAATTTCAATCTGCATGGGCGTTAATTCAAAGTTTTTATGTATATTTGAGATCAAAATGAAAACAATGAAAACGATAGACATACCTCGATTCAGTTTTGAAAAAAATGAATCAATTGACACGAAAATTAAAACCATAAAAGAGCAAGGGGTAAAAGCTGCCATTGACCAAGTCAATTGGGAAAAAGAGTTCCCCTACTCTCTTCCCGTTTCAGTTTACGCGGGACACGACAACCACAGCCTCTATCTCTATTACACCATAACAGGAGAAATAGTGAGAACCGAAAACAACAAAGATTTCGGCTCGGTGTGGGAGGATAGTTGCGTTGAGTTTTTTATGATGCGTGAAGGTGAAAAGAACTACCGCAATTTTGAGTGCAACGCCATTGGCTCGCTATTGGCTTCGACACGAGAAAGCAAAGAATCGGCACAACCATTGACAGACGATATCCCAACAATAAATCGATACGTTACACTACAACATCGCTACGAAAAGAATCAAAAAGTCACAGACTGGACACTTTTTCTCGAAATTCCTAAAAAAGCAATGGGCTTTGCGTCCGATGAATCCATTTCGGGGAAAATCCTCAAAGGCAACTTCTATAAATGCGGAGATAAAACGGAAAACATCCATTTTCTGAGTTGGAACCCAATAGATTTACCGTCACCAAACTTTCACGATACACGGTTTTTCGGAACATTACGAATGAAATAAAAAAACAAAAAATTAATAATATGGAAGATATCAACAAACTTAAAGAGATTGTACAACAATTTGTCGACTGTCCAAACAATCAAATAGACATAAAACCCTTAGGCGCAGGTCACATCAACGATTCATACAAGGTAGCGGCAGGACAAAAAGAATATGTTTTACAACGAATTAACCACGCGATATTTAAAAATGTTGAGCAACTTCAAACCAACATATTGAGAGTGACAACACACATTCGCGAAAAACTAAACAAAAACGACATTAGCGATATCGAAAGACGCGTACTCACACTGATTCCGGCAAAAAACAAAGAGCTTTATTACAAAGACACAAAGGGAGATTATTGGCGAATGATGCTTTTTATAAAAGACAGTAAAAGCTACGATGAAATTAATCCAGAACTGGCATATCAAGCAGGTATGGCATTTGGTGAGTTTCAAAAAATGCTTGCCGACCTTCCTGGCGGACCTCTTTTTGAAACCATTCCCAACTTCCACAACATGGAAAGCCGCTTAGAAGATTTTCGTCAAGCAGTAAAAGAAAACAAAGCCGGACGACTAGCATCTGTTTCACATTTGGTTGAAGAGATTGAAAAAAGAGCCGAAGAGATGTGTAAACCGGAACAGCTACATCGCGAAGGTAAACTCCCTAAAAGAACAAATCACTGCGACACAAAAGTGAACAATATCTTGTTTGACAAGGACGAGAACGTTCTTTGTGTAGTCGACTTAGACACGGTGATGCCCGGGTATGTACTTTCCGATTTTGGCGACTTCATTCGTACCGGTGCAAATAAAGGTGCCGAAGATGACAAAAATCTTGACAACGTAGAAGTCGATTTGCCTATTTTTGAAGGATACGCCAAAGGATATTTGAAGAAAGCATCCTCTTTTTTAACCTCGACGGAGATTGATAATTTAGCTTTTGGCGCCAAACTGCTCACCTATATGCAAACCGTTCGTTTTTTTACCGACTATCTGAACGGTGACACCTATTATAAAACGGCATATCCCGAGCACAATTTGGTACGCACAAAAGCACAATTCAAACTGCTGCAAAGCCTGGAAGAAAACTTCGACAAAATGCAGGAGATTGTTCGCACCGAAGCCGCAAAAAATTGATACATCGCGAGCAATATGCTCTATTTCTAAAACATAAGGCTTCATAAAATAAATAAAATTGATATTGTGTAAAGAAAAATTTATTATCTTTGCACCGCTTAATTTTTGTGATAAATGGCGAAATTCAGTCCATACAATATCTCTTTGAAGAAACTTTCACAAGGAACACATACGTTCTCGTATGATTTAGACGATGTCTTCTTTCACAATATTGATTCCGAAGAGATAAAAAAAGGAAACGTACAGGTGGAGTTGACAATAAAGAAAACATCAACCACCAATTGGTTTCATTTTCACCTGAAAGGAACGGTGCAAATTCCGTGTGATCGCTGCCTGGATTACATGAATCAGGAAATTGACACACAAAACAAACTGATCGTAAAAATCGGAAAAGAATATCTTGAAGAGAGCGACGAAATCATCACTATTCCTGAAGAAGAAAGCCAAATAAACATTGCATGGTTTCTCTACGAATTTATTGTTCTGGATATCCCGATAAAGCACGTGCATCCACTCGGAAAATGCAACCGACAGATGGCAGAAAAACTTTATAAACACAAAGCTATAAGCAAAAATGAAATGGATGATGATTCTGAAACTCCATTCGATGATAACGGCGACGACGAGTGGAACGAACAAGAAACAAAAATAGACCCGCGATGGGAAGCCCTAAAAGGATTAAATTTAGAAGAAAACGAAATATAAACATAAAAAAATAAGATAGAATATGGCACATCCAAAAAGAAGACAGTCATCAGCAAGACAAGGAAAAAGAAGAGCTCACGATAAAGCAAAAGCACCCACAATGGCTATTTGCCCAAACTGTGGTGCATGGCACATCTATCACGTAGTGTGTGGAGAATGTGGACATTATAGAGGAAAACTCGCAATCGACAAAACAGTGAACGCATAATATTTTTTGAATGTTCAACATTTTTTCGCAAATTTAATGAAATAAACCCCTGAATAAGAACATCATGTTCTTTTCGGGGATTTCTTTTTCATATAGAACCTACAAAGCAAAACTTTTATCGTCCAAGAAACATTATAAATCAAAACTTTGTGTTATCTTTGTTCGATTTATAAAATAAAAAAACAACATAGAACTTCCAAGAACTCTATATACAAAATGCAACGATAAGAACTATCACATTTTTCATCAAAAGATAGGCACATGTAAGAAGAGAAAGGGAGCTAATCAAACAACAATTTATTTATATGACACAACCAATAATAAAGAGTATCAATTTAGCCGATGGACGCACGATAACTCTGGAAACCGGAAAATTGGCAAAACAAGCCGATGGAGCCGTAACCCTCCGAATGGGAAACACCATGCTCTTGGCCACTGTTTGTGCCGCCAAAGATGCAACACCCGGTACTGACTTTATGCCGTTGCAAGTAGAATATAGAGAAAAATTTGCCTCATACGGACGTTTCCCCGGAGGATTCATGAAGCGAGAAGGAAGACCCTCAGATAGCGAAATCCTTATCAGCCGACTGATCGACCGTGCACTTCGTCCGCTTTTCCCGGATGATTATCACGCCGATGTATTTGTAACCGTTATGCTTTTCTCTGCTGACGGCGAAGACATGCCCGACGCGTTGGCAGGCTTGGCTGCCTCTGCCGCACTAGCCGTTTCGGACATCCCATTCAACGGCCCCATATCCGAAGTGCGCGTCGCTCGCGTAAACGGAGAACTGATAATCAACCCCACATTTAAACAACTGGAACAAGCCGACATCGACATCATGGTAGGCGCTACCATGGACAATATCATGATGGTAGAAGGCGAAATGGACGAAGTTTCCGAAGGCGAAATGTTGGAAGCTATCAAATTTGCTCATCAAGAGATAAAGAAACAGTGTCAAGCACAAATAGAACTTTCGCAGATGGTTGGCAAAACCGAAAAACGAAGTTACTGCCACGAAGAAAACGACGAAAAATTACGCGAACAAATACGCAGAGAGTGCTACCAAAAAGTTTATGATATAGCAGCTTCACAAAATCCGAACAAACATGAACGAAGTGAGGCCTTCCAAAAAATTGTTCAAGAATTCTTAGAAACTATTCCCGAAGAGGAAAGAGAAGAAAAAGAACCTTTGGTGAAAAAATATTACCACGACGTGGAAAAAGAAGCGATGCGCCGCTGTATCCTTGACGAAGGCAAACGCCTAGATGGACGGCAAACCACCGAAATACGTCCTATTTGGAGCGAAGTGGACACCATTCCCGGACCACACGGAGCCTCCATCTTCACACGTGGCGAAACCCAATCGCTGACAACCGTAACACTCGGAACAAAGTTGGACGAAAAAATTGTGGACGATGTGCTGGTTCATGGAACTGACCGTTTCCTGCTACACTACAACTTCCCGCCTTTTTCTACCGGCGAAGCGCGCCCACAACGAGGTGTTGGACGCAGAGAAATAGGACACGGAAATCTGGCTCATCGTGCACTAAAACGAATGATTCCCGACAATTATCCTTACGTAATCCGTGTAGTTTCGGACATCCTCGAATCAAACGGTTCTTCCTCGATGGCAACCGTTTGCGCAGGCACATTAGCATTGATGGATGCGGGGGTAACGATGAAAAAGCCGGTAAGTGGTATCGCCATGGGACTTATTTCGGAAAACAAAGGAGAAAAATATGCCATCCTTTCCGATATATTGGGAGATGAAGATCATCTGGGAGACATGGACTTCAAAGTTTGTGGAACAAAAGATGGCATTACCGCAACTCAAATGGATATTAAGGTAGACGGATTATCGTACGAAATTCTTGAAAAAGCACTAAATCAAGCAAAAGCTGGACGCGAACATATCATGAACAAAATGATGGAGACAATTTCCGAACCACGCGCCGAACTTAAACCTCACGCGCCAAGAATTGAAGTAATTGAAATTCCGAAAGATTTTATCGGTGCTGTTATCGGACCGGGTGGTAAAATCATACAAAACATTCAGGAGGAAACCAATACAATCATCACTATTGAGGAAATCGACAACAAAGGACGCGTAGAAGTGTCGGCAACTAACAAGGAATCGATACAAGCAGCAATGGATAAAATTAAATCAATTGTAGCAATTCCCGAAGTGGGTGAAGTATATGAAGCAACCGTTCGTTCGGTAATGCCATACGGCTTATTCTGTGAATTTTTACCCGGAAAAGATGGACTGCTGCATATCTCTGAAATTGACTGGCATCGCATCGAAAAAATTGAGGATACCAACATAAAAGAGGGAGATAAAATTGAAGTAAAATTGATGGATATTGATGCTCGTACAGGTAAATTTAAACTTTCTCGCAAAGTACTTTTGCCACGTCCCAACAGAGACAAACACGATCAAAACAGACCGGAACGGTCATAAATGATTATTCCTATATCAGAATAGAATAAAAAGCGAGCTTTCTAAAAGTCTCGCTTTTTGTTTCTATATTTGCGAAGCAAAACCAGAAAAAGCCCTCCCTACTCTTCTTGGCTCCTAACTTCACACATATCCATAAAATGTGATAAACATAACAGGGTTAACAAAAGAAAAATAAACAATCTATTTTTTATTTCAAAAATATGCGCTATCTTTGCAACCACTTTATGTAAGGAGAGATGGCAGAGTGGTCGATTGCGGCGGTCTTGAAAACCGTTGAGGTGAGAGCCTCCGGGGGTTCGAATCCCTCTCTCTCCGCAAATAGGCTTCAATAGGGCTTCAAAGAGCCAATCATTTTAGCCTGCAAAGTAAAGGAAAGTCGTTGTAAAACAAGTGTTTACAGCGACTTTCCTCGTGTATATACTATTTCGGATGAAGGCTTAACCATACCTTTGGATAGTCATCAATCGGTCATTTTCTGCTACATAAACTGCTACACAAAATATCAGCGGTCAAAAAATGTAGCAGTGAAGGCTTAATGACAGCCAATTTGACGGCATACAAACCTATCGTTTTCAGTAACTTATGTCGAACTTTGTAGTCGTAAATGCTACACAAAAAAGAAGAGGTATGAAAACAACTTTCAAGGTCTCCTTCTACCTTCGCTCAAACTACGAGAATAAAGAAGGAAAGTCGCCTGTAATGCTCCGAGTGTTCCTCAATGGAGAGATGGCAAACTTTGGCTCTACGAAGATCTTTGTGGACAAGTCTCTATGGGCAAATAAAACGAGCCGTATGAAGGGACGTACAACAGAAGCCTTGTCGGTCAATGCTTCGCTAGATGCCTTATCTACCACACTCCAATCAATTTACCAGCGTTGTGAGCATGAAAACTGTGCATCGTTGGACAATATTCGCTCACACTTCTTTGGGAAACAAAAGGAATATACTTCGTTTCTCCCCATTTTTGATAAGTACATTGATAGTATACGAGTCCAAGTTGGAAAGACGAGAAGTGCTGCATCGCTACAAAAGTACTCCGTACTGCGTCGGCACTTTGCAGAGTTTCTTTACTCTAAGTATGCCAAGAAAGACCTTGCTTTGAACGAATTTACTACAACCATCGTTCAAGACTTTGAATTGCATCTGCATACCGTACTCAACTATGCATACAACACAGCCGTGAAGACGATGAAAACCCTCAAAACTATCTCCCTCTATGCTCAGAAAAATGGTTATTTGAATCATGATCCATTTGTCAATCATCGTTTTCACTTGGAGCCGGTGAATAGAGGCTTTCTGACGGACGAGGAGATCCTGCGGATAGCTCATAAGGAGTTGGATATTCCGAGGTTGGAGTTAGTCAGGGACATTTTTATTTTCTCTTGCTTCACGGGCTTGGCGTACATCGATGTGGCGAACCTTACACCCGAGAACATTGTGACGCTCGATGACAAAGAGTGGATAATGACCAAGCGTCAGAAGACCAGCGTAGAGACCAATGTCCTACTTTTGGACATACCTAAGAGCATTATTGCCAAGTACTGCCACCAGACCTATCGAGATGGGAAACTCTTCCCCATTCTCAGTAATCAAAAGACCAACTCCTACCTCAAGGAGATAGCTGACCTCTGCGGTATCAAGAAGAACTTGACCTTCCACCTTGCCCGTCACACCTTTGCGACTATGTCGCTCAGCAAGGGCGTACCGATGGAGAGCGTCTCGAAGATGCTGGGGCATACCAACATTAAAACAACTCAACTATATGCCCGCATCACCAACAAGAAGATCGAGCATGATATGGAACAATTGGCAAGCAAGCTCGACAAGTTCAATACCGCCATGGGCATCATAAGTCAAACCACAGATAATGTATAACCCTAAAAATCAAGAGAACAGTATGAATACGACAAACAAGAAAGAACTCTCCTACTTCCGCTTAAAGCTGGAATCCTACCTCAGTGACCACTTCCCCGAAATGATGGACGACACAGACTTCATCACGGCACGAGCCGATGAAGCCCTCACCACTTACTGCGATGCCGTGGCACAAGGCTTCACGCATCCCGAAGCGGAGAGCGTGGCAAGTGAAACGCTCTTCCAAGGACTTCACTTCTCCAAGTACGACACGCTGGTATCGGTGCTGGAGAATGAGTTTGAAAAGGAGTTACCAGAGCCCTTGCCCGAAAGACTTGCACCTATTCTTTTGGCAAATAAGGCGATCCAAGCCCTCTTTGCCAGGTACGATCTGACGGATGACTTTGCGGCAAGCCTCAAATGCGAAGAACTTTACACCGAGCTGACTGGCACCATCGTACTGCTCATCGAGAGTAACGATTTGCCGACAATTGGCAGTGCGAATGTCTCCCGATAGACTCTCTAATCAACCCTATTCCGAGAGCCTTTTGAGCTTCAAGAGCCAAGATACATCGTCCGCCCCATACGTCAAAAGCAAGTGCCTTTCTTTTGTCTTTATGTGGCGGACGATATTGTTTCTGCTCTTGAAAACTCTAAAAGACTCCGAATATGAACAGATCTATTATGAACCAAGACATTCACCGCCCCGCTTTCATTCGGGCCAATGTCCCTAACGATCAACGGGAGCAACCACAAGTTGCATACGCAGCATCACACAGCAGTCGAATCAACCGGGTCGGTGTCATCAAACTACTCTTCCTGCTCGGCATTCTTTTCGGAGGGTTGTCCCTTCTCTCGAAGGTCATCACGCCACAAGTGATAACAGCCCTGGCAATACTCATCGGCTTCGTCGTACTACGCTTCATTGCCCGTGCTGTACTACAAATCACTTTTACACTCCTTCGCTACCTATTTTGGATTATAGTACTGGTAGTCATACTGCTTTGCGTGCTATGATGTAGCACACACACTCTCTTGCGAAACAAAGCTTGGGCAAAACAATACTTGGGGTGATCGGCTCTCTTCGGAGTCGGTCACCTTTTTTTGTCTCTTGGTTTATGGCGAGGCACTTCTGCTTTCCGACATCTCCGTTCCCATTTTCTGCGGAGCTAAAGACGGATGCTGTTCCCCTTTTTCATCGCAAAGGTAGTACGGGGCTTGTGGGCTTCCCCAAGGTCGGTGCCGTGCGGTTTGGTTGGAAAATCTCCACACCTGCATTGCATTATGGGTCGTATTTTCCTCCAAAACCTTGTGTCCGCCACGCCCCGCTACCTATATTTTGCTCGAAAAAAGGGAATCAGCATACTCCGATCTTTGGACGCAGTAAAAAAAAGGTCACTTATGGATAAGCAGAAAGTACATACAACATCTTCAAAAGAAGAAAAAGGAAATTGCTCCTCCTCCCATTACCGCAATAACAGTGTGATTGAGAGGTGTGTAGAGCCACTGGCGACTAAGTTCGTGCAGTGGGACGTACAGCCTTTGGAGACCCTCCGAGCGAGTAAAGTCTACCTCCTGCGTGCGAAACTCAATCGTGGCGAGCGAATGAGCCGTGAGGAAAAGGATTGGCTATGTGAAGCCGTGAACAGCAACAGCTACTTCCGCACAGCCGTACCCTTGATGGGCTACAGCTTTGACTTCTTCGACGTGCTGAAGAAATACCTTGTGAACCAATACGGACAGTGGACGGAGTACTACGCCCCCGACCGCACCAGCCTGAGAGCCTACCTATACGGACACATCAACCAAATCGTGGAGATACCGAAATATTAACAACATAAATAGTTTACGACAATGAAAGGAACAGAACACTTCACCCGAACAATCGCCGAATACCTCAATCAGCGTGCGATGACAGACCCTTTGTTCGCACCTAATCTACAGAAGCCGAACAAGCAGATTGAGGAGTGCATCACCTACATCTTGAATGAGGTACAGAGAAGTGGTTGCAACGGCTTTGCCGATGATGAAATCTACTCGATGGCAGTTCATTACTACGATGAGGATGATATAGAGGTGGGCAAACCTATCTCTTGCCACGTGGCAGTCAATCACGTGGTGGAGCTGACGGAGGAAGAGAAAGCCGAAGCACGGCAGGAAGCCATCAAGCAGTACCAACGTAAGGAAGTCGCCAAGATACAAAAGCGAAGCGAACGCCCAAAGAAAGCAGAGCCTACCGCAACACAAGTGCAACAAACCCTATTTGACTTTTGAGCCTATGAAACCAAGAAACAAGTTTGAGAAAGCCGTGCTGGCACAGAGTAAGAGGTGCCGTCCGATAACCAAAACACAGAGCGAGTGGGCATTTAGGGAGTGCATAGACCACTTCGCTTACCGACTACCCAAGGGCAACACCACTTGTATGGATTGTGGGCATTCGTGGGAGATGAATGAACCTACCAATACTTGCACCTGCCCCCATTGTGGGGCAAGGTTGCGAGTTAAGACAACAAGAGAACGGAAGCTACAGCAGAAGCAATACTTCACCGTGCTGACCACTTGTGGGGCATATCAAGTATTGCGAATGTTCCTCTTTGTCGCGGGTATGGAGAAAGGGTGCAAGGCTCAATCATCTGTCATTGAGATTGGACACTATTGGTGGAACGAGGCAGGGAGACAAGCGGTAGTTGCCGTACAACGCACTTTCGGGCATTACATCGATACCTTCTCCTTTTGCTCACCGATGGCTATCCGCAACGATAATTTAGCCTACCAACACATAGCCTGCTCACAGATATACCCCAAGTTCAAGACAATAGAGACACTTCGCAGGAATGGTTTCAAGGACGATTTTCACCAGATTGTGCCGACCAAACTCATCCCTGCTTTGCTCACCGACAGCCGTGCCGAGACGCTAATGAAAGCCGAGCGATATGAAGACTTGAGATACTTTCTCACTAATAATGGAGGATTGGATAACCATTGGGACACCTACAAGTTGGTACTTCGTCATCACTACACGATAAGCGACATTACCCTTTGGTGCGATTACATCGATACGCTTGGCAGATTGGGCAAAGACACCCACAATCCGAAATATGTCTGTCCCGCAGACCTCAGAGCCGAACACGACAAGCGAGAAGCGGAACTTCGTAGACAGCGAGAGAAAGAGGAGACCAAACGTAAACAGCAAAAGGCAATGGCAGACGAGGAACGTTTCCAAGCACTAAAATCCAAGTTCTTCGGTATATGCTTTACCGATGGAACAATCCAAGTGAGCGTCTTGGAGAGCGTACAAGAATACCTGACCGAGGGGACGGAGCTACACCATTGTGTCTTCTCCAACGAGTACTACCTCAAAGAAAACTCGCTTATCCTCTCGGCTACCATTGAGGGCAAGCGGATAGAAACCATTGAGGTCTCCCTTGATACCTTTCAAGTGCTTCAATGCCGTGGACTTTGCAATCAAAACACCGAGTATCACGACCGCATCGTGAGCCTTGTCAATGCCAACCGCAAATTGATTAGGCAGAGAATGAGACAAACAGCATAGTATAAACCATTAAATTATCAGAGATATGAGAACAGAGATTGAAAACATTATCTATAACTATGCGGACGAGATACCGCACATTCTCATCAGGGTTATCAATGCAATAACCCTATCCGACAACGAGGAAGAGTTAAGAACGGCAATAGGCAAAATAGCCGAAGAAACGGAACTTGACAAATTCTTTGCATACGGCTATGGCGCACATCACTTTTGGCTCAAACACCGCAAATTATCCAATGGAGAGCCAAAGGAATACAGATTATTAAAGGTTGAGTTTTGAGAATATGAAAAAGAGAGTTTACAGAGTCCAGACGCAATACATCTTCGAGGGAGTGTTTGAGGTGGTTGCAGAAAGCAGAGAAGAAGCAAGGCAAAAGGTTATTCAGAATTGCGGATTGGTGATGGGTGGCAACGTTCACAGCACCCTGCCCGATGAGGAGATAAACTGGGCATTTGATAGACACCCCATCAAGCGAATAGAAAAGATAACGAAAGTGTAGAAATGGCACCTTTCATAACGCCAAGAGCCACGCAAACCGAAAATTTGCGTGGCTTCTTTTCTTTGTCTTTGCATCGAGCAGGCGACCAAAAGAAAAGAAGCAAAAGAAAGTCGCAAGGAGAAGTTCCTACTCCTAACCCTTTGTCAATCTTATTTTTATGCTGGAGTATTCAGTTCCTCCTTCTCCTCGTTGTTGAAACTGAAAGTCAGTTGTCGCATCTGTCCGAAGTTATCCTCCACATAGATGTCGATGGTCTGTTGTTTGGAAGAGAGCGAGGTGTAGTAGAGTCGAAACTTCTCTTTTGCGAGCGGATAGCGGTCGTTGGGTTTGAAGAGTGTGCCGTCGTCCATCTTCAGTGTACCCTTGCCGTCAGGTTGGAAGTAGCGGATGGTGTAGCGGGTGTCGGCAAAGTTGCCCTCTCGCTTGAGGGTGCAACGGATTTCGACAGTCTCGTCTTTTGCGATACTCTTCTGCACGGGCATCGCTTCGAGAGAGAACGGATAAGATTGTCGCACATCCAAATCCCGATTACAAGCAGATAGACAAAACCCGGCGAGAGCAAGCACTCCCATTACCCAAAGCGTATTCAGTATTTTCTGTTTCATTGTTGTTGATGTTTAGAGGTTAAACTTGAAGCCTGCTGAGAGGACAGGACGGAAGCGATGGAGGTCAGAGCCGAAGAGCAGTCGCCCTTGAGCTTTGAGAACGAAGAGCAGATTATCTGTAAGGAACAGCTCTACCGAGCTATGTATCGCTCCACCATAAGTAAAGCGAGATCGATCCAGGAGTGTAGCCCCATCGGGTAGTAACTTCTTGTCCTCATTCAGTTCCTCATAACCGCAGAGAACGGAAAGCCCCAAGTAGCCGAAAATGTTCTTACCTCGGTCGGAGAGTATCGGTTGCATATAGCCGAGCTGAAGCAAGGCATCACGCATTGGCACGCTGTAGGAGCGATACGGCAAAGTCTGTTGTTCATACTCCGCAAGGAGAAAGGCATAGTTGGCACGCTTGAAGTAGTGTGTAAGAGCTACGCCCACACCGAAGTTGTCTTTGGCAAAGAGCTTTTCGCCCTTAATTATGGGGATACTACCCACCACTTCAATCCCCATTTGCCTAGGGACTAATCGCTGAGCGTGTGACGGCACGGCAAAAGCCATCGCCATCATCACGCAAGCCGATAAAATGAGTTTCTTCTTCATAACGCCTACCATTTGAGTTTAAGATTGTCAATCTTTTGGGCAAGTAGCAGGTCTTCCTGCTCCAGATAAAAGGTCAGTGTGCGACCTCCGTTTTGCTCGTAGAGGGTCACTTCGAGCTGTTTGTCTTCCGAGAGTGCGAATTGCTCCAAGGCAAAGACAGAGCGTTCGGATCGGTTGCCTTTCACCTGCATCACTTGATGATAAGCACGTAGGGGTTGCAACACCTGTTCCTGAATGGCAGTACGCTTGGCAACTTTCTTGTCCACCACCTTAAACGTAATGAAGTCCACCGAGTACGGCATATTGGTATCGTTGTCAATGTGCGTGTGGAAGTAGAGCAACCCATTGTGGGCATACAATCCACGGAGGAGGAAGCGCATACCGAATTGCTTTGCTCCAATGTGCTTGATGGTACGCTTGTCGTTTTGGTAGATGGTCTGCATAATGAGCTTCACCAGTATGGGCGACTCGTTGCCCAGCTCCTTGAAGTAGATGTCTGAGCGGTTGCTCGGCAATCGCCCCTCCGTAGGCGAAAGAAAGTCCTTCATCTCAATACTCAGCTTCTCGGGTTCATCGGCATACTTTACATTATAAGCATAGAAAGAGCCGTCCTCACAGATGACGCTGATATTGGTCTCCGTCTCAAAGTCTCGAACGGCAGCTTTCACACGTAGCACATTCTCCGCATCTTCCGCCTTCCCCGCAATGATGTTTTGCGAACCCAAGTCCACATAGCGAATGGGCGAAGGAAAGATCAGGTGGGTTGTCTTGTTGAAAGTCACCTCCAAGCCATACGGTAGGACGACACGCCCCTCGGGTATTCGTCGGCTCATGCCTTGGTAAAGGTCGCCCGAAGAGACCGGACGATTGGGGTTAAGAGAAACATTGCTGTCTGTTTCTTGAGCAAAGACTGCTCCGCTCGTGGATGCAAGGAGCATCACGGACAAAATCCATTTATTCATTGTAGTATCTGTTGTTATTGTTTGACTTCTATTTGGTTTGCACTAAGAAAAGGCGATAACCGCCCTTGAGGGTAACCTTGATGGTACGTAGTTTCTTTTGCAGGAGTTGGCTAGCCCCCTGCATCACACCCCGAGCCGCCTCGGAGATGATTTGGTCTTTGGCGGAAGAGGAGAAGGTGAAGGACGTCCCCATCGAGCTACCGATGTTGGCTCCGACTTCCTTGATGGCGTTGATATTCTCCGAGCTGGGGATATAGACCCCTTCTTGTCCATCGGTATCGTATGCCGATAGCTTGACGGGCAGGATACGACCATCCACCTCGATGCTTCTCACCAGCAAGTTCATACGATTACCCTCTATCTTGGCTTGGGCTATCAGTTTGCTCTGCTTGGGGATACGCATATCCTTAATGCGAGCCGTCTCCATCAGACGGAGTGCCACGTTGTCACCCTCCTTGAGTGTCGTCGTCCTATCCACCACCACTTTAAGGGTGTTACGCATCGGAGTCGCAGATTCTTTAGAGAGTGAGTGAAAGCCCAAGTTACGGGGCTTTGTGCCATACTCTTCGATAAACTCCTTGTCCGTCATCGGTTGATTGAGGGAGGAGACAATTTGTTTACGTTCGGTCAAGACTTCCATCATTGGCTCTTGTTCGTTGCTTGCCGTTTGCGGTTCTACTATGGAATGCTCCTGAGTAGGAGTGAACGCATTAGATGGGAGATTTGAATTTTGAGGCAGATACTTCGCTGCCATCTGGTAGCTCTTCTCCATCAGAGCGAGCTGTTTCTCCTCTTCATCTTCATCGTTGTGACGTTGGTCGTCCAGTTCCTGCCTAAGTGCATCTATCTCTTCCTGCATCGCCTGTCGCTCCTCTTCGTAGGGGTCGGAAGCATAGAAGTCTGCCAGCAATCGGTTGTTTTCCTCGTAGCGTTGCAGCGAGGTTTCAATCTTATTGTTCTCAACGACAGTTTGCTGTTCCGTATCAGGCGAAACATCGCTCTGCTCGAAATATTCCGAGAGTCTGCCCATCTCCTCACGGGCTTGCTCCTCCTGCGCTACATTTTCGCCCAATTCGTAGGCTTTGAGCTTGTTTTCTGTCAGTTGCTCGGTCGTCGCTTGTGGGATGCTATCGTTGAGTCCCTGCTCGGTAGCGGTCTTACCCTTGCCCGATGGAGCAAAGATAAACCACATCGAGAGGGCAAAGAGCAAGCCCAGACCACCGAAGACCAATGCTTTCTTGAGTTGTTCTTTCTGTTTATTCTCCATAATCGTTCATTGCTAAATGTTGTACTATATCCGGTATCTCTTTGAGTAGTGAGTCTCTCTGTATCGGGCTGTCCATCAGCTCGCCCTTGGGGATGAAGAGCGGTTCCTCCTTTTGAGGGAGGAAAAGCTGTGCAATCATCACCATAGAGCAGACCAGATAGACGAAGCTCAGTCCGTAGACCACCGCCTTGCGTTGCTTTATCGTCAGCTTATCGCACTTTCGACGAAGCCACAGGTGCAAACGAAGGTAGTTGCGTGTCGATGATATTCCTCTTCTCCGTGACATACCCTTAACGTTTATAGGTTCGGAGGTCTCTGTTCTCCTGCACGTGGAAACGCTCCATCAAGAAGCCCTGCGGATTGTTGTCCGAGCGGACGGAGTTCTGCAGCGTGCAGGTCGTGATGAGGTTACGCTCCGTGATGTTGCTCTGCCTGATGATGAACTGATGGGCATAGGTCACCACCTCGTAGGGGTACGTATTAAAGTTGCAGAGAATAGAATCGATCTCCACCCGCTGATTGACATTGCCCGAGATGGCACGGTTGTAGTAACCTTTCTCCGCCAAGTCCTTATAGTAGTCGAAAGCCGACTTGTCGCAGAGCTGAAAGGCTCGCTCCATATTCCTCTCGATGGCATCCTTGTCGGGTGCAATGGTGAAGAAGAGTTCGTGGAAGCGACGGACATGTTCCCTCGCTTCCACGGGGCGGTTCCTACTCGCATCTTGGCTCAGAGCCAGCATCAGCGACTTCCCTTGGTCGAGTACGTAAATCTTCTCCCGTTGCTCCTTGGCGAAGCGGTACGAAGCATAGACAGCGTAACCGCTCACAGCGATACATAACACCACAAAGACAATGGCGTAAAGGCGTATCTGCTTGAATGAAGTCTCTATATTTCTGAGTGATTGAAATTCCATTGTATATAGTCCTAAATCTAATCCCTAACATCTACCCCTTCCCTTTCCAACGGTGGAAAAATATCTTTCCATTGGTGGAAAGGTTTTTGGGATAATAATCTCTCTAATATTTGGGTGCGGAGTCCACGTTTTTACTTCCCTTTGACCAGCATCCCCTTGATACGTCCGCCTATATTGCCGACCACAGAGCCGGCACCGCCAGCCACTGCCTTACCACCCGTGTAAGCACCTTGTCCCGCACGTTGAGCCGTCTGATTGAGGTTGCGACCGTAAGCTCCGATACCGCCTCCCGCTTCGATAATCCATCCAGCCACCGTTGGCACGCAGAAGTAGCCCACGATGCCGATGAGGAAGAAGACGATGTAGTACCACGAACCCGCATCGGGCAGGTAGTTCGGATCGCTCATTGCGGCAATATCTTTCTGTACCATCAGCACCTCTATTTTGGTAAGCAATGCCGAGAGTATACTGCTGACAGGCAACCAGAGATAAACCGATATGTAGCGAGAGAACCAAGCGGTAAGCGACCCCGACAGTCCGTCCCATACCGCAATGCCGAAGACAATGGGTCCGAGTATAGAGAGGACAATAAGGAAGAAAGTGCGGAGCGTATCGACGATCAGACTGGCTGCATGAAAGAGTAGCTCCATCAGGTCGTAGAGGAGCTTCATAAACCATTGCTTCGTTTGGTAGGCAGCACGCTCGGCATACATCCCGGCAATGGTCACTGCATCGCTGGGTCCGATAAGCCCCATCTCATCAATCTTTTGGTCAAAAGCTTCGTTGGAGACGAGGTAAGCCGTCTCGGGGTTTCGCAGATAGGCTTCCTCTCGCAACTTGTCCCGCTTGGCTGTAAGCTCCGCCAAGTGGCTCTCCTGCTGATGCACCATCTGCTCCGTGCCTTGTACCACGGGGGAGAGGACGGCATTCATCGTACCCAATACCAACGAGGGGAAGAACATAATGCAGAAGCCCAACACAAAAGGGCGAAGCAGGGGAAAGACATCGATTGCTTCGGCACGAGCAAGAGACGACCACACACGCAGAGCTATGTAGAAGAGCGCACCCAGCCCGGCGATACCCTTGGCAATGCCCGTCATCTCTGAGCAGAGCGGCATCATCTCATTGTAGGTGGAGCGGAGCAATTCGTGCAAACTGGCGAAATCCATTTTTGGTCTGTTTTGAAGTGGTCCGATTACCAGTAACGACTCTCTGCATCGCCATAGAGCGTCCGCACAGAAGCCAAGTTACCCTGCTCTCTTGCTCGTATGAAGCTCACGGAGATGTTCTTCTGCGTGTAGTACTGTGTCACGGCTCGGTACTCGCGTAGGATCGTGTAGATGCGGTCGATCAACTGCATCCGCTCGCTGTCGTTCATCGAGAAGACATTGCTCTTGGCTACCGACTTGAGCTCACGCAGGCTCTCACCGCTCAGCTCCAACAGCTTGGCGTAGCCGGCAGCCATCGCCGTCAGTTCGGAGGGGCGGAAGTTCTTGTCCGAAAGCATGCGTTTGTACGAGGTGACGTAAATCTCCGATATGTCACCCACCATTAGGATGCACTCCTTGACTTTGTAGGCATCACCGATGAGGTTATTCACCTTCTTAAGGGCATCGTAGTACTTCTTCGTGTCGTTGTAGAGTTTCTCCACCTCCTTAAAGTTGGCGAGTGTGTTCTTGACCGTCCTCGAGGCAGTGGCAATCTCTTTGATCGTGTTGGCGATGTTGCCCGCAAAGTTGGTCGGGTCAGCTACCACAAACTGGGCGTGTGCCCGACTGGCAAATAGGCTCAATCCGAGGAGAGCCATCATTAGATACTTCTTCATTATTGCTATGTTTTGATTGTTTGGATTATTTCTTTCTTTTCTCTCTCTTCTCCTGTGTCAACTGTCGGATAGCGTTTTCTATGTCACCGCCAAGTTCTTCGGCACGTCGCATCACCTCCAGCTTTTCAGTTTCCTCGGTGGTGTATGTGAGGTATTCCTCCATAGATACCTCCGTAGCGTAGACGGCACTCTGCATACCGCCAAGTCCGATCCACACCTCCTTGTAGAGTCGATTCGGGTCATTGTTCTGGTTGATGGAGAGAATCTGGCTCTTCTCCTTCTCGGAGAGACCGAGCATTGCTTGTATGCCATCGAACTTGGTCATATACTTACGCTGGTCGAGCAGGATCTTGCAGTCGCTGTTGTTGATGATGCTCTCCTTCACGATGGGCGACTGAATGATGTCGTCCACCTCTTGGGTCACGACAATCGCTTCGCCGAAATACTTCCGCACAGTCTTGTAGAGGTACTTGATGTAGTCTGCCATATTTGCCGAAGCGATTGCCTTCCACGCTTCCTCGATCAGTATCATCTTGCGGATGCCTTTCAATCGTCGCATCTTATTGATAAAGGCTTCCATGATAATAATCGTGACTACGGGGAAAAGTTCTTTGTTGTCCTTTACTTGGTCAATCTCAAAGACGATGAAACGCTTACTGAGCAGGTCGATATTCTTGTCTGAGTTCAGCAGGAAGTCATAGCGACCTCCCTTGTAGTATTGTTTCAAAGTGGTGAGGAGGTTGTTGATGTTGAAGTCCGAGAGGGTTACCTTTATCTCTCTCTTCTCCATATTCTTACGATAGACATCCCGCAGATACTCGTAGAAGGTGTTGAAGCAGGGCGTGATGCTTCGGTCGGAGCGTATCTGCTCAAGATAGGCATTGACGGCAGAACCGAGTTCGCCCGCTTCCGTCTTCGTGACACGCTCATCGGTACTCTTCCATAAGGTTAAAAGCAGGGTACAGATACTCTCTCGCTTCTCCACGTCATAGACATAGTCGTCCGTATAGAAAGGGTTGAAAGAGATCGGGTTCTCATCGGTATAGGTGAAGTAGATGCCATCCTCGCCCTTGGTCTTGCGGTGAATGAGTTCGCACAGACCTTGGTAACTATTACCCGTATCGACCAAGAGAACGTGCGCTCCCTGCTCGTAATACTGCCGTACCATGTGGTTGGTGAAGAAGCTCTTGCCACTGCCCGAGGGTCCGAGGATAAACTTGTTGCGATTGGTCGTGATGCCCTTTTTCATAGGCAAATCCGATATATCCAAGTGAATGGGTTTGCCCGAAAGACGGTCTGCCATCTTAATTCCAAAGGGCGAGAGCGAATCCTTGTAGTTGGTCTCTGCCGTGAAGAAGCAGAGTGCCGGTTCTATAAAGGTGTAAAAGGACTCTTCGGCAGGAAAGTCGCCTGCATTACCAGGGATACCTGCCCAATAGAGCGTGGCGGTATCGATGGTGTTGTGCCGTGGTCGGCATGCCATTAAAGCCAAAGCACTACCTACGTCATTTTTAATTTGGCGGAGTTCCTCTTTGTCGTCACTCCACGCCAACAGGTTGAAGTGGGCTCGGATGGAGGTCAAGCCTTGTGAGTGAGCACTGTTGAGATACTCTTGTATCCACTCTTCGTTAATCTGATTGCTTCGGCTGTAGCGTGCCAGCGAGTGCATATTCCTCGCCTGCTTCTCGAAGCGTTGTAAATTAGCATCGCTATCCTCGATGAAGAGGTACTGGTTATAGATATGGTTGCAAGGCAGCATCAGTCCCACGGGTGAAGCAAAGGACAATCTGCAATCCGAGCGATCTGTGGATAGTCGCTCATAACGGCTGTCGGTGCTGACTGTTGTCGGCAGGTCGTCCGTATCGGAGAGGGTATGCAAGCAAAGCATATTGTCGCCCACACGAACGAGGTCGGCGCCTAAACGGATGTCTTCCAGCGAAGCGTGCTGCTTGTCAGAGAGCGTAAAGTAGCGGTCAAGCAGTCCGCCCCGCTCCTTTGTGCCGACCAGCTCTTCTTCCGTCATACGAACCATCTTGATTTGGTCGGTATCGTTGATGATACGCTCGAACTGATCGACCGCTTCCAAAAACTTCATCACCTCCTCTCTATTGGTGATCTCTTTGGGTAGAAGACGCCCCCGACAGAGCGTGGTGAAGTTGCTCTGCTGTGCCATACGCTTCTTTGTCGTCTTGGTCAGAAAGAGGTAGACGGTGTGGTGCAGGTAGGGTCGCTCGTTGAAGTGGCGTTCCGAAGCTCGGGCAAGAAAGCTGAGCGACTGTTCTTTTCTCTCGTCGTGTGTTGTTTGATAGCTCTCTTTGATGAACCAATCTTGCTTATGGACGATGCTGTAGTTGGGTAGCACCTTGATTGCCTTGTGCCAAGCCGAGTGCATCGCCTCGTACTCTGCCGAAGTGACGGTAAAGAGTTCGGGTAATGCCACTCGGAAGGCTGCCGTGATGTCGGCATCCTTGCTGACGATGCACCCCTGCTCGATGGAGAGGAGCGGAAACTTTGACTCCAGCGTGGTCACCTTACTGCTGTTTCTCATCTCTTTGCTCTATAGGTCGGGTTAATAAGATGGTAGACCGAACGGCGGTGCAAGAGGTAGTTCGGGTGCATCCGCACCGCTCCCCGTTTCATCAGCCCGTACTGCCCATACTTGCGGTTTATGGCGAATGTTTGCCATACCACGAGGGTGGCACCCACTAAGCCTATGACCACGCAGACGAGCTGACTGATACCGCAGAGATAGAACACGACCACCACAATGAACGTACCCAACAATCCTCCTGCGAAGAGGAAGAGGTACTGTGCTTTCAGCCCCTTGAACTCTACCGTCCGACCTACACCTTTATTGATCTCCCAGCTTGCCATCTTAGAGGAAGAAGCTTCGCAAGATTGTGGCGGCGACAATCAAGAAGATACACGCACCGAACCAGCTCGCAGCTGTCTTCGAGGTATCGGGGTCGCCACTTGAAAACTTATTGTAGACCTTTACCCCTCCAATCAAGCCCACCACGGCACCGATGGCGTAGATGAGCTTGGTGGCTGGGTCGAAGTAGGAGGTGACCATACCAGTGGCTTGGTTGATACCTGCCATACCATTGCCCTGAGCATAAGCACCGGCGACACTCAGCATGAGGGTCAGGGCAAGCATCGCCATACGTCCGTTTCTAATCGTTTGTCTGTTCATTGTCAGTTGTTATTATTGAAGTTGTTAATAATAAGTGCTTCGTCATTGCCCTATAAATAGTAGGAGAGCGGTTTGTCGTCCGAGATGGTTGTTTCTTCGAGTAAATGGGCTTCTTCAGCGGATGAATGGAGTGTTTCCTCTTCCTTCTCCTCTGCCTTCCGAATGGCGGTGAGGAGGTTACGGTGCACTTGTTCTGCTTGTTGCGTACACTCTTTGAGACGCTCCATCAGTTCTGTGCCTCGTAGGGTGCGGAGAGTTTGGGACATTTCCTTTTCTTCATCTTCTCCCACAGACTCATCCTCTTTGCTCCACCTGCTGATGTGGGCTAAGTCTCGAGAGAGGATGGCGGTGGGTGTCATCTCGGGCATCGCTTCATCGGCTATCTGCAACTCCTCTCGCAAGATCTCTTCCTCGCTTATCTCCTCCATCGTGTAGGCTACCTGCAATTCATTCTCACCCTCTCTATGTTCCTCTTCCTCGGAAACCACTGCTTCTTGGGAAGCATCCCGCTCTTCTTCAGTCTCTTTTTGAGCTTCTGACTGAGCCGTTTGCTCTGCAAATGTAGGAGGATTATCGACCGCTTTTTCAGATGAGGAAGGAGCGGGAACCTTGGGGATGAAAGGGGCAACAAAGGGTTTGCTCCGTCCCACCAAAATGTGCCTTGCCTCCTCGACCTGCTCACGTGTAATCGTTGGTTTATCGCAGGTTGCTTTCTCCTGCTCTCGGGATGGTCTTCCTCCTCGAACAAGGAGCGTTGCAATGTAGGCGATGGCTAAGACCGCCCATACCATCCCCAATAAGAGCAGTAGGCATCTCAATATCTCTTCTGTCATAAATCAATGGTCTTGTCCCGTCTCCGTTGGGAGATGGTATCGTTTAATAACTCTTGGTAAGTCCTCAGGTGATCGAGTATTATGTTCTCAATGTATGCGGTAACGGAGGTTTCTATCCGTAGGTCTCGCACGACATCTCTCAACATCTGTAGCACTTCGGTATGGATGCTGAAGCCCGATTTACTTCTGCCATTACGCTCGGTCGTCAGAAACCGCTTCTCATACGTCGCAAAGTCTATCGAAATAGGATAGACCTTGCTTTTGCCGTTTCGCTTTCGTTTCAAGGTCTGATCTGCTCTGTTACTCACAGTTGTTATCATCGACCCCTCTTGTGAAAGACAGCCCTGTGGCTCCTCTTCAGAGAGGCTGGTATCGTTATCTTCTTCTCTCCACTCATCATCCAAGTCTATGGGATCGTCGAAATCGGGGATGTTCTCTGCCGTACGCTTAGTTACTCCTATGTCCGCCATCTCTTTCATCTTGGCTTGGAGGAGACGCTCTCGCTGTTCTTTTAGTGAACTCATAGGCTCTCACCCCCTTGTAGTTTGAGCTTCTCAAGCACTTCTGCTACCCATTCATCCACTCCCGTCTGGGGACGGAGTGTCGGGGCTGGTGGCAGGTATGAACAACGAAAGACCCCTTTGACACCGCTTTGTGCCAGCTCACGACTGAAGCGAACGGAATGGTAGATGCGTGTGTCGAAGATTTTCATCCCTTGCTCTTGGGCATTGTGACTAAAGAGGTCGATGACCATCGTGCTGGCATTGCGGTTCACCTTGTTCCAAAGAAGATAGATCTCTTCAATTCGTGATTCGGCAAAGCCTACCCCTAACTCTTGAATCGTCTTGGCATAGGCAAAGCTGGACACTAAGGATTGTGGATCGGCTTCTATCGGAGAGATGATATAGTCCATCATAATGGACAATTCCATCATGGCACTGGTCGCCGTATGACCCGGGAAGTCGAATATAACCAGCCGGGGCGGTGTGGCAACTCTATTCAGATACCTATCTGTATCGGAGATAGCTCGCTCTACGTTGCTCCTGATGATTTGGTACGACTTCTTGCCGTAGCGAGCAAGACGCTCATGGAGTGCGTTGCCTATATCGGGGGAATGATTGATGAGGTCTCGGTCTCGCTCTCGGAGCTTGTAGAAGGACTCCTGTGTGCCATCGCAATCCACTACAACAAGGGATATATCCTTCTCGTAGTATAAGATAGATGCCAAGACTTCAGCGAGGCTGCTTTTGCCTACACCCCCTTTTTGGGAGGCGAAGCCCAAATAGATGGGATGCTCTGTTTTGGAATTCATATTCATTCTTAGTTATTACTTACAATGGTTATATGTTGAGTTATTACTTCACGAATAATCTGTGTCAAGACTTAACTCGTCAGTCTGCTCTTGAGTTGATTCAAAATCTAAATCTTGAGTTAGCTCAAAATTCACTCAGTTCAAAATTCACTCAGCTCAAAATTGAGTTAGCTTAAAATTCACTCAGCTCAAACACTCAAAATTGAGTTGAGTTTGAATGCTTTTTGATTAAGATTTTTCCAAGTCGAAATTATCCTCTTGACGAAACTCTTGAATCAACTTTTGAGTCACATTTTGACTGCTTTCGGTTACAAAATAACTAGCTCTTAACCTAAGTTTCAAACACTCAGGAAGCATAGGGAAAAGATGGGAAAATACGGGAATATCGCTCATAGTGAGCGAGTTGTATTCTTGCCGTAACTTTGCAGGCGGATAGGAAATACGGCATCTTACTATCCCGAAGCAGACACCCCTCCGGGGGATGCTTCATCAGCATCACTTCTTGATATTGGCAAGGTGTGTCTTTGTCCGACAAACTCCGTTTCTGCCGACAAAGACCCTTGCCCCGAAGGGGAGAGAATTACTCCAAAGTCGTAATTAGATAAGGATAAAAACAATGAATGGAAAGATAGAACGATGGGACAGATGGGATACTCGTCTTCCCAACCCCAAAGACCAGCAACGTGCGATCGATTTGTTCCATAAATCAGGGGCGGAAACCAAGTCGGATTTCGTGCGTGGTCGCATTCTTGGAGAGAGTTTCAAGGTTATCATGGTGGATAAATCCGCCGTGGAATACTATCGTAAACTCTCCGAGTTGATTGCTCAAATCCATAAAATAGGCGTGCTGTATAACCAGACCGTGCGTGCCATCAACAGCTATCACGGCGTGAAAACCGCACAACTATTGCTTGAAAAACTGGAGAAGTTGTCTCTTCAAATCATCACGTTACAAGAGAAAGCCATCCAACTGACCGAACAATTTGACAGTAGATAGGCGGGTATGATTGCCAAGATTTCAGCTACGGAGAACCTCGGAGGGGCGTTGGGCTACAACTTCAAAAAGGTGGAGCATAACGAGGCGTCTGTCTTATGTGTAAATGAATTAAGGGAAGCCTTTGATGGAGTTTACCATATGGATAAAGTGTTGGCTGATATGCAAAAGGCTATTCCTGAGAAATGCCGAACGAAGAAGACGGTCTTCCATTGCTCACTTAATCCGCACCCAGACGAGAAGCTATCCGATGAAACACTCACGCAGATAGCTAAGGAGTATATGGAGGCACTCGGTTATGGCAAACAATCCTATATCGTATTCAAGCATAACGACATCGCTCGAGAGCATATCCATATTGTGTCGCTTCGGGTAGATAGTAATAGAAGGAAGATAAATGACAAGTTCGAGGGCAGGCGAAGCAAGAAGATTACCGATGCTTTGGAGCAGAAATACAATCTTATTCCGAGTTCACAGGGCTTAGATAAGAGGGTAGAAGAGACACCCAAGTTGGACACCACGAAAGGAAATATCAAGGAGCAGGTGTCAAGTGTTGTCCGCCTAGTCTTGAAGCATTACAAGTTCTGCTCATTGGGCGAATATAATGCCGTGCTTCGTCGCTACAATCTTGCCGTGGAAGAAGTCAAGACAGAGTTTCGAGGGAAGAAGTACGATGGACTGGTCTATATTCCGACTGATGACAAAGGGAACAAGGTAAGCACACCCATCCATGCCTCAGACATTGGCCGTGGTGTGGGCTATACTGCTGTCCAAAACCGAATACAGAAGTCCAAACAAGAAATCAAGCCTCTGATGCCAGCCGTAAGGGAGAAAGTCCTGCAAGTAATGCGTACTTCCCCTCAAACAGAGGATGCACTGCGACATCGATTGGAAGAACAAGGCTTGCGAATGGTTATCCGAAAGAATGAGAGTGGACGCCTCTATGGTATCACATTCATTGATGATAAAGAGGGCTTTGCTCTCAATGGCTCACGATTAGGTAAAGGATACTCCGCTAACGTTTTCAATGCTTATTTCTCCAATCCAACGGACAACCCATTCTTGGATGACGCACTCTATGGTAGTTCGGCAGTCCATTTGGAGCAATCTGAGACCATTCAACCCTTGAAACAGAATACAGAGGAGGGCGACAACCTTGTCGATGAACTCATCGAGGAGTTAGTGGGTGAACCTTTCGCACCAACGAGCAATGATGACTGGAAGGAGGTGGCTTGGCAACGCAAGCTTCGTAGGCTGAACCGTCCTCGCATAGGGAAAAAACAACGATAGAGTTGTCACAAATATGATAGATATTTGTGACAGACTTTTTGTGTAGATACTTGATTAACAAATAGAAATAGAATTATGGGACAAGAAGATGATTTGAGGGGATTGGGGAAGGTGATGGACTTTATGAGAGGGATTTCCATCCTCTTTCTGGTCATTCATTGTTATTGGTTTTGCTATGAAGCCTTTCGGGAGTGGCACTTTACCATTGTAGTGGTGGATACCATTCTGATGAACTTCCAAAAGACGACAGGACTGTTTGGGTCTATACTGTGGACGAAGCTCTTCAGCTTGCTCTTTCTTGCCCTCTCTTGTTTGGGGACAAAAGGCGTAAAGGAGGAGAAGATCACGTGGCCAAAGATTTGGACAGTGCTTTTCATTGGCTTTGTATTCTTCTTTCTCAACTGGTGGCTATTGGCATTGCCCATAGGTAAAGTCGGGGTAGCTACGCTCTACATATTCACGATCTCCGTGGGCTATATCTGCCTCTTGATGGGTGGTGTATGGATGAGTCGCCTGCTGAAAAACAACCTTATGGAGGATGTATTCAATTTGGAAAATGAAAGTTTTATGCAAGAGACTCGTTTAATGACGAACGAGTACTCGGTGAATCTGCCGACACGCTTTTACTACAAGAAGAAGTGGAACAACGGTTGGATTAACGTGGTCAATCCTTTTCGTGCATCGATGGTACTCGGTACTCCCGGTTCGGGTAAGTCCTACGCCATTGTGAACAATTATATCAAGCAGCAGATAGAAAAAGGCTTTGCTATGTATATCTACGATTACAAGTTCCCTGACCTTTCTGAGATTGCTTACAACCATTTACTCCAGCATTTGGATGCCTACAAAGTAAAACTGCAGTTCTATGTGATAAACTTCGACGATCCGAGAAAGTCGCACCGCTGCAATCCCATCAATCCCGCCTTTATGACAGACATATCCGATGCGTATGAGTCTTCCCTTACCATTATGCTGAATCTGAATAGGACGTGGATACAGAAGCAAGGGGATTTCTTTGTTGAGTCACCGATTATCCTACTGGCTGCCATCATTTGGTATCTGAAGATTTACGATGGTGGCAAGTATTGCACCTTTCCTCACGCCATTGAGTTTCTAAACCGACCCTACGCTCAGATATTCCCGATACTCACTTCTTATGATGAGCTTGCCAACTATCTATCCCCCTTTATGGACGCTTGGGAAGGTGGTGCGCAAGACCAGTTGCAGGGACAGATTGCTTCGGCGAAAATTCCTTTGTCAAGGATGATTTCACCGGCGTTGTACTGGGTGATGACGGGCGATGATTTCTCACTCGACATCAACAATCTCAATGAGCCGAAGGTGCTTGTGGTGGGCAACAATCCCGACCGACAAAACATCTACTCCGCAGCACTCGGACTCTACAATAGCCGTATCGTCAAGCTCATCAACAAAAAGCATCAGCTCAAAAGCTCCGTGATCATAGACGAGCTACCAACTATCTACTTCCGTGGTTTGGACAACCTCATTGCTACTGCCCGAAGCAACAAGGTGGCGGTATGCTTGGGCTTTCAAGATTTTAGCCAATTAACAAGGGATTATGGCGACAAGGAAAGTAAGGTGATACAAAATACTGTAGGAAATGTGTTCAGTGGGCAAGTGGTAGGCGAAACAGCTAAGACACTTTCAGAGCGTTTCGGCAAGGTGCTTCAACAACGGCAGTCTATGACTATTAACCGCAACGATAAGTCCACTTCCATCTCCACTCAGATGGACAGTCTTATCCCTGCATCGAAGATCAGCAACCTCACGCAAGGAATGTTTGTCGGTGCCGTATCCGACAACTTCGATGAACGCATCGACCAGAAGATTTTCCACGCTGAAATAGTTGTCGATACCGCCAAGGTCTCTGCTGAAACGAAAGCTTACCAACCTATTCCTATGATAGCGGACTTCACAAACGAAGATGGCTCCGACAATCTCAAAGAGACCATCGAAGCCAACTACAAATCAATCAAACAAGAGGTACTAAGTCTTATAGATAGTGAGATTGAGCGAATTAAGGACGATCCAAAATTTAGAGATATAATTAAAGAATAGCCATTCTATAGATAAAAATATGAGAAAACGTAAATTATGTGTTTTTACTAATAACTTTACGTATTGGCATAATAAAGCGTTCAATTAACCTATAGTTTGTGGTGATAATTTCAGCTGTCCCTTGTAATTCAATTTCAAGAGGAAGATTTTTCCCATAGCTTGTAGTCAAATTCTTGGGTAAGTGTATTTCAACTCTATAGTTCCCTTCTTTGTCTGGAATAGTAGAAATACTTGCAACCTCTCCAGTAATAAAGCCGAACTTTTCCTCAGGATAATTGGATAAACGTATCAATACTCTTTGTCCAGCAACAATTTCTCCTGCTTTATTAGGGGCTACAGTCATCGCCCCTATGGGTGCAAGTCTCTGGAGCGGCTCTATACTAAATAAAGGTTCTCCAATTTGTACATATTGATGGTTGTATCGATTCCCCCAATAACGGAGAGTACCATCAATAGGACTTAATAAAAGGTAACTTTTTTCCCACTTGGAAATAGCTTCTAGTAGATCTAGAGTGCAACTAGCTAACTGTTGATGATGTTGTAATTCTTCATCACTGTAGCTCTTTTCTAATATTTTTAGAGATATTTTGCTTTCTATTATTCCTTGTTCTATGGAAACTATGGACTGAGAGATATCCACGGCACTACTTTGAACTTGGTTATATCGTAATTTCCCCATTTCGTATTCCTCTTCTGAGAGTATCCCCTTAACATATAGAATGCTATCTCTCTGAAATTGTGTCCGAGCAATAAGATATTTATCTTTTGTCATTTGTTCTTGTCTTTGCACCCCATTTCTTTTTCTAGACTGTAATACCAAAAGATCTTTTTGTAGATTGATTCGATTTCTGTAATAATCTTGCTCTAAAAAGACGAGAAACCTCTGTACTTCTGTAATCCATCGATTATAAGCATCGGATAAACCACCTATATTTTGAGGATGAAAAGCTAAACATTTCAATAAAAGTTCAGGGTTTATTGTATCCATAAAGATTGCCGTATCAAGATCTATGACAAGTCTCTTAAGCAACATTGCCTCTTGAGTGTTAATAGAATTCTGAATAGATGCTATAATTTGACCAGCCTGAATCTTTTCCCCTTTCAGAGGAACAAGTTCATCAATATATCCTGCTGTTTGAGCAACAACCACTTGGGTTGGTGTTGATGATGAGATTTTGATAAATCCAGATACCTTATCAGGATAACGGAAAACGATACTTCCAATCAATATAATGGTTACAATGAAGATCAATATTGTCAGTGAGATTTTTAAAATAGAGGGTGGAACCTTCCCTAGGATATCCTGAACTTCAGAACTATGTTCAATAATTTCTATTTTTTGTTTTGACATGACTTATGCTCCTAGTTCGAGTTGATTATGTATTAACGTATAATAATAGCCATGTTGTTCTATCAATTCTTTATGCGTTCCTTGCTCAACGATTTCTCCTTGATTCAAAACGATGATATTATCTGCATCTTTAACAGAACTGAGCCTATGTGCAACAATAACCACGGTTCTCCCCTTATAAAATGATTTGAGATGTTGCATAATCTGCTGTTCATTATTGGCATCTAAAGAGTTAGTTGCCTCATCCAAAAAAAAGTAACTGGGATGCTTGTACACAGCTCTTGCTATAAGTATGCGTTGTCTCTGCCCCTGACTTAATCCATTCCCTTCTATTCCTATTTTCGTGTTTACTCCAAGAGGGAGAGCATCAATATAATCCCTAAGATTAGCAGTGTCGATTGCTTCATCTAAACGAGACATATCAACATTTTTCTCCATAGCAATGTTTTGTGCAATAGTATCTGAAAAGATGAACCCATCTTGCATAACAGCACCACACCGAGATCTCCAAAAATGAGGGTTGATTTGAGACAAGGGAATATTACCAATCCGTATTTCTCCTTTTTGAGGTCGATAAAAACCAAGCATCAGTTTGAGAAGTGTTGTCTTACCGCTACCGCTAGCTCCTACTATAGCAGTCACTTGTTTCTGAGGTATCGATAGAGATAGTTCCTTAAGGACATAGTCTCTATCCGCTCCTTCGTAGTTAAAACTAATCTGTTCTATGTGAAGACTCTCATCTTTAGGTAAATCACTCCGCATTTGAGTGTCAAGAGTTACTTCTTCTTGCTTATTATTTATTTCATTCAAGCGATCTATACTGATTTTGGCGTCTTGCAGGGATTGTACAAAGCCAATAAACTGATCAATAGGCGCAGAAAGTTGTCCAATGATGTAGGTGAGAGCCATCATCATACCGAGGGTCATATTTCCATTTGCAACAGAATATGCAGCAATAAAAGTAACCAAGATATTTGTCGTTTGACTAAAGAAAACAGTCCCTACTTGCTGAATCTGTCCCAATGCTAACCCTTTTATTCCAATCTTGTAAAGTCTTACCTGAATACGTTCCCAATCCCAACGTTTCTCTTGCTCATTATTATTCAGTTTAATCTCTTGCATTCCCGTGACAAGCTGATAGAGGTTTGACTGCTCTGCTGATGCCTGAGTAAAACGCCGATTGTCAATTTCTCGACGGTACTTCATAAAGCTGATTACCCAAATGATATAAAGCCCATTTCCCAACAGAAAAACACCCAATATAGGTAGACTATAGACTCCAAGTACAATAGCAAAAATGATAAAACTGACGAATGAAAATAGTGTGCTAATAGACGACCCTGTTAGAAAATTCTGAATACGACTATTATCAGAAATACGTTGTAGAATATCCCCTATATTTTTAGAATCAAAGAAGCAAATAGGGAGACGCATTAACTTGGCTAGATAATCCGATATGAAGAGGATGTTAACCCGAGAGTTTACGTGAAGCATCAACCAAGAGCGGATAAAACCAGTGGCAAGTTGAGATAGGAATAAAACAAATTGAGCAATCAATACTAATGAAATAAACCCCAAATCATTATTTCGAATCCCAACATCTACCAGACTTTGAGTCAAGAATGGAAATACAATTTGTAATAGACTTGCGATTAGTAAGCACAAAAAGATATGTCCAATCTCCCTCTTGTAAGATTTTAGATAGAAGGCAAAATGAGACAATCCGTTACTCCTTCTTGACGTTCTTTTTATTTGGCTATCTTCTTCCTTCTGCTGATAGAAATTAGGAGTTGGTGATAACAATAATGCAATTCCTTTGGGTTCCTCTTCTTGAGTGGAATTTAGCCATCCTATGGATAATATTTCTTGAGTAATTGTGGTTTTCCCTAAAGCTGGATCTGCAATATGATATAATTGGGTTCCTTGTTTTCTTTCTATAGAGTATAGAACAATAAAATGTTGTTGTTGCCAGTGAAGAATAATGGGCAAGTCAACTTCTTTAAGAGCTTGTAGAGAACATAAAACTCCTCGAGTTCTAAATCCAAGAGTTTCAGCAGCTTCACTAATTCCTAGGAGAGAAACTCCAGACTTTGTTATGCGACATAGAGTTCTAATACGATCGATTTCTACACTTCTTCCATAATGAGTGCATATCATTGATAAGCATGCAGCACCACAATCCATGGAATCTTTTTGGAGTATAATTTTCATTTATCTAATCTCTTCTTCCTTCTTTGTAATCTAAATCTAATACTATAAGGATAAGCTCTCCTTTATAAATCCATATCTCGAAATATTAGAAAGATAGATTCTATGCAAAAAATTATAAAAAATCATTTCATAGAACCGATTGTTATTGTGTAGTCTAATAATGGACATATGGACAATATCAGATAACAATGAATCAGGTGTTTTTGAGGAGCATAACAACTTTTTTAACAACGGAGCTATAGTGGAGTCAAATGCCTCAGAAAACGAATCCTTTAAGGGAAATCCACCATCGATAAAATCTTTAGCGCGTCGGTATTTTTTATTAATCTCGACAGAGTTATACTTATTCATACCAAATTCGGATAAAAAATAATCATTCATTTTAGAAACAAATTCAATTCTAGAAGAGTCTCTTTCTAGAGATCTATATATGTATTTATGTACTTTATTTATAGAAAATACCCACTTGGTATTTTCGTTGTAAGAATTACTTAAAAAGTTGCGAATAAATAAAGCAGACAACTCTGAATCTCTAAAGAAAATATCTTCGACCAGAATAATATTATCAGATCCGTATCTTTCTATTTCTCGCTCATATGTTCCAATGGAATATTCATGGATAATGTTATCACAAGTATAGGGAAGCATGTTTTCGTGAAAATCTGCACAAATAACAGAAAAATTTCTTTTGTCAATTATGTGACATCTAAATCTTATCGAAGAAGATGGCTCCGCGAAAAACAGGTAAAACCAGCGATCTACAATGACTTTTTCTTGTAACCTTTGAACCCATGAAAACAATGAATTCACAATCATTTCATGATTAATTCTATTAGAGTGGATATTAAAATAAATCCATTCTTCAGATGGGAAAAATGTTCTTTTTACTGTATTCATTCTTTACGTACGTAAGCAGCAACAACCTCTCCAGGGTATTTCTTTCCATTCTCTACCTCAAAAAGTTTATCCTCGATGTATTCTTTTAACAATAACCATTTTCCTTGTTTTAGCATTAAGCGAAATAGGTTTATTGAAAGATCATTCTCAAAATCTATGATCAATGAATTATCTCCAGAAGATATCATTACTCTTGATGGGATGTCTAGTTTTTTTAAAGCTTTGATCAGAACATCCTTGTCATCTGATAAAAAATCTTTTGACTCATAAATCATCCAAGTTCTTGGTAGAAGAATAACATTACCTAGTAAAACTCTCGGACAATAAGTTAGCTCACATTCTGACATAATATCTTCCACTGAAGGTAGCCCTCTATAATGTTGTTCAGATAAATCCGACAAAAAAGAGAACAGAGCTGAATTTGATAGTAATCGATTAAATGCAGAACTAACAATAGGCATCACCTGCTTATTATGTTTTTGAGAGAACAAATAGAAACATCCATCTTTTACTCCAAGAAACAAAGATGATATCGGAATATTTTCAATAAATGGAACTTTCCCAGCTAATGAAATGACATATCCTCTATAAGGCCTTCTTTTCAATACATTCCCCAACTTATCATTGGGGAGATAATTTACTTCTGCAAACTTACATAAAAAAGTTTGAATTTTATACGCCGAGCGATAAAAATCAAGGCCGTAATTGTTATATTTGTAATTAAGGTGCTCTATGGCACAAGTGTTTAATCATTAAAAATTATAATTATGA
>JAEZWF010000043.1 GCA_023420415.1 Actinomycetes bacterium | reverse complement strand
GCGCTGAACCAGTCGCGCTTCTTCAGCGCGCCGTGACCCCTCGACTGCAGATCTGGACGACTCCAGATCTGGCCGACTCCAGATTTGGTCGACGCGCGGCCCCGGCCGACCCCAGGCCTGGCCGTCAGTCGATCCGCAGGTCGCCCTCGGCCAGCCCCAGGGCTCGAGCGAACCGGCGCAGACAGGCGACCCGGCGCGGCTGGCGGTAGACGTCGGCCGCGAAGATCTCCAGCACGGCCCACCCCTCGTCGACGGCGGTCGCGGCCCGGGCAGCATCGGCGCTGCGACGCTGGATGGAGGCATGGTCCTTGCCCTGGTACTCGCCGATCACCCGCTGCTGCGGCCAGACCAGGTCACCCTCGAGCAGCCACTGGCCGTCCTCGCCATGGACGGGCAGGTTGACCGCCGGCTCCGGGAAACCAGCCCTGGCGAACATCAGCCGCGCCCGAGTCTCCATCGGCGACCGCACCGGGGCGCGCACCAGGTCACGGGCCTGGCCCAGCAGGCTCGCACCCCGCGGCCGCACCCGACCCGGCGAGTGTGGTGCGCAGCGCCCCGACGCCGGCGTCGAGATCGACCGTGCCGGAGCCGGGCTCGGGCGGTGGGATCAGCCAGGTCGCCACCTGGTCGCCCATCACCACCAGGTCGTCAAGGCCGATCCCACGGTTCAGCACCTCGCCGAGGTCGACCCAGGTGTCGGCCAGTCCGGTCACCCGCAGCCCGCGGGACAGCTCCACCGCCCGCCGCTCCAGACCGCGGTGCCCGTGACACCCCGTACGGCGGATACGGGTGCGGTCGGACTCGCGCAGGACGTCGAGGTCGGCGTCCTGGGCCACCCCGTCGGGCACCGCCATGCCCCACAGCCGTGCTGCCGTCACGTGGCTGAACGCGACGTCATCCGGCAGCGCGATCGCAAACGCCTGGGCCCGTTCGCGCACGGTCGCCGGGGCCAGGACCGACCGCACCGACAGGGTGGGGCGGTGCAGGTGCGCGGGGCGTAGCCGCGACCGGGGCAGCCCGGCGGCGACCGAGAACGAGCCGGCAGCCAGCTCCCGGGGCCACGGGCGATCCATCGCCCCACTGTGCTCGATGTTCGCGGGGCGGCCGCGCCGTCATCCACAGGACCGCCGTCGAGGGGTCGAGGCGCGCTGAACGGACCGAGTTTCGTCAGCGCGCCCTGACCCCTCGACCGACTCAGCGGGCCGCCGGAAAAAGTTGGGAGAAAAGTTTCAGCCGGCGCGTAACCCCCGCCACGAAGCGTCGTTGTTCCGGGTGGTGTGACCGGGGACCCACCCCCGGCTCGTCCCCGGTCACACCATCAAGCGCCAGTGGCTGGCGAGGCGCAGGGGTCCTCGCCAGCCACTGCCATGTCTGCCGGGCGCACTACCGGGCGCGCACTACCGGCCGCACTACCGGGGCGCGAACGACCGCTCACGCGGAGGCGGCCCCGAAACGCTGCACGACCGGCATACCCGCCGGCACCGGCTCGAGCCGCTCGTAGCCCGCGCCCTGGGCCGGCCGCACGTCGGTTTCTCCCCGTCCCGGCCACAGCGACATCGCGCGTTCGGCCTGGGCGGTGATGGTCAGCGAGGGGTTGACCCCGAGGTTGGCCGACACCGCCGACCCGTCCACGACGTGCAGGTCGGGGTAGCCCCAGACCCGGTGGTAGGGGTCGATCACGCCGCGGGACGGGTCGGCCCCGATGACGACCCCGCCGAGGAAGTGCGCGGTGAGCGGGATGTTCGCGATCTCGCCCAGCGATCCGCCGGGGAACGCCCGCAGCCCGGTCGCCTCACGCAGCCGGGCGGCGATCGCCTTCATCGCCTCCTGGCCCGCGGGGATGTATGCCGGGTTGGGCTCGCCGTGCCCCTGGCGCGACGTGAGCGACCGCCCGCCGAACCGGCCGCGGCGGCCCCGCACCTGCAGCGAGTTGTCGCGGCTCTGCATCACGAGCCCGATGATCGTGCGCTCGCTCCACCTGTACTGCGACAGCGACCGCACGAAGACCAGCGGGTGCCTGGCCGCCTCGACGAGGAACTGCACCGGCCTCGGCAGCCGCCCGCCCGGCACGAGGATGGTGGCGAGCGCACCCATCGCGTTCGAGCCCTTGCCGTACCTCACGTTCTCGACGTGGGTGTCCTCGTCGGGGTGGAACGACGACGTGATCGCGACCCCGTGGGAGAGGTCGATGCCGTCCGGCACACGCTCGACCATCGACCCGCCCAGCGCCTCGGAGTTGGTGCGGGTCAGCCACCCGAGCTTCGCCGACAGCCGCGGCAGCACGCCCTCGTCCCGCATCGTGTGGAGCAGCTTCTGCGTGCCCCAGGTGCCCGCGGCAAAGACGACCTGCTGCGCAGTGACGGTATGCCGCTCGCGCCGGAACCACGCGCCCGTCGCCTCGTGCGTCACGGCATACCCGCCCTGGGGGCGAGGCGCCACGCGCACCACGGTGCGCATCGGCTCGATGGTGACGCCGAGCTTTTCCGCGAGCGCGAGGTAGTTCTTGACCAGGGTGTTCTTGGCACCGACCCGGCACCCGACCATGCAGTTGCCGCACTGGGTGCAGCCGGTGCGGCCGGGGCCGGCGCCGCCGAAGTAGGGGTCGGGGACGCGGCGTCCGGGCATGCCGTAGAAGACTCCGGTGGGGGTCTTGCGGAACGTGTCTCCGACGCCCATGTCCTGCGCGGCGCCGCGCATGACGTCCTCCACGACGCCCTCGCACGGGTTCTCGACGACCCCGAGCATGCGGCTCGCGGTCTCGTAGTGGGGCGCGAGCTCGGCCTGCCAGTCGGTGATGTCGGCCCACTGCCGGTCGCGGAAGAACGGCTCCGGAGGAACGTAGAGCGTGTTGGCGTAGTTGAGCGAGCCGCCCCCGACACCGGCACCCGCGAGGATCATCACGTCGGGCAGCTTGTGCACGCGCTGCACCCCGAAGCAGCCGAGCCGCGGCGCCCACAGGTAGTTGCGCACGTCCCACGACGTCCTGGCGAAGTCCTCGTCGGCGAACCGGCGCCCGGACTCGACCACGTGGACGCGGTACCCCTTCTCGGCGAGCCGCAGGGCAGCCACCGACCCACCGAAACCGGACCCGATGACGAGCACGTCATGGTCGAAACCGCCCTGGTCGAACGCTTCTCCCCGGCTCGACCCGACCGCCGTCATCGGCGCCCGAGCGCCTTGAGTGCGCGCAGCGCCCCGGTCATCACCTTGGCGTACGTCTCCTGGCTCATCCCGAACGCCGGGGCGATCGGCACGGCGTACTGCGCGGTGACGTTCTGCGACTCGGTGTACTTCAGGATGCCCTCGGCGCCGTGCCGCCGCCCGACACCCGACGCCTTCATCCCGCCCATCGGGCTGGCGACGCTCCCCCATGCCGCGGCATACGCCTCGTTGACGTTGACCGTCCCGGCCTGGATGGCGGTCGCGATGCGCCGCCCCCGTGCGACGTCGCGAGTCCAGACCGAGGCGTTGAGGCCGTAGTCGGTGTCGTTGGCGAAGCGGATCGCCTCGTCGTCGCTTCGGACCCGGTAGATCGACACGACCGGGCCGAAGGTCTCGTCGTCGCGCAGGTCCATCGCGGCGGTGACGCCCTCGAGGACGGTGGGCTCGTAGAAGTAGGGGCCGAGGTCGGGTCGCGGGCGGCCGCCGGTGAGGACCGTGGCGCCCTTGGCCCGCGCGTCCTCGACGTGGGCGGTGACCCGGTCGAGCTGCGCCTGGCCGACGAGCGACCCCATGTCGGGGCCGAAGGTCAGGTCCCCGCTCAGCCGCATCGCCCGCACGGCCTCGACGAACCGGCGGGTGAACTCCTCGGCGACCTCCTCGTGCACCAGCAGCCGCTCGATCGAGATGCACAGCTGTCCGGCCGAGGAGAAGCAGGCTCGCACGGCACCGTCGACGGCCCGGTCGAGGTCGGCGTCCTCGGCGACGTACATCGCGTTCTTGCCGCCCAGCTCGAGGGAGTACCCCACGAGCCGTGGGGCCACGGAGGCCGCGACCGCACGCCCGGTCGGGGTCGACCCGGTGTAGCAGACGTAGTCGGTGAGGTCGACGACTGCCTGGCCGGTGGTCGGCCCGTCGCCGAGCACGACCTGCAGCACCGACTCGGGCAGCCCGGCCTCGGTGAGCAGCTCGACCGCCGCGAGCGCGGTGAGCGAGGACTGCTCGTCCGGGCGCAGCACGACCGCGTTGCCGGCCATGAGCGCCGGGATCGCGTCGGTGATCGCCAGGCTGAGCGGGTAGTTCCACGGGCTGACGATGCCGACGACACCGCGCGGGTGGTGGTACTCGGTGCTCTGGGTGAGCACCGGGAACAGCCCCGCCCTGCGACGGGGACGCAGGTATGCCGCCGCGGAGCGGGCGTAGTGCCGCGAGGCGATGGCGACGTCGGCGACCTCCTCGAACGCCTGGGCACGGGTCTTGCCCGACTCGAGCTGCACCAGGTCGAGCAGCTGGACCTGACGGGCGAGGACGAGGTCGTGGTAGCGCAGGAAGATCCGCTCCCGCAGCTCCATCGGCGTGCGCGCCCAGGACCGCTGGGTCGCACGGGCCGCGTCGACTGCCACGGCGACGTCCTCGCGGGTCGAGCGCGGGAGTGTCGCCAGCGGGGCCCCGGTGAGCGGGGTGACGCTGCGGTGCTGCTCGGCCCGTGGCGCGCTCACGACCCGCCGGGCGAGGCGGCGCACCGTCCCCGGGTCCACGGCATACGTGGCGGTCGGGTCGGTCTCGGGATCGGCGATGGTCTCCGGAGCCATGGAGGCCACCCTAGGCGCGGCGCGCCGTACTTACCAGAGGTAACTTGCGTGGCTCGGTTGTGCGGTCAGCTCTGCTGGTAGGGCGCGACGACGACCTCGACCCGCTGGAACTCCTTGAGGTCGGAGTAGCCCGTCGTCGCCATCGCCCGGCGCAGCGCGCCGACGAGGTTGGTCGTGCCGTCGGCGAGCCGGCCCGGCCCGAACAGGATCTGCTCGAGCGGCGCCACCGCGCCGACCTCGACCCGCTCGCCGCGCGGCAGCTCGGGGTGGTGCGCCTCGGAGCCCCAGTGCAACCCGCGACCGGGCGCCTCGGTGGCGCGCGCCAGCGCCGCCCCGAGCATGACCGCGTCGGCACCGCACGCAACCGCCTTGACGATGTCGCCGCTGGTGCCCATGCCACCGTCGGCGATGACGTGCACGTAGCGCCCGCCGGACTCGTCGAGGTAGTCCCGCCGGGCCGCCGCGACATCGGCGATGGCCGAGGCCATGGGCGCGTGGATGCCCAGGGTGCGCCGCGTCGTGTGCGCCGCGCCGCCACCGAAGCCGACCAGCACGCCGGCCGCCCCGGTCCGCATGAGGTGCAGTGCCGCGGTGTACGACGCCGCACCGCCGACGATGACCGGCACGTCGAGCTCGTAGATGAACCGCTTGAGGTTGAGGGGCTCGGCCCGACCCGACACGTGCTCGGCCGAGACCGTGGTGCCGCGGATGACGAACAGGTCGACCCCGGCGTCCACCACGGTCTTCCAGAACTGCTGGGTGCGCTGCGGGCTCAGGGCCCCAGCGACCGTCACCCCCGCCTCGCGCACCTCACGCAGCCGCTGCGCGATCAGCTCGGGCTGGATGTCCTCGGCGTAGAGCTCCTGCATCCGCGCGGTCGCGGTGGCCGGGTCGAGCGTGGCGATCTCGGCCAGGAGCGGCGCGGGGTCGGCATACCGCGTCCAGAGGCCCTCGAGGTCCAGGACCGGCAGCCCGCCGAGGCGACCGAGCGCGATGGCCGACTCCGGCGACATGACCGAGTCCATCGGCGCGGCGATGACCGGGATGTCGAAGTGGTAGGCGTCGATCTGCCAGCCGACCGAGACCTCCTCGGGGTCGCGGGTGCGCCGGGAGGGCACGACCGCGATGTCGTCGAAGGAGTAGGCCCGTCGTCCGCGTTTGCCGCGGCCGATCTCGATCTCAGTCACCGCGCAAGGCTATCGGCCCGCGCCCCGAGCCCCGAACCGGAGCCGCGCCGAGATGAGGACACCCCGCCGTCGGGTGAGGGGGTTGCCGACGGCGGGGTGTCAGGGGGCGTCGCAGCGCCACGCGGCCTGAGCCGATGGTTCTTGGTGGCGTCCCCTACCCGGCCCAAAAAGACCGTGAACGGCAGGCTATGCGCGAAGGGCGGCTCGGCGACTCCGACAGATGGCGTATGCCGTCTCAGCGACTGCCGTAGTTGGGCGCCTCGACCGTCATCTGGATGTCGTGCGGGTGCGACTCCTTGAGCCCGGCCGAGGTGATCCGGACGAACTGGCCGCGCGCCTTGAGCTCGGGGATGGTGCGCGAGCCGACGTAGAACATCGACTGGTGCAGGCCCCCCACGAGCTGGTGGACGACGTTGCCCAGGGGCCCGCGATAGGCGACCTGGCCCTCGATGCCCTCGGGCACGATCTTGTCGTCGCTGCTCACGTCGGCCTGGAAGTAGCGGTCCTTGGAGTAGGACTTCTTGCCGCGGGAGGCCATCGCTCCGAGCGAGCCCATGCCGCGGTAGGCCTTGAACTGCTTGCCGTTGACGAAGATGAGGTCACCCGGCGACTCCTCGCAACCGGCGAGCAGCGAACCCAGCATGACGCTGTCGGCGCCGGCGACGAGGGCCTTGGCGATGTCACCGGAGTACTGCAGACCACCGTCGCCGATCACCGGCACGCCGGCCGGACGACAGGCCAGGGAGGCGTCGTGGATGGCGGTCACCTGGGGCACCCCGACCCCGGCCACCACCCGCGTCGTGCAGATCGAGCCCGGGCCGACGCCGACCTTGACCGCGTCGACACCGGCGTCGACGAGGGCCTGTGCACCCTCCCGGGTGGCCACGTTGCCGCCGATCACCTGGACGTGCCGCGTGGCGGGGTCGGACTTGAGCCGGCGCACCATGTCGAGCAGCAGCCGGGCGTGCCCGTTGGCGGTGTCGGCGACCAGGACGTCGACCCCGGCGTCGACCAGCGTGGTCGCGCGCTCCCAGGCGTCGCCGAAGAACCCGATGGCCGCGCCCACGAGCAGTCGCCCGTGGTCGTCCTTGCTCGCGTCGGGGAACTGCTCGGACTTCACGAAGTCCTTGACCGTGATGAGCCCGGCGAGCCGGCCCTGGTCGTCGACCAGCGGCAGTCGCTCCCGCTTGTGCTGGCGCAGCAGGGCCGTCGCCTCGTCACGGGAGATGCCGACGCGCCCGGTCACCAGTGGCATGGGCGTCATGACGTCGCGGACCAGGGTCGTGGCCCACTCCGCGACGGGGGTGAAGCGCAGGTCGCGGTTGGTGATCATGCCGATCAGCTCGCCGCCGTCGCCGACCACGGGGAACCCTGAGATGCGGTACTCGCCCGCGAGCTTGTCGAGCTCCTCGAGGCTGGCGTCGGGGCCGATCGTCACGGGGTTGCTGATGAGCCCGGTCTGGGTCCGCTTCACCAGGTCGACCTGGTAGGCCTGGTCCTCGATCGACAGGTTGCGGTGCAGGATGCCGATGCCGCCCTGACGGGCCATGGCGATCGCCATGCGCGACTCGGTGACGGTGTCCATCGCGGCCGACACCAACGGGATCCGCAACGAGATCTCGCGGGTCAGGCGCGCGCTGGTGTCCACGTCAGAAGGGATCACATCGGTCTCGCCCGGCAGCAGCAGCACGTCGTCGTAGGTGAGGCCGAGCTTGCCGAACGGGTTCGGCTCGGGCGCCGCGTCCGGCGCGGGCGACGAGGGCGCGGCGGGTGCCGCCTGGGCGGTGAGGTCGGGCAGTCGGGCGTCCACACCAAGGCTCATGCACCAATGGTAGACCGCGGTCCCCGCTGTCCCGGAGGCGCTCCCGGCGCCCACCCGGGCCGGCTTCCGCGCTCAGGTGAGCGGGCGGCATACCGCCATGTGGACAGGGAGGGGAAACGCTGTCCCGGCTTGAACAACTTCTTACTTCCTGCTGGGCGTATCCGCAGGTAGCCCGGCACTAGCGTCCGAGACGTGCGGCAGGGTGCCGCGGGGAGCAGAGGGACGACATGGCTGAGTTGTCACGGCTGCCAGGACCGGTCGCGGACCGGTGGGACTGGCAGTTGCAGGGGTCTTGCCGACAGATCAACCCCGAGGTCTTCTTCCACCCTGAGGGTGAGCGCGGGCCGGCCCGTCGCTCACGCGACTCGAAGGCCAAGGAAGTGTGTCTGGCCTGTCCCGTCCTCGACCAGTGCCGCGAGCACGCGCTGCGTGTCCGCGAGCCGTATGGCGTGTGGGGTGCCATGACCGAGGACGAGCGGGAGCGTCACTACACCGGGACGGGCGTGCGCGCGGCGAGCTGAGCGCGCGATACTCGAGGGCGTGAGCACCCTCGAGATTCCCATCCGGGACGAGTCGATCCGGCTCGGCCAGCTGCTCAAGCTCGCCGGGGTCGTCGACGACGGGGCGATGGCCCGTGCCGTCATCGAGAACGGCGAGGTGTCGGTCGATGGCGAGACCGTGCCGCGGCGCGGCAGCCAGGTGCGCCCCGGCCAGACCGTGGAGTATGCCGGCGAGACCATCCTCGTGGTCGCCGGCACCTGACCGCGCCGCGAAGCCGAAAGGGGCGCCCCCACTCGGGAGGCGCCCCTTTCGGTCAGGCGTGAGGTATGCCGCGTGGCTCAGTGGCCGTGGCCGTGCCCGTGACCGGCGGCGGCCTCGGGCTCCTCTTCCTTCTTCTCCACGACGAGCGTGTCGGTGGTGAGCACCATCGACGCGATCGAGGCGGCGTTGGTCAGCGCGGACCGGGTGACCTTGACCGGGTCGATGACGCCGGCCTTGACCAGGTCGCCGTACTCGCCGGTCGCGGCGTTGAGGCCCTGACCGGCCTGGAGGTCCTGCACCTTGGACACCGCGACGTAGCCCTGCAGGCCGGCGTTCTCGGCGATCCAGCGCAGCGGCTCGGCGACGGCCTTCTTGACGATGGTTGCGCCGACCTCCTCGTCGCCCTTGAGCGGCAGCGAGTCGATGACCGACGCGGCGTGGACGAGGGCCGAGCCGCCACCGGCGACGATGCCCTCCTCGATGGCCGCGCGGGTCGCGCTGATGGCGTCCTCGATGCGGTGCTTCTTCTCCCTGAGCTCCACCTCGGTGTGGGCACCGACCTTGATGACGCAGACGCCACCGGCGAGCTTGGCGAGGCGCTCCTGGAGCTTCTCGCGGTCCCAGTCGGAGTCGGTGCGCTCGATCTCGGCCTTGATCTGGTTGACCCGGCCGGTGACGTCGTCGGCCGCGCCGGCGCCGTCGATGATCGTGGTGGTGTCCTTGGTGACGACGACGCGGCGGGCCTGGCCCAGCACGTCGAGGTCGGCCTGGTCGAGCTTGAGCCCGACCTCCTCGGAGATGACCTGGCCACCGGTGAGCACCGCGATGTCCTGCAGCATCGCCTTGCGGCGGTCACCGAAGCCCGGCGCCTTGACCGCGACGACGTTGAAGGTGCCGCGGATCTTGTTGACCACCAAGGTCGACAGCGCCTCGCCGTCGACGTCCTCGGCGATGATCAGCAGCGGCTTGCCGCTCTTGACGACCTTCTCCAGCACCGGCAGGACGTCGGCGATCGCGGAGATCTTGCCCTGGTTGATGAGGATGTAGGCGTCGTCGAGGACGGCCTCCATGCGCTCGGGGTCGCTCACGAAGTAGGGCGAGATGTAGCCCTTGTCGAACTGCATGCCCTCGGTGAACTCGAGCTCGGTCGACGCGGTCGAGGACTCCTCGACCGTGATGACGCCGTCCTTGCCGACCTTGTCGAACGCGTCGGCGATGATGCCGCCGATCTCCTGGTCCTGCGCGGACAGCGCGGCGACCTGGGCGATCTCGTCCTTGCCCTCGACCTCACGGGCGGTCTCGAGCAGCTTGTCCGAGACGGCCTTGACGGCCTGGTCGATGCCGCGCTTGAGCCCGGCGGGGCCGGCGCCCGCGGCGACGTTGCGCAGGCCCTCCTTGACCATGGCCTGGGCGAGCACGGTGGCGGTGGTGGTGCCGTCACCCGCGACGTCGTTGGTCTTGGTCGCGACCTCCTTGGCGAGCTGGGCGCCGAGGTTCTCGTACGGGTCCTCGAGCTCGACCTCGCGAGCGATGGTGACACCGTCGTTGGTGATCGTGGGGGCGCCCCACTTCTTGTCGAGGACGACGTTGCGGCCCTTGGGGCCGAGCGTCACCTTGACGGCGTTGGCGAGCGCGTCGACACCGCGCTCGAGCGACTTACGAGCGGAGTCGTTGAACTCCAGCGTCTTGGCCATGAAAGTCCTTCTCTACCAATTGGTTTCAGCAGGGGCGGGAACAGGTATGCCGTGAGGTCACCACGCGGGTGAGCTCACGGCATACCGGATCCTTTGTCAGCCGCAGGTGGGTCAGCCGACGATGGCGAGCACGTCGCGCGCGGAGAGGATGAGCAGCTCATCCCCACCGTGCTTGACCTCGGTGCCGCCGTACTTGCTGTAGATCACGCGGTCGCCGACCTTGACGTCGAGCGGGACGCGGTTGCCGTTGTCGTCGATGCGACCCGGGCCGATCGCGAGGACCTCGCCCTCCTGGGGCTTCTCCTTCGCGGTGTCCGGGATGACGAGGCCGGACGCGGTGGTCTGCTCGGCCTCGACGCTCTTGACGACGATGCGGTCTTCGAGCGGCTTGAGTGAAACCGACACGATGGTGACCTCCCCTTCGGGAATGTCGGAGTGGACAGGTTGGGGTGGAGCTGGGTGCACCCGTCCGGTCGCCGTCGCGGGGGTCGACCGAAGTGGCTGCGGGTTAGCACTCGGCGAACCGGAGTGCCAACACGAAATCTAGGCGTCCGTTAGCACTCGGTCAACTCGAGTGCCAAGGTTCTGTCGTCGTTCGCCCGTCGTTCGCCGAGGGCGGACGGGAAACCCACTTGTATGCCGCGTGGTCGCCGCGCGAGGCTCGCCGCGTGACCGACTCCTCCCCCGGCTCCTCCTCCGGCTCCTCCCCAGACACCGCTGGCGCGGCCGACCCGGCAACCCTCCTCGCGGCCTACGACGAGCAGCTCCGTGAGGAGCTCTCCTCGGCGCTCACCGCCCCCCGGCTCGGCCCGCTGGTCCTGGCGACCTACCTCGGCGGCCGCGGCTTCGTCACCTACAAGAACCTCGACGTCGACGGGCAGCCTGCCGACGAGGGTTCCGTGCGCGGCCTCGTCGAGGAGACGCTGGCGCACTACCGCGCGATGCCCGACATCGTGCGCGTCGAGTGGAAGACCCGCGGACACGACCATGCGCCGGGGTTGCACGAGGCGTTGGTGGACAACGGGTTTCGTCCCGATGAGCCCGAGTCGGTGATGATCGGCGAGGCCCGTCTGCTCGCCTACGACGTGGAGCTGCCCGAGGGAGTCGTGGTGCGCGAGGTCACCCACGACGACGACGCCGTCCGCCAGATGCTGGCGATGCAGGCCACGGTCTTCGACGACAGCCCGGCGTTCGCCGCCGAGATGGAGGCCCAGATCTTCCACCGCCTGCGCACGCGCGACGACATGGAGATGTGGGTCGCCGAGGCCGACGGCGAGGTCGTGTCGGCGGGCCGGCTCGAACCGGTCGAGGGCACCGAGTTCGCCGGCGTCTGGGGCGGCGCGACGCTGCCGACGTGGCGTGGCCGCGGCGTCTACCGCGCCCTCACCTCCGCCCGCGCACGGTCCGCGATCGCCCACGGCAAGAAGTACATGCACAGCGACTCGACCGAGTTCTCCCGCCCGATCCTCGAACGCTCGGGCCTGGTCACGGTGACGACCACGACCCCCTACGAGTGGCGCCGCGACCGCGCGAGCTGAGCACGCGGCATACCGAAACCGGGGCAATCCACGTCAAAAGGCGGACGCGACACGAGGCGGTCCGGTGCTTCGCTGGGGGGTGCGTCGGGACGTTGCCGCACCGACGGCCCACGCATCGATCACGCACACCGGTCACCGGTGCCGTGCGGGGTGGCCGATGGCCAGCTGGGGGAAGAACACCATGTCAAACATCAGCCTGCGGCGGCCCCTCGTGGCCGCCGGCGTCGCGGCGGGGGTGGCCGCGAGCGTCCTGCTCGCCGGTCCCGCGACCGCTCGTTCCACGAAGGCGGCACCGACCTGCGGCTCGGTGATCACCACGGACACCAAGCTCACGGCCGACCTGACGTGCGAGGGCACGGCACTCGTCCTCAACCGCGGCATCACCCTCGACCTGGGCGGCCACTCCATCACCGGACGGGGAACGGGCGCCACCACGGGCATCCTCGTCGTCGGTCCGGCGACCGTCCGGCCCACGGTCATCCGCGGCGGCACGCTGAGCCGGTGGCAGGCCGGCATCCGCACCGAGCCCGACCCGTGGGTCACCAGCCGTGTCGAGGTCTCCCGCCTCACCGCGAACCGTGCCCCGCTCACCCTCCAGACCACCGACCTGAGGGTCACCGCGAGCCGGCTCACCGACTCCGACCTGAACACCTACGCCGGGAGGACCAGCGTGGTCGACTCTCGCCTGGTGCGCTCCTCCGCCATGCACGAGACGACGCTGTTCCGACTGGTGCGGTCGACGCTCATCGGCGGGACGTGGGGAGGCGACGAGAACCAGCAGGTGGAGATCGTCGACTCCGTCCTCGACGGACGGGGCACGGTCGGGCTCCCACCCAGCATGTGCGGCGGCAACGTGTGCCGCATCTCGGGCAGCACGATCCGCAACTACACGTACCCGCTGAGCCCGTGGTACGGCGCCACGATCACCGACACCACCTTCGCCGACAACCCGAACGGCGCGATCTCCGCCGAAGCCGACGGCCTGGTCACCGTCACCCGGTCACGGTTCGTGCGCAACGGTGCGGGCAACCAGCCCGCCATCACGGTCGCCTACCGGGGCAAGCTGTCGGTGCGTGACAGCGCCTTCGCCAGCGGCGGCGCGGGGATCCGGGTCGACGACGGCGCCGACGGCTCGCAGGTCGCGGTGCGCGGCTCGTCCTTCCGCGACCACTCCATTGACGGGATCTACTCTGAGGTGCCCGGCGTGCGGCTGGGCTCCAACTCCGCGATCGGCAACGGGGGCTGGGGCATCTACGCGCCGGGCGCCGTCGACGAGGGCGGCAACGTCGCGCGCGACAACGGCGCCGCCGGTCAGTGCTCCGGGGTCACCTGCGCCCCACGCTGACCGACTCACCCGCAGGCTTGCGTCCGCGGTTCTGGTTGCGATGACGACCGAAACCGCGGACGCAAGCAGTCACGGGCGGTGGCCGCTCGGGCGGCTGCCACAATGCCGGGCATGGACCTGGCCCTGCTGCGACGGCTCACGACCGGCGAGGGCTGGGGCCTCCTCCAGTCGCTGCCGCCCTATGACGAGTCGCAGGCGCTCGCGCTGCAGGACCGGCTGCGCGGGGCGGGGTTCGATCCCGACCTGGTCGCCGCCGCACTCAACCAGAGCCGGTTGCGCGCCAGGGCCGTGGACAAGTTCGGTGAGTTCGCCCGCGGCATGGTGTTCACCTCCGACGGCCTCGAGCAGGCGACGCGGTTCACGGTCGCCGCGCGGCACGCCCAGCGGTTCCGGTCGGCAGGGGTCGCCACGGTGCACGACCTCGGGTGCGGCATCGGGGCGGACGCGATGGCGATGGCCGGACTCGACCTGCGGGTGCGGGCGATCGACGCCGACGAGGTGACGGCGGCGATCGCGGCGGTCAACCTGCGGCACTGGCCGGAGTCCGACGCCCGCACCGGTCGGGTCGAGGACTTCACCCCACCCGCCGGTGAGGGCGCGCGCGACGTGGGGGCTTGGCTCGACCCGGCGCGGCGCACCCCCGGCGTCGCCGATGTGCGTGGCCGCACCCGGCGCGTGTTCGACCTCGCCGCGATCTCACCGTCGTGGCAGGAGGTCCAGGACATCGCCCGCCAGCTCCCGGCGACGGGCGCCAAGCTCGCCCCCGCCTTCCCGCACGGTGCGATCCCCGCCGGGGCCGAGGCCCAGTGGACCTCCCTCGACGGCGAGGTCCTCGAGTGCGCCGTCTGGTTCGGGCCCCTGGTGCAGACGGCCGGGCGCACCGCCGCCGTGCTGCGTGACCGCGGGTCCGTGCTGGTCACCGAGGAGGGCGCGGACACCGACCACGGCCGCGTCAACTCCCTGGGTGAGATCGGCTCGTGGCTCTACGAACCGGACCGCGCGGTGATCCGGGCCGGCCTGGTCGGTGCCGTGACCGCCGCGGTCGCAGGCCACGAGCTCGACGACGGCGTGGGGTACGTCTCCAGCGACACCGCGCTAGACGTGCCGTACGCCCGACGGTTCGTCGTGGTCGAGGCGATGCCGTTCAACGTCAAGGCATTGCGTGGCTGGCTGCGCGACCACGGCTTCGACCGGCTCACCATCAAGAAGCGCGGTGTCAGCGTCGACCCCGACCTGCTGCGCCGCCAGCTGCGGCTGCCCGCCAAGGGACACACCGAGGCGACCGTCGTCCTCACCCGGGTGCGCAGCAACCAGGTGGCGCTCGTCGTCCGGCCGGCCTGACGGCATACCTGCCCCTCGTCTCCCGGCCGCCCACCGAGGCCGGGGTATGCCGCGGCGTCACCACGGCGTGAGACCCGCCACGCGCGCCGTGACCTGTTTGTGACCTTGGTGCCGGACCGGGTACCGTGGCGCCTTGGCCCCCGGCCGTTCCGCCGTCAGCTCCCCCCAGGATCTTCCGCTCATGACCCAGCCCCCCTCGTCCTCCGGACGCCACCGCGTCACGCTCCGTCGCAGCCCCGTGCTGTGGGCCGAGATCGGTCGCATGGTGCGCCGCCCGAGCCACCGCGGGCTCGTCAAGACCGCCGGGTGCCTGCTCGCGGCCGTGGGTGTCGTGAGCGCCTGGTCGGCCCCGGTGGCCAGCCCTGCGCTGGCCCTCGGCGACACGCCCCGGGTGAGCCACACGACCACGTCGGTGACCGCCCCGGCGGCAGCGGTGGCCCAGCCGGAGTCCTTCGGCGAGATCGGCTTCTCGGCCGAGGCGAAGCCCAAGCCGAAACCCAAGCCGAAGCCCAAGACCAGCTCCACGGACACGAAGTCGTCCACCACCGACGACCTCCTCGGGGACCGCGGCCAGGACTCGGTGTCCCGCGGCGGCATCCGGACCTCGGGCCTGCGCAACGAGCTCGGCCTGACCCAGAACGGGCTGGTCGTGCTCAACGCGATCCGCGACAACTTCCCGCAGGTGAGCTCGTTCGGCGGCTTCCGGGCCGGCGACATGGACCACGGCACCGGCACCGCCGTCGACGCGATGATGCCGAGCCGGGCGACCGGCGACCAGGTCGCGTCCTACGTCATCGCCAACGCCTCGCGGCTCAACGTGAAGTACGTCATCTGGTACCAGCGCATCTGGTACCCCAGCAGCGGCACCTGGAAGTCCATGTCGGACCGCGGCGGGATCACCCAGAACCACATGGACCACGTCCACGTGTCGGTGAACTGAGCCAGGTTCCCCCGCCCGCCAGCCGGGCTCTGGGCGTCCCGCTGCCGGGTCAGATCGCCGGATCTGCTTGTGCCCCAACGCGAGTGACAGCCTGCGCACCGGCTGTGGCCGCGCGGCGAATCGTCTCGGCACGCCCCACTCCGCCCGCGAGAGCGGCGGCGAGCGCACCGCAGAACGCGTCGCCCGCACCCGTGGTGTCGACCACCTGGTCGGCCGGCACCGCCTCGCCGGGGAAGGGTTCTCCGTCCCACGTGCAGCCCGCCGCCCCGAACGTCACGAGCAACGACCCCGGCACGAGGTCGCCGTCGGCGAGCTGCGCAGCCTCGTGCTCGTTGACGACCACGGGGTCGGCGAGCGCGGCCACGTCGTGCGGGAGGGCGGCATACGGCGCGGCGTTGACGACGACCCGCATGCCACGGCGGTGCGCGTCGCGCGCGGTCTCGGCCACGACGTCCAGTGGTACCTCCAGCTGGGCGAGGAGCACGTCGCCCTCTCCCCAACCCGTCAGATCCGGCCGCGTGGCAACGGAGTTCGCGCCCGGCACCACGATGATGGTGTTCTCCCCCTCGGCGTCGACGGCGATCCAGGCCTGCCCGGTCGGTTGGTCGCCCACCGTGCGCACGCGGCTCACGTCGATGCCCCGCGCCTCGAGTCGGCGCAGGTATGCCGCGCCGTCGCCGTCCGCGCCGACCGCACCGGACATGGCGACTCGGGCGCCCGCGGCAGCCGCCGCGACGGCCTGGTTGGCCCCCTTGCCCCCTGCGTTGCGGGTGAGGCCGGGCTCGGCGAGGACGGTCTCGCCCGGGCGCGGGTGCCGGTCCACCTGGGCCACGAGGTCGACGTTGAGTGACCCGAGGACAAGGACGCCGCCCATCAGCGCAGCCCTCCGGTGACGGTCTGGTACCACAGTGAGGCGTACCGCTGCGCGTCGACGTCGAGGCAGACGTCGATGCTGGAACGGGCCCGTCCATGCGGGTCGTGGGTGAGGTCACCGCTCCAGTCACGGCGGTCGACGATCGTGCGACCACGCGACCAGGTGCCGGCGAGCTCGACCCGGACGGGCAGGTTCTCGACCCGGACGCCGGCGGGTTCGATGACCGCACAGACGGCTCCGGCGTCACCGATTGTGGCGGAGACGTCGTCGAATCGCTTGCACTGGAAGGCGATCAGCTGCGCCGCGAGGTCTGCGGCGTCGCCCTTGCCGGCCGCGAGCAGCGGCTCGATGCTGGCCCGGGTGACGCGCGGCCGGTAGAAGACGTCGAGGCCGTACATCGTCACCGCGATGCCCAGGTCGGCGCAGGCGTCGAGGACGACGGCCGCGGCCTCGGGGTCGTGGAAGACGTTGAACTCCGCGGAGGCCGTGGCGTTGCCGTCCGCTGCCGCCCCGCCCATGAACACGATCTCGCGGATGCCGGCGGCCACCTCGGGGTAGGTGCGCAACAGCAGGGCGATGTTGGTCAGGGGCGCCAGCGGGATGAGAGTGACCTGCCGGCCGCGGTCACCGGTGGCCGCCGCGTCGCGCAGGACGTCTCGCAGCAGCTCGACGGCGTGCCGCGGGTCGGGTTCTCGCGTCGACTTCGGCCAGTCGAGGTCGCCCATGCCGTCCTGCCCGTGCACGTGGCGGGCGTCGACGGGGTCCTCGAGCAACGGCAGCCCGGCACCCCGCGCGACCGGCACGTCCGGGCGCTCGGCGGCGTCGAGGACGGTGAGCGTGTTGGTGACCACCGCGTCGACGGGCGCGTTGCCCCCGACACAGGTGACGGCGCGCAGGTCGAGGGCCGGGTGCAGGGCGGCCAGCAGGATCGCGCAGGCGTCGTCGACACCGGTGTCGACGTCGAGGACCACGGGAAGGGCGCCGTTCGCGGCATACGTCCGCACCATGCTCGCGATCCTGCCAGAGCGCCCGCTCAGGCCCCGGAGTCGACCCCGCAGGCCATGTAGACGAGGTCCCTCACGCCCGAGCTCACGTTGTCGTCGAGCCGAGCTCCGGCAGTGCCCCAAAGGCGTCTCACCTCGAGGTCGACACGCGGACCCTCCTGCGTGATGCGGATCGCCGGGAGGGCCTTGGCGCAGTCGGTGACCGTCAGCTCGAGGCGCACCGGCGCCGACGCGCCCGGCCCGATGCGGACCGGAGACGGGTCGGTGGCGACTTCGCCGAGGCCAGGGGCATCGACCGTCACCGAGCCCACGGTCACCGGGACCAGCCCCCGGTTGACGAGGGTCGTCTCGTACGTCACGGCACGGGACGTCATGTCGGCCTGCCCCCCGGCGCTGTTGCCTGCGCCCACCCGGGGAACCAACAGGCCGGACCACCATCCGGCGACCGCCAGGGCAACGACTGCGGCAATACCAATCGCACTGCGGCGCAAAAGTTTTCGCTCCCCGGGAGCGATGACGTCCGCAGACGGCGCTATCTCCTGCCAGACCTCGGTCGAGACCCACCCCGTGTCGCGCCCCATCGCGCTCTGCTCGCTCATGCGAGGCAATGTACCACTGTATTGACACATTGACACACGCCTAGGTGATGGTCCACAGTGGCGCCCATGGCTCTGGTGATGGGACTCGTGGTGTCGGTCGCGGTGGGGATCTGCCTCTACGCGGCCGTCGCGGCCTTCAGGCAACCGGTCAGTCGGCCGCGACTGGAGAAGTTCGCCTCGCGGCAGCGGCTGGTGGTGACCGCCGGCAACGGCCCGCTGCTCCTCCAAGCGCTGGCCCTGACGCAGCGGTGGCGCACCCTCGGCCTATGGACCGGCCTGGCAGCGGGCGTGCTGTGGGCGCTGCGCGAGGGACAGCTCACCCTCAACTTCGCCGCCGCCTTCCTCGGGTGGTTCGTCGGCGCCGTGGTGGCCGAGTGGCGGATCGCGGGCATCCCCGTGGAGGCCGGCCGACGGGCCGCCTCACTGGCACCGCGCACCCTCTCGAGCTACCTGCGGCGCGGCCCCCTGGTCGTTCTCGGGGTGGCGCTGGTCCTCTGGTTCGGCGCCACCGTCGCGGCCGTGGTCAGGACCGGCGGCCCGGCCCCCTGGGTCTGGGCAGGCATCACCGTGCTGGGGCTGGCAGTCCTCGCCCTCACCCTGCGTCGGGTGGTGGACCGACGGCAGCCACCTGCGGCGCAGGACCTGGTCGCCGCCGACGATGCGTTGCGCGCTCGAGCCGCGGCAGTGCTCGCCGGGTCGGCGCTGGCGGCACTCGGGCTGTCGACCGCAGCGGTGGTCGCACTCATCGACCGGCCCGACGCACCCCAGGGCCCGATCTGGGCGGGGATCGGCCTGTTCCTCATGCTGCTCGAGCTCGGCGTCGGATGGCGGCTCGCCACGGGCGCCAGCCCAGCGCGCACCGGCCCGGCCCGGCCGGCTCAGGCGGCAACCCAGTCGTGATCATCGACATCGATCCCCACGGCGCGGTCCCGGCATACGAGCAGCTGCGGGCCCAGCTCACCGAGCTGGTCGCGAGCGGCACCCTGGCCGCCGGCACCCGACTGCCCAGCATCCGCCAGCTGGCGTCGGACCTCGGCCTCGCGCCCGGCACCGTCGCCCGCGCCTTTCGCGAGCTGGAGAGCGACGGCCTCGTCACCAGCCGCGTACGCCACGGCACCGTGGTCGCCGGCCGCAACGCGGCCGCGACACCTGGCGAGGAGGGCGCAGCCGAGCGCATGCTCGACGACGCCGCCCGCACCTTCGCCCTGGCCGCGCGCCGCCTCGGCGTCAGTGACGACGGCGCCCTGAGAGCACTGCGCACCCAGCTGGAGGCACTCCCGCACCAGGGCTGACGGCGGGTTTCGTCCAGCCCAGCCACGCGGGATAGGTTCGGCCGCGTGACCCCGACCAGACTGCTGCGCCCGGCCCGCGCCGTCAGCGCCCTCGCCGTGGTGTCCGCCCTGGGCGTCGTCGCCGCCTGCTCGACCGGCGAACCGGCCGCCTCGCCGACGACGACCGCATCCTCCGGCGCGACCACCTCTGGCACGAGCTCTGCGGGCACGAGCTCTGCGGGCACGACCAGCGCGGCACCGAGCAGCACGTCCCCCTCGACCACGACGAGCCCCACCTCCACCGCGCCGTCGTGCGGGCAGCAGCTGGCTGCCGCGATGACGCCGTCCGAGCGGGCCGGACAGCTCCTCATGGTCGGCATGCAGTCGAACGCCAGCTCGCGCGCGCTCGCCGCCCAGGTGAAGAAGCAGGGGCTCGGGTCGGTCATCTTCCTCGGCGGCTGGAACAACGGATCCGCTTCAGTGGCAACAGTTTCCAAGCGGCTGCAGGCTGCCGCGGGTGGTGACCTGCTCGTCGCCGCCGACCAGGAGGGCGGCCAGGTGCAGCAGCTGCGAGGTGCTGGCTTCACCCGCCTGCCCTCGGCCCGCACCCAGGCTCAGTCGTCGCCGTCGACCGAGGAACGCAACGTCGCGCAGTGGTCGCGCGAGCTTGCCAAGGCGGGCGTCAACGTCAACCTCTCCCCCGTCGCCGACACCGTCCCCACGTCGCTCGGCGCGGGCAACGCCCCTATCGGGCGCTTCCGGCGAGACTTCGCGCCCGGCTCGCCCAGGACCAATGCCACGTATGCCGCGGCCTTCGTCCGCGGGTCGCTCGCCGCCGATGTCGCGCCCACGGTGAAGCACTTCCCCGGGCTCGGCCGGGTGACCGGCAACACCGACGTGACCGCCTCCGGGATCACGGACTCGACCACGTACGCCGGCGACCCCTACCTCGCACCCTTCGAGGCCGGCATACGCGCCGGTGCACCGCTGGTGATGATCTCCTCGGCGCGCTATCCGAGGCTCGACCCCGACAACCAGGCGGTCTTCTCCAAGGCGGTCATCACCGACCTCCTGCGAGGCGACCTGGGCTTCGACGGCGTCGTGATCACCGACGACGTGGGCGCGGCCAAGGCCGTGGCCGCGGTGTCGCCGGGCGCGCGCGCGACGCGGTTCATCGCGGCGGGGGGCGACATCGTCCTCATCGCCCAGCCGAGCCTGGCCGCACCCATGCTGTCGGCCATCGCGCAGAAGCGCGCCGAGAGCAAGACGTTTGCCGCGCAGGTGGACGCCGCGGCAGCGCGCGTGCTCGACCTCAAGGCCGACCTCGGACTGGTGCGCTGCTAGGAACCACCTCACGGCACCGCGTCGACCCAGGTTTCAGCCTTCAGCCTGCTCGGGCTTCAACCTGCCGGCCTGGTGCAGGGACCAGCATGAGGGGTCTCATGACAGTGGTCGCAGGCACAAGAGAATCACGAAACCCGTTGTGCTGAAACGAAATTCGTGTGGATAAGACCTTGTGCTGTTGTTCGAACAACTGTACGATGCTGCTATGACACCGACCATCGCACACCCCAGCGCCGCGCAGCAGGCGCAGGAGCTGCTGCGCGCCCTGGCCCAGGTGGACGGTGCCGGGATGGACGACGCGGCCCGGGTCGACCTGATCACCGCGATGGAGCAGCTCAAGGGCGCAGCAGCGGCGGTGCAGGCGAGAGTCACGGTCGCGTTCGCCGACTCCCAGCTCGCCACCGCGGGGACAAGCAGGCGGGAGCAGGCCCAGGCCCGTCGGTCCGTGCACGCCCAGGTCGCACTCGCCCGCAGGGTCTCACCCTCCCTGGGTGACCGGTACGTCGGCGCCGCCCGCGCCCTGGTCACCGAGATGCCGCACACCATGACCGCCCTGACCCGGGGCGCCATCACCGAGGACGCCGCGGTCGAGCTCGTCGCCGGCACCGCCGGCACCACCGTAGACGTGCGGGCCGAAGTCGACCGGCGCCTCGCCACCCCCGACAGCACCGCCACCCCGACCGAGACAAACGAGGCGGCGGGGGTCGCGGGTCAGGTCACCCCGCGGCGGCTCGGCCGGCTCGCACGAGCAGTCGTGGCCGAGCTCGACGCCGCAGGCGTCGTGGCACGGAACGAGCGCGCCGTGGCGTCCCGCCGGGTCACGTGCCGGCCCGCCCCGGACGGGATGGCGTACCTGACCGTGCTCGGCCCCATCCACGAAACCGTCGGCGCGTACGCCGCCCTGAAGAAGCACGCCGCCACCGTCATGGCCGGCCGTGACCCCGCCGGTGAACTGCCCGCGGGACGGCACGACGGCGCCATCATGGCCGACACCGCCCTGCGCCACCTGTCCGGCCGCCAGCTCGGCCAGGTGCAGCCCATCGCGGTCCAGCTCGTCATGACCGACCGCGCCCTGACCGGCATCGGCAACCCTGATCGGTCCGTCATGGAACCCGCCCGCATGGTCGGCCACGCACCGGTCCCCGCCCCCACCGCCCGAGCCTGGCTACGCCAGCACGCTCCCACCGCGACCAGCAGAGGCACCCACGAAGGGCCCTCCACCAGGTCGGGGCCGACCACAACAGACGGGCACGCCGACGAAGCGGCCGACGGGGCTCAGCTGGGGCACGTCTGGGTGCGGCGCCTGTTCACCGAGCCCACCGGGCGCGACCTGGTCGCCCTCGAGTCCACCGCCAGTCTGTTCCCACCCAAGCTCATCGACTACCTCGTGCTGCGCGACGATGTCTGCCGCACGCCCTGGTGCGGTGCCCCGATCGCCCACGCCGACCACATCAACCCTCGCCACGCTGGCGGGAAGTCCACAGCCACCAACGGCCAAGGGTCGTGCGCCCACTGCAACCTCACCAAGGAAGCGCCCGGCTGGCACCACGAGGTCACCGCCACCGGACTCCACCACCCCAGCGAGGGATCCCACGCAATCGTCATCACCACGCCGACCGGGCACACCTACCACTCCACCGCACCCCCGCTGCTCGGCCGGAACTGGCACCCACCCTCCCAAGACCTGGATCAACGACCCATCTGGTGCGACCCGGACTCCGGCGCACCCCTGGACACCGACTGGGCCGAGATCGCACGCATCCAGTACGACCTCTACGGACCGTGGGACCGCGTCGCCTGACCGTGCTACCGAGCGAGCCTGGCCCTTAGGCCTGGACCTCGGTCACCGGCATCGAGGAGTCCGCCGGAATGTCGAGCGGTGACGCCGTGCGCCCCTTGAGCACCATCTGCGCCCCCAGCGCCGCAACCATGGCGCCGTTGTCGGTGCACAGGCCCGGCCGCGGCACGCGCAGCGTGATGCCGGCGGCGTCACATCGCTCCTGCGCCATGGCCCGCAGCCGTGAGTTCGCCGCCACGCCTCCGCCGATCTGGAGGTTCTCGACGCCGTTGGTGCGACAGGCATCGATGGCCTTGCGGGTCAACACATCCGTGACGGCCTCCTGGAAAGACGCGGCCACGTCAGCCACCGGCACCGGCTCGCCGGCCGCCTCCTTGGCCTGCACCCAGCGCGCGACCGCCGTCTTGAGCCCGGAGAACGAGAAGTCGAAGCGGTGCCGCTCGACGTCGCGTCCGGTCGTCAGCCCGCGGGGGAAGTCGATCGCGACCGCGTTGCCGTCACGGGCGGCCCGGTCGATGTGCGGACCGCCGGGAAACGGCAGGCCCAGCACTCGCGCCACCTTGTCGAAGGCCTCCCCCGCGGCGTCGTCGATGGTGGCGCCCAGCGAGGTGATCTCGTGCGTCACGTCGGGCACCAGCAGGAGCGAGGAGTGCCCGCCGGACACCAGCATCGCCATCGTCGGCTCGGGCAGGGGTCCGTGCTCGACGATGTCGACGGCCACGTGGCTGGCCAGGTGGTTGACGCCGTAGAGGGGTTTGCCGAGGGCGACCGCTAGCGACTTCGCCGCAGCGACCCCCACCATGAGGGCCCCCGCGAGCCCGGGCCCCGCGGTGACCGCCACGGCGTCGACGTCCGACAGCCGCACCCCGGCCTCACGGGTTGCCCGTTCGATCGTCGGGACCATCGCCTCGAGGTGGGCCCGGCTGGCGACCTCGGGCACCACCCCGCCGAACCGCGCGTGCTCGTCGACGCTGCTCGCGATCGCATCGACGAGCAAGGTCTCACCACGCACGATGCCGACGCCGGTCTCGTCACACGACGTCTCGAACCCGATGACGAGTGGTTCGTCCTTGCTCATGCCGGCACCTCTCGTGTCAGGTCGCGGCGCATGACCAGCGCGTCCACGTCGCCCGGTTGGTAGTACCGTCGGCGCACTGTCAGCACCTCAAAACCGTTGCGATCATAAAGATTTCGCGCAGCTTCGTTGTCGGCGCGCACTTCGAGCATGAGGTATGCCGCGTGGTCGCCCCGCGCGCGGGCGACGAGCTCGTCGAGAAGTCGGCGTCCCGAGCCGTGGCCCTGCGCGGCTGGTGCGACGGCCACGGTCATCACGTCGGCCACCTCGCCGCCGAGGTCGACGCCGGCATACCCGAGGACCTCCCCGTCCGGGCCGGCCGTGGCGACATAGGACCGCCGTGGGCGTGCTGCGAGCTCGGCCCACCACGTCTGCTCACTCCACGAGTCGCGGGGGAACAGCTCGGTCTCCAGCTCGACCAGCGCGGGAATGTCGGTCCACATGAGGTCACGCATCGTCAGGTCGCTTGTCGTGGGTGCCGTCACTGCTGTGCCCGTTCGGCTGTGGTGAGGGCATCGGGCCGGCGCAGGTAAAGCGGCTCGACCGGCATCTGCCGCCCTGCCTGGATGCCCTCGATCCCTTCTGCCGCAACGAAGCCCGCGTCGACGTCGAGGACCTCCACGGGGTGGGGGAAGAGGTCCGGGTAGAGCACCGTTGCTCGGCCCGCGGTCGGCAACCCGCGCAGGTCGGCCGGCAGGTCGGCGGGGCGGTCCACAGCCGGTTCGGTGACGCGGACAGCCCGGCCGTCGCGCACGGCATACCTCGCCCAGTAGACCTCCTTGCGCCGCGCATCGGTGGCGACCAGCAGGTCACCGTCGGCGCCCATGGCCGCGACCTGCCGGGCGAGCGCGTCCAGGCTCACGACGCCGTGCACGGGTATGCCGCGGGCGTGCGCGAAGACGACCCCGCTGACGATGCCGACGCGCAGGCCGGTGAACGGGCCCGGTCCGGTGCCCACGACGACGTCCGTGACGTCGGAGGGTGTGCGACCGGTCTCGGCCAGCAGCTGCTCGATCAGCGGGGCGACGTGCTCGGCGTGGGCGCGCGCGTCGAGAACTGTCCTGGTGACCGGCTGCTCGCCGTCGTGGAGGGCAACCGTGATGGCCGTGGTCGAGGTGTCGATCGCCAGGACCAGCATCAGTCCGCTCCTTCTTCCAGACCGTCGAGGTCGAGTCCGTCCCACCGTGCCCCGTGGGTGGACCACGACACCGTCCGGGCGGTCTCGCCGTCCAGCACCAGCTCCAACCGGTCCTCGGACAGGCCCTCGGCCAGGCCGTGCCCCCACTCGACGATGGTGACCGACTCCTCGAGCGAGGTGTCGAGGTCGAGGTCGTCGAGCTCGGCGAGCCCGCCGAGCCGGTAGGCGTCCACGTGCACGAGCGCCGGACCGCCGACGAGCGACGGGTGCACCCGGGCAATGACGAAGGTCGGTGACGTGATGGGTCCGCGCACCCCCAGGCCCTCGGCGATCCCCTGGGTCAGGGTCGTCTTGCCGGCGCCGAGGCCACCGGTGAGCACCACGAGGTCACCCGTCCGCAGCACCTGCCCGAGCCGGGCGCCCCAGGCGCGCGTGTCATCGGCCGTCGGGAGCGTTGCTCGCAGGGCGCCCTCAGCCACGGCGCCGGGACTTTCGCGCCTTGGCCACCTGGCGCTTCTTGGCCAGGTCGGTGACGGTGCGCCGCACCCGTGGTTTGCGCGAGACCGCGACGCCCTCGGCCGCTGCCCGCTCGGCGCGCTCGACCAGCGACAGGAGCTGCTCGTTCACGACCTCGGGGTGCTCCAGCATGATGATGTGGCCGGCTTCCTCGACCACCACGTGCTCGGCACCCGGAATGATCTGCACGATCGCCTCGGAGTGGTCCGGCGGTGTCAGCAGGTCGCCGGATCCGTTGAGCACCAACGTCTCCACGCCGTTGAACTGCTCGAGCGCGGCGCGCTTGTCGTGCACGTTGATGCTCGGCAGGAACTCCGACATCACGGCCAGCGGGGTGCCCATGATCATGTCGGCCGTGTAGCGGATCGTGTTGCGCGACACCGGAGACGCGAAGCTGTAGTGGTCGACGATGAGGTCCTCGATGTCGCGGCCGACCCGGCGGGCGGTGTCGACGAGCTGCTGCCGGGCCCCCAACCGTGCCAGGAAGCGCGGACCCAGCCGGCCCAGCAGCCGCCCCAGGAACTGGCCGAACCCCAGCGTCACCATGTTCTGGCCACCGGCGCTGGTCGCCACGAAGGCCGCCGCGACGACCCGGTCCCGCACCAGGTCGGGGAACTGGTCGGCCAGCGACATCATCGTCATGCCACCCATCGAGTGACCGATGAGGACGAGCGGCCCCTCCGGGGCGACCTCCTCGATCACCCGGTGCAGGTCTCGGCCCAGCTGGTCGATGGTGGCGGTGTCGGCGGGCGCCCGCTCAGACTCGCCGTGGCTGCGCTGGTCCCACAGCACCACGCGGTACCCGGCGTCGACGAGCGCCTTGCGCTGGAGCACCCAGCTGCGCAGGCTCAGCGTGTAGCCGTGCGAGAAGACGACGGTGGGCCTGCCCGGGTCGGCGCCACCGGTCGGCTCGTCGACCTCGACGTGCAGCGGTGTCCCGTCGTCGGCGACGACGACCAGCTCCTTGCCCGGCACGACGGCGTACCCGCCCTCGGGCGCCAGGACGGCATACCGGGCCACGCGGTCACGGTTGACCCGCCCGGCCGCCACGCCCGCAGCAGTGGCCACGCCGGCAGCAGCCAGTCCGACGCCGAGCCCGATCAGCCCGCGGTTCGCAGGGTTCACGCGTCCGCCCCGACGTAGACCCGTGGGACCCTGGCACCGAGTCGCGTGACGACCTCGTAGTTGATGGTGCCGGCGGCGACGGCCCAGTCCTGGGCGGTCGGCTCGCCGTCCGCGCCGACTCCGAAGAGGACGGCCTCGTCGCCGGCCGCCGCAGTCGACTGTGCGCCGAGGTCGAGGACGAACTGGTCCATGCAGACCCGTCCGGCAACGGCATACCGCTGGCCGTGCACCTGCACGGGTCCGGCGTTGGACGCATGCCTCGGTATGCCGTCGGCGTACCCCATGGGGACGAGGCCGAGTCGGGTGTCGGTGGAGGTCGTGTAGGTGTGGCCGTACGAGATGCCTTGTCCCGCAGGCGAATCCTTGACCAGGGCAAGGTTGGCGACGAGCCGCATCGCCTCACGCAGGCCGAAGTCCTCCGGCGCGCCGAGGTCGGGCACCGGCGACAGCCCGTAGACGGAGACCCCGGGCCGGACGAGGTCGTAGTGCGCGGAGGGGTTGGTCAGGGTGGCAGCCGAGTTGGCGAGATGGCGCACCTGAGGGCGCACGCCCGCCTGCTCGAACTGGGTGATGATGCCGTCGAACCGTTCCTGCTGGGCGCGCACGGTCTGGTGCTGGGGTGCGTCGGCGTAGGCGAAGTGGGAGAACAGGCCCACGACCTCGATCGCGCCCTCGGCCCGGGCCTTGGCGACCGCTGTCAGCAACGCCTCGAGGTCGGCGTCCCAGGCGCCGTTGCGCCCCAGCCCGGTGTCGACCTTGACGTGGATGCGAGCGCTGGTGCCGGTCGTCGCAGCGGCGGCGAGGGCCTGGTCGAGGGCCCAGCTCGACGCGATCCCGAGGTCGACGCCCTCGGTCACGGCCGCGGTGAAGTCCTGGCCCGGCACGTGCAGCCAGCTGAGGACCGGCACCTGCACCCCGGCGTCCGCGAGCGCCCGACGCAGCTCGAGCGCCTCGGGCAGCTGGGCCACGCCGAGCCAGGTGGCACCGCCGCGCACCGCAGCTAGGGCGCTCGGCGCCAGCCCGTGGCCATAGGCGTCCGCCTTGACCACGGCCATCACCTCGGCGGAGCCGGCGCGCTGCGCGAGGGCGCTCACGTTGCCGCGGATCGCCTCGAGGTCGACCTCGGCGCGCGCAGGCAGGGCAGGTGTGCTCATGGTGGCCAGCAGTCTTTCATGCAGCCCCTGCTCAGCGACGCAGGAGGGCGGCGACCGTGCCGGGCACGGCGACCGCGACCGCCAGCGCTCGCAGTGGGCCACCGGGGTTGGCCCGGTCTGCGGCGACACCGTGCACCAGTGCGCCGAGGCTTCCCGCGTCCAGCGGCGAGAGGCCCGCGGCCAGCAGGGTGCCCACGATTCCGGAGAGCACGTCACCCGCGCCCGCCGTCGCGAGCCACGGGGTCGCGTCGTCCTGGGAGCGCACCGGCAGCCCGGAGTCGGTCGGCGGCACCACGAGTGTCGTCGCGCCCTTGAGCAGCACCGTCGCACCGGTGTGGTCGGCGACGGCGCGCGCGTGGCGCAGCGGCGCTGCGGTGACGTCCTCGCGGTTCGTCTTCGCACCGGTCAACCGGCTGACGAGCGTGGCCAGCTCGCCCGCGTGGGGGGTGAGCAGGGTCGGTGCCTGGCGGCGGCCGGACACCAGGCTGAGCCCACCGGCGTCCACCAGCACTGGCAGGTCGCTCGCGAGCGCCTCCCGCGCGACGGCCAGCTGGGCGGCTGCGTCCTCGCCCTGCGCCTCGACGTCGAGCCCGGGGCCCACCACCCAGGCCTGCACGCGTCCGCTGCCGATGACGGCCTCGGGCACTGCCGCCCGCACCAGACCTGTCGGGGTCGGGGTGCCGAAGTAGCGCAGCATCCCGACGCCGGACTCGGCCGCGGCCGTGCAGCTCAGGACGGCGGCCCCTGTGTAGGCCTCTCCCCCCGCCACGACCCCGAGCACCCCGCGCGAGTACTTGTCGTCGGACGCCACCGGCACGGGCCAGAGGGCGGCCACGTCGTCGTGGTCGAGCCGTTCGACGTCGGCGTCACGGTCGACGTCCAGGCCGATGTCGATGAGCGTCAGCTGGCCGACGGCGGGCTCGGTGGCGGGCAGCAGGTGGACGGGCTTGGCCACCCCGAAGGTCACCGTCTCATCGGCGAAAACCCCTGTGTCAGAGCCGATCTCGCCCGCCGGGTCCTGCCCCGAGGGCAGGTCGACGCTGACCACGTATGCCGTGTCCGGCACCTCGTCGAGCCACCGCGCGGCCGCGTCGGGCAGCCCCGGCCGCCCGCCGATGCCCAGGATGCCGTCCACGACGACATCAGCGTCGGCGAGTGCCGCAGCCACCGCCCGCTCGTCCGTGCCGTCCACCACCCGCACGCCCGCCGACTCCCAGGACTCCTTGTCCCCCAACGGAACTCCGCCTTCGCCGACGACGGCCGACGCGGCATACCCGACGTCGGCGAGGTGGGCCAGGGCGTGGAGAGCATCTCCACCGTTGTTGCCGGAGCCGACCAGACCGACCACCGTGGACCCATCGCGTTCAGCCAGCCGGGCACGGCATACCTCGGCGAGGCCTTGTGCGGCACGCGACATCAGCTCTCCGTCCGGGAGCCCGGCCATCACCGACTCCTCGGCGGCGCGGACGCGGTCCGCGGCATACGCCCTCAGCATGGTGACCTCATCCCTCGGCGACGACGACCGCTGAGGCGATCCCCGCGTCGTGCGACAGGGACAGGTGCCAGGCGTGCACCCCGAGCGCCTCGGCACGAGCGGCGACCGTACCGCCGATCACGAGGTGCGGACGGCCGTCGTCGTCCTTGCGCACGGTGGCGTCGTGCCACTCGAGGCCGGCCGGGGCACCGAGGGCCTTGGCGAGCGCCTCCTTGGCGGCGAAGCGGGCGGCGAGCGAGTTGAGCGGCAGGCTGCGCTCCTCGTCGGTGAAGAGGCGGTCGCGCAGCGCCGGCGTGCGTTCGAGCGTCTGCCCGAACCTCTCGACGTCGACCACGTCGATCCCGACGCCGACGATCACTGCCGCGCCACCGAACTCACTCGACCGTGACGCTCTTGGCCAGGTTGCGAGGCTGGTCCACGTCGAGGCCCTTGGCGGTCGAGAGCTGGAGGGCGAACACCTGCAGCGGCACGACGCTCAGCAACGGCGCCAGCAGCGGGGCCGTCTTGGGCACCCGGATCACCTCGTCGGCGAAGGGCACGACGTCCTCGTCGCCCTCCTCGGCGATGACGAGCGTGCGGGCGCCACGGGCCCGAATCTCCTGGATGTTGGAGACGACCTTCTTGTGCAGCTCGTGCGGCGTGCCCGGGCCGGGGACGACGATGAAGACCGGCTGGCCGGGCTCGATGAGCGCGATCGGCCCGTGCTTGAGCTCGCCGGCGGCGAAGCCCTCGGCGTGGATGTAGGCGAGCTCCTTGAGCTTGAGCGCACCCTCCAGCGCCACCGGGAACCCGACGTTGCGCCCGAGGAAGAGCACCGAGCGGGTGTCGGCCATGAACCGGGCGATCTCGCTGACGCGGTCCATGTTGCCCAGCAGCTCCTCGAGCTTGGCCGGGATCTCGTGCAGCTCCTTCATCACCGCCTGGGCGTCGTCGGCGTAGGTGCCGCCGCGCAGCTGGGCGAGGTAGAGGCCGAGGATGTAGCAGGCCGTGATCTGGGCGAGGAACGCCTTGGTGGAGGCGACCGCGATCTCCGGCCCGGCGTGGGTGTAGAGGACCGCGTCGGACTCGCGCGGGATGGTCGAGCCGTGGGTGTTGCAGATCGACAGGGTCATCGCGCCCAGGTCGTGGGCGTGCTTGACGGCCATGAGCGTGTCCATCGTCTCGCCGGACTGGCTGATCGAGACGACGAGGGTGCGCTCGGACGCGATGGGGTCGGAGTAGCGGAACTCGTGGGCGAGCGAGACCTCGACCGGGATGCGGGTCCAGTGCTCGATGGCGTACTTGGCGACCATGCCGGCGTATGCCGCGGTGCCGCACGCGACGATGATGATGCGGTCGACGTCGCGCAGCTGCTCCTCGCTGATCGACATGTCGTCGAGGACGAGGCGCCCCGTGTCGTCGGTGCGGCCGAGCAGGGTGTCGCCGACGGCGTGCGGCTGCTCGTAGATCTCCTTCTCCATGAAGGTCGAGTAGCCGCCCTTCTCGGCCGCCGCGGCGTCCCAGGTGACCTCGTAGTCCTTGCCCTGCGCGGGCGTGCCGTCGAAGTTGATGACCTCGTAGGAGTCGGGCGTGATCGTGACGATCTGGTCCTGCCCGAGCTCGAGTGCGTGGCGGGTGTAGCCGATGAACGCGGCCACGTCCGAGCCGAGGAAGTTCTCGCCGTCGCCGAGGCCGACGACCAGGGGGCTGTTGCGGCGCGCGCCGACGACGACACCGGGGCTGTCGGCGTGGACCGCCAGCAGCGTGAACGCGCCCTCGAGCCGGTTGACGACGGTGCGCATCGCCTCGGTCAGGTCACCGGTCGCGGCATACTCGCGTGCCACCAGCTGGGCTGCGACCTCGGTGTCGGTCTCGCTCTGGAAGTGGACGCCCGCCGCCAGCAGCTCGTTCTTGAGCGCGTGGAAGTTCTCGATGATGCCGTTGTGGATGAGCGCGAGCTTGCCGTCCTCACCGGCACGGTGCGGGTGCGCGTTCTGGTCGGTCGGCCCGCCGTGGGTTGCCCAGCGCGTGTGGCCGATGCCGGTCGTCGACGGCGGCACGTCGTCGGCCTCGAGGGCGGCCTCGAGGTTGGCCAGCTTGCCGGCGCGCTTCTCGCTGAAGATCCCATCGGACGTGTCCAGCGCCACACCCGCGGAGTCGTACCCCCGGTACTCGAGCCGCGCGAGCCCCTCCATCACGACGTCGAGCGCCCGGCCATCGGCGTTCGGACCGACGTATCCCACGATTCCGCACATGGGCAAGAGGGTAACGGGCGGATGCCCCGATCACGGCATCGCGGCGGTGGGACACAATGGCCCGCGTGAGCCATCCCACCCACGGCCACGGGACGCTGCCGTCGCCGTACGTCGAGCTCGACCGTGAGGCGTGGGCGCGGCTGCGTGAGAACCAGCCGCTCAGCCTCGGTGTCGCCGACCTGGCCACGCTGCGCGGCCTCGGCGACCGGATCGACCTGGTCGAGGTGGAGGAGGTCTACCTGCCGCTCTCCCGGCTCCTCAGCTTCTACGTCGACGCCAGCGCCGGACTGCACCGCATCACCTCGGACTTCCTCGGCGAGCGCCCGGCCCGCACCCCGTTCGTCATCGGCGTGGCCGGCTCGGTCGCGGTGGGCAAGTCCACCACCGCCCGCCTGCTCAAGGAGCTGCTCTCCCGCTGGCCGAACACCCCCGAGGTCGAGCTGGTCACCACCGACGGGTTCCTCTACCCCAACGCTGAGCTCGAGCGACGAAACCTTTTGCAGCGCAAAGGTTTTCCCGAGTCCTACGACCGGCGAGCCCTCCTGCGGTTCGTGGCCGAGGTCAAGGCCGGCAAGGCCGAGGTCGCGGCACCCGTCTACTCCCACCTCACCTACGACATCGTCCCGGGCGAGCAGATCGTGGTCCGCCGCCCCGACGTGCTGATCGTCGAGGGGCTCAACGTCCTGCAGGCGCCGCGGGTGCAGGAGGACGGCCGCACCGGCATGGCCGTCAGCGACTTCTTCGACTTCTCGGTCTACGTCGACGCCCACCTCGACGACATCCGCGAGTGGTACGTCGACCGCTTCCTGCGCCTGCGCGAGACCGCCTTCGCCGACCCGGAGTCCTACTTCCACCGGTATGCCGCGCTGTCCGACGACGAGGCCCGCACCACCGCACTGCGCATCTGGACCGAGATCAACGAGGTCAACCTGCGCGAGAACGTCCTGCCCACCCGCAGCCGCGCCAGCCTCGTCCTGGCCAAGGGCCGCGACCACGGCGTGCGCCGCGTCCGCCTCCGCAAGCTCTGACCGGGCCGAGGGCCCCCACGGGCGAGGTATGCCGCGGACGCGACCCCGCGGCATACCTCGCCTTGCGCTCGGGCGCATGATGGATGCATGAGCGAGCAGGCAGCGAAGCAGGCGACCCGCACCGAGCACGACTCCATGGGCGAGGTGGAGGTGCCGGCCGACGCGCTCTGGGGCGCCCAGACCGCCCGGGCCGTCGAGAACTTCCCCATCTCGGGGCAGGGCGTGCCGCCGGGTGTGGTGCACGCACTCGCGCTCCTCAAGGCCGCCGCCGCGGAGGTGAACGCCGAGCTGGACGTGCTCGACGCCGACCGCGCCGCGGCCATCGCCACCGCCGCCCGCGAGGTGGCGCAAGGGCGCCACGACGACCAGTTCCCGATCGATGTCTTCCAGACGGGATCGGGCACCTCCACCAACATGAACGTCAACGAGGTCGTGGCCCGCAGCGCCCACCTCGCGAGCAACCTCGAGGTCCACCCCAACGACCACGTCAACGCGGGCCAGTCCAGCAACGACACCTTCCCCAGCGCCCTGCGCATCGCGGCCACGCTCGCGGTGCACCAGCAGCTCGCGCCCAGCCTGCTGCACCTCGCAAAAGCCTTGCGCGCCAAGGAGACCGAGTTCGCAGACGTCGTCAAGGCCGGCCGCACGCACCTCATGGACGCCGTGCCGGTCACGCTCGGGCAGGAGTTCGGCGGCTACGCCCGGCAGGTCGAGCTCGGGGCCGAGCGCGTCCTCGTCGCGGCGCAGGCCACCGCCGAGCTGCCGCTCGGGGGCACCGCCGCCGGCACCGGGCTCAACGCCGCCCCCGGCTTCGCCGCCGCCGTGATCGCCAAGGTCTCCGAGGCGACCGGGGTGGAGTTCCGCGAGGCCGAGGACCATTTCGAGGCGCAGTCGGCCCAGGACGCCGTGGTCGAGCTGAGTGGCGCGATGAAGGTCGTCGCGGTCGGCCTCACCAAGATCTGCAACGACCTGCGCTGGATGTCCTCCGGCCCGCGCAGCGGTCTCGGCGAGATCCACCTGCCCGACCTGCAGCCCGGGTCGAGCATCATGCCCGGCAAGGTCAACCCGGTCATCCCCGAGGCGACCCTCATGGCGTGCGCCCAGGTGATCGGCAACGACACGACCATCACCATCGCCGGAGCCTCGGGCAACTTCGAGCTCAACGTCATGCTCCCGGTGATGGCGCGCGACATCCTCGAGTCCGCGCAGCTGCTGTCGGCGACGACGCGCCTGCTGGCGGACCGCACCATCGACGGCATCACCGCCGACCGTGACCGCGCCCGCGAGCTGGCCGAGGGTTCACCCTCGATCGTGACGCCGCTCAACAAGTACATCGGCTACGAAGCCGCGGCCGCCGTCGCCAAGCAGTCGATCAAGGAGCGCCGCCCGATCCGCGACGTCGTGATCGATCGCGGTCACGTCGCGAACGGCGAGCTCACCGAGGCACAGCTCGACGAGGCGCTCGACGTGCTCGGCATGGCCCGCCCGCCGCGCTAGGCGACGTTCGCGCTCAGCCGGGCCAGGCGCCAGCTGCCGGCTCCGGCCAGCAGCTCGCTCAGTACCAGTGCGGCGAGCGGCTCTGCCACGCGCCCCACGCACCACACGGGGTGCCGTAGGACGACTTGATGTACTGCAGGCCCCACTTGATCTGGGTGACGGGGTTGGTGCGGTAGTCCGCGCCCACCGACGCCATCTTCGACGCCGGCAGCGACTGCGGGATGCCGTAGGCGCCGGAGGAGGCGTTCTCGGCGGTGTAGCGCCAGCCGGACTCGCCGATCCACAGGTTGTCCAGGCAGCTCCACTGGCTCTCGTCGAACCCGTAGTCGGCCATGAGCACCCGGGCCGCCGCGCGCGGGTCCTTCTGCGCATTGGCGATGAGCGCCTTCTTCTTGGCCTCCAGCGCCTGACGCTCCTTCGCGCGGGCGACGCGCGCAGCCTCTTCCTTGCGCGCCTTCTCCGCGGCCTTCTTGGCAGCGATGGCGGCCTGGCGGTCCTTCTCCTGGACCGCGGCGATGCTGGCGTTGGTGTCGTTGCGGTCGGCCGCGAGGCGGGCCGAGTCCTCGATCTGGGCGTCGGCGAGCTCGTTGGCCTGGTCGATGGCCTCGGTGCTCACGGTGAACGCGGCGGCGCCGGTCTGGCGGTTGTCGGCGGCCTGGTAGCCGGCGGCGGTCGTCGCGACGACGGCGAGCAGCAGGCTGGAGGTGACGGCGGGGCGTCGCACCGCCCGGATGAGGGAGGAGGACTTGGAGACCTGCCTACGGTGGCGCGCGCGGTGGCGGCCCTGGTAGGGCTGACTCATTCGTTTTCCTCCAAGAGAAAGGCCACCGCGGTGGTGGCCTCGTGGGTGCCGGGGGGACGCAGTGCCGGGAGTGGAGTCCAACCCGGCGTTACCGAACCGAGACTTTAACCGAACCCGGCCGCCGATCTCCAATCCATCCACAGTCGATGTGACCAATGTGACGGATGAGGCGCCAAGTTCGTCCTTTTGGTCTAGGCGAGGTGGGCGCTTGCGCCGCTGACGCGGCATACGTCCGGTATGCCGCGGGGCCGGGTCGGGCGACCCGGCCCCGCGGTCGTGCCCTGACCGGACTCAGACCTCCAGGCCCTCGAGCAGGTCGGTGACCAGCGCCGCGATCGGGCTGCGCTCGCTGCGGGTGAGCGTGACGTGGGCGAACAGCGGGTGCCCCTTGAGCGCCTCGATCACGGCCGCCACACCGTCGTGCCGGCCGACCCGCAGGTTGTCGCGCTGGGCGACGTCGTGGGTGAGGACGACCCGCGAGTTCTGACCGACCCGCGAGAGCACGGTGAGCAGCACGTTGCGCTCCAGGCTCTGGGCCTCGTCGACGATGACGAACGCGTCGTGCAGCGAGCGCCCGCGGATGTGCGTGAGCGGCAGCACCTCGAGCATGCCCCGGTCGAGCACCTCCTCGACCACCTCGTGCGACACGAGCGCGCCCAGGGTGTCGAAGACCGCCTGCGCCCAAGGGCCCATCTTCTCCGACTCGCTGCCCGGCAGGTAGCCCAGCTCCTGGCCGCCCACGGCATACAACGGCCGGAAGACGACGACCTTGCGCTGCTGGCGGCGCTCCATGACGGCCTCGAGGCCGGCGCACAGGGCGAGCGCGGACTTTCCGGTGCCGGCGCGGCCACCGAGGCTGATGATGCCGACGTCGGGGTCGAGGAGCAGGTCGAGCGCGATCCGCTGCTCGGCGCTGCGCCCGTGCAACCCGAAGGCGTCCCGGTCACCGCGCACCAGCCGCACCTGCTTGTCCGGCCCGACGCGCCCCAGCCCCGAGCCACGCGGCGACAGCAGGACGAGCCCGGTGTGGCACGGCAGCTCGGCGGCCGCGGCATTCTCGACCCGACCGTGCTCGTAGAGGTGGTCCATCTCCTCGACCGTCACGTCGAGCTCGGTCATGCCGGTCCAGCCGGAGTCGACGGCGAGCTCGGCGCGGTACTCCTCGGCCGCCAGCCCGACCGCGGAGGCCTTGACCCGCATGGGCAGGTCCTTGCTGACGACCGTGACGTCGCTGCCCTCGAGCGAGAGGTTCTTGGCGACCGACAGGATGCGGGTGTCGTTGTCCCCCAACCGGAAACCAGCCGGCAGGCTCGTCGGGTCGGTGTGGTTGAGCTCGACCCGCAGCGTGCCGCCGTCGTCGCCGACCGGCACGGGGGCGTCGAGCCGGCCCTCGCGCACGCGCAGGTCGTCGAGCAGCCGCAACGCCTTGCGCGCGAAGTAGCCGAGCTCCGGGTGGTGTCGTTTGGCCTCCAGCTCGGTCACGACCACGACGGGCAGGACCACCTCGTGCTCGGCGAACCGCAGCATGGCGCGCGGGTCGGAGAGCAGGACCGAGGTGTCGAGCACGAACGTGCGGTGCGCTGGCTTCCTGCTGCCGCGGGCCGTTGTCGACTTCGTCTTCGCGGACGTGGTCGTGCGGGACGTGGCAGGGGTCGAGGCGTTAGAGGCCAATGTCTCTCCTCGGCACAGCGCGCCGTTCGGCGCAGTGCGCCTACTCGCGAACCAGGTGCCGGGACCGGGACCACCACGGGCGGTGGAGCCGGGACCGGCCCCCCGTCTCGAGTCGAGCTCGACCCATGTGGTGGACCTCCCGGACGCGGAACGGGTGCCCCGCGCCACTGCCGACGCTACGACTCACCCGGCCGTGCGGGACGCAACGACGCGGTGTGTCGCGGGAGAGTTCACGCGCCGGACACGAAGTTGTCTGAAGGGATGAGACGCCCGTATGCCGCGTGGTCGCCTCCGCGACCGTCAGCGGCCGAAGCGGCGCTCGCGCTCGGCGTAGGACCGCAGCGCCCGCAGGAAGTCGACGTGCCGGAAGTCGGGCCAGTAGGCCTCGCAGAAGTAGAACTCGCTCTTGGCGCTCTGCCACAGCAGGAACCCGCCGAGCCGCTGCTCCCCCGAGGTGCGGATGACGAGGTCGGGGTCGGGCTGCCCCTTGGTGTAGAGGTGCGCCTCGATCTCCTCGACGGTGACGTTCTCGGCGATCGTCTCGACCGGCATGCCGAGGGCGCTCTGCTCGAGCAGCATGGCGCGCACCGCGTCGGCGATCTCGCGTCGCCCGCCGTAGCCGACGGCGACGTTGACGTGCAGGCCCTGCACGTCGCGGGTCGCCTCGGCCGATGCCTTGAGGCTGCGGGCCGTCTCGGCCGGCAGCAGGTCGAGGGCACCGATCGGGTTGAGCCGCCACCGGTGCTCGACCGCGAGGTCGGCCACCGCGGTCTCGATGATCTGCAGCAGCGGGACGATCTCCTTGGGGCTGCGCGCGAGGTTGTCGGTCGAGAGCAGCCACAAGGTGACCACCTCGACGCCGGCGTCCTCGCACCAGTGCAGCAGGTCCTTGATCTTGTCGGCGCCGGCCTGGTGGCCGTCGTGGGTCTCGAACCCGTTCGCCTTCGCCCACCGGCGGTTGCCGTCGAGCATGACGCCGACGTGGCGGGGGGTGGTCTCGGGCGCGAGCCGCTTGGCGAGGCGTCGCTCGTACGCGGCATACAGGACGTCCGACAGGGCCACTGCCCACTCCTCCCACGCATCTCGACCGGGGCGCCAGCGGTGCCACGCTACTCGCCCCTTCCCCCGTCGACGCCGGACGTGGCGCGTGGGTTGGGCAGCGCGGCCGGTGGGCCGGCCCGGTGCGGGCCGTCTCACAGCCTCTCCACAGCCCTACGGACGAGTAACCTACGGTGGCGTAGGTTATGCTGGCGCCATGACCGAGCAGACCACGGCGCAGACCGCGCGCGACGCGAGCCCCGACCAGGGCGCGGTGAAGTCCGTCATGGCGGCCGTCAAGCCCCGGCTGCGGGGCTGGTTGCACGCGGGGATGACGCCGCTGGCGGTCGCGGCCGGCATCGTCCTCATCGTGCTGGCCCCCAACACTCCGGCGCGGATCGCCGCCGCCGTCTTCTCCGTCACCGCGTGGCTGCTGTTCGGCACGTCGGCGGTCTACCACCGGGGCAACTGGTCACCCAGGGTCGCGGCCGTCCTCAAGCGGATGGACCACTCGAACATCTTCCTCATCATCGCCGGCACCTACACGCCGTTCGCGCTGCTGCTGCCCCGCGACCAGGCGGTCCAGATGCTCGTCATCGTCTGGAGCGGCGCCATCGCCGGCGTGCTGTTCCGGGTCTTCTGGGTGGGCGCCCCGCGCTGGCTCTACACGCCGATCTACGTCGCGCTGGGCTGGGTGGCGGTGTTCTACATGGGTCCGCTGCTGCACTTCGGCGGCCCGGCGATCGTCACCCTCATCGCGGTCGGCGGCATCCTCTACACGGTGGGCGCGCTCGTCTACGGCATCAAGCGCCCGAACCCGTCACCGCGCTGGTTCGGGTTCCACGAGATCTTCCACACCCTCACCGTGGCGGCGTTCGTCGTGCACTACATCGCCGCGTCGATGACGGTCTACGGCGCGACCAGCTAGCTCGCGTCCTCTCCGGAAGCCTTGTCCTGCTTGTCCTTTCGCCGCGCTTCCTGCGCCGCCTCGGCCTCCTGGCGCAGCTCCTCCGAGCGGTAGGACATGCGCCGCATCCGCGCGTTCATGTTGCGCATGAGCAGGTAGAGCACCAGCGCCAGGACGAAGAACGCGACAAAGCCCCACATGCCCGGGCTCACCGCGGTCGAGGGCGTGTTCACAGCGTCGACTCCCGTCGCTCGTCGTAGGCCGGCTCGAGACCGCCCTTGGTCGCGAGCGCATCCGCCGCACCCACGTCGCCGAGGCCCGCGAAGAGGTCGTCCTCGATCGGCTCGACCGGCACGTACGACACGGCCGCCTCGAAGTCGTCGGTCGGCCAGATCCGCTTCTGCAGGTCGAGCGGCACCTGGAACCACGCACCGTCCGGGTCGATCTGGGTGGCGTGCGCGAGCAGCGCCTGGTCGCGCTGGGTGAAGTAGTCGGACACCTCCACCCGGGTGGTGACGGTCCGGGCCTTGTCCTTGTCCCAGTTCTTCAGCCACTCGGCATACGGGCTCTCGAGGCCCTCGGCCCGCATCGCCTCGTCGAACGCGACGTACTTCTCGCGGTTGTGCGAGTTGTAGTAGAGCTTGAGCGGTTGCCAGGGCTCACCCGCGTGGGGGTATGCCGTCGGGTCGCCGGCCGCCAGGAAGGCCGCCATCGAGACCTTGTGGGTCATGATGTGGTCCGGGTGCGGGTAGCCGCCGTTCTCGTCGTACGTCGTCATGACGTGCGGGCGGAAGCGGCGGATCTCACGCACCAGCGCCTCGGTGGTGACGTCGAGCGGCTCCAGCGCGAAGCACCCCTCGGGCAGCGGCGGCAACGGGTCGCCCTCGGGCAGGCCGGAGTCGACGAAACCGAGCCAGGTGTGCTGCACCCCGAGGATCTCCTGGGCCCGCTTCATCTCCTGGCGACGCACCTGCGCGAGGTCGCGCTCGATGTGCGGGTCGTCCTTGAGGTTGGGGTTGAGCACGTCGCCGCGCTCGCCACCGGTGCAGGAGACGACGAGGACGTCGGCGTTCGTCGCGGCATACCGCGCGGATGCCGCTGCGCCCTTGCTCGACTCGTCGTCGGGGTGCGCGTGCACCGCCATGAGCCGCCACCGCTCAGCCACTGGTCAACCACTCCTGCTTCGTCACTGGGATCAGCCATCACGGACAATGGGAGGCGTCTCGGGTGGAGACGGCCCGCCCGTCATCCTCTCACCGCAGCGTCAACGCCTCGAAAGGTCCTCGTATGCCACTGCCCCGTCCTGCTCCCGGCACCGGTCGCTGGTGGGTCGTCGGCATCATCGGCGTCGGGCTGGCGACGGCGGTGGCGGTCTGGCTGGCGCTGGCGAACTCGGTCGGAAAGGTCACCTGGATCGACACGGGGTACAAGGTGCTCGACGACCGCAGCGTCCGGGTGCAGTTCGACGTCACCCGGCCCGCGAACACGGCCGTGACGTGCCGGGTCGAGGCCTTGGACAAGACCTTCGGCGTCGTCGGTGCGATCGAGGTCAAGGTGCCCGGCTCCAAGGAGACGACCGTGGGGCGCCAGGAGGTCATCCGCACCGCGGCCAGGGCCGTGACCGGCACGGTCAAGGACTGCACCAAGGACTGAACACCAAGCGCAACCAAATGGACCCTGTGCGGCCCGGGCGTTAGACTTGTCCTTTCACCGAGCGGTCTGGACCTGCACGCCCGATGGGCGGGGTCCGGACCGCATTGCGTAACACCCCTTGTGCGGCGCAGGGACGCCGGCACGAGACCACAGCCAAGGAGTATCACCGTGAGCGAGACCGCGACCCCCACCGCGAGCTACCTGACCCAGGACGCCTTCGACCGACTGAAGGCCGAGCTGGACCAGCTCTCCGGCGAAGGCCGCACCGAGATCGCCAAGCGCATCGAGGCGGCCCGCGAGGAGGGTGACCTCAAGGAGAACGGCGGCTACCACGCGGCCAAGGAGGAGCAGGGCAAGATGGAGGCCCGCATCCGCCAGCTGACGCAGCTCCTCGAGAACGCCGTGGTCGGCGCGACCCCGAAGGACGACGGTGTCGTCGAGCCCGGCATGGTCGTGACCGTCGACATGTTCGGCGACGACGTGACGTTCCTGCTCGGCTCGCGCGAGATCGAGGACTCCGACCTCGAGGTCTACAGCGAGAAGTCGCCGCTGGGTGCCGCCATCAACGGCAAGAAGGTCGGCGACACCGCCTCCTACGAGGCCCCGAACGGCAAGACCATCAAGGTCAAGGTCAAGGACGCCAAGCCCTACACCGGCTGACGCCCCCGCACCTCACCTCGAAACGGCGGTTGCGCGTCGTCCCCACCAGCATGTGCTGACGGGTATGCCGCGCAACCGCCGTTTTTCGTCGTGTCGGCTCAGCCGAAGCGCAGCTCGTAGCCCTTGCCGCGCAGCGTCCGCAGCACCTCTTCGCAGTGCTGCTGGCCACGGGTCTCGAGCTGGAGCCCGATCTCGACCTCGTCGACGGTGATCGTGGTGCCGGTGCGGATGTGCTCGACCTCGAGCACGTTGGCGTCGACCGCCGCGCAGTCGGCGAGCAGCTTGGCGAGGTGGCCCGGCTTGTCGGAGACCCGGACCCGGAACTGCAGGTAGCGCCCGGCCGCGGCCATGCCGTGCCGGATGATCCGCAGCAGCAGCAGCGGGTCGATGTTGCCGCCGGTCAGCACCGCCACGACCGGCCCGTCCATGGGTCGCCCGGCATGCTTGAGCAGGTCAGCGACCGCAGCAGCCCCGGCGGGCTCGACCACGAGCTTGGCCCGCTCGAGCACGAAGAGCAGCGCCCGCGACAGCTCCTCCTCACTCACCGTCTCGATGGTGTCGACGAGGTCGCGCACGAGCGCGTAGGGGACGTCACCCGGCATACCGACGGCGATGCCGTCCGCCATGGTCGACATGTTCTCGTAGGCGACCGGCTTCCCCGCCGCCAGCGACAGGGGGTATGCCGCGGCCTGCTCGGCCTGGACGCCCACCAGCCGCACGTCGGGGCGCATGCTCTTCACCGCGACCGCGATGCCGGCGAGGAGGCCGCCTCCCCCGGCGCTGCACACGATCGTCTTGACGTCGGGCAGCTGGTCGAGGATCTCGAGCCCGGCCGTGCCCTGACCGGCGACGATGTCGCGGTGGTCGAACGGGTGGATGAGGACGGCGCCCGTCTCGGCCTCCCACTCCTTGGCGCGCACGAGGCACTCGTCGATCGTCGTGCCGACCTGCTCGACGGTGGCGCCGTATGCCTGCGTCGCGATCAGCTTGGGCATCGGCGCGCCGTGCGGCATGTAGACCTTGACGTCGATGCCGAGCAGCTGACCGGCGAGCGCCACGCCTTGGGCGTGGTTGCCGGCGCTGGCGGCCACGACACCGCGGGCCTTCTCCTCGTCGGTGAGGCGCGACATGCGCGTGTAGGCGCCGCGGATCTTGAACGACCCGGCGCGCTGGAGGTTCTCGCACTTGAGGTAGACCTCGCACCCGACCCGGTCGGAGAGGGCGCGGCTGTACTCCAGCGGGGTGGGCCGCACGACGCCGCTGAGCAGGTCTTGCGCAGCGCGGACGTCGTCCAGGGTGACGGACAGCAACGGTGATGCCATGGAGCGCAGGCTAGCGCCCGGTGGCGCGCTCTCCCGCACGCCCCGGTCAGGCGCCCGCGCTCACGTGGTCGGCCGGCCGATGAGGCAGAACGGGTGGCCCACCGGGTCGGTGTAGACCCGGAACGTGCCCTGGTCCGACGGCTGGTGCTCGTGCCGGGTCGCGCCCGCCGCCAGCACTGCCCGCTCGTGGTGGTCGATGTCACCGGCCCACAGGTCGAGGTGGGCCTGCTGCGGGTGCTCTCCGCCGGGCCAGGTCGGTGCGACGTAGTCGTCGATCCGCTGGAACGCCAACGACGTCCGGCCCTCGGGGTTGTCCGGGCTGAGCCCGCCGCCCGGCGGCACCAGGGTCGCCCACCGCTCGTCGGATCCGTCCTCGAGCTCCCAGCCGAGCACTTGTGCGTAGAACTGCGCGAGGGCAAGGGCGTCGGGACAGTCGATGACGACCAGGTCGAGCTGAGGGTGGGGCGGCACGGGGAACTTCTCGTCGTCAGCCATCACTCCACGCTAGAACTGACCACCGACCACTGTCGCGGCGAGCTCGCGGGCGGCGTCGGGGTGCGCGTCGCGCAGGAGCCCGACGGCTGCCAGGAGGTATGCCGTGTCGGTCACCACGCGCGCGTCGCGCGGCACCTTCCAGCCACCGGCATGGTCGGTCGCGACCGCCTGCAGGACGGCATCGCGGTCGGCCGCAGCGGCGTGCCGCAGGACGCCACCCGACCCGACGACCACGGCGACGTCGGCCAGGGGACGCGGGCTCGTGCCCGGCTGCGGTGGACGCGCGTGCCGCCGGACGGCCGTGACTGCCGCGGTGCGTGCCAGCGCGAGGTCGAGCACCACCTCGTCCCGGCCACAGGGGAGGTGAGCCGGGTCGGCTGCCAGCCGCGCGGCATACGCAGCAAGGCTTTTCGGCACGTCGAGGTGTTCGCGTCCGGCGGCCTCGACGACACCCTCGGCGTTCCAGCGCATGCCGAGGTCCGCCTCGACCGTGCGCGACTGCCACAGCGGTGCGACGACGTCCTTGGCCAGACCGGCGTCCTCACCCTGGGGGTTGATGACGGAGTAGACATCGGTCGTGGCGCCGCCGATGTCGACCACGAGCACATCGCCGCCGACGGCCTCGGCGAGCACCTCGACGCCGGCGAGCACCGCGTCCGGTGTCGGGGCCTGCACGAGCCGGGCGAACTCGGGCCCACGCGACAGCCCCTTGCCACCGATGACGTGGTGGAGGAACGCCTGCCGGATCGCGGCCCGGGCGGCGTCAGGGGCGATGACGCCGATGCGTGGCAGCACGTTGTCGGTGACGGTGAACGTGCGGCCCGTGCTCGCGAGGATGTCGGCCACCTCGTCGGCCGCGTCGGCGTTGCCTGCCACGACGATGGGTGCGGTAACCCGCGCCTTGGCGAGTCGGGTTGCATTGTGCAGCAACACTTCTGCGTTGCCGCCGTCGGTGCCGCCGACGAGCAGCACGATGTCGGGACGGCTCGCGCGCAGGGCCTTCACCCCGGCGCCGTCGAGCCTCCCGCTCGCGACGTGCTCGACCCGCGCCCCCGCCGACAGCCCGACGCGGTGCCCCGCCTCGGCCGTGACCTCGCGTTCGTAGCCGACGACGGCCAGCCGCAGACCACCACCGGCGCTGGAACACGCCACGACCTCGTCCGGGTCGCCGTGTGCCGCCAGCTCCGCCCGCACCGCCCGGTAGCCGTCGAGCACGTCGGTGGCGATGGTCGTCGGAGTCGACGCCGTCGCCACGAGCTCCCCCGTCGTGACGTCGACGAGGGCAGCTTTGGTGAACGTCGACCCGAAGTCGACCGCGAGCGCGAGACCCATTGCGGCGTCAGGAGATTCGGCTCAGCCGAGCCGGTCCAGCGCCTGCTCCAGGTCGGCGATGAGGTCGTCGACGTCCTCGATGCCGACCGAGAGCCGGATGAGGTCGGAGGGCACCTCGAGCTCGGTGCCGGCCACCGACGCGTGGGTCATGCGACCCGGGTGCTCGATGAGCGACTCGACGCCGCCGAGCGACTCGCCGAGGGTCCACAGCTGGGTCTCCCCACAGACCTTGGCGGCCACGTCCTCGCCGGCCTTGACCTGGAACGAGATCATGCCGCCGAACCGCTTCATCTGCTTGGCCGCCACCTCGTGGCCGGGGTGGCTCTCCAGCCCCGGGTAGTGGACGGCCGACACCGCCGGGTGGCCGGTGAGGAACTCGACCACGCGCTCGGCGTTGTCGCAGTGCCGCTCCATCCGCACGGCGAGCGTCTTGAGCCCGCGCTGCACGAGCCAGGAGTCCATGGGCCCGGCAACGCCACCCATCGAGTTCTGGTGGAACGCAATGCGATCCGCCGCGTCGGCATACCCCGGCACGGCGATGTCCTTGCCCACGACGACCATGCCACCGACGACGTCGGAGTGGCCTCCGGCGTACTTCGTGGTCGAGTGCGTGACGATGTCCGCCCCGAGCGACAGCGGCTGCTGGAGGTAGGGCGAGGCGAAGGTGTTGTCGACCACGAGGAGCGCGCCGGCCTCGTGGGCGATGCTCGCTAGCGCCTCGATGTCGGCGATGCCGAGCAGCGGGTTGGTCGGCGTCTCAACCCAGACGAGCCTGGTGCTGCCGGGGCGGATCGCCGCGCGCAGCGCCTCGGGGTCGGCGAGTGCGGCGATCGTGTGCTCCACGCCCCACGTCGTGAGCACCTTGTTGAAGAGCCGGTAGGTGCCGCCGTAGGCGTCGGAGGGGACGACGACATGGTCACCGGGCTTGAGCAGGGCGCGCAGCAGCGTGTCCTGACCGGCGAGGCCGGACGCGAACGCGAACGCCCGGTCACCGCCCTCGAGCGAGGCGAACCCGGTCTCCAGCGCGGTGCGGGTCGGGTTGGCCGAACGCGAGTACTCGTACCCGCCGCGGAAGCCGCCGATGCCGTCCTGCTTGTAGGTCGACACCTGGTAGATCGGCGTCACCACCGCGCCCGTCGTCGGGTCGGGGTCCTGGCCGACGTGGATCGCGCGGGTTGAGAAGCCGGGTTCGCGTGCTTCCCGGCCGGTCGACGACTTCTGCTCGCTCATGCCGGCAAGGCTAGCCCGCGCCACGGCGGGCGCTCAGGGTGCCTCGGCGGGCGTCCCGGGTGCCGCCTCGACCACGACGCGGTCACCGACGGTAATGGTGCCGCCCTCGAGGATCCGCAACACGCTGCCCCCACGGGCGTGCATGGCCTTCATGGCGCCCTCGCCGATCCAGTCGTCGAGCAGCCGGCACGGAGCGGCCGGCCGCACCACCTCGAGCAGCACCTGCTCCCCCACCCGCACCCGGGTCCCCGGTTTCCCGGGCAGCGGGCCGCCCGACACCGTCAGGTTGCGCCGCGTGGCCCCGGCCTCCACCGGCGCGCCGAGCGACTCGCTAGCAGCCGCCAGGTCCGGCGCCGACTGGATGGTCACGTGCCGGTGCCGGCTGCCGTGGTAGCGGTCACCCACCAGCCCCACACCGGCCTCGGCGAGCACCGAGTCCACCGGCCTTGTCGGGACCTTGCGGGCGGGCGCGACGTGGATCGAGACCACCTCGCCGAGGGACGTCCCGGGCTCGACGACGACGAGGCTCACCGCAGGTCCTTCTGCCACTCGCGCAGGTAGGCGTCCGTGACGTAGCCCACCTGCCGGTTCACCGCGAGCATGTGGGTGTTGTCGTCGGCGTTCCAGGTCCGGATGATGCTCGAGTCCGGGCTGACCTCCATCACCGCGAGGGTGTTGGCGGCCTTCATCCGCAGTCCGAGCGCGTGTCCGCGGTGCTCGCGCATCACCAGCGTGTCCTGCTGGTAGGCCACCCGCGGCTCGTCCCGGGAGACCTGCACCTGGGTGTAGCCCACGACGTCGCAGGTCGCCGCCTGCACGGCATACGTGTCGATCGCCGTGCGACCCATCGCCTCGATGCGGTCGTACTGCTCCCGCACGCGCGCCTCGTCCCACACCTCCTCCTCGAGCGCGAGGTCGCCCATCGGGATGTCGGTGCTCATCCGCCGGCTCAGCTCCGCGCGGGCCGCGAGCAGCTCGTCCGGGAGCGGACCCACGACTGTGCGCAGGGTGTATGCCGCGTCCTCGCGGCCCGCCGCGATCTCACCGAGCGCTGCCGAATCCGCCGGCAGCGCAAGGGAACTGCGCAACACGGTCTGCGCCGCGGCATACCCGTGCGTCGTCGCGAAGGGTGCCGCGCTGTCCTCGCCGTCGTCTCGCCACTGGCTCTCGGCCATGAAGATGGAGCGGCCCTCGGCCGCGGACTGGTCTTCGGCGCGGGCGAGCAGGGCTGCGCCGAAGCCACGACCGCGGTGGTCGGGGTGGACCGCGAGGTTGATCGCCGCCATCGAGCGGTTGTCGCGCAACGGCAGCACGAGGCCGACCGCGCCGACGACGGTGCCACCCTCGACCGCAGCCCACGCGTGACGGCGCTTGTCGGTCGCCCGCTCGAGCTCGCGCAGCTGCTCGACCGTCCACGAGGTGTGGTCGTCACCGAACTCGGCACGGTCGCTCGCCTCGAACACGCCCGCCCACGCCCGGAACAGCTCGTCGCGTGCCGGGTCGAGCCCGCGGACCTCCACGATGTCGACCATGCCCCCACCCTCTCGCGAACCGTCCCGCGGCCGCACCGCGGTTTCGCCCAGTCCTGCGGGGAATCATCGGGTGGCCGACGATGGTTGCTAAGGGTGCACCCACCGAAACGGAGTCGAGATGTTCTTCAGCCGCGACAAGTCCACGATGCCCACCGCCGAGACCGCCCTCCAGGGCCGGCCGGAGCGTCCGTTCCAGATCGCCCCTGAACACCTCGTCCTGCACACGCCCGTCGAGGGTCCGTGGCCGGAGGGCACCCAGGTCATCTACTTCGCCATGGGGTGCTTCTGGGGTGCCGAGCGCATCTTCTGGCAGCAGCCGGGCGTCGTGACGACCGCCGCCGGCTACATGGGCGGGCTCACCCCGAACCCGACCTACGAGGAGACCACCACCGGCCGCACCGGTCACGCCGAGACCGTCCTGGTCGCCTACGACCCCGAGCAGACCAGCGCCGAGCTGCTGCTCAAGGAGTTCTGGGAGAACCACGACCCCACGACGGCGAACCGGCAGGGCAACGACATCGGCACGGCCTACCGGTCGGCCATCTACTGGACCACCGAGGAGCAGCGCCTCGCCGCCGAGGCGACCAAGGAGGCGTTCCAGAAGGTGTTGACCGACAACGGGTTCGGGCCGATCACCACCGAGATCCGGTCAGCCAAGGACGCCGGGCCGTTCTACTACGCCGAGGACTACCACCAGCAGTACCTCTTCAAGAACCCCGGCGGCTACTGCAACCACGGGTTCAAGGGCATGACCTGCCCCGTCGGCATCGTCAAGCAGGACCAGCTGCCGTCGCAGCAGGAGGTCCTGCGCGCCGAGTCCGCCGGCGAGTGAGCGCGAGCCCGCCGGTCAGCGGCGGGTGACGTAGTACGCCGCGGCCGAGGCGTCCTTGAAGGCCCACGAGTCCTTGAGGACGCCTCGGCTGTCGCGCAGGTAGGCCGTGTCGCCGGTGTTGTTCCAGACGTACCAGGTGCGGTTGTAGTAGCGGTTGGTCGAGGTCGCGGTGCCCTTGCCCGTGCGGATCGTGACCGTGGCACCGGCCTTGAGGGTGAAGCTCGGGAACTTGTAGGTGAAGCCCTGCTTGTCCTTGAGCGTCCAGCCGGTCAGCGAGCGTGCGGTGCGCGTCGTGTTCTTGAGGACGACGTACTCGGCGTTGAGGCTCGAGTTGCCGCCGCGGTCCGCGCCCGGCGAGTCGTACTGGATCTTGACGATGCGGATCGGCGGGGTCGCGGCACCGGCGGTGGCGGGCGCGACGACAGCGGCACCGGAGGCGACGGCGGTGGCGAGGGCGATGGCGGCAAGGCGACGGGACATGGTCTCAAGGCTAGGTATGCCGCGTGGTCACCGATGTCCGTTCTGGCACCTTTGCGGCAGATCCCGACCGAACGGACGACCCGCTGGTACCGGGTGGCGGCCGGTCTGCTCCCCCGCCTAGCGTCGGACCGTGCTGATCCGTGACTTCACGGCCGAGGACCTGCCCGCCTTCGCGCCGATCTTCCGCGCCATCGTCGACGACGGCGAGACCTACGCCTACCCCGAAGGCCTCACTGACGACGAGATCGCCGACCTGTGGTGGGAGCGGCCCCCGGGGCGTGCCGTGGTCGCGGTCGACGACGACGGCACCCTGCTCGGAAGCGCCAAGATGGGCCCCAACCGCCCCGGGCGCGGCGCCCACGTCGGCACCGCCAGCTTCATGGTCGGCCCCGCTGCCCGCGGCAAGGGCGTCGGTCGGGCCCTCGCCGAGGACATGGTGGCCTGGCACCGCCGGGAGGGCTATTCGGCGATCCAGTTCAACGCGGTCGTCGAGACCAACACCACCGCCGTGCGGCTCTGGCAGGACCTCGGGTTCGAGGTCCTCACGACCGTCCCAGCAGCCTTCGAATCCAGGAGCCACGGCCGCGTCGGCCTGCACGTGATGTACCTGCGCCTGGACTGACGCCCTCCCGCGCCGAAGCACCCCCCGCGGCCAGCTCGGCCGCCCGTCGCTCAGCCGCCCGTCGCTCCCGCAGCTCGCGCCACTGCCGCACCATGTCGTCGACGTCGACCGTGGGCGCGATCAGTGGTGACGCCGCACCGACGGCCGGGCGCAGCCGGTCGAGCTTGACCCGCCGGTTGAAGTCCTCGAGCACCGCCCGCACCGACTCCTCGGAGGTCAGGTCGGCCAGCGACTCCGGGAACGTCGCCTTCTCCTTGCGCAGCGCGACCGCCGGCGGCATCGCCCCGGTGAGGTCGAGCTGCTCGCGCTGGACCAGTCCCTTGATCCACCAGTCCGGGTCATCGCCGGCGGGAGTTCCTATGCCGCGCAACGGTTTTCCGGCGCCGGGCAGGTTGTCGAACTCACCCCGCTCCTGCGCCTCGCGGATCGCCTTCTCGACCGGCGACTCCCACTGCGGTTGCACCTTTCGACGATAACCCGAGCCCTCAGGTGGTGTCGGGGTTCGGGTGGCTGAAGCCGGGACGTCCGGCCCGCCCGGCGGCCTCGGTCACGCTGCGGCCGACCGCGCTCGCCGCCCGTTCGAGCGGTGTCTGCGGCGCCCCCGAGACGCTCGGCGGCATGACCACGACCGGGCACGTCGCGGCATACACGAGTCGACCGGCGAAGCCGGGTGACGACGAGAGGTCGAGCCGCCGTGGCGCGTCGACGACGAGCAGGTCGGCGCCCTTGGATGCCGCGAGCAGCGCCTTGCGCCGGCCGCCGCTGACCAGCTCGACCTCGATGCCGTGGTCGCGTCCGAGCGCCGCCACGACATCGGCGTGCAGGTCGGCCAGCGCCTGGTCGCGGGCGGCATCGGCGTCCTCGTGCAGCGGGGATGGGGACACCCGCGACGCGGTCTGGGGCGGGGTCGGCCGCCACGCCCGCACGGCGATGACGCGGCCGCGGCGCAGCTGGGCGAGGTCGGCCGCCCACCGCAGGGCGGTGGGTGACTTCGAGGTTGCGCTGACACCGACGACGATCGTGTATGCCGCGTTGTCACCTGCCATGACGGCCTCCTCTCACGCCCGCGCCGGCTCGAGCGGCGGGTCGTCGCTGACCTTGCTGAGCGGGTCGGCGACGTCCTCGAGCGACTGGCCCTCGGCGTTGACGCCGAAGAACCAGGCGACGAGCCCACCGAAGATCATCACGCACGCGCCGAGGATGTAGCCCCAGAACAGGGGGGTGCGGTTGGTGCCGTCCCCGATGAGCGCGCCGTAGATGGTCGGACCGAAGGCGCCGACGACCTGGCCGATGGAGAAGAAGTACGAGATCGCCTGGCCGCGCACCTCCAGCGGGAAGATCTCGCTGACCGTCAGGTAGGCCGATGACGCACCGGCGGAGGCGAAGAAGAACGAACCGCACCACAGCAACGTCTGGGTGGTCGCCGTCAACGAGTCGGCGCGGAACAGGAACGCCGACAGCAACAGGATCGACCCGGAGAGCAGGTAGGTGCCGAAGATCATCTTGCGCCGGCCGATGGTGTCGAAGAGGTGGCCGAGCAGCAACGGCCCCAACAGGTTTCCGACGGCGAAGGGGAAGAAGAACTTCTCCGCGGTGGATCCGGACAGCCCGTAGAAGTTCTTCAGCACGAGGATGTAGGTGAAGAAGATCGCGTTGTAGAGGAAGCTCTGCGTCACCATCATCGTGACGCCGAGGAACGTCCGCCGTGGGTACTTCTTGAAGAAGACCTCCTTGAGCACGCTCCACGGAAGGTTCTCCTTGGCCTTGATGAGCAGGGCCTTGCTGTCGTCCACCGGGGCGAGCTTGACCCCACGTTCCTCGACCGAGTGCTCGATCTCGCTGACGATGCGCTCGGCCTCCTCCTCCTTGCCGTGCGTCACCATCCAGCGCGGGCTCTCCGGGATGTGCCGGCGCAGCCAGATGATGAGCAGACCGAGCACCGGGCCGACGAAGAAGCCGATGCGCCAGCCCCAGTTCTCCGAGACCAGCTTGGGGTCGAGCAGGAAGATGTTGGCGAAGGCGCCGATCATGGCACCGAACCAGTAGGTGCCGTTGATGGCGATGTCTACGCGCCCTCGGTACTTCGCCGGGATCAGCTCGTCGATCGCGGAGTTGATCGCGGTGTACTCACCGCCGATGCCGAGACCGGCGATGAAGCGCCAGATCCACAGCCACCACATGTTCCACGCGAACCCGGCGACGCCGGACCCGATCAGGTAGATCGCGAGGGTCAGGACGAAGAGCCGTTTGCGTCCGAGGGTGTCGGTGAGGCGTCCGAAGAACAGCGCCCCCACCACCTGGCCGATGAGGTAGATCGTGCCGGTCAGGCCGACCTCCGTGCTCGACATGTCCAGCGTCTTCTGGAAGCCGGCCGAAGCCACGAGCTGGATCTCCAGCCCGTCGAGGATCCACGCGGTGCCCAGCCCGAGCACGACCATCCAGTGGAACCGCGCCCACGGCAGTCGGTCCATCCGGAACGGGATGAGGCTGCGAACGGCGCCCCGATCGGTGGGTGAGGCTGCTGTCGTCATCGACAATTCCTTCCTGATCACCAAACTTGCGGGATCGGGCACGCAGTTGGTTGCGTCACCCACCCAACTGGGCAACGTACGCCCGATCGGTGCAACTCGCAGTTCGAGCCGCTGGCGAGGGCTGACGTAGGGTCCTGCGTGTGCGAATCGTCTCGCTCCTGCCGTCGACCACCGAGATCCTCTTCGGCCTCGGCGCCGGTGACGATGTCGTGGGAGTGACGTTCGAGTGCGACGCCCCGACTGAGGCGCGCGAACGCACGATCGTGTCGACGAGCGCCATGCCAGAGGGCTTGTCCCCCAAGGAGATCGACGACTTCGTTGCCGCTGCCATGAGGGCCGGCGAGGACCTCTACCACCTGGACGCGGGCGCCCTCTCGGCGCTCGACGCGGACCTCGTCGTCACCCAGGACCTGTGCGCCGTCTGCGCCGTGGACGTGTCGGTGGTCGACGACGCCCTCGCCTATCTCGGGTGCCGCGCCGAGGTGCTCACCATCGACCCGCACAGCCTCGAGGAGGTGCTCGGGTCTGTCGTCACGCTCGGCGCGGCGACCGGGCGGGAGGAACGCGCCGGCACGCTCGTGGCCGGCCTGCGTGAGCGCCTGTATGCCGTGGAGTCGGCCGTGCGCGGCCGTCCCCGCCCACGGGCCCTCGTGCTGGAGTGGACCGACCCGCCGTTCGCGCCGGGGCACTGGGTGCCCGAGATGGTCGAGCTCGCCGGTGGCCTGAGCGCACTGGGTTCGGCCGGTGAGAAGTCGGTGCGCGTCACCTGGGACGACGTGCGAGCGAGCGATCCCGAGGTGGTCGTGTGCGCACCCTGCGGCTACGGCCTGGAGGAGTCAACGGCGTTGGCACACAAGGTGATCGCGTCCGGGGAGCTGCCGGACGGCATACCCGTCTGGGCGGTCGACGCCAACGCCAGCTTTGCCCGCCCGGGGCCGCGGCTCGTCGACGGCGTCGAGGCGCTGGCCGGCATCCTGCACCCCGAGACGGCACCCGCCCCGACCACCACGATGGCCGCTCGACTGCGCTGACTCAGTCCACCAGCGACAGCAGCAGGTCGGCGCGGGTGAGCACCCCGACCGGCTTGCCGTCCTCGACCACCATGATCGCGTCGTGCTTCTCCAGCTCGGCGCGCGCAGAGCTCACGGATTCACCGGCGCCGACGAGCGGCAGCGGCTGCTCCATGTGCTTCTCGACCGAGTCGGTGAGGTGCGCGGTGCCGTTGAAGAGCGCCTCGAGCAGCTCACGCTCGCTCACCGAGCCGGCGACCTCGCCGGCCATGACGGGCGGCTCGGCCTTGACGACCGGCATCTGCGAGACGCCGTACTCGTGCAGGATCTCGATGGCGTCGCGGACCGTCTCGGACGGGTGGGTGTGCACGAGTGCCGGCAGGTCGCCCGCCTTGCTGCGCAGCACCTCCCCGACGGTCTTCTCGTCGCCCGCGCGCATGAAGCCGTAGGAGTTCATCCAGTCGTCGCTGAAGATCTTGCTCATGTAGCCCTTGCCGCTGTCGGGCAGCAGCACGACGACGACGGCGTCCTCGGGCAGGTCCTTGGCAGCCCGCAGGGCGGCAACCACGGCCATGCCACACGAGCCACCGACGAGCAGGCCCTCCTCCTTGGCCAGGCGGCGGGTCATCTCGAAGGAGTCGGCGTCGCTGACCGCGATGACCTCGTCGACCACCTTCGGGTCGTAGGCGGTGGGCCAGAAGTCCTCGCCCACGCCCTCGACGAGGTAGGGGCGGCCGGTGCCGCCGGAGTAGACCGAGCCCTCGGGGTCGGCACCGATGATCTGCACGCGCCCGCCCTCACGGTCGGCCGAGACCTCACGCAGGTAGCGGCCGGTGCCGGTGATGGTGCCGCCGGTGCCGACACCGGCGACGAAGTGGGTGACCTTGCCGTCGGTGTCGTCCCAGACCTCGGGGCCGGTCGACTCGTAGTGCGACGCGGGGCCGTTCTGGTTGGCGTACTGGTTGGGCTTCCACGCACCGTCGATCTCGCGGACGAGCCGGTCGGAGACGGAGTAGTAGGAGTCGGGGTGGTCGGGCGCGACCGCGGTCGGGCAGACGACCACCTCGGCGCCGTAGGCCTTGAGCACGTCGCGCTTGTCCTGGCTCACCTTGTCGGGGCAGACGAACACGCACTTGTAGCCCTTGCGCTGCGCGACGAGTGCCAGGCCGACACCGGTGTTGCCCGAGGTCGGCTCGACGATGGTGCCACCGGGCTTGAGCTCGCCCGACGCCTCCGCCGCCTCGACCATCTTCAGGGCGATCCGGTCCTTCACCGACCCGCCCGGGTTGAAGTACTCCACCTTGGCCAGCACGGTGGCCTTGATGCCCTCGGTGACCGAGGAGAGCTTGACGAGGGGCGTGTTCCCGACGAGGTCGGCGATGTGCTCTGCGTACTTCACACCCCCATCCTCTCAGACCCTTCGCGAGGTCGTATGCCGCGTTGCGCCGACAGCGAACCCTCCTCCCCCGCACCTCGCAGCGGCCTAGCCTCGGACCATGGAACGCTCGACCGTGGTGCCGCTCGCCCGCCCGAGTCGCGCCCGCGCGCCGCGCCGCCCGGAGCCGCTGTGGCGCGAGGCGGTCGGCTGGCGGTTGCGTCGTCTGCGCCAACGCCGCGGCGACACGATCGTCGAGGTGGCGGTCCGCGCGGGCATCTCTCCGCAGTACCTGTCCGAGCTCGAGCGCGGTCGCAAGGACCCGTCGTCCGAGGTGCTCGCCGCCGTGGCCGGCGCCCTGGGCGTCACCGTCGTCGAGGTGACGACGCTGGCCGCCACCGACCTGCGCCGCCACCCCGGCACCGTCACCGGCTCGGTCAGCCAGCCGACGGTCATGCTCGCCGCCTGACCGACCCCGCGGCATACCGCTGCACGTCGGCACCCACCCAGGTGGAACGTCCCCGACGCGGCTCAGGCGGCGGAGGCCTTGCGGTAGCCCACGATCCGGTCGGCGAGCCCGTAGGCGACTGCGGCTTCCGGCGTGAAGATGCGGTCGCGGTCCGTGTCGGCGCGCAACGCCTCGACCGACTGCCCGGTGTGGTGCGCGAGCACCCGCTCGGCCTCGGCGCGCAGCCGCACGACCTCGTCGGCGGCGAGGATGAGGTCGGGGATGGCGCCCTGGCTTCGTCCCGACGGCTGGTGCAGCAGGACGCGGGCGTGCGGGAGTATGCCGCGCCGGCCCGGGTCGCCGGCGGCGAGCAGGATCGCGGCGGTCGAGCAGGCTTGGCCGATGCAGGTGGTCGCGACGGGTGCCTTGACGTACTGCATGGCGTCGTAGACGGCGAACGTCGCGGTGAGCGAGCCACCGGGACTGTTGACGTAGAGGTTGATCTCCTTGTCCGGGTCGTCGGCCTCGAGGTGGAGGATCTGGGCAATCAGTGCATTGGAGACACCGTCGTCGATCTCGGTGCCCACGTAGACGATTCGCTCGTGGAGCAGGTGGCTGTAGACGTCCATGATGCGGTCGCCACGCGCATCGGTGCGGACCACGTTGGGGATCGTGTAGGTGCTCATCGCCCGCCACCCAGCCCGGTCGTCGGGCGACCGGGCCGCACCCGGTCGAGGCTGTCGATGACGCCGTCGATGAACCCGTAGTCGAGCGCCTCCTGCGCGGTGAACCACCGGTCGCGCTGCGAGTCCTCGCGGACCTTGTCGACCGGCTGGCCGGTGTGCTGGGCGATGATCGCGAGCACCGTGTCGACGATGTGTCGCAGGTCCTCGGCCTGGAGCTCGATGTCGGCGGCGGTGCCCCCGATCCCGGCCGACCCCTGGTGCATGAGGATGCGCGAGTGCGGCAGCGCCCAGCGTTTGCCCGGCGCACCCGCAGTCAGCAGGAACTGCCCTGCGCTGCAAGCCAATCCGAGTGCAAGCGTCGACACGTCGTTGGGTACGAGCTGCATCGCGTCGCGGATCGCGAGCATCGCCGGCACCGAACCGCCGGGGCTGTTGATCCACAGGCTGATGTCGGCCCGCGGGTCCTGCGCCGACAACAGGAAGATCGACGAGCACAGTCGCGTGCCGCCTGCGTCGTCGAGCTCGCCGTCGAGGACGAGGATGCGCTGGTCGAAGAGCCGGCTCGAGAGCATCTCGCCGAGCGGCAGCGGGCCGGGCGGTCCGTCCCGAAACGCCGGGCGCTCGCCGGACGTCGCCTGGTCGTGTGGTCTGGTCACGAGGTCTGGGTATGCCGTGTGCATGGATCGAGCGTGCCGCCGGGCTCCGTTGGGGCCCAAGGGTTTGCTGCTGTGAGCAGATCACCTCCGCCAAACGCCCGATTCCACCGTGGCGGTCACGGGCGGACCATCGAGACCGGGCGAATGTTGGGGGTGGAAACAATCGTGGCCGTTCCAGTCGTTACCGTCAGTGAGAACGACGAGAGGGGACTGTCGATGGGCCGGGCCAGGCGCGCACGCAGGATCGCCGCGACCGCCGCGTACGGCGGCGGCGGGGTCGCGGCCGGCCTGACTGCCCTGGGCGCCCTCGGTTACGGCCTGCTCAAGGTCGAGGCGCAGATGGCCCGCCGCATCGTCGGCCAGCCGTTCGAGGGCGCGCCCGACGACAACGGCACCTACGGCTCCGGAGCGGGTGAGCCGGTCGAGCTGGTCGTCCTCGGCGACTCCTCGGCGGCCGGGATGGGCGCCGACAACCGTTACCAGACGGTCGGCGCGATCATCGCGAACGGCGTGAGCGCGCTGACCGGTCGACCGGTGCGCCTGACCAACACCGCCGTCGTCGGCGCGGAGTCCTCAGCCCTCGAGCTGCAGCTCGCCAACGCCCTCGACCAGGTCGCCCGCCCCCACGTGGCCGTGATCATGGTCGGCGCCAACGACGTCACCCACCGCATCGACAAGGCCGTGGCGGTGCGTCACCTCGAGCAGACGGTGCGCCGGCTGCGCGCCCTCGGCACCGAGGTCGTCGTGGGCACCTGCCCGGACCTCGGCACCATCCAGCCCATCCCCCAGCCGCTGCGACTGCTGGGCCGCCGCTTCTCCCGCGACATGGCGGCCGCCCAGACCGTCGCCGTCGTCGAGGCCGGCGGCCGCACCGTCTCCCTCGGCGACCTGCTCGGGCCCGAGTTCGCCGAGCGCCCAGCCGAGATGTTCAGCAAGGACCGGTTCCACCCGTCGCCGGCCGGTTACGCCCGCGCCGCCGCCGTGCTCATGCCCAGTGTGTATGCCGCGTTGGGCGTCTGGGAGGGCGCGCCCGCCGAGGGTGCCGCACCGGACACCCGCCGCGGCGAGGGCGTGGGGCCGGTGGCCGTGGCGGCGAAGGTCGCCGTCAGCGACCCCGGCACCGAGGTCAGCGCGACCCAGATCGGTGGCCAGACCCGTGGCCCTCGGGGCCGGTGGGCCATGTTGCTGCGCCGCCCGCGCAACCCCGAGGCCCGCGAGGACCAGCCGCCCGCGGACGACGGGGACGACCGGGACGCGCGGGTCGAGAGGGTCGAGCGGGACGGGGTCGAGGGGGTCGAGCGCGGTGCGGACCTGCCGGTCGAGGAGCGCCTGCCCACCGACGGCGAGCGGGGCGAGACCAAGCCCACACCCACCGAGCCAGCCACACGGCATACCATCGACACTGACTAAGCGGCCGCTTAGAGGCGGCCCTCGACGAGGAGGAACCCCGTGCCCGAAGCCGTCATCGTCTCCACCGCGCGCACGCCCATCGGGCGCGCCTTCAAGGGATCGCTCAAGGACGTCCGTCCCGACGACCTGTCCGTCCAGGTGCTGCAGGCGGCCCTGGCGAAGGTGCCCGGGCTCGACCCGACGCTGATCGAGGACCTCTACTGGGGTTGCGCCGAGCCGTCGGACAAGCAGGGCTCCAACATGGCGCGGGTCATCGCCGTGCTCGCCGGGCTGGACCACCTGCCGGCGTCGACGATCAACCGGTTCTGCGCCTCGTCGGTGCAGACGACCCGCATGGCCTACCACGCGATCAAGGCCGGCGAGGGCGACGTGTTCGTCAGCGGTGGCGTCGAGTGCGTGTCGCAGTACGCCAAGTTCAGTGGCGCGGGTGGTTCCGAGGGCGACGCGCAGAACCCGCTGTTCGCGGACGCCCAGGCGCGGCAGGCGCAGATGGCCAAGACCAACGAGACGTGGACGGACCCGCGTGAGCAGGGCCTGCTGCCCGACGTCTACCTCGCGATGGGCCAGACCGCCGAGAACGTCGCGACGTCGCGCGGCATCTCGCGCGAGCGGCAGGACGAGTGGGGTGTCACCTCGCAGAACCGCGCCGAGAAGGCCATCGCCGACGGGTTCTTCGAGCGCGAGATCGCACCGGTGACGCTGGCCGACGGCACGGTCGTCAGCAAGGACGACGGGCCGCGCGCGGGCGTGACGATGGAGGCCGTGTCGCAGCTGCAGCCGGTGTTCCGCGAGCAGGGCACTGTGACGGCCGGCAACTGCTGCCCGCTCAACGACGGTGCGGCCGCGGTCGTCGTCATGAGCGACACCAGGGCCAAGGAGCTCGGCCTGACGCCGCTGGCGCGGGTCGTCTCGACCGGGGTGTCGGGGCTGTCACCGGAGATCATGGGCCTGGGCCCGGTCGAGGCGTCGCGGCAGGCGTTGCAGCGGGCCGGCATGACCATCGGCGACATGGACCTCTACGAGATCAACGAGGCGTTCGCCGCGCAGGTGCTCCCGTCGGCCGACGACCTGGGCATGGACTTCGACAAGCTCAACGTCCACGGCGGCGCGATCGCCCTCGGCCACCCGTTCGGGTCGACCGGGGCGCGGATCACGACCACGCTGCTCAACGGCCTGGAGGCCCGGGACGGCCAGTTCGGGCTCGAGACGATGTGCGTCGGTGGTGGCCAGGGCATGGCCATCATCTACGAACGCCTCAGCTGACGCCTGCGGCCCACGGCTGTGGTTGGCCGACGACTCGCCGGGATCATCCGGCGAGTCGTCGGCCATTCGTGCGCTGCCGGTGTGCCTCGCACACCTGGTCCATGAACTCCTCGGGCGCGAGACGCAGACCCAGCAGCGTCATCCGCAGAACCATCCTGCGCCCGAGCACCACGGCGTTGCTGCGCAGCGCGTCGTCGGTGGGGGCCAGACCGGCGAAATGCTGGGTACCGTCGATCTCGACGACCAGCCCGATGTCCTCCCACTCGACGTCGAGGTAGATCCTTCCGCGCGGCCCGCGACGCAGCACCTGCCTGGTCGGTTCTGGCAGCCCCCGACGGCGACACAGGACGGCGAAGTCGAGCTCTCCCAGCGAGTGGGCGCCGCTCGCGATGTCCTGCGCAAGCGTCGCGACCAGAGCTCGGCGTGAGCGGCCGCTGACCTGATCCGCTGCCAGCACCAGTTGTGCAGGTGTGACGAGGCGTTGCTGCACCGGAAGCACCAGGATGAGCGCCGCCTGTCGGTCGCTGACCGCCCAACGGGCCGCGCGGACTGCGGCGACGGCAGGTCGAACCCTGGGCACGCCGTTGGTCAGCACCTCGTCCTTGACGCGCCGTCTGACGCGGTGGGCAACCACACCGCTCACCGGATGGAAACGAGCCCGATGGTCGATCGACACGTGGATGTGCTGCTCGACGAAGCCGGTCATGCCGGCGGCCTGCATGGCCGAGACACCGTCGAGAGCGGCAGATGTGCCGGACTCCCAGACCGCCCGCCACTGCAGCGCGCCCGGCGCGAGCGGCCCGCAGTGCAACGCCACGGTCCGACTGCCGTGCAGGGTCCAACGTCCCTGGTTCACCTGCCGAGCGACCGCGTCGCGACAGGCCCAGCCGGTGGCCGACGACTCGCCGGGATCGCCCGGCGAGTCGTCGGCCACTCAGGCGAGGGTGCGGCGGACCTCAACTAGGCGTTGCTCGAGGTCCCCGGCCGCGCCCGACGCGCAGGCGTCGAAGACGAGCACCCTGAGCTGGTCCATCAGGGTCGCCGGGCCGAGGTCGGGCACCGGTCCGCCGCCCGGCGCGGTGCGGGCAGCGAGCTCGTCAACCAGCGCGCGCACGGCGGGCACGTGAGTGAGCGCGTGGTCCAACGGCAGCTGGTGCCACCGTCGGACCACGCGCTCCAACTCCGTCGAAACCTCCTGCGGCACAGGCGATTTCGGGGTCACGATCGTGCCTGTCAGTTGCTGCGCATCCGGCCCAGCAGGCGCAGGATCTCGAGGTACAGCCAGACCAGCGTCACGAGCAGACCGTGCGCCAGGAGCCACGAGTACTTCTGCGGGGCGCCGGCCGCGATGGCGCGGTCGATCGAGTCGAAGTCGACCGCCAGCATCAACGCGGCGAGCCCGATGGCCACCGCGGAGATCACGAACCCGAGGGTGCTGGACCCGCCCAGCCCGAACCGCTCGCCCGAGACCATCGCGTAGATGAAGTTGGCCAGCGCGAACAGCGCGTAGCCCATGACGGCCATCGTCAGGATCCGCCGGAACTTGTCGGTGACCTTGATGATGCCCGTCGCGTACGCGATCAGCATCGCGACGAACACCGCGACGGTGCCCATCACTGCCTGGGCGACGATGCCCTCGAAGACGGGCGTGCCCTCCGGGTCGAATGCGTTGCCGTAGAACGCGCTGATGGCGCCGACGAGCAGACCCTCGAACGCGGCATACAGCACGATCAGCGGCACGCTGATCGTCTTCTTGAACGCGATCACCAGTCCGAGGACCAGGGTGGCGGCGATGCCGCCGAGAGCGGCGAGCTGCTGCAGCCCGGCCGGCAGGTTCCACGCCACGACCGCGACGACGAGCATGATGCCGAAGAGCATCGCCGTCTTCATGATGACGTCGTCCATCGTGACGCGGCCCATCTGGACCGGGCCGGCGGACGGCTGGTTGTACATGTCCTCGAGCTGGCGCTGTGACAGCGCGTCGGTCGCGGCCATGCCGCCCGTCGGCGCCTGCTGGGGCGCGCGGCCGAAACCGGCGTAGCCCCGCTGGGACTCCTTGTCGATCCGGTCGAACACCGGGTTGCTCGCCATGATGGCTCCTCGCATGCTGGGGCGGCCGTGCGGTCGGCCGCTCACTCCCTCCAGACTACGTGCTCAGGCGCCTCACGGTTCCCGTTGTGCACACACGATCGTCGTGGTGCCCCCGACGGGGGTCGAACCCGCACCGGTGGCGATTTTAAGTCGCCTGCCTCTGCCAGTTGGGCCACGGGGGCGGCCCCACTCTAGGGGCCGCCCCCGGCTCCTCCCCCACGACCAAGGGGTATGCCGCGTGCTCAGCGGGTCGTCGTCGGCGCCGGTGGCGTCTCGCTCAGCGTCGGCCGGGGCGCCGGCTTGGTGGTGGTGGGCGATGGCACCGCGGCAGAGTCGGGCAGGCTGGTCACCGACGGAGTCGCCCCACCCGTCGCAGACGGCGCGGACGGCGCCGGGGTCGGAGCCAGCGGCGGGATCGCGGTGGACGGCGTCCAGCCGGAGGGATCGAAGATCGGCCCGCTCGACGTCACGACGGGGAAGGTGTTGGGCCAGTCCTTGTCGTAGATGTCCACGGGCCCCTTGAGCGGGAGACCTTGGTCGTCGACGAGGTCTCGTCGCAGGTTGACCGGCTCGCCGCGCTCGGTGAAGACGCGCACGTCGGACAGTGCCTTGCCGTCCCGGTCGTAGACGAACAGGTTGCCCACCGGCTGGCCGTTGTAGAGCATCCCAGACCCGAAGGACCCGACCGGGGACCCCTCGTAGACGTCGTCGGGAGCCGACGACCACGCGCTCCACCAGCCGACGACGGCCAGCACCGCAACGGCGTTGACCATCAGCGTCATCAGGCCGACCGCCCCGCCGAGTTGCTTGGGTCGACGGGCCAGCCAGACGGACCCGACGACCAGCACCACGGCCAGCGGCAGCAGCAGTGGTCGGTTCCCGAGGACGGCGGCGCCCACCCACGCGATGGCGAGTCCGCGCAGCACCCACCACGCCGGCCGCAGCTTCACGAGGAAGTCGATCACCTCGCCCGCCAGGGGCGAGTCCCGGCGCAGGTCCGCGACGTTGGCCCGGAACACGTTGACCTGCGCGGACCACCACGACGGCGACAGCCCGGTGCGCGCGGGGAGGCCGGCCGCGCTCCGCAGCTCGGCGGCATACGCGGCCGGTGAACTTAGGCCCGCCAACCCGTCCGGCGCCTCCGCCAGACGCTCGGCGAGGTCGGCCTCGAGGCCACCGGTGAGCTCCTCGACGTCCTCGGGCGGCAGGTCGGCGAGCTCGGCGCGCACCTGCTCCACATAGGCGTTCACGTCGTGAGCGCTCGGCATCTTGACCGTGTTCGTGCTCATGCCTTCACCCCTGCCTCGTCGAGCAGCCCGTTCATGGTGCGGGCGAACTCGGTCCACGTCTTGCCCTGGGTCTGCAGGGTCGCGCGACCCTGTGCGTTGATGCCGTAGTACTTGCGGTGCGGCCCCTCGTCGGAGGGCACGACGTACGACGTGAGCGACCCACCGGCATACAGCCGGCGCAGCGTGCCGTAGACCGACGCGTCCCCCACGTCCTCGAGCCCGGCCGACCGCAGCCGCCGGACGATGTCGTAGCCGTACCCGTCCTCGTCGGCGACGACGGCGAGCACCGCGAGGTCGAGGACTCCCTTGACCAGCTGGGTGGCATCCATCGCCCCTCCCTTCCACGCGTGGTTAGTGTGGACCAGACGGTACTACGGAATCCGCACTACCGCCCACACCGCCACACCAGGCGCGTCGCGTCAAGCGCCTGAGACCTACCCAGAGGTCGGTCTCAGGCACTCAGCTCGCGTCAGGAACGTCGGGCGGAGCGCTCGTTGAGGCGGCGGGCACCGGTGGCCTGCAGCTGGATCACGCCCCGCGCGACCGGCGGCACGTAGCGCAACGCGCGCCACGTCACGTGCGCGAACACCCCGACGGGGATGACCGCCTTGTTGCTCGCGAGCCCGTCGACGGCCCGCTTGGCGGTGAGCTGGGCGGTGAGGAACTTGGGCTGCATCAGCCGCACCCGCGCCCGCACGCTGCTGCCCCCGAAGCTGTCCGGCGCGGCATACACCTCGTCGAGCAGCGGGGTGTCCACGAAGCCGGGGCACAGCACGCTCACCTTGACGCCCAGCGACGCGGCCTCGGCGCGCAGCGCGGTCGAGAGGCCGACGACGGCGTGCTTGGTGGTGGTGTACGGCAGCATCGACGGGGCCGGGATGAGGCCGGCGAGCGAGGCTGTGTTGAGGATGTGCCCGCTCCCCTGTCGCGTGAGGTGCGGGTATGCCGCCATCACACCGTTGATGACGCCACGCAGGTTGACGTCGAGGGCCTTGTCCCAGTGCCGGTGGTCGAGCTCCTCGAGCAGGCCACCGAGCGCGATGCCGGCGTTGTTGACCATGACGTCGAGCCGGCCGTGCTCGGCCACGACGCCGTCGACGACTTCGCGCACCGCGTCGGCGTCGGCGACGTCGACCTGCACGGCCGTCGCGCCGGCACCCAGGTCGTCGGCCGCCGCCTTGGCCTTCACCTCGTCGAGGTCGGCGAGCACGACGTGGCTGCCGCGCCGGTGCAGCTCGCGCGCGATCTCGAGACCGATGCCGGATCCTGCACCGGTGACGATGGAGACCTTGGGCTGAAACTCATTGCGCGAGAACATGTTCCGTCTCCTTCTGCGGGGAGTCAGGTATGCCGTTCGACGTCGCCGGAGCGGGGCCCGGTGCCGGCGCCGGCGCCGGCACTGGCACCAGGTCGCCCTTGCGGCCGCGACGGGTGCGCCACCAGTACGACACCGTGGAGCCCGGCCAGAGACTGAAGTTGCGCCCCTTCTCGTCGAGGTACCAGCTCTGGCAGCCGGTCGCCCAGACGGTGTGGGCCGACCGCTTGCCCATCTCGGCCACGAAGTCGTCCACCGCCCTGCGCGTCGTCACCCGCGGTCCGGTGCGGCCCGACTCCTCGATCTGGTCGAGCACGTAGCCGGTGGCGAGCTCGATCATGAGCACCACGGAGTTGTGGCCGAGACCGGTGTTGGGGCCGAGCAGCAGGTAGAGCTCGGGGAAGCCGTCGACGGTGATGCCGAGGTTGGTGCGCGTGCCGTCGGCCCACACGTCGGAGAGACCGCGCCCACCCAGGCCTCGGATGTCCATCCGCTCGTAGCTGCCCTTGACGTCGAACCCCGTGCCGAGCACCAGCGCGTCGGCCTCGTGGCGCGTGCCGTCGGCGGTGACCACCGCGTCCGGCTCGACCCGGGTGATCGCGGCCGTCTCGAGGGACACGTCGGGACGGTTGAAGGTGCGCCAGTAGTCGTCGGACAGCAGGATCCGCTTGCAGCCGATGCGGTAGTCGGGTGTCAGCTTGGCGCGGGTCTCGGGGTCGGAGACGTGGCGGTGCAGCCGCTTGGTGGCCATCCGCGCGACCAGGGTGGCGAAACCGGGGACCCGCACGAACATCGGCGCCCGCGCCTCGAGCTCCCAGTAGGTCCGCCAGCGCACGAGCCGCTGCAGCAGCGGGAACCGCCGGAACCGCTCCTGCCGGGCGACACTCCACAGGCTGTCGTGCTTGGGCATGGTCCACGCCGGCGTCCGCTGGAAGACCGTGGTGTGACCGGCGCGCGGCGCCACCTCCGGCAGCAGCTGCACCACGCTCGCACCGGTGCCGACGACGGCGAGCCGCTTGCCGTCGAGGCCGTCGTCGCCCTCGGGCCAGTTCGCGGTGTGCATGACCTCGCCGGCAAAGGTGTCCAGGCCCTCGATGTCGGGTAGGCGGGGCTCGTGCAGTGCACCCACCCCGAGCACCAGCGAGTCGGCGGTCCAGGTCCGCCCGTCTGCGGCCTCGAGCCGCCAGCGGCGGGCGCCTTCGTCCCACTCGGCCACCCGCAGGTCGGCGCCGAACGCGATGCGTTCGCGCACGGCATACCGGTCTGCGACGTCGCGCAGGTAACCCCAGATCTCGCTGGCCGTGGCGAAGTCGCGCGACCAGTCGGGCTTCTGCTCGAAGGAGAACGAGTACATCCGCGAGGGGACGTCGCAGGCGCAGCCCGGGTAGCGGTTGTCGCGCCATGTTCCGCCGACGTCGTCGGCCTTCTCGAGGACGACGTAGTCGTGCTCGCCGCGCTGGGCGAGGCGCACCGCCATCCCCAGACCGGAGAACCCGGTGCCGACGATGGCAACACGGTGATGAGGAGTGCTCATGCGCCTAACTTACCATTAGTAAGTTGTATGTCCAGAGCAGATAGGATCATCAGGTGAGCCCACAGAAGTCGCCCGCCCAGCCCCGCCGCCGCATGCCGCGCGCCGAGCGGGAGGCGCAGATCCTCGTCATCGCCGAGCAGGTCTTCGCCGAGCGCGGCTACCAGGCCACGACGATGGAGGACGTCGCCGAGCGCGTCGGCGTGACCAAGCCGCTCATCTACGAGTACTTCGGCTCCAAGGAGGGTCTGCTCTCCGCGTGCATCGTGCAGGCCCGCACCCAGCTGCGCGACGCCACCGAGCGGTCGTGGGCGTCGGTCGGCGAGGACGCCGAGCTCATCGACATTTTCCGCGCCGGTGTGCGCGCGTTCTTCGACTTCATCGACCAGCACACGACGGCGTTCCTGCTGATCCAGCAGGAAGGCGTCATGGCCTCCCAGACCAGCCCGCTCATCGAGAGCATCCGCGAGCAGCAGTCGGCCGCCACCGCCGCCACCCTGGGTGCCGCGCCCGGGCTCAGCTCGGTGCCCCCCGCGGTGCTCGAGGGGTATGCCGAGGTGATCGTCGGCGCCTGCGAACGGATCGCCGTGTGGCGGGCTCGCCGCCCCGAGATCACGGCCGCGGACGCGACCGACATCGTCGTGGCCAGCGTCTGGGACGGTCTCGCCTCCCAGCTCACCTGACGCGGCGCGGCCTGCGGGTGCCCGCGGTCAGCGCTGGTTGACGGTGGTGCCGCGCAGCATCGGCCCGGCCAGCAGGGTCGTGATGGCCGAGGGCGCGGGGTCGTCGGGGTGCAGCAGCGCCGAGACCAGCTGCTGCTCGGCCGTCGTCCCTGCCAGCCCCGCATCAGGGTCGGGGATGGCCGCGCCCTTGGCGCCGGCGAACATCTGCGGCAGCGCGGCATACATGGGGTTGGCGCTGTAGCCGCCGATGTTCGAGGTGCCGTCGTCGAACTTCTTGCCCGGCAACGGGTTGTCCTGGCCGATCGGCTTCCCGGTGAGGATGCTCTTCATGTCGGGCAGCAGGTTGCAGGTGGCCGCGCGGTTCTCGCCCCAGCGGGGTTCCTCGCCGGGCTTGTAGGCCGGTCGCTGGGCCGAGGAGATCTCGATGGTGATGTGGAACGTGTTGTCGCGGAAGGCGTCGTCGATGCGCGGCAACCACTTGACGAGGG
>JAEZWF010000025.1 GCA_023420415.1 Actinomycetes bacterium | reverse complement strand
CACCTCGGCGCCTGGGCGGTGCACGCGCTGACCATGTCCGGCATCGTCTGGGCCGTCCTGGCGCTGCTCGCGCTGCTCCGGCAGGACCTGCTGGCGATGTGGGGCTGGCTCGCGGTCGCGCTGGTCGTCGACGGGCTGGACGGCACGCTCGCCCGCCGTGCCGAGGTGAGCCAGCGGATCCCGTGGTTCGACGGGACCGCGCTGGACACCGTGGTCGACTATCTGACCTGGACCTTCATCCCGGCTCTGTTCCTCTATCTGCACATCCCCTTCGGCCCGGCGCCGATGCCGCTGCTGATGATGCTGCTGATCAACCTGTCCTCGTTGTTCTGCTATTGCAACAAGGGCATGAAATCCAGCGACTACTACTTCGTCGGCTTCCCGGCGGCCTGGAACATCGTCGCGGTCTATCTGTGGCTGCTCGACACCGGGCCGGTGTTCAACGTGATCGCGACGATCGTGCTCTCCGCGCTCACCCTGGCCCCGATCGATTTCCTGCATCCGTTCCGGGTACGCCGGCTGATGGCGGTCAACATCCTCGCGGTGGCCGCCTGGCTCGCCGGCACCATCTGGCTGGTGCTGGCCCACCCGGACGCCCCGCTGCCGGCGCAGCTGATCTGGTGGCTCGGTGGCGGCTGGTTCTTCGCCGTCAGCCTGCTGCGCACCATCCGCGGCCGCGCCGACGACACCTCAGGCTGACGCGACGGCCGGGGTACGCCGGGAGAACAGTGCCGTCGCCGCCAGCACCAGCAGCGCCACCAGCGCGGCCACCACACCGACCAGTGCCGACTGCGGGGCATCGGTGAGCCGGCCGATCGCGATCCAGGCCAGGCCCCAGCCGAGGGCCAGGCCGACGCCCCACTTGCCGCCCAGGCTCCGTGCCTGCGCCAGACCGATCAGCCCGGCGACGGCCAGCACGACCACCGCCACGATCGGGTTCGCGCCACCGAAGTCCACCCCGGAGGAGGCCAGCGCGGCCGCGATGTTGGCGACCGTCGCGATGGTCACCCAACCCAGATAGAGCCCCATCGTGCCGTCGACGACCACGGTCTCCACCGGACCGGTGGGCCTGGTGCGGGCGAGCCGGCGGCCGATGATCGACAGCACCGCCAGCAGCACGATGATCACCAGCACGCTCACCCAGATCCAGCCGACCTGGGTGACGCCGAGCCAGACGGCGTTGAGCACCATCGAGACCGCGATCAACGGGCCGGTCGCGCGGGCCCGGTCACTCGTCCGCTGCGCCGGCAGCCACTGCCACACCACATGGGCGAGCAGCCCGAGATAGATCACCGACCAGATCGTGAAGGCGGGGCCGGCCGGAGCCAGCAGCGTCGCATCGGCGGCCAGCGAACCGCCGGAGGACTCCGTCTGCCTGGTCGGCACCGCCTTCGGTACGGGGTTGATCGGCACCCGGGTCGAGGACCAGGATCCTGCGGGTGGTGTCGTTCATGGTGACTCCCGTCGTCGCGACCAACCTGGTCGTGCGACCCAGACTAGTGGCCGCCCCGCGCGCGGCGGGTCAGTCGGGCAGGGCGGCCAGGTCGCGTTCGAACAGCTCCCGCATCCTCACCCGCTGCTCCGGCGAATCCCAGCGCAGCCGTTCGAAGTCGGCGACCGCCTCGGCCGCCACCCGGGCCAGCGATCCGTCGCTGATCAACCCGTGCCGCCACGCCACCAGGGCAGCGCCGACATAGGTGTCGACGAACCAGATCCCGCGCTCGGCGTACGCCTGCCGCTCGGCCTGGTCGGTGGCCACCACGTCGTGGATCAGCACCAGCCGGACGGCCGGCCCGTGCCGGGCGTACAACTGCTCGCCGACGATCACATCGCCCTGGCCCGAATCACCGAGGAAAACCAACCGGTACTCGGGAAACAGCCGCCGGTACCGGCGTACGTTGGTCAGCTTGCGGGCCGCCATCGAGCGATGGCTGAACAGATTCCGCAGGCCCCCGGAGAGCATCGACATCTTCGAGATGCCGGCCTTGCGCAGCACCTCGCGGGAGTAACCCTCGATCAGCCCCCAGGCGTCCTTCGGGCGGGCGGTGAGGAAGGTCAGATCACCGGTGTCGAAGGGGCGGCCGCTGGGGCCCTGATCGAGAGCCTGGTAGAGCGCGAGTAGTCCCGGATAGACGGTGCCGCGCGGATAGCGGCGATCGTTCAGCGCGCAGAGCGCGGTGTCGTCGATGTCGGAGAGCACCTTGGGATCACCGATGTCGAGCCGATCGGCCTCGTCGGCGAAGTGGTCCAGGATCCGCTGGCGCACCCGACCGGCCCGCAGATCGGTGAACACCAGATCCTCCAGATCGCGGGCCTCGTGGGTGTTGATCAGATTCTTCAAGCGGGTCAGTCGCGGACCGTGCACCCCGAGCAGCAGTTCGGCCAGCGCCGCATCGCGCTCGCGGCCGCGGCGCCGCTCCTGGATCTGGTGCGCGGCATGCGCGAGGCGGGCCAGCTCCGGGTCGTCGGTCTGCCGCTGTTCGGGTGTCTGGCTCTGTTCAAGCATCGGCGGTCCCGGTGGTGAAGGGGGTGGGGCGTCCGGTACGCCGGGCGCGCGGGCGATCGAGGCGGACCAGCAGGGCGCCGGGGTCGACGGAGAAGACGGCCTCACCGACCGAGGGCAGCACGTCACCGTCCAACTGCACCGGATGCGGCTGCTCGGGTACCACGCGGACGGTCCGGGCGCGGCCCAGCACCAGCCCGGAACCGGGGACCGGTCGGTGCCGCAGCCCCTGCCAGGCGACCGGCAACCACTGGGCCGGGTGGCGTACCCGGGCCTCCATCAGCTCCAACCGGCCGTCGTCGAGCAGGGCGTGCGGGAAGACCGCGATGCCACCGGGGATCCGGCCGCAGTTGCCGACCAGCACCGACCACACCTCGGTGTCCTCGGCGGCCTGCTCGTCGACCTGCAACCGGACCCGCACGGGACGGCGATGCAGATGCTGCGCGCCGGCCCCCAGATAGGCGAACCAGCCCAGCCGGGACTTGGTGTGCGCGGAGGTGGCCAGCACCGTGTGCGCGTCGTGGCCCATCCCGGCGAGCACCAGGAAGGTCTCCTCGGGCAGCCAGTCACCGGTGTCCGCGTGGGCGCGGACCGAGACCCGGCCGAGGTCGACCGGGGCGGTGGCGCCGTGCAGCGCCAACCGGATCGCGCGGCGCAGGTTGCCCGGTGGCAGCAGCAGATTCCGGGCGAACAGGTTCGCGGTGCCCAGCGGCACGACCCCGAGCGGTACGCCGGAGTGCGCGAGCCCGCGCGCCACCTCGCGCACCGTGCCGTCGCCACCGAGCGCGACCACCAGTTCGGCCCCCTCGGCGACGGCCTGTTCGGCCTGTTCGGCACCGGCCTCGGCGATCGTGGTGGTGACGATCGACGGTTCGGGCCAGCCGGCCTGCTCGCAGGCGGTCCGCAGTTCACCGACCGCCCACTCGGCCTTCGGTCGGATCGGGTTGACTACGCCGACCACGCGCGTCGGGCGCACCGGGTCGGCCAGCGGTGCCCGCAGCAGCGGCAACTTCGCGGTGGACGAGGGACGCCCGATCAGCACCGGGTCAGCCGATCCGCAGGTTGTCACCGTCGTCGGTGACCGTCGCCTGCGCCAATCCGGTGCGCGCGGGCCCGAGGGTGCGGCTGCCGTCGACGATCGAGAATTCCGAACCGTGGCAGGCGCAGACGATCTGCTGCTGCCGGACGTAGGACACCGAACAGCCGCCGTGCGGGCAGATGTTGCTGAACGCCCGGAAGTCACCGGCGGTCGGCTGGGTCACCACGAACCGCTTCTCCAGCACCACCCCACCGCCCACCGCGACCTTGTCCTTGGGCACCTGGACCGGTGGGGCGGACCGGGTCGGGGACGGGGACGGGACAGCCTGGCTCTGATCCCCGCAGGCGGTGGCCGCCAGGCCGACACCGAGACCGGCGGCGGCCACCACACCGCCGCGCAGCACCTGACGCCGATCGGGGCGGGCCGGGCTGTCGGGTCCGTCGGCCCCGGGCCGGTGCTCGGTCATCGGTTCTCCTTCGCGGTGGAGGTCTGGACCGCAGCCATCCCGGTGCGCGCCAACTCGGCGGTGATCCGGCGGTCGGTCCAGATCTTCCATCCCTCGATCAGGAACCCCGACAGGATCAACAGGGCCACGACGAGCACCACCCACCACGGATAGTTCTCCCCGGTCGCCCAGAAATAGACGTACGGCGCGACGAAGGTGACCGCGGTGACCAGCGTGCCCAGGGCGCGGACCAGCCGTCGCTTGGCGGTGACCATCGCGATCACCCCCCAGGTGTAGGGGATCGCGGTGAGCATGTCGATCGCCCAGAGGATCCCGAGATGGCCCTTGAACTCCTTGACGAAGGTCACCGGCAGCGCCCGGAGCGCCGAATAGATCAGCACCACCACATAGAAGAAGACCGCCGGGTCCCGCAGCCACCGGCCGATCGCGCTGCGCCGGACATGCGGCACCTCGAGCCGCTCCAGGGCGCGGACCAGGCGCGGCGGGGTACGCAGGGTGTCGATCCCGCTCAGCGAACCCGCCAGCCAGGCCCGGCGGAGCGGGTCGGCGTCGTCGGCGGACCAGGCCTCGGCGAGCTGCAGCGGGTTGATCGCCAGCGGCTCCTGGCCGTGGTGCACCTCGCCGATCAGATGCACCTGGTCGGGGCCGAAGATCTGCTGCAGCCGCTCCAGACCCTCGGTGTCGGCGTGGAAGATCCAGAGCTGGATGCCGCGGGCCAGGCTGTCCGAGAGCAGATCGCCGACCAGCCGTCCCTCGGCATCACCGGCCAGGAAGTCCTGCGGTGCGCTGGTCAGCCGGCCCAGTTCGGGCAGGTCGCGGACGTGCCGGGGACGCAGGTCGGAGATCCGGCGTACGCCCGCCGCCCGCATCAGCGCGTCGGCGTCGATCGGCAACTCGCGCGCGGTCGCCAGCGACAGCACATCGCCGCCCTGCACCAGCTCGCGCAGGGCGGTGCGTACCTCCCCGCTCGCCATGCGGCCCATGCTAGGGGGAACCTGTGCCACAAGTGGACAGGTCGGGCCCCAATCGGGGGACGCGTCCTCCCGTGGTCGGGGGAGTCATCTCGACACGTCGGCCATTGCTCCGCTCCGCTGCGCATGGCCGACTACTCGATGAGCGGGTTGCGTCGGCCATTGCTCCGCTGCGCTGCGCATGGCCGACTGCTCGATGAGCGGGGTCAGCGGTGGTGACTACGCTGGCCTGATGGCCGATCCCTCCAGCTACCGCCCCGCGCCCGGGGCCATTCCCACCCAACCGGGCGTCTATCGCTTCTCCGACGAGCACGGCCGGGTGATCTACGTCGGCAAGGCCAAGAACCTGCGCTCCCGGCTCAACTCCTACTTCGCCGACCCGGCGAACCTGCTGGACCGCACCCGCCGGATGGTCACCACCGCGGCCAAGGTGGAGTGGACCGTCGTGCAGACCGAGGTCGAGGCGCTGCAGCTGGAGTACTCCTGGATCAAGGAGTTCGACCCGCGCTTCAACATCAAGTACCGCGACGACAAGTCCTATCCGTGGCTGGCGGTGACCTGGTCCCAGGAGTATCCGCGCGTCTTCGTGGGCCGTGGTGCCAAGCGGAAGGGCAACCGCTATTTCGGCCCCTACGGGCACGCCTGGGCGATCCGGGAGACCGTCGACCTGCTGCTCCGGGTGTTCCCGATGCGGTCCTGTTCCGACGGCACCTTCCGGAACGCCGCCGCGGCCGGCCGGCCCTGCCTGCTCGGCTACATCGACAAGTGCTCCGCGCCCTGCGTCGGCCGGATCTCGGCGGAGGACCATCGCCAGATCGTCGCCGACTTCATCCAGTTCATGAGCGGCCAGTCGACCACCATGCTGCGCCGGTTGCAGACCCGGATGAAGATCGCCTCCGACGACCAGGAGTACGAGCTCGCCGCGAAGATCCGCGACGACATCGGTGCCCTGAACCGGGCCACCGAGCAGAACGCGATCGTGCTCGGCGACGGCACCGACGCCGATGTGGTCGCGCTCGCCGAGGACCCGCTGGAGGTCGCGGTGCAGATCTTCCACGTCCGCGGTGGCCGGGTCCGCGGGGAACGCGGCTGGGTCGCCGATCGCACCGACGACGCCGACACCGGCGAGCTGGTCGAGACCTTCCTGCAGCAGCTCTACGGCGAGGTGCTCGCCGGCGCCACCCCGGTCGAGGGGGAGGGCGGCCGCTCGATCCCACGGGAGGTGCTGGTCCCGGTGCTGCCGCCCTCGGTCGGGCCGCTGGAGCAGGTGCTCGGTGAACGCCGCGGGGCCCGGGTCCAGATCCGCGTGCCCCAGCGCGGCGACAAGAAGACCCTGCTGGAGACCGTGACCCGCAACGCCAGGGAGGCGCTGGTCCGGCACAAGACCAAGCGGGCCTCCGACCTGACCACCCGGAACCGGGCGCTGGAGGAGATCGCCACCGCCCTCGATCTGCCGGAGCCGCCGCTGCGGATCGAGTGCTACGACATCTCCAACCTGCAGGGCAGCGAGGTGGTCGCCTCGATGGTCGTCTTCGAGGACGGCCTGCCGCGCAAGAGCGAGTACCGGCGGTTCGTGATCCGGGGCGTCGAGGGCCAGAACGACGTCGCCTCGATGCACGAGGTGATCACCCGCCGGTTCAAGCGGCTGCTCGACGATCGGCAGGCGATGGCCGCCGGCCGCGATGACGGTTCCGGTGGGGAACAGGCGCTGCTGGTCGACCCGACGACCGGTGCGCCGCGCAGGTTCGCGTACGCCCCGGCGCTGGTCGTGGTGGACGGCGGTCCGCCGCAGGTCGCCGCCGCCGCGGATGCGCTGGCCGAGCTCGGCATCACCGAGGTGGCCCTCTGTGGCCTGGCCAAGCGGCTCGAGGAGGTGTGGCTGCCCGATGAGGAGTATCCGGTGATCCTGCCGCGCTCCAGCGAGGGGCTCTATCTGCTGCAGCGACTCCGCGACGAGGCGCACCGCTTCGCGATCGGCCACCACCGCGGCCGGCGCAGCCGCACCATGGTCGAATCGGTGCTCGACGACGTACCCGGGCTGGGCGAGGTGCGGCGCAAGGCGCTGATCGCCCATTTCGGTTCGCTGAAGAAGCTCCGTGCCGCGAGCACCGAGGAGATCGCCGCGGTCCCGGGCTTCGGCGTACGCACCGCCGAGGCGGTGCACGCGGCACTCGCCGGCAAGCCGGCCGGTGAGGCGATCAACATGACCACTGGGGAGGTGCTGTCGGATTGATCGATGGGGATAATGAGCGGGTGACCCAATCGATCGACCCGGATCCCGCCCCCAGCACCGTCGAGGTGGCCGCCCCATCGGGAGACGACATCCGGGTGGTGATCGTCACCGGGATGTCCGGCGCCGGTCGGCGTACCGCCGCCCACGCGTTGGAGGATCTCGGCTGGTACGTGGTCGACAACCTGCCGCCGGTGATGCTGCCCAAGCTCTACGAGCTGGCCCGGGCCGAGGGGATCACCCGGCTCGCCACGGTCCTCGACGTCCGTGGGCGCACCCTGTTCGAGGAACTCCCCGGTGTGTTCGCCCGGCTCGAATCGGCGGGTACGGTGCCCGAGATCCTGTTCATCGAGGCCAGCGACGAGGTGATCGTGCAGCGCCAGGAGTCCTCCCGGCGCCCGCACCCGCTGCAGGGCGACGGTCGCCTGCTCGACGGGGTACGCCGGGAGCGCGAGCTGCTCGCCACCCTGCGCGCCGGTGCCGACCTGGTGATCGACACCTCCGCGATGAACGTGCACCAGCTGACCTCGCGGGTGGTGCACGCCTATGAGGGTGAGGGCACCGACAAGCTGCGGGTCACCTTGATGTCCTTCGGTTTCAAGAACGGCATCCCGGTCGATGCCGACATGGTGATCGATGTCCGCTTCCTGCCGAACCCGCACTGGGTGCCCGAGCTGCGGCCGCAGACCGGGCTCAGCCAGCCGGTCGCCGACTATGTGCTGCGCCAGCCCGCGGCCGGGCCGTTCCTGCAGCAGCTGCAGGCACTGATGATGACCGTCGCCCGCGGTTATCTCAATGAGGGCAAGAGATTCGCCACCGTCGGCATCGGCTGCACCGGCGGCAAGCACCGCTCCACCGCGATGGCCGAGGAGCTCGGCCGGCGGCTCCGCGAGGTCGGGATGCCGACCAAGGTGCTGCACCGTGATCTGGGGCGCGAATGAGCGTACGTCGCTTCGACCTTCCTTTCGAGCGGCTGCCGTCGGTGACCGCCTTCGGCGGCGGGCACGGGCTGTTCGCCTCGCTGTCGGCGCTGCGTCGGGTCACCGACCGGCTCACCGCCGTGGTCACCGTCGCCGATGACGGCGGTTCCTCGGGCCGGCTCCGGGAGGAGTTCGGCTGCCTGCCGCCGGGTGATCTGCGGATGGCGCTGGCCGCGCTCTGTGGGGACGACCACTGGGGCCGCACCTGGGCGGATGTGCTGCAGTCCCGGTTCACCGGCGACGGGCCGCTCGCCGGGCACGCGGTCGGCAATCTGCTGATCCTCGGCCTGTGGGAGAAGTTCGGCGACCCGGTGGCCGGGTTGGACATGGTCGCGGAGCTGCTCGGTGCCAAGGGCCGCGTGCTGCCGATGTCCTCGGTGCCGCTGCAGATCGTCGCCGAGGTGATCGGCATCGATCCGCTCAGCCCCGACGAGGTCTCCCTGGTCAGCGGCCAGGCCCGGGTGGCCAAGACCGAGGGCGAGGTGCACACCGTGCGGCTGGAACCGGAGAACCCGCCGGCCCGTCCCGAGGTCATCGAGGTGGTCCGCGACACCGACTTCGTGGTCCTCGGCCCCGGTTCCTGGTTCACCTCGGTGATCCCGCACCTGCTCGTACCCGAGCTGGCCGAGGCGATCATCGAGACCCGGGCCCGCCGGCTGCTCACCCTGAACCTGATGCCGGCCGATGAGACCGACGGCTACTCCGCCAGCCAGCACCTGGAGATCCTCGCCGACCACGCGCCCCGGCTCCGGCTGGACTACATCGTCGCCGACGAGACCTTCGCCCGCGACGACAAACACCTGGCCAACTACGCGGCCTCACTCGGTGCCGAACTGGTGCTGGCCGATCTGGCGATGCGCGATGGGACGCCTCGGCACGACCCGTTGCGGCTGGCTTCGATCTTCGCTGAACTGATGGGGGTCTGATATCAATGTCATTCTTGTCCGCGAGGCTTCGGACCTGGACTCCCGTCCGGGCGTCTCGAACCGGTACGCCCATCCGGGCGTTTCGGACTGGTACGCCCATCCGGGCGTCTCGAACCGGGACGCCCGTCCGGGCGTGCGCCCGGAGGTCCAGCACAGGAGGGAAGCGGTTCCGGTGGCACTGACGCAACAGGTGAAGGCCGAGCTGGCGACCATCTCGGTGACCAGGCCCAGCGCCCGGCGGGCCGAGGTCGCGGCCACGCTGCGGTTCGCCGGCGGGCTGCATCTCGCCGGTGGCCGGATCGTGATCGAGGCCGAACTGGACACCGGTGCCGCCGCGCGCCGGCTGCGGACCGCGATCAGCGACGTGTTCGGGCACGACTCCGACCTGGTCGTGGTGAGCGGCTCCGGGATCCGCCGCGGCACCCGCTACGTGGTCCGGGTGATCAAGGACGGTGAGGCGCTGGCCCGTCAGACCGGGCTGATCGACTCCCGCGGCCGGCCCGCCCGCGGGCTGCCGCCGCAGGTGGTCTCCGGCGGGGCCGGGGACTGTGTGGCCGCCTGGCGCGGTGCCTTCCTGGCGCACGGATCGCTGACCGAACCCGGCCGTTCGATGTCGCTGGAGGTGACCGCCCCCGGCCCGGAGGCCGCACTGGCACTGGTCGGCGCCGCCCGCCGGCTGGACATCTCCGCCAAGGCCCGGGAGGTCCGCAATGTCGACCGGGTGGTGATCCGCGACGGCGATGCGATCGCGGCGATGCTGACCCGGATGGGTGCCCACCAGTGCGTGCTGGTCTGGGAGGAGCGCCGGATGCGCCGCGAGGTGCGCGCCTCGGCCAACCGGCTGGCGAACTTCGACGACGCCAACCTGCGCCGCTCGGCGCGGGCCGCGGTGGCCGCCGGGGCGCGGGTCGAGCGGGCCCTGGAGATCCTCGGTGAGGATGTCCCGGAGCATCTGCAGGCCGCCGGGGTGCTGCGGGTGGAGAACAAGCAGGCGTCGCTGGAGGAGCTCGGTCAGCTGCACACCCCGCCGCTGACCAAGGACGCGGTGGCCGGCCGGATCCGGCGGCTGCTCGCGATGGCCGACAAGCGGGCCGCCGACCTCGGCGTACCGAACACCGAGGCCAGCCTCAGCCCGGAGATGCTGGAGGACTGACCTCGCGGTCCCCGAGCAGCCAGCGGGCGGCGTTGGTGACGAACCGTTTCGCGGTGGGGGAGTCGTACGCCCGGGCATCGTGACCCAGCCCGGAATAGACGGCGCGGCCATCCGCGCTCACCCAGGCCATCACCTCAGCCGAACCGTCGAGGTCATGGTCCAGCAGCGGTACCGTGCCGGAATCCCTGCTGAGCAAGGAATAACGCTCATCCTCGGCCTCGACCTCGGTCAACCCGGCGAGCGTTGGATGATCCGGCGCCAGCACCCGGAACCGGCTCGGCCCGCGCGGCGGATGCATCGAGGTGCCGCGGATCCAGCGGCCGCCGAGGATGCCCCGCCAGGCCGGCCAGTCAGCGAAGGTGTTCGCCGCGGTGTGCACCCCCAGCACCCGGCCGCCGTCGGCCAGCCAGCGTTCGCAGGCGGCGAAGGCGGCATCCCATTCGGCGTTGGCGGCGGGCGGGTTCGCCGGGTCGGCGCCGATACCGCAGTTGACCACCAGCAGGTCGATCCCGGCCAGTTCGCCGAGGGCGTCGGGTTCGTCGGTGCGCAGCTCCACCGGGTACGCCTCGGCCAGCCAGTCGCGCAGCGCGGCCCCGGTCTCGGCGAACGGATGCCACGGGTCGGCGTACCGCTGGTCACCGGTGAGGACACGGACGCGGGGGGTGACGATGTTCACGCGGTGAACCTAGCCCGCGGGGCTCAACGGCTGTACGGCGACCCCCGCGGGACCGATAGGGTGGAGCTGTCCGACAAGTCGGGCCGGCGTGGTCGGTGATCAAGCAGCCGCCAGCATCCGAATGGCCCGCATCGCGCAATGCGAAGGAGCACCCAAGAATGACCGTGAAGGTTGGAATCAACGGCTTCGGCCGCATCGGCCGCAACTACTTCCGGGCCCTGATGGCCTCCGGTGCCGACATCGAGGTCGTCGCCGCCAATGACCTGACCGACAACGCCGCGATCGCCCACCTGCTCAAGTTCGACACCGTGCTCGGCCGGTTCCCCGGTGAGATCGTCGCCAACGACGAGGGCATCACCGTCGACGGCAAGCTGATCAAGATCTTCTCCGAGAAGGACCCGGCGAACATCCCGTGGGGCGAACTCGGCGCCGACATCGTGATCGAGTCCACCGGCATCTTCACCGACGCCACCAAGGCCAAGGCGCACATCGACGGCGGTGCCAAGAAGGTCATCATCTCCGCTCCGGCGAAGAACGAGGACATCACCGTGGTGATGGGCGTCAACGACCAGGACTACGATCCGGCGACCCAGAACATCATCTCCAACGCGTCCTGCACCACGAACTGCCTGGCCCCGCTGGCCAAGGCGCTGAACGACGCGCTGGGCATCAACAAGGGTCTGATGACCACGGTGCACGCCTACACCCAGGACCAGAACCTGCAGGACGGCCCGCACAAGGACCCGCGCCGGGCCCGCGCCGCCGCGCAGAACATCGTGCCGACCTCCACCGGTGCGGCCAAGGCCATCGGCCTGGTGCTGCCGGAGCTGAAGGGCAAGCTGGACGGTTACGCCCTGCGCGTCCCGGTGATCACCGGTTCCGCCACCGACCTCACCTTCGAGGCCGGCCGGGAGACCTCGGTCGAGGAGGTCAACGAGATCATGAAGAAGGCCGCCGAGTCCGGTCCGCTGGCGCCGTACCTGAACTACAGCGACGATCCGCTGGTCTCCAGCGATATCGTCACCGACCCAGCGTCCTGCATCTTCGACTCCGGCCTGACCAAGGTGATCGGCAACAACGTCAAGGTCGTCGGCTGGTACGACAACGAGTGGGGCTACTCCAACCGGCTGGTCGACCTGACCAAGCTGGTCGGCGAGAAGCTCTGAGGGCCCGCGGATGAACTCGATCGCGGACCTGGGCGACCTGCGCGGTCGCAAGGTGCTGATCCGCTGCGATCTGAACGTCCCGCTGGACGGGGACCGGATCACCGACGACGGGCGGATCAAGGCCTCGGTACCGACGCTGACCAAGCTGCTCGACGCGGGGGCGCGGGTGATCGTGCTCGCCCACCTGGGTCGGCCGAAGGGTCAGGTCAAGACCGAGTTCTCCCTCGCCCCGGCCGCGACGCGGCTCGGCGAGCTGCTCGGCAAGGACGTGCAGCTCGCCGGTGATGTCGTCGGCGAGTCCGCCCAGGGCCTGGCCGAGGGTCTCGGCGACGGCGAGATCATGATGTGCGAGAACGTCCGCTTCGAACCGGGCGAGGAGTCCAAGGACGAGGCCGAGCGGCAGCAGCTGGCCCAGGCGTACGCCGCCCTGGCCGGTGCCGAGGGGGCCTTCGTCTCCGACGGGTTCGGGGTGGTGCACCGCAAGCAGGCCTCGGTCTACGACGTGGCCAAGCTGCTGCCGAACGCGGCCGGTGACCTCGTCGAGAACGAGGTCGAGGTGCTGAAGCGGCTCACCGACGATCCGCAGCAGCCCTATGTGGTGGTGCTCGGTGGTGCCAAGGTCTCCGACAAGCTGAAGGTGATCGACAACCTGCTGGCCAAGGCCGATGCCCTGGTGATCGGTGGCGGGATGGTCTTCACCTTCCTCAAGGCCCAGGGTCACGAGGTCGGCAAGTCGTTGCTCGAGGAGGACCAGGTCGAGACCTGCCGCAACTACCTCGACCACGCCAACAAGAACTCCAAGGAGATCGTGCTGCCGACCGACATCGTGGTGGCGCCGGAGTTCAAGGCGGACGCCCCGGCGACCGTCGTCCCGGCCGATGAGATGCCGGCGGATCAGCTCGGCCTGGACATCGGTCCGGAGTCGGCGCTGGCGTTCGCCAACGTGATCCGCTCGGCCAGGACGGTGTTCTGGAACGGCCCGATGGGCGTGTTCGAGATGGACGCCTTCGCCGGCGGGACCCGGGAGGTCGCCGAGGCGCTCACCCATGTGCACGGGCTGTCGGTGGTCGGCGGTGGCGATTCCGCCTCGGCGGTACGCCACCTCGGCTTCTCCGACGACCAGTTCGGGCACATCTCCACCGGCGGTGGCGCGTCGCTGGAATACCTTGAGGGCAAGGAATTGCCCGGTCTGGCCGTACTGGAGGGAGGCGATCGATGAGTGATCGCAAGCCGCTGATCGCCGGCAACTGGAAGATGAACCTGAACCACGTCGAGGCCAACGGGCTGGTGCAGAAACTGGCCTGGACGCTGAAGGATCACCGGCACGACCCGGCGAAGTCCGAGGTCGTCGTGCTGCCCCCGTTCACCGATCTGCGCACCGTGCAGACGCTGATCGAGGGTGACCGGCTGGAGATCGGTTACGGCGCCCAGGACGTGTCGGTGCACGACAGCGGCGCCTACACCGGGGAGATCTCGGCGGGGATGCTCGCCAAGCTCGGTTGCGGTTATGTCGTGGTCGGGCACTCCGAGCGCCGGCAGTACCACGACGAGACCGACGACGTGGTCGCCGCCAAGGCCCGGCTGGTGCTGGAGTGGGACATGATCCCGATCGTCTGCGTCGGCGAGGGCCTGGACGTCCGCCAGGCCGGTGACCAGGTCGCCTACACCCTGGAGCAGGTGCAGGGTTCGCTGGCCGGGATCGGCGACGAGGCGCTGGCCAAGGTGGTGATCGCCTACGAGCCGGTCTGGGCCATCGGTACCGGTGAGGTGGCGACCCCCGATGACGCCCAGGAGGTGTGTGGCGCGATCCGGCGATTCATCGCCGAACGGCGGCACATCGACCTGGCCGATCAGGTCCGGATCCTCTACGGCGGTTCGGTGAAGTCGGGCAACTGCGCCGACATCATGGACAAGCCGGACATCGACGGTGCCCTGGTCGGTGGCGCGAGCCTCGATCCGGAGGAGTTCGCCGCCATTGCGCGCTTCTACGACCTGCCCAAGGTCGGCTGAGACCGTCGCGTCGCATCATCGATAGCAGATCCCGGTACCGCACCAGCGGTGCCGGGATCTGCGTTTGGTCCATGGCCCCACGGGGATTAGAGTTGCGCGCGTGATTCTGCTCCCGCTGGCCATGCAGTGGCCGATCCTCGTCGTGACCATCGTGCTGGGTCTGACCAGCGTGATCCTGGCGCTGATGGTCCTGCTGCACAAGAGCCGTGGCGGCGGCATGTCGGACCTGTTCGGCGGTGGCATGTCCACCTCGCTGGGCGGCACCTCGATCGCCGAGCGCAACCTGGACCGGATCACCATCATCGTCGGCGCGATCTGGTTCGTCAGCATCCTTGCGTTGCTGGCGCTCTACCGGTTCCTGGCCTGATCGCCGACCACCCCCGAATCCCCGGCCGGATGCGGCCGGTCGACCCAATGGGCCCGCAGGCCCCGAAGAAGGAGACACACACGTGGTAGGTGGGAGCGCCATCCGAGGCAGCCGAGTCGGTGCCGGGCCGATGGGGGAGGCGGAGCGCGGGGACACCGCTCCGCGGCTGTATGTGTCCTACTTCTGCGCCAACTCGCACGAGACCCGCCCGGCCTTCGCGGCCGACGCGCAGGTGCCGGAGACCTGGGACTGCCCGCGCTGCGGCCTGCCGGCCAACATGGACGCCGAGAACCCGCCGCCGCCGCCGAAGACCACGCCCTACAAGACCCACCTGGCGTACGTGAAGGAGCGCCGCAGCGACTCCGAGGCCGAGGCCATCCTGGACGAGGCGCTGACCGCGCTGCGCGCCCGCCGCGCCGCCGGCGAAGTCATCTACTGACAGTGGGGGGCTGCGCCCCCACACTCCCGGAACGATACGGACGAGCGGTGCTTCGCACGTCGTCTGTTCCCGCCGAAGAAGGGCTTCGCCCCTTCGGCGAGCGAGGGGCTCCGCCCCTCACGCACCCCGTTGGTCACGGAAACACCCGCTGACCAATGGGTGTCTGATGCCCAGGCGGTATCAAACCATTTGTTGATGCCCGGGCGGTATCAAACCATTTGCTGATGCCCGGGCGGTATCAAACCATTTGCTGATGCCCGCGTGGCATCAAAGATTTCCTTGATGACTGAGGGGCATCAGACAATTCCTTGATGCCACCTGGGCATCAAAGGGGACCGATTCACCGGGGGTCCGGGACAGGCAGAAATCGTCCCGGCGAGCCGGCCCGCGACCGTCGGCAACAGGCCGGTGGCGGCCTGCCTCACCGATCGGCGGCGGCGTCCTCGTCGAGGAACCAGACGGTACGCAGGCGGCCGTGCACCGCGCCCGCGGGCAGGTTCTCGTCCCCGTCGATGGCGCGGGCGGCGGCATCGGCCTTCTCCGCACCCGCGACGATCAGCCAGACCTCGGCGGACTGGTTGATCACCGGGATGGTGAGGCTGATCCGCTCCGGCGGCGGCTTGGGGGAGTCGGTCACCCCGACCACCGTGAACGAGGTGTCCTGCTCGAAGGACGGGTGATCGGGGAAGATCGAGGCCACGTGGCCGTCCGGGCCCATGCCGAGCAGGCAGATGTCGAAGCGGATGTCGCCGAGCTCTGCGGCGTACTGCATCGCCGCCTGGTTGAGGTCGGCCTGCCCACCCTCGGCCGGCATCGGATGCACCCGCGCCGGGTCGAGCGGGATGGTCGCCGCCAGCAGGGCCAGCGTCTGGCCGGCGTTGCGGTCCGGGCTCTCGGTGGCCACGAACCGTTCGTCGCCCCACCAGAACTCGACCCGCTTCCAGTCGACGGTGTTGTCATCACCCTGTCCGTCGGCGAGCTGACGGTACATCCGATTGGCGATCCGGCCACCGGTCAGGCACAGCTGCACCACGCGGTCCGGATCGGCCTGCAACTGACTGATCGATCGACGGAGCTGGTGCGCCACCGTCGCGGCGAGCTCATCGGCGTCGCCAGAGGTCACCACGGTCATCCAGTCGTCCTTCCTCCGGTGCGGGGGGCGGTTCTGGGCGCGTTCCTGCGGGCGGTCGTCTTCTTGGCGGGCGTCTTCCTGGCCGCGGTCTTCTTCGCCGTCGACTTCTGGGCCGGCGTCTTCTTCGCCACCGCGGCCTTCTTGGCCGTCGTCTGCCGCGGCGAGGTCCGGGTGGCCGGCGCCTTGCTGGTCGAGGACCGGCTCGCGGTCGCCTTCTTCGCCGCGGTCTTGCTGGCGGGCGCCTTCTTCGCGGCCTTCTTGGTCGTCTTCTTGGCCGTGGCCTTCTTTGCGGCCGTCTTCTTGGCGGGCGTCTTCCCGCTCACCGCGGCCTGTGCGGCCTTCGCCTCCGGGGTACGCCGGGCGGCGCCCTTGACCGCGGCCCGCCGGCCGGTGCCGCTGCTGTTGTCCTTGCTGCGCTGCAGCCGCTTCACCAGCACCTGGGCCGCCTGCTCGAAGATGTCGTCGGCGTCCATCCGCCGCAGCTCCTCGGCGAGCAGCTGGTTCACGTCCCGGCGGCGCAGCGCGACCAGCCGATGCGGCTGGCCCGGCACCTGGTAGGAGGCCAGCAACCCGTCGGCACGGGTGATCGCGATGTCCCCGGCGGGTGTGGTCATCCGAACCGCGGTGATACCGGGGCCGCGGGAGGTGAGCCGCTGCACGTCGACCTTGAGCCGCGCCTCCAGCCAGGAGGCCAGCAGATCGGCCGGTGCGTTGTCCCGGGATGCCTCGACGCTGGCGCTGATGATCGGCGCCGGGTACTGGTCCAGCGACGCCGCGAGCAGCACCCGCCACGGGGTGAGCCGGGTCCAGGTCAGATCGGTGTCACCGCGGGCATGGTTGCGGGCCCGCGCCTCCAGGGCCTGCAGCGGCCGCGGGGAGCCCATCGCATCGGTGATCCGCCGGTTCGCCAGCGCGCCCAGCTGGTCGCGGACCGGATCGTCGGGGGCGGCGCCGGGCCACCAGACGACCACGGGCGAATCGGGCAGCAGCAGCGGCAGCACGACCGAGTCGGCGTGCCGGGCCACATCGCCGGCAACCCGGAGGACGATGATCTCACCGGGTTCCTCACCGATCCGCACCTCGGCGTCGAGCCGATGCCGGCGGCCCTTGCCGGTGACCACCAGCAGGATCCGGGAGGGGTGTTCCCGACCGGCGGCCAGGCAGGCCTCCAGCGCGGCCTCGGAGTTCTTCTCGTCGGTGGGGACGACCAGGGTCAGCACCATCCCCGAGGTGGGGGAGCCGATGCTGCGGCGGGCCTTGACGATCGACGAGGCGATCTTGGCCGAGGTGGTGTCGTTCAGCTCGATGATCATGGTGTCTCTCCGATCAGGGCCGGCGCCAGGCGCGGCCGTCGCGGGCGAGCATCTCGCGGGCACTCTCCGGGCCCCAGGTGCCGGCCTCGTAGTCCTCCGGGGGCGTACCGAGACTGGCCCAGTAGTCCAGGATCGGATCGAGGATCATCCAGGACAGCTCGACCTCCTCGCGCTGCGGGAAGAGCGGCGGCTCACCCAGCAGCACGTCCAGGATCAACCGCTCGTACGCCTCCGGGCTGTTCTCGGTGAACGACCCGCCGTAGGCGAAGTCCATGTTCACCTGCCGGATCTCCATCTGGGTGCCCGGCACCTTCGCGCCGAACTGCAGGGTCACACCCTCGTCGGGCTGGATCCGCATCACCAGGGCGTTGTTGCCGAGCTCCTCGGTGTCGGTGTCGGTGAACGGCAGGTGCGGGGCCCGCTTGAAACCGAGGGCGACCTCGGTGACCCGGCGGGGGAGCCGCTTGCCGGTGCGCAGATAGAACGGCACCCCGGCCCAGCGGCGGTTGTCGATGTCGACCCGGATCGCGGCGAAGGTCTCGGTGGTGGACTTCGGGTCGATGCCCTCCTCCTGGATGTAACCGCGGACCTTCTCACCGCCCTGCCAGCCGGCGGCGTACCGGCCCCGCGCGGTGTGCGCGGCCAGATCCGCCGGCGGCCGGGTGGCGGCCAGCACCTTCTGCTTCTCCACCCGCAGCTGGGCCGCGTCGAAGGAGTTGGGCTCCTCCATCGCGGTCAGCGCGAGCAGCTGCAGCAGGTGGTTCTGGATCACATCGCGCGCCGCGCCGATGCCGTCGTAGTAACCGGCCCGGCCGCCGATGCCGATGTCCTCGGCCATCGTGATCTGCACGTGGTCGATGTAGTTGTTGTTCCAGACCGGTTCGAACAGCTGGTTGGCGAACCGCAGCGCCAGCATGTTCTGCACGGTTTCCTTGCCCAGGTAGTGATCGATCCGGAAGACCGAGGAGGGCGGGAAGACCGAGGAGACCGTCCGCTCCAGCTCCCGCGCCGACTCCAGATCGTGGCCGAACGGCTTCTCGATCACCACCCGGGACCAGGAACCGCTGGTCGACTCGGCCAGCCCGAACTTGCGCAGCTTGCCGACCACCGTGTCGAACAGGCCGGGCGGCAGCGACAGATAGAAGGCGTGGTTGCCGCCGGTGCCGCGGACCTGATCCAGTTCGGCGATCGTGTTCTTCAGCGTGATGAACGCGTTGTCGTCGGTCAGTTCACCCGGAACGAAACGGATCCCCTCGACCAGCTGCTGCCAGACCTCCTCGCGGAAGGGGGTCCGGGCGTACTGCTTGACCGAGTCGTGCACGATCTTCTCGAAGTCCTGGTTCTCCCAGTCCCGGCGGGCGAAGCCGACCAGCCCGAAACCGGGCGGCAGCAGCCCCCGGTTCGCGAGGTCGTAGACCGCCGGCATCAGCTTCTTCCGCGACAGGTCGCCGGTGACGCCGAAGATCACCAGGACGCAGGGTCCGGCGATCTGCGGCAACCGGCGATCCTGCGCGTCGCGAAGCGGGTTGGACTTCCCCAGCGTGCGCGCCAGGTTGATCGGGGCCTGCGCTGTCGCGTCAGCCACGCTGTGCTCCTTTTCGTTGCCTGGAACGGTTTCTGGCCGTACGCCTCAGCTGCTCTGCTTCAGCTGATCGGTGACGGTCTCCACCAGTTCGGCCCAGGACTTGTCGAACTTCTCCACGCCCTCGTCCTCGAGCACCCTGACCACATCGTCCAGGTCGATACCGACCTGCTCGAGCGCGGCCATCGTCTGGCGCGCGTCATCGAGGTTCGGGGTGATCGCATCGGCGGTCACCTCACCGTGGTCGGCGAAGGCCTGCATGGTCTTCTCCGGCATCGTGTTCACGGTGCCCGGGGCGATCAGCTCGGCGACATAGAGGGTGTCCGGGTACGCCGGATCCTTGACACCGGTGGAGGCCCACAGCGGCCGCTGCACGGTGGCCCCCTTGGCCTTCAGCGCGGCGAAGCGCTCGCCGGATTCGAAGACCTGCTGGTAGAGCTCGTAGGCGAGCCGGGCGTTGGCGACCGCCGCCTTGCCCTTCAGTTGGGTGGCCTGCTCGGTGCCGATGGCGTCGAGCCGCTTGTCCACCTCGGAGTCCACCCGGGAGACGAAGAAGGACGCGACCGAGTGCAGCCGGGACAGGTCCCGGCCCTGCTCGGCGGCCTGCTCCAGGCCGGCCAGATAGGCATCCATCACACCCTGGTAGCGCTCCAGGGAGAAGATCAGGGTGACGTTGACCGAGATCCCCTCGGCGATCGTCGCGGTGATCGCCGGCAGCCCCTCCTCGGTGGCGGGGATCTTGATCAGCACGTTGTCCCGGCCGACGACCTCGGCCAGCTGCTTGGCCTGGGCGATGGTGCCGGCGGTGTCGCGGGCCAGGCCCGGCTCGACCTCGATGGACACCCGGCCGTCGACCTTGTCGGTGGCCCGGTTGGTGGCCGAGAGCACATCGCAGGCGGCGCGGACATCGTCGGTGGTCAGGGCCTGGATGGCCTCGTCCACGCCGGTGCCGCGGTCCCGCAGGATCTGCAGCTGCGCCTCGTACGCCTCGCCGTTCGACAGTGCGGTGGCGAAGATGGTCGGGTTCGTGGTGACACCGACGACCGAGGACTCGGTGACCAGCTTGGCGAGATCGCCGGTGGCGATCCGCTCCCGGGACAGGTCGTCGAGCCAGATCGATACGCCGGCGTCGGAAAGCTTCTTCAGTCGATCAGACATGTGGCTGCTCCTCTTTGGAGATCAGGGATTTTCAGTGCTGCTGGGCGGTGGCGATGTCCGCGGTGCGGACCCGGCCGTGCGCCCGGCGGGGGAGTGCATCCCCGGGGTTCTTGACCGCGGCCAGGCTCTCCTTGGCGGCTTCGACCACGTGCTCCGCGGTGAAACCGAGCCTCTCGAAGAGCTCGCTGCCGGAGGCGGAGGCGCCGTAGTGCTCCAGGCTGACCGCGCGGCCGTTGTCGCCGATCAGGTCCTGCCAGGACATCGACACCGCGGCCTCGACCGAGACCCGGGCCTTCACATCGGCCGGGATCACCGAGTTGCGGTAGTCGTCGTCCTGCTCGTCGAACCATTCGCGACAGGGCATCGAGACGACCCGGGCGGCGATCCCTTCGCCGGCCAGCTGCTCGGCCGCGGTGAGGGCGTACTGCACCTCGGAGCCGGTCGCGATCAGCACCACGCGCTGATCGGCGTCGGCGTCCCCGAACTCCTTCAGCACGTAACCGCCCTTCGCGACCCCGTCGAGACCGGCGAAGCCGTCGGTGTCGCGGGGGAAGGTGGGCACGTTCTGCCGGGTCAGGATCAGGCCGGCGGGCCGATCGGTGTGCGCCAGGATGGCCTTCCAGGCGGCGACCGTCTCGTTCGAGTCGGCCGGCCGGACGATGTCCAGGCCGGGGATCGAACGCAGCGCGGCCAGCTGCTCGACCGGCTGGTGGGTCGGACCGTCCTCACCCAGGCCCACCGAGTCGTGGGTCCAGACGAAGGTGACCGGCAGACCCATCAGCGCCGCCAGCCGGACCGGCGGGCGCATGTAGTCGGAGAACACCAGGAAGGTGCCGCCGTAGACGCGGGTCCGCCCGTGCTGGGTGATGCCGTTCATGATCGCGCCCATGGCGTGCTCGCGGATGCCGAAGTGCATCACCCGGCCGTATTCGTTGCCGGAGAACATCTCGGTCTGCCGGTCCGCCGGCAGGAAGCTGGGCTGGTCCTTCGGCGTGGTGTTGTTCGAACCGGCCAGGTCGGCCGACCCGCCCCACAGCTCGGGCAGCGTCTTGGCGGCCGCGGTGAGGAAGTCACCGGAGGCGGCGCGGGTGGCCTTGCCCTTCTCATCGGCCTCGAAGACCGGCAGATCGGCATCCCAGCCCGCGGGCAGGGAGCGGGTCTCCAGCCGGTCGAACAGCTCGGCGCGCTCGGGGTTGGCGGCCTTCCAGGCGTCGAACTTCTCGGTCCACTCGGCCTGCTCCTGCTTGCCGCGCTCACCCAGGCCCTTGCGGGAGTGCTCGATCACCTCGTCGGCGACCTCGAAGGTCTGCTCCGGGTCGAAGCCGAGGATCTTCTTGGTGGCGGCGACCTCCTCCTCGCCGAGGGCGGAGCCGTGCGACTTGCCGGTGCCCTGCAGCTTCGGCGCCGGCCAGGCGATGATCGTGCGCAGCTGGATGAACGAGGGCCGGTCGGTGACCTTGCGGGCCTCGTCGAGCGCCGCGTCGAGCGCCTTCAGATCCTCGACGTAGGCGCCGCCGCCGTCGGGGGCGTTCTGCTCGTCGCGGTCGCGTACCCACTCCACGGTCTGCACGTGCCAGCCGTACGCCCGGTAGCGCTCGGCGACGTCCTCGGTGAAGGCGATGTTGGTGTCGTCCTCGATGGAGATCCGGTTGTCGTCCCAGATCAGCGTGAGGTTGCCGAGCCGCTGGGTGCCGGCCAGCGAGGACGCCTCGGAGGAGACGCCCTCCTGCATGTCGCCGTCGGAGGCCAGGCAGTAGATCTGGTGGTCGAAGATCGACTCACCGGGCGCGGCGTCCGGGTCGAACATGCCGCGCGCGCGGCGCGCCGCCATCGCCATCCCGACGGCGTTGCCGACACCGGTGCCGAGCGGCCCGGTGGTGGTCTCCACACCGTCGGTGTGACCGTACTCGGGGTGGCCCGGGGTCTCCGAACCCCAGGTGCGCAAGGCTTTCAGGTCATCCAGTTCCAGCCCGAAACCGCCCAGGTAGAGCTGGGTGTAGAGGGTCAGCGAGGAGTGACCGGCGGACAGCACGAACCGGTCGCGGCCCGGCCAATGGGTGTCGGCGGGGTTGTGCCGCATCTTCTTCTGGAACAGCAGGTACGCCGCGGGGGCGAGGCTCATCGCGGTTCCCGGGTGACCGTTGCCGACCTTCTGCACCGCGTCCGCGGCGAGTACCCGAGCGGTGTCGACCGCTCGGGAGTCGAGTTCGGTCCAGCCTTCGGGAAGGTGGGAGGCGTCTGTCACGGAGGGGGTCCTTTCACGCGTTGGTTCAGCACCAGCAGGGCAGTGGTGTCCGCAGGCCGGCCGCCACATGATGGCACGGCGCACGTCACGGAACGGTCACAACCGACCCTACTGCGTGGTTCCGAAGGCATGGCAGCAGCCCCTGCGGACGCCGTCGGTGTCGGTGTGATTCAAGTCGCGGTCTCTTCGGCCCACGTCGGTTTCTACCCGCTGCCCGATGGTCGTAGACTGCATGGGACCCCGCGGGCGTACCCCGGCCGCCTCCACCGACCAGAAGAAGGTTCAGTGACCCACACCGATGCCCACCCGGTCGTCTCCACGGCTGGTTCGGTTGAGAGTGGTTCGGTCCCGGCGGCCACCTGGCGGGACGTGGTCAAGGCCTATGTCGCGCTGACCAAGCCCCGGATCGTCGAGTTGCTGCTGGTCACCACCGCGCCCGCGATGTTCCTGGCCGCCCGCGGCGTACCGCACCTGGCGCTGGTCTTCTGGACGCTGATCGCCGGCGGCCTGGCCGCGGCCAGTGCGAACACCTTCAACTGTGTGCTGGACCGCGACATCGACGAGAAGATGCGCCGCACCCGCCGCCGCCCGATGCCCCGGCATCAGGTGTCGCCGCGCGCCGGCACCATCTTCGGCATCGTGCTGGGGGTGGCGGCCACGCTGCTCTTCGGCTTCTTCGTGAACTGGCTGTCCGCGGTGCTGGCGCTGGTGGCGAACGCGTTCTATGTGCTCGTCTACACGATGTGGCTGAAGCGGTCGATGTCGCAGAACATCGTCTGGGGCGGGATCGCCGGTTGCTTCCCGCCGCTGATCGGCTGGACCGCGGTGACCAACTCGGTCGCGCTGGCGCCGTTCGTGCTGTTCGCGATCGTCTTCTTCTGGACCCCGCCGCACACCTGGGCGCTGGCCTTCCGCTACCGCGCCGACTACGCCGCGGCCGAGGTGCCGATGCTGCCGGTGGTGATGTCCGCGCCGCGGGTCGCCAAGCGGATCCTGATCTATTCCATCCTGATGGTCGCGACCTCCATCTCGCTCTGGCCGATCGCCGACACCGGCTGGCTCTACCCGGCCGTCGCCATCCTCGGCGGTGCGGTCTTCCTGATCGAGGCCATCGGCCTGCTGCGCCGCGCCAACGCCGGCGCCCTGGACGCCGCGCTGAAGCCCATGCGGCTCTTCCACTGGTCGAACAGCTACCTGGCGCTGATCTTCCTCGCCGCCGCGATCGACCCGCTGATCTTCCACTAGTTCCCGGCTCGCGCCAGCGCGCCATCACCCCTCGCGCCACATCGCGATCCATCGAATCGTGTGTGCAAAGGTCCATTCCTGCAGCAATCGACGGGTACGCCGAGGGTTCGATGGATGGCGGTGCGTGGCCCGACCGATGATGGGGTAATTGGCCATTCAACTACCAAGTCGCTAACCTCTTGGTCGAATCTGTCGACCGAGAGGCGTACCCCCACGTGCTCGATTTCATCGCGGATCGATGGGCCGACATCGCTTTCCGCTCCTATCAACACGTCAGTCTGGTCGTTCAGTCGATGGTGCTGGCGACGATCATCGCGATCCTGTTGGCGGTTCTCGTCGTCGGACGTCCGCGGTGGGAATCGCTGGCGAATGCCATCTCCGCGGCCGGCCTGACCATCCCGTCCTTCGCCCTGCTCGGGCTGCTGCTGCCGCTGGTCGGCATCGGTGCGCTGCCGGCGGTGATCGCGGTCGCCTTCTATGCGGTGCTGCCGATCCTGCGGAACGCCATCGTCGGGCTGGCGGGCGTGGACCGCAGGCTGATCGAGTCGGCCCGGGGCATGGGGATGAACCCGCTGACGACGTTCTGGCGAGTACGCCTGCCGCTCGCCTGGCCGGTGATCATGGCCGGGTTGCGGGTCTCCACCCAGATGTCGATGGGCGTGGCGGCGATCGCCGCCTTCGCCCTCGGCCCCGGGCTGGGTGCCTACATCTTCACCGGCCTCACCCAGATCGGCGGCAAGAACGCCCTCAACTACGCACTGGTCGGCACCCTCGGGGTGGTCGTGCTGGCCCTGCTGCTCGACTGGCTGCTGAAGCTGATCGGGCGACTCACCACCTCGAAGGGAATCCGCGTATGAGCAGCGACCATGCTGGTGTCGAGATCGAACTGTCCGAGGTCACGAAGCGCTACCCGGGTCAGGAACGCCCGGCGGTCGACGGACTGTCACTGACGATTCCCGCCGGTGAGATCGTGATGTTCATCGGGCCCTCCGGGTGTGGCAAGACGACCTCACTGAAGATGATCAACCGGTTGATCGAGCCCACCTCGGGCACCATCACGATCAACGGCCAGGACATCACGCGGAGCAACCCGGACGAACTGCGCCGCCAGATCGGTTACGTCATCCAGGGCGGCAGCCTGTTCCCGCATCTCACCGTGGCGCAGAACGTGGCTCTGGTCCCGGGTCTGTTGAAGTGGGATTCCGGCCGCACCACCAAGCGTGTCGATGAACTGCTCGACATGGTCGGACTGGACCCGTCGGTCTATCGGAGTCGCTATCCCCGTGAGCTCTCCGGCGGTCAGCAGCAGCGGGTCGGGGTGGCCCGTGGGCTCGCGGCCGACCCGCCGGTGGTGCTGATGGACGAGCCCTTCGGCGCGGTGGACCCGATCACTCGGCAGCGCCTCCAGGACGAGTTGATGAGCATCCAGGAGGAGTTGCAGAAGACGATCGTCTGCGTCACCCACGACATCGATGAGGCCGTCAAACTGGGGGACCGGATCCTGCTGCTCTCCCAGGGCGCGCACATCGCCCAGTACGACAAGCCGGAGGTGCTGCTCGGCGCACCGGCCAGCGACTACGTGGCCGACTTCGTCGGCAGCGGCTCCACCCTGAAACAGCTCAGCCTGCAACGGGTCTCCGAGATCGAGCTGAGCCATCCCACGACCGCCACCGTCGGTTCCTCGGTGACCGAGGCGAAGTCCCGGGCCGCGGCCGCCGGGGATGAGGCGGTGATCGTGCTCGATGACCGTAACCGGCCCACCGACTGGGTGTGGGCGCGTCAACTGAAGGGTGAGGTGATCCGTAACCGCGCCGAGCCGCGCATCGCCACGGTCGACCACCGTTCCACCCTGGCCGATGCGTTGGACGCGATGCTGGCCACCGGGCACGGCGGCGCGATCGTCACCGGGGTCCGTGACGACTACCGCGGTGTGGTCTCCTTCCAGGCGATCACCGACCGGATCCGGGCCATCGACGAGGAGGCCACCGAGCGGGTGGCCGCCGAACAGACAGCAACCGAGCCGGCGTCCGCGGAGCAGGCAGCCGCGGAGGAGTCCGCGTGAATCGCCGTCTGGGCAGGGAACAGGCCGGTCTGCTCTTCGGTCTGCCGGTGTTCGTCGCGATCGTCTTCGGCGGTTGGCTGATCTGGCGCTTCACCACCGATCTGGACAGCATCGAGGCCCGGCAGCTGGCCTGGGACACGGTCGGCCGGTTGACCTGGGAACACATCGTGCTCACGGTGATCTGCACCGTGGTGGTGGTCTGCACCGCGATCCCGATCGGCGTCGCGTTGACCCGTCCGGGTCTGCGTCGCGCGGCACCGCTGGTCGAGGCGGTCGCCAATGCCGGTCAGGCGGCACCGGCCATCGGGCTGCTGGTGCTGTTGGCGATCTGGATCGGCTTCGGCGTACCGACCGCCGTCCTCGCGCTGTCGGTGTACGCCTTCCTCCCGGTGCTGCGGAACACCATCACCGGGTTGCAGGCGGTGGACCGCACCCTGATCGAGGCCGGCCGCGGGATGGGGATGTCCGCCACCGGCGTACTGACCAGGATCGAATTGCCGATGGCGGTACCGGTCATCATGACCGGGGTGCGGACCGCGCTGGTGCTGGTGGTCGGCACCGCCAGTTTCGCCACCTTCATCGACGCCGGTGGACTCGGTGCGCTGATCCAGACCGGTATCACCCTGTTCCGCTTCAAGATTCTGGTCAGCGGTGCGCTGCTGGTCGCGCTGCTGGCCCTGCTCGTCGACTGGATCGGCCGGGTGCTCGAGATGCTCGTCAAGCCGAAGGGACTGTGATGCGGATCCGGATCCACACCGTGCTGGTGCTGCCGGTGCTCCTGCTCAGCCTGCTGCTGTCGGCGTGCGGGCTCGGTACCGCCGGTGGCTTCGCCCCCACCGGACAACTGGCCGGCCCGCTGGCGAACAGTGCCCGGCTGGACGGGGTGAGCATCAAGGTCGGCTCCAAGAACTTCACCGAACAGCTGCTGCTCGGCAAGATCGCGGTCATCCTGTTCCAGTCCGCCGGCGCCGACGTGCAGGATCTGACCAACATCCCGGGTTCGCAGAGCGCCCGGCAGGCACAGCTGCAGGGCCAGGTCGACTTCGAATGGGAGTACACCGGGACGGCCTGGATCTCCTATCTGCAGAACGAGAAGCCGATCGCCGATGAGCGTGAACAGTGGCAGGCGGTCAAGGATGCCGACGCCCGGAACGGGCTCGTCTGGCTGCCACCGGCGCCGATGAACAACACCTACAGCTTCGCCATCACCGAGCAGACCAAGGATCGGTTGGGCATCTCCACCATGTCGGATCTGCAGCGGGTGCCGGCCGAGGAACTCACCTTCTGTCTGGAGTCGGAGTTCGCGAACCGCAACGACGGATTCCAACCCTGGTTGAAGACCTACGGGTTGCCGGAGGTGCCGCCCGACCAGATCAGCACCCTGGACACCGGTGCGATCTATGCGGCGACCGCGGACGGGCTGTGCAACTTCGGCGAGGTGTTCACCACCGACGGCCGGCTCAAGGCGCTGAACCTGTCGGTGCTGGAGGACGACAAGAAGTTCTTCCCGAACTACAACGTGGCCCCGGTGCTCACCGCCGAGTTGGCCCGCCAGGCGCCGCAGCTCGAGCAGCTGCTCGCGCCGGTGGCCGCGAAACTCGACAACGAGACCCTGCTGGAGCTGAACGCCCGGGTCGATGTCAACGGGGAGGAGCCCGCCGACGTGGCCTGGGACTGGCTGCGTCAGGAGGGTTTCGTCAGCGGGTCGTGACCTCCCGGCGTACGCCCCAGAGGAGATTCGCCGCCAGCGCCGAGACCACCGACACCCCGATCATGTGCAGTGCCACGATCCAGATCGGCAGGCCGTTGAAGTACTGCAGGTAGCCGACCAGGCCCTGCGCCACCACCGCCAGCGCCAGCCAGGCCGCGGCGCGGGAGCGGGTCAACCACCAGGCGATCGCCAGCGCGATGATCACTGCCCAGACGCTCCAGGCGTGTGCCTTGGCGACGACCTCCAGGGTGAAGCCGGTCCGGGCGGCCTCGTCATCACCACCGTGCGGGGCGGAGCCGGTGACCAGGGTGCCGAGCACCACCGAGAGCATCACCAGCCAGAAGGTGATCCGGGCCCACAATTGGCCGGCCGCCGAGACGGGTTGTGGTTCGAGTCGCTTCGCGCGGCGGACGAGCAGCACCAGCACCACGACCAGCGCCACCGAGACCAGCAGGTGCCCGGCGACCACATAGGGGTTGAGCTGGGTGAGCACGGTGATCCCACCGATCACTGCCTGGGCGGGGATGCCGAGCGCCGCCCAGAACGCGATCAGGACCAGGTCGCGGCGCGGACGGCCGTTGTCGCGGACCCGCAGCGCCGCCCAGAAGGTGCCGATCGCCAGCGCGATCAGGGCGAAGGTGAGCAGCCGGTTGCCGAACTCGATCGCCGGGTGCAGCCCGAAGCTGTCCGGGATCAGCGACTGGTTGGTGCACTTCGGCCAGGTCGGGCAACCGAGCCCGGACTTGGTCAACCGGACCAGCGCCCCGGTGAGGATCAGGCCCATGTTGCCGGCGAGCGAACCGATCGCCCAGCCACGCAAGGTCCGCCACCGGCGTTCCTCGGCAGCCGTCTGGGCGGGCTCGGCGGTCAGGACATCCATCGGAACACCTTTCTGGTCAGCAGACTGGCCGCTACCGCCCAGACCAGCAGCACCGGGAGCGACCACCAGATCGCCTGCCCGGTCCCGGCGCCACGCAGCGCCTCGGCCAGGGCCGCGGTCGGCAGCGCCGCCACGACCGGTCGGATCGCCTCCGGATATCCGGAGAGCGGCAGCAGGACGCCACCGGCGACCGCCAGCAGCAGATAGATCAGGTTCGCCAGACCCAGCGTCAGTTCGGCGCGCAGCGTACCGGCCAGCAGCAGCGCCAGCGCGGCGAAGGCGACCCCGGCGAGCACCGTCGCCAGCACCCCGATCAGCACCGGGAGTGGCTGCAGCACCGGTCGCCAGCCGAGTGCGAACGCGGCGAGCATCAGCAGCACCAGTTGCCCGGCGGTGACCAGCAGCAGCGAGATCGCCTTGCCCAGCAGCAATCCCGTCCGTGTCAGCGGCGTACTCGCGAGCCGTTCCAGCACCCCGTAACGCCGCTCGAACCCGGTCGCGATCGCCAGCGAGGTGAACGCCGAGGACCAGATCGCCAGCGCCAGCACCGAGGGCACCAGCAGCGCGAAGTCCAGTCCGAACCGGTCGCCGAGCAACCGGCCCAGCACCAGTGCGCCGATCGGGATCACCAGTGCCAGCAGCAATTGCTCGCCGTTGCGGACCAGCAGCATCGCCTCGGTACGGGCCTGTCGCCAGACCCGGGTACCGGCCGGTGCGGCACCGGGGGCGGGGGAGAGGTCGAGGGTGGTCATCGTGCCTCCGGTCGGGTGGCGGCCAGGAACAGCTCCTCCATCGAGCGTTCGGCGGTCAGCTCGGCGACCGATCCGGCGAGCACCACTCGGCCGGCATCGATGATGTGTACGCCGTCGGCGAGTGTCTGCGCCTCGTCCATCGCGTGGGTGGTCAGCAGCACCGAGACCCCGGCGGCCCGCAGGCTCGCCAGCAGCTGCCAGACCTGCCGGCGGACGTGCGGATCGAGGCCGGCGGTGGGCTCGTCGAGGAAGACCAGTTGGGGGCGCCCGATCAGCGCTCCGGCCAGATTGACCAGCTGCTGCTGGCCGCCGGAGAGCCGGCGATAGGTGGTCTGGGCGAAGCGATCGATGCCGAGTTCGGCGGCCAGCGCGGCGACCGGCAGCGGGTGGGCGTACAACCCGGCGAGATGGTGCAGCAGCTCGAGCGGCTTGATCCCGGACCAGGCGCCCACCGATTGCGGCATCACCCCGATCAGCCCGGCGGCGGCGGCCGCGGCCGGCGTGGTCCCGCAGACCTCGATCGTGCCGGTGAACTCACCCGGCCCGTAGAGGCCGGTGCAGCAGCGGATGGTGCTGGTCTTGCCGGCGCCGTTGGGGCCGAGCAGTGCGGTGATCTCACCCGCCGGGGCGGTCAGCGACAGCCCGTCGAGGATCGTCCGGCCACCACGCGACAGCCGGACGTCGGCGAGGTCGAGGGCGGTTGCGGGCACCGCCTCATTGTACGGCCGATGACCCGCGGGACCCGCGCCGGCGAGCGGGTCCTTCGTCACACCCGCAGCATCGTGGTGAGGATCTCCGCACCGTGGTTGACCAGCAGCGACACATGGCCCTCACCGGGGATCAGGGTGCTGCGCGCGTCGGGGATCCGGGCGGCCAGTTCCCGGGTCTGGGACCAGGGGACCAGGGCGTCGTCCTTGCCGTGCCAGAGCCACACCGGCACCCGCACGGTGGCCGGGTCGAAGTCCCAGTCACCGCCCAGCAGCCGGGTCTCCAACCGGGCCGCGGAGGTGCCCTGACGGACGCCCTCACGGAAGCCGCGGGCCAGGATCGGGGCGACATCGGTGGCCAGTTCGACCCGCTCACCGGCCGCGCTGCGGGTCTTCAGCCAGGTCCGGGAGAGGGTGACGCTCCAGGCCTCGGCGGGCATCTTCAACACCCCGGTCGGTACGCCGAGGCGGTTCTTCAGCGCGGACCAGGCACCATCCAGCGCGCCACCCGGGCCGACCCCGCCGAGTACGCCGACCGCCGGGACCAGCTCGGGCCGGGCCGCCGCCCAGGCCAGGGCGTACGCCCCGCCGGCCGACCAGGCGACGATCGGTGTCGGGCCCAGCCCGAGCACCTCCAGGGCGCCGGACAGGTCACCGGCGAACTGGGAATGGGTGCGTTCGCCGACCGAGTCCGACAATCCGATACCGGGCCGGTCGACCGCGATCAGCCGGACACCCACCTCGCGCGCCGCGCCGTCCATCAGGGCGCCGATCAGCCGCGACCCGGGCTGGCCGTGCAGGAACAGCATCGGCACCCCGGTCGGGGTGCCGTAGTCGGCGAAACCCAACGACCTGCCGTCGGGCAGGCGCAGTGTCTGGGCGGTGGGATCGGTCGGCACGACCGACATTGTGGCCCACCGCGGCAACCCTCACCACTCCGCGAAGGAACCGTCCGGGTAACGCCACCACGGGGTGCGCCAACGGTGCCCGACCTGATCGGCCCGGCGCACCGAGGCCTCGTCGATCTCGACCCCCAGTCCCGGGCCGAGCGGGCGTTCCACGTAACCGTCGACGAAGCGGAACACCTCCCGGTTCAGCACGTGGTCGAGCACCTCGGCGCCCTGGTTGTAGTGGATGCCGATCGACTGCTCCTGGATGACGTGGTTGGGGCTGGCGAACCCGACCTGCAGCGAGGCGGCCAGGGTCAGCGGGCCGAGGGGGCAGTGCGGGGCGAGCTGGACGTCGAAGGTCTCGGCCAGGCTGGCGATCCGGCGCACCTCGGAGATCCCGCCGGCATGCGACAGGTCGGGTTGGGCGACCGCGATCCCGGCCTGCAGTGCGGGCAGGAACTCCTGCCGGTTGAACAGCCGCTCGCCGGTGGCCACCGGGATGGTGGTCGCGGTGGTCACCTCACGCAGCAGGTGGGAGTTCTCCGGCAGCGTCGGTTCCTCGATGAACAGCGGCTGCAGCGGTTCCAGCAGGGGAGCGATGCGGCGTACGTTGCCGACGCTGGCCCGGCCGTGGAAGTCGACCGCCACGTCGCGGTCGGCGCCGAGCACCTCGCGGGCAGCGGCCACCCGCTGCACCACCCCGTCGATCTCGGCGACCGTGGCGATCCGCGACATCCGGCCGCTGGCGTTCATCTTCACCGCGGTGAACCCGGCCTCGACCTGGGCGCGGATCTGCTCGGCGACCTCGCTCGGTTCGTCTCCGCCGACCCAGCAGTAGACCCGGATCCGGTCGCGGACCGGTCCACCGAGCAGCACGTGCACCGGTACGCCGAGGGCCTTGCCCTGGATGTCCCACAGGGCCTGGTCCAGGCCGGCCACCGCGCTGGAGAAGACCGCACCGAAGCGATAGAAGGAGGACTTGGTCATCACCTGCCAGTGGTCCTCGATCCGCATCGCCGGCTGACCGATGAGCAGCTCGGCGAGTTCACCGACGGCGGCTCGCACCGTGTCCGCGCGGCCCTCGACGACCGCCTCGCCCCAGCCCGCGATCCCTTCGTCGGTGGAGATCTTGACGAACAGCCAGCGTGGCGGCACCAGGAAGGTCTCGACCGCGGTGATCCTCACCCACTCACCCCTTGGTGGCGCCGGCGGTCATGCCGGCGACGATGTAGCGCTGCATGAACAGGGCGAGCACCATGATCGGAACGGTGATCACCGTGGCGGCCGCCATCAGGCCACCCCAGTCGATGTTGGCGTAGGCGATGAAGTTGAAGATCGCCACCGGCAGGGTGCGGGTGTTCTCCCCGGACAGCACCAGCGCGAACATGAAGTTGTTCCAGGAGAAGATGAACGCCAGGATGCTCGCGGTCGCGATGCCGGGCATCGACAGGGGCAATGAGATCCGCAGGAAGGCGCCGATCGGGGTGAGTCCGTCGACCTGCGCCGATTCCTCGAGCTCGGTCGGCATCTGGTCGAAGTAGGACATCATGATCCACACGATCAGCGGCAGCGCGACGAACATGTGCGAGAGGATCAGCGCCGAATAGTTGCCGACCAGCCGCAGGTTGGAGAACACGTAGTACCACGGCACCAGCAGCGAGACGCCGGGGATGATACGGGCCATCAGCACCAGTGCGGAGGACCGCCGCATGTCGAAGCGGCTCATCGCGTACGCCGCCGGTACGCCGAGGATCAGCGACAGGCCGGTGGAGGCGAAGCCGATCACGAAGCTGTTCCAGATGAACGGCAGGAAGTTCTCCTGACCGAACACGGTGCGGTAATTGTCCAGCGTCGGTCCGAAGACCAGCGTCTTGCTCGGATCGGTGATGTCCAGGTTGGTCTTCAGCGAGGCCAGCACCATCCACAGCAACGGCAGCAGGAAACCGGCGATCACCAGGACCAGGGCGAGGACCCGGGCGAGGCTGGTCGCGGTCTGCGCCGTGGACCGGGGTCGACGGGTCGGCACACTGGGGGAGACGGTGCTGCTCACTGCGCGCTCCTGTTCCGGCGGATCACCAGGATCGAGACGATGATCATGATCATCACGAAGAAGAGCACGAGCACCGTGGAGGAGAGGCCATAGTCGTTGTAATCGAAGGAAAGCCCGTAGGCGTAGACATTCAGCGTCTCGGCCTCGTTCGAGGAACCGCCACCCTTGCCCTTGGTGGCGTAGAGGATGTCGAAGGTCTTCAGTGCGTCGATGGAGCGCAGCAGGACCGCGGCGATGATCGTCGGCATCAGGATCGGCACGGTGATGAACCAGAACCGCTGCCAGGCGTTCGCACCGTCCACCCGGGCCGCCTCGTCGGGTTCCTCGGGCAGCGAGGTGAGCCCGGCGAGCAGGATCAGCACCACCATCGGCGTCCACTGCCAGATGTCGACGAAAGCCAATGTGGCAAGGGCCTGCTTGGGATCGGAGATCCAGCCCTGCGCCGGCAGGCCGAGGACGCGCATCAACTGGTTGGCCGCACCGGTGGTCGGCTCGAAGATCAGCAGCCACATCATGCCCACCGCGACCGGGGTGGCGACCAGCGGCAGCAGGATCACCACCCGGACCAGACCCTGGCCCTTGAAGGGTTTGCGCAGCAGCAGGGCGATGCACATGCCGAGCACCACCTCGACGACCACCGCCACGACGGTGAAGAAGACGGTACGCCCGACCGCCGGCCAGAAGCGACGGGTGTCGGTGAGCACGGTGGCGTAGTTCTCGAAGCCGATGAACTCGAAGTCCGCGCGCACCGATCCCGACGCGTCGGTGAGCGACAGGACGATCGTGTAGATGATCGGGAAGGCGACCATGGCCACCACGAAGACCATCGCCGGTCCGGCGAAGACCCATTTGCGGTGCCGATTGGCCCAACCGGCGAACCCGCTGGTCGGCCGCACGCCCGGGCCCGCGCCCGGGTTGGTCACCCCGGGGGTGGTTGGCCCCCGGGTGTCCGAGGTGGTGGTGGACATGGTCGCCTCCCGCCGATCGTTGGTTGGGCTATCGCTTCTCGCCGTCCAGGAAGCTCTGGAACTCCTGCTGGGCGGTACCGGCCGAGCCGGCGACGTCCTGACCGCCGATCGAGGCGACGATCGGCCCACCGACGATGTCGCGGGCCTTGCCCACCTGGACCACCTCGGGACGGTCATGGCCGATGCCGACCTTGGACTGTTCCTGGATCACCTGGGCGAGCTCGGCCGGGAAGCTCGTGGTGCCCTGCGGATCGGCCCACACCGAGGCCCGCGCACCCGGCGTACCGGCCTGCTGCATCCGCAGGGTGAGGTCCTTGCTGGTCGCCCACTTGATGAACTGCCACGAGGCCTCCTTGGCCTCGGAGTCGTTGTTGACCCCCAGCGCCCAGGAGGTCACGTTGTAGGGCTTGGAGCCGGCGCTGCCGGCCGGGAAGGCGAGGTAACCGGTGGAATTGGTGGCCTTCGACTTCGCCGGGTCGATCGCGTTCTTGTAGAGCGAATCGGCGTCGATCAGGAAGCCCGCCTTGCCCTGCTGGTAGATCGCGAACGCATCCGGCCAGTTCATGTTGGTCGCCCCGGGCGGGCCGTAGTTCTTCAGCAGCGAGCCGTAGCGGGTGTAGGCCCGGACCGCCTCGGGAGTGTTGACCGTGGCCTTGCCGTCGGCCGACCAGTCGCCGCCCTCGGAATAGAGGAAGGAGGAGAACTGGGTGACCGCGGCGGCGCGCTGGCCGCGCATCGAGATGCCGTAGGTGTCGGGCACCTTCTCCTTGATCGTCTTCGCCGCGGTCTCCAGTTCATCCAGCGTCTTCGGCGGCTGTACGCCGGCCTGGGCGAGGATGTCCTTGTTGTAGTAGACGACCTGGCGTTCGGTGATCAGCGGTACGCCGACGACCTTGCCGTCGATCGTGGTGGACGCCTTTGCGGCCTCCTGGAAGTCACCCCAGTCGTAGTCGGCTTCGGAGGTGTTCTGGGTCAGGTCGGCGACCCACTTGTTCTTGGCGAACTGGCGGCCCTCCTGCAGCGGCCGGTACATCATCACGTCGATCTCGTTGGTACCGGCGTTCAGCTTGACGTTGTACTGATCGGAGAGCTGGCTCTCGCCGAGGGTGGTCACGTTGACCTTGATGCCGGACTGTCGCTCGAACTCGGGGATCACCTTCTGGATCTCGGTGGTCCACACATGGTTCGCCATCGTGACCTTGATCTCCTTGGTCTCCGATGCGGGCTTGTCCCCGCCGCCGCAGGCGGACAGCAGCAGGGAGCCGGCCAGGACGGTCGCCAGGGCCGCGGTTCCGCGGACCATCCGGGACTGCGTCGCGGGCCGAAGATTCTTGCTGGGGCGGTGATTCCTCATGGGTATCGTCTCCCGTCTCGCGGCGGGGCATCGTTGCGACCCGCTCCGTGGGAATCACCCTAGACACATTAAGTATGATCATTCAATCGTCTGGCGGCGATTGAGATCACGATGTCCTCACGATCGCGGTGGCGGTGGCCGCAGCGGATCGTGACGGGGCCGAAGGCGGTGGCTCAGTGGCTGGTCGGCGGATGGCCCGTGGAACCGCGGACGACCAGGTGCGACTCGAGGGTGGCGACGTCGGCGGTCATGCCGTCGGAGATCGCGGTCAACAGCAGCTCCACCGACAACGACCCGCATCGATCGATCGGCATCTTGACCGTGGTCAGCCCCGGTCGTACGGCCGCGGCGATGTCGATGTCGTCGATGCCGACGATGCTGATGTCGTCGGGACTGGTGATCCCGAGATCGGACAACCCCGCCTCGAGTCCCAGCGCGACCAGGTCGTTGTAGGTGATCACCGCGGTGGCGCCGCTGGCGGCGGCGGGTGCCGCGGCGGCCCGGCCGCCCTGGATCGACGCCGCGTAGTGATTCAGGTGGGTCAGCCGGATGCCCGATCTCTCGCATGCCCTGGCCACGGTGTCCGCGCGCCGGATATCGGCCCACGAGCCCTCGGGGCCGGCGGCGTAGGCGATGTGTCGATGCCCGAGTGCGGCGAGATGCTCGACGGCCTGCTGCGGGCCGTGTTCGGAGTCCATCAGCACGCACGGTGCTCCGGGGATCAGGCGATTGGCGACGACGAAGGGCGTGTCACCCGCGCGGGCGAGGATCTCCTCATCGGGCAGCCGGGGTGAGCAGAGCAGCATCCCGTCGAGTTGTCCGGCCCGCTCCAACTGCTCCCGCTCGCGGCGCGGGTCCTCGTCGGTGTCGAAGAGCACGGTGCGGTGTCGACCGTGCCAGGCCTGTGCGTAGATCGCTTTCAGCAGCATCGCGTAGACGGGGTTCGCGACATCCGGGACGACCACCGCGAAGGTGCGCGTCGCCACCGCGGCCTGCGAGTTCACGTATCCCACATCGCCGGCGGCCTGCAGCACTCGTTCCAACGTCGCGCTCGCCAGCCGGCCCGGTTCGCCGAAGGCGCGGGATGCGGTCGCGACGGACACGCCCGCACGTCGCGCGACATCGGTCAGGGTCGCGGCCATGGTCGCCTCCTCCAGTCCATTCCTGAGCGGGTCCATCATGGCGCATCCCGACGCACTGAAAACCTCTTGACAAAACTTGTGCAAAATATTCACACTCTTTTCATGCCGATCAGCGACGATTCCGGGGCCCCGCACTCCGCCTGCCCGACAGGAGCCGGCTCGTGAGCGCCACGACGGGCCATCTCGGGAGGGCGCACAGCGGGACCCTTGCCGTGCCACCCACCCCGCGGGCCGCCGGCATCCTGCATCTCGGACTCGGCAGCTTCCACCGTGCGCACCAGGCCGTCTACACCCGCGCCGCGCTGGCGGCCGGCGACCTCGACTGGGGCATCGTCGGTGTGGCGTCGCGGTCGCCGGAAGTCGTGGCGGCGATGGCTGCCCAGGATCTGCTCTACACGGTCGCCACCGTGTCACCCGACGGCACGTCGCTGACTGCCCCGGCCGTCCACACGGACGCGTACGTGGCCGCGGAGGAACCCGAGCGGGTGGTGCGGGGGATCGCCGATCCCGGCATCCGGATCATCACCCTCACCGTCACCGAGCGCGGTTACAGCTACACACCCGCCACCGGCCGGCTCGACCTCGATGACCCGCTGATCGCCGCCGACCTGCGCGGTGGTGCACCGCGCTCCACGATCGGGCAGCTCGCGCGCGGGCTCCAGCACCGGGCCGCGCGATCCGGGGCACCGCTGACGGTGCTGAGCTGTGACAACCTCGCGGCCAACGGCCGACGCACCGAATCGCTGGTACGGGAGTTCCTCACCGAACTGCCGACCGGGGAAGGGGCGGAGGCACTGGCCTTCCTGGACCAGTCGGTCGCCTTTCCGTCCAGCATGGTGGACCGCATCGTCCCGGCGACGACACCCGCCCTGCGTGACCGCGTCGGCGCACTGCTCGGCGTACGCGACGAGATCACCGTCCCCGCCGAACCGTTCTCGATGTGGGCCATCGAGGACCGGTTCGCGGCCGGGCGGCCGGCCTGGCAGCGGGGCGGTGCGATCTTCACGACCGAGGTCGAACTCTTCGAGCAGTTGAAGGTACGCCTGCTCAACGGCACGCACTCGCTGATCGCCTATCTCGGCGCACTCAGCGGTGCCGAGACCATTCCCGATGCGATCATGCGAGGCGACATCGCGCGGGCCGCGCACGGCATCCTGGAGCGCGAGTTCACCCCGTCGATCCAGGTGCCGAGCGGTATCGACATCGACACCTATCAGCGCCAACTCTTCGAACGCTGGGCCAACAGCGCGCTCGGTCACCGGACCAGCCAGGTCGGCACCGACGGGTCGGTGAAACTCGCCCAGCGGATCCCCGAACCGGCCCTGCGACTGCTCGACCGAGGCGAGACGCCGCAGCTCATCGCGCTCACCGTGGCGGCCTACCTGTCCTGTCTCGCCCCGTTGCCCGGGTTCGAACCGGGCCCGTTCGCCGCGGAGATGAAGGATGCGGCCCGCGGGCCCCTGACCAGAGCCGGCGCCCGTACCGGCGCCCAACTGGCCGAGCATGCCCTCGGCAGGCTCCGCCTCTTCGGTGACCAGCTCGCGGAACGGCCCGTTTTCAGCGAGCGCGTGGGGGATCTCGTCGATCTGATCGCCCGCCACGGTGTCACCGCGGCGATCGAGGAGAGCATCCGCTCAGCCGAGTCGGAAACGGAGAAGGCACGACCATGAAAGCGCTCGCCATCCACGGCAAGGAAGACCTCCGCTGGGAGGATCGTGAACTCCCGGTACCCGGCCCCGGCCAGCTGCGGTTGCGGGTCCGGTACGTCGGCATCTGCGGATCCGACCTGCACTACTACTTCCACGGCGCCAACGGTGCGAACGTGGTCCGCGAACCGCTCACCCCCGGGCACGAACTGTCCGCGGTGGTCGATCTGGATCCGTCCGGGACACTGGCCGCGGGAACTCCTGTGACGGTGCATCCGGCACGCTATGGCGCACCGGTGACCGGCCTGGCGGAGCGTCCGCACCTCTTCCCGGGTGGTGACTACCTGGGCAGTGCCGCCGGAATGCCGCATCGGCAGGGCGGTGCGGCCGAATATCTGATCGTCGACAGCGCCATGGTGCGGGTGCTGCCCGACGGATTGCCGCTCGACCGCGCCGCACTCGCCGAACCGCTCGCGGTCGCGCTGCACGCCGTGCGGCTCGCCGGTGAGGTCACCGGGCGACGGGTGCTGGTCAACGGGGCGGGCGCGATCGGACTCCTCGTGGTCGCCGTGCTCGCGGATGCCGGCGCCGGGACGATCGGTGCCACCGATGTCCGGGACGAACCGCTGACCCGCGCCGGCCGTCTCGGGGCGAGCGAACTGACCCGGCTCGGGCGGGAGGACCTGGCGCCGGAGTCGTTCGACATCGTCTTCGAGTGCTCCGGCGTACCGGCCGGTCTCACCTCGGCCGTGCGGGCCACCCGACCCGCCGGGACCGTGATCCAGGTCGGCATGCTCCCGGATGCCGAGGTGGGCATCAACCTCGCCGCCCTGCCGGCCAAGGAACTCACCATCCGCGGTGCCTTCCGGTTCTCCACCGAGATCGACGACGCGGTCGCCCTGCTCGCCGAGTCGGCAACGCTCGGCGAGGTCGTCTCGCACGTCCTCCCGGCATCGGACGCCGTCGCGGCGTTCGCCCTGGCCCGGGACTCCTCCGCCTCCGCGAAGGTCCTGCTCGAACTCTGAGCCCAGCCACCCGATCCCGAATTACGAAGGAGTAATCATGAATGCAGCCGAGGTCCCCGGCGCGGACACCCAGGCCCCGCCGCCCACGGAACGCCGCAGCATGGGCGACCTGGTCCGCGCGGCTTTGTCCGGCTGGCTGGGCACCGCACTGGAGTTCATGGACTTCCAGCTCTACTCGCTCGCGGCGGCGCTGGTGTTCAGCCAGCTCTTCTTCGCCGGCGAGAGCCAGGGCATGGCCGTCGTGCTCGCGATGGCCACCTACGGTGTCGGTTACGTCGCCCGCCCGCTCGGCGCCCTCTACTTCGGCCGGCTCGGTGACCGGATCGGGCGCCGGAAGGTGCTCTTCTACACGATCCTGCTGATGGGCGCGGCCACGACGCTCATCGGCGTCCTGCCCACCTACCAGCAGGTCGGCATCCTCGCGCCGATCCTGCTCGTCGCGCTCCGCCTGCTGCAGGGTTTCGGTGCGGGCGCGGAGATCTCCGGGGCGGGTGTCATGCTCGCCGAGTACGCGCCCCGCGAGCGGCGCGGCGTCATCGCCTCGCTGGTCGCCCTCGGCACCAACTGCGGCACGCTGTTCGCCTCCGCCATCTGGGCCATCCTGCTGGCGGTGATGACCGACGCCAGCGTGATCGCCTGGGGCTGGCGCATCCCGTTCATCGCGAGCGCGGTCGTGATGGTGTTCGCGGTCTGGGTACGCCTCAACCTCAAGGAGAGCCCGGTCTTCGAGGAGCGCGCCGATGTGGTGGAGGGTCGCGCGCTCTCCCGCGAGGAGATGGTCGCCCAGGCGACGGCCGCGAACGACACCCGCACGCTGGAGTCGCTGGAGCGCAAACCGGTCAAGGCGACCATCGTCAGCTTCCTGCTGCGCTTCGGGCAGGCGGGCAACTCCGGGCTCATCCAGACCTACCTGATCTCCTTCATCACCGTCACCCTGGCGGTGCAGAAGGGGGTGGGCGCGCAGGTCGTCATCGTCTCCTCGCTCATCGGATTCCTCACCGTCCCGCTGGTGGGCTGGCTCGGCGACCGCGTCGGTCGGCGGCGGATGTACATCGTGATGTCGTCGCTGTCGCTGGTGCTCATCGTGCCCACGATGCTGGCCATCGACTCGAAGCAGATCGGCTGGATCTTCGTCGGGTACGCGATCATCCACAACGTCTCGGTGCTCGGCCTGGCCTCGCTGGAGAACCTCTCCATCCCGGAGATCTTCGGCGCCCGCAACCGCTACGCGGCGACCGGGATCGTCCGCGAAATCGCCGCGATCATCGCCACCGGTGTCGGCCCGATCATCGCCGCGGCCTGGGTCGCGGCGGCCACCGGCAGCGCCATCCCGGTCATGGTCCTGCTCGGCCTGTTCACCCTGGCCACGCTGATCGCCGCCATCTGGGCGCCGGAATGGGCCGGTCGCGACCTGACCGACCCGCGCGCGGCGATGTGACCCACCCCCGACCGAAACCCCATCCACCGATCGAAAGGCGGCCCGATGGCCATCAGGAACGTCGATGTCAACGTCACCAGCCCCGGACGGAACTTCGTCACGCTGAAGATCGTGACCACCGACGGCATCGTGGGCTGGGGGGACGCGACGCTGAACGGCCGTGAGCTGTCGGTCGCGTCCTATCTCGCGGATCACCTGGCCTCGATGCTCATCGGCCGCGACGAGGACCGCATCGAGGACACCTGGCAGTACCTCTACCGCGGGGCGTACTGGCGGCGCGGGCCGGTCACGATGGCAGCGATCGCCGCCGTCGACATGGCCCTGTGGGACATCAAGGCCAAGAAGGCCGGAATGCCGCTGTACCAGCTGCTGGGTGGCGCCAGCCGGGAGGCCGTGCGGGTGTATGCCCACGCGTCCGGGACCGATTACGCGGCGTTGCGGGACGCCATCAGCGGCTATGTCGAACAGGGCTACACGGCGGTACGCGTGCAGACCGGCGTACCCGGGCTCGGCCAGATCTACGGGGTGTCCTCCGGTGCACCGGGTGCACGCTACGACTACGAGCCGGCGCACCGCGCGGCGGACGGGTCGGCGGCCACCGCACCCACCGAGGAGGTGTGGGACACCCGCGCGTACCTGACCCACATGCCGACCGTCTTCGAACGGATCCGGGAGGACTTCGGAACCGGTCTGCGGATCCTGCACGACGGCCATCACCGGATGACCCCGATCGAGGCCGCGCGGTTCGCCAAGCAGGTGGAGCCCTACGACCTGTTCTGGCTCGAGGACTGCACCCCCGGCGAGGACCAGTCCGCGCTCCGGCTGGTGCGCGAACACTCGACGACACCGCTCGCGATCGGTGAGGTCTTCAACAGCGTCTACGACTACCAGACGCTGATCACCGAGCGACTGATCGACTACGTCCGCAGCGCCGTCACCCACACCGGTGGGATCACCGCGATGAAGAAGCTGCTCGATTTCGCCGCGATCTACGGGATCAGGTCAGGCATCCACGGCCCGACCGATGTCTCACCGGTGGGGATGGCGGCGGCGCTGCACCTCGACCTGGCGATCCACAACTTCGGAATCCAGGAATACATGCCGCACAACGACACGACCCTTGAGGTGTTCCGGACCTCCTTCACCTTCGGCCGCGGATTCCTGCACCCCGGCGACGCGCCCGGACTCGGTGTCGAACTGGACGAGGACGCGGCAGCGGCCTTCGGTTACACCAAGGCGTACCTGCCGGTGAATCGGCTGCAGGACGGTACCGTCCACGACTGGTGAACCCCTGCCGGGGGAGTGGGTTAGGGTGCCCTTGCTTGCGTGGGGAAGAAATAACGCAAGAATGGCGTTGTGAAAAACGTGCGAGACGACAGGGGTACGCCCGGAGTCGCCCTCGCCGAGACCGCCGAGGACCAGGCGGCCGGGGCGGAGGGCCCCGTTGACGATGCCTCCACGCGCCAGCGGGTGCAGCAGTCGATCATGCAGCACGGCCCCTCGACCGCGGTCGAGCTGGCCGAGCGGTTGGAGCTGACCCCGGCCGCGATCCGGCGCCACCTGCAGGTGCTGCTCGACCGCGGCCATCTGGTCTCCCGCGAGCAGCGGGTCTACGGTGCCCGCGGCCGCGGCCGGCCGGCGAAGGTGTTCGCGCTCACCGACACCGGACGCCAGTCCTTCCACCAGGCCTATGACGATCTCGCGGTCGCCGCGCTGGCCCAGCTCGTCGAGGCCGCCGGTGACGGTGCCCTGGAGGAGCTGGCCCGGGCCCGCGTCGCCACCGTCGAGCAGCGCTATCGTGAGCTGCGGGCCACCGAACCCGACGGCAATCCGGTCGAGGCGTTGGCCCGGGCGCTGTCCGCCGACGGCTACGTCGCCTCGACCCGCCCGGCGCTGGCCGGCGAGCAGCTCTGCCAGCACCACTGCCCGGTGGCGCACGTCGCCGAGCAGTTCCCGCAGCTGTGCGAGGCCGAGACCCAGCTCTTCGGCCAACTGCTCGGCGTACCCGTGCAACGACTCGCCACCATCGCCCACGGCGACGGTGTCTGCACCACCCACATCTCGACCCGCACCAGGGACGGCAGCGCCGCCGCCCGACCCCAGAACCGCTCGACCTCGAACCAGGAGGACTGACATGACCGAGCTCGACCAGAACCAACAGCTCGACGCCCTCGGCAACTACGAGTGGGGCTGGCACGATCCCGACGTCGCCGGTGCCTCGGCCCGCCGCGGCCTGAACGAGGCCGTCGTGCGCGACATCTCGCAGTTGAAGGACGAGCCGGAGTGGATGACCAACCTGCGGCTCAAGGGCCTGCGGTTGTTCGACCGCAAGCCGATGCCGACCTGGGGCGCCGACCTCGACGACATCGACTTCGACAACATCAAGTACTTCGTCCGCTCCACCGAGAAGCAGGCGCAGAGCTGGGAAGACCTGCCCGAGGACATCAAGAACACCTACGACAAGCTCGGTATCCCGGAGGCGGAGAAGGCCCGCCTGGTCGCCGGTGTCGCCGCCCAGTACGAGTCCGAGGTGGTCTACCACAAGATCAACGAGGAGCTGGAGCGGCAGGGTGTCATCTTCATGGACTCCGACACCGCGCTGAAGGAGCACCCGGAGCTGTTCCAGGAGTACTTCGCCACCGTCATCCCCGCCGGTGACAACAAGTTCTCGGCGCTGAACACCGCGGTCTGGTCCGGTGGCTCGTTCATCTACGTGCCGAAGGGTGTGCACGTGGAGATCCCGCTGCAGGCGTACTTCCGGATCAACACCGAGAACATGGGCCAGTTCGAGCGGACCCTGATCATCGCCGACGAGGGCTCATACGTGCACTACGTCGAGGGCTGCACCGCGCCGATCTACAAGTCCGACTCGCTGCACTCCGCGGTCGTCGAGATCGTCGTGAAGAAGAACGCCCGGGTGCGCTACACGACCATCCAGAACTGGTCCAACAACGTCTACAACCTCGTCACCAAGCGCGCGACCTGCGCCGAGGGCGCGACGATGGAGTGGATCGACGGCAACATCGGATCCAAGGTGACGATGAAGTACCCCGCCGTCTTCCTCCTCGGCGAGCACGCCAAGGGCGAGACCCTGTCGATCGCCTTCGCGGGCGAGGGCCAGCACCAGGACGCCGGCGCCAAGATGGTGCACGCCGCGCCGCACACCTCCTCGACCATCGTGTCGAAGTCGGTCGCCCGTGGCGGTGGCCGCACGTCCTACCGCGGGCTCGTGCAGGTCATGGACGGCGCGCACGGCTCCAAGTCGTCGGTCGTGTGTGACGCGCTGCTCGTCGACAACATCAGCCGCTCCGACACCTACCCCTACGTCGACATCCGCGAGGACGACGTGACGATGGGCCACGAGGCCACCGTCTCCAAGGTGTCCGAGGACCAGCTGTTCTACCTCATGTCCCGAGGCCTCACCGAGGAAGAGGCCATGGCGATGATCGTGCGCGGGTTCGTCGAGCCCATCGCGCGCGAGCTGCCCATGGAGTACGCCCTCGAGCTGAACCGCCTCATCGAGCTGCAGATGGAAGGAGCCGTGGGCTAAATGACCACCCCACGAAGTTCTTCCTCCACTCCGTTCCCCCAGATACTTCGCGAGGACCCCGTCAAATGAGCCTTCTGGCCAAGAAGCCCGACACCTCGGGTGCCCACGAGGACTCGGCGGCGGCGTTCGTCCCCGACCAGTCGCGTGCGGAGCGCAAGACCTCGTATGCCGTGGACGACTTCGCCGTGCCCGGTGGCCGGGAGGAGGACTGGCGGTTCACGCCGGTCGACCGGCTCTCCGGTCTCTTCCAGCCCGGCGACACCGAGGTCGACAAGCTGACGCTGACGGTCGACGGCCCCGACGTCGTCACGACCGAGCGGGTGGCGCCGGAGTCCGCGGGCGTGCTCGTCCCGGCCGACCGCGCGGCCGCCGTCGCGTGGGCGGGGGAGTCCAAGGCGACCCGCATCGCGATTCCCGCCGAGGCCGAGCTCGACCAGCCGGTGCGGGTGACCGTCGAGGCGCGTGACAAGGCGCGGCTCAACGGGCACATCGTCATCGACGCCGGGCACCACTCCAAGGCCACCGTGGTGCTGACGCACCGTGGTTCGGCGCAGTGCGGCGCGGTCGTCGAGGTCAAGGCCGGGGACGGCGCCGACCTCACCTTCGTCACCGTGCAGGAGTGGGACGACGACACGCTGCACGTCGCCCAGAACGACGTGCTCGTCGGCCGTGACGCCCGCGTCCGCCACATCGTCGTCACCCTCGGCGGCGAGGTCGTGCGCATCTCCACCAACGCCCGGTATGCCGGGCCGGGCGGTTCGTTCGAGGGTCTGGGTGTGTACTTCGCGGACGCCGGTCAGCACCAGGAGCACCGCCTCTTCGTCGACCACGAGGCGCCGCACTGCCACTCCAACGTCGAGTACAAGGGTGCGCTGCAGGGCGAGACCGCCCACACCGTCTGGGTGGGTGACGTCCTCATCCGGGCCGCGGCCGAGGGCACCGACACCTACGAGCTCAACCGCAACCTGGTCCTCACCGAGGGTGCGCGCGCCGACTCGGTGCCGAACCTCGAGATCGAGACCGGCGAGATCGTCGGCGCCGGTCACGCGTCGGCCACGGGTCGTTTCGACGACGAGCAGCTGTTCTACCTCCAGGCCCGCGGCATCCCCGAGGACGTCGCCCGCCGGCTCGTGGTGCGTGGCTTCTTCGCCGCCATCGTGGCCCGCATCGGTGTGCCCGAGGTCAGCGAGCACCTCATGGAGGTCATCGACGCCGAGCTCGAGGGCAACCGGTGACCGCCGAGGCCGCACCCGTCGACGGTGACGAGGACTTCGTCCGCGTCTGCCGGGTCGACGAGCTGCCTGAGTTCGGGGCGGCCGCCGCGGACGTCTACGGCCAGATCATGGCGATCGTCCGCACCAAGGACGGCGGGATCTACGCCCTCGACGACACCTGCAGCCACGCCAACGTCTCGCTGTCCGAGGGCGAGATCGAGGGCCACACGCTCGAGTGCTGGCTGCACGGCTCGCGCTTCGACATCCGCACCGGGGAGCCGTCCGGCCCGCCGGCGACCGTCCCGGTCAACGTCTACCCGGTCAAGGTCGAGGGCGACGACGTCTTCGTCGGCACGACCCCCCTGAGTTCCTGAACCGCCTGATCACCTGCGAAGGATTGCCACCACATGTCCACTCTTGAGATCCGCAACCTCCACGTCACCGTGGAGACCGAGAACGGCACCAAGGAGATCCTGCGCGGGGTCGACCTGACGGTGAAGTCCGGTGAGACCCACGCGATCATGGGGCCCAACGGTTCCGGCAAGTCGACCCTTGCCTATGCCATCGCCGGTCACCCGAAGTACACCGTGACGGAGGGCACCATCACCCTCGACGGCGAGGACGTCCTCGCCATGAGCGTCGACGAGCGCGCCCGCGCCGGGCTGTTCCTCGCGATGCAGTACCCCGTCGAGGTCCCGGGCGTCACGGTCAGCAACTTCCTGCGCACCGCCAAGACCGCCGTCGACGGCGATGCCCCCAAGCTGCGCACCTGGGTCAAGGACGTCAAGACCGCGATGGGCGACCTGCGGATGGACGACTCCTTCGCCGAGCGCAACGTCAACGAGGGCTTCTCCGGTGGTGAGAAGAAGCGCCACGAGATCCTCCAGCTCGAGCTGCTCAAGCCGAAGATCGCGGTCCTCGACGAGACCGACTCCGGGCTCGACGTCGACGCGCTGCGCATCGTCTCCGAGGGCGTCAACCGCGCCAAGGAGGGCACCGACCTGGGCGTCCTGCTGATCACGCACTACACGCGGATCCTGCGCTACATCAAGCCCGACTTCGTGCACGTCTTCGTCGACGGCAAGATCGTCGAGGAGGGCGGCTCCGAGCTCGCCGACCGGCTCGAGTCCGAGGGCTACGACCGCTTCCTCACCGCCAAGGCCTGAGCGGGCAGCCATGACCACGCCGTTCGACCAGCAGGAGCTGGCCCGCATCCGGGCCGGCTTCCCGATCCTCACGCGCACCGTGCGCGACGGGAAGCCGCTGGTCTACCTCGACTCGGGTGCGACGTCGCAGCGGTATGCCGGTGCCCTGACGACGATGCGCGCCTTCGACGAGCAGGTCAACGCGGCGGTGCACCGTGGCGCGCACCAGCTGAGCGAGGAGGCCACCGACGCCTACGAGGGGGCACGCGCCAAGGTGGCCGGTTTCGTCGGTGGCGCGGAGGACGAGGTCGTCTTCACCAAGAACGCCACCGAGTCGCTCAACCTCGTGGCCTACGCCTTCTCGAACTCCGTTGCGGGACAAGCGAAAGACCCGCGTCTGAGCCTCGGCGAGGGCGACGAGATCCTCATCACCGAGATGGAGCACCACGCCAACCTCGTGCCGTGGCAAGAGCTGGCTCGGCGCACCGGCGCCACCCTGCGCTGGATCGGCGTCACCGACGAGGGCCGGCTCGACCTGGCCGGCCAGCACGGTCCCGGCCTGGCCGACCTGCTGACCGAGCGCACCAAGGTGTTCGCCTTCACCCACGTGAGCAACGTGCTCGGCACGGTCAACCCGGTGCGTGAGCTCGCCGAGGCAGCTCGTGCCGTGGGTGCGCTCACCGTTCTCGACGCGTGCCAGTCCGCGCCGCACCTGCCGCTGCAGGTGGCGGACCTGGGGGTGGACTTCGCGGCCTTCTCGGGCCACAAGATGTACGGCCCCACCGGGGTCGGCGTCCTCTGGGGCCGTGGGGAGCTACTGGCGGCGATGCCGCCGTTCATCACCGGCGGCTCGATGATCGAGACCGTGCGGATGGAGGGCACGACGTATGCCGCGCCGCCGCAGCGTTTCGAGGCGGGCTCACCGAACGCCGCGCAGGCCGTCGGCCTCGGTGCCGCTGTCGACTGGCTGGGCGAGATCGGCCTCGACCGCGTCGCCGCCCACGAGCACGCGCTCACCGAGCAGCTGCTCGGCGGTCTCGCCGAGCGGCCGTGGGTGCGCGTCGTCGGGCCGACCGACACCGTGGACCGCGTCGGTGCGGTGGCCTTCGACGTCGAGGGCGTCCACGCCCACGACGTGGGCCAGGTGCTCGACGACCAGGGTGTCGCCGTCCGGGTGGGACACCACTGCGCGTGGCCGCTGCACCGCCGCTTCGGGGTGACCGCGACCACGCGAGCCAGCCTCGCGGCATACAACACGCCCCAAGAGGTCGACGCGATGCTGAGCGCCCTCGACAAGGTGCCCGACATCTTCGGGGTGGCGGTCTGATGGACCTCTACCAGGAGCTGATCCTCGAGCACTCCAAGCGCCCGCACCACGCGGGGCTGCGTGAGGACTTCGACGCCGAGGTGCACCACGTCAACCCGACCTGCGGCGACGAGGTGACCCTGCGGGTCCACGTCGACGGCGAGGGCGACGACGCGATGATCCGCGACGTGTCCTACGACGCGCTCGGCTGCTCGATCTCGATGGCGTCGACGAGCGTGCTCACCGACGAGGTCATCGGCCACACCGTCGGTGAGGCCTTGGCGACGCACGAGGCGATGCGCTCGATGCTGACGTCCAAGGGGGCCGACTCCGGCGACGAGGACGTCATCGGCGACGGTGTGGCGTTCGCGGGTGTCTCGAAGTACCCGGCACGGGTGAAGTGTGCTCTGCTGGGATGGATGGCGTTCACCGACGCGTTGCACCAGGCAGGCGTGACCAGCGTTTCGAAGGAAGAGGCAGCACGATGACCGAGACCAGCACCCAGCCCAACGTGGCCGATGTCGAGGAGGCCATGCGCGACGTGGTCGACCCCGAGCTCGGCATCAACGTCGTCGACCTCGGCCTCGTCTACGGCATCACCGTCGACCCGCAGAACCACGCGGTGCTCGACATGACCCTCACCTCCGCGGCCTGCCCGCTGACCGACGTCATCGAGGACCAGACGTCGCAGGCGCTCGAGGGGCTCGTCGCGAGCCACCGCATCAACTGGGTCTGGATGCCGCCGTGGGGTCCGGACAAGATCACCGAGGACGGCCGCGAGCAGCTGCGCGCCCTCGGCTTCAACATCTGAGCTGGCCGCTGTCGACGTGAGCCGGGTCGTCGAGGTCGCGCCCGAGCGCTTCGACGGCTGGCTGTCACGGTTTCGTGAGAACAACCCGGAGCCTGGCGACGGCGTCGTGGGTTCGCCTGCGCCGCAACGGATCTCGGGCATTGAGCGTTTCGACCACGCCCCGCTCGCCGTGGTGCTGGTGCGACGCGGCGGGTATGCCGTGGGGCTGGCCGACGCTGCGGGTCACCTGAGTGCGTCCAAGGTCGGCACGCGTCACGTGCAGTCACGCACCGCCGCCGGTGGCTGGTCGCAGCAGCGGTTCGCTCGGCGCCGCGGCAACCAGGCCGACGAGCTGGTGCGGGCCGTGACGGACCACGCGCACCGACTCCTGCCACGCGGCATACCTGGCGGTCTCGTCGTGGGTGGCGACAAGGCGCTGGTGCGCGCGGTGCTCGACGACCCGCGACTGGCCTTCCTGGGCGACCTGCCACGGCGTGAGCTCTACGACCTGCCCGACCCGAAGCGCGCCGTCCTCGACGACGCCGTCCGCCGCGGACGCGCCGTCCGGGTCACGGTCGAGGAGTGAGCCGGACCCGCTCGGCTGGCAGCGCGGCGGTTGCCGGACGAGCATGGCCGCATGGCCAAGTACACCGTCAACGACGAGGCTGTGGAGTTCCTGCGCGGCCTCATCGAGCGCAAGCAGTACGTCCTGGACAGCGACTGGGGCGACGTGCAACCCGACGCCGCGGCCCAGAACGCCTACCTCGAGAACCACTCGTGGGCCGACTACGGGCGCTGGCACCTGGGTCTGACCGTCGGCGCCAACGACGACACCAAGGCGCGCTATGCCTTCGTGGTCGGCGACTTCCGGCGGGTCCACCGGTCGGGGCTCATCGCCAGCGTCTACCGGGCCGCGGAGTGGCGGCACAAGAAGGTGGAGCTGGCGGCGCACGAGCTGCTGCAGCTGCTCGACGGGACCGCCGGCATCACCGACGACTGAGGGCTACTCGACGGTGTCGGGGGTGAAGGTGTCGCACTGGTTGAGGTCGCCGGAGTTGTAGCCCGTCGTGAACCACTTCTGCCGCGCCTCGGCCGACCCGTGGGTCCAGCTCTCCGGGCTGACCCGACCCTGGGTCTTCTGCTGGATGCGGTCGTCACCGACGGACGCCGCCGCGGACAGGGCGTCCTTGATGTCCTTGTCGGTGAGGGGCTTGAGCAGCTTGGTGCCGGCCGAGTCGGTCGTCTCCGTCGCGTTCTTGGCCCAGACTCCCGCGAGGCAGTCGGCCATCAGCTCGATCCGGACCCCGCCGCTGTTCGGGCCGGTGCGGCCGTCCTGTGCGCGGTCGAGGAGACCGAGGGTGTCCTCGATATGGTGGCCGTACTCGTGCGCGACGACGTACTCCTGGGCGAGCGGGCCGCCGCTGGAGCCGAACTGGGTCGTCAGGATCTGGAAGAAGCTGGCGTCGATGTAGACCTGCTTGTCGAGCGGGCAGTAGAAGGGCCCGACCTGATTGGAGGCCGTGCCGCAGGCCGACTGGGTGGAGCCGTTGTAGAGGATCGTCTTGGCAGGCGTGTACTCGCGCCCGTACCGAGGCAGCTCCTTGCTCCAGTAGTCGTTGACCGAGTTCACGGTCAGGATCACCCGGCAGGTGTCGTCGCGATTGGCGTCCGCGCCCGTCTTGCACTGGGAGAAGGCGTTGCCGTCCTGGGTGCCCGCCGGCTCGACCTGGCCCTGGTCGACCGAGCCGCCGCCCGTCCCGGGGTCCGTGGGCAGCTGGCCCGGGTTGATCCCGAAGATCAGCATGATGACCAGCAGGATGATGCCGCCGATGCCACCTCCGACCACCATGCCGCCGGGGGTGCCGCCGCCACCGCCGCCGGAGCCGACCTGGCTGGTGTCGATCCGGGCGTTGTCGTTGAAGCTCATCGGGCCTCCACGGTCGCTGGGCTGTGCATTCGGGTGTCGAACACGCTCGTTAGACTAGTGACAGCAGTCCAGCTTCGGCGCCATCGCAATCGTCTCGGTGCGTCCGTGTCCTGCACCTGAGCCAGCCAAGGAGCCTTTCGTGATCGCCGCAAGTGGAGTTGAGCTGCGTGCTGGGTCGCGCCTGCTGCTCGACGGGGCGACGTTCCGCATCGCCGCTGGTGACCGGGTCGGCCTGGTCGGGCGCAACGGCGCCGGCAAGACCACGCTGACCAAGGTGCTGGCGGGCCAGGGGCAGCCGGCCGCCGGGTCGGTCACCTCCAGCGGGGAGGTCGGTTACCTGCCGCAGGACCCCCGCACCGGCGACCTCGACGTCCTCGCCCGCGACCGCATCCTGTCCGCACGCGGCCTCGACCGGATCGTGCGCGACATGCGCGCGGCCGAGGGCGCCATGGCGTCGGCCGACGACGAGACCCGTGAGAAGGCCATGCGTCGTTACGCGCGGCTCGAGGGCGAGTTCACCACGCGCGGTGGGTATGCCGCGGAGTCCGAGGCTGCGTCGATCGCCAGCGCGCTGGGCCTGGACGAGCGGGTGCTGGGGCAGCCGCTCGCAACCCTGTCCGGTGGTCAGCGGCGGCGGGTGGAGCTGTCGCGAATCCTGTTCTCCGGTGCCGAGACCCTGCTGCTCGACGAGCCGACCAACCACCTCGACGCCGACTCGATCGCGTGGCTGCGCGACTACCTCAAGGGCTACGGCGGCGGACTGGTGGTCATCAGCCACGACGTCGAGCTGCTCGACGCGGTGGTCAACCGGGTGTTCCACCTCGACGCGAACCGGTCCGAGCTCGACCTCTACAACGTGGGCTGGAAGGCCTACCTGCAGCAGCGCGAGACCGACGAGCGGCGGCGCAAGCGCGAGTACGCCAACGCGACCAAGAAGGCCGCGGCGCTAATGGAGCAGGCCGAGAAGATGCGCGCCAAGGCGACCAAGGCCGTGGCGGCGCAGAACATGATCAAGCGCGCGGAGCGGATGCTGGCCGGCGTGGAGGGGGAGCGGGTCACCGACAAGGTGGCCAAGCTGCGCTTCCCCGACCCCTCACCGTCGGGCCGGACCCCCTTGCGCGCCAGCGGGTTGTCCCGGTCCTACGGGTCGCAGGAGGTCTTCACCGACGTCGACCTGGCCATCGACCGCGGCTCACGCGTCGTCGTGCTCGGGCTCAACGGTGCGGGGAAGACCACGCTCCTGCGGATGCTCGCCGGCGTGGACGAGCCGGACACCGGGCAGGTCGAGCCGGGCCACGGGCTCAAGATCGGCTACTACGCGCAGGAGCACGAGAACCTCGACGTCTCGCGCTCGGTGCTGGAGAACATGAAGTCGGCCGCGCCGGCCAGCTTCGGCGAGACCGAGGTGCGCAAGGTGCTGGGCTCGTTCCTCTTCAGCGGTGACGACGTCGACAAGCCCGCCGGGGTGCTCTCCGGTGGGGAGAAGACGCGGCTGTCGCTGGCGATGCTCGTGGTCTCCAGCGCCAACGTGCTGCTGCTCGACGAGCCGACCAACAACCTCGACCCGGCGTCGCGTGAGGAGATCCTCGGCGCCCTGCACACCTACAAGGGCGCCGTCGTCCTCGTCACCCACGACGAGGGCGCGGTCGACGCGCTCGAGCCCGAGCGGGTCCTGTTGCTGCCCGACGGCGTCGAGGACCTCTGGAACGCCGACTACCGCGACCTCATCGCCCTGGCCTGACAGCTCAGTCGATCGGGTAGCCGGTCACCGGCCCGTCGGTGTTGGGCTGCCAGCCGAGCGCCGGGGCAACGTGCGTGGCGAACGACTCCAGCACGTGCAGGTTGTAGTCGACGCCGAGCTGGTTGGGGATGGTCAGCATGAGCGTGTCAGCCGCCTCGATCGCGGAGTCGGCCTTGAGCTGCTCGATGAGCACGTCGGGCTCCGCGGCATAGCTCTTGCCGAACGTCGAGCGCATCCCGTCGATGATGCCGATCTGGTCGCCCTCCTCGCCGCCGCGCGGGCCGAAGTACGCACGGTCCACGTCGGTCATGAGCGGGAAGATGCTGCGCGACACCGAGACTCGCGGGCTTCCCGGGTGGCCGGCCTCCTTCCACGCGGCGCGGAACCGGTCGATCTGGTCACGCTGCAACCGGTGGAACTCGTCCCCGTTCGCCTCGGTGAGCAGGGTCGAGGACATGAGGTTGAGGCCGACCGTGCCGGCCCACTCGGCGCTGTCGCGGTTGCCCGAACCCCACCACACGTGCTGGCGCAGGGTGGGGGACTGCGGCTCGATCGGCACCCGTGCCGTCGTGTGGGTAGACATGTAGCCGTTGGGGTCGGCGTCAGCCATCGGCTCGCCGTCGATGGCGGCGAGGAACTTGGTGATCTTCTCGCGCGCGATGTCCGCGCCGCGCGGGTCCGTAGAGCCGGTGTAGCCGAACTCCTCGTAGCCGCGGATGACCGTCTCGGGTGACCCGCGGCTCACCCCGAGCGCGACCCGCCCGTCGGCGAGGAGGTCCAGCGCGGCCGCCTCCTCGGCGAGGTAGAGCGGGTTCTCGTAGCGCAGGTCGATGACGCCGGTGCCGACCTCGATCCGCTGCGTCTTCGCCGCGATCGCGGTCAGGAGCGGGATGGGGGCGGCGGCCTGCTGGGCGAAGTGGTGGACGCGGAAGTAAGCGCCGTTGACGCCGAGCTCGTCCGCGCCGACCCCGATGGCGACCGCCTGGGTGAGGGCGTCGCGCGCGTTCTGCGTGTGCGAGCCGCGGACCGCCCCGTAGTGGCCGAAGGAGAGGAAGCCGAAAGCCTTCATGCGCCGAGCCTGCCCCATCGCTGCAACCTGAACCACCCATGGGGCGCCCAGGTGGCAAGTCCCAGCGGTTTGGTGGGAGTTGCGGTCGAATAATGGACGGTTATGCAATCCATAACTCAGGCGGCAGAATGAGGGGGTGACCCAAGCCCCCGAGCGGACCACGCGGCATACCCGCCCCACGCGCACCCAGGCCACTGGCGCCTGGGCCGACGGTGACGCGACGCCCCTCAACCACAACGAGGAGTTCAAGGCGGCCGACGACGGCCTCAACGTGCGCACCCGGATCGAGGAGGTCTACGCCAAGGAGGGCTTCGCGAGCATCCCGGGCGACGACCTGCGCGGGCGGATGCGCTGGTGGGGGCTCTACACCCAGCGCAAGCCCGGCATCGACGGCGGCCAGACGGCCACGCTCGACCCGGCCGAGCTCGACGACGAGTACTTCATGCTGCGGGTGCGCTCGGACGGCGGTGCGCTGTCCGCCGAGCAGCTGCGCGCGATCGCCGGCATCTCCACCGAGTTCGCCCGCGACACCGCCGACGTCACCGACCGGCAGAACATCCAGCTGCACTGGATCCGCATCGAGGACGTGCCGGAGATCTGGTCGCGGCTCGAGGCGGTCGGGCTCACCACCGCAGAGGCCTGCGGCGACACCCCGCGCGTCATCCTCGGTTCACCGGTCGCCGGGATCGCCGCCGACGAGGTCGTCGACGGGACGCCGGCCGTGCGCGAGATCCTCGACCGCTACATCGGCAGCCCCGAGTTCTCGAACCTGCCGCGCAAGTTCAAGACCGCGGTCTCCGGCAGCCCCAGCCTCGATGTCGCCCACGAGGTCAACGACGTGTCGTTCGTCGGTGTCGTCCACCCCGAGCACGGGCCCGGGTTCGACGTGTGGGTCGGCGGCGGCCTGTCGACCAACCCGATGTTCGCCCAGCGGCTCGGCGCGTGGGTGCCGCTCGAGGAGGTGCCCGACGTCTGGAAGGGCGTCGTCTCGATCTTCCGTGACCACGGCTACCGGCGGCTGCGCAACCGCGCGCGGCTGAAGTTCCTCATGGCCGACTGGGGCGCCGAGAAGTTCCGGGAGGTCCTCGAGCAGGACTACCTCGGACGTCGCCTCGCCGACGGCCCAGCGCCGGTCGCCCCGAGCGACCAGCGCCGCGACCACGTCGGTGTGCACCCGCAGCAGGACGGCCGCTTCTGGGTCGGCGTCGCCCCCGTGGCGGGCCGGGTGAGCGGCACGACGTTGTATGCCGTCGCGGAGCTGGCTGCGCGCCACGGGTCCGGTCGGGTGCGGCTCACCCCGCACCAGAAGATCCTCGTCCTCGACGTGCCCCAGAGGGAGGTCGCCGCCCTCACCGAAGGCCTCGACGCCATCGGGCTGCCCGCGGCCCCGAGCGAGTGGCGCCGCGGCGTGCTGGCCTGCACCGGCATCGAGTTTTGCAAGCTCGCGCTGGTCGAGACCAAGGCCCGGGCCCGCACCGTCATCGCCGAGATGGAGCGGCGGCTGCCGGACTTCGACGTGCCGTTCAGCATCCACCTGAACGGCTGCCCCAACGCCTGCGCGCGCACCCAGGTCGCCGACGTCGGCCTCAAGGGCATGGTGAGCAAGGACGACGACGGCAACCTCGTCGAGGTCTTCCAGGTGCACCTGGGGGGCGGCCTCGGCACCCACCCCCAGCTCGCGCGCAAGACCCGTGCACTCAAGGTGCCGGCGCAGGAGCTGCCCGACTACATCGAGCGGCTCGCCACCCGGTTCCTCGAACAGCGCGACGGCAACGAGGCGTTCGCCACCTGGGCTCACCGTGCGGATGAGGACGACCTGCGATGAGCGACAGCCCCCGCGCGTCGACGCCCTACTACTGCCCGTTCTGCGCCGAGGAGGACCTCTGGCCGGTCGAGGAGCCGCGCAGCGCGTGGGAGTGCCGCGCCTGCGCCCGCGTCTTCACCGTCCAGCTGGCTCGCGTGGACACGGCTTCGATCCCCGGTCGCGTGGCCGAGGAAGCGTTGCTGGAGAAGGGATCCCAGTCATGACGACGACTGCCGACACGACGGTCGCCGAGGCAACGCGACGGTTCGCGGCGCTGGAAGCCAGCCACGCGGCATACGAGGACAAGGTCGAGCTCACCCGCGAGGTGCTGCGCTGGGCGCACGAGACCTATGGCGACCGGCTCACCGTCGCCTCCTCGATGGGTGACGAGGCGCTCGTGCACCTTGTCGGCACCACCCTCACCGATGCCGATGTGTTCTTCCTCGACACCGGCTACCACTTCGCCGAGACCCTGGGGACCCGCGATGCCTACCAGGCGATGCTGCCGCTGCAGATCCGCACGATCCTGCCGCTGCTCACCGTGGCCGAGCAGGACGCGAAGCACGGCGCCAAGCTGCACGACCGCGACCCCGATGCCTGCTGCGCGATGCGCAAGGTGGAGCCTCTGAACCGCGCGATCGAGGGGTATGCCGCGTGGGTCACCGGGATGCGTCGCGTCGACGCGCCGACGCGCACCGATATCGAGCTGGTCGGGTGGGACGAGCGGCGTGGGCTGGTGAAGCTGAATCCCCTTGCGGCATGGACTGATTCGGACATCGATCGGTATGTCGAGGAGAACGACGTGTTCCTCAACCCGCTCCGGCAGGAGGGGTACGCGTCGATCGGCTGTGCGCCGTGCACGCGGCCCGTGGCCGAGGGCGAGGACCCACGAGCCGGCCGGTGGGCCGGGAAGACCAAGACCGAATGCGGGTTGCACACATGACGACGACGGCACCGAGCCCCACCGCCACGGCGACGCAGGGGCCCCTGACCCTGGACCACCTCGACCACCTGGAGTCCGAGGCGATCCACATCTTCCGCGAGGTCGCGGGGGAGTTCGAGCGGCCGGTGATCCTCTTCTCCGGCGGCAAGGACTCCGTCGTGATGGTGCACCTGGCGCTCAAGGCGTTCGCCCCGGCGCGACTGCCCTTCGGGCTGCTGCACGTCGACACCGGGCACAACTTCCCCGAGGTGCTCGACTACCGCGACGCGACGGTGGAGCGGCTCGGGGTGCGGCTCACCGTCGCCAAGGTGCAGGACTACCTCGACGACGGCCGGCTGCGCGAGCGCCCCGACGGCACCCGCAACCCGCTCCAGACCGTGCCGCTGCTCGACGCGATCGAGGAGGGCAGGTTCGACGCCGTCTTCGGTGGCGGTCGGCGCGACGAGGAGAAGGCGCGTGCCAAGGAGCGGGTCTTCAGCCTGCGCGACGCCTTCGGCGCCTGGGACCCGCGGCGCCAGCGGCCCGAGCTGTGGGACCTCTACAACGGGCGGCACGCGCCGGGCGAGCACGTGCGGGTCTTCCCGCTGTCCAACTGGACCGAGCTCGACGTCTGGCGCTACATCGAGCGCGAGGGCATCGCGCTGCCGGAGATCTACTACGCGCACGAGCGTGAGGTGTTCCAGCGCGACGGCATGTGGCTGACCCCCGGTGAGTGGGGTGGCCCGAAGGAGTCGGAGTCGTTGCAGCGCAGGCTCGTTCGCTACCGGACGGTGGGTGACATGAGCTGCACCGGCGCCGTCGACTCGGACGCCGCCGACGTGGGCTCGGTGATCCTCGAGGTCGCGGCGTCGCGGCTCACCGAGCGCGGCGCGACCCGTGCCGACGACCGGCTCTCCGAGGCCGCCATGGAGGACCGCAAGAAGCAGGGATATTTCTGATGAGCACCACGAGTGCGCCACCGCGCCACGACCTGCTGCGGCTCGCCACCGCCGGATCCGTCGACGACGGCAAGTCGACCCTCGTCGGCCGGCTGCTCTACGACACCAAGTCGGTGCTGACCGACCAGCTCGACGCGGTCGAGCGGGTGAGTCGTGAACGCGGCCTCGACGCCACCGACCTCGCGCTGCTCACCGACGGCCTGCGCGCCGAGCGTGAGCAGGGCATCACCATCGACGTGGCCTACCGCTACTTCTCGACGGCGACTCGCTCCTACGTCCTGGCCGACACCCCCGGGCACGTGCAGTACACCCGCAACATGGTCACCGGCGCCTCGACTGCCGAGCTTGCCCTCATCCTCATCGACGCCCGGCACGGCGTCGTGGAGCAGACCCGGCGGCACCTCGCCGTCACGGGGCTGCTGGGTGTGCGCCACGTCGCGGTCGCAGTCAACAAGATGGACCTCGTCGACTGGTCTCAGGAGCGGTTCGACGACATCGTGGCCGAGTTCCGGCGCCACGCAACGCGATTCGGCATCACGGACGTCGTCGCCGTGCCCGTGTCGGCGCTCTTCGGCGACAACGTCGTCGACCGTTCCGACCGGGCCCCCTGGTATGCCGGGCCGACCCTGCTCGAGCACCTCGAGACGGTGCCCGTGGGGGAGGACCCCGCCGCCCAGCCGCTACGGCTCCCGGTGCAGTTCGTCATCCGGCCGCAGAGCGGGGACCACCGCGACTACCGCGGGTATGCCGGACGCCTCACCTCCGGAGTCGTGCGCCCCGGGGACGAGGTCGTCGTCCTGCCGTCCGGTCGCTCGACCCGTGTTGCGGGCATCGACCGGGCGCGGGCGGACGGTTCGCTGGCGGAGCTCGACGTGGCCTTCGCCCCCCAGTCGGTCACCCTGCGGCTCGAGGACGACGTCGACCTTTCCCGCGGTGACGTCATCGCAGCCGCCCATGACCCCGGCCTGTTGACCCGGTCACTGGCCGGCACCATCGCGGTGCTCTCGGAGCGGCCCGTGCGGCAGCGTGACCGGGTGCTCCTGCGGGTCGGCACCCGCACCGTCCGGGCCATCGTCGAGGACGTCGTCGACCAGCTCGACATCGAGACGATGGAGCACCGCACCGCACCGGAGGGCCTGGGGCTCAACGCGATCGGACGAGTGCGGATCCGCCTCGCCGAGGACGTCCCGGTCGACGACTACCGGCGACTACGTCGCACCGGTGCCTTCCTGCTCATCGACGAGGCCGACGGCTCGACGCTTGCTGCGGGCATGGCCGATGCGCCGGACCGCGCCGTCGGAGAAGGCATCTGATGGGCGCCGACTACCCCCTGGCCCTCGACGTCGCCGGGCGCCGGGTCGTCGTCATCGGTGGAGGGCCGGTCGCGACGCGCCGAGTCGCCGGCCTGCGCGAGTCAGGGGCCGCGGTCGAGGTCATCGCGCCATGGGTCACCGAGGACATCGCCGAGCTGTCGGCGGCAGGCGAAATCGACTGGCACGAGCGGGATTTCGTCAGCGGTGACCTGCTCACACCCGAGCCGGCGTGGCTGGTCCAAACCGCGACCGGCGACCCATCCACCGATGACCAGGTGGCTCGCGAGGCCGAGGCCGCCCGCATCTGGTGCGTCCGCGCCGACGACGCCACCGCCTCGAGCGCGTGGACCCCTGCGGTCGCGCGCGGCACTGCCGGCACACCAGCCGAGGGCGTCACCGTCGCCGTGAACGCCGGGGGAGACCCGCGGCGAGCGGTCGCGGTGCGCGACGCCGTGCTCGCCGCCCTCGACAGCGGCATACTGCCCGTGCGTCGCACTCGTAGCGTCCGCGAGTTTGCCCGTGAGCGGGGCAAACTCGCAGACGCAGGCCAGCGCGCGGGCAACGGGGGCAACGGGCGCGGCGGCGGCGTGGGCGTGGGTTCGGTGGCGCTGGTCGGTGGCGGACCCGGGGCCGACGACCTCATCACGGTCCGCGGGCGGGCGCTGCTCGCGGCCGCCGACGTGGTCGTCACCGACCGGCTCGGCCCTCGCGGCCTGCTCGACACCCTCGGCGCCGACGTCGAGGTCGTCGACGTCGGCAAGACCCCCGGCAACCACCCGGTCACCCAGGACCGCATCAACGAGCTGCTCGTGCACCACGCCCAGCTCGGCAAGCGCGTCGTCCGGCTCAAGGGCGGCGACCCGTTCGTCCTGGGCCGCGGAGGCGAGGAGGCGCTGCACTGCGCCGCCCACGGCATACCCGTCGAGGTCGTCCCCGGGGTCACGTCCGCCGTGAGTGTCCCCGCCGCCGCTGGCATCCCGGTGACCCACCGCGGCATCACCGCGTCGTTCGTCGTCGCCTCGGCCCACGAGGGTCCCGAGCACGTCCTCGAGGCGGCCAAGGACGCAGCACCCGACGCCACCCTCGTGCTCCTGATGGGCGTCAGCCGGCTCGAGCAGACCGCCGCCGGTCTCGTGGCGGCCGGGCGGGCACCCAGCACCCCCGTCGCCCTCATCGAGAGTGGCTGGACCCCGCGGCAGCGCACCACGGTCACCACCCTCGAGCACGCGGCCCGGGACGCCGAAACCGCTGGGGTGCGTCCGCCCGCGATCGTCGTCGTCGGCGACGTCGTGCGCCTCCATGACGCGCTCGGCGACCTCGCCGGAGGTAGCCTCACCCCGTGACCGACCCCGACATCGTGCTGCTCGCGCACGGATCCCCGGACCCGCGGCACGCTCACGGCGTCGAGGCCCTCGCCGGGCACGTGCAGACGCTGGCGCCCACGCGCCGCATCCACACGGCATACCTCGACCACCACGCACCCACGCCGAGCGACACCGCCGCGGCGCTCAACGGGCACGCGGTCGTGGTTCCCGTCCTGCTCACCCCCGCCCACCACGCACGCGTCGACGTACCCGCCGCAGTCGCGACCATGGCCGCGGAGTCGCCCGGTGAGGTCGGGCTCGCGGCGCCACTGGGTCCACACCCGCGCCTGCTCGACGCGGCCGAGGAGCTGCTCGCGGCTGCCGACGTGCGGCCCGACGAGCGCACGGCCGTGCTGTTGTATGCCGCGGGGTCCAGTGACACCGAGGCCGTCGCCACCCTGACGACAGCCGTCCACGAGAACCCGCGCCACGGGTGGGGACAGTGGGACGTCGCCGCCCTGGACGGAGGGGCAACGCTCGAGCAGGTGCTGCGACGGCTGCCCGACGAGGTCGACCGCACGTTTGCCGTGTCGTTCATGGTCGCCGAAGGGGTGCTGCGCGACCGGATGGCGCAGGAGTGCGGGCGACAGGGCGTGACGATGGTGCCGGGTGCGCTGGCCCAGACCGAAGCGGTGGCCCAGCTGGTGCTCGAGCGCGCCGATAGCCTGCCCGCGTGACCGACACCGACGCGCAGACCCAGCCAGAGCAACCGCATCCGCACCTCGTCGTCACGCGTGACGGCCCGGTGCTGACGATCACGCTCGACAACCCGGGACGCCGCAACTCCCAGGTGCCGAGCCTGTGGGCGGCGTTGGCGCGGATCGCCGACGAGCTCGACCCGGCGGTGCGCGTGGTCGTCCTGCGGGGCAACGGGCCGTCCTTCTCGGCCGGTCTCGACCGGGGGATGCTCGCCCCCGGCGGCGTCGAGGGTGAACCCGAGCTGCTCGGCATCGCCGTCGACGGTCCGGAGGCGGCGGCGGAGGCGATCGAGGACTTCCAGCGCGGGTTCGCTGCGTGGGCGTCGGTGCCCGCGGTGGTGGTTGCCTCCGTCCAGGGGCACGCGATCGGGGCGGGCTTCCAACTCGCCCTGGCGGCCGACCTGCGGGTGGTCGCCGACGACGTGCAGTTCGCGATGCGCGAGACGTCGCTGGGCCTGGTGCCCGACCTCGGCGGCACGGGTCCGCTGGTGCAGGCTGTCGGGTATGCCGTCGCGCTGGAGCTGTGCGCCACGGGCCGGTTCCTGGGTGCGCAGGAGGCCGTGGCCAGGGGGCTGGCGAACGTCGCCGTTCCGTTGGCCGAGCTCGACGCCACGACGGCGGACCTCGTGGGGGCGCTGCTGGAGACGCCGGAGGCCGCGTTGCGCGAGCTGAAGCCCCTGCTGGCCAGCGCGGTCACGTCGGGCCGGGACGAGCAGCTGAGGGCCGAGCGGGAGGCGCAGGGACGTCTGCTGCACGGGCTGGTGCGTTCGCTGGGTCGCTGAGGCGACCACGCGGCATACCCGCGTCTGTCACACCCTCACGGCAGGGTGGGGAATGGACGACGCCCCGTGTGCTGTTTCCACGGGCAGTGAATGTCACAGAGGTGAGTAGATGAGCATGTCCGGCTGGACCGCGATGCGGTCCCTGACCCGCGACGACTCGGTCAAGGACACGAAGCTGAAGCCGGGTACGGCGCGGCGGGTGTTGCGCTACGCGCGCCCGTTCCGCCGCGAGATCGTGCTCTTCCTCGTGCTCGTGGTGGTCAGCGCGGCGCTCGTCGTCGCCACGCCACTCCTGCTCAAGAACCTCGTGGACCAGGGCATCATCCCGCGCGACCGCGGCGTGGTGATCAGGCTGGCGCTGCTGGTGGCGGCCCTGGCCGTCGCCGACGGGGTGCTCACGCTGGTGCAGCGGTGGTACTCCGCGCGCATCGGTGAGGGGCTGATCTACAACCTGCGCACCGAGGTCTTCGCGCACGTGCTGCGCCAGCCGATCGCGTTCTTCACACGGGCCCAGACCGGCGCCCTGGTGACCCGGCTCAACTCCGACGTCATCGGGGCCCAGCAGGCATTCACGTCCGTGCTCTCGAGCGTCGTCAGCAACGCGGTGTCGCTCGTGCTCATCGTGGGCACGATGGCCACCCTGTCGTGGCAGCTGACCCTGGCCTCGCTCGCCCTGGTTCCGTTCTTCCTGCTGCCCGCGCGCTGGATGGGGCGCCGGCTCGCCGGGCTCAGCCACGCCCAGATGGGCCTCAACGCCGACATGGGCACGCGGATGACCGAACGGTTCAACGTCGCCGGCGCCTTGCTCGTCAAGCTGTTCGGTGACCCCGCCCGTGAGGACGAGGAGTATGCCGAGCGCGCCGCGGGGGTGCGCGACATGGGCGTCAAGATCGCCCTCAACCGCAGCGTGTTCTTCGTGGCGCTCACCCTCGTGGCGTCGCTGGCCACGGCGATGGTCTACGGCTTTGGTGGGCTCATGGCCGTCGGTGGCACGCTGACCGTCGGCACGCTGCTGGCGCTCACCGCGTTGCTGGCCCGGCTCTACGGCCCCCTGACGGCGTTGTCGAACGTGCGCGTCGACATCATGACTGCGCTGGTGTCGTTCGAGCGGGTCTTCGAGGTGCTCGACCTGCCGCCGCTGGTGGCCGAGAAGACCGACGCCGTCGACCTGCCCGCCCGGCCGGTGCGGGTGGAGCTCGACTCGGTCGGGTTCGCCTACCCGTCTGCTGACGAGGTGTCGCTGGCGTCGCTGGAGAGCACCGCGACGGGGGACCGCAAGGGGTCCGGCGTCGTGCTGCGCGGCATCGACCTCACGGTCGAGCCGGGGCAGCTGGTCGCGCTCGTCGGGCCGAGCGGCGCCGGCAAGACGACGATCACCGGTCTCGTCGCGCGGCTCTACGACCCGACCAGCGGAGCGGTGCGCATCAACGGGGTCGACCTGCGCGACGCCACATTGTCGTCCGTGCACCGGACCGTCGGCGTGGTGAGCCAGGAGGCGCACCTGTTCCACGACACGATCCGGGCCAACCTCGCGTATGCCGCCCCGGAGGCCACCGAGGCGCAGATGTGGTCGGCGCTCGAGTCCGCCCAGGTCGCACCGCTGGTGCACGCCCTGCCCGCCGGTCTCGACACCGTGGTGGGTGACCGTGGGCACCGCCTCTCCGGTGGTGAGAAGCAACGGCTCGCGCTGGCTCGCCTGCTGCTCAAGTCACCCGGTCTCATCGTCCTCGACGAGGCCACTGCCCACCTCGACAGCGAGTCCGAGGCGGCCGTACAGCGGGCCCTCGACACCGCACTGGCCGAGCGCACGGCGTTGGTCATCGCACACCGCCTGTCCACCGTCCGCGGCGCAGACCAGATCCTCGTGGTCGACGAGGGCCGAATCGTCGAGCGCGGCACGCACGCGGAGCTGATGGCCAGGGGCGGCCTCTACCGGTCGCTCTACGAGACGCAGTTCGCGACCCAGCGGTCCGACGTCCCGGCGTAGCCGATCCCGAGACCGGCGAACACGTCACGACCCGCCGCGGTGACGACCACCCGTCTGGTGGCATCGGCGCGGCGCACCCAGCCGGCCTCGAAAGCCTTGGTGCACAAGGCGGCTCCCAGCGCGCCCGCCACGTGCGGACGCTGCTCCGTCCAGTCGGTGCACTCGCGCACGGCAACTCGCCTGACGGCATACACGTCGTCGAGGTCGATGCCGAGGTCACCCCACCAGGCCCGGCCACGACGGGGGACCGTGGGTGTGCCTGTGGTGGAGATCGCGCCGGCCGCGGCGGCCGCGTCGTGCAGGGCCACACCCAAGCTGCCGGCGAGGTGGTCGTAGCAGGTGCGCGCCTGCGCGAGCCGTCGGCGCTGCGACACCTGACGGTAGGAGCTGGCGGGAGCCACGCCGTCGGTCGCGCCGGCCGTCATCAGCTCGATCGTCTCCGCGACCCGGGCCGAGGCGAGCTCGACGTGGGTGCAGCGGCCTGCGCGGGTCACCACGACGACCCCGGCATCGCCGAGGCAGGCGACGTGGTCGCTGGCCGTGGGGGCGCCGACCCCGGCCACCTGCGCCAGCTCACCCACCTTCCAGCGGCGACCGTCGAGCAGCGCGACGGCCATGGCGGCCCGGGTCGGGTCACCCAGGGCGCGGCCGAAGCGGGCCAGGGCCGTTGCCTCCGTGCTCATGCCGGCACCTGTTCTCGGGTCTGCGCGCCCCGGCGTGGGCGTCGTCGGGTGAGCACCACACCGACGACGCACAGGACACCGCCCACGTACGCCGCCGACGGCGGGAGCTCGTCGAGGAACAGCCACCCCATCGCCGTCGCTATCACGGGCACGAGGAACGTCGTGAGGGCGAGGCTGCCGGCGTTGCTGCGGGCCAGGGCCCAACCCCAGGTCGAGAAGGCGATGGCCGTCGGGAAGACCCCGAGGTAGGCGACCAGCAGCAGCGTCTGCGGTGTCGCGGTGCGGACCGTCGAGACCAGGTCGCCCGTCCACGGCAGACAGACGACAGCGCCGATCACGCAGGCGAGGAAGGTGACCTCGAGTGTGGGCAGGCGCGACAGCAGCGGTTTCTGGGTGACCACCCCGGCGCCATAGGTGACCGCGGCGAGCACCGCGAGGGCGACACCGCCCAGGTCGCCGGTCGCGTGACCAGAGCTGCCGAGTCCGATGACCACGACGCCGGCGAAGCCGACGACCGCCCCCACCACCAGCCACCGAGTGAGGGGTTCGCCGAGGAACACGGCCGCGAGGAGGGCGACGATGATCGGCCCGATCTGCACGAGCATGGCCGCGGTGCCTGCGTCGATCCGCTGCTCGGCGGCGTTGAGCGCGATGTTGTAGACGCCGAACCACAGCACGCCGCAGGCCAGCAGCAGCGGCAGGTCACGCCGGGTCGGCCACCGCCGCGGACGCCGCCACACCATGACGCCCAGGACGAGGCTCGCCACGAGGAGCCGGCCGAGCGACAAGGCGCCGGGGGAGACCGAGCCACCCAGGTGGCGGATCGCCACGAACGCCGAGGCCCACAGAAACAGGGTGACCGCGATGGCGCCGAGGGTGAGCGTGCGTTCGCGCGAGTCCATGCCCCGACTCTAGGAGCCAGACTGTTCGGTGAAGAGCGAACAGTCGCCAACGTGCGCCGGAAACCTGCCAGTCTGCGCCGCGCCGCTACTCGTCCTCCTCGTCCCAGATGCGGACCTTCTTGGGTCGAGGGGCAGCATCGGGCGACTCCAGGTCCTCGAGGTGCTCGCGCCGGGCACCCCACACGACGAGGACGAACCCCGCCACCATGGCGAGCCACCACTGGAACGCGTACGCCTGATGGGGTCCCAGGTCGGTGTCCGGTGGCTCCAACCGGTCCGGGCGCGGCGGGCTCTGGCCGGTCGCGGTCCGCTCGACCTCCATGATCACGTAGCCACCCAACAACGACTCACCGAGCTGCGCCGACGCTTGCTGGACGTTGATGCTCGCCAGCTGGCCGGCCGGCATACGGCGCTCGAGGTTCTTCTCCGACGGGCGGACCCAACCCGTCATCGTCACCTCGCCGCTGGGGGCGGGCGTCACGGCGGGCAGCTCGTTGGCGGCCTCCGCATTGCGCACCCAGCCTCGGTCGACGAGCACCGTCATCCCGCCGTCGGTGCGGAACGGCACGAGGACCTCGTACCCGTAGATGCCGTCGTTGGGCCGGTTGCGCACCAGGAGGGTGTCGTCCGCGGCGTAGGTGCCGCGGGCGGTGACCCGGGTCCACTCCGTCGAGCGGGGCAGCGGCGAGGTCGTGAGGACGTCGGCCAGCGGCTGCGGCGCGGCGCGGTAGTGGGAGTTGATCCGGTCGGCGCGGGCACTCTTGTCCTCGTAGCGCCCCCACTGCCACTGACCGAGGAACCAGGCGGCCACCGCGAAGGCGGCTGCGACCGCCAAGGCGCCCAGCCATCGCCGCGATGTGAGCGTCCTCAGCACCGGATCACGGTACCCGGCTTAGGCTTGGGGTCATGACCGGCCTCCCGTTCCCCCGTGTGCGTGACCTGTCGCGCCCGCCTGCGGACGTGCCGGGTATGCCGGACCGCTTCGGGCGGTTCGCGCGTGACCTGCGCGTCTCGGTCACCGACCGGTGCAACCTGCGGTGCCGGTACTGCATGCCGGCGGAGGGTCTTCCCTGGCTCGCCAAGCCCGAGATGCTGAGCGACGACGAGCTCGTGCGGGTGGTCGGCGTGTTCGTCGGTCTGGGTGTCACGCAGATCCGGCTGACGGGTGGCGAGCCGTTGCTGCGCCGATCCCTGGTCGACGTGGTGCGACGCATCGCCGCGCTCGAGCCGCGACCTCGGATCGCCATGACCAGCAACGGAATCGGGCTCGACCGGCTCGCGCAGCCTCTCGCCGATGCCGGGCTCGACCGGGTCAACGTCAGTCTCGACACGATCGACCCCAAGGAGTTCGCGGACCTCACCCGGCGTGACCGGCTGCACGACGTGGAGGCGGGGCTGAAGGCGGCGGCGGCCGCCGGGCTGGCTCCCGTGAAGGTCAACGCGGTCGCGATGCGGGGCATCAACGACCACACGGTCGCGGACCTGCTCCAGTGGTGTCTCGACCGCGGGTACGAGCTGCGGTTCATCGAGCAGATGCCGCTGGACGCCCAGCACGGCTGGGACGCATCGACCATGATCGGTGCCGACGAGATCCGAGACCGCCTGTCCGAGCGGTTCCGGCTGACGCCCTTGCCGGCCGCGGACCGTGGGAGCGCGCCGGCGGAGCGGTTCCTCGTCGACGGGGGTCCGCAGACGGTCGGCATCATCGCCAGCGTCACGGCGCCGTTCTGCGCCGCGTGCGACCGCACGCGGCTCACTGCCGACGGCCAGGTGCGCAACTGTCTCTTCTCCCAGCGTGAGACCGACCTGCGTGGGCCGCTGCGGGACGGCGCCAGCGACGAGGAGCTGGCCGACCTCATCCGCGGCGAGATGTGGCGCAAGGCCAAGGGACACGGCATCGGCACCGCCGACTTCGTGCAACCAGAGCGGCCGATGTCCGCGATCGGCGGCTAACCGGCGTCGGCCGGGATGGCGTCGCTGGGGACCGTCTCCTGGAGGAAACCGCGCACCGACAGGAAGTCGCCGAGCGTCTCGCGATGGGTGTCGCAGGCGAGCCACACCTTGCGGCGGTCGGGTGTGTGCAGCTTTGGGTTGTTCCACAGCAGCGCCCACGTCGCGGCCTGCCGGCAGCCCTTGGCGCTGCAGACGAGTTCAGCGCTCACGTGGTTCGTCGTCCCCGGTGTCGCGGGTGCCGGGGAAGTCGGGGTGGTCCGGGCCGATCTGCCGGGGGACGTCGGTCGAGGGCATGACCGGCATCGAGCTCCCGGGGGCGCGCGGGCGGACCGCGTTGGCGAACACCACGGCGACGTAGGGGAGCAGGACGGCCGCGACCGCGAGACTGCCCCACACCCACCAGGGGGCACCGCTCGTGCCCGTGAACACCGCCCCGAGGAAGCACACGGTGCGCACGCCCATCGTCACGAGGTAGCGCTTGATCCGGTGCGCCTGCTCCTGCTCGAGCGACTCAGGGGCGGACGTCACCGACTGGACGGCGACGGGCTCGTCCTTGTGGCGGTGAACGTGGATCACCCACCAACCATAAGCCGGTCACCGATGCGGCGTACCCACAGGTAGTCGGTAGGGTCCCACTGACCGCACGGGAGCAGCTCTGGAGCAGCTCGGGAGCACGGAAGGCACGGTGGGACATCGATGGCAGGCCGCAAGATCCTCGTCACCGGGGGCAACCGCGGGATCGGGCTGAGCATCGCCCGCGCCCTCGTCGAAGCGGGCCACGACGTGGTCGTGACCAACCGCTCCGGTGAGGCCCCCGAGGGACTGCGGGCCGTCCAGTGCGAGCTCACCGACACCGCCAGTGTCGACCAGGCGTTCACCGCGGCCGAGGAGATCCTCGGCGGACCGGTCGAGGTGCTCGTGGCCAACGCCGGCATCACCAGGGACACCCTCCTCATGCGGATGAGCGACGAGGAGTTCGACAGCGTCATCGACACCAACCTCGCCGGCGCCTTCCGCTGTGCGCGGCGCGCCGTCAAGGGCATGATCCGCGCCCGGCACGGCCGGATCATCTTCATCTCCAGCGTCGTCGGTCTCTACGGTTCGCCGGGCCAGACCAACTACGCCTCCAGCAAGTCCGGCCTCGTCGGTCTCGCCCGGTCGATCAGCCGGGAGCTCGGCGGCCGCGGCATCACCGCCAACGTCGTCGCCCCCGGCTTCATCGAGACCGACATGACGGCCGAGCTGCCCGACGACCGCAAGCAGGCCTACCTCGCGACCATCCCGGCAGGTCGCTTCGGCCAGACCGAGGAGGTCGCCGCGACGGTGCGGTTCCTCGCCGGTGACGACGCGGCATACATCACCGGCGCCGTCATCCCGGTCGACGGCGGCCTCGGCATGGGCCACTGACCACACCACGACGACCCGCACCGACCACACGAAAGGCATCACATGCTGCTCGAGGGCAAGAAGCTCCTGGTGACCGGCGTCCTCATGGACTCCTCGATCGCCTTCCACGTCGCCAAGATCGCGCAGGAACAGGGCGCCGAGGTCGTGCTGACGTCGTTCGGCCGCACCTTCAAGATCACCCAGACCATCGCCAAGCGGCTGCCGACGACGCCGCCGGTGATCGAGCTCGACGTCACCGACCAGGAGCACCTCGACACCCTCGCCGAGCGCCTCGGTGAGCACGTGGACCGGCTCGACGGCGTCCTGCACTCCATCGGGTTCGCGCCGCAGGGCGCCTTCAACTTCATGGAGGGCACCTTCGAGGACGTCTCGACCGCGATGCACGCGTCGGCATACTCGCTCAAGTCGCTCGGTGCGGCAGCCCTGCCGCTCATGGGCGAGGGCGGCAGCATCGTCGGCCTCACCTTCGACGCACAGTTCGCGTGGCCTGTCTACGACTGGATGGGTGTGGCCAAGGCCGCCTTCGAGGCAACCAACCGCTACCTCGCACGGGACTTGGGCCCCAAGGGAATTCGCTGCAACCTGGTGTCGGCCGGCCCGATCCGCACGACCGCCGCGAAGTCCATCCCCGGTTTCGAGGCGTTCGAGAACTCGTGGGACACCAGGGCCCCGCTCGGCTGGGACGTCAACGACGCGGTGCCTGCCGCCAAGGCCTGCGCGGCGCTGCTGTCCGACTGGTTCCCGGCGACGACGGGCGAGATCGTCCACGTCGACGGCGGCTTCCACGCGATGGGGCAGTAGCCAGTAGCGTTTCGGCCCATGACGTCCGACTCCGCCGTGACCGTGACGGAGGTACGGGTCCTCGACGGACCCAACCTGTACTTCACCAAGCCCGCCATCAAGGTCACCCTCGAGCTGCCCGGTTACCTGGGTGCCGACGAGGCCGACCTCCTGTCATTGACGCGACGGCTCGGTATGCCGGGTGCTCGCCCGGGTGCCCCGGGCACCCAGGCGCGCCAGCGCTTCACCATGCGCCTGGTCGAGCGCGCCGTGCGGGCGACTGCGGCGGCAAGCGGCACGACTCGGTTGGGGGTGCGCGTGCGGCCGGGCTCCAGCCCCGAGCAGGTCGTCGCTGCCTTCGTCTGGCGTCGCCGCACGCGTGGGCGGGCCCTCGGCCACGCCCTCGGACCGGTGCTGCAGGCGTGGCTCGACGGCGCCGACGTGGTCGAGGAGCAGGGGCGCGAGGTCAGCCGCACCGAGCCGGGAGAGCGGGCGAGCGTGCTCAAGCCCCACGTGCCCGTCGCCTCGGTCACTGGCACGAACGGCAAGACCACCACGACCCGTCTGCTGGGCCACATCGGCATCACCGCCGGGCTGCGCACCGGGTGGTCCTCGACCGACGGCATCGTGGTGCAGGGCGAGCTCGTCGAGGACGGTGACTACTCGGGACCGGCCGGCGCACGAGGCGTGCTCTCCGCGCCGGGCATCGAGCTGGGCATCCTCGAGACCGCGCGCGGCGGGATGCTGCTGCGCGGCATGGGCGTCAGCCGCAACGACGTCAGCGTCGTCACCAACGTCTCGGCCGACCACCTGGGCATGCAGGGCATCGACACCGTCGACCAGCTCGCCGAGGTCAAGGCGATCATCACCAAGGTCACCAAGCCCACCGGCTGGGTCGTCCTGAACGGCGAGGACCCGCGCGTCTGGGCGATGCGCACGGCCATCAGGGCCAAGCCTTGGGTCTTCGCCCTCGACCCGGACGCGCCGGCGATCCGCCAGTCCCTCGACGTCGGGGGCCGCGCCATCACGGTCCTCGACGGCGACGTGACGGTGCTGCGGCCCGGCGCAGACCCCGACCGGCTCGTGAGCATCCTCGACGTGCCGGCCACCCTGTCGGGGCTGTCCGTGCACAACATCGCCAACGTCCTGGCCGGAGCGGCTGCGGCCCTCGGGCTGGGGCTGCCGCGCGAAGCGGTCGTCGAGGGGTTGCGCACGTTCGTGCCCGACGACCGGCTCAACCCGGGCCGGATGAACACGTACACGCTGCCGCGCGCGGACGGTGGCGCCGTCACCGTCATCGTCGACCTGGCCCACAACGAGGCCGGTCTCGAGGCGCTCATGGACGTCGCCCACGGGCTCAAGGAGCCGGGGGCGCAGGTGCACCTCGGGCTCGGCCTGGCCGGCGACCGCACCGACGAGCTGCTCGAGTCGATGGGTGAGATCGCAGGGCTGCGCGCCGACCGCGTCGTCGCGGCGCACAAGGAGCACTACCTGCGCGGGCGCACCATGGAGGAGCTCGAGAGCCACCTGCGCGCGGGTCTCTCCCGGGCCGGTGTCGCCGAGATCGACTCCTACGAGACCGAGCTCGACGGGCTCAAGGCTTTGGTGCCGGGGGCGAGCGACGGGGACGTCGTCGCGCTCATGTGCCACTCCGAGCGCGCCCAGGTCGCCGCGTGGCTGGCCGGGCAGGGAGCCACCGCCGACGGGCCGCAGGACATCCGGCGCAAGGTGGTCGCCGCCCGCGGTGAACACGAGCTGGAGCAGCAGATCGCCGAGCAGTGGGCTGCGCAGGACGACCAGAGCCGGATGGAGGTCATGGACCGCCTGCGCCGCGAGCGACCCGGGGACCCCCGGCTGACCTACGAGTACGCCTCCGCCCTCGACGCCGCAGGCTGCGAGTCGGAGGCCATCGACGCCTACCGCGAGGCCCTCGCGGCCGGTCTGCGAGAGCCGCACCGGCACCGCGCCCGCATCCAGCTGGCCTCGAGCCTGCGCGTCACGGGGCAGGCCGACACGGCATACGAGCTCCTGGGTGAGCTGGCCGACGAACGGCCGGGAAGCGTTGCAGTGCAAGCCTTTCGAGCGCTGGCAGCGGCCGACACCGGGCGCTCCGACAGCGCTGTGGCCGACCTCGTCGACCTCCTGCTGCAGCACGCAGGCGACGAGGACACGCAGAGCTACCGAGGCGCGCTGACGAGGTATGCCGCGCAGCTGCGGGAGCGCTGACGCCTCACCTCACATGGTCGCCGGCACCGTGTCCGCGGCCTCCTGGCTCTCCACCGCGGCCTCGTCGCCAGACGTCTGCGCCTCGGTCTGCATCTCCGCGGGGTCGAGGTCGGGGTCGCTGACGCCGTCGGAGCTGCGCGCGCCGGCCTGCGCCGACTTGGTCATCGTCTCCAGCTCGTGCAGCACCTCCGCGTGCTGGTCGACGCAGAGCACGACGACGTCACCGGGGTTGGCCCGGGCGATGCAGTGCCGCACCGCGTCGACCTCCTGCAGGACGATCTCGACCTGACGGCAGCGGACGTCGCCCTTGGCCATCTCCGCGCGGGCGCCTTCGGCGATGAGCTCGGCGGTGACACCCGGCTTGCGACCCCGGAGCCGGGCGTCCTCACGGATCACCATGACGTCGAAGTGGTGCGCCGCCACGGCGCCCAGCTCACGCATGTCGTCGTCGCGTCGGTCGCCCGCGGTCGACACCATGCCGATCCGGGAGATCTTGGCGAGGTCGGTCTGGGAGGCCTTCTGGTCGGAGTACCCGTCGACGAACTCGCCGAGCACACGCATGGCCGGCGCGTTGTGGCAGTAGTCGACGAAGACGTCGATGCCGCGCACGTTGACGAGGTTCATGCGGCCTGGGGAGAGGTAGTAGTTCGTCGTGAAGGTGCGCAGACCCTGTCGGATCTCGTGGAGCCCGGCGTCGGCGGCGAAGGCCGCCCCCGCCGCGGCCATCGCGTTGGCCACGTTGAACTTGGCCGTGCCGCCGAAGGTCGACGGGAGCAGGTGCGTCCACGCGAGCTGCATCGAGCGGCGGCCGTGCTTGATGACGATCATGTCGCCGCGGTCGGTCGGTTCGAGGACGACGGCACGACCGCCGCGCCGGCAGTGGTCGTCGATGAACTCGCGGACCCTGCTGCCCGGAGGCTGCAGCGAGAACCACACGATGCTGCCCGAGCACCGCCGCCGCATCTTGCGGACCAGGTCGTCGTCGGCGTTCAACACGGCAAAACCGTTGCGGGGCACCGCTTCCACGACGACGGCCTTGACGTCGGCGAGCTGTTCGAGCGTGTCGATGCCCTTCATCCCGAGGTGGTCGGGGGCGACGTTGGTGACGACCGCGACGTCGTTGCGGTCGTAGCCGAGCCCCTCGCGCAGGATGCCGCCGCGCGCGACCTCCATGACGGCGAAGTCGACGCGCGGGTTCTGCAGGACCATGCGTGCCGACCGGGGACCGGATGCGTCCGCCTTGTAGACCAGGCGCTCGTCGATGACGATGCCGTCGGTCGAGGTCATGCCGACCTTGCGCCCGATTCCCTTGAAGATGTGGGCGATCATGCGCGACGTGGTGGTCTTGCCGTTGGTGCCGGTGACCGCGACGATCGGCACCCGCGAGGGGGAGCCGGGGGGGAAGAGCAGGTCGACGACCGGCTTGGCGATGTACTGCGGCTCACCGATGGTCGGGTGGGTGTGCATGCGGAACCCGGGTGCGGCGTTGACCTCGCAGATGGCGCCGCCGGTCTCGCGCACGGGTGAGGCGATGTCGGGGCAGATGAAGTCGATGCCGGCGACGTCGAGCCCGATCATGCGGGCTGCCTCCTCGGCGATCTCGACGTTGTCCGGGTGTGCCTCGAACGTCCGGTCGACGGAGATGCCACCCGTGGACATGTTGCCGGTCAGTGCCAGCTTGACCATCTGGCCCTCGGGCGGGACGTCGTCCATGGCGTAGCCCTGTTCGCGCACCAGCTCGATCGCGGCGTCGTCCACCTTGATCCGGGTGAGGACCTTCTCGTGCCCGACACCGCGACGCGGGTCGGCGTTGGTGAGCTCGACGAGCTCGGCGACGGTGTGCTCACCGTCGCCGGTCACGTGGGCCGGCACGCGCTCGGCGATCGCCTGCATGCGCCCGCCCACGATGAGGCAGCGGTAGTCGCGACCGGTGATGAACGACTCGACGATGACGTATCCGCGACGTGACTCTGCCTCGGCGATGTCGAACGCCTGACGCACCTCGTCCTCGTCCTGCAGGTCCAGGCACACGCCACGACCGTGGTTGCCGTCGAGCGGCTTCACCACGACGGGGTAGCCGATCTGGCGGGCGGCGGTCACCGCGGCGTCTGCCGTGCGCACCGTCTCCTGCTTGGGCACGGGCAGTCCGGCCGACCCGAGGAGCCGGGTGGTCATGTCCTTGTCCGACGCGATGTCGACGGCCAGGGCGCCGGTCTTGGACGTCATGGTCGCGCGGATGCGCTGGGCGTGGACGCCCTGGCCGAGCTGCACCAGGGATGCGCTGTTGAGCCGGATGTAGGGGATGTCGCGGGAGATGGCCTCCTCGAGGATGGCGCCGGTGGACGGACCGAACGCGGTCCGCTGGGCCCGACGCAGGAACAGGTCGAGCTCCTCGGGGAAGTCGAAGCCCTCCTCGGCCTGCACCAGGTGGTTGACCAGGCGGACCGCGAGCTGCCCGGCCGCGAGCCCGACGGTCTCGTCGTTGTAGTCGTAGATGACGTTGTAGCGGCCCGGCTGGCCCTTGACCTCACGGGTCTTGCCACGACGCAGGTCGTGCCCGGCCTCCTGCTGCAGCTGCAGCGCGACGTGCTCGGCGACGTGGCCGAGCCAGGTGCCCTCGCGCATGCGCTCGAGGAAGCCGCCCTTCACCCCGCGCGAGCAGGTGTGGTTCTCCAGACCCGGCAACAGCTCGACCAGGCGGTCGGTGAAGCCCGGGAGGGTGTCCGTGGGGTAGCCCTCCAGCACGCCGAGGTCGACGACGAGGTGGATCGCCGGGTTGTAGGACCACACGTTGCCGCCGCGGTAGACGCGTGCCTCGGCGATGGTGAGCTCGGGGGCTGCGGGACCGGTCGGGGTGGGGCGGTCTGCCACGGGGGGTCTCCTGGAGGGGGATGCGGGGGACGTCAGGCCTTCGCCGTGGCCAGCGCCACGGCGGTGTCCGGGTGCTTCTCGACGAAGTCGACGAGCTTCACCTCGGCGAGGTCGAACGTACTGCCTGCGGGCAGGGAGTGCACCACTGCTCCGGAGACCATGAGCGGGGCACCCCTGCGGGCATCGGGAGCGTCGGACGTGGCCGCGCGGCAGTCGAGGACGAACACCGCTCCCGCACCGTGGACGGTGAAGAAGCGGGAGTCGCGCACCTCGATCGCGGTGTCCTCGTCGATGCCGATGCCGATGAGGCTGGGGGAGGCCGCGACCATCGACATCAGGCGGCCGTAGCGCGACCGCTGCGCGAAGTGCTGGTCGATGATGACGCCCTCGAGCAGCCCCAGGCCGGCACTGAGCTGGCTGTGCCGCTGCCGTGGCGTGATGCCCTCGTCGCCCATCGAGATCATGAACTGGCTCATGATCGAGGCTCCCGCCGAGGTGCCGCCGACGACGGCGCCGCGGGCGTGGGCGCGGTGCAGGGCGTCACCGAGGGGTGTGCCGGGGAAGCGCTGGCTGAGCTTGAGCTGGCTGCCACCGCTCATGAAGATGCCGGTGGCGTCGTCGAGCAGCTCGACGAGCGCCGGGTCCTCGGAGGCCGAGCGGTCGCGTGGGTTGACGATGGTGGGCTCGGGCGCGCCGAGCCGGGTGAAGACGTCGGTGTATGCCGCGGCGACCTCGTCGGGGAACGAGGACGCCGTGGGGATGACGACGATGCGTGCCTTGCGGCCACCGGCGAGGCGCACGAAGCGGCGCAACACGGTCGCCTTGCCGACGCGGTCCTCGGCGCCACCGATGATGAGCAGGGTCGGTCGGCCCTTCGCGCGTGCACCAGCCATTGGTTCAGCCTAGGAGTCAGGGGGTCGGCAGCGGCGGAGCGGGGGTCGGCGTGCCGTCGGCGGCGTCGGCCTCCTCGATCTCCTCGCGGGTGATGCCGAGCAGGTAGAGGACCGCGTCGAGGTAGGGCACCGTCACCGCAGTGTCGGCCTGTTCGCGCACGACGGGCTTGGCGTTGAAGGCGATCCCGAGTCCGGCGGTCTGCAGCATGTCGAGGTCGTTGGCCCCGTCACCGATCGCGACGGTGCGAGTCAGTGGCAGCCCCGCCTCGTCGGCGAACCGCCGCAATGCGCGGGCCTTGCCGGCGCGGTCGACGATCTCACCGAGGACCCTGCCGGTGAGCCTGCCGTCCGCGACCTCGAGCCGGTTGGCGTGGGCGTGGTCGATGCCGAGCTCGGCCGCGAGGTCCTCGACGATCTCGATGAAGCCACCGGACACGACGGCCACGGTGAAGCCGAGCCGTTTCATGGTGCGCACGAGGGTGCGGGCACCCGGTGTGAACCGCACCGCGCGGCGGGCGTCGTCGAGCACGCTCACCGGCAGCCCCTCGAGGGCGGCCACGCGCTCCCGGAGGCTCTCGGCGAAGTCGAGCTCACCACGCATGGCCGCCTCGGTGACGGCCGCCACCTCGGCCTCCCGGCCGGCATACCTGGCCAGCAGCTCGATGACCTCGTCCTGGATGAGGGTGGAGTCGACGTCCATGACGACGAGGCGGCGACCGCGGCGCGCAAGGCCGCCGGCGGCGACGGCGATGTCGATGCCGTGCACGCTTGACTCCAGGGCGAGCTCGGCCCGCAGCCGCTCGACGTCGGCGCCGGACACGTCGAACTCGACGGTGGTGATGGGGTAGCGAGCGAGCCGCCGGATGCGGTCGATGTTGGCTCCATGACTGGCGATTCGCGCCGTGACGGCTGCGACGCCACTGGCCCGCAGCGGCGTGCCGAGGACGACCACCGCAGCACGGCCACGCTTGTCGCGTCGGGTGTCCCCGGTGCCGGAACGCAGCTTCACCTTGAGCTCGAGGTCGCGGCCGACGGCGCTGAGCACGTCCTTGAGGCGGTCGTGTGCGTCGCCCGCGTCGAGGAGGATCGCGAGGGTCAGCTGGCCGCGGACGAGGACCTGCTCGAGGTCGAGCACCTCGGCGCCCACATCGGCGATCGCGTCGAAGAAGGTGCTCGTGACGCCGGGGCGGTCCTCGCCGCTGATGGTGACGAGGAGGGTATGCCGTTCGGCAGCCGGTCGTTCGGTGGTGCCGGGCTCGCTCACGGCGCCACGATATCGACGGTGGTCAGGATGCCTGTCGCGAGTCTCGCCATGCGACCAGGTCACGTAGCGGGCCGAGGTCGTAGTCGGGACCGCTGACGCCGATCGTGAAGAGACGCGTGCCGACCTCGTAGAGGGCCTCGGCACCCGCGGCATAGTCCTCGACGTCCTCGGGGAAGCGGCCGGGCCGCGGTGAGACACCGGCCGAGCGCTCGATCTCCTTGGGGTCGCGGCCGATCCGTTCGCACCACTGGTCCAGCACCTCGTGCTTGTGGGCGATCGTCTCGGCGTCACCGAAGCCGTGCCAGATGTCGGCCTGCTCGGCCACGATGCGCAGGGTCTTGCGTTCGCCGCCACCGCCGATGAGGACCGGGATGTCGCGGGTGGGAGGTGGGTTGAGCTCGGTCCAGCGCTTCTTGATGATCGGGAGGTCCCGGTCGAGGGCATCGAGGCGGCCACCCGCGGTGCCGAACTCGTAGCCGTAGGCGTCGTAGTCGCGCTCGAACCAGCCGGATCCGATGCCGAGGATGATCCGGCCCGGCTTGCCGTCCCGGGCGCTGATGTGGTCGACGGTGCGGGCCATGTCGGCGAGCAGGTTGGGGTTGCGGTAGCTGTTGCAGGTCACCAGCGCACCGATCTCGACCCGCTCGGTCGCCTCGGCCCACGCGGCGAGCATGGTCCAGCACTCGAAGTGCTTGCCGTCGGGGTCGCCGTTGAGCGGGAAGAAGTGGTCCCAGTTGAAGACGATGTCCGCACCGATCTCCTCGGCCTGCGCGCAGGCGCGGCGGATCGCGGCATACTCCGCGTGCTGGGGCTGGAGCTGGACCGCGATCCGGATCACGCGGGCACCTCCTGGCCCTTGGCGACCACGGTCAGCCCGGTCTCGGTGACGGTGAAGCCACGCGCCTTGTCGCGCTCGGGATCGCCACCGATGACGGTGTCGTCCGGCACCTTCACACCCTTGTCGATGATGGCGCGCGTGATGGTGCAGCCGCGGCCGACCTCGACCCCGTCGAGCAGCACGCTGTCGTCGATGGTGGTGCCGCTGTGGATGTGACAGCGCGGTGAGAGCACCGAGTTGGTGACGGTCGCACCGGAGATGACGACCCCGGGGGAGACGGCGGAGTTGTGCGCCTCACCGAACTTGCCGGCGGCGCCGTGGACGAGCTTGGCCGGCGGCTCGGGGCCGTAGTCGGTGTAGATGGGCCAGTCGTAGTTGTAGAGGTTGAAGACGGGGTGGACCGACACGAGGTCCATGTGCGCCTCCCAGTAGGAGTCGAGCGTCCCCACGTCGCGCCAGTACGCACGGTCCCGGTCCGTCGAGCCCGGGATGTCGTTGTCCTTGAAGTCGTAGACGTAGGCACTGCCCTCGTCGACGAAGGCGGGCACGATGTCGCCGCCCATGTCGTGCTTGCTGCCCTCGCGTTCGTTGTCGCGGGTGACCGCGTCGACGAGGACGTCGGCGTCGAAGACGTAGTTGCCCATCGAGGCCAGGACCTCATCGGGGTTGTCGGGCAGCCCCTTGGCGTCCTTGGGCTTCTCCTTGAACGCGCCGATCCGGCGCGGGTCGGCGTCGTCGACCTCGATGACACCGAACTGGTCGGCCAGGCCGATCGGCTGGCGGATCGCGGCGACCGTGACACCGGCCCCGGTCTCGATGTGCTGGGCGACCATCTGCGAGAAGTCCATGCGGTAGACGTGGTCGGCGCCGACCACGACGACGATGTCGGGCTTCTCGTCCTGGATCAGGTTGAGCGACTGGAAGATCGCGTTGGCCGACCCGAGGTACCAGTTCTTGTCGACGCGCTGCTGCGCAGGCACCGGCGCCACGTAGTTGCCGAGCATCGTGGACATGCGCCAGGTCGTGGTGACGTGCCGGTCGAGGCTGTGCGACTTGTACTGCGTCAGCACGACGACCTTGAGGTACCCCGAGTTCACGACGTTCGACAGGGCGAAGTCGATGAGCCGGTAGATCCCGCCGAACGGCACGGCCGGTTTGGCACGATCAGCGGTCAGCGGCATGAGGCGTTTGCCCTCACCACCCGCGAGCACGATCGCCAGCACCTTGGGTCCACCGGATCGGTACGCCATGGCTCGACCCTAGGGACTCCACGCCCTCGCGGCGACCCATGTCCGGCACTAATCTCGACCTTCGTGAGAGTGGACATCCTGACCAAGGAGTACCCGCCCAACATCTACGGGGGCGCGGGCGTCCACGTGAGCGAGCTGGTGCGCGCCCTGCGCAGCCGAGGCGACCTCGACGTGCGGGTGCACGCGTTCGGCGAGCCGGTGGCCGAGGAGGGCACGACGGGGTATGGCGACCTGCCGGACCTCGCGGACGCCAACGCCGCGATCAAGACGCTCGGCGTCGACCTGGCGATGGCCGGTGACTGTGTCGGCGCGGACCTCGTCCACTCGCACACGTGGTACGCGAACTTCGCGGGTCACCTGGCCTCGCTGCTCGGCGGTATGCCGCACGTCGTCACCGCGCACTCGTTGGAGCCGATGCGCCCGTGGAAGGCCGAGCAGCTGGGTGGCGGTTACCGCGTCTCGTCGTTTGCCGAACGCACGGCCTACGAGTCTGCTGACGCCGTCATCGCGGTCAGTGAGGGCATGCGTCAGGACGTCCTGCGCGCCTACCCCACGGTCGACCCGGACAAGGTGAAGGTGGTGCACAACGGCATCGACTCCCAGCTGTGGCAACGGCATCAGGATCCCGACACGGTGCGGCGACTCGGCGTCGACCCCGACGGCAAGTCGGTCATCTTCGTCGGTCGCATCACCCGTCAGAAGGGCCTGCCCTACCTGCTGCGGGCCGCCTCGTCGCTGCCGCCGGACGTGCAGCTGGTGCTGTGTGCCGGCTCGCCCGACACCCCGGAGATCATGGCCGAGGTGGAGGGCCTGATGCAGGAGCTGAAGGCCACCCGCGACGGCGTCGTGTGGATCCCCGAGATGCTGCCGCGCGCGGACGTCATCGCCCTGCTGTCCTCGGCGACCGTGTTCGCGTGCCCGTCGATCTACGAGCCCCTGGGCATCGTCAACCTCGAGGCGATGGCCTGCGAGCTGCCCGTTGTCGCCACTGCGACCGGTGGCATCCCCGAAGTGGTCGTCGACGGTGAGACCGGCTGGCTGGTGCCGATCGAGCAGCGGCAGGACGGCAGCGGCACACCCCTGCAGCCCGACCGGTTCGTGGCCGACCTCGCAGCGGCTCTGGGCGACGCCGTGAGCGATGTGCCGCGCGCCGACCGGATGGGTCTGGCGGGCCGCAAGCGTGCCGTGGAATCGTTCTCCTGGAACGCGATCGGTGAGCAGACCAACCAGGTCTACCTGGACGTCCTGCGCCGCCGGCAGCTCGCGTCGATGGACCAACGGACGCGGTGATCGAGGAGGAGCTCGCCGGCGGCAACATGGGTCCTGTCCACCGGCGCGGTGACACGGTGCTGCGCACGGCGGGGGAGTGGACACCCGCCGTGCACCGGTTGCTCCGGCACTGCCGTGACCGCGGGTTCACCGGCGCGCCTGAGCCGTTGGGGCTCACCGACGACGGCCGCGAGGTCCTGTCCTTCCTCGAAGGTGACGTCCCGGCATACCCGCTCCCGACGTGGGTCTGGAGCGACGAGGCCCTCGTGTCGAGCGCCGAGCTGCTGCGAGACTTCCACGCGGTCTCCGCCTCGGCCGACCAGACCGGCCCGTGGCGTTCCCCACGTCGCGAGCCCGCAGAAGTGTTGTGCCACAACGACTTTGCCCCCTACAACCTCGTCTACCGGGAGGGGCGGGCAGTCGGGGTCATCGACTTCGACTTCGCCTCGCCGGGGTCGCGCCTGTGGGACCTCGCCTACCTCGTCTACCGGCTGGCGCCCCTCACGACCGGGCCGACGGGTTCCGCGACGCCGAGCGACTGGCCCGGCTCGACCGGATCGTCGGGGAATACGGCGGCAGCTACTCGCGTGCCGAGGTGCTGGCGACGGTGGTGGCCCGGCTCCAGCACCTGGCCGAGTTCTCGGACCAGAAGGCCGTCGAGCTCGACAACCCCGAGCTGCGCGACCATGCCGCCCGCTACCGCGCTGACATGGACTTCATCAACGTTCTGCCGCAGAGCTGAGCTTGCGGACACCTTTGGTCGGAGGGCCCGGCTCAGGGCAGGTCCTCATCGGGTGGGACTTCGATGTCGGTCCATCGCAGTGGTCCGCCGGTCGGTGGGTGGTAGGCATGGTCGGGGACGGGCGGGTCGCCCGCCGGTGGTGGTGCGAGTTCGGGTGGTCGTGGTGGTCGGATGGGTAGGCCGTAGCGGTTGATGACGGTGAGCCCTGCGGGCCGGGTGGGGTCGCCGGTGATGGTGTAGTCGCTGCGGTCGATGGCGTCGTGGTGGACGGGGCACAGGCTGATCTGGTTGTCGAGGTCGGTGGGGCCGTTGTCGGCCCATGGCTTGAGGTGATGGATCTCGAGGTAGCGGGTGGCGGTGCAGCCGGGGAAGCGGCAGCCCCCGTCGCGGTCCTCGATGAGGCGCCGGGAGCGTTCGGGCAGGATGCGCATGGCGCGGCCGACGGACACGGGCGTGCCGCTTGTTTCCCAGATGGGTTGCAGAACACCGTCGGTGAGGAAGCGGTCGAGCAGGCGCTGCGGGATGGCGTGGCGGCCGTTGATCCAGGCGCCGCTGGTGTCCAGGTGGAGGTAGACGCGGTAGTGCGCGCGTCGGGAGGCGGACTCGATGGTGCTCAGGGAGCGGGCGGCGAGTTCTTCGATGGCGTCGGCGTAGGTCGGCAGGCCGCTGCCGCCGTCGTCGAGGAAAGCGGCAGTGTCCACCGGGTCGCTCGGCGTCCCGGGCCGGCCGTGGTCGGTGCTCCCGGTGGTGTCGTCGCGGCTGGTGCGACGCAGGAACAGGGCGTCCTTGGCTTCGCGGATGGCCTGCTCGACGAGGGCGCCGATTGTTGCGGGGGCGCTGTAGCGCAGTTGGAACCGGCCGTCGGTGTCGTAGCGCATCGACAGCTGCGGGCGGGCGCAGGCGCGCTTCTCGGCCAGTTCGGGCTCTGTCGGCTGCGGCACGAGCTTCAGCACTGGATCGGGTTCACCATCGCCGGCTGAGCCGGCGTGCTCTGTGGCCGCGGCGGGGAAGGCGTGCCGGGACACGATCCGTGACAGCTGCGGCACGGTGGCCTCCCGCGCGAGTGCGGTCATCGATGCTTGGTACTGCGTGGGCACTCGGCGGGCCAGGACAGCGGTCTGGTCCAGCGACAGCTCACCGGCCGTCAGCGCCGCCGCCGCGTCGGGCAGGTCGGTACGCCGTCGGGCGATCCGCACCACGTCCGCGGCATGCGCCGGCGAGAGGCCGGCCCGCACGACGAGGTAGTGCTGGGGTGAGGTGAACCCGCCGGCACCCCAGTGGTCGTCCTCGATCAGCTCGACAGCGATGTCGACGAGCTCAGCCTGCGCGCGGTTCAACCGGCCCGCGACAACTGCAGTCCGGTCCCACAGCTCCCGGTTGCGTACCGCGTGCGCATCCACCTGCGCTGCGGTGGGAAGGCTGGTCGACATACCTCCATCGTACGCCTGTTCGATAATGTCACACAACCTTATTTCGGCATGAAATCGGCTGCAGCACAACACAATTCGTGGCTCAGGCAGACGGCCATGAGACCTGCCAACCAGGCAGAAGTCGTGGCAGTCGCCGCGTCAGGCGGGACGCCAGCCGGCGATGACGGCGCAGGCCGCGTTGGTGGCGTCGGCGAGGGCGTGGTCGGCGGTGCGCTGGAGCCCGCGCAGCAGTGCGGTTCGGCGCCCCGACTCGCTCGCCGTCAGTGCGCCGTCGGGCGCGGCCAGCGCCACATCGGTGATCCGCCCGACCGTGCCCGCCAGCGCGATCACGCGGGCGGCGCGTCCGGGCAGCCCGGACGGCAGCCCCCACTGACCGCCCAGGGCGGCATCCGCCAGCTCGCGAGCGGCGCCGCCACCGAACGGCTGGCCGCCGGCGGCGTCGATCGCCTCGGTCGCGACGAGCAGCTGCTCGCGCAGGTGCCGTTCCAGCTGTGAGGCCTCGAGGGCCTCGACGCGGTGTCGTGGCACGGGGTCGGCGTCGTATGCCGCCCAGTCCACCCGAGTGCCCACGAGGTCACCCGAGCCGTACGTCGAGATCGCCGGCACGAGCATGCCCCCGATGCCCGGCACGTACACGCACTCGCCCGCGGCCGCAGCCGCACCGCGCGCCTCGGCGGAGGCACCCGGCATACCGGTGAGGTCGCCTGCCACGGGCAACGCGACGAGCAACGCCTGCTCACCGAACTCGTGCCACGTCGCCAACCGGCTCAGGTCGCCGGCCACGTGGTCGACGTCGGGCAGGGCCCGCACGATGGCGTCCTGCAGCGGGGACCTCGACGCCCACGCGTGGGTCACCCACAGCGAAACACGCACGCAGGCAGGTAGTTCGGGCACCCGGCAATGCTAGGCGTGCCCGCTCTGCCCGACTCGACCACGGCCGATAGGGTCGGGTGCCATGAGCGATGTCCTCGAGTTCGCCGGCGTCAGCGTCGTGCGGGGGAAGACGACCTTGCTCGACGACATCACCTGGGAGGTCGAGGAAGGCCAGCGCTGGGTGATCCTCGGCCCGAACGGTGCCGGCAAGACGACCCTCCTGCAGCTCGCCTCCGGGCGCATGCACCCGACGAGCGGTGTTGCCGGTGTCCTCGGCGAGGTGCTGGGCGCGGTCGACGTCTTCGAGCTGCGACCGCGGATCGGGCTGGCCTCGGCCGCCCTTGCCGAACGCATCCCGCGCGACGAGGCCGTGCACAACGTCGTCGTGACCGCGTCCTACGGAGTGGTCGGTCGGTGGCGTGAGGACTACGACACGCTCGACCACGTCCGTGCCGCGGAGCTCCTGCAGGCACTGGGGGCCGACCACCTCGCGGACCGCACCTTCGGCACCCTGTCCGAGGGGGAGCGCAAGCGGGTGCAGATCGCCCGTGCCCTCATGACCGACCCGGAGCTCATGCTGCTCGACGAGCCGGCCGCCGGGCTCGACCTCGGTGGTCGCGAGGACCTCGTGCGCCGGCTGGGCGAGCTGGCGGGCGACGTCGAGGCTCCGGCGCTGATCCTCGTGACCCACCACGTCGAGGAGATCCCGCCCAACTTCACCGACGTCCTGCTGCTGCGGGACGGCCGCGTCGTCGCCCAGGGCCCCGTGGAGATCACGCTCACCGAGGAGAACCTCTCCGCGACCTTCGGGATGCCGCTCGAGCTGGAGCAGCGCGGCGACCGGTGGACCGCGCGGCTGCGCCACGACGCGACTTCACAAACCCCTGCCCAACCCGTGCCCCCGACCCCCTAGAGTTACCGCTACGACCGGGTGCACCCGGGAGAAGGAGGGGCTGTGGACTGGTTGGCAGACAACCCGTGGCTGGCCTGGCTGGGGCTCGCGCTGATCCTCGCCGCCATCGAGGCGGCGACCGTGGACTTCGTGTTCATCATGCTCGCCGGCGGCGCTGCCGCGGCATCCATCGCGGCTGCGGCGGGGGCGTCGTTCCCGGTGCAGGTCGTGGTGGCCGTGGTCGTGTCGGTGCTGCTCCTGCTGGTGGTGCGACCGATCATCAAGCGGCGCTTCATGGATGCCGGGTCCAGCCATGGCATCGGCGCCCGAAGCCTGGTGGGGCGCACCGCCAAGGTGATCCAGACCGTGACCAGCAACGACGGGCGGGTCAAGCTCGCCGGTGAGACCTGGTCGGCGCGCACGTCCGAGGACGGCGCAGTGTGCCAACCCGGCCAGGAGGTCCGGGTTGTATCCATCGAGGGGGCCACCGTGATCGTCTCTGGCGTCACGGCGGGTCAGAAAGCTGAGTAGACCGTGGACTTCGGTGCAGGTTTCATCGTCCTGATCCTGCTGGTCGCGTTTGCGCTGGTCGTGCTGTTCCGCACGGTCCGCATCGTGCCGCAGCAGACCGCGCTGATCATCGAACGGCTGGGTCGCTACTCGCGCACCCTCGAGGGCGGCATCCACTTCCTCGTGCCGTTCGTCGACAAGGTGCGCGCGAACATCGACCTGCGCGAACAGGTCGTGTCGTTCCCGCCGCAGCCGGTGATCACCTCCGACAACCTCGTCGTCAACATCGACACGGTCATCTACTACTCGGTGATCGACGCCAAGTCGGCCGTCTACGAGATCGCCAACTTCATCCAGGGCATCGAGCAGCTCACCGTCACCACGCTGCGCAACGTCATCGGCTCGCTCGACCTCGAGCAGACGCTGACCAGCCGCGACCAGATCAACGCCCAGCTGCGTGGCGTCCTCGACGAGGCGACCGGCAAGTGGGGCATCCGCGTCAACCGCGTCGAGCTCAAGGCGATCGACCCGCCCGCGTCGGTGCAGGGCTCGATGGAGCAGCAGATGCGTGCCGAGCGTGACCGTCGTGCCGCGATCCTCACGGCCGAGGGTGTCAAGCAGTCCGCGATCCTCACGGCCGAGGGCGAGAAGCAGTCGGCGATCCTGCGGGCCGAGGGTGAGGCCCAGTCGGCGATCCTGCGGGCCGAGGGTGAGGCGCGCGCGATCCTCCAGGTGTTCGACGCGGTGCACCGCGGCGACGCCGACCCGAAGCTGCTCGCGTACCAGTACCTGCAGACGCTGCCGAAGATCGCGTCGAGCCCGTCGAACAAGATGTGGTTCCTGCCGGCCGAGCTCAGCGGTGCGCTGGGCTGGCTGTCGAAGGGCTTCGCGGGCGGTGGCCCGTCGGACGGCGAGTACCCGACGCGTGCGGCGGGCCAGTCGCCGATCGCCGAGGGCGACCTGCCCCCCGTCTCGCTGACGGACCCGAGCGAGGCGCTCGCGGAGGCGCGGCGCGAGTCGGCCGCGGCGACGGCGGACGCGACGAGCGCCGGGACGCTGTCGGGCGTGCCGTTCGACCCGTCGGCCGAGCGCGGTCAGCGCCCGGGGACGGGCCCCGTCGCGCCGCAGCGTGCGGTGCCGGGTGCCGGTCCGGCCCCGGCCGGCGGCGAGACGCCGCACGCCGCGCAGCAGCCGGCACCGCAGCAGCCGGCGCCGCAGCAGCCGGCCGTCGCGCCCGTGCAGGACGCTCCGCAGCAGGGGACGCAGCAGCCGCCGACGGCTCCCTGACGTCGCAGTCCGCTGACCGATCACGACGCCGGTGCCCCCTCGTGGGGGTGCCGGCGTCGTCGCGTCCGGGGAGCGCTGACCTGAGGACTTGCTGAGTGAGTGCTCACTCACTTATCGTCGCGCTCATGAGTGCTGCCGCCGGACGTCCGAGCCGTGCCGCCCCGCTGCCGCCCGAGGAGCGTCGCCGCGCGATCCTCGACGCCGTGCAGCCCGTGATCCTCGAGCGCGGCCTCGACGTCACCACGCGCCAGCTCGCGGATGCCGCGGGGGTCGCCGAGGGCACGCTGTTCCGCGTCTTCGACGACAAGGAGCAGCTCGTGCGCGAGGCCGCGTTCGCCGCGGCCGACCCGACCATCGGCCTCGACGCGCTCGCCGCGATCGACGCGGGCATGCCGCTGCGCGACCGGCTCGTGCGGCTCGTCGAGCTCATGGAGCAGCGCGTCGGGCAGGTGCGCGTCTGGATGACGGTGCTGCACCGCCTCGGCCGTGGCCCCGACGGGCAGCTGCACGGCCACGGCGCGCGGTGGGCCGAGCGTCAGCGCGACGGGCTCGAGGCCGTGCACGCCCAGATGCGTCGTCTGCTCGAGCCCGACGCCGACCGGCTGCGTCTGCCGCTCGACGACGCCGTGCAGGCCGTCGACGCGCTCGTGCTCGGCATGCTCCTGCACGCCGGCCGCGTCGGCATGCTGCACGGCGGAAATCTCGAGCGTTCGTTCGAGCCGCGCGTCATCGTGGACCTGCTGCTCGACGGCATGCTCGCGCCCACCGACCCGACACCTCCCACGCCCCCCACGCCCCCGGGTGGCGCCCCCACCCTCACGGAAGGGTCCTGACCCATGCTCATCCGACTGCTCAGGGAGCACCTGCGCCCGTACCGGGGAGCCGTGTTCGCCGTCCTGGCGCTCCAGCTCGTGCAGGTCGTCGCGACGCTGTGGCTCCCGAGCCTCAACGCCGACATCATCGACAACGGCGTCGCCAAGGGCGACACCGACGCCATCTGGAACCTCGGCGGCGTCATGCTCGGCGTCAGCCTCGTGCAGGTCGTCGCCGCGATCGCCGCCGTCTGGTTCGGCGCCCGCGCCGCGATGGCGTTCGGCCGCGACGTCCGGGCGCGCCTGTTCGCGCAGGTCCAGTCGTTCTCGCAGCAGGAGATGGGCAAGTTCGGTGCGCCGACCCTCATCACCCGCACGACGAACGACGTCCAGCAGGTGCAGATGGTCGTGTTCATGACCTTCGTGTTCCTCGTCATGGCGCCGCTCATGCTCATCGGCGGCGTCGTGATGTCGCTGCGCGAGGACGTCGGGCTCTCGGCGCTCCTGCTGGTCATCGTGCCGGTGCTGGCCGTGATCGTCGGGCTCATCGTGTCGCGCATGGTGCCGTGGTTCCGGCGCGTGCAGAAGCGCATCGACGCGATCAACCGCGTCATGCGCGAGCAGCTCACGGGCGTGCGCGTCATCCGCGCGTTCGTCCGCGAGCGGCACGAGGAGGCGCGCTTCGAGGTCGCGAACGACGCGCTGTACGTCGCCTCGCTCAGCACCGGTCTGCTGATGGCGCTCATGTTCCCGGTCGTCATGCTCGTGATGAACGTGTCGAGCGTGTCGGTCGTGTGGTTCGGGGCACGGCGCATCGACGCCGGCGACATGGAGATCGGCGCGCTCATCGCGTTCCTCAGCTACATCATGTTCGTGCTCATGGCCGTGCTCATGAGCTCGATGATGGTCGTCATGGTGCCGCGCGCCATGGTCTCGGCCGACCGCATCGGCGAGGTGCTCGACACCGACACCACCGTCGTCCCTCCCACGCAGGCGACCCCGTTCCCGACCGGCCCCCAGGCCCGGCCCGGACTGCTCGAGCTGCGCGACGTCGAGTTCCGCTACCCGGGAGCCGAGCACGCCGTGCTGCAGGACGTCTCGTTCGTGGCCGAGCCCGGGCGGACCACCGCGATCATCGGGTCGACCGGTGCCGGGAAGTCGACGCTCGTGAACCTCGTGCCGCGGCTGTACGACGTCACCGGCGGGCAGGTGCTGATCGACGGCGTCGACGTGCGTACAGCCGACCCCATCGAGCTCGGGAACCGCATCGGCCTGGTCCCGCAGCGCCCGTACCTGTTCTCCGGCACGATCCGGTCCAACCTCGAGTTCGGACGCCCCGGTGCGAGCGACGACGAGATCTGGCGCGCGCTCGAGATCGCGCAGGCACGGGACTTCGTCGAGGCCCTCGACGAGGGGCTCGACGCACCGGTCGCCCAGGGCGGGACCAACCTGTCCGGCGGTCAGCGGCAGCGGCTGGCGATCGCCCGCGCACTCGTGCGACGGCCCAGCATCTACCTGTTCGACGACTCGTTCTCGGCCCTCGACTACGCCACGGACGCCGCGCTGCGCGCCGCCCTGGCGCCCGAGACGCGCGACGCCACGGTCCTCGTGGTCGCCCAGCGCGTCGCGACCATCCGCTACGCCGACCGGATCCTCGTGCTCGACGAGGGCCGCGTGGTCGGCGACGGCACCCACGACGAGCTCCTGGAGTCCAACGCGACCTACCAGGAGATCGTGTACTCCCAGCTGAACGCGCAGGAGGCGGCATGAGCGCCACGACCGACAAGCGTCCCGCCGGACCGCCCCCGGGCGGCCCCCGCGGCGGCGGACCGATGGGCCACGGCATGGGCATGCCCGGCCAGAAGTCGCTCGACTTCCGCGGCTCGCTGCGCCGACTGCTCACCGTGCTGCGTCCCGAGCGCGTGCGGCTCGTCCTCGTCCTGGTGCTGGGCGTCGGGTCCGTCGCCGCGGCCGTCGCGGGCCCCAAGCTGCTCGGCAACGCGACCAACGTGCTGTTCGAGGGCATCGTGTCGCGCCAGCTCGGCGGCGTGCTGCCCGCGGGCACCACGCAGGCGCAGGCCGTCGAGGCGCTGCGTGCCTCGGGCCAGGACACCATCGCCGACATGGTCAGCGGCATGCACACGCTGACCGTCGGGTCGGGCGTGGACTTCACGCGCCTCGGCGAGATCCTGCTCGTCGTGCTCGCGGTGTACGTCGCCGCGTTCCTGCTCGGCTGGCTGCAGGGGCGTCTCACGGCGCGCGCCGTGCAGAACACGGTCAAGCGCATGCGCACGCACGTCGAGGAGAAGCTCGGGCGGCTGCCGCTGTCCTACTTCGACCGGCAGCCGCGCGGCGAGCTGCTGTCCCGCGTCACCAACGACATCGACAACGTCGCGCAGACCATGCAGCAGACGCTGTCGCAGCTGATCACCTCGGTGCTCACCGTGCTGGGCGTGCTCGGCATGATGTTCTGGATCTCCCCGCTGCTGGCCGTCGTCGCGCTGGTGACCGTGCCGCTGTCGGTCGCGATCGCGGCGGCCATCGCCAAGCGGTCGCAGCCGCAGTTCGTCGAGCAGTGGGCGTGGACCGGCAAGCTCAACGCGCACATCGAGGAGATGTTCACGGGCCACGCGCTCGTCACGGTGTTCGGGCGGCAGCAGGAGGCCGCGCAGACGTTCGCCGAGCGCAACGAGAAGCTGTACCAGTCCTCGTTCAAGGCGCAGTTCATCTCGGGCATCATCCAGCCCGCGCTCGGCTTCGTGTCGAACATCAACTACCTGATCATCGCGGTGGTCGGCGGCCTGCGGGTCGCGTCGGGCACCATGACGCTCGGCGACGTGCAGGCGTTCATCCAGTACAGCCGGCAGTTCACGCAGCCGATCACGCAGATCGCGTCGATGGCGAACCTGCTGCAGTCGGGCGTCGCGTCGGCCGAGCGGGTGTTCGAGCTGTTCGACGCCGACGAGCAGTCGCCCGACCCGGCGGTGCCCGCCGCGCTGCCGCAGCCGGTGCGCGGCCGCGTCGCGTTCGAGGACGTGTCGTTCCGCTACGAGGCCGACGTGCCGCTCATCGAGGGCCTGTCGGTCGTCGCGGAGCCCGGTCAGACCGTCGCGATCGTCGGGCCCACCGGCGCGGGCAAGACCACGCTCGTCAACCTCATCATGCGGTTCTACGAGGTCGACTCCGGGCGGATCACGCTCGACGGCGTCGACACGCGGGACCTCACGCGCGACGCGCTGCGCTCGCAGATGGGCATGGTCCTGCAGGACACCTGGCTGTACGAGGGCACCATCGCCGAGAACATCGCCTACGGCGTGGACGGCGCGACGCACGAGCAGATCGTCGACGCCGCCGTCGCGACGCACGTCGACCGGTTCGTGCGCACGCTGCCCGACGGCTACGACACGGTGATCGACGACGAGGGCGGCTCGGTCTCGGCGGGGGAGAAGCAGCTCCTGACGATCGCGCGCGCGTTCCTCGCGGACCCGGCGATCCTCATCCTCGACGAGGCGACCAGCTCGGTCGACACGCGCACCGAGGTGCTCGTGCAGCACGCCATGAACGCGCTGCGCGCCGGGCGGACGTCGTTCGTCATCGCGCACCGGCTGTCGACCATCCGCGACGCCGACGTGATCCTGGTGATGGAGCACGGCCGGATCGTCGAGAAGGGGTCGCACGAGGAGCTGCTCGCGGTGGGCGGCGCGTACGCGCGGCTCTACGAGAGCCAGTTCGCCGCGGCCACGGCCCCGGTCGACTGACCCGCCCGCGGGGCGGGGCCGCGCGCCCCGTCCCGCGACGGACAGCCGCACGGCGCGACGGACACGTGTACGCACCTGTCCGTCGCGCCGTCGTGCTGTCCGTCGACGGGGGCATCGATGTGGGCGGTGACGTGGGGCGGGTGCGGCGGGGAGCGGAGCCGGGTGCGCCCGAAGGTCCCACGTGGTGAGACGGTCGCGCGCCTACCGTCGAGAGGGAGACGACACGCCCGCCACCGCGACGAAGAGGTCGACCCATCAGCTCCGCCACCGCCCCCGCGCCCACGCACCCGCCGGACGACAGGAGGCGCGGGGGAGCCCTCCCGCGTGCGGAACGCCTGCGGCGACCCAGCCGCTCCACCGTCGGGCTCGTCGTCGGGCCCCTGCTCGCCGTGCTCGTGGCCGTCGTCATGCCCGACATGCCGGCCGAGGCCGCGGGGATGCCCGCCTACTCCGGTGCGGTCACCGCCGCGACGCTCGTGCTCATGGGCGTGTGGTGGATGACCGAGGCGCTGCCGCTGGCCGTGACCGCGCTGCTGCCGCTCGTCGTGCTGCCGGTCGCGGGCGTGGCCCCCGTCTCCGACGTCGCCGCGCCGTACGCGAACAAGGTGATCTTCCTGTTCCTCGGCGGGTTCGTGCTCGCGATCGCGCTGCAGCGGTGGGACGTGCACCTGCGGATCGCGCTCGGCGTGGTGCGGCTCGTCGGCACCGCACCACGCCGGCTCGTGCTCGGCATGATGGTCGCCACGGCGCTGCTGAGCATGTGGGTGTCCAACACCGCGACGGCCGTGATGATGCTGCCGATCGGCGTGTCGGTGCTGACGCTGCTGAGCCGCGAGCGCGGCGAGGTCGACCGGAGGCTGTCCGCCGCGCTCATGCTCGGCATCGCGTACGCCGCGACCATCGGCTCGTTCGGCACGGTCATCGCGAGCCCGCCCAACGCGCTGCTCGTCGGGTACATGTCCGAGACGTACGGCATCGAGATCGGCTTCGGGCAGTGGATGGCGGTGGGCCTGCCGCTGTCGATCGTGTTCCTGCTGCTCGCGTGGCTCGTGCTCACGCGCGTCGTGTTCCGGTTCGACCCCGCACCGCTGTGCGAGGACGACTCGGTGGTGCGTGCCGAGCTCGACCGGCTCGGTCCGATGGGGCACCCGCAGCGACGCGTCGTCGCGGTGTTCGCGCTCGCCGCGACGTCGTGGATCGCGCTGCCGCTGATCTGGCGAGGCACGCCCGTGACCGACGAGGTCGTGGCCGTCGTCGTCGCGATCCTGCTGTTCCTGCTGCCGTCCGGGGAGCCGTGCGGCGGACGCCTGCTCGACTGGCCCGACACGCGCGACCTGCCGTGGGGGATCCTGCTGCTGTTCGGCGGCGGGCTCGCGCTCGCGTCGCAGATCACCGCGTCGGGCCTGTCGGTGTGGATCGGCGAGCGTGCGCACGGGCTCGGGGGGCTGCCGACGTTCGTCGTCGTCGCCGTGGTGTGCGTGCTGACCGTCGCGATGACCGAGTTCATGTCGAACACCGCGACGGCCGCGACGCTGCTGCCGATCATGAGCACCGTGGGGGCCGCGCTCGGGTACGGGCCGCTGCTGCTCGCGGTGCCCGTCGCGCTCGCGGCCGGGTGCACGTTCATGATGCCCGCGGCGACCCCGCCCAACGCGATCGCGTACTCCTCGGGCTACGTGCGCGTGCCGGACATGGTGCGCGCGGGCGCACCGCTGAGCGTCGCGTCCGTCCTGCTCGTGACGCTGACCGTCACGACGCTCGCCACGTGGGTGCTCGGTCTCGGGGCATGACAGGCTGGTGCGGGGCGCCGGAGCCGTCGCCCGCAGCGACCGAAGGAGCCGCATGAGCCACGTGCCCAGCCCGTCCGTGCCCACCACCGCCGCGCCCGTCGCCCCCGTGCCCGACGACGCCGTCGCGAGCGCCGCCGTCACGACCGACGCCGAGCTCGCGCACCGCGCCCGCCGCCGCACCGTGCGGCTCGTCGACGCGAACGGGCGCGCGCTCGCGGGCGCAGCGGTGCGCGTCGAGCAGACGGGGCACGCGATCGCGTTCGGCTGCATCGGGTTCGACGAGACCGAGCGCGCGTGGCGCCGACTCGCCGGGCGCACCCCCGCACCCGGCGAGGACGCGCTGCTCGACCGCCTCGACGCGCTGTGGTTCGACCTGTTCGACACCGCGACGCTGCCGTTCTACTGGGGCACGTTCGAGCCCGAGCGCGGCCGCACGCGCACCGCCGCGCTGCGCGCCGCCGCCGAGCACTACGTGTCGCGCGGCGCGCGGGTCAAGGGGCACCCGCTGGTCTGGCACACGGTCGCACCGCGATGGCTCGAGCCGCTCCCGGACGACGAGGTGCTGCGGCTGCTGCGCGAGCGCGTGCGCCGCGACGCCGGCGAGTTCGCCGGGCTCGTCGACACGTGGGACGCGATCAACGAGGTCGTGATCATGCCCGTGTTCGACAAGGACACCAACGCGATCACGCGGGTCGCCGCGACGCAGGGCCGGGTCCCGATGGTGCAGCTCGCGTTCGACGAGGCGCGCGCCGCGAACCCCGCGGCGACGCTGCTGCTCAACGACTTCGACATGTCGGCGGACTACGAGCACCTGGTCGAGGAGTGCCTGGCCGCGGGCGTCCGCATCGACGCGCTCGGGCTGCAGTCCCACATGCACAAGGGTGCGTGGGGGCGGGACAAGACGCTCGACGTGCTCGAGCGGTTCGGCCGGTTCGGCCTGCCGCTCCACTTCACGGAGACCACGATCCTGTCGGGCGACCTCATGCCGCGCGACGTCGTCGACCTCAACGACCACCGGGTGGAGCGCTGGCCGTCGACGCCCGACGGGCTCGACCGCCAGGCCGAGGACGTCGTCGCGCACTACCGTGCGCTCGTCGCCGACCCGCGCGTGCAGGCCGTGACCTACTGGGGTCTGTCCGACCACGGCATGTGGCTGCACGCCCCGGGCGGTCTCGTGACGGTCGACGGCGAGCCGAAGCCCGCGTACGACGCGCTGCGCGAGCTGGTCCGCGGCAGCTGGTGGCTCTCCCCGACGACCGTGACGGCCGACGCCGACGGCCGCGTGCAGGTGCACGGCCTGCCCGGCCGGTACGTGGTCGAGGTCGCAGGCGGGCGGCACGACGTCGTGGTCGAGGAGGGCGACGACGCGGAGACGCTCGTGACCGTGCGGTGAGGCCCGCAGGCGGGACCGGTCGTGGGGCGGACCGTGCGGTGCGACGCACGTCACGTGGGTCGGACGTCGAGGCCGGTCGCGGCACGGTCGATGCTCGTCGCATGCCCCCCGCACGCCCGCGGCTCGTCCGCGACCGGCTCACCGTCGGCCTGTACGCACCGTTCACGGTGTGGGGCTGGCTGCTCTACAGCTTCAACCCCTCGGTGCCGCTGCTCGCCGACGAGCTCGACATCACCGCCGCGCAGGCCGGGCTGCACGGCACCGCGATGGCCGTCGGCGGGCTGCTCGCGGCACCGCTGACGCCGCGCGCCGTGCGGGGCCTGGGACGCCGCGGCACGATCGTCGCGGCGACCCTGCTGGTCACGGTCGGCGTCACGGGGCTCCTGCTGGGCCCGGCGCTGCCGTGGACGCTGTCCGCGATGGTGCTCGCGGCCGTCGGCGGCAACGTGATGATCGCCGCGACCCAGGTCGGGCTCGCCGAGCACACCGGACCCGCCGCGTCCGCCGCGATCACCGAGGCCAACGGCGTCGGGTCGTCCGTGGGGCTGATCGGGCCGCTCGCCGTGGGCGCCGCCGTCACCGCCGGGTGGGGCTGGCGGCCCGGTGTCGCGGTGACGATCCTGCTCGCGCTCGCCGCGGCGACGCTCGTCGCACGGCTGCCGGTGTCCGGCTCGCTGCCGGGGCTGCGTCGTCGTGGCCGTGCCGCGGACGCGCTGACGGGCTCGCCG
>JAEZWF010000008.1 GCA_023420415.1 Actinomycetes bacterium | reverse complement strand
GAGTCTAGGAAGCCGCACGCGATCGTTCCGCCACCCGCGCACGGGTGGCGGCACGACGGCATACCTCGCGGTGCGCCCGCCCGGTCAGCCGACCTTGGCGAACTCGGCGACGCCGACGAAGCCGTTCGCCCACAGGGTGTTGACCTCGGAGGCCTCGACCGAGTCCGGGTAGGCGTTGGTGCACGACGGGCCGGGGCCACCACCGGACATCAGCTTCGAGCACGGCTGGGTGTAACGGTCGGGCAGGCCGAGCGCGTGGCCGGTCTCGTGGGTGATGATGCGCAGCGGCGCGTAGGTGTTCGCCTGGTTGTAGTCGAGGAAGATGGTGCCGTTGCCGCGACCGTCGCCGTAGTAGTACGAGCCACGGGAGTCATTGCCCTCGTAGTAGCGCAGGTCGGCCCCGGACCCGGTGGTCTCGACGAGCTTGACGTTGCTCACCCGCGAGTTCCAGATGCTGGCGCCCTGGTCGATCAGCGAGTCGAACGACGGCGCGTTCGAGTCGTCGTAGTAGACCGTCACGGCCTGCTGCACCGACGGCTTCTTGCCGAGGCGCTTGTTCTCGGCGGCCTTGGCGATGGCTGCGTCGAGCTGCTTCTGCAGCCGCTGGTTCTGGGCCTTGTCCCGCTCGTTCGGCACGTACCCGCTGGCCGCGTAGCTCGCGGCGCCGTCGGTCTGCGCGGGTGCCGCGGTGGTCGCCACGGGTGCCGCGGCGAAGGCGGTTCCGGCGGCCAGCACTGCAGAGGCAGCGCCCAGGGTGAGTCGGATGGTCGGCATGTCCTGTGTCCCCATTTCTGGTTTGTGTCAGGGTCGGTGCGCCGCGGGTTCGCGGCACGCCTTCCTTCCTAACCAGCCGGACGTCGGGAGCGTCTTGGCTGTCCGTCAAGCCTTCGCCAAGGCCTGACAGATCGGCGTATGCCGCGTGTGCGGCAGACAAGGAACGTCAGGATCCGTCCTGGGCGGCGGATTTCGCGCACTGCGCGACCAGCGCCGCCAGACCCGCCGGGTAGACGGTCTCCCCCGCACTCTCGCGCGCGGCCGGGTCGATCCACGCCACCGCAATGACCGACCGGATCTCGGTGTCCTCGAACGCCGCAGGTGCCGGCTCGAAGCGCGGGGTCACCAGCAGGTAGAACACCTGCTGCTGGTCGATGGTGCGCCCCTCGAAGGGGAAGACGGTGCGGTCGTGGTGCACCGGTCCGACCAGCTGGTCGCGGTCGATGCGCAGGCCGGTCTCCTCCCACACCTCACGCACCGCGGCATCGGCGTCGTCCTCGCCCGGGTCGACACCGCCGCCGATGGTGTACCAGAACGTCGTGGCCGGGTCGTAGGGGTCGAAGCCGTGGATCATGAGCACCTCGCCGTCGGGTGACACCACGAGCACCCGTGCCGCGCGGCGCTGCACGACCTCGGTCATCGGGCCGCCAGGGCGCGCAGATAGGCCAGCCAGTCCTTGGTGAAGGCGGCGACCGTGGTGCCGAGCACGGAGCGGAACGCCGCCGCGGTGGCCGCATCGGCGTCCGTGGACGTCGTCCCGGGGGCCGAGCCCGTCGGTGCGGTGGCCGCCGCCCGGTAGAACCGCACGAGGTCGGTCGTGCCCCAGCGCCCCGCGATCCGGCGCACGGCGAGCCAGGCCGCGTTGTAGTTGGGGCCGATGGTGGTGCGGCCGGGGTCGAAGTCTGCAGCCACCGGCAGCGCGGTGGGGCCGGTGCCGGCGCGCACCTTGGTGAACAGCGCGGACGCGATCTGCTGGGGCGTCGCGTCGATGTCGCGGTAACCCACATAGTCGGCCATGCCCTCCGACAGCCACAGCGGCACCGGCCGGTTGGTCGTGGCGCGGATCGCGACGTGCGTGCCCTCGTGGGTGAGCACCACCTGCTGCCCGCGCTTCTCGAGCGTCCCGAAGGCGGCAGGGTTCACCACGACCCGGTCGGCACCGGCATACCCGTCGGGGTCGAACGGCCCGTCGGTGACGGCCGCGACCTGGGCGACCGACTTCGGGTCCTGTCCCACCAGCTCGGCCATCGTGGCCGCGTTGCGCGGCACCACGATGACGAGCCGCCGCGCCCAGGCGGTGCCCCACACCTCGGTGACGCGTTTGACGGCAAGGTCACCCAGGACGGCATACGGACGCAGCCGGCTCTGCGGACCGGTGCCGACGACGAGCGTCGACGTGCCCGTGACCGTCGCGAACGACGGCAGGTCCCACAGCTGGGTCTGGGTGCCGCCGTCGGTGTCGTCGGCGAGGCGCCACCCGCCGTCCCGGCGGACGGCGGTGAAGTAGCTCTCGAAGTCACGGCTGCGGCTGTCGTAGCCCTTCAGCCGGTACCGGCCGTTGACTCGCGCCACCCACGCGTCCGGACCGAGCTGGGCGATCCGGTCGGCCCCCAGTGCTGGCGCGGGTTCCGGTGTGCCGTAGGCGAACTCCGAGAGCGGCAGTGCGGCCAGGGCGTCGAACTGGGCAAGCTGGCGCAGCCCGAACCCCGACTTCGGGTCGTCGAGCGTCGCGACATATGCCGCGCGGTCGCGTGCGCGGACGGCGGCCGCCCTGCGCGTGAGCAGGTCGGCGAGCGCCTGCTCGCGGTCGACGGTCGGGCTGGGGGCGTTCTGCTGGGTACTGCTTGATGCCCCAGCACGGGTGCCCGTGGTCTGCGTGGCGTCGGGCGCCGAGCTGTCGCAGCCCGCGACGACGACCGCCACCGCGACCGCGACGGCTGCTGCGAGCGCTGGTCGTCGCACACGCAGCCTGCTCATCGGGCCATCGTAGGGTCAGCCCACGGCCTCCACGTGGGTCGACCAGGGCTCACGACGGGCCTCGAGCGCGGTCGCCTGCTGGGCCGACACCAGCCCCGCGGAGACGAACCGGCTCACGGCCGCCCGCTCGGCCCGGTCGAGGGGAATCGCCGCGTCGAGCGGGGCGAGCATGGCGGGCACGATGCACTCGTCACAGTGCAGGTCGCGCACCGGGCAGGTCTGGCAGTCGATGATCACGTGATCACCTCTCTTCATCGGTCGGTCGTCGACGTGCCCACGACGCTAGGTGGGGGCACTGACAACGGTGCCGACGCGGCATACCTGACGGCGTCCGGCGCCGGTCGCCTCGGGCGCGCCTGCCACCGGCTGTCACACCGCCCACCTACGGTCGAGGACATGCAGATGGTCCAGGGCACCTTCGACGACCTGGGGACGCCGCTGGCCGACGTCACGTTCGTCGTCGTCGACCTGGAGACCACCGGCGGCAGCCCGCAGGACAGCGCCATCACCGAGATCGGCGCGGTCAAGGTGCGTGGTGGCGAGGTGCTCGGCGAGTTCCAGACGCTCGTCAACCCGCACCTGCCGATCCCGCCGTTCATCCAGACCCTGACCGGCATCACGACCGCGATGGTGGCCGACGCGCCGCGCATCGAGACGGCCCTGCCGGCGTTCCTGGAGTTCGCGCGCGGGTCGGTGCTCGTGGCGCACAACGCCGGCTTCGACGTGGGCTTCCTCAAGGCGAGCGCCAAGGCGCAGGGCATCGCCTGGCCCGGCCACGCCGTCCTCGACACGGTCCACCTCGCCCGCCAGCTGGTGACCCGCGACGAGGCGCGCAACCACAAGCTCTCCTCGCTGGCCGCGCTGTTCGGCGCGGCCACCGTCCCCGACCACCGCGCCCTGCACGACGCCCGCGCCACGGTCGACGTGCTCCACGGCCTCATCGGGCGCGTCGGCAACCTCGGCGTGCGCACCCTGGAAGAGCTGTCGAGCTTCTCCTCGCGCGTCAGCCCCACCCAGCGGCGCAAGCGCTGGCTCGCCGACGGGCTGCCGGACGCACCCGGCGTCTACCAGTTCAAGGACGGCCGGGGGCACGTGCTCTACGTCGGCACCTCGGTCAACATCCGCACCCGCGTGCGCAACTACTTCACCGGGTCCGAGCACCGCTCCCGCATGGCCGAGATGGTGGGCATCGCCGAGAGCGTCACCCCGATCGTGTGCGCCACCACGCTCGAGGCGGAGGTGCGCGAGCTGCGGCTCATCGCCGAGCACAAGCCGCGCTACAACCGGCGCTCGAAGTTCCCCGAGCGCGCCACCTGGGTCAAGCTGACCGTCGAGGCGTTCCCGCGGCTGTCGATCGTGCGCGAGGTGCGCGGCGACGGCGCCAAGTACATCGGCCCGTTCGGCAGCCGTGCCAGCGCCGAGGCCGCGGTCGCCGCGGTCCACGAGGTGATCCCGTTGCGGCAGTGCGTGAAACGGCTCTCGCCGACCCGCCCCGTGGGTGCATGCGCGCTCGCCGAGATGGGACGGTGCGGGGCGCCGTGCACCGGCGCGCAGAGCGTGCAGGAGTATGCCGCGGTCGTCAGCGACGCGGTCGGCGCCCTCGTCGGTGACTCGCGGTCGGTCGTGAGCGCGCTGCAGACGCGGATGGGCACGCTGGCCGAGCAGGAGCGGTTCGAGGACGCCGGCACGGTGCGTGACCGCTTGCTGGCGTTGGTGCGCGGCATCTCGCGCGCGCAACGGATCGCGCCGCTGGCATCGAGCCCCGAGATCGTCGCGGCGCGGCCGGCGGCGATGGGCGGCTGGGAGATCGTCGTGGTGCGTCACGGTCGGCTGGCCGCGACGTCGGTCTCGCCGCGCGGTGCCGACCCGATGCCCTACGTCGCGGCGGCGCGCGAGACGGCCGAGGTGGTGCTGCCTGCACCGTGGCCGGCCCCGGCGGCCCTGCCCGAGGAGACCGAGAAGATCCTGCGCTGGCTCGAGTCCCCCGGCGTCCGGCTGGTCGACCTCGACGGCGAGTGGAGCTGCCCCGTCGGAGGTGCCGGCGGCGCGCGGGCCGAGCTCGAACCGCAGGCGGTCTCACGCCAAGCCGTCTCCGGCTTCGTCGCCGCGTCCTGACGGCCAGCGGCTGCATGGCCTCCGCCACTCGCCGATACAGTGGGCGCGTGATCACCGCCATCGTGCTCGTCAACGCAGACGTCGACCGCATCCCCGAGGTGGCCGAGGCCATCGCCGAGCTGGACGGTGTCACCGAGGTCTACTCGGTCGCCGGCGACGCCGACCTCATCGCCATGGTCCGGGTCGCCGAGCACGAGCAGCTCAACGACGTCATCGCCGGGCAGCTCAACAAGGTGCAGGGTGTCATCGGCACCAACACGCACATCGCGTTCCGCACCTACTCCAAGCACGACCTCGAGGCCGCGTTCAGCCTCGGCCTCGACGGCGACTGAGGACCACCCGCGCACCGCTCGCCACGCGCTTCGGCGGGCAGATCTGAGTAGCGCAGCGCATCCGGCCTGACCCATCCGCGCACGACACTTCCTGGCAGACGCACTCCCTTCCGGCGTCACCCAGGAGGTCCCGATGAGCACTCCCACCCCGGTCCCGTGTCCGCGGTGCGGCGCACCGCTGACCGCCGACGCGCCGACCTGCCCGCGCTGCGGTCTGCGGCTCACCGGTCCCGACGCCGTCGAGCTGTGGCGGGTCGACCAGCGCCTGGCCGAGATCACCACGCTGCAGACCCGGCTGCGCACCGAGCACTCGGACCTGCTCACCCGGCGCACCTCGCTGCTCCAGGCCCTGGCCAGCGCACCGGCACCCGCCGTCCCCGCGCCAGCGCCAGCCCTCGCCCCCGCGCTCGCTCCCGCCTTGGCCCCGGCGCCGCCAGCCACCGCACCGCCGGCCCCGCGTCCCGCACCCGTCGCCCGCCGGCGCTGGACCGTGCAGCAGACGCTGCTCGCTGTCGGTGTCGTCCTCGTCCTGGTGGCTGCCTCGATCGCCCTCGCCGTCGCATGGGACCGCATCGGCATCCATGGCCAGGCCGCCGTCATGGGCGGGTTCACGGCGCTGGCCGCCTGGCTGGCGCTGCGACTGTCGCGTCGCGGTCTCGCCAGCTCGGCCGAGGCCCTCGCCCTCGTCGCCGGTGGCCTCCTGCTGCTCGACGTCACCGCCGCCCGCGCACTCGGCCTCTTCGGTCTCGATGCCGCCCCAGCCGACTGGTATGCCGTCGGGTCAGGCCTGCTCGTCGCCGTCATCCTGGGCGTCCTGCACGTGCGCGACCGTCGGGTCGCGGCCTTCGCGATCCTGTCCCTCACGGCGGCGTCGGTCGCCTGGGGTGGGGTCGTCGCCGTCAGTCGTGACCACGTGCGGACGTGGGAGGCGACCGCGCTGCTCGGCGCCGCCGTCTTCGGTCTGCTCCACTGGCGCCTGCCGCGGGCCTTCGGGCTGGTGCGCCGGGCGGCCTCGGGCCCGGCGGCGGCTTGGCTCGTCGTCGCCGCCACGGTCGCTGCGTGGCGGCCCCTGCTCGACGGGTTCCCTGATGGCGAGATCAGGTGGACCCCTGCCTCGGCCACCGATGTGGCCCTGCTGCTGGTGACCTGGGTCGGCGGCATCGCGGTCGTCCGGGCCGTCGTCGGCCACCGCACCGCCCACCTGGGCTCCCGGGCCGCGGTGCGCGCCGACTGGGCCCGGCGCTGGTACACCGGGGACTGGCGCGCCCTCGGCGTCGTCGCCCTGACCAGCACCCTGTCCCTCCCGGCGTCCGGGTGGCTGGCCGCGATCCTGGGCGGCGGCGCGGGTGGCACTGTGGCCGTCACCACGATCGTGGCCATGGGTTGGCTGGTGGCGACCCTCGTCCGCCCGCTCGGCGACGGTCGCGGCGGCTGGTGGCTGGAGTCGACGTTCGGGCTCACCGCCCTGGGCCTCGCGGCGATCGCGTTCTCCGCGGTCGAGGTCACCGGCCACGTCCTGGGGCTGGGCGCCGTCGCGCTCGGGGCTGCCGTGACCGCAGCGAAGCGTCGTCCCGTCCGGTTGCCGGCGTCAGCCGTGGCCGTCGTGTTCGTCCTCGCTGCCCTGCGCGCAGGCACCAGTGTCACGTCGCCGAAGGCGCAGGTGTTGATCATGCTCGGCGCCATGGCGGCGCTCACCGCGGCTGCCCTGTGGCGCCAGCGCCGCGCCGAGGAGCCTGCCCTGGCCGGCGGCGTGGTGCTCGCTGCACTCCTCGGGTTGGCCTCGGCCACGAGCCTCGGTGACGATCGTTACCGGGTGGCCGTCGTAGCGGCACTCTCCACCTGCGCCGTTGCGTATGCCTTGTGGCGCAAGGCTTTTCGGCTCCTCGCGACTGCGCTGGCAGTTGTCCTCGGGCTCGTCGCGGTCACGTGGGGCAGCGCGCTGGTCTCACCTACAGCCCAGGTGGTTGCACTGAGCGCGACCGGGTCTGCGCTCACCGCGGCGGCCCTGCTCTACCGACGCCACGAGACCGTCGCCCTGCCACTGGCCGGCGGCGCCCTGGTCGCCGTCCTCGGGGGCTGGGCCGACGCCGAGCTGCTGCACCGGCTCGAGGGCGTCCATGCGGGCTGGCTGGTGCTGGCCACGCTCGTCGTCGGGGTCTGCGCTCTCGGCGCGACCCGCGCCGAACGACGTGTCGCGCCCGTCGCCGCGGGCGTCGCCGTCCTCGCGCTCTGGCACGCCACCGACGTCGCGGCGTCCCTCGGGTCGACCGAGCTGCGCGTACTTGCCCTCGCCGGCCTCGCGGCGGCATACACCTCCGCCGCCCTCGCCCGCCCACGTCGGCCGGAGGAGCTGCCACTGGCCGGTGGCGCCGTCCTGGCGATCGCGACAGCGCTGTGGCTCACCGCCGACCGCCACCTGCCCACGCCCTACCTCATCACCGTCCTGCTCGTGCTGTGCTGCGCCTCGCTCGCCGGCAGCGTGCTGCGCCCGGCCGTCCGGCTCGCGGCCACCGCCGTCGCGCTGGCCAGTGGGGGCTGGCTGCTCTGGCTGGTCGGCGGCTACGGCCCGGCCGGCACCGACCTCCTCCTCGTCGCGGTGCTCGGTGTCGGGTGCGTCGCCCTCGCCCGCTGGCGCGGGGAGTCGACCGAGGAGGAGCTGCTCTTCGGGGTCGCCGCGCTGACCCTCGTCGCACTCGCCTGCGGCGTGGCGCTCGACCGCGGCTGGCCCTACGTCGCAGCCGGTGTCGGCGCGGCCTTCGGGCTGGCCCTCGTCGGGTATGCCGTGCGGCCGGCCCGCCGGGTCGTCGTGGCTGGCGCAGTCCTCGCCCTCACGTTGGCCACGTGGGTGGCCCTCGACGGGGCGGGAGTCACCACGGTGGAGGCGTACACGCTCCCCCTGGCCGCCCTCGTGCTCGCCGCGAGCCTGTGGTGTCGCCACCTGCTGGGCCACCGTTCCTGGCTCGTCGCGGGTCCGGGCCTGGTCATCGGCCTCGGCCCGTCGACGCTGCTCACCGTGGCCACCGACGCGACGGCGGCGCGGCCGCTCCTGACCGCGGCGGCCGCGGTGCTGGTGCTCGTGGTCGGCGCCCAGCGCCGTCTGCAGGCGCTCGTGGTCGTCGGGGCGGTGAGCGCGGTGGTCGTGGCGGTCAGCGAGCTCGGCCCCTACACGCTGCACCTGCCCCGGTCGCTCACCCTCGGTGCGCTCGGGGTGCTGGTGCTGGCCGTCGGCGCCCGCTACGAGCAGCGGCGCGAGAACGCCCGGCAGGCCGTGAGCTGGCTGGCCTCGATGAGCTAGGCGCGGGTCGCCGCGGCCCAGCGGTCGAGCTGGGCGGTGGCGGCGCCGCTGTCGATGGCCTCGGCAGCGCGCGCGATCCCGGCGGCGACCGCGGCGTGCAGGTCGTCGGCGCTCGTGACGGTGGGCTCGGCCGCCACGGCCAGAGCCATGCCGGCGTTGAGCAGGACGGCGTCGCGGACGGGCCCGGTCGCACCCGCGAAGACGTCGCGGGCGACCTGGGCGTTGTGGGCGGCGTCAGCGCCGCGCAGCGCCTCGACCGGTGCGTTCGCGAGCCCGAGGGCGGTCGGGTCGAGCAGGTGCTCGGACACCTCACCCCCACTGACCCACCACACCCTCGACGTCGTGCTGAGGGTGAGCTCGTCGAGCCCGTCGTCCCCGCGGAACACCGCGGCGTCCTTGCCGCGTCCGGCGAAGACGCCCGCGATGAGCGGGGCGACGCGTGGGTCGGCGACGCCGACCGCGGCATACGTCGGCTGTGCGGGGTTGGTGAGGGGACCGAGCAGGTTGAACACCGTGCCCACCCCCAGGCCGCCGCGCGCGGGCGCCACGTGGCGCATGGCGGGGTGGAAGGCCTGCGCGAAGCAGAAGGTGATGCCGGCCTCGGTGGCGACCTGCGCGACCCGCTCGGGGCTCAACGTCAGGTCGACCCCCAGCGCCTCGAGCACGTCCGCCGAACCGGACGACGAGGACGCCGCGCGGTTGCCGTGCTTGACCACCCGGATGCCGCTCGCGGCGATGACGACCGAGGCCATCGTCGAGATGTTCACCGTGTTGGACCGGTCCGCTCCGGTGCCGACGATGTCCAGGCTCGGCCCGGGCACGTCGATGCGGTTGGCGAACGACAGCATCGTGTCGGCCACGCCGCGAAGCTCCTCGATCGTCTCGCCCTTGGCGCGCAGGGCCACGAGGAAACCGGCCTGCTGGACCGGGGTGGCCTCCCCGCTCATCAGCTCCGTCATCGCCCACCTGGCCTGGTCGGACGTGAGGTCCTGCCCCGCGATCAGGGTCGTCAGCAGGTCCGGCCAGGTGAAGGCCGCGGCCGGGGTGGACCCGGCGGCCGTGGTCACGGCCGTCAGGAGGCGGGTCGGCCGCCGCGACCCAGGTACGCCACGGAGTCCGCGAGCGCGATGGGGTCGAGCGGGTGCGGGACGGCCAGGTCGGCCAGGGACCACGTCGCGAGCCAGCCATCCTGCGGACGCCCGGTCAGCACGAGGATCGGCGGGCAGTTGAAGATCTCGCTCTTGAGCTGGCGGCACAGGCCGAGCCCGCCCACCGGCGCTGCCTCACCGTCGAGGATCAGCAGGTCGAACTTCTCGTTGTCGACGGCCTCGATGACGGCAGCAGCGGTCGCGCACTCGTGCCAGGAGCCGACCTCGACGTCCTTGGCGGGGCGGCGGCCCACGTTGGCGCGCACGACGTCACGCGTGCTGCGGTCGTCGCTGTAGAGCAGCACCGAAATGGGCCCCGAAGCGCCCTCGGTGGTGGTCGCGCCGGAGCCGGCGGGAGCGTGCGAAGCGGTCATGGTGGCGATGCTACCGGTGCGGCTCACGGCACCGTCCGCGACCTCTCACGCGGCGCACGGGGGGTCGGCGGTGTGCCGCGATGCGAATGTGGCTAATCTGGCGCACGTGGCGACAGCATCTGCAGTGACCTCCGAACCCCCGCGGCCGGCGACCTCGATCCCCGGCCACGGCCCCGTGTCCCGACCCAACATGGTCTCCGTCGGGACCATCGTGTGGCTGTCGAGCGAGCTGATGTTCTTCGCCGGCCTCTTCGCGATGTACTTCACGATCCGCTCGGTCGTTCCCGAGCAGTGGTCCGAGACGACGCCGATCCTCAACGTCCCCTTCGCCAGCATCAACACCCTGATCCTCGTGATCTCCTCGGTGTGGTGCCAGCTGGGTGTCCACGCCGCCGAGCACGGCAAGGCCCACCGCGGCAACGCCAAGGTCTGGGACGTCAAGGCCTGGGGCATGCGCGAGTGGTACGTCCTGACCTACATCTTCGGCGCGGTCTTCGTGTCCGGGCAGGTGCTGGAGTACTCCGAGCTCGTCCGCGAGGGCGTCACGCTCGCCTCGAGCGCGTACGGCTCGGTCTTCTACCTCACGACCGGCTTCCACGCCCTGCACGTGACCGGGGGCCTGCTCGCCTTCCTGCTCATCATCGGCCGCACCTTCACGACCCGGCACTACAGCCACGCCCAGGCCGCGGGCGCCGTCGTGACCTCCTACTACTGGCACTTCGTCGACGTCGTGTGGATCGCACTGTTCGCGACCATCTACATCCTCAAGTGACCGGCCCGTCATGACCCACCACCACGCCGCCACCCCGGCCCCGACCAGCACCGACAGGACCGCACTGTGAACGCACTGGCCGCCCGCCGCCGCCACCCGGCAGCCATCGCCCTGCTCATCCTGCTGGGACTGGTCGTCACCGGGGTCGGATACTCCGTGCTCGCGCCCAAGACCGCCAGCGCCACCACCGCCTCGGCCAGCCAGGTCGAGGAGGGCAAGAAGCTCTTCCTCGCCAACTGCGCCACCTGCCACGGTCTGCAGGCCCAGGGCACCAAGGCCGGTCCCTCCCTCGCGGGCGTGGGCGCGGCAGCTGTGGACTTCCAGATGGGCACCGGGCGTATGCCGATGGCTGCCCCGGGTGTCCAGGCCCCGCGGATCGACGAGGTCCGGTTCACCCAGGAGCAGATCGACGCCATCGCGGCCTACGTCGCCTCGCTCGCCCCCGGCCCGCCGATCCCCGGCCCGGAGTACACCAGCGGTGAGGGCGCCGACGTGGCGCTGGGCGCCGAGCTGTTCCGCGTCAACTGCGCGATGTGCCACAACTTCGCCGGCTCCGGCGGCGCCCTGACCCGCGGCAAGTACGCCCCGAGCCTGCGCGACATCGAGGGCAAGCACATCTACGAGGCCATGGTCACCGGGCCGCAGTCGATGCCGGTCTTCAACGACGACAACATCTCCCCCGAGGGCAAGAACGACATCATCGCCTACCTCCACGCGGTCGACAAGCAGGAGAACCGCGGTGGCATGAACCTCGGCAACCTGGGCCCCGTGTCCGAAGGCCTGTTCATCTGGGTCTTCGGTCTCGGAATCATGATCGCCTTCGCGGTCTGGCTCGGCAGGAAGGCAGCATGACGGCCGACGCCCCGGCCCCAGCGGCCTTGCACACCAACGAAATTCACTGCGACTCGACAGGATCGACGACACGATGAGCGAAAACGACACGCCGCACGGCGAAGTCGTCAGCGCCGGCGGGGACGACCACGGCTCCGACGCCGTGCGGCTCGACCAGGGCCACATCGAGGGCACCGGCGGCCTGCCGGCGCGGTTCGAGAACCCCGGCCTGCCCCCGCACGTCGCCCGGATGAGCGACCTGTCGGAGAAGGCCGCCAAGCGTGCCGAGAAGCAGGTGGCGGCCCTGTTCGGGATCGCCAGCCTCGCCACGATCGTCTTCATCATCGCCTACTTCACGGTCGACCCGGAGATGACGGCGTGGATCCCCGGCATCGGTGAGGCCAACCCCTACAACGTCATCCTCGGCGTGTGCCTCGGTCTCGCCCTGCTCGGGTGCGGCATGGGTGCGGTCCACTGGGCCAAGACCCTCATGCCCGACACCGAGATGGTCGAGGAGCGCCACCCGCAACGGGCGAGCGACGCCGACCGCGAGCGGGCCGTCAACAACTTCCTGCAGGAGGGCGGCAAGTCCCAGATCGGACGTCGTCCCCTCATCAAGTTCTCGCTCGCGGGCGCGCTCGCGCTGCCCCCGCTGGCCCTGGTGCTGCCGCTGGTCGGCGGGCTCGGACCGCTGCCCAAGGACGAGCTGTCCAAGACGATCTGGAAGAAGGGCGACCGCCTCGTGCGCGACCCCGAGATGACGCCGATCAAGGCCGACCAGGTCACGAACGGGTCCGTGTACCACGTGCTCCCGGCCAACCTCAAGGAGTCGCACCACTACCTCGAGGACAAGGCCAAGGCGGCGGTCATCCTCATCCGCCTCGACCCGGCGATCATCAAGTCCAAGAAGGAGCTCGACTGGGGTTACGACGGCATCGTCGCCTACTCCAAGATCTGCACCCACGTGGGTTGCCCGGTCGGTCTCTACGAGCAGCAGACCCACCACCTGCTCTGCCCCTGCCACCAGTCGACCTTCGACGTCACCGAGGACTGCAAGGTCATCTTCGGCCCCGCCAAGCGGCCATTGCCCCAGCTGCCCATCGAGGTGGACAGTGAGGGGTACCTCGTCGCGAGATCCGGCTTCCACGAGGCGGTCGGCCCGAGCTTCTGGGAGCGTGGTTAGACCATGAGCAGCACCCCTTACGACGCCGACGGCCTGCGCCGCGGCGACAAGGCGCCCGAGACGCCCTACAGCCCCGGCATGAAGAAGATCGGTGGCGTCGCCGGATGGCTCGACGACCGCACCGGCGCGGCCAAGCCGGTCGGCTACCTCATGAAGAAGGTCTTCCCCGACCACTGGTCCTTCATGCTCGGCGAAGTCGCCATGTACTCGATGATCATCTGCCTGCTCTCCGGCACGTTCCTCACCTTCTGGTTCGTGCCCAGCGCCGGTCAGGTGGTCTACGACGGCTCGTACATCCCGCTCAAGGGCATCACCATGTCCGAGGCGTACCGCTCGACCCTCGACATCTCGTTCGACATCAGGGGCGGTCTGCTGATCCGGCAGATCCACCACTGGGCCGCGCTGATGTTCATCGTCGCGCTGTCGGTCCACATGCTCCGTGTGTTCTTCACCGGTGCGTTCCGCAAGCCGCGTGAGCTCAACTGGGTCATCGGCTGCATCCTGTCGATGCTGGCGCTCGTCGAGGGCTTCGCGGGCTACTCGCTGCCCGACGACCTGCTGTCCGGCACCGGCCTGCGCGCCGCCGAGGGCTTCATGCGCTCGGTCCCCGTCCTGGGTTCGTACATCTCGTACTTCGTCTTCGACGGGGCCTTCCCCGGCGAGGCAATCATCCCGCGCCTGTACTCCGTGCACGTCCTCCTGCTGCCCGCCATCCTCGTCGGGCTGTTCACCGTGCACATCGGCCTGGTGTTCGTGCACAAGCACACCCAATACCCCGGCCCGGGCCGCACCAACAACAACGTCGTCGGCTTCCCCGTGATGCCGGTGTATGCCGCGAAGGCCGGTGGCTTCTTCTTCATCGTCTTCGGTGTCATCGCCCTCATCTCGGGTCTGGTCACGATCAACCCGATCTGGGCGTACGGGCCCTACGACCCGTCGCCAGTGACCGCAGGGTCCCAACCTGACTGGTACATGGGCTTTGCCGACGGTGCGCTGCGCCTCCTGCCGGGCTGGCTGGAGTTCGAGGCCTTCGGGTTCACCTTCTCCTTCAACGTGATGATCGGCGCGATCCTGCTGATCCCGGTCATGTACACGCTCATGGCGCTGTACCCGTTCCTCGAGGCCTGGGTCACCGGTGACAAGCGCGAGCACCACCTGCTCGACCGCCCGCGCAACCGCCCGACCCGCACCGCCCTGGGTGTCGCCGCCCTGACGATGTACGGCGTGCTCATGTTCGCCGCGGGCAACGACCTCATGGCGATCAAGCTGCACCTGTCGATCAACGACATCACGCACATCCTGCGGGCTTCGTTCTTCATCGCACCGGTCATCGCGTTCTGGGTCACCAAGCGGATCTGCCTGTCGCTGCAGCGCAAGGACCGCGACCTGGTGCTCCACGGCCGCGAGACCGGGCGCATCGTCCGCACCGCCGACGGCAAGTTCTTCGAGCAGCACGAGCCGCTGGACCCGTACACCCGCTGGAACATGGTGGACTACGAGACCGACGAGCCGCTGCAGCTGGATGCGCCTGCCGACGAGAACGGTGTCGCCTCCCCCACGGCCCGCAAGGACCGTGCCCGGGCTGCGCTGTCGCGGTTCTACTTCGACGACCGCGTCCAGGCCGTCACCCCGTCCGAGCTCGCCGCCGCGCACCACGACGGCCATGGCCACGAGGCGATCGAGGGATCGCACGACGAGGACGAGGCACGCCCCGCCCTCGAGAGCAGCGCTCACCGTGAGGCTCCCCCGCGTCCCTGACGCACCTGACTGAGGCGAGGGTATGCCGCGTGGTCACCACGCGGCATACCCTCGCCTCAGTCGTGCAGGAGCTCGGTGAGGCGCCTGGCGGCGTCCGGGGGCGGCTGGACCAGCTCGACCACCTTGGTGCGGCTGCGCGGCCCGGAGACGAGCCGTACGGAGCGCTTCGGCACCCCGAACGCCGCGGCGACGGCCTCCAGCACCGCCGCGGTGGCGGCACCGTCGACGGCGCGGGCGGTGACGGCCACGACGAGGGCCGGCCCCGCGCCAGGCAGCCCGGGCCACTGTCCGCCCACGCGAGTGCGGGACGCGCCCGGCCGCACCCGCACGCTCACTCGCACCCGCCCATGATGGCAGGCTGGTGCCTGTGATCGAACTGAGCCGGCAGGAGTTCGAGGACGCGGTCGCGGCGGCGCTGGACGAGGTGCCGCCCGAGCTGTTGCGGCTCATGGACAACGTCGTCATCTTCATCGAGGACGAGCCGCCACCGCAGGACCCCGACCTGCTCGGTGTCTACGACGGCATACCCCTCACCGAACGCGGTGAGGCGTGGGCGGCGGGCGCACTGCCCGACCGCATCACCATCTTCCGCGGTCCGCTCACACGGATGTGCGTCGACCGCGACGAGCTGCTGGACGAGATCGCCGTGACGGTCGTGCACGAGATCGCCCACCACTTCGGCATCGACGACGAACGGCTGCACGCCCTCGGCTGGGGGTGAGCTGAGGCTGAGCTGGGTCAGCGCCGCACGGGCAGGGCGAAGGCGCGCGCCATGGACGGCGCGGAGGCAGCCCGGCCCAGTGGTGCCGTGCCGGTCACCTCGGCGTACAGCCGGGCCAGCGAGTAGTGGTCGAGCCTGGTCGCGACGACCTTGCCGTGCAGGGAGGGGTGGGCGACCACGGTGAGCACCGTGTTGCCCGAGTGCTTGTCGTCCTCGTCGGCGGTCAGCACCACGGCCAGCCGGCCGGACCGCCAGTCCGGCCCGGCCTCGATGCGTCCCATCCACGTCCGGAACCACCGGTCCGCGGTCGCCAAGGAGCAGTCGTGCGCGTCGTTGCACACGTCCGGCACCAGCATCCCGGCGTTCGGCAGGGCCCCGGCCCGGATCGCACCCGGCAGGGCGGCCAGGGGAAGGTCGTGGCGGGCACAGTCCGCCCGCTCGGACACGAAGTACGTCCAGGGGTTGTGCCGGACGGCGTAGCGGCCCGCGTTGGCGGTGGCACACGGCCGCGGCATGGCATCCGCGTAGGTGCCGGCGGTCTGGCCGGCCGCGAGGGCGCGGCCGAAGACGGTGGGCGCGTCGAGGCGGTGCCGGGCGGGCGGGTCGTCGTTCGTCACCCCCTGGGTGCCGCCCGAGACCATGGCGAGGTAGTTCGGCAGCGACGGGTGCGTGATCGCGCGGTAGTCGGTGGCGTAGCCGTACTGCCGGGCCAGGGCGTAGGTGTACGGCATCTGGTCGCGCATCTGCGCCAGGGAGTGGTTCTCGACCACGACCACCAGCAGCTTGGTCACCACCGGCGCCGCTGACCGGGTCGTCGTGGTCGTCGTGGCCGTGGTCGTCGTGGCCGTGGTCGCCGCGGCGGAGGCTGACGGGGTCGTGGTCGACGCGGTCGTAGCCGACTCGGAGCACCCGGCCAGGGCCACCCCGGCGATGGTCAGACCCAGCAGGGCGCGGACGGCCCGGGTGTGCCGGTCAGGCAAGCGCGCTCTGCTTGACCCAGTTCGCGTACGAGTACTGCCAGACACCGATGCCCTCGGCCGGCTGGAACACCCGGCTCGACCCGGTGAACTTCACGACGTCGCCCGCCTTGGAGTTGGCGTACATCCAGGCTGCGTTCTCCGGCGCCATGTTCACGCAGCCGTGGCTGACGTTCGAGCTGCCCTGCGAACCGACCGACCACGGGGCCGAGTGCAGGTACTCACCGGTCCAGGTCACGCGCATCGCCGACTGGGTCTTGATCTTGTAGTAGCCCGGCTCGCCCTTGTCGATGCCGATCGTGCTCGAGTCCATGATCACGGTGCCCTCCTTGCGGATGATCACCTTGGTGCCGGACCGGGTCTCGGTCTCGGGACCGGGGCGCCCGGCACTGATCGGGATGGTGCGCAGGACCTGACCGCCGCGGGTGACGGTCATGACGTGGTTCTTGATGTCGACGGTGGACACCATCGAGGAACCGATGGTGAACGACGCGCTGTCGTCGTTGGCGACCCACTTGTCGGCGCCGGTCTGCACACCCGTGAGCGGTGCGTTGATGGTGACCTTGGTGCCCGGCTGCCAGTAGTCCTTGGGCCGCCACATGAGCTGGCGGTTGTCCAGCCAGCCCCAGTGGCCCTCGGTCTTGGGCGAGGTGGTGACGCTCACGAGCTTCTCGACCTGGGCCCGCTGGGCAGGCGTGGTGACGGCCGAGTCGAACTGGATGCTGGCCGGCATACCGACGCCCACGGTCTCACCGGAGTAGAGGATGCCGTAGGTCGCGGTGACCTTCGGCTTGAGGGTCTTGAAGGTCGAGGTGGTCGTCGCCGGGGTGCCGTCGGAGCCGGCCGCGGTGACCGAGACGGTGTATGCCGCGCTCGGCGCCAGGCGTCCCCTGCTCGTCCACGTGCCGTCAGCGACCTCGCCCTTGACGGTCTTGCCCTTGGCGTCCTTGACCGACACCTGCGACAGCGTGCCCGAGCTGACCTTCACGACGACGGGCGTCGTGGGCTTGACACCGGTGGCACCGTCGGCCGGCGTCACCTGGACGTCGGCCGGAGTCGGCGTGGGCGTGCTCGTGCTGGGCGAGCTGGACGAGGGTGTACCCGCGACGTTCCCGGTGGCGGGGCTGCTGGGTCCGCCGGAGCATCCCGCGAGGACGAGTGCTGCCGCCGCCCCCGTCACGGCCACAGTCACCATGCGTGACCGTCGTGTCGTACCCACCACGTCCGTGCTCCTCCAGGTCCGCCCGTTGGCGCACCGTTCGCTGTCCCCTGGCTCGGCGTTCCGCCCGCTTGAAGCGGCGCCGTTCACCCGCTCAGACGCCGGGCGATCCCCATTGGTTGTCTGTGAAACTGTGTTGGCTCTGCAACTTTTTGGCCGGCAGCACCCACGCCACGACGGCCCCACGAAAAGGTCCGCTCGTCGCGGACCACGGGGCCATGCTACCCGCTCGCCGGGCATGCCACCGCCCGGCAGCCACGTGGTGGGCACCGGGCGGGGTCAGGACAGAACGCTCAGATGGCGTGCGGGCCCTTGAAGTACTCGAACGTCCACCCGACGAGCGCGACGACGCCGAAGGCCGCGCCGATGATGAACAGCCACCAGCCGACGGCGACGCCGAGGAACATGACAGCCGAGGCGCCGGCCAGCGGAAGCGGCCACCAGGAGTGCGGGCTGAAGAAGCCGTACTCACCCTCCTGCTCGTCGATCTCACCGGCGGGGTTGTCCTCGGGCCGCTCCGGCAGCCGGCGACCCGTCGCCCACAGGTAGAACGCGATCATGGCCCCGAGGCCGGCCGACAGGAACAGGCCGGCCGGACCGACCGGCTCACTCCAGTTGGTGAAGAGGCCGTAGATGACGCCCACCGGCGCGAAGAAGCAGGCCAGCAGGATGAAGAGCTTGGTCTCGATCTTCATCGTCAGTCGCGCTCCTCGTGGTAGCGGGGCTTGAGGTCGTGGTCGAGCTCACCCGTGCGGTGCGAACCCTCGGGGTTGGCGGGCGCGGCGGGCGCGGCAGGCTCGGCAGCACCCTTCGGGGTGTAGCCCTCCCCCACCTGGGCAGGTCCGATGACCCGGATCAGGGTGCCCGGGTCGGGCTGGAGGCCGCTGGCCGGAGCAGCCTCCGGGTGGTGCAGGTCGAACGCGGGGCGCTCGGACCGGATGCGGGGGATGGTGTCGAAGTTGTGCCGCGGCGGCGGGCAGGACGTCGCCCACTCCAGCGAGGCGCCGTAGCCCCACGGGTCGTCGGTCTCGACCAGCGGCGCGGTGCGCCACGTCTTCCAGACGTTGTAGAGGAACGGCAGGGTCGACGCGGCGAGCAGGAACGCACCGAACGTGGAGACGCGGTTCTCCCAGGTGAAGCCGTCCTCGGGCAGGTAGTCGGCATACCGGCGGGGCATGCCGTCGATGCCCAGCACGTGCTGGATGAGGAACGTCGTGTGGAACCCGATGAACAGCATCCAGAAGTGGATCTTGCCGAGCGTCTCGTCGAGCATCCGCCCGGTGAACTTGGGCCACCAGAAGTAGAACCCCGCGAACATCGCGAACACCACGGTGCCGAAGACCACGTAGTGGAAGTGCGCGACCACGAAGTAGCTGTCGGACAGGTGGAAGTCGAGCGCCGGGCTGGACAGGATGATGCCGGTCAGGCCACCGAAGAGGAAGGTGACGAGGAAGCCGATCGACCACAGCATCGGTGTCTCGAACGACAGCTTCCCGCCCCACATCGTGCCGATCCAGTTGAAGAACTTCACACCGGTTGGCACGGCGATCAGCATCGTCATGACCGAGAAGAACGGCAGCAGCACCTGGCCGGTGGCGTACATGTGGTGCGCCCACACGGTGACCGACAGAGCGGCGATGCCGATGGTCGCGAAGACCAGCGTCTTGTAGCCGAAGATCGGCTTGCGCGAGAAGACCGGCAGGATCTCGCTGATGATGCCGAAGAACGGCAGCGCGATGATGTAGACCTCGGGGTGCCCGAAGAACCAGAACAGGTGCTGCCACAGCATCGGCCCGCCGTTGTCCGGGTCGAAGACGTGGGCCCCGAACTTGCGGTCGGCACCGAGGGCCAGCAGCGCGGAGGCGAGCACCGGGAACGCCATCAGCACGAGCAGCGACGTGATGAGGATGGTCCAGGTGAAGATCGGCATCCGGAACATCGTCATGCCGGGCGCGCGCATGCAGATGATCGTGGTGATGAAGTTGACGGCACCGAGGATGGTGCCGAAACCACCGAGCGCGAGGCCGAAGACCCACAGGTCGCCACCGAGGCCGGGGCTGTTGGAGGCGTCCGACAGCGGCGCGTAGGCGAACCACCCGAACGAGGCGGCACCACTCGGGGTGAGGAAGCCGGCCGAGGCGATGAGGCCACCGAAGAGGTAGAGCCAGTAGGCGAACATGTTGAGCCGCGGGAACGCGACGTCAGGTGCACCGATCTGCAGCGGCATCAGCGCGTTCGCGAAGCCCGCGAACAGCGGCGTCGCGAAGAGCAGCAGCATGATCGTGCCGTGCATCGTGAACAGCTGGTTGAACTGGTCGGGGTTGTCGACCACCTGCAGACCGGGCGTGAAGAGCTCGGCGCGGATCAGCAGCGCGAGCACGCCGCCGAAGATGAAGAAGGCGAACGAGGTGATGAAGTAGAGGTTGCCGATGATCTTGTGGTCGGTCGTGGTCAGCCACTTGACGACCGTGCGGCCCTTGCTCATCTTCCGGGTCGGCCTCGCCTCGGTCGACCGCAGCGTGGTCCGGGTCGCCGTGTCGGTTGCCGTTGCCATCACTTGCTCCCTGTACTGGGCACGAGGTCCTTGTCCCCGGGCACGATCTTCTCGGGGTTGAGGCTGTTGTCGAGCTGACCGGTGTTGCCCTGCGCCTTGAGCTCGGCGATGTGGGCCTCGTAGTCGGCCTCGCTCACGACCTTGACGTTGAACAGCATCTGCGAGTGGTAGGCACCGCACAGCTCGGCGCACTTGCCCTTGAACTCACCGGTCTCGGTCGGCACGACCTGGAACTTGTTGACCTTGCCGGGGATCATGTCGAGCTTCTGCAGGAACGCCGGCACCCAGAACGAGTGGATGACGTCGCGTGCGGTGAGCACGAACTCGACCCGCTTGTTCACCGGCAGGTAGAGCGTCGGCAGCTCCTCCTCGACCCCGGGCTCGCCGGTCAGCTCGGCCTGCGTGCCGGACTCGTAGGTGTCCTCGTTGACGTAGTTGAAGTCCCAGGACCACTTCTTGCCGACGACGTTGACCACGACGTCGGGCTCCTTGGACGTGTTGAGCAGCGTCGCCTCGTCACGGGCGGTGTAGTAGAAGAGGACGGCGACCATGAACACCGGGATGACGGTGTAGAGGATCTCCATCGGCACGTTGTAGCGCAGCTGCACCGGCAGGGCGGTGTCGTCCTTGCGGCGCCGGTAGGCCACGACGCACCACAGGATCAGGCCCCAGACGATGATGCCGACGACGAGGGCTGCGATCCACGCGCCGTTCCAGAGCCGCACCACGTGGGTGCCGTTCTCGGTGACAGGGGCCGGCAGGAAGCCGTCCTGGACGCGGCCGGCACAGCCGGACAGTGCCAGCGCGGCGAGGCCGAGACCAGCGGCGGTCAGGGACCTGCGAAGACCGGTCCGGCGCCGCAGTGGCTGCGGGCCGGGGACGTCGTGCTGACGCAACGGTGCACCTTCTTCGGGACAGTCGTCGGGACAAGGGTGGGCCATCGCGCCAAACCCTACTCCAGCCGGAGCCGCACTTCCGGTCAGGGTGCGACTACCGTCGGGGTGTGGCGAATCCCCCTGCCCAGCGGGCACTTCTCGACGCCGCTCCGGGCCCCGTGCACCCCCTGGCGCGGCAGACGCTGCAGGCGGCGCTCGAGGCCGGCTGGGCCGACCCGCGGCGCCTCCACCGGGAGGGACGCACTGCGCGGGCGCTGCTGGACCAGGCCCGCGCGGTCATCGCCGGAGGCCTGGGCGTGAGCCCCGCCGAGGTCGGGTTCACCCCGGACGGCCCCACGGCGGTCCGGTGGGCCATGGAGGGGCTGCGGTATGCCGGTCGGCGTCGCGGGGCGCGCACCGTCGCCTCCGCGGTCGAGCACTCTGCCGTCCTGCTGCCGGGCCGGCACGAGGCGGCGCTGACCGGCAGTCCCGACGACTTCGCGACCGTGCCCGTGGACTCCACGGGGCGCGTGGACCTCGAGGCCTGGCGGCAGTCGGTCGCCGTCCCCGGCACCGTGGCCGCCGCGCTCCAGCACGCCAACGGCGAGGTGGGCACGCTCCAGCCGCTCGAGGTCGCCCGCGAGACGGCCCGCGCGGCCGGGGTCGCCCTGGCGGTCGACGCGCAGGCGAGCCTCGGGCGCGTCCCCGCCCCAGCGGCATACGACGTGCTCGCCGGCGACGCGCAGAGCTGGGGTGGCCCCGGCGGGCTCGGCGTCCTCGTAGTGCGCTCCGGCACCCGCTGGCTGCGCCCGGGGCCGGCCGACCCCGACCACGCGCTCCACGGTCCGGGTGATCACCTGCCGTGGGTGCCGCTCGCCCTCGCCGCGGCCGAGGCCTGGCAGCAGACCGAGGCGGCCAGGGACGAGGACGCCCGCGCGGCCTTCGCGCTCGTGGAGTCGATCCGCGCCGCGGCGGGGAACGTCGGCGACGTCGACGTGGTCGGCGACCCGGTGGAGCGGCTCCCCCACGTCGTGACGTTCTCGGCCCTGTACGCCGACGGCGAGAGCCTCGTCGGTGAGTTCGACCGGCGCGGGTTCGCCGTCGGGTCGGGGTCGGCCTGCACGGCCAGCACGCTCGAACCCAGCCACGTCCTTGCCGCCATGGGCGCACTCACCCACGGCAACGTGCGGGTGACGCTGCCGCTGGCCGCGGTGGCAGCGGAGCGGGAGGCGTGGGTGCGCGACTTCGCCACGCAGCTCGCCCCGGCCGTCGAACGGGTGCGGGCACAGATCGGCGCCCCACGGTGATGGAGGTCGAGGTCGTCGACGCCCGCGGTCTGCGCTGCCCGATGCCGGTCATCCGCTTGGCGCGGGCGGCTTCCCTGCTGCCGCCCGGCTCGGTCGTCGAGGTCTGGGCCACCGACCCCGCCGCGGACGCCGACGTCCCGGCGTGGTGCCGGATGCGCGGCCAGGAGTTCCTCGGAGCCGAGGTGGTGAAAGCCGAGGCCGACCCCGAGGGCGGCCACACGGCATACCGGGTCCGCACCGTCGGGGTGACCTGATGCGGGTCAGGTGCCGCCGACGGGGGTCACACCTCGGCGCCGGTGAGTACGTCGTCGGTGTGGGAGGCCGCGACGGGGGTCCGGTCGCGGCGGGTCAGGGTGAGGAACGCGACCAGTCCGAGGATGGCCACGAGGAAGATCAGGCTGGTCACGGTCGTGCCCAGGCCCAGCCCGCCGTCGGCGCGCGCCTGCGACAGCAGGTCGCCCAGGGAGGCGCCGAGCGGACGCGTCAGCACGTAGGCCGCCCAGAAAGCCGGGATCGCGGCGATCAGGCCCGCCTTGTGGGCGATGGCGATGACGGCGATGGCCACGGCGAAGAGCACGGCCGAGGTGAGGTAACCCAGGGCCAGCCGCTCGGCGAGCAGGTCTCCCGCCGCGGTGCCCAGCGCGAACGTCATGAGGATCGTGAGCCAGTAGAAGGACTCGCGGCGGGCCGTGTAGATCGTGTGGATCGACAGGGTGCGCTCGGAGGCGAACCAGGCCGCGAAGGTCACGGCGAGCGCGACCGCGAAGACCGCGGTGGTCACCACCAGCGGGACCCCGAGGTTGTCGGTGAGGTTGTCGGTCAGCAGGGTGCCGACGATGCTCACGAGCACCACCACCAGCCAGTAGCGGACCGGCACGTAGCGACGCGCCCGGAACTGGACGACGAGGGCCACGACGAGCAGCGCACTCATCACGATCGAGGTGCCGGTGAGGCCGAAGCCGAGGGTCTCGTTCAGGTAGTCGGCGGCAGTCTCACCGACGGTGGTGGCGAGCACCTTGATGATCCAGAAGTACGCGGTCACCTCGGGGACGCGGTTCAGGAGGGCGTGGGCCGCGGCGCGGCGGCTGGTCGAGCCGGGAGCTGTGGTCATGGGCCAGACTCTGGCCGGTGCCCCCTGAGGCGGACCTGAGAGCCGGGGCGGTGCTGCGAGCCGGGGCGGCTCTCAGGTTTCTCAGGATCGTCTCAGCACCGGTGGTGGACAGTGGCACTGGTCCCGGACGGTCGCGTCCCCCTCACCGGCCGTCCGGTCGACCACAGAACATTCCGACGCCCGTCGAGGAGCCCCGCCCGTGTCGCACCCCGCCCTCCACCGCCCGGCCCCGATGCTGGAGCTGCGCCGGCTGCGCTCCCGAGCGTCCGCGGCGGGGCTCACCGTTGCCGCGGCCGGGGTCGGCCTGTGCGGGCTCCTGGCGGACGGTGCCGCCGAGCGCGGTGACCTGAGCGCCCACGACCCCGGGGTCACGGCCTGGTTCGTCGCCGAACGCACCCCGTGGCTCACCGGTGTCGCCCAGGTGCTGTCGGCGTTGGGCAGCGAGGTGGCCATCGGCCTGCTCGCCGTGGCGACTCTCGCCTGGCTGCTGTGGCGCGGCCGGCTTCGGTATGCCGCGGTGTTCGGGGGCGGGATGGTCGCCGCCGCTGCCCTCACCGTCGGGGTCAAGCACGTCCTGCACAGGCACAGGCCCCCGTCATCCCTCATGCTCGGACCCGTGGACAACGGATTCTCCTTCCCATCCGGTCACACTCTGTCCACGACCGTGTTCGTGGGGCTGGTCGCCGGGCTCGTCCTGACAATCGTGCCGGGGCGGCTGGCGCGGACCGGCGTCGTGGTAGTCGGGGTGGTGCTGGCGCTCGCGGTCGGTGTGAGCCGGGTCTACCTGGGCTACCACTGGCTGACCGACGTCGTCGCCGGGTGGGTCCTCGCCGTGGCCACCTTGGCCGCGTGCGCGGTGGCGTGGCAGGCGCTCGCCGGGCTGGACCGGCACACACTCCGCTCGCTCCTCGCGCGGATCGGGCGCTGACCGTGCGGGTGCTCCTGGTCGAGGACGAGAGGCCACTGGCGGAGATGATCCGTCGCGGGCTCATCAACGAGGGCTTCGTCGTCGACGTCGCGCACGACGGGATCAGCGGGCAGTGGCTCGCCACCGAGAACCCCTACGACGTCATCGTCCTCGACATCATGCTGCCGGGGCGCAACGGCTACGACGTCCTGCGCAACCTGCGCGAGCTCAAGGTCTGGGCTCCGACCCTGATGCTCACAGCCAAGGATGGCGACTACGACCAGACCGACGCGTTCGACCTGGGGGCCGACGACTACCTCACCAAGCCGTTCAGCTTCATGGTGCTGGTCGCCCGGCTGCGCGCCCTGGTGCGTCGCGGCGCACCGGCCCGCCCGGTGAGCCTGCAGGTCGGTGACCTCCGGCTCGACCCCAACCGCCGCATCGTGACCCGCGCCGGGGAACGGATCACGTTGACCGCGCGGGAGTTCGCGCTGCTCCAGTTCCTCATGCGCCACCCCGAGGTGGTCCTGTCCAAGGCCGAGATCCTCGACAACGTCTGGGACCCGCACTTCGACGGCAGCGACAACATCGTCGAGGTCTACGTGGGCTACCTGCGCCGCAAGGTCGACGCCGCCTTCGGCGTCACGTCGCTGGAGACGGTGCGCGGCATGGGCTACCGGCTGATGCCGGTGAGCGTGCCCGAGACCGACTGACCCGCCACCGGGTCACTCGGTGGCGGGTCGCTCGGTGGCGGGTCACTCGGTGGCGGGTCAGTCCGTGGCGGGTCAGTCGGTGGTCGGCAGCCTCAGCTCGAAGCGGCACCGACCATCGGAGGTCTCGGTGGCGACGGCGTTCCCGCCGTGGGCACGGGCCACCGTGCGCACGATCGCCAGCCCGAGTCCGCTACCGCCGCTCTCGCGTCGGCGCGAGTCCTCGAGCCGGGCGAACCGGTCGAAGACGGTCTCCCGGTCGGCGACCGGCACCGGGGGGCCGTCGTTGTCGACCCGGACGACCACGTCGTCGCCCTCGGTGTCGACCGACAGGCCCACCCGACCCGTCGTGTGGCGCACCGCGTTGTCCACGACGTTGCGCACCATCTGCTCGATCCGGGCACGGTCGCCGAGGACCCGGGCCGCCATGATGCTCGCCTCGACGGGCACCCCGGTCGCGCGGACCCGGCGCACCTCCTGGGCCACGATGTCGTCGACATCGACCTCCTCGCGCGCCAGCGGCGCACCGTCGTCGGCCTTGGCGAGGGTCAGCAGGTCGTCCACCAGGGACTGCAGGCGCAGCGTCTCGGACCGGATCACTGCGTCGCGGTCGTCGTCGAACCCGTCCTGCGTCGACACCTCCACGGCCGCACGGATCGTCGCGAGGGGGCTGCGCAGCTCGTGCGAGGCGTCCGAGACGAACCGGCGCGTCGCCGCGTCGGACTTCTCCAGGCGGGCCAGCATCTCGTTCATCGTGCGGGCGAGCCGCGCGATCTCGTCACCCGTCGGCGGCACCGTGACCGCGCCGCCACCGCGGACCTGGCTGATCCGCGCGACCTCCGAGCGGATTCCCTCGACGGGCTGCAGCGCCTGCCGCACCGCCCTCCGAACGAGCACGAGGAGCAGCACCAGCATCAGCACGGCCCCGACGGCGAGCAGCACCGTCGCCGTGCGCACCGTGTCGCCCAGCGCGCTGAGCGGCACCGCCACGACGACGGCGTAGGTCGCCCCGGCGGGGTCGGTCACACCGCGCGCCACCACGGCATACGGCTCCCCCAGCTCACCCGGGACGGTCGCGGACTGGTCGACCTCTTCCTTGCCGGCCGCGGGCCGCAACGTCGATGCCGGCCTCGCGTCGAGCCGGCGGTCCGACGAGGCGACGACGGTCCCGTCCGCGCCGACCACCTGGACGATCGCGCCCTGGGCCGGCACCTCGCTCAGCGACCTGGCGGGTGGCGCCTCACCTCGCGCGACGACGTCGACCACCTGGCCGGCCGTCGACCGGGCGGTGTCCAACGACGTCCGGTAGAGGATCTGGTCCAGGGTCAGGGCGAACGCGGCCACCCCCAGAACGATCATGAGGACTACCACGACGCCGGAGGTCGCGAGCACGCGGCGCTGCAGCGACCACGTCCGCATCATCGGGGGCCGCACCCGGGGACGAAGGTGGGCGGCGGGGCCGTGATGGCCAGGGCCAGCCGCCCGAGGTAGTCCGACCGCGGGATCTCGACGACGCCCAGGGTGCGCAGGTGGTCGGTCGCCCACTGCACGTCGACGATGCGGCGGTCGTCGCCGTCGGCGAAGACGTGACCCGCGAGCCCGACCAGCGCGGCCTTGGAGGCGTCCGTGACCCGGTGGAACATCGACTCCCCCGCGAACAGGCCGCCCACCGCCAGCCCGTAGAGACCGCCGACCAGCTCGCCGTCCTGCCACGTCTCGATGCTGTGCGCCCACCCGAGGGCGTGCAGCTCGCCATAGGCGTCGGCGATCTCGGGCGTGATCCACCGACCGGCCCGGCTCGGGTCGGCGCACGCGGCGACGACGTCTCCGAATGCCGTGTCGATCCGGATCTCGAAGTGCCGCAACGACTTGCGCAGTGACCGACTCGCGTGCAGGCCACCCGGCAGCAGCACACCACGCGGGTCCGGCGACCACCACCCGAGCGGACGGTCGCCGTTCTCGCCCAGCCCCATCGGGAACAGCCCGGTGCGGTAGGCCTCGAGGATCGTGCCGGCGCGCAGGTCACCGCCGACCGCGACGAGGTCCTCCCCGGCGTCGACGTCGGACAGGTCGAACGACCAGCTGCTCGGCAGCGGCTCGACCGGAGGTGTCGTCACCTCACGGCGCGACGCAGGCGATGTGCGGCTCGATGGCATCGGCGGAGTCCTGGCCGTACGCCTCGGCGAGCCGCCCCAGGAACGTGGACTTGCCCAGGGTGTACTCCTGCGTGCCGACGGTCTCGATGACGTAGGTGGCGAGCATCGATCCCAGCTCGGCCGCGTGGCGCAGCCCGAGGTCGGCCGCCAGCCCGGTCAGGAAGCCGGCCCGGAACGCGTCACCGACACCGGTCGGGTCGGCGCGGCGCACCTCGCGGGCCACCGGCACCTCGATCGGGTCCTCGCCCTTGCGGACGATGGTGACGCCGTCCTTGCCCTTGGTGATGACGCGGGTGTTGACGCGATCGGCGATCTCCTCGGCGGTCCACCCCGTCTTCTGCTCGGTCAGGGCTGCCTCGTACTCGTTGGTGAGCAGGTAGTCGGCGCCGTCGATGAGCTGACGGATCGTGTCGCCGTCGGCGAAGGCGAGCTGCTGGCTCGGGTCGGCCGCAAAAGGTATGCCGCGCGAGCGGCACTCGCGGGTGTGGCGCAGCATCGCCTCGGGGTCGTTGGCGCCGACGAGGACGAGGTCGAGACCGCCGACGCGGTCGGCGATGGGCCCGAGCTCGATCGCCCGTGCCTCGCTCATCGCACCGGCGTAGAAGGTGGCGATCTGCGCCATGTCCTCGTCCGTGGTGCAGACGAAGCGTGCGGTGTGCTTGGACTCCGAGACGTGCACCGAGGCGCAGTCGACGCCGTGCCGCTCGAGCCAGCTGCGGTAGTCACCGAAGTCCTCACCCACGGCCCCGACGAGGATCGGGCGCTGCCCGAGGTTCGCCATGCCGAAGGCGATGTTGGCGGCCACACCGCCGCGGCGGACCTCCAGGTCGTCCGCGAGGAACGACAACGAGACCTTGTCGAGCTGCTCGACGACGAGGGAGTCGCGAAAGCGCCCCTTGAACGTCATGAGGTGGTCGGTGGCGATGGACCCGGTGATCGCGAAGTGCACGCGTGCAACCTACCTGCTGCGATTGCGGGCGGCAGCGCTGCGGAGCAGAGTCTGCGCATGGGCGACACCGGGGACCAGGCGGACGAGACCATCGAGACGACGGAGACCGCGGAGGCGGCCATCGCCGAGTTCGACTTCAGCGACCTGCGGGCGACCTTCGTCAACTGCACGCTGAAGCGCTCGCCCGAGGTGAGCAACACCCAGGGCCTCGTCGACGTGAGCGCGGCCATCATGCGCGAGCACGGAGTCGAGGTGCACGAGTACCGAGCCGTCGACCACGAGATCGCCACCGGCGTCTACCTCGACATGACCGAGCACGGCTGGGAGCGCGACGAGTGGCCGCTCATCTTCGCCGACATCGTCGAGTCCGACATCCTCGTCATCGCCGGGCCGATCTGGCTGGGTGACAACTCCAGCATCACCAAGCAGGTCATCGAGCGGCTGTATGCCGGGTCGGCCATGACCAACGCGGCCGGCCAGTACATCTACTACGGCAAGGTCGGTGGGGCGATCATCACCGGCAACGAGGACGGCATCAAGCACTGCGCCTCCAACATCCTCTACAGCCTCCAGCACATCGGCTACACCATCCCGCCCGGCGCCGACGCCGGCTGGATCGGCGAGGCAGGACCGGGCCCCTCCTACCTCGACGAGGGCAGTGGCGGTCCGCAGAACGAGTTCACCCGGCGCAACACGACGTTCATGACGTGGAACCTCATGCACCTCGCCGCGATGTTCAAGGAGAACGGCGGCTTCCCCGTGGGCGGCAACCAGCGGGTCGAGTGGGACGCCGGGCTGCACGCCGACGCGCCGAATCCGGAGTACCGCTGACGCAGCTACTCGCCACGGTTAGGTACTTGACATAGCCGAGTACCCGGCATACCTTCACTGCATGGCCCACGACCCGCAGATGCTCAAGGGAGTCCTCTCCCTGCTGCTGCTCAGCGTCCTCGTCGACGAACCCGGCTACGGGTACGCGATCGTCACCCGGCTGCGCGATGCCGGGTTCGAGGACCTCGCCGAGGGCACGGTCTACCCGGCCCTCACCCGGCTCGAGTCCGCAGGGCTGCTCGAGTCCTACCTCGAGCGCTCGGCCTCCGGGCCGGCGCGCAAGTACTACCGCACCACCGATGCCGGGCGCGCCGAACTGGCCACCCGCACGGACGCCTGGCGAAACCTCGTCACGGCCGTCGACACCGTCACCAGCACCACCACCCAGGGGGTTTCGTCATGAACATCACCGATCAGCTGCGGATCGAGTCCGCCGTCCTGCGCTACGACTTCTGGCTCGACTACCGCGGGGTTCGCGGCCGCCGGCGCCGCGAGCTGCGGCGCGAACTGCGGGCCAACCTCGCCGAGGCCACCGCGCGTGAGGGCTCGCGGGCCGCGGTGCTCGGCATCGGGTCGCCCAGGGCCATGGCGTATGCCGCGACCGAGGGCGACGCTCGACGCGCGCGGTGGACGTTCGGGGTCGTCTGCGCGGGCGTGGTCTGGTTCACGCTGTCGATGATGTGGCTGTTCTGCGTGATCGGCTTCCTCGATGGCGTGGACGCGAGCGGCGTCGAGGGGCGCGACGTCTCCGGCACGAGCTTTCCGTGGGGCGGCACCGTCTCGGCGCACGTCACCCCGGGGCACGGCGGTCTCAGCCTGTCGGCGACCTACCCGTGGAGCATCCTGGCGCTGGTCGCGCTCACGCTCCTGCTGACCGCGCAGCCCTGGCGCCTGCTCACCGGCCGGCGCCGTGGCGCCCAGGCCGCACCCGCCAAGGCGGTGGCGCAGCGCTCGGCGTGAGCACGCGGCATACCGCCGCTCGCACCACCCGTGGCACGACGAAGCGCCGGGTCCCACGAAAGGGACCCGGCGCTTCGGTGGTGTCTCAGCTGAAGCTGTCGCCGCAGGCGCAGGAGCTGCCGGCGTTGGGGTTGTCGATGGTGAAGCCCTGCTTCTCGATCGTGTCGGCGAAGTCGATCGTCGCGCCCTCGAGGTAGGGGCTGCTCATCCGGTCGACCACGACCTCGACGCCGTCGAAGTCGCGGACGAGGTCACCGTCGAGGCTGCGCTCGTCGAAGTAGAGCTGGTAGATCAGCCCCGAGCAGCCACCGGGCTGCACGCCGATGCGCAGGCGCAGGTCGTCGCGGCCCTCCTGCTCGAGCAGGGACTTGACCTTGCCGGCGGCCACGTCGGTGAGCACGACACCGTGCGACTGTTCCTGCGCGCCCTCGGTGGGGGCAGCGGTGGGAGCCGTCTGGTCCTGAACACTCATCGTGATGCGTCCTTCATGTCGGTGGAGGTCTGCCACAAGGGCCAACCTGCGGGTGACGCGAATTGTTCCCTCGCGCCTCCTCCACTGTACGTCGTCGCTACCGCTGCGGTGACCAGGTGGCCGCCACCCGGGCCGCGCGCCGCTCCAGCGTGCCCACCGGGTCGGCCATCGCGGCCTCGAGCTGAGCGGGGGTCTCGGCCACGGCATACGACCCAGACAGCCCCAACGTCATCGCCTCACGCCTGCCCACGAGGGTCTGACCCGCGATGACGACACTGGGTGTGGCGGTCTCGAGCGCCAGGGTGGCCACCCCGGCGACGACCTTGCCCTGCAGGCTCTGCCAGTCGAACGAGCCCTCCCCCGTGACGACGAGGTCCGCGGCGGCGAGGAGCTGGCGCAGGCCGACGGCGTCGAGCACCTCGGTGACGCCGCTGACGCGGTGGGCCCCGAGCAGGTGCAGCGCGTAACCCAGCCCGCCAGCGGCCCCGGCCCCGGGTTCCTTGTCGAGCCGGCGGGGCTTGCCGGAGAGCAGGTCGGTCTGTTCGGGCACGGTGCGACGGGCCACCTCGACGAACCGGCCGAGCGCGGCCTCGAGCTCCTGGGCCAGCTCCGGTGAGGCGCCCTTCTGCGGGGCGAAGACGGCGGAGGCGCCCTGCAGGCCCAGGAGTGGTGACTCGACGTCGCTCGCGAGGACGAGGTCGACGTCCGCGAACCGCGCCCGCACCGCGTCGATGCCACCCAGCGCATCGTCGCCGATTTCCTTGAGCGCCAAGCCTCCCCGTGCGAGGTCTTCGGCGGCACCGACACCGAGTGCGGCGAGCATGCCCGCACCCGCGTCGTTGGTGCCGCTTCCGCCGAGGCCCACGACGATGCGGGTGGCGCCCGCCTCCATCGCGGCATCGAGCAGCTGCCCGACACCCCACGTGCTGGTGACGGCCGGGTTGCGTTCGTCGGCGGCCAGCAGGTGCAGGCCGGCGGCTTGCGCCGACTCGAGGTATGCCGTGCGGCCGCCATCGGTGTCGACGAGGAGGACGACGGCGGGCACCTCGCGCCCGAGCGGGTCGGTGACGGTGACGAAAAGGGTCTGCGACTCGGGGATGGCACCAGCGAGGACGTCGACGAAGCCGGGACCACCGTCCGAGAGTGGGACGACGGTCAGCAGGTCGTTCGGGGCGGACTGGCGCCACCCGGCGGCCATCGCCTCGGCCGCCTGCTGTGCGGTGAGCGTGCCGGTGAAGCAGTCGGGGGCGATGACGACGTGCACAGCCGAAAGGCTACCGGCGGCGCCGTGGCCCGCCCGCGTGTGTCCGCGCCCCACGGCGACCGAGGACATTCTGGGCGGACCGGACACAGTGGACGGCCCGGTGAGGTCGGTAGCGTCGCCCGACCGGGCGCCGACGACGCCGCCCGGAGAGGAGGTTGATGATGGTCCTCACCGTGCCGCGGTGGCTGGTCAGCGCCGTGTCGCTCGTCCTCGTCGCCGTCACCGGACTGGTCGCCTACGACGTGGCGACGGCGCGTCCCGCCCGGGCCGCGTCGTTGGCCCCGGTGGCGTCGTTCGGGTCCAACCCGGGTGCGCTGACGATGTACGCCTACCGGCCGGACGGCCTGCCCCAGGGCGCGCCGCTGGTGGTGGCGCTGCACGGGTGCACGCAGGACGCCTCAACCTTCTTCACCGGGTCCGGCTGGCGTGAGCTGGCCGACCGGCGCGGTTTCGCGCTGGTGCTGCCGCAGCAGTCGAGCGCCAACAACTCCAGCAAGTGCTTCAACTGGTTCGAGACGGGTGACACCTCGCGCGGTCAGGGCGAGGCGGCGTCGATCCGCTCGATGGTCGCGTATGCCGTGTCGACGTGGGGGTTGGACGCGTCACGGGTGTACGTGACCGGACTGTCTGCCGGTGGGGCGATGTCGGCGGTGATGCTCGCGACCTACCCGGACACGTTTGCCGCGGGCTCGATCGACGCCGGACTCCCCTACCGGTGCGCCACGAGCTCGCTGCAGGCCTACTCGTGCATGAACCCCGGCGTCGACAAGTCACCGTCCGCCTGGGGCGACCTGGTGCGCGCTGCCCACCCCGGGTACACCGGACCTCGCCCCCGCGTGGCGATCTGGCAGGGGCAGTCCGACACCACCGTGGCGCCGGCCAACGGCATCGAGCTGCGCGACCAGTTCACGAACGTGCTCGGCGTCTCGCAGACCCCGACCGCCACCGGCACCGTGGGTCCAGCGAGCTGGGAGGCCTACGGCGACAACGCGGTTCGGCTCTACAAGGTGGCCGGCATGGGACACGGCACGCCGGTGGACCCGGGCTCCGCCGAGGACCAGTGCGGCACGGCAGGCGCCTACTTCATCGACACCGTCTGCGCGGCATACCACGACGTCGCGTTCTTCGGCCTGGGCCAAGGGACGCCACCGTCCCCGAGCACCACGACCACCACGACCACCGCGACAACTCCCCCGCCCACCACGACGACCACGACCCAACCGCCGGCGTGCGTCACGGCGAGCAACTACGCCCACGTCCAGGCGGGCCGGGCCTACCAGTCCGGTGGTTACGCCTACGCCCTCGGTTCGAACCAGAACCTGGGCCTCTACAACACGTACTACACCGCCACGCTGCGTGAGAGCTCGCCCGGCTACTGGGAGCGCTGTTGACCTCTGGCGTGTCGGGCACTGCCGTCGACAGACTGGTCGCGACCACGGCTCGCCCGGGCCGGGCAGGCGAAAGGGACCGCAATGCCGCACGGTGACATCACGCACATCGACATCCCGGTGACCGACATGGACCGCGCCAAGGGCTTCTACTCCGGTCTGTTCGGCTGGGAGATCGCTGCGCCGCCCGGCTTCGAGGACTACCCGATGTGGCGTGCACCCAACCAGGTCAGCGGCGGCGGGCTCGCGCCGAGGGCGGAGGGGTTCGACACGCCCCGCTCGTACGTCGAGGTGGACTCCATCGACGACACCGTGGCGAAGGCGAAGGACAGCGGCGGCACGGTGGTCATGGAGAAGTCACCGATCAGCGAGACGAGCTGGTATGCCGTCATCGCCGACCCCGATGGCAACAAGCTCGGTCTCTACGAGGGCGTCACCGAGGTGCCCGAGGGCTGACACCCGGCTCACCCGCTGGAGCGCAGCCGTTGGAGGCGGCGCCGGACACCACACGCGACGCGGCGGACAGCGCCCGCAGTAGTGGTGGTGGTGGCGGTGGTGGTCGACGCGGGCTGCGCCTTCACCGCGGTGACGCGCAGCGCGAGCCTGCCTCCCTGCGTGCGGTACGGCGTGACGCGGACACCGTCGCAGGTCCAGGCGGCGGGGACGTCACCGTCCCCCACACGCACCGCCACCCGTGAGTCGTAGCCGAGCACGGCGGTCCGCAGCTTCACGTCCCACACCCCGGGCGTGAGCGGATGACCCAGCAGGGCGGTCGAAGCCTCGAGGTCCGCCGACGCCGTGATGGTCAGCCCAAGCGAATCGCCTTCTGTCACAAGGTCGCTCGTCGCCGTGGTTGGCAGGAACCACTCGGCGTTGGTCGACCGCTCGGTCAGCATGACGTCGATCCGGCCGGCCGCGAGGTCGTCGGTGACGTCCAGCACCCGATCAGCCACTGCCGGGTCCAGTGGCCCGGTGGGGCGCTGCCGCACCCGACTCCCCTCGCGCACGAACAGGACTGGCCCGGCCTCGGAGACGAGCTGAGTGCGCACAGTCAGAGTGAGGGTGTTGCCCGCCGAGCGCGCCGCCACCAGCTCTGGCCGGGTGGTGACCGTGCCGTCCACCCGCACGTAGTCCAGGAGGGCGGGCAAGTCGTCGGCGCGCAGCAGGGCCGCACGGACCCGGTGCAGGGCGGGCAGCCCCGGGTCGAGCCGCTCGGGCAGTCGCTCGGCCGTGATCGCGCGGGCGTGGCGGAAGAGCTCCTCGCGGTAGTCGGCCGGCCAGCTGAGCGCACCGCCGCGGCCGAACCGGTCGAGCACGGTGGTGCGCAGCCACATGGTGCGGGCGTAGTCCTTGGTGGCCTCGTCGTGGGGCCACCGGTCGACCGAGTCCAGCACCCGGCGCAGGGCACCGTAGTAGTCGGTGGGGTCCGGTGGGCGCAGGGAGTTGTTGTCCCCGTGGATGATCCAGCGGTAGCACGGGCGGTCGGCGACGACGCTGACCACGGGCTCGTGCTCGAACCCCTCGGCGATGATCTTGTGGTCCTCCAGCCGCCGGATCGACTCGTCGAACCGGATGGCGTGAGCATCGAGGAAAGCCCGCCGCCACAGCCGGTGAGGGGTGTGCAGCAGCAGGACGTCGTCAGCCACGAGGTCGGCGCGACCGGCATTGTGCCGGAACGTGTCGAGGCCCTGCGTGCGTCCGCCGGTGCGCACCTCCTTGCCCAGGACCACGTCTGCGTCGTGTGCGTCGGCCGCCGCGAGCATCGCGGCCAGCCCGCCCGCGTAGAGCCGGTCGTCGTGGTCCATGACGAGCACGTAGTCGCCGGCGGCGGCGTCGATGCCGACGTTGCGCGGTCGGCTGGGCCAGCCTGAGTTGGGGATGCGCCGGCCCGTGATCCAGTCCTCCTGCGCGGCCAGCGCATCGACGCGCTCCCCGGTGCCGTCCGTCGACCCGTCGTCGACCAGCACCAGCTCGAGCTGGCCCGGCGGAAGCTGTCCGCGGATCGACTCGATCGTCGGGTCGAGCTCGTCGCCGGTGTTGTACGTGGCGATGACGACACTGACCCTGGGCGGCATGCGCCCATCGTGCCAGCCGGCCCCGCGGCATACGATCACTGCGTGAGCACCACGACGGAGAGTCCTCGCAACGCCCCGCTGCCCCTGCTCGTCCTCGGCCAGGGCACCGACCTGCGCACCGAACGCGGTGTCGAGTGTCCCGGCGACCTGCCGGCGCCCTCCGACCCCGACCTCGTCTCGCGCGCCCGCGCGGCCAAGGAGGCGTTGGGCGACAAGGTTTTCGTGCTCGGTCACCACTACCAGCGCGACGAGGTGATCGAGTTCGCCGACGTCACCGGTGACTCGTTCAAGCTCGCCAAGGACGCGGCGGCGCGGCCCGATGCGCCCTACATCGTGTTCTGTGGCGTGCACTTCATGGCCGAGTCGGCCGACATCCTCACCAGCGACGCGCAGACGGTGGTGCTGCCTGACCTCGCCGCCGGGTGCTCGATGGCGGACATGGCCGCGATCGCCCAGGTGGAGGACGCGTGGGAGGACCTCGTGGCTGCGGGCGTGGCCGAGCGCACCGTGCCGGTGACGTACATGAACTCCTCGGCGGCGATCAAGGCATTCACCGGACGGCACGGCGGGACCATCTGCACGTCGTCGAACGCGAAGACCGCGCTGACGTGGGCACTGGAGCAGGCAGGTGACGGCGGCAAGGTGCTGTTCCTGCCCGACCAGCACCTCGGACGCAACACGTATGTGCGCGATCTCGGTGGGGCGCTTGAGGATTGTGTCGTCTGGGACCCGCACAAGCCGGCCGGTGGGCTGACACCAGAAGAACTCGAGTCGGCGACCATGCTGCTGTGGCGCGGGCACTGCTCGGTGCACGGGCGGTTCACCCTCGAGGCCGTCGAGCAGGCGCGGCGTGAGATCCCCGACGTCAAGGTGATCGTCCACCCGGAGTGCCGGCACGAGGTCGTCGAGGCCGCCGACGAGGTGGGGTCGACCGAGAAGATCATCAAGACGATCGCCGCGGCTCCGGTCGGCACCAAGTGGGTCGTCGGCACCGAGCTCAACCTCGTCAAGCGGTTGGCCGCACAGTTCCCCGAGCAGTCGATCGCCTTCCTGGAGAAGAACGTCTGCTACTGCTCGACCATGAACCGCATCGACCTCCCCCACCTGGTGTGGGCGCTCGAGTCACTCGTGGAGGGGCGCGTCGTCAACCCGATCCGGGTCGATGACGAGGTCGCGCGGTACGCGCGGGTCGCGCTCGACCAGATGCTCGCCCTGCCCGGGGAGACGCACAAGGACTAGTCGGCTCGGACCCAATTCCGTTCCGCGGCAAGGAGTATGCCGCGTGGCTGGGTCGCGAGGTCGCCTCGCCTTCCGCGTTCGGTCGGGTTCGAAGCGCCGCGACGAGGCTCGCCGAGGGCTCATTCCCGCTGTCGTCTCGCCTTGTCTCTGGGTGGGCGAAAGGCGCTGCGGACGGGCTCGTGGTGTGCCGGGTCTGGCGGCCGAGCTCTGCAAAAGGCGTGAGCGATGTAGGTGGTGCTTGTGAACGAATTCTCTTGGCACCAATCACGATTCGGTTGTGGGTAACCCTTCTCGTTGTCGGCGGCACCGGCTATGATCGAACACATGATCGATACGGTGGGGTGGTTACGAGACGCGAGCCAGGAGCTCGCCCGTCTTGCCGCCGCGCCACGACGGGAGTCGATCCAGGACAACGTGCAGCTGGTCGCGGACTGCCAAGCCCTGCTCAACCGCCTGCAGGCCGTGCAGGCGGTTGCGATGGCGACCGTGTCAGGGATCGAGGACGTCATCGACCCCGCCACGGGTGAGGTCGTCGAACAGTTCCGCGGGTTCGACCACGCCCGCATGGACGCCCCGGCCCTGGTCAGTGACGCCCTCGGGGTGAGCGACCAGGGCGCGAACACCCGCATGCACCATGCCACCGCCCTGGCGGGGACATACCCGACTGTGTTGGCTGCGATGGCGACCGGTCGGGTCGACTCCTACCGGGCGGGGATCATCGTCACCGAGCTCGACCAGGCCCCCGACCAGGTCCGTGAGGCCGTCGTTGCTCAGGTGCTGCCACGGCTGGGTGAGGAGCCGGGGCACCGGCTGCGGCAACGGGTGCGGCGTGTCCTGGGCAAGGTCGGTGAGCAGTTCCTGCGCCACAAAGCAGCCCGGGCCAGGACGGACCGGTCACTACGACGGTGGGCTGGTGAGGAACCCGGTGTCGACACCTGGACAGCCTCCCTGCCCGTGGAGGAGGCGGGCAGGGCGTGGGCGGCGATCAACACCCTGGCCCGCGAGTACGTCACCACCGGAGAGTGCAGCACCGTCGAGCAAGCCCGTGCCGACGCGATGCTCGCCCTGATCCAGGGCAACGCCCGCGCCGAGTACGTCATCCAGGTCGCTGTGCCCGAGTCCCGACTCGCACCCACCCCCCACCCGCACGACGAGCCCAACCCCCACGCCGACAGCACCAACGCCGACAGCGCCAACACCGACAGCGCCACCTCGACCGCGGGTGCACCAGCCCGTGCAGGTGCAGGTGCGGGCGCAGGCGTCGATCAGGTCGAGGCGGACAAGGCGGCGTTGGACCGGTGGGTCAAGCGACTGCTGACCGAAACCGGCTACGTTCCCGCCGAACACGGCAACCCCACCACCACCACCACCACGACCAGCACGACCACGACAGACGCGGCGAGCGAAGGAGACCGGTCCGAGCACGCGGACCGACAGGACCGACAGGAGTGCCAGGGGGACGAGCCTGCCCCCGGCGCCACGGGTAGCTCCTCGACCGCGAAGACTGCGGGGGTGGTGGCGTTGCCGGTGCTCGTGCCGCGACGCGTCCGCATCGACGTCGTGCCCTGCGACGACACCACCGGGGCGTTCGCCCGCACCCCGATCGGGTCCTGGACCATCACCGCAAACATGAGCTCCGATGGCACGAGCGTGGAAGCGAGCACTCTGGCAGCGGCGTTCGCGAACGCGGTTGTGCGTTCGTGCAAGACGCCCGAGCCGACGGTGGTGGCGTACCGGCCGACCGAGGCGATGATCCGCACCGTCAAGGCCCGCGACGGTGGCTGCCGGTTCCCCGGCTGCACCGTCGCCGCCAGGTTCTGCGACCTCGATCATGTCGTCGCCTGGAAGGACGACGGCGCGGGTGGTCCCACCACGGTGGCCAACCTGATCTGCCTGTGCCGGCGCC